>CAWHUO010000022.1:0-560974 GCA_963832605.1 uncultured Alphaproteobacteria bacterium | reverse complement strand
TGCCGGGACCGCCACCATGCTCACGCTCTATCACTGTCATAACGCCCGGTCCTTCCGTCCGCTGTGGACGCTGGAGGAAATGGGCCTGTCTTATGAATTGAAGATGCTGCCGTTCCCGCCGCGGCAACTGGCGCCCGATTACCTCGGTATCAATCCGCTTGGCACCGTGCCGGCGTTTTTCGACGGCGATATGCGGATGACCGAGTCGTCGGCGATCTGCGAATATCTGGTCACCCGCTATGAGCCCACGCCATTGGCCGTGGCGCCGACCGAACGGGATTTCGGCCCCTATCTCAACTGGCTTTATTTTGGCGAGGCGACGCTGACGTTCCCGCAGACCCTCGTGCTGCGCTATTCGCTGCTGGAGCCGCAGGAGCGCCGTTCGGGCCAGGTCGCGGCGGATTATTCCCGCTGGTTTCTGTCGCGGCTTCGCGCCGTCGACGCCGTCGTTTCGCGGCAGCCGACGCTTTGCGCCGGACGGTTCACGGTCGCTGATATTTCCGTCGGCTTTGCCTTCACTCTCGCCGAACTCATCGGCCTCGACGCCAAGTTCTCGCCGGCGGTCGCGGCCTATTGGCAATCGCTTAAGGCGCGCGAAGGATTCCGCCGCGCCATTGCCAAGCAAGACGCGGTCGCCGCCGAACAGGGCGTTGGCAAAACAGAATTTGCGTGACTGCTAACCGCCCTTGACCTCGATCTGCACGTCGACATTGCCGCGGGTGGCGTGCGAGTAGGGGCAGATTTTCTCGTGCGCTTCCTTGGCGAGAGCCTCGAGTTCGGCCTGCGGCAGGCTCGGATCGACGACGTGAAGCTTTCACCGCAAGCCCGAAGCCGCCGCCGTCGCGCGGGCCGATCGAGACATCCGCGGTGATTGCGGCCTTGGTGGCGTCCTTCTTGTGCTGCTTGCCGGCGAAATCGAGCGCGCCGCCGAAGCAGGCGGCGTAGCCGGCCGCAAACAGATGCTCGGGCGTGGTGGTGTTAGGCTTGCCCGGGCCGCCCATCGCCTTGGGCACCGACAGATCGGCGCTGACCGAACCGTCGCTCGCTTGGGTGTGGCCATTGCGTCCGCCGGTCGCGGTCGCCGTGGCGGTGAACAGCGGTTTGATGGTGTCCATGAGGTCCTCCGGGGGTTCAATCAACAATGCGTCTTCAAAGAAATGGCGGCGGATTGAGATGGCAATAGCCGCGATGCGTCGCGGCGAAGGAGTTGTCGCCGCAAGGTCCTGTGGTCCAGTAATGCCGCAGGTTCATGCGGCAAACGGCATAGTCGCGCGTGTGGGGAGCAAAGCCGTACAGCCGGCAGGTATCAACGGCTGCGAGCTTCGCCGCGCGTGCGCCGTCAGCGCAGGCCGTTGTAGCTGCGATCGCTAACAATCCAAACGCTCGCTTTCAATAAAATTTTCATCGCATCTCACTCCGCCGCCTTGCGCGTTTCGAAGAAGCGGTTCTCCGGCCGCGGCAGGCCGAGATTTTCGCGCAGCGTCTTGCCTTCGTATTCGCGGCGGAACAGGCCGCGGCGCTGCAGTTCCGGCACCACCTGGTCGACGAAATCGTCGAGCCCGCCGGGCAGATAGGGAAACATGATGGTGAAGCCGTCGCTGGCTTCGGTCGCCGAGCCATTCCTCCATCTCGTCGGCGATGGTCTTCGCCGTGCCGACCATGGCGAGGCCGGAATAGCCGCCGAGCCGCTGCGCGAGCTGGCGCACGGTGAGATTCTCCCGCTGCCGCCATCTCGACCACCCGCTCGCGGGCGCTCTTGCTGGCGTTGCTCTCCGGGATTTCGGGCAGCGGCCCGTCGGGATCGAAGCGCGATGCGTCGTGCCCGAGCGCGATCGACAGCGAGGCGATGGCGCTGTCGTAATAGACCAGGCTGTCGAGCTTGCGCCCGCTTGGCGCGCGCCTCTTCGACGCGTGTCGCCGACGACGACGAAGCAGGCCGGCATGATCTTCATATGGTCGCGCGCCCGGCCGGCCTTTTCCATGCGGCCTTTCACGTCGGCATAGAATTCGCGCCCGGCGGCGATGTCGCTCGGCGGCGTGAACACCGCCTCCGCGGTTTCGGCGGCGAGCTGGCGGCCGGAATCGGAGGCGCCGGCCTGCACGATCACCGGCCAGCCCTGGATCGGCCGGGCGATGTTGAGCGGCCCGCGCACCGAGAGATATTTGCCCTTGTGGTTGAGCACATGCAGCTTGTCGGGATCGAAATAAAGCCCGCGCTCGACGTCGCGGATGAAGGCATCGTCGGCCCAGGTATCCCACAGCCCGGTGACGACGTCGTAGAATTCGCGGGCGCGGCGATAGCGCTCGCCGTGCTCCATGTGATCGGTCATGCCGAAATTGAGCGCCGCGTCGGGGATTGGAGGTGGTGACGATGTTCCAGCCGGCGCGGCCGCCGCTGAGATGATCGAGCGAGGCGAAACCGCCGCGCGACGTGATAGGGCGCGTCGAAGGTGGTCGAGCCGGTGGCGATGAGGCCGAGATGCTCGGTCACCATCGCCAGCGCCGAAAGCAGCGTGAACGGCTCGAACGAGGTCACCGTGTGGCTGTGCTTGAGCGCCTCGATCGGCATGTTGAGCACGGCCAGATGATCGGCCATGAAGAAGGCGTCGAACTTGGCGCGCTCCAGCGTCTGCGCGAAGCGCTTGATGTGAGCGAAATTGAAATTGGCGTCGGGAAACGCGCCGGGATAGCGCCAGGCGCCGGTGTGGATGCTCGTCGGCCGCATGAAGGCGCCGAGACGCAGTTGCCGTGAGCCGCTCATGTCCGCTTTGCTCCCTGCCACGTCGCACCCGACCGGCCTTAACGCTCAAGCGCCGTGGGGCTTGAGGTTACGAAGGTCGCACCCGCGCGAGCCAGAATATAGGGCGAGGCGCAGCGATCTTCAGGCCAAAAGCGCGTGACGCGCCGCGGAAGCAAGAATGTTTCGGATCTCGCCAGCCGCGGCAAACAATCGCCCTGTGAACGAGCCGAAGCGTGGACGGTTCTCGGCAAGGCTCGAAGGACAATGACGCCGGATTTCCGGCCGCCTGGAGGCTTGTGCCGCTCCGTTGGGACCGCTAAAGCCGATAGGACAAAGCTGTAGCGGGAGGAGAAGCGTGAAAAAATTCCTTGCCGGAGCATGTTTGGCCGCGGGTCTGTGCGGCATCAGCCGCCGATCGCGGCCCACGCCGCCGATCTGAAGATCGCGCTCATCTACTGCAAGACCGGCCCGCTCGAGGCCTATGCCAAGCAGACCGAGGCCGGCCTTACGCTCGGCCTCGAATACCTGACCGGCGGCACCATGATGCTCGACGGCCGCAAGATCGTGGTCCTGCCGCAAGGACGACCAGGGCAAGCCGGACGTCGCCAAGTCGCTGCTGGAGCAGGCCTATGCCGACGACAACGTCGATCTCGCCATCGGCACCACCTCCTCCGGCGCGACGCTGGCGATGCTGCCGGTCGCCGAGGACGCCAAGAAAATCCTGATCGTCGAGCCGGCGGTCGCCGACTCCATCACCGGCGACAAGTGGAACCGCTACATCTTCCGCACCGGCCGCAACTCCACCCAGGACGCGCTCGCCGCCGCGGTCGCGCTCGGCAAGGGCGATACCTCGATCGGCATGCTGGCGCAGGACTACGCCTTCGGCCGCGACGGCGTCGCGGCCTTCAAGGCGGCGCTGGCGGAGGCCCACAGCGACGCCAAGGTGGTGTTCGAGGAATACGCGCCGTTCATCACCACCGATTTCACCGCCTCCGGCGCAGCGGCTGTTCGACGCGCTCAAGGACAAGCCCGGGCCGGAAGATCATCGGCATCATCTGGGCCGGCCCCAACCCGCTTGTCGAAGATCGCCGACCTCAAGCCCGAGCGCTACGGCATCGCGCTCGTCGCCGGGCGGCAACATCCTGCCGGCCATGCTGGCCTACAAGCCATATCCCGGGCATGGAAGGCACGATCTACTATTATTACGGCTTCCCGAAGAACCCGATGAACGACTGGCTGGTGGCCGAGCACGAGAAGCGCTTCGACATGCCGCCCGACTTCTTCACCTGCGGCGGCATGGCGGCGGCGAGCGCGGTGGTCACCGCGATCAAGAAGGCCGGCGGCACCGACACCGAGAAGCTGATCACCGCCATGGAAGGCATGGAGTTCGACACCCCCAAGGGCAAGATGATCTTCCGCAAGGAGGATCACCAGGCGCTGCAGTCGATGTACGTGTTCAAGGTCAAGGCCGACGGCAAGACCAGTGGGATCTTCGACCTGGTCCGCGAAATCCCTGTCCGAACTGCCGGTGCCGATCCGAGATAGCAGTGAGACTAGGAAATCGCCGATCCTTTCACGTCATGCCGCGCTGCGCGGATCACGTCTCGAGGCCGCGACGGCAAGACGGGATGGCCGGGACATCGAGCGAAGCGACGCCGTTCTTCGAACGGCTATGTCCGGCCATGACGGCGAAGTCAGGGCGGCGCTCGAAACGCGCGAGCTCAGCATCCGCTTCGGCGGCCATGTCGCCGTCGACGCGGTCAGCTGCGCGTTCTATCCGGGCACGCTGACCGCGATCGTCGGCCCGAACGGCGCCGGCAAGACCACCTATTTCAACCTGATCTCCGGCCAGCTCAAAGCCAGCGCCGGCCGCGTGCTGTTTCACGGCGCCGACATCACCGCGCTGGCGCCGTCGGCAGCGCGCGCGCCGCGGCCTCGGCCGCGCCTTCCAGCTCACCAATCTGTTTCCCTATCTCAGCGTGCACGAGAACGTGCGGCTTGCGGTGCAGAGCCGGCGCGGCGTCGGGCTCGATCTGCTCCGCACCTGGCGGCAGCACACCGAGCTGATCGAGGAGGCCGACGACGTCCTCGCGTCAGGTCGGGCTCGCCGCGCGCCGCGACGTGCGCGCCGGCGCTTCTGCCGCACGGCGACCAGCGCAAGCTCGAAGTCGCCATCCTGATCGCGCTCGAGCCGCAGATCTTTCTGTTCGACGAGCCGACCGCCGGCATGAGCGTCGACGAGGTGCCGGTCATTCTCGACCTCATCCACGCGCATCAAGGCCGGCGGCGACCGCACCATCCTGCTGGTCGAGCACAAGATGGACGTGGTGCGCTCGCTCGCCGACCGCATCGTCGTGCTGCACAACGGCGAGCTGGTCGCCGACGGCGATCCGGCGACCGTGATCGCGCTGCCGGTGGTGCAGGAGGCCTATCTCGGGGTGGCGAATGTCTGAGCCCGCATGCGCGCGCCGCTGCTCGACGCTCGCCGGCGTCAACACCCATATCGGGCCGTATCACATCCTCCAGGGCGTCGACCTCGCGGTGCCGCGCGGCGCGCTCACCATGCTGCTGGGCCGCAACGGCGCCGGCAAGACCACGACGCTGCGCACCATCATGGGGCTGTGGCACGCCTCCGCCGGCAGCGTGCGCTTCGACGGCGCCGACATCACCGGCGTGGGCGACGCCCGACATCGCCCAGGCCGGCATCGCCTACGTGCCCGAGAACATGGGCATCTTCTCCGATCTCACGGTGCGCGAAAATCTCCTGCTGGCGGCGCGCTCCGGGCCGATCGACGAGGCGCGGCTCGCGCTGGATCTTCGGCCTGTTCCCGGCGCTGGAGAAATTCTGGTCGCTGGCCGCCGGCGTGCTCTCCGGCGGGCAGAAGCAGATGCTGTGCGATCGCCCGCGCCATCATCGAGCCGCGCAAGCTGTTCCTGATCGACGAGCCGACCAAGGGCCTGGCGCCCGCCATCATCGCCAACATGATCGCGGCGTTCCGCGAGCTGAAGAAACGCCGCGACACCACCATCCTGGTGGTCGAGCAGAATTTCCTGTTCGCCAAATCGCTCGGCGACGCCGTCGCGGTGATGGACAACGGCCGCATCGTGCATGCCGGCGCCATGGCCGAACTGGCCGACGACCGCGGCGCTGCAGCAGCGGCTGCTCGGCCTGCAGCCTGGATCAGCACCAATGAAAGCGGCGCGGCGCCAAGCTTCTGCCGCTGCGCCAGCGCGACATCGTGCCGGTCGCTCCTGGTGCCGGTGGTCGCGCTCGCGGCGCTGCCGCTGGTCGGCTCGTTCTCGACCTGGGTGACGCTCACCTTGGCCGGCCTCGCCATGGGCATGATCATCTTCATCATCGCCTCCGGCCTGACGCTGGTGTTCGGCCTGATGGACGTGCTCAATTTCGGCCACGGCGCCTTCATCTCGATCGGCGCCTATGCCGCCGCCGGCGCTGGCGCCGTCGCTCGCCGGTGCTGATGCAGACCGATTCGCTGGCGCTCAACCTCATCGCCTTGGCGGTGCTGATCGTCGTCGCCATGGCGGTGACCGGCGTGCTCGGCTACGCCTTCGAGCGCGTCATCATCATGCCGGTCTACGGCCAGCACCTGAAACAGATCCTGGTCACCATCGGCGGCCTGATCGTCGCCGAGCAGCTCATCATCGCGGTGTTCGGCCCGGTGCAGATCGCGCTGCCGCTGCCGACGGCGTTCCGCGGCGCGCTGGTGTTCGGCGACGTCGCCGATCGAGAAGCTACCGGCTGATCGCGGTCGTCGTCGGCCTCGCTGATCTTCGCCGCCATGCTCCTGGTGCTCAACCGCACCCGGATCGGCCTCCTGATCCGCGCCGGCGTCGAGAACAGCGAGATGGTCGAGGCGCTCGGCTACCACATCCGCCGGCTGTTCGTCGGCGTGTTCGTGGCCGGCTCGGCGCTCGCCGGGCTCGGCGGCGTGATGTGGGGCTTTTACCGCGAGGCGCTGACGCCCGGCATGGGCATGGACGTGATGGTGCTGGTCTTCATCGTCGTCATCATCGGCGGGCTCGGCTCGGTCGGCGGCTGCTTCATCGGCGCGCTGCTGGTGGCCGTGATCGCCAACTACACCGGCTTCCTGGCGCCGAAGCTGGCGCTGGGCTCGAACATCCTGCTGATGGCGCTGATCCTGCTGTGGCGCCCGCGCGGGCTTTATCCGGTGGCGAAGCGATGAGCGTCCTGCGCGCGCTCCTCTCCGGCGACCCGCCGCGCAGCCGCGCGCTGACGATCTTGCTGTCGGCGATCTTCCTCGGCCTCGCCTTCGCGCCGTTGCTGTTCCCCGGGACGCAGGCGCTCAACGTCGCCGCCAAGATCTGTTACTTCGTCGTGCTCGCCGCGAGCTACGACCTGCTGCTCGGCTATACCGGCATCGTCTCGTTCGCCCACACCATGTTCTTCGGCATCGGCGGCTATGGCGCGGGGCTCGCGCTCTACAATCTCGGCCCGTCCTGGACCGCGCTGCTCATCGGCACGCTCGCGGCGCTCGCGCTCGCCGTCGCGCTGGCGCTGGTGATCGGCCTGTTCTCGCTGCGGGTGCGCGCCATCTTCTTCGCCATGATCACGCTCGCGGTCGCCTCGGCCTTCTCGATCCTCGCCTCGCAGTTAAGCTCGCTGACCGGCGGCGAGGACGGCCGCACCTTTCGCCTGCCGGAGGCGCTGCGGCCGGGATTTCATCTGCACGCCGGCCCGTTCACCGTCTACTGGCCGCATCCTCGCCTATTATCTGGTCTTCTTCGCCGCGCTGATCCTGTTCCTGCTGCTGCTGCGCGTCGTCAATTCGCCGTTCGGCCGCGTGCTGCAGGCGATCCGCGAGAACGAGTTCCGCGCCGAGGCGATCGGCTACCGCACCGTGGTCTATCGCTCGCTGGCGAGCTGCCTCGCCGCCGCCGCCGCGGCGCTCGCCGGCGTGCTCTCGGCGCTGTGGCTGCGCTACACCGGGCCCGGCGGTGACGCTCTCCTTCGACATCATGCTCGATATCCTGCTGATGGTGGTGATCGGCGGCATGGGCACGCTCTACGGCGCGGTGCTCGGCGCCGCCATCTTCGTGCTGGCGGAGACCTATCTGCAGAGCCTGATGGCCATGGTCAGCCACATGACCGCGGGCCTGCCGCTCCTGCCGCTGATCGTCGACCCCGACCGCTGGCTGCTCTGGCTCGGCGTCCTGTTCGTGCTCAGCGTCTATTTCTTCCCGTTCGGAATCGCGGGAAGGTTGATGCGGAAGTGACAAGCGCTTGCGTAGGCTACGGCATTGCCGTAGTCTCCTCGGGCGATGCATACGGTCGTCGAGACGCCGCCTTATCTTGCCGATGCCGAGCGCCTGCTAACCGCGGAAGAGCGCGCCTCGATCGTCGACACTGTATCGACCGAGCCGCGATGCGGCGTTGTAGTCCCCGGGACGGGAGGAGTTCGCAAGCTGCGCATTGCCGCAAGCGGACGCGGCAAGCGTGGCGGCGCCCGTGTCATCTATCTGTACGGCGGTGTTGATGTGCCGGTATTTCTGCTCGCGATCTTTGCCAAAAACGAGAAATCGGATTTGTCCCAGGCAGAGCGCAAACAATCTTGCGAAACTGACGAGTGAACTGATGCGAAGCTATCGGAGTGGAAGATGAGCAAACGCGCATTCGACAAGATCAAAGCCGGCCTGGATAGCGCCAAAGCCTACCTGGACGGTACGGCGGACAAGCGAAAATACCGGGTTCATGTACCCGAAAACATCGACGTCCGGAAAATCCGCACCCGGCTTGGACTTTCCCAGGAGGCTTTCGCCCGGACTTACGGCTTCGCGCTTTCAGCGGTACGCGATTGGGAGCAGGGGCGCCGCCGGCCCGAGCGGAGCGCACGCATTCTGCTGAAAATCGTGGACAAAGAGCCGGAAGCGGTGACACGAGCGCTGGCGGGGTGACTTGCGCCGGCGCAATTGCGGCGGCCATAGCTTGGGTTGAGTGCGACGAAACCCGGGGCAAGCCCCGCGATCAGCCCTGGACTTCGCGATGCTCAATCCGGGCTACTTGCTGGCAAAAGTAGCTATTGCGCGTGTCGCAAACGGAGCCACGCGGCAGAACGTGCTCGATATTTCCCAAGGCTTCGGGAATAGTGTGCTCGATACCGCGGCTTGCCGCTTAGTTGGACCTGCAGAACTTGCATCGCATGCCGCCTCGATAACTCGAATCTGCTTCCTATGCTGCCAAAGAACCTGAAGTGGAGACAGATACCCGCGCCCTTTTATTGGGCTGAAAGGGATGCCTCTGCCTTGCTTCAGCGGGTGCAGGAGATACGCGCCCTGGCGGATAACGAGAAGGAGGCGGTTGGCTTTCTGCCAGAGGCGGCTTATTCCGATGCGATTAAGTATGGTCGCCTCGTGGTGATGCTTGCGCAAGTTGACGACGCATCTGAGGTCGCGGGGTTTATCCTGTCTAGCGGGGTGTTCCCACACGCCCGAGTTCAACAAATCGTCGTTGCGCCAAGTCATCGCCGCGCGCACGTAGCCTCGGCGCTGTTAAACGATGTCATTTCGCATCTAGAGGCGCGAGGCTATCTAACGATTTCGGCGGCAGTCGCCTCCGATCTGCCCGTAGCTCAGGCATTTTACGAGCGGAACGGATTCGTTGCCCGCCATTCGCGGCAAGGCGGGCTGGCGCGCGGCCGGACCATCATTCTGCGTGCGCGTGATCTCGATACAGCGAGCTTTTTTTCACTGATCGAGCCCTCGGCAACCGCGCCAAACGCTATTGACCTTGGCTTGCGTCAACGAAGCGCCGGACATGCTCCCCTCTACGTTATGGATCTCAATATGCTGTTCGATCTCGTGAGGGATCGAACTCGTTCTGCGCTTGCCAATCGGCTCTTTGGCGCCGCTCTGGCGCATCAAATTCGATTGGCGGTTGCGCCCGAATTCCTTGTCGAATTAGAGCGCACCACGGTCGGGGAGGCTAGCGATCCGATCCTAAAGTTGGCGCGTCAATTGCCCCGGCTGCCGGTCGCGGATCGATGTGAGACAGATCGTTTATCCGGGATCGTCCACAACTTGATTTTCTCAGGCCAGAGTCCAGTGGAATCGAATAGCCCACAAGCTCAGAGCGACGCCCGGCATATTGCGCAAGCGGCCTTGGCCCGGGCGTCGGGATACGTGACGAGTGACGGAAAGCTTCTCGCTGGCCGTGAGCAATTGCTTCAACAGGTCGGTATCGATGTTGCAAGCCTCGACGAATTCGTTGCGCTTCTACCTGCCGAGACAACCATGGAAACTGCGCCGCACCTCAAAGGGACCAATTTCGAGATTAAGCCAATCTCACGGGATGTATTGCAGCGGTATTTGACCGAGCATGGCGTATCGCGCGCGATTGTCACCGAATTCGCATCGAACGACCTTAGCCGCGAGCGGATCAATGCGCGTGGTATCTACGAGGCCGGCGACGTGGTGGCGGTCGGGGTATGCGTTGCGCCTGACAATATCGATGCTCCGGCGAGAATCGCGGTTCATGTCAGACCCGATCAGGTGTCGTGCGAGACATATGCTGATTATCTCATTGACGTTGAATGCTGGGCAGCGTGTGCCAAAGGTCCGACGACTATCGAAATGCCCAGCGTGCCCGGACAGGCAGCCGTGCGTCGCGCCGCTACTTTGCGAGGTTTCCTGCCCGTGGCAAACGGCGACCGGCGCATCAAAGTGGCGATCGGTCGGCCGGTCACGGCGACGAACTGGACGGCTGTTGCGCGACAGACCCGGGGGCGCACCGGATTGCGCTTGCCGGAAACGCCGCCTGATGCGAGCACCGTTCAATACGGAGTCACGGTCCAAGGACCAGATGGGAAACAGGCGACCGTCCGTCTGACTGCCTTGGAGGATGCTCTTGGGCCGACCATTCTTGTTTGGCCCGGGCGGGACGGCATGATTATTCCGATTGCCAAAGCGTATGCGGACGATTTGTTGGGCACCGGCGCCCAATTTCCGCTTTTCGGAAGCCCGGAAGCTGCTTTCGTAGCGCGGCGCACCTATTTTAATACGCCGCGCGCGGCAGCGCTGATGCGTCCCGGGTCGCCCATCCTCTTTTATGAGTCTAAACGGTCACGCGGCCAAGGCGCCGTTCTCGCGGCGGCCCGAATCGTCGATGTTACGGTCGTCCGCAAAACGCAGGTGTCCGACGAACTGCTGCGGCGGGCGGTGGTTGAAGATATCGAGCCTTTATCGGCCTCCTCCGACGTGCTCGCCACCACGTTTGATAATCTTCTTCGCTTTCCGGTCCCGGTAACCCTCGACCGGCTGCGCGATCTTGGTGCGGTTGGGCCTGCGAATTTGCAAACCACGACCGCGTTGCAAAGCACCACTCTTTCCACAATTCTGGATCTGGGATGGATCCGTGCCTGACGCAACCGACGCAATCATTTCAATCCATCCCACGCATGCCGACGCCATATTGGCAGGAACAAAAACGATAGAGTTGCGCCGCCGCATCCCTAACCTGACTTCGGGCACAAAGCTTTGGATTTACGCCACGCGTCCTATTGCGGCGATCATCGGCGTGGCGACGATCTCGGAGGTGGCCCGCGCGCATCCGAGAACGATTTGGAAACGCCATCGACATGGTGCCGGCGTCGATCATGACTCCTTCAAGGCGTATTTCAACGGCTCGCAACAAGGCTTTGCGATCCTTCTTTCCTCAGCGAAGCGGGTTGGCCCGGTGACAATCGCTCAGTTGCGGGAAATGCGTGACGGTTTTCATCCGCCACGAGTTTTGACCGTGTTGACGATCGCTGAAGCAAAGGCGTTAAGGGAATTGGCTATCAAATAACAAGTCTTGGAAGAGCCCGTAGGATGGGTTGAACGAAGTGAAACCCATCAATTCCGTGGCCCTATTATACTCGGAGATGATGGGTTTCGCCGTTGCTCAATCCATACTACGAGGTCTTTGCGGAAACCGATCAATAAGAGTCTCGCCGCCCGTTTCGCGGGTTTTGCTTTGCTCAACCCGCCTCCTCGCGCTAAACCTTAGCCGCTCGCGCTGGAACAGCTCGATCAGATAGTCGGCCACCGCGCGCATGCGCGGTATTTTCGCCAGATCGCGGCGCATCAGGAGCCAGAGATCGCGCTCGGGGATGCGCTCTTCCGACCAAACCTGCACCAGCGCCGGATCGCCGGCGGCGAGATAGTCCGGCAATAGCGCGACGCCGTAGCCGGCGCGCGCCGCAACGGTCTGCGATATCTGGCTGTTGCTGCGGAAGGAAAAGCGCTGATCCGGAAACCGGCGCGCCAGCCATGCCGCCTCGGCGATGAAATCGCTCTCGGGATCGTAGCCGATGACGAGCGGGGCTTCGCCGCTGTCGAGCTTCGCCTTGTAGGCGGGCGAGGCATAGAGGGCGAAGCCAACGGTGGCGAGCCGCCGGGCAATGAGGTCGCTGTCTTTCGGCGCGCCTATGCGTAATGCAATGTCGGCGTCCCGCCGCGCCAGAGACACGACGCGGGCCTCGCCGATGATTTCGAGGTCGAGCGCCGGGTGGCGCTCGTGCAGCCCGCCAAGGCGCTGGACCAAAAAGCCGTCGAGCAGCGAGCGCGGCGCGGTGAGCCGCACCAGGCCCCTGATCTCGTCGCCGGTTTGCAGGCGCTGCCGCAGCGCCAGCGCGGCTTCCTCCATCGCGGTTGCCTCGGCCAACACCGCCTTGCCTTCGGCCGTGAGCGCGTAGCCCTCCGGCCGCCGCTCAAACAACGCACAGCCGAGCAACGCCTCCAGATCGTCGATGCGGCGCGCCACCGTGGCGTGATTGACGCGCAACGCCCGCGCGGTCGCCGCCAGCCTGCCGTGGCGCGCCAGCGCCACGAAATAACGGACATCCTGCCAATCCAGATCGGATGTGCGTTTTCGATCAGGCATGGTGAAAATATAGCGCATGGCCGGGCCTGCTGCCACGACCTACGTGACAAATGATCTCATTTGTTTGCTCGAAGGGAGCGCAGCCATGTCGCTCAACTCTGCCTGCGGCGCCATCAACGGCTCGATGTCGGACGCGCCGCCACGAAATCGTCTGCAACAAAGCCGATTGCGCTGCTCGGGCGCGTGTTTGCCGGGGTGGCCGCGCAGCTTGAAAAACTTTCGACCGCGCTTCGGCATCGCCGCGAGCTTGAACAGCTTGCCGCGTTCAGCGATCGGGAGCTGCGGGACCTCGCGGTGACGCGCAACGACATCGCCTTTGCGCTCGCCGAGCCGTTCTGGCGCGACCCGGCGGCGGCGCTTCGACAGGCGCGCCGGCCGTTGTTCGGGAACGAAGCGGCCGACCGATCAAAGGCGGACACGTTTACAGTGACGAAAGCTTGACAATCGTCACTATTTCAGCTACAAAACGATCCTGCGAATCTCGCTCACTTCAGGGACGTCTACCGGTGACAGCCGTTGGATGGGGCGAGTGCGGTTCCTGCGGGCGGGGCTTGTAACCCCGCTCCCGGGCGGCTCGGGCATCGTTCCCTCCGGCATTACGACCGGGGCGCCAGGTGCCTGGCTTAAGCGCGATCCAAAGGCGAAGGTAACACCTTCGCACTTCATCGCGTGAAGCACGGCCTGGGCTGAGTCAAAGCGTTCGGTCGCTGCGACAAGAGCCGCGGCGAAGCGCCGGAAGGCGAGCGGGCCGCGTCAAGGTCCGCTGCCGCGCCCGGGCATCAGCAAGCGGCAACGTTTGTTGGTGTGGCGCGGACAATGGATGGTGCGCCTTTCGGCGCTCCGCCTCCCTGTTTTGCCGGGGGCGAGTCTAAAAGTTGGCTTCGTTTCTGCTTGGTGATCAAACGCTCGGACGCTTAGGCGCCGCGAGAACGGATTCGCGCGTTCCACCTCTCCCCGCGTGCGGGGAGAGGTCGAGCGAAGCGAGGGTGAGGGGGCCTCTCCGCGATTCTGAGCGCTGCAATTCTGAGCTCGGCGGGGACGCCCCCTCATCCCACCTTCTCCCCGCACGCGGGGAGAAGGAGTGCGAAGCGTCACTTCGTCAGGGCGTCGGCGCCGGCCTTGGCGACTTGGGCGTCCTGCGACGAGAGCGCGCCGGAGACGCCGATGGCGCCGACGATCTTGCCGTCGACCAGGATCGGTATACCGCCCTCGAGCGGGGTGATGTCCTTGACAGCGAGGAGCCGCAAGCCCGGCGCCGCCGGCGGCAATGGCGTCATCGAGCGCCTTGCTCGGGCGCTTGAAGGTGAGCGCGGTGCGCGCCTTGCCCTCGGAGGCGCCGATCGAGGCGAGCTGGGTGTTGTCGAGCTTGTGGAACATCACCAGATTGCCGCCGCTGTCGAGGATGGTGATCGCGACCTGCCAGGAATTCTTCGCCGCTTCCAGCTCCGCCGCCGCCATCGCGCGCTTGGCGTCGTCGAGCGTGATGGGAGCGCCATAGGGTGGCGCCGCCGGCTGCTGGGCCGAAGCCGATCCGGCGACGAGGGCAAACGCAGCCAACGCGCAAGCAAGCGCGAGCATCCGAGACATCGTGGTTACCTCCTCAGCCATGCCGCTTGGCGCGGCCCGCGGCGCGCACAATAAGCGGCAAAACGGAAAGGTGGAAGTCGCTCGGCGGGTCCATGCTGCAAGCGGCCGGCAGCACGAGATGCGCCTTGCGCTCGGCGAAACGTGATCGCGAGGTCCGCTGTATCGTGCGGGTGTAACGCTTATATTGCGGCTGCCACGCACGGCCTGAAACGGAGACGACGCCATGTTCGCATTCAGGAAGAAGCTGGAAATGCCGGCCGCTGAAAACGCCTTGCCGGGGCGTCCGGAAGCTATCGCGACCGCCCGGACCCATTTTGTCAACGGCCGCCCGCTCAAGGGTCCCTATCCCGAAGGGCTGGCGATGGCGATGTTCGGGATCGGCTGCTTCTGGGGCGCCGAGCGCAAGTTCTGGGAACTCGGCGACGGCATCTACGTGACCGCGGTCGGCTATGCCGGCGGCTTCACGCCCAATCCCATGTACGAGGAGGTCTGCAGCGGGCGCACCGGCCATAACGAAGTCGTGCTCGTCGTCTACGATCCGAAGAAAATCTCCTACGAGCGCCTGCTCAAGACTTTTTGGGAAAGCCACGATCCGACGCAGGGCATGCGCCAGGGCAACGACGTCGGCACCCAGTACCGCTCCGCCATCTACACGTTTTCGCCGGCGCAGCGCGCGGCCGCCGAGGCGTCCCGGGCGAGCTATGCCAAGTCGCTTTCATCGGCCGGCATGGGACCGATCACCACCGAGATCGTCGACGCGCCGCCGTTCTATTTCGCCGAGGACTATCACCAGCAATATCTGGCGAAGAACCCGCACGGCTATTGCGGCCTCGGCGGCACCGGCGTGAGCTGCCAGATCGGCACCGGCGTCGCCGCATAAGGGCGCTACTCACCACTCGCGCCTTGTGCTAGCCGGGGCGCCTGCTAGCCGGTTTGGCAGTGGTGGAGGGGCAACATGCGGCAAGGCCAACGCGGCTTTCAGACGGCGGTGCTACTGTCGCGCTGGCTGGTGGCGCCGTTCCTGCTCGGCCTCGCGCTGTCTTTGCTGCTCCTGATCTACCGCTTCTTCGCCGACTTTTACGATCTGGCGAAGGAGGTGCAGACCATAGGCTGGCACGACCTTGTGGTCGGCGTGCTCAACCTGGTCGACATATCGCTCGTCGCTAATCTCGTGCTCATCGTCATCTTCTCCAGCTATGAGAACTTCATCCACAAAATCGGGCAGGCCGAGCGCGACGGCTTGCCCGAGGGACTGGTCGACATCGATTTCGGCGCGCTCAAGCAGAAGCTGCTGGCCTCGATCGTCGTGATCGCGGCGGTCGATGCGCTGGCCTGGTATCTCGACCTCGAGAAATATACCGACACCTCGAAGCTCGGCTGGGCGCTTGCGTTCCCGCTCATGCTGGTCGTCGCGATGCTGGTGCTCGCGGTCGCCGACTGGCTCGGGCGCCATAATCATAAGGCCGAGTGAAGAAGGAGCGGCGCGGGCGAGCACGTGCGCGTGATCCCTGCCGACCGGAGAGGGATTGTTAACCATACCGGGCGTTAATCGGGCCTCAAGATTTGTCCGAACCGGCCCGGATTGCGCGTATGCAGTTGCTCCGCTCTTTGATGTGCTGATGTTGGCGGTGGGGATGGCGGGGTGCGCGGAGCAGCCCGTCACTTACCTGGCCGCTCCGACCGCGGCGGCCATGCCCGGCATCGACAACATGGTCTACGGAATGGCGGCGCCCGCTGCGCAACCTGCACAGGGGCCGACGTCCGGGCTGTACATGGCGGCGCAGTATCCGATGGCGCAGTACCCGATGGCGCAGTACCCGGCCGCGCAGTATCAGGCGGCGCCGTACGCCGCAGCCCCTTACGGAATGGCTCCTTACGCCGCCGCTCCCGCTATGGTTGCGGCACCCTACGCGACGCCCTATCGAGCCCCAGCATACGCCTACGCACCGCCGGCGCCGGTGATCAGCGAGGGGCGCTATACTCTCGACTCGGGCGACCGCTTGCGCATCGTCGTGTTCGGTCAGGACGGCTTGACCAACTCATACATTGTCAGCGCCAGCGGCAACATCGACATGCCGCTGATCGGTCCGGTCATGGCGCGCGGAGCAACCACCGATCAACTGGCCGCTCGCGTCACCGAAAAGCTGCGCGACGGTTTCATCCGCGAGCCGCACGTGGCGGTCGAGATCGAGGCCTACCGGCCGTTCTTCATTCTCGGCGAAGTCACCGCGCCCGGCCAATATCCCTATGTCGCCAACATGACCGCGGAGACGGCGATCGCGATCGCCGGCGGCTTCACGCCGCGCGCGTTCCGCAAGACCGTCATTCTCAACCGCAACTACTACGGCCGGCAGATGCGCATCGCGGTCCCGCTGACTTTCCCGCTGCGTCCGGGCGACACCGTCAACGTGCAAGAGCGCTGGTTTTAGAGCGCTCCGCCTCACACGCCGGTATTTTCCGAGCCGACGATCGCGGCCTGGTGCTCCGCGGCCTCGGCGCTGCCCAAGCCGTTGAAGAACAGATTAAGCAGGACGGAAACGATCGCCGCCAACAGAATGCTCGATTCCAGCAGCGGGTGCAGCACGTCCGGCGTATGGCGGAAGAAGTTAGGCGCCACCAGCGGGATCATGCCGAAGCCGACCGAGATCGCCACCACGAACAGGTTGTGGCGGTTCGTTTTGAAATCGACATTGGTGAGAATGCGTGCGCCGGTGGCGGCGACCATGCCGAACATTACCACGCCGGCGCCGCCGAGCACGACGACCGGCAGCGCCTCCACCAACGCCGACATTTTCGGCAATAGTCCGAGCGCGAGCATGATGATGCCGCCGGTGGCGGTGACCCATCGCGAGCGTATGCCGGTGACGCCGACCAGGCCGACATTCTGCGAGAACGATGTGTACGGAAACGTGTTGAACAGTCCGCCCAGGATCGTGCCGATACCGTCGGCGCGCAGGCCGCGGACGATCGCCGGCTGATCGATTTTCCGGCCGGTCATTTCGCCGAGCGCGAGGAACATTCCGGTCGAACTCGATCATCACCACCACCATGACGATGCACATGGTGATGATCGGCACCACCTGGAATTTTGGTATGCCGAAGCGGAGCGGCATCACCGCATCGACCCAAGCCGCGGACGCCACCCTCTCGAAATGCATGATCCCGAGCAGCGAGGCCAGCACTGCGCCGGCGATGATGCCGAGCAACACCGCGACATTGGCGATGAAGCCGGTGAACCAGCGGATCAAACCGAGGATCACGAGCAGCACGAACAGCGCGATGCCCAAGCCTTCGAGCTGGCCGTAGGCCGGATTGGGGAAGGCGCCGGGTACGCCGTCGACGACTTTGGTGAGCGTCGGCAAGCCGCCGCCGGCCCAGTTGATGCCGATCCGCATCAGCGAGATGCCGATGACAAGAATGATGGTGCCGGTGACCACCGGCGGGAACAGCCGCAACACCTTGCCCATGAACGGCGCCACGATCACCGTGAACACGCCGGCGGAGATCACCGAGCCGTAGATGCCGAGGAGTCCGACATCGGGAGACGCCGCCATGGACAGCATCGGGCCGACCGAAGCGAAGGTCACGCCCATCATCACCGGCAAACGGATGCCCACGCCGGGAAATCCGATGCATTGCACGAGGGTGGCAAGGCCGCAGGCAAACAGGTCGGCGCTGATCAGAAAGGCGACGTCCTCCGGAGCTAATTTGAGAGCGCGACCGAGAATGAGCGGAACCGCAACGGCGCCCGCATACATGACCAGGACATGCTGGAGTCCGAGGGCGAAAAGCTGGGGAACCGGCAAGATCTGATCGACCGGATGAACATCCTCTTGCATGTCAGTCCCCCCCGAAGCCGCCGTCGCAACGGCAAGACTCAAGAAATGTGCCAGATCATCATGGTCATGCCCATGCCCTTCGCGATTTCAGCCGTGAAAAAGGCCGGCTCTTGGAGCCGGCCCGATCGCTTGCAATGCGTCAGCGATTGCGAAAACGCAAAGCCTTCACTTCTTCAGATGCTTCTGCAGGAACGCCATCGCGCGTTGCCATGCGAGCTTGGCGGCCGCTTCGTTGTAGCTGCCGCGCTCGTCGCAATGGAAGCCGTGCTGCGCGTCGGGATAGACATAGATTTCGCAATCGCCGCCGCGCTTCTGCTTGATCAGCTCGACGTCGCTCATCGGGATCGAGGCGTCCTTCTCGCCGAAATGCAGTTGCGTCGGCACTTTCGGCTTCTCGTCGGCGTTCTTGGCGATCTGGCCGCCGTAATAGCCGATGGCGGCCGAAAGTCCGTTGAGCTTCGCGGCGGCCAGGAACGCCAAAGTACCGCCCAGGCAGAAGCCGATGATGGCGGTTGGGCCGTATTGCTTTGCATCGTCGATGGCGGCCTGCACGTCGCGCATCATCGCTCCCCAGTCGGGATTAGCGACGAACTTGCGGGCATTGGCGATTTCGTCGGGCGAATAGCCGCTCTCGAAATTCGGCTGCTGACGATCGAATAAAGCCGGCGCCACGGCACCATAGCCCTCGGCGGCCAGTCGATCGCATACGGCGCGGATGTGATGATTGACGCCAAAAATCTCCTGGATGACGACGATGCCGCCTTTGGCTGGCCCGCTCGGCTCGGCCCGATAGGCGCCGAGCTTGAAGCTGTCCGAGGCGACGAGTGAAAAATGCTGACCCAAGACGATCCTCCTCTGCGTGAAATGCCCTAACCCTTGGGCGGCCCTAGCATATACCGCTGCAAATGTCGCTTGAATGGCAGCGCCGCCGATTTGACATGGCTCAGCGCGCGGCGCCGATCGCTGCCGGCAATTCGTCCAACAGGATTTCTCGCAGCCGGGCCACTGCCTGCGGCGGATTTTCCGTCGCACAGAGCGAAAGTCCGATCTGCGGCAATTTCGGCAGCCCGCTCGACCTGTCCAGCGCGACGAGCGGCGCGGGCAAACCAAGTGGGGTGCGGACGGTGATCCCGAGACCGGCCGCTGCCGCCGCCCACAGGCCGCTGAGGCTCGGAGATGTGAACGCCAGCCGCCACGATTGTCCTGCGCGCTCGAGCGCCTCGACGCCCGGCTGTCGGAACACGCAGGGCGCTTCGAACAGAGCGAGCGGAATGGTCTCGCCGCGGGCAGGGCGGTAGCCTTTCGGGCCGATCCAAGCCATCGGCACCTGTCGGACCTTGATGGCGTTGGTGGCCGGCGGCGGATCTCCCCAAATCAATGCGAGGTCGAGGCTGCCCTGCGCCATGCGTTTGACGAGCTTATGCGCGCGATCGACGCGCGCTTCGACGAGCACCGACGGATGCGCGCGGGAAAAGCGCGCCAGCACGCCCGGCAACCAAGTATCTCCGAAATCCTGCGGCACGCCGAAGCGGACCGAGCCGTCGATCGAAATGCCGCGCGCGGCCGCGACAGCCTGATCGTTCAGCTCGAGGATCCGCCGTGCGTAGCCGAGCACCACGTCGCCCGCGTCCGTGAGCGTGAGGCTTCGCCCCTGCCGTCGAAACAACGGCCGGCCGACGCGCTCCTCGAGCTTGCGCATTTGCAGGCTCACCGCGGATTGCGAACGCCCCAGCCGCTGCGCAGCTTTGCCGAAGCCGCCCAGGTCCATGGCGACGGCAAGCGTGCGCAGGACGTCCATGTCGAGGTTGGCCAGCTGCATACTTCAGTAATACCAAAGTGTATCATCAAAACTATCAATTTTTCCAATGTAACACAAGGCACCATATTGGCTTGTAACAGGGCCGCAGCAGTGCGGTCGTGCAATGGAGGTAGCAGCCATGCCCCTTATTCGAATCTCGCTGCGCGCCGGCAAACCAGCCGGCTACAAGCGCGCTATCGCAGAAAGCATTTATCAGGCGCTGCGGGAAACCTTCAGCGTGCCGGAGAACGATTTCTTTGCGACCGTCAGCGAACACGAGCAGGACGACTTCATGTACGACCCGCGATACTTCAACATCGCGCGCACGGATGATCTCGTCATTATTCAAATGACGGTGAGCAACACTCGCACCGTTGAGCAGAAGAAGGCGCTTTATCTTCGCATAGCCGAGCGGCTGGCGAAGGATCCGGGCCTGCGTCCGGAGGACGTTTTCATCAATCTGATCGAAGTCGCCAAGGAGAACTGGTCGTTTGGTCAGGGAAAGGCGCAGTATGCGCAGCCCTGATCGGCCGGCCGCGGCGAGCGCGATACCAATCGTGATTGTTGCCGGCTTTGCGCTGATCGTGCTGGCCATCGCGGCCGTGCTGCTATTGCAGTCTCACGCGGTGCCGCCGGCGGTCCTCGACGGCTTGACGTCTCCGGCAGGCTTTGGCCCGCGAACGACGTGAGGCACTACTCCTCGGGCGGGAACGGCTCTTCCCAACGAAGCGCCCGTACCCGGCGAAGGGGCATCGCCGCGTCGGCGCGGCGATGAGTCCGTGCCGCGTTCCGGCCGGCGTTGGCTTCAGTGCGGTCGCTGTCCCGGGTCACGACAATGAAATCCGTGCCTTGGCCGGTTTCGTCGCCGAGGCCTTGGTCGGAGATGATGAGCGAAGAACCCGGAACGATCAGCTGCGAAATCTGATCGATCACATCTTGAGGGATTTCAATGCGCGCAAGGGCCTGTTGCGGCGTTTGCGGCGGCGGCGGATTGACGGCGGCTTGGGCAGCGCTGTTGTCCCGACGTTTTATCTTGGCGTATTGGTCGAATTTCTTCTCGCGCTCCGGCTGCCGCGGCAGCATTGCCGGCTCACCCGGCATCGACACGACGTTCCAGCGGAGGCTTGCGTGGTCGTCCAGATATTCCATCGCTGTGAACACGTGCGTCCCCAGCGGCTCGTCCGGATGCTCGATCGTGATGGGCGCCTCGAACAGTGGCGAGAAGTCCTGGCGCACGTAAATTTTCTTGGTCTTGCGGCTGACAAGAATTGCAACCGGCGCCTTGCTGGCATGTGTGATCGCAATAGGCTTCGGCGGCGCTGCGGGCGAGGGGTCAACGGCGGCGACCGATGCCGGGCGAGCCGCGTCGTTCGTGCCGGGATCGCTCGGTCGCAGCTCCTGGGCCACGGCGCTCACCGGCGGATCGACGCCAGCGCCGACCGGCGCCGTATCGACTACGTCCTTTGTTTGCTCGCGCGCGGCATCAGCGGTTTTGCCGGCATCGGACGGACTGCGCGGTCTTCAACGGATTGGCCGCAGCCGACGCAGAAGCCGTCGGATCGGGTGTGCTCGGTTTCGTCTGGTGCACGAATAGATGCGGATCGGCTATATCCTCCGGCCGCAGCTCGGAATGCGCGATGATGACGCGCGCGCCGAGCCTGGTCAGGTCCCACAAGCGCGTCGCGAAGTCGTGTGACATGCGGATGCAGCCGTGCGAGGCCCGATGGCCCAGATTGCCGCCTTCGTGCAGCGCCACGCCCGACCAGGTGATGCGCTCCATAAAGGGCATGGGCGCGGCGCTATAAATGTTGGAGCGATGGAAGCGGCTCTTCTGGATGATGCTGAAAATGCCGAGCGGCGTGGGATGCGCAGGTACGCCGGTGGCGACAATTGCATCGGCTATCTCGGTGCCGTCGCTGTAAAGGTGAAGCTTCTGCTGGTCGATTGAAATGATGAGCTGCAGCGGTCCCTTCGGAATATGTCCGAACGGTTCCCTGCTTGCACGCGTGGCTTCCGCGCGTTTGGGCGCGGTCGGCGTCTTGGCGTGAGCTGGCCCCGGCGCAGCGGCGCCGGCGAGCATGCAGGCCAAGGCTATCATGCCGACGGCGCCGAGCAGGGTACGCTTGAGCCGGCGACGGAAGGGCGCTGCAGCCGCTAGCTGCGCATAATCGGTGCTCAATTGGGCCACCCAGCCGAGAAGGTAGATACGGTTCGAGCTGCGAAGTTTTAGTCGAGACAAGGCCCTTACGCCACTGGTCCGCCGGAACACGAGAGTCACTTCCGGCAGTTAAGGGTAACGCAGGGCAAATCTATAACGCTTTCGCCCGTCGCGGGTTGCGCGGGAGCGCGCCTCAAGCGGGCAAGACAACCGCGAAGGCTTCCGCCAGGAGCTCGTATGAGCGCCGGCGCGCGGCATGATCGTAAGCCATGGTGGTGATCATCAATTCGTCGGCGCGTGTCGATTCGATCAGCTTAAGCAAGCGGCGCATGACGCTTTTGATGTCGCCGACGACCAGACGTTCGCGATGTCGCGCGATACGTTGGCGGTCGATCGGCGTGTAGGGATAGGCGGCGGCCTCTTCCGGCGAAGCGAGTGGCAAATATTCGCCTTTGGCGCGGCGCACGAAGTGCAGGTCGGCGCTGGCAGCAACGCGCTCGGCTTCGGCGTCGGTATCGGCCGCAATCACCGCGGTGGCTAGAATGGCATAGGGCTCGCGCAACGTTTGCGAAGGCTTGAAGTGTTCCCGATAGCTCAGCATCGCGCTTTCCGCGTCGTGCTCGGCAAAATGGTGCGCGAAAGCGTACCCAGTGCCTACCGCGGCGGCGAGCTCGGCGCTGTAGCCGCTCGAGCCGAGCAGCCAGACCGGCGGCAGCGCCACGTCCGCGGGCACGGCGTGCACGCTGCGGAACGGATGGCCCTCGGGAAAGCCGCCGCGTTCCAGCAGGATCAGTTCCTGAAAGCGTTCGAGAAACTCATCGCCCTCGCGGGCATCCTGCCTTCGGCGCAGCGCGTAGGAGGTAACCGGGTCGGTGCCCGGCGCACGGCCGAGGCCGAGATCGATGCGGCCGGGAAACAACGCCTCCAGCACCTTGAAACGTTCGGCGACCATGAGCGGGGCGTGGTTAACCAGCATGACGCCGCCCGAACCCACGCGAATGTGCGAGGTTGCCGCCGCAATTTGCCCGATCATGATTTCGGGCGCGGAACTGGCAATGCTCGCGAGGTTGTGGTGCTCGGCGAGCCAATAGCGCTTGTAGCCGAGCCGGTCCGCGAGCCGTGCCAGATCGAGTGAGTTGCGCAAGGCCGCCGACCCCGGCGTTGCGGTGGTGACGGGCGAGAGGTCGAGGACGGAAAGCGGTGTCACGCGCGCTCTGCGAAAAAATTCCGGTCAGGCCACAAACCCTGAGCGCAAGTCCGTCGCCGGTCAACCTGTGCTTAGACTACCGGCTCGGTGCGCTGACAAACGGGCCACCCATCGCCGAACCCGAGTCGACAGGTGCTTCCACAGTGGTCTTGGGACGTTCGCCTCTGACCGGCTGTTTTTGCACTTGCGGCGGCCACGCCTGCGGTGCCGTCTCAAAAGTGGTCGCCGAATACGTGAGGTTCTGTTTGAAGCTTTGCGTGGTCGCAAAGACGCCGGCGCGCACTCTGCGCATCCGATGTGATTTAGCGGCGAGCCGTTTGTGCTTGGCCTTCTTCTCCTCGACGTTTATCGCCGTTTCGAGTGTTGGCTGTGCAGGCTCAACTGTGGGACTCGCGAGCGCAATTTCGGTTTCGCTCGTTTGCTCGGCTGGGCGAGCTTGCTCGGTGGCCGGTTCGGTCGTTGCCGGCTCGATGGTCGCAACGCCCGGTGCTGACGGGGGCGCTTCTGCGCCGATGGCCGCGTCGGCGTCTGGGTCCGGCTTTGCATCGGGCGCGGCATCGGCGATTGCCGCTTGGTGCGCTGGCGCTGGCGCTCGCATCTTCGCCATCGACGGGCAACGGCAGCGGTTCATGCACCGCCGCTTCGTGGTCCTGATCATCCGCGAGCGGCATGACGGCCTTTATGACCGGCTGCTCGTTTGGCTGGATGGCGGCATAGGCCAAGGCCGAAATGCCGGCTCTGTTCGCAGGCTCGCCAAGCCGGAAGCGATGCTCGAAGGGTTCCAACGCCGTGATCGGCAGGGTCACCGCATTGTCGGCGCGGAGTTGTTGCAGCAGTGCGAGCGCGGGCGGCATGCGCACCAGCGGTGCGTGGCTGACGTGGACGGTGGCGAACACGCCGAATCCACAGACCAGCGCCACGACCGAGGCAAACGCCGCCGCGATCATCAGGCGGAAATCGGGAAACATTAAACCTCGCTGAACGCCTGCGCGCGATCCGCAAAAGCACGCGTCACCATAAGCGAGAGATCACCGCGAGGGCCTTTGGCCTCGCGTCGGCCGCGATCTTGCGGTCGACGCACACCGAATCACAAACGGACCTAACCGCCAAATCCGACGCCTGCGACATTAGCTTAAGTTGCCGAAAAACCAAGATGAAAATTCAGCCGCGGCTGCGAGCCGCCAAACAATCAGCGCGCCTGCGCCGACATGGACGGCGACCCCGGCAACACCACGATGCGCGAGCCGACGCTCACTCTGTTGTAGAGGTCTTCGATATCCTCGTTGGTGAGACGGATGCAGCCCGAAGACACGAAATGTCCGATGGTCGAGGGTTGATTGGTGCCGTGGATTCGGTAGAGCGTGTTGCCGAGATAGAGGGCGCGCGCGCCGAGCGGGTTGCCTTCGCCACCGGCCATGAACCGCGGCAGATAAGGCTGGCGCTCGATCATCTCTTTCGGCGGATGCCAATCCGGCCATTCGCTCATGTGGCTGATGCGTTCGGTGCCTGACCAGGTGAAGCCTTCACGCCCGACGCCGATGCCGTAGCGCAAGGCCTTCCCGCCGCCGAGCACCAGATAAAGATACGTGTGCGGCGTATCGATGATCACGGTGCCCGCAGGTTCCGAGGTGGCATAATCGACGAGCTGACGGTGAAACTGCGGCGGGAGTTCCCTGGCCGGGCCCTGTTCGGGCTGCTCTTCCGGCGGTAATCCTGCGATCACTGTTGCGCGGCCGGGCGCTGGCCGGGTGCCCGGAAGCGGCAAGCCATCGACCGCGCCGGTATAGTCCGGATCGTAGGCCTCAATCGCTTCGCCCCTTGGGTCGTATGCCGCCGGGCCATAGGGATCGCCGACACTCGATGGCGGCACTGGCGCGTTGTTGTAGGACCGCGGCTGCGGCGGCGGATAAGCCGGCGGGTAATATCCGGGGGGCGGCGGGTAATACCCGGGCGGTGGGTAATAGTACCCAGGCGGCGGCGGAGGATAGGATTGGGCCGCCGCGGCACCGAGTGAAGCCGCGAGGGTTGTCGCAAGGGTGAAAAGGCTGATACTGACGCGCAAGGCCCGGCCCCGATCACGCAACACTGTCTATTTTTGCAAAGAAGATTGGGCGGGAACAAGGCAACACCGGGAGCAGGCGCCGCAACAGCCCGTCAACAGCGGGTGATAGCGGCGTCGTGAAAGTTCATGGATAATGATTTATGAACAACGGACGTGCTCCGTGGTACGCTGTTGGCCGCTAAAAAGACGGTGTGCAGATCGAGGGAGAAGGTAGGGATCTTGGGAGATCTGATGTGAGACGGCTCGCCTATGGTGCCTTTGCGCTGTTCCTGATTTCGTGGGCGCCGCTCCACGCGCAGGACCTTGCGCTCCATGCGCAAAATCTCCCTACCGACGACCGCAAAGCAAAGATCGACGAGCTCAAAGGAAAGATTTTCGACGCCCACATGGCCCAGCAGACGTTTGCCGAGGGGTTGCACCATTGCAGCGAGCTGGATGGCAAGAACTTCTTTTTTCAGCTGCGCCGGCGCATGCTCAATTTGGAAGATTATTTCCGGTCGCTGGAAAACCTGGTCAAGGCGCAGGTCTATAATCCTGACAAGCGTCGCCCTTGGAGCCTTGAGGATGCCAAGGAACGCTGGGACGAAGTAAAAAAGCAGGCGCAGGAAGATAAACAGAAGTGCGAGTTGGTGCAGAGCCTGCCGGAGCTCGAGAAACGCCTGCAGCAGCTGGAACAGGACGCCGCGGCGTCTGACAGGTCCGAACCCAAGGAATGAGCGCGCCGCGTCAATTTCGCCGGCGATCGTGTGCTCACTTCTCGGCGATGACGAGGCGCCATGGACTTGATCGGCAGGCTGGCGCTCCGCAAATGGCACGTGGCGAGAGCGGCTGCGGAGAGGAACGACATACTAGGATGACATGCGCAAAAGCCCTCGCCGGATTTCACTGCCGCTTCATTCCCGGTTACAAGATAGTGTACGGGGTGAAGGAATAGTCGGATGGCGTCCGTGAGCGACTGGAAAGTGCCGGCCTCGGCGCAACCGAAGCCCGAGGATTATAGCTACGATCTCGAGCTGGCCTTGGCCTGCATGGTGTCGCTGCGCGTAACCGTGCCCGCGGATGCGTTCACCGCGGAAACGCTCGGCACCGAGCGTGCCGGCAACGGTGTCATCATTCGCGGCAACGGCCTGATCCTGACCATCGGCTATTTGATCACCGAAGCGGACACGATCTGGCTCACGCTGAGCGACGGTCGGTCGGTGCCCGGCCACGTGCTTGGCTATGATCAGGAAACCGGCTTCGGGCTGGTGCAGGCGCTTGCCAAACTCGACATGCCGGCGTTGCAATTCGGCCAGTCGGCGGCGGCCTCGCTTGGCGAACGCGTCGTCGTTGGCGGAGCCGGCGGACGGCAGCATTCGGTCGCCGCCCGCATCGTCGCCAAACAGGAATTCGCCGGCTATTGGGAATACGTGCTCGATGAAGCGATCTTCACGGCGCCGTCCCATCCGAACTGGGGCGGCACCGCCCTGATCGGGCCCGCCGGCGATCTGCTCGGCATCGGTTCACTGCAGCTCCAGCACGCGGCCGAAAAGGGAGGGGCCCAGAACATCAACATGATGGTCCCCATCGACCTGTTGAAGCCGATCTTCGACGATCTGCTCAAATTCGGCCGGCGCAACGCGCCGTCGCGGCCTTGGCTCGGCTTCTACGCGACCGAAGTCGAGAACCGGCTTGTGGTCGTCGGACTGGCGGATCGCGGACCGGCCAAGCGCGCCGACCTGCGCACGGGCGACATCGTGCTCTCGGTCGCGGGCAAAGAAGTGAATGATCTCGCGAGCATGTTCCGCCGCATCTGGGCGCAAGGCCAGGCCGGCGTCGAAGTGCCGATCACGATCTATCGCGACGGCGAAACCATGGATCTGCGCGTGAAATCGAGCGAGCGCGATCGCTTCCTCAAGGGCCCGAGTCTGCATTGAACGAACGCGCCTCAAACAGCGCGCGCAAACCCTCACGGTAGGTCGGGTACAAAAGACTGACGCCGAGCTCGCGTTTGAGCTTGTCGTTGCGCACGCGTCGGCATTCCTGCCAAAAACTCAAAGCCATCGGCGACATCGATGGCGCGGCTTCGTCGAAGGGGATTTCCCGCGGCGGATCGCGGCCAAGGAGCTGCGCCGCGAACACGATCGGATCGCCGGGCGGGCTTGGCTCGTCGTCGGTGACGTTGAAAACTCCGCTGGCCTTGCGTGCGAATGCCGCGTCAATCGCCTGCGCGATGTCGGCGACATGAATGCGATTGAAGATCTGGCCGGGCTTGACGATGCGCCGGGCATCGCCGCGCGCGATCTGCACGAGCGCATTGCGCCCGGGTCCGTAGATGCCGGCGAGCCGCAGGATGGCGACGGCGGCACCTGATCGCTGGCCGAACGTTTGCCAGGCGTGTTCAACGGCCAGCCGTTCGCGGGCGCGCTCCGAATCCGGCCGTGGCGCGGTTTCTTCGTCCACCCAGGCCCCGCCACGGTCGCCATAGACCCCGATCGTCGACAAATACACGATCGATCGCAGCCGGCTCGCATGCGCCAACGCTTCGCCGAAAGCCGCAAGCACGGGATCGCCTTTCGCGGTCTGCGGAATCGAAACCAGCACCACATCGGCCTCGCCGATCGCGCGTTCCACTTCCGGCGTGGCCGAAGTGCCGTCGAAGGCAAAGACCTTGAGCCGGCCGCCGAAGCGCGCATTCAGAACAGCGGCGCGTTCCGCGCCGCGGACCGTGCCGATAATGCGCTCAAAGCCGTCGCCGAACATGCCGATGAAATGTTCCGCCGAATAGCCGAGCCCGAAGCAGATGAGCGTGGACATTAAGCTTCATCCTTCGCGCGCAGCGGCCCATTCGCCGACGACATCCGGATCGGACTCGGCGGCACGGAAGCGTTTGGCGCAGTGGGCGAGTCGCGCGCGGTCGAGCCGACCGAGGGCCCACACGGCGGCGCCGCGAACAAGCGGCGAGGAATCTCCGAGCAGACGTTCGGCCTCTTCGGCGAGTACGCGATCGCCGGAATTGCCGATCGCGATCAGGACGTTGCGCAGAAAGCGCGCCCGCCCGATGCGCTTGACCGCGCTCTTGCTGAACAAGGCGCGAAACGCGGCGTCATCGAGCCGCGAGAGCTCGGCGAGCTGCGGGGCGCGCAGCGCGGCACGCGCTGCAAGTTTTGTTTCGCGCCCGGCCTGGGCGAATTTGTTCCACGGACAAACCGCGAGGCAATCGTCACAGCCATAGATGCGATTGCCGATCAGCGGGCGCAGCCCGCGCGGAATCGGGCCTTTGTGCTCGATGGTCAGATAGGAGATGCAGCGGCGCGCATCGAGACGGTAGGGCGCGGGAAACGCCGCCGTCGGGCAGATGTCGAGACAAGCGTGACAGCTACCGCAATGGTCGCGTTCCGGGGCGTCGGGCGGCAGATCGAGCGTGGTGAAAATGGCACCTAAAAACAACCACGAACCGTGCTCGCGCGACACCAGATTGGTGTGTTTGCCCTGCCAGCCGAGCCCGGCGGCTTCGGCCAGCGGCTTTTCCATCAACGGCGCAGTGTCGACGAAGACTTTGATATCGCCGCCGCCGTTTTCGATGAGCCAGCGCCCAAGGATTTTCAGCCGCGGCTTGATCACCTCGTGGTAGTCGTCGCCTTGCGCATAGACCGAGATGGCGCCGCGCATACGCTCGCGCAGGATCGCGAGCGGATCGTCATCGGGACCATAATTGAGGCCGAGCATGACAATCGAGCGCGCCTCCGCCCACAAGGTGCGTGGGTTGCCGCGGCGGTCCGCGTTCCTCATCATCCAGTCCATGTCGCCCTGGGCGCCGGCAGCGAGGAACGCACGCAATCGTTCGGCCGCATGCGGGATCGAATCCGGTCGCGCAACGCCGATCGCGTCGAAGCCATGGGCGCGAGCCGTCGCGGCAAGCTTCGCCTTGAGCGCGGCCGCTGCGGCCGGCGTCAGAAGTCGAGGTCGGCGTAGCTCGGCGACGGCGGCAGACCCGGCAGCGTCTCGCCGAGCAGGGTGCGGAACGAGGGTCGCGATTTGATCCTCGCGTACCAGGCCTTCGCGGTCTCGTCTTCGTCCCACGGCACATCGCCCAGATAATCGACGGCGGACAAATGCGCCGCCGCGGCAAGATCAGCATAGGTCAGGCTGTCGCCGGCAAGCCAGTCGCGCTTGCGAATGAGCCAGCCGATGTAAGTCAGATGGTATCTAATATTGCTCCGCGCCGCCCGCATGGCGTCGGTATCGGGCGCGCCGCCGCCGTCTTCGGCCGGGATGAAGCGCTTGTAGACGCGCTCCGTCACCAACGGGCCGCTCACCTCGGCAAAGAACTTGTCGTTGAACCAGCTCGTCAGGCGGCGGATTTCAATGCGGTCTGCCGCTTCGCGCGGCATCAGCCCGGTCTGATCCGCTGTCGTCCCCCGCGTTTCGTCGAGGTATTCGGCGATGATGGCCGCGCCCGGAACCGGCGGCGCGCCTTCCTCCACCAGGACCGGCGTGGCTCCGGCCGGATTGAGCAGAAGGAATTCTTTGCGCCGTTCCCACACCCGCTCCTCGACCAGCCGCACCGCCACGCCGAGTTCCTCAAGAATAAGCCGCACGAAACGGGAATGCGGACAGGAGGGATGGTGAAACAGCGTCAGCATGCTCACGGGCGCGCAGGGAAAGGTGGCTAAGGCAGTCGCGGGGAGGAGAGCGGTGCGACTCCGAATGGTTCTCTTATAGGCGAAGCGAGGCGGCAGGCAACTGACACCGGACGCGCCTGTTGAAGTCGCGGCCATAGCGGTTGCCAGAACGCCGATGCTAAGTCACAAGTCTGACAAACCGTGCTGTAAACCATCCCGCCAAGGCCTCTTCGAACCAGGCGCATGCTGCGCCTTTCTCCGCCGCGGAGTTGATCAATGACGTTCGATTTTATTAAGGCGATCATCCTCGGGATCGTCGAGGGGCTGACCGAGTTCATTCCGGTCTCTTCGACCGGGCACCTCCTGCTGATGCAGCGGTTCTTCGGCTTCGGCGACGACGATTTCGGCAAGAGCTTCGCAGTTTTGATTCAGTTCGGCGCCATCCTGGCTCTGCTGTCGATCTACGCCGGGCGACTGTTGCACCTGGCGACCGCCATGTTCACCGATCCGCAGGCAAGGCGTTTCATCATTGGCGTGCTCATAGCCTTCCTACCGGCGGCGGTGATCGGGGCCTTGGCCTATAAGATCATCAAGGAAGTCCTGTTCAATCCCTGGATCGTGTGCTTCTCGCTCATCGCCGGCGGCGCGGTGCTGCTGTGGGTTGATCGCCTCGAGCTTAAGCCGCGCTATCATGACGCGACCAAATTCACGCTGCCGATGTATTTCATTATCGGGGTCGCCCAGTGCCTCTCGATGGTTCCCGGCGTATCGCGTTCGGGAGCGACCATCGTCTCGGCTATGCTGCTCGGCGCCGATCGCCGCGCCGCCGCCGAGTTCTCGTTCTGGCTGGCGATGCCGACTATGGCCGGCGCCTTCGCCTACGATCTGTACAAGAACCATGCTCAGATGAGCCACGGCAACGTGGCGCTGGTCGCCGTCGGCTTCATCGTCTCCTTCATCGCCGCGTGGTTCGTGGTGAAGACCTTTCTCGGTTACGTGTCGCACCACGGCTTCACGCTGTTCGTGTGGTGGCGGGTCGTGGTCGGCGTGCTCGGCCTTATCGCTTTGGGGCTGGGCCTCTGATCACGCCGTCGATCCAGGCGGCAAGCGCATCAAGCAAATCGCTGCGAACTTGCGCGTCCGTCCGGCCGCTTCGCGCCGGCGCGTGAAACGAATGATCGGCGTCGGGGAATAGCTTCAGTGTCGCGCGCGGGCCGAGCGCTTGGCACAGCGGCTCAAGCTGATCGAGCGCCGCCAGCGTATCGCGGGTTCCTTGCAGAAACAGCATCGGGATCTGCACGTCGAAGAGGTGCTTTGCGCGATCCTGCGAAGGTTTGCCCGCCGGATGCAGCGGAAAGCCGAGGAAGGCTAGTCCGCAAACACCCGGCAGCGGCACTTTCGCCTGCGCCTGCGAGGTCATCCGGCCGCCGAAGGACTTGCCGCCGGCGATAAGCGGAAGGTCCGGCCGCGCGCCGCGCGCCGCGGCGACTGCAGCACGGACGGTCGCGTGGGCGAGGGGCGGCGGGTCGGGCCGTTTACCGCCGCGCTCCATATAAGGAAACTGGTAGCGCAAAGTGGCGATGCCGCGCAGCGCAAGTTCCGCCGTCGCCGCCGCCATGAACGGATGATGCATCCCCGCGCCGGCGCCGTGCGCCAGCACATAACAAGCCCGCGCGCGGGATGGCGTTTGCAGGAGACCGGAGACGCGAACACCCGGATCGCCGGCAATGGTAACGCGCTCGGCGGGGGTAACTGGCACGTGTGCTCCGGGAGGCTGACCGATCCGCGAGCCTATCGCCGCGAGGGGCCTTTCCCAAGGCGCGATCGGCGGGGTATGGATCGGGCGAGTTCAGGCGCCCCAGGGAGAAATCCATGTGTCGTAACATCCGCACCCTGTTCAATTTTGAGCCGCCGGCAACGGAGGAAGAAGTCCGCGCCTCGGCGCTGCAGTTCGTTCGCAAGCTGAGCGGGTTCACCAACCCGTCGCGAGCCAACGAGGCGGCATTCAACCGGGCGGTAGAAGAGGTGGCGGAGGTGGCTCGCCGGCTTCTGACGTCGCTGGAGACGGCAAGCCCGGCCAGAAATCGCGAAGTGGAAGCAGTCAAGGCGCGCGCTCGGGCACGCGAGCGATTTGCCTAGGGCCGGTCGCTATTTGCGCCGCGGCTTGTCGCCCTTGCCCGGCCGCAGCTGATGTACGGTGGCGGAGACGTCGGCGCTGCGCCGCAGTGCGTCTTTCAGATCAATCGGGCGATTATATTTTTTTAAAAGGTCGCGAAAGGCCTCGTCAGCCAGTTCTTGAAAGTCCTTCATCTGGTCGTGCCCGAGCAGGTCGAGCTGACGCCAAGTCTCTTCATCGAGCTGCAGGCGCTTGCCGGGCATCGGTTCTAGCCTTTTCGAGTCGCGCACGAGATAGCAAGGCTCCTCTCAAGCTTCCGCCTTTCAGCTCATGGAGTCCAGACCGCTCGACGAATGGGCGGCTTCGGGTCATCGACGAGACGGTGCTCCTTGATCTAAGCTTAAGGTGACCGCCGTGATAATTTTGATCGCGCGCGCTCACTTGGCCTGGAAAGGATCGATCCAATGGCAAAGAAGCAATCGGATAGCGTCTATCGCATTATCGATGTCGTCGGCGTCAGCGAAAAATCCTGGGAAGACGCCGGCCGCATCGCGGTGGAAACGGCCGCCGGTTCGTTGCGCGATCTGCGCGTCGCCGAAGTCACCAAAATGGACATGAAGGTGGAGGACGGCAAGGTCACGGCTTTCCGCACCCGCGTCGCGCTTTCGTTCAAATACGAGTCGTAACAATCATTCCCGCGAAAGCGGGAATTCATAGCCGCAGTCAATGCGGAATCTTCTCCGGGCGTGATTGCAGCGGCGGCAACGACCGGGCACGCCTAAGCCGTGCGGCCGCGGAACTGGCCGGTTTTGCGGAAACGCCAGAGATAATCCGGTACCACTGCGGCGATCGAATCGGGCACGATGCCGAGCGCTTCGAGCGTGCGGCCTTGCTCGCGCGCCGCGGCGGAGACGACGTTGTCGCTTTTGAGAAGCTCGACCTGATCGGGCGTGAGCGGCGGGTCCGGCAGAAATTGCAGAAACTCCGCCTGCAGCTTCATCACGGCGAACGGCACTGGCACCAGCAGGCGGCGGCGTTCGATGGTGGCGAGCGTGTACTGCATCAGCTCCTTGAACGTACGCACATCCGGCCCGCCGAATTCGTAGATGGCGCCGGGTTTGGCCTTGCCGTCGACCGCCGTGGCGATGCCCTCGGCGACGTCGCCGGCGAATACCGGCTGAAAGCGGGTGTGGCCGCCGCCGGGAAGTGGCAGCGCCGGCGAGATGCGGGCGAGCCCGGCGAAGCGGTTGAAGAACTCGTCCTCGGGACCGAACACGATCGACGGCCGCGCGATGATCGCGCCTGGTTGTGCCGCCATCACGCGGCGTTCGCCGTCGGCTTTCGAGCGTGCGTAGCGCGAGGCCGAGTTGTCATCGGCGCCGATCGCCGAGACATGCACCAGGCGCGCGCCGACGGCCTTGGCGGCGAGCGCCACCGCCTCCGCGCCCGCCGCCTGCACGGCGTCGAAGCGCTGGCGGCCGCGCTCGAACAGGATGCCGACCAGATTGACGACAATGTCGGCGTCGCGCACCGCCGCCTCGACAGATGGCGGGAAGCGGATGTTCGCCTGCACCACTTCGATCTGCCCGACCGCCCCGAGCGGCTTCAAATACCCGGCAAGCTCCGGCCGGCGCACCGCGACGCGGATGCGGTAGCCGCGGTTGGCAAGCGCGCGCACCACGTGGCGGCCGAGGAAGCCCGAGCCGCCGAACACGGTGACAAGCGTGTCGAATTTGCTCTTCAAGGTCATCGCCGGCCGCAATACAGGATCGATTTGGCGCTGTACAGAGGGATAGCCCGTTCGATTGACAACGAGAAGACGGCTCCGTACCTATCGCCGCACAGCCCAGGTGGCGGAATTGGTAGACGCACTAGTTTCAGGTACTAGCGCCGCGAGGCGTGGAGGTTCGAGTCCTCTCCTGGGCACCAATTGCGAAATTCGCATCTAATTCAGCGCGTATTTAAGAGACCACCTGAAAGTCCGCGGAACTGACTGGCGCGGCCGAACCGGGATCGCTCGATGATCCGACTGTCGATCAAGCGCAAGATCATCGGCATCGCAGTTGTCCTTATCGTGCTGATGGCCATTACCGCGCTGGTGTCGCTGGCCCAGGTGCTGCAAGTCGGCGGCCGTCTTGAAGATCTGACGCAGAGCTATGTTCCGGCCTACGGCGCGCTGGCGCGGGCCGACATCCGCTCGCTCGATCGCGCGCTGGCGTTACGCCGCATGGTCATCGAGAAGAGCGAAACCCCGGCAAATGACGCCCGGTTCGCCGCGGCCCGCAACGATTTCGATGCCAGCGGTACGGCGTTCAACAAGGAAACGGAAGCGGCGCGTACCCTGATCGACGGCCTGATCGCCAAGGGCAGCACGTTCGGCGATACGACGGCGCTGGTGCGGCTCGAAACCCATCTCGACGATGCGATGTCCGGCACCCGAAGCCTGCTCAACGACGAGATCGAGCGCCTGCTGCACCTGCTCGACGGCGGTAACCAAAAGGCAATCGCCGACGGCCTCGACCGGATCGACGTGCTGCGCAGTGACCTCGACCGCGAGCTCGATGCCATCCGTACCGAGATGCTCGATTTGCTGCGCGCCGACTCCGCAGCGACGGTGCGCAAGCAGCATGTGGTCATGGTGGTCGCCCTCGTGCTGACGGCGCTCGCGGCGACGCTGGGCCTGGTCTTTTCCGTCCTGGTCAGCACCGGATTAACGCGCCCGGTGCGCCGCCTCTTGGAAGGCGCGCGTGCGGTCGAAGCGGGCCGGCTCGACGAAACGCTGGCAGTCACGTCGAAAGACGAGATCGGCCTACTAACGATCGCCTTCAACCGGATGGTGGAGCAGCTGCGGCTGAAGGAACGCATCCGCGAAACGTTCGGGAAATACGTCGATCCCCGCATCGTCGAGGGGCTGATCAGCGGACCGGCCCTGGCGACCGCGGGAGAGCGGCGCGTCATGACCGTGCTGTTCTGCGACATCCGCGGCTTCGTCGGCGTCAGCGAGGAGATGACGCCGCAGGGTCTCGTCAAGGTCATGAACCGGTATTTTTCGACGATGTCGGCGCCGATCCGCCAGCACGGCGGCATCATCGACAAATATATCGGCGACGCCATCATGGCCTATTGGGGACCGCCCTTCACTGCGGACGCCAATCAGGCGCGCTGCGCTGCCTTTGCCGCGCTCGACATGCTGGAACGCGTCGCGCCGTTTCGCGCCGAGCTGCCGGATCTGCTCGGGCTGCGCAACGTTCCGATCTCGTTCGACATCCGTGTCGGCATCGCTACCGGCGAAGCGCTGGTCGGCAGCGTCGGCTCCGAAGTGATGATGAGCTACACGGTGATGGGCGATACCGTGAATTTGGCGTCGCGCCTGGAAGGCGCCAACAAGCTGTACGGAGGCCGCATCCTGGCATCGGAAGCGACTGTCACCGCGGCCGGCGCCGCGATCGAGGCGCGCGAGATCGATCGCGTCGTGCTGGTCGGCCAGACCCATGCGCAGCCGGTGTACGAGATCATGGCCCGCGGCGGCGCTTTGAGCGCGGCGCAGGTCGAGCTGCGGACCCGCTATGCCGCGGCGCTCGCCGCTTACCGCGCCCGGCGCTGGGAGGAGGCGAGACGCGGCTTTGCCGCGGCGCTCGAAGCGGTTCCGAACGACGGACCGTCTTTGACCTTGCTCAAGCGCATCGACGTCGTGGCGGCAACGCCGCCGGCCGACGATTGGGACGGCACCTGGCACCTTGAGCAGAAATGAAGTTGTCGCAATAAACCCTTTGATTATTGAGCGCCTGGTCCGACCAGGAGCGTCGGCCTACACTGTGCGTCAGCGAGGTCCGGCAAATGGCGAAACCGAACGGGAAGACAGCCTTGATTACCGGCTCGACCGATGGCGTCGGCCGCATGGTGGCGACGAGACTGGGAGAGGACGGCTGGCGCATTCTGGTGCACGGCCGCGATCGCGCGCGGGGCGGGCAAGTGGTCGCCGCGATCAAAGCGGCGGGCGGTTCCGCGGAATTCCTGCAGGCGGACCTGGCCGCCCTGGCCGAGGTGCGGCGCCTTGCAAGCATGGTGCAGCAAACGACAAAGCGGCTCGATCTTCTCATCAACAATGCCGGCATCGGCTCCGGCGGACCGCAGGGCACGCGGGAAGAGAGCGCCGACGGCCACGAATTGCGGTTCGCGGTGAATTACCTCTCCGGGTTTCTGCTCACGCATCTGCTGCTGCCGCTGATCAAGAAAAGCGCGCCCGCGCGCATCGTCAACGTCTCGTCGCTCGGACAGCAGGCGATCGATTTCGATGACGTGATGTTGACGCAAGACTACAGCGGCATGCGCGCCTACCGCCAGAGCAAGCTCGCGCAGATCTTGTTCACCATCGATCTCGCGCACGACCTCGACGGTACCGGCGTAACGGTCAACACCTTGCATCCGGCGACTTTCATGAACACGACGATGGTGCGCCAGTTCGGCACGCCGATCAGCACTGTCGAGGAAGGCGCCGACGCGATCCTCAAACTCGCAAGGTCCGGGGACCTCGAAGGGCGGAGCGGACTTTACTTCAACGGACAGAACGAAGCGCGCGCCGATGCGCAAGCCTATGACGCGGAGGCGCGGCGGCGCCTGCGCGCGCTGAGCCTGAAGCTTGCGGGTCTGGCCCCCGTAAAGGCCGCCTGATTTTGACGCGCCATTTCGGTTGCGATATTCAGAGCGCAGCGCTACCGACGAGCCATGTCGGTGAGCGGCGCATGAGCCCTGCCTAGCGAACCCCGCATGACCATCCGCCTGCATCGCGGCGATCTGCCCGACCTTTCGCGCTACACCGGCGCGGTGGCGATCGATACCGAAACCATGGGGCTTCATCTCGGCCGCGACCGGCTCTGTGTCGTTCAGCTTTCGCCCGGCGACGGTTCTGCCGACGTGGTGCAGATTCCGCCGCATGCTACTGACGCGCCCAATCTGAAGCGGTTGCTCACTGACGTCGGCTTGCTCAAGATTTTTCACTTCGCGCGGTTCGATCTCGCCATGCTGTGCAACGCCTTTGGCGTCATGCCGGAGCCGATTTACTGTACCAAGATCGCCTCGCGGCTGGCCCGGACCTATACCGACAAGCACGGGCTCAAGGATCTGGTGCGCGAGGTGCTCGGGCACGACCTCTCGAAACAGCAACAATTGTCCGACTGGGGGGCGACGGAACTGAGCGACGCGCAGGTTTCCTACGCCGCATCCGACGTCATTTACCTGCACGCGCTCAAAGATCGGCTCGACGCCATGCTTGCGCGCGAGGGCCGGGAGGGACTGGCGGCCGCCTGTTTTCGTTTCTTGCCGACGCGGGCGCGGCTCGATCTCGCCGGCTTCGCCGACACTGATATTTTCGCCCATTCCTAGGACCGTCGGCGCAACTCCGGTTCTGTGCACCGAAATTCGCCGGAATGTGAATTGAAAAACAGAACAGAATCATAAGCTTGGGCGGTTTCCGAAAGCCGCCCGGTCGAGGCCATATTCGCAGGGGACAATTCCGCCCCAGAACCGCTAAAACCGTCTGCGACCCGAATCGAGGCAACGGTCGTTTAAGGGGAACACCACTGACCAGCGCCTATTCCGTCGGCACTGCCAGACGCGGCGGGTTTACCGCGACGTCTCGCGGCGATGCCGAACAGATGTATCGCAACGCGTTGCGGCACAGCTGGCACGTGCGTTGGCTCCGCGTCGGCGTGCCTGCCATTATTGCGGTGGCTCTAGTCGCCGTCGTGGCGGTCAATTACATGCCGACGGTCGGCGGTCTACGGCTGCCGGGGGAAGTCGGCAATCTGGTGATCAAAGGAACCAAGGTCACGATGCAGCAGCCGCGTCTTGCCGGCTTCACCGTCGATTCACGCCCCTATGAATTTACCGCCAAGTCCGCCGAGCAGGACATCACCAAACCGGATTTGATGGAGTTGCATCAGATCCAGGCCAAAATGGCGATGGAGGACAAGAGTACGGTCAACGTCACGTCCAATTCGGGGACCTATGACATGAAGTCTGAAATGCTCACCCTCACCGAAAGCGTTCATCTCACGTCCTCGACCGGCTACGAGGTCCGGCTGCGGGATGCGGTGATCGACGTGCACAAGGGCAACGTCGTCACGGAGAAGCCGGTTTGGGTAAAGCTCACCAACGGCATTATTACCGCCAAGCGGCTGGAGGTTGTCGACGGCGGCGATCTGATCCGCTTCAGCGGCGGCGTGGCGATGACCGTGCAACCGGACCAATTGACCCAGGCGAGCGAAAAATGAACCGGCAACTTCGGTTCTGGGCGGTGATGATCGCATTGGCTGCGCCGGGCTCGGCGGCGGCGCAAGGTCCGCAGGCTGCGCCGGCTAGCCCGCTCCTCGGCGTGCAAGACCAAAACAAGGATCAACCGATCCAAATCGAATCGGCAACGCTCGAAGTTCGCGACAAGAGCAAAATGGCGACCTTTTCGGGTGACGTGCAGGTGGTCCAGGGCGACATGACCATCAAGTGCCAAACGCTCGTCGTCTTCTATGGAGCCGAGCACGGTCCTGGTGCAGGCGGGCAGCGCGTTGCGGCCGTTACCCCGCCGGCGCCGGGTGCGCCCGTTCAACAGGCGCTGATGCCGCAAGGCGCACAGGACATCCGCAGGATAGAAGCGCGCGGCGGCGTCACCGTGGTTTCCAAGGACCAAAACGCCAGCGGCGATCTCGGTGTCTACGACTTGAAGAAAAAGACCATCACACTGACCGGCAATGTTGTCGTCAGCCAGGGCAAAAATGTTCTTCACGGCGACCGGGTCGTGGTCGATACGGTAACCGGAAACGCGCATATCGACTCGGGCAACCCGGGCACGACCAGTCAGAATCGCGTCCGCGCACTCATCCTGCCGAACAAGAACGAAAACGGCAGCGCCTCGAACTTTATGTCTATCGGGCCTGGACCGGACAAGCCTAATCAGCCGGACAAGTCCAATTAGGAGGCGCCGAGAGCATCGCTGCGGGAAATCGGTTAAAGTCCCTCCAAGAGACTGGGATTCTCCACCATTCGAGCAGTACCTCCCGAGGCTGGCGTAGTGGATATCTTCTCATACTTTCGCCGGCGCCGCAGTCCGGCGTCGCGACAGCCGGTTGCCGCCGGGAGCGAAGCCATCGATCTCGCGAGCATCGGCGGCGCGATCAGCGCAACCTACCTCGATATTGCGAGCGTACCGGCGGCGGAGAAAGCGCGCAGCAAGCGTCCGCCACGGTCGCTGCGCCAACCGCCGCCAGACAGGGTACCGCCGCGCGTGCCGCCGCCCGACGGCGTGCCGCAGCGTCAGCGTCCGCCCGAGATTGAGCCGCCACCTCCGGCCCGGCAGCGCCGTCGCACCGACGGCAACGGCGCTGCGCCGCCCGACAGAAAGGGCGTTCTCTCCGTCCACGGCGTGGAAAAGAGCTTCGTCGGGCGCAAAGTGGTCAAGGGCGTGAGTCTTTATGTGCGCAAGGGCGAAGCGGTGGGTCTGCTTGGCCCCAACGGCGCCGGCAAGACTACGGTATTTTACATGGTGACCGGCCTCATCAAGGCCGACAAAGGCCGCGTCGAACTCGACGGTCATAATGTGACGGCCTTGCCGATGTACCAGCGGGCGCGCCTTGGCATCGGCTATCTGCCGCAGGAAGCCTCCATTTTCCGCGGCCTCACCGTCGAGCAGAACATCCGCGCCGTGCTTGAAGTGGTCGAGCGCGACGCCAAGCGCCGCGAGCGCGATCTCAACGGGCTGCTCGAGGAATTCAACATCGCGCGCTTGCGCAAGACGCCGGCGATCGCGCTGTCGGGCGGGGAACGCCGCCGCGTCGAAATCGCACGCTCGCTCGCCACCCGGCCGAATTACATGCTGCTCGACGAGCCGTTTGCCGGCATCGATCCGATCGCCGTCGGCGATATCCAGTCGCTGGTGCGCCATTTGACCAATCGCGGCATCGGCGTGCTCATCACCGATCACAATGTACGCGAGACGCTCGGCCTGACCGACCGGGCCTACATTATTTACTCCGGCGAGGTGCTGATGGAGGGCCGTGCCGACGATATCGTCAACAACCCTGACGTGCGTCGCCTCTATCTTGGCGAGCAATTCCAGCTTTAAGCCTGTCCGAAATCGGTTGACGACAGCGCGGCCAAACTGCTGTAGAAGAATAAGAACCTACAAGCAAGAATTGGACCAGTTCGGCCGCCTAATCAATGGCACTTACCCAAAGACTCCTAATCCGCCAGAGCCAAACGCTGGTGATGACGCCGCAATTGATGCAGGCGATCAAGCTTTTGCAGCTCTCCAATCTCGATCTCGTGGCCTATGTCGAAGCCGAACTCGAGCGCAATCCGCTGCTCGACCGCGGTGCCGAGGAGGAACCGGCCCCAGGCGAGCCCAATGGCGCGCCAACGTCGGATATGCCGCCGGCGAACGGCGAGGCTTGGAGCGGAGGCGAAAGCGAATCGGGCGCCAGCGCCATCGAGCGGCTTGATGCCCCCCGCGAAGACGTCTTCCCCGACGATCCCGAGCCGACCCGCCCGCGCGCCGCCGAAGGCCCGGCCGGGTACTCGGAATGGTCGGGCGTCGGCCCGGGCGGCCGCGACGACGGCGAATATAACCTTGAGGCGTTCGTTCCCGCCGAAACCACGCTCGCGGACTGGCTGCGCGAACAGCTCACGCTCGCCATCGCCAACCCGGCGCGACGCATGATCGGGCGATACCTGATCGATCTCATCGACGAGGCCGGATATCTCGGCGGCGATGTGGCGGCCGTGGCCGAACGGCTCGGCACCTCCGTCGGCGAGGTGGAGGCTGTCCTTGGCATCCTGCAGGGCTTTGATCCGCCCGGAATAGGCGCGCGCGATCTCGCCGAATGCCTGAGCCTGCAGCTCAAGGAGCGCGACCGCTTCGATCCGGCGATGCAGGGGTTGATCGCGCGGCTCGACCTTCTCGCCAAGCGCGATTTTGCCGCGCTGAAAAAACTCTGCGGCGTCGGCGACGAGGATCTCGCCGACATGATCGCGGAAATCCGCCGCCTCAATCCCAAGCCGGGGCTCGCCTTCGGATCGACGATCGTGCAGCCGATCGTGCCCGATGTTTTCGTGCGGCCTGCGCCCGACGGCGGCTGGATTGTCGAATTGAATTCCGACACCCTGCCGAAGGTTCTGGTCAATCAGACCTACTATTCCGAAGTCTCGGCCACGGCGCGGCGCGACACCGAAAAATCCTACCTCGCCGAATGCCTGCAAAGCGCCACTTGGCTGGTGCGCGCGCTCGATCAGCGGGCGCGAACCATCCTCAAGGTCTCAAACGAGATCGTCCGCCAGCAGGACGGCTTCTTCGCGCACGGCGTCGAGCACCTGCGTCCGCTCAACCTCAAGACCGTCGCCGAAGCCATCAGCATGCACGAGTCGACGGTTTCCCGCGTCACCGCCAATAAATACATGGCCACCAGCCGCGGCATCTTTGAACTCAAATACTTTTTCACCTCGGCGATCGCGGCCTCTCACGGCGGCGAAGCGCATTCCGCCGAAGCCGTGCGCCACCGCATCAAACAATTGATCGACGCCGAGAGCGCGGCCGACGTGCTGTCCGATGACACCATCGTCGACAAGCTGCGCGAGGCCGGCATCAACATCGCGCGGCGGACGGTCGCGAAATACCGCGAGGCCATGCGCATTCCTTCCTCGGTGCAGCGCCGGCGGGAGAAGCAGGCGGCCGTGGTCAATTGATTGATCGCCGCCACTGTGGGCACCCGGTATCGCGCGAAGTTGACGCCGCGGCTGCCGATGCCTAGGTGGAGATGAGCAGCGGGGATAGCGGCTAACGGAGGCTGCCATGTCATTTCGCATTTCCGGGAAAAATCTCGATGTTGGCGGCGCCTTGCGCGGGCGGATCAGCGAGCGGATTGGCGAAGCCATGAGCAAATATTTCGATGGCGGTTATTCGGGGCATGTGACCGTTGCACGGGAAGGTTCCGGATTTCGCACCGAATGCGCCATTCATCTCGATTCGAAGATCACGCTGCACACCGATGGCAGCGCGCCCGACGCCTATGCCAGCGCCGACCAGGCGGCGGTGAAAGTGGAGAAGCGGCTGCGCCGCTACCATCGCCGACTCAAGGAGCACCGCCCGCGACCGTCGCGAACGGGCTCGACCGAGTAGGCAAACTGCCCATCCACTGCCGCGGGAACGGAAGGCCGCCGTGGAACTTTATCGCCCGATACCGCTATCAACCGGCCCCTCGCATGCCCATTGACGCCATTGTCGACGCTCCTTATGGTCCGCCGCCCTTGAGCATGATCCCGAAAAATGGGCACCGGTTTCCGGAAAAGATCATGCTCGAATGGAGCCGGGCCTAAGGCCTTGCCCCCAGGTTTCACTCATGCCGCTCACCGATCTCGTCGCGCCGAACGCGATTCTTCCTGCACTGAAGGTCAATAACAAGAAACAGGCGCTGCAAGAGCTTGCCGCGCGCGCCGCAGCGCTGACCGGGCAGAACGAGCGTGCGATCTTCGAAATCCTGATGCAGCGCGAGAAGCTCGGCTCCACGGCCGTGGGCAATGGCATTGCCATTCCGCACGGCAAGATGCCCAATCTCACGCGGCTGTTCGGATTATTCGCGCGGCTTGACCGGCCGGTCGATTTCGAGGCCCTCGACAGCCAGCCGGTCGATCTCATTTTTCTCTTGCTCGCGCCGGAAGGGGCCGGCGCCGATCATTTGAAAGCGCTGGCGCGGGTGGCGCGGCTGCTGCGTGATTCCACGGTCGCCCACAAGCTGCGCGCCTCGCACGACGCGGAAGCGCTATACGCCGTACTGGCCATGCCGTCGGCAAGCGCCGCGTAGTTTTCAGCATTGCCGCGATCGGCAATTGATCCAGACCAGCCAAAAAATTACAGGCGCTGAAAAATCAGAGGCGCCGCATCAACGCACAGCCCTCGCCGCGCATGACAATCGCGCCGTGCGCGCGCTTAATGCACGCTCACCATTTCGAGGTCCTGGCTCACGGCGTTGGCGATCGCGGCCTCGCGGCTGTCGGTCAGCATGATCGGCGTGCCGTCGGCCGCGTGCAGCGCGAATAGCTTGATTCCGGGCTCGATGTCCGGCACTTGCGGGAATAGCGCATGGACATCCTCGGAGCGGATCGTCTTCACGTAAGCGATCTCACCGTCGCCGAGCTGGGCGAGCGCTTCCGGGGATATCTCTATCGGTTTCGTTTCGACACGGCTCGACTGCATGGCCGTCCACTCCTTCTTCCGATAACGCACACTAATCCTATAAGGTTTCTCACTCCGATTCCTTGATCGAGATCGATTTTACCACACGTTCGGGCTGCGGGCGCACAAGATCGATCGAGAGCAATCCGTTCTTCAAGTCGGCGCTGCGTACTTCCATGCCCTCCGCCAGCACAAAACTGCGCTGGAACTGGCGCGCCGCTATGCCGCGGTGCAGATATTGCCGGCTCTTGTCGTCTTGCTGCCGGCCGCGAATGACGAGTTGGCTCTCTTCCAGCGTCACGTCCAGTTGATCGCGGGTGAATCCCGCCACCGCCAGCGTAATGCGCAGCCGTTCCGGGCCGTTGGCGTCGTGCGCAATGCGCTCGATGTTGTAGGGCGGGTAGCCGTCAGCCGCCTTCGCGACACGATCGAGAACGCGCTCGATCTCGTCGAAGCCAAGCAGAAATGGACTCGAAAGCGACGATACCCTGGACATGATCTCAAAGCCCTTTGCCAAGCGACTTTGCGGGGCCCTTGCGGCGCCCCTCGTCGGGGGAACGTCTGTACCCTCCGACGATTGCTATATGGCGTCGGCTGAAACTCCCTGCAAGCCACTGCGCCTTACGGCCACTTCAGCGGCCCCGGCAGGGCGCGTTCGGCTTCCGCCGCCAGCTGCGCCTCGTGCCGGCCGACGAAAGTGGCGGCGACGACGATGAACACCACGGCGGCAACGCCGATGACGACGACCATCGGTCCGGCCACCTTCTCGAGCTGATGCCCCAGCATATAGGCCGCGAACCCGAAGAAGGCGGCCCATATAATCGCACCGGTCACATTGGCCACCATGAATTGCCGCCACGGCATGCGGTTGGCGCCGGCCAGAATGCCGGCCAGCGCCCGCAGCATCGGCACGAACCGCGCAATGAAGATGATCTTGCCGCCGTGGCGCAGGAACAGATACTCACCGAGCTTAATGCGGGTTTCGGTGATGCGCACATAAGGACCATAGCGCAGCAGCAACCAGTAGCCGTATTCGCGGCCGATGACATAGCCGAGCATTTGCCCGACGATCGCTGCCGCCGCCGCCGTCACCACGACCGAGATGATGTTGAGAGTGTGGTGGCTCCCGGCAATGATCGAGGCGGCGATCAGCACCGACTCGCCCGGAACCGGAATGCCGGCGCTTTCGAGACCGATGACCCCGGCGACTACGGCGAGGCCGTAATCGTGAATGAGATGTGCAATAGTCGGCATCAATGGAGGTAAGGACCAGAGGACTGTGGAGCCACGGCGGCCGGGTGCCTTATAGCGGGTTATTTTCCGTTATGGCTATCCCGGGTGACGCGGCGATGGCGAACCAGGCGATTTGTGCTTAAAAGCCCGCCGGGGCGCGTGGCGAAGGGGCGCGGTCATCGATGCGGCGAAGGATGAGCTTCGGACGCGTGAGTCCGTTCATCGGCCTTGCGCTTCTCTGCGGCGGCTGCGCGCAAGAGCTGCTTCCCAGCGGCGGCCCCCCGCACGCCAGCGAAGAGGAGATCAACATCTATCCGGCCAACTACAAGCCGGACATCCTCGGCGCGATGCACGCCTATCTCAACGATCCAACCGGGGTGCGCGAAGCCGGCATCGCCGAGCCGGCGGTGAAATCCGTGGGCGGCAACAATCGCTACGTGGTCTGCGTGCGCTTCAACGGCAAGAAAACCGGCAATGCCTATGCCGGCGTGAAGGAGATCGCGGCCGTGTTCATGGCAGGCCGCTTTGACCGCTTTGTCGACCAGGCCAAGGAGCAATGCGCGGGCGCGACCTATGCGCCGTTCCCCGAGCTGCAAAAGCTCACGCGCTAGCACCTTCCCGTCGGCGCCGCGCGGCCCCAATCTTACTGTGAATGCAGGGGAAACTATGCCCGGTGGCCTTAAACCGAAGGCGCCGACGCGTCTTCCCCCATCGGAGAGGGCAGCAATGAATTTCGCCAGGATCGCGACCTGTACGGCCGCGCTGATGGCGCTGTCGGCCCAATGCGCGCACGCTGCGCCGGCGCTTGCGAACCATGATGTCAACCTGCGGCAGGGACCGGGCGCCAACTACCCGGTCGTCGGCACCATTCCCGGCGGCAGCACGGTCGAGGTCGGCGGCTGCGAGGGCCGCTGGTGCTCGGTGGCGTGGCAGGGCCGCAGCGGCTATGCCATCGCCACGGCGTTCGATCAGGGTGGCGGCGGACAGCCGCCGCCCGGCGTCGAAGGCCGCCGCCCCGCCGCCCGGTCCTGAAGGCACACCGCCGCCCGGCGCGACCGCTGAAGGCCCGCCGCCGGGCTATCCGCCGCCGCCCGGCTATCCTCCGCCGCCCGGCTTTGGCCAGCCGGCCTATCCGCCGGGCTACGTGCCGCCGGGCGGTTACTACTATGCGCCCGACTTCTATTACCCGCCGGGTTACGCCTATCCGGGCTATGACGGGCCCGGCTATTACGGCCCCTACTGGCGCCGCCGCTGGTATTGGTAGGGCGCTGGGCCTGCGCTTCTGGCGATCTGCGGCCGCGATCACCTTGTCGCTAAGAAGCTTTCCGCACGTGCCCGAGTCGGAAATCTTCCGAGTTCGCGATAGTCGGCGTCGTGCTCAGCCGTCTCGGGCGACCACAGAACCACAAACTCGCCGCCACACGGCTCGACGACTGTGGTCAAATCATCGCTCTCGCAGGGCGACATGTGACGAGCGCCGCAATGCGGACAGTCGTCCTCGCACATGCAGGACCATTCGTCCGGCCATTCATAATTGCAACGAGCGCATCTGTAGTGGTTGCGAAACCAAGCCACTTGAATCCTCTCGCGAGACACTTGGAGCAGAAGTCGCACAGAAATATCAGATCATCCGTCCTCGGTTCGCAAGCGATAATATCCCCGCGACACGAAATCGAGATAACCTCGATCTCTTAGAAATTGCAGCTGCTGGCGAATTTTCGGCTTTACGTTTTGGTTATCGGGGTACAATCGGCTGAGCCGATCCTCGAACGCGTAGACGTCATCGATTTGGAATTCTCGCTTACCGATCGCTTCCACGCACTTCATCACTTCGATCAACCAGCCCCTTGCTTCGAGTCCTTGGTCTCGCAGAAAAAGCGTTCTGCTCCACTTGGCGAGTACCGAATCCATTGGTTCGGGTTGGCCGGCGCGGACAATAAAAATTTTTCCGGCTTGTGGAATTTGATCGAGTAAGATTTTTGATCCTATCCAGCCGGCGCGCCGGGCAGTTGATGCTAACGGCTTGCGCTCTTCAATAATCTCGCGCAGGAAGAAATGTTTCGGAATGACGAAGAGATTGACTACAGTGAGATTTTTCAGGTCATAATTCAGAAGAGAAAGATTAGGATTGTTGTTAGCCGCCAAACGCTCACACTTGGTCCGAAATGAACCGTTCAGCACCTTTTTGCCAAACGTACTTTTCTTACTCTTTAGCTCGTACTCTTCTTTGCAGGTCGCGCAGAAAAAATCTGCAACGGGACTATTATTTGGAAATGCATTTATCTTGGAGTTGCCGCAATTCGGGCAATAAACCGAATCGCGTACCCATCGCTCTGTCCATGCACGAGCGCTTTGCGAGCCGCTCGCGTAGGGAGTTTGAGCTTCCTCAAAGCCCAGTTTCATAACCTTTAGTGTATCACGTCACCTGGGCGCGAGGTTTGGCATCGCGTAAGCCGATGGGATTGTGAAGTTCGGTCATCCCCATGGGCTGAGCTTCCAGCAAATAAACCCGCCGAGCCATAGCGCGAAGCCGGCGGCCGCGCCGAGGAGAGCGCCCGGCGGTGCGGTGGCGGCGCCAGGCGATAGCGCCGAGGGCCAAGCCGATGGCAAGGCCCGGCCAGCCGACGAGCAGTGTGATGAGGGCGTAGTCGAGCGGGCCCCAGTCGAGGCCGATATCGGACATCGCTACGGCTCGCGCCCGCGATTGCTAACAGTCTAGGACTTCTTGCCGTACGGGTAGGTGCCGGGCTTGGCCTGGCTGTGCATGCCGGCGAACGGCGAGGGGGCGGCGGCGGCCGCGTTCTTCTTGTTCTTGTCCTGCTTCGGCTTCTTCTTTTCCTTGTTGCTTCGCATCTGACCTTTGGCCATGGCGCCCTCCGGGTTGCTCGATTGCGTGATTAGCATGGCGTGGACGGGGCAACCTAGCCCAATTGCCGGGCGTAACGCCAACTGCGCCCTTCTTCGGCCGCCCAGGCGCTGCCGGCGCCCGGGCTGCCGGCGCCCAGGTTCGAGTGGTTGTCGCGGGCACAATATCCCGATGCGGGGCTCCAACATGACCCACATTTAACGAAACCGCGCCGCGCGCCGCACGTTAACTCCCGTCATTCCCAAAAATCGGAGAGTGCCATGAATACCCGAACATCCACTGGATTGGCTGCGGCGGTGCTGTTCGCCGGCATTACAGCGGCGTCGGCCGCCGAGATGCAATCGCCCCCTCCGACCGACCCGGGCGTGCAGGCTTCGCAGTCGCCGGGCGATTCGCTCAAGCTCACCACCGCGCAGCGCAAGCGGGCTTGGCATGACCTTTATGTGAAGTCGTTGAACCAGGCCTCGCCAGCCGGCTTCAGCGCCGCCACCGGGGCGGTGCTGCCGCAGAGCGTGCAGACCGCGCCGATCACCGATCGGGCGGCCGGCGATGTTCCGGCGCTGCGGCCGTACGACTTCGCGATGCTGCAGAAGAAGCTGGTGATCGTGAATCCGGCCGATCGGAAGATCGCCGAAGTGATCGGCAAGTAGCCCGCATCATCGCGCTGTTGGTCGTTCGGCCAGGTTCATCCGGCAAAGCCCGCGGCAAGCTGCCGCGCGGCGTAAATGCCGTGAACCGCTTGTAACGAAACATCGCGGGCGCGCGTTTCTTCATAGGGTGCGAATGAACAAAAAGGAGATCACCCAATGAAAAAGCAAATCTTGATCGTGCTGGCCGCCGGGTTATTGATAGCCGGCGTGTCGGCGGCGTCGGCCGCCGAAATGAAAACGTCGAACGCGCAAATGTCGCCGCCGGCGGCAAAGGATACGCTCAGCCTGTCCGCCACCCAGCAGAAAACGGCGTGGAACGACCTCAACGGCGAGGCGGCAAAGCAGAAGGCGCCGCCGAGCTTCTTCCGCGCCGTCGGTGACGTCGTACCCGGCAGCGTCAACCTTCAGCCGATGCCAGCCAAGGCCGCGAGCGATGTTCCCGCGTTGCAGCCGTACAAGTTTGCCAAGATCGAGAGCAAGCTGCTGATCGTGAACCCGTCCGACCGGAAGATCGCCGAAGTGATCACCCGGTAAGGGGATTTTTCCGAGTCTGACAGCAAAGGCCCGGCGCCTTGATGACGCCGGGTCCTTGCCATTGGCCGGGAGTTCTTATTCCGCGGCCTCGGCGTGTTCGTTGATCATGGTGTCGGCGAGTTCGGTGAGCGCCTCGTCGGTGTCCTTCTCCTCGGACAGCGTCGCATCGAAAAGTTCGCTCGCCTCGTCGAGACCCATCTGCTCCGCCCAGCGCTTGAGCGTTCCGTAGCGCGCGATCTCGTAATGCTCGACTGCTTGCGCTGCCGAAACCAGACCGGCGTCAAGGGCCGGGGCGCCCTTGAACTCCTTGATGATCTCGGCGCCTTCCTCGATGATGCCTTCGATCGCTTCGCACTTCTTGCCTCGCGGCGTGGCGTCGATCAGCTCAAACACCTTTTCCAGCCGCGACACATGACCTTCGGTTTGTTTGAGGTGCTTTTCGAAGGCGGCTTTCAGCTCGTCCGACTGCGCCGCCTTCGCCATTTTGGGCAGCGCTTTGACGATCTTGTTTTCGGCGTAATAGATGTCTTTCAACGTGTCCTCGAACAGATCATCGAGCGTCTTCTCTTTCGCGGCCATGCGCGGCTCCTTCGATTGTCATTGAGCGGATAACCGCACAACTCGACCCGCATGGCTTGGTTCCGGGCGGTAGGCGGATCGGTACTGCGCGCTGGGAAGCGCCGACGGGTTTCCCGTGCGGGCCGCTATCGTCCGCTCGGCTTCCATTCGCCGTGCAATTCCGGATGTCCGAGCGTCCGCAATCGGGCAACGATCAACCACGGCACGAGCACAATGGCGAAGCCGATCGGCACCAGCGCGATCAGCGCAAACGCGCGCTGCGGCCAGGGGCCAAGCGCGTTGATGAAGGGCGGAACTTCGCTGATGTCGGCCGGATTGCCGACAAAGCCGTAATTGGCGCCGAGCCAGATATCCAGCGGCATGACGAAGGCCACATAGGCCACGCTGATGGCGAAGGCCCGGCCAAAATCGCGCCACGACGGGCGAAAGCCCAGTACGACAATGTCGTAGACGGCGCAGATGGCGATGAGGCTGTGCCCGCCCCAAAACGCCCAGAACACCAGCGAGGCGGGACCGGCACTGAGCGCGGGTTGAATGAAGGCCTGCAGCGTCAGCGCGGCGGTCCAGAAATACAAGGTCGCCCGCACCCAGCGCCAGCCGGTGATGAGCGCGAGCGGTGCGATCAATCCGTTGAGGTCGCAGATGTGCAATGGCAACCCGGTGCGCGGATCGAGGCCGTGCCGGTTCCACCAGGCGCTGTATCCGACCCAGTAGCAGACCGCGATCGCCGCGAGAATGCGCCGCCATATCAGTTCGGCGTCCTTCGGCAGCGCGCGGCCGATGACGGTGGGCGCGACGATGAGCACGGCGCAGACAACCAGAACGAAGGCGTGGAATCCGCTGAACGGGACGAAGACATCCCACGTGCCCGGTACGTTCATCTCATCCCCTCCGCCGCCGGTTCAGATTTCTGCCGGCCTTTCCCGCACGCCTAGCGCCCCCTTGGCTTCCAGCCGCCGCGCATACCGGGCCGGCCGAGCGTCGAGCGCGGGCCGGATCGGCCGGCGTCGGGCCGCGCCGGCTTGCCGGGGATAGATTCAACGCCCGGACCCATTTCGTCCAGTGTCGGTTTGCGCGGCGCGTTTCTTTGCGCGCGGCGATGTGGGGCGACTTCGTGGTAGAGGGCGATGCCCATTTCGTCCAGCGCGGGCTTGTGGACTTTGCTTCCACTTTCGCGCTGCGCGCCTCGGCGCGGCGTGTTGCGGTCCGGAGCGGGTAGAAATTTGGCGGTCGGGTCGTCGACCACGGCGAGTTCGGTGGCACGCAGGCGCTTGATCTCGTCGCGCAGCCGCGCCGCTTCTTCGAAGTCGAGATCGGCGGCGGCGGCGCGCATCCGCGTTTCCAGATCAGCGATCACCGCCTCGAAATTGTGGCCAATGGTGGCCGCGGCCTCGAACTCGCCGCCATCGCCAACGCCCGCGGCGATAAGCACGTGATCGCGCTCGTACACGCTGTTTAGGATGTCGCCAATGCCCTTGCGGATGCTCTCCGGTGTGATGCCGTTGGCGGTGTTGAAGGCCGCCTGCTTCTCGCGCCGGCGATTGGTCTCGGCCATGGCGCGTTCCATCGAGCCGGTGACGGCATCGGCGTAGAGGATGACGCGGCCGTCGATATTGCGCGCGGCGCGGCCGATGGTCTGCACCAGGCTGGTTTCGCTGCGCAGAAAGCCTTCCTTGTCGGCGTCGAGGATCGCGACCAGCGCGCATTCGGGAATGTCGAGGCCCTCGCGCAACAGATTGATGCCGACCAGCGCGTCGAAGGCGCCGAGCCGCAGATCGCGGATGATCTCGATACGCTCGATGGTGTCGATGTCGGAATGCATATAGCGCACCCGGATGCCCTGCTCGTGCAGGTATTCGGTCAAATCCTCGGCCATGCGCTTGGTTAGCACGGTGATGAGCGCGCGATAGCCCTTCTGCGCCACCGCGCGCACTTCGCCGACGAGGTCGTCGACCTGCGTGCGCGCAGGACGTACGTCGACCGGCGGATCGATCAGGCCGGTCGGGCGGATCACCTGCTCGGTAAACACGCCGCCGGATTCGTTGAGCTCCCACGACCCCGGCGTGGCCGAGACGGCGAGCGTCTGCGGCCGCATCGCGTCCCATTCCTCGAACCGCAGCGGCCGGTTGTCCATGCACGACGGCAGCCGGAAGCCGTATTCGGCGAGCGTCGCCTTGCGGCGGAAGTCGCCGCGATACATGCCGCCGAGCTGCGGCACGGTGACGTGGCTCTCATCGACGAAGACGAGCGCGTTGTCGGGAACGTATTCGAACAAAGTCGGCGGCGGCTCGCCGGGCTTTCTCCCGGTCAGATAGCGCGAGTAATTCTCGATGCCGGCGCAGGCCCCGGTCGCCTCCATCATTTCCAGGTCATAGAGGGTGCGCTGTTCGAGCCGCTGGGCTTCAAGCAGACGGCCGGCGGCGTTGAGCTGATCGAGCCGCTGCTTGAGCTCGAGCTTGATGCCGGCGATCGCCTGCAGCAGCGTCGGCCGCGGCGTCACATAGTGGGAGTTGGCGTAGATTTTCACGAATTCCAGCTCGTCGGTTTTCTGGCCGGTGAGCGGATCGAATTCGTGGATCGAATTCGATTTCGTCGCTGAACAGCGACACCCGCCAGGCGCGATCCTCGTAGTGGGCGGGAAAAATCTCGATCGCGTCGCCGCGCACACGGAACGAGCCGCGGTAGAAATCGCCGCCCGAGCGCTTGTATTGCAGCGCCACCAGGTCGGCGAGGAGCGCGCGTTGGTCGAGGCGCTCGCCGCGCTTGAGCGAGAACGTCATCGCCGAATAAGTCTCGACCGAGCCGATACCGTAGATGCACGATACCGAGGCGACAATGACCACGTCGTCGCGCTCGAGCAGCGCCCGCGTCGCCGAATGGCGCATGCGGTCGATCTGCTCGTTGATCGAGGAATCCTTCTCGATGTAGGTGTCGGTGCGCGGAATATAGGCTTCAGGCTGGTAGTAGTCGTAATAGGAGACGAAATACTCGACGGCATTGTCGGGGAAGAAACTCCTGAACTCGCCGTAGAGCTGCGCCGCCAGGGTCTTGTTGGGCGCGAGGATGAGCGCCGGGCGCTGGGTCTCTTCGATCACCTTCGCCATGGTGAAGGTCTTGCCCGAGCCGGTGACGCCGAGCAGCACCTGGGTGCGGTCATTGCGGCGCACGCCTTCGACCAGTTCGGCGATGGCCTGGGGCTGATCGCCCTTCGGGTCGAAATCGGATTTGATCACCAGCCGGCGGCCGCCCTCGGATTTTTCCGGCCGCGGCGGGCGGTGGGGCGTCCAGATTTTGTCGGCGCCGTCGCCTTGGCGAAATTCCGCCCGGCCTTCGCGCAGCAGTTTGTCCAGCGACTGCTGGCTGGCGAGACCCGCGACGGTTCCGACTTCTCCCCGGCCGGATCGCGCGAGCCTGAGGTGCGCTGGGCCCATGTCCGGCGTAATCACATTGCGCGCGTTTTCTTCGCTCTCACCGTCTTGCTCATCGATCCCCAGCGCGCGCGCCAGATCGGGATCGAGCTCGCCTGGCGGCACGGGTGTTTTGCCGACATAACCCTGCTGCGGAGCCTCGCCAAAACCCTGCGCCACAGAGGCGCGCGCTCGGTGCGCGTTGGCGAAGTCGGCGCGGCGGTCGAACGAATTATCCGGCGGCGGCTGCAGGTTGCTTTTTTCGCCGATGCCCTGCGGCTTCGCTGGTTCGATACCGGTCTGTGAGCCTACGCCAGCCCGGCCCTGGCCGATGGCGGGATTGAGCAAATCCGCAAGCGCCGGATCTATCGCCGGCGTATCCGGGCGCGCCGCCTTGGCGCGGGTCGGCTTGGCCGGGTCTTTTTTCGAATGCTTGGCCGGATCGCGCAGCCTGCGCGCGCCCGGTCGATCAGGGCTTTTCGCCATGCGCCCAATATGGGCCGAGTCCGCGGATGGGAAAAGGTGGCGCCGTCATTCCGGATTGCCGCCAACGGGTCCGGCCCGAAGTGGCCGGCCCGATGACAAGCTCTGCGGCAAGTCCGGAATCCATATTCGCTGACCTGTGATTATGGATTCCGGGTTCCTCGCTTTCGCTCGGCCCCGGAATGACGGGATAGCTCAGAATCCCTTCACGACCTGATGCACGTGCTCGACCTCCGGCGGCGATACGAAGCAATGGCCGACAAGTTTGCGCCATTCCTGGAAGTCGGGGGAGCCGCGAAAGTCGACATTGTGGTTCTCGACCGTGTCCCATTCGATGAACAGGCGATAGCGGCTCGGCTTTTCGATCGAGCGCCGCAGCTCCATGCCGCGGCAGCCTTTGGCGCGCCGGAAAATCGGCGCGGCATTTTTCACGCCGGCTTCGAACTCGGATTCCATGCCCGGCTTGACGTCGATTTGCGCAATCTCGGTGACCATGACTCGCTCCTGCCGGAACGGTTTACGAAGCCGAGGTCGGGCGGTCTAGCCCAATGGCGCGCCGAAAATGCGGAAGATCACCGGGCCGGCGATCAGGAACGCCAATAATGCCGCGCGCCAGCGCGGCGCTTCGACCGCGGCGACGAGCGACAAGCCGGCAAGCGGCACGATGGCGGCGAGCGGCAGGTAGTAGCGCGGATAGGCATCCAGCAACCATCCAGTCGAGAGATGGCGGCCGTAGCTGTAACCGACGTGGATCGCAAACGTTGTCAGCAGCGCCAATGCGCCGGCGACCACAACCACATCGAGCGGCGTTTCGCACCGGTGCCACAGCCGCCGCAGCGATAGCGCGACACCGGCCGCCGCGCAGACAAGCGCTGCTACCGGAACAGCAAGCATGGCGTAATTGAACGCGCTCCTCACCTGCAGCGTCGGCATCCAGCCAGCGATGAACTCGGCGACAAAGCAAGCGAAGTAGCTGGGAAAAGATTTGCGCGGAAGGTCGGCCCATCCGGCGGCGCGCGCGCCGTCCTGGAGGAGGGCGAGCTGCGCCGGCGTTTCCGGCGTCGGGGTGCCGTATTGCAGGACGTAGATAGCGTATGGCGCCGCCGCGAGCGCGAAGGCGACGCCGGCGGCCATCATCCACGTCCAGCGCATGCGCCCGCGCCACAGCAGATAGGCCAGCACGGCGCTCACCATCGCGCCGGTCAACAACAATCCGGTCAGCTTCGCCCATGAGGCAGCGACCATGCCGATGAGCGCGCAGGCGAGCCAGATGCCACGCCCGGTCGCCGCCAGTTGCCACAGCCCAAGCGTCACCAGCGCACCGCCGAAGAAGGCGAGATTGTCGTTGTTTACAGCGGCGGCGAGCTGCACCAGAACTGGAATGCACGCCAGCGGGATCGCATAAGCGTAAAATTCCTGGCGCGAAAACTGTGCGGTGAGTGCTAATCCGAGCAACGCGGCAAGGCCGATGGCGACGAGTGCGACATCAAACAGACGATACGCAATGATCGCCTGCGGATGGCCTTCGAGCTTGGGGCCGAGTGCCGCCAGCAAGGCGTAGAATATCGGCGGGTGGTTGAGGAAATTGGGCTCGTCGGTGAACTGGAACGTTTGCGGGTCCATAAGCCGCATCTTTTCCAGCGCCGGCCAGGCGTTGCCGGTGTGCTGGATATGCGCGACATAGGAAACGTGCGCTGGCTCGTCGAATCCGGCGCTCACATCCTTGCGTGCGGCGCTGGCGACACAGGCAAGAACGAAGAGCGCAAGGATCACCACAGCGACCAGCCAATTGGCTGTTGTGGGCGCCGTCCATTCGCGTGCCGCGGCTGTGGTGGCGGAAGTGGACACATGCCAGAAATGCGCAGCGAGGGGTTAAATTTTCGCTAGGCGATGCCTACACTCAGCTTGGTTTCCCCAACATCGGCAGGCTTGTCATGATTGACGTGCATTATTGGACCACACCGAACGGCCATAAAGTTACGATTTTTCTCGAAGAAGCCGGACTGCAGTACAAAATTATCCCGATCAATATCGGCAAGGGCGAACAGTTCAAGGCGGAGTTTTTGGCGGTGGCGCCGAACAATCGCATCCCCGCCATTGTCGACCATGCGCCCGCTGACGGCGGTAAGCCCATCTCTATATTCGAGTCAGGCGCCATCCTGTTTTATCTGGCGGACAAGACCGGCAAGTTCATCGCCAAGGATTTGCGCGGGCGCACCGAAACGATTCAGTGGCTGTTCTGGCAGATGGGTGGTCTCGGTCCGATGGCCGGGCAGTACAACCATTTCGGCAATTACGCGCCGGAGAAAATTCCCTACGCCATCGACCGCTATCGCAACGAGGTCAACCGCCTGTTCGGCGTGATGAACAAACGGCTCGCTGACCGCGCCTATCTCGCCGGCGACTATTCGATCGCCGATATGGCGAGCTATCCGTGGGTCGTGCCGTGGGAGCGCCAGGGGCAGAACATCGCGGATTTTCCCCACCTCAAGCGCTGGCTCGAGGCCATCGCCGCGCGTGACGCGGTCAAGCGCGCCTATGCCAAGGCGAAGGAAATCAATCCGAACCCGGGCGGCATTCGCACTGCCGAGGAGCGCGCGATTCTGTTCGGTCAGACGGCGCAGTCCGTCGAGAAGATGGCCGCGAAGTAGTCCAGCTTCGGCAATACAAGCCCGTCATGCCCGCGCTCGTCGCGGGCATCCACGTCTTTCGTACGCTGCAACAAGTCGTGGATGGCCGGGACAAGCCCGGCCATGACGGTTCGGTTTGCTCGCGCTTCAGTTCTGCCGCACGATGACGCGGGTGCCGATCGCCACCCGGTCGTAGAGGTCGATCACGTCGTCGTTGACGAGCCGATAGCAGCCTAGTGTAAGCACCTGGCCGATCGTCTCCGGCGCGTTGGTGCCGTGGATGCGGTAGATGGCGTTGCCCAGATCCATGGCGCGGGCGCCGAGTGGATTGCCCGGTCCGCCGGCCATGAAGCGGGGAAGGTACGGCTCGCGCTCGATCAGGTCCGAGGGCGGTCGCCAATCGGGCCATTCGGATTTGTGCGTGACGCGCAACAGGCCTACCCAGGTGAGGCCGTCGCGCCCGATGCCGATGCCATAGCGCAGCGCCCGCGTTTCGCTTTCGATCAAATAAAGGTGGCGCTCGGCGATATCGATGATGATGGTGCCGACGGGAAGTTGCGAGCGATAGAACACAGCCTGGCGCTGGAACTGCTCCGGAAGGTCGTCGCTCACATTGCCATGGTCGATGCCCGGCGCAACGTCCGCCATGGTCGGCTGAAAACTGTTGAGGAGCAGCGGACGCTGTTGCGCCGAAACCGGCGTAGCAAATATGAAAGGCGTGGAAAGGATGCAGACAAGCGCGGCGCCGATCCGCGTGAAATCGCGCATGCGCCTGCCCGCACGTGTCATCAGCCCGACCCCGGCATGGAGCTATCTTCGTCCGGCAAGCGGGCGCGTTCAATAGCCGATGTCCCCTCCCGTTGAGGGGAGGGGCTAAGGGCGGGGGGTCGCGAAGCGAGTTGCGTCGAGGTCTGCAGCGCGTCGACTATTGAGCGACGCCGCCGAAATAGCCGGTGATCTTCCAGCCGCTGGCGTCCTTGACGTAACACATCTGGTCGCCGCCGAGCCCGGAGATCGCCTCCAGGGGGACGAAGCCCGATTTGCCTGAGGGCGCCGCAATGTGCAGGAACGGCTGCTCATTGGGGTCCTCCGGCGGAGCGCTGTCGGGCAGCACGCGCACCAGCGTCAGGCCGAGCTTCTCGACGACCGGCGCATTCGCCTTTGGCGCGCTGTGCATTTCAACGCCCTCTTTCGACGGATAGCCCCAATCCGGCGGCTCGGTCTGCGTGGCCTGGATAATGGCCTCGAACGCCTTCGGATCAAGGGCCGGGTCCGCGGGCGCGCAGATCACGCCCTGATGGTCCGGTAAGGGCGCGCCGGTGGGGTCGTTGGCGTAGCCGAATAAAACCGCCCAGCCCGAGCCGTCCTTGGCGTCGAGATTGATCGCACTGGCCAGATTGGCCATCGCGGATTTATGCTTGTCCGCCATATCCTTGTCCTGCATCCAGAAAAAGCCCTGGGTCACCACCAGCTTGGCGAGCGCATTGCGGTCCTTGTGCTGGGCGACGTCCACAAGCTGCTTGCGGAAGGCGACAAAGCTCGGATCGTCATAGGCGCTGGGCGGCGTTACCGCGACCGGCTTGTAGGGTTTGACCGGTGCCACCGGCGGCGGCTTGAAGCCGCCTGGCGGCATCGGCACTTGGGACTGCCCCTGGGCGCGGCCGATCTCGGGAACCAGCATCAGCGCCAAGGTGGCGGCAACGATCAGGGTCGTGGTGTTGTGGGGATAGCGCATTCACTGGCTCCGGGGTTGGGGGCGGTGCAATGAAAGAGGCTTAATGGTGCAAGCGGTAGGAGCGAAATGCGACGGAGGTGCGGCGATTTCCACTGCTATTAATACCAGTAACGCGTGACGGCGGATCGCTGCGTCGTGCGTTAGAGACCGGCAACAATCTTTTACCGAAATGGGTTCCGCATGCCATCCCTGCTAATGTCGCCTTATCTCCTCACCATTCTCCTGTTGATCGGCTCCAACACGTTCATGACCACGGCCTGGTATTGGCACTTGCGGTTTCGCGAGGTGCCGCTCTGGCAGGTCATTCTCGTGAGTTGGGGGCTTGCCTTCTTCGAGTACTGCCTGGCCGTGCCGGCAAACCGTTATGGTAGCTACGTCTACAACGCCGCTCAGCTGAAAACCATTCAGGAGGTAATCACACTGTCGGTGTTCGCCGTGTTCTCGGTGGTCTATCTGCAACAGCCGATCACCTGGAACCAGGTGATCGGCTTTGGGTTGATCGCGGGAGGCGCATTCTTCGTGTTTCGCGCTCCGATCTGATCGCGACCGCGTTGCCACAGCGCGCGGCGGGGTGTGAGAGGGATAAACTCGTCGCTGTTCGCACTCAACGCGCTTAATTTCTTGATGGCCGACGTGCAAGCCGGGCTCGGTCCGTTCCTCGGCGTGTTCCTGCAGGCGCGGCATTGGTCGCCCGCCGAGATCGGCTTCGCCATGACTATCGGCGGCATCTCGGGCATGGTGGTCACCACGCCGCTCGGCGCACTGGTTGATTACACGCGCGCCAAGCGCGCCATTGTTGTGGCGGCCGCGATCGTCATCACGGTCGCATCAATCGCCATCCTGGTGCGGCCGGATTTTCTTGTCGTCGCCCTCGGCCAAGTTGCGACCGGCATTGCCGGCGCCGCGGTCGGCCCGGCGATCGCCGCCATTACGCTCGGACTGGTGCGCCAGCACGGATTCCCCCACCAGCTCGGGCGGAATCAGGCGTGGAACCATTCCGGCAATGTGGCGGCTGCAGCACTCGCCGGTCTGACCGGATATGTCTTCGGACTCGGCGCCGTCTTTGTCATTCTTTCGCTCATGGCGCTGTTCTCGGTCGGAGCGACGCTCGGCATCAATCCGCGCGAAATCGATCATCGCGCCGCGCGAGGAGCCGCGGAAAAAGACAATGTTGCCGTCGCGAAGTTCGCCGTCCTGTTTCAGTCGAAAGAGCTGATGGTGCTCGGTGCGACGCTGACTTTGTTTCATCTTGGCAATGCGGCGATGCTGCCGCTGCTCGGGCAGGCTGGGGTGGCTCACGACGGCAGTAATCCCAGCGCGTTCACCGCCGCCACCATTGTTGTGGCGCAGGCGATCATGGTGCCGATGGCGCTGCTCGCGGCGCGGCTCGCCGAGGAAAAGGGCTATTGGCTGGTCTTCCTGCTCGCACTGATCGCGCTGCCGATACGCGGGTTGATGGCGTCGCTGGTGACCGGGCCGTGGGGTTTGGGTCCGGTGCAGATACTCGACGGCGTCGGCGCCGGCATCTTGGGCGTCGCGGTGCCCGGTCTGGTCGCGCGCATCCTTGCCGGCACCGGACACGTCAATGCCGGCCTCGGCGCGATGATGACATTGCAGGCCGTGGGTGCGGCGCTCAGTCCGACAGTCGGTGGACTCGTGGCGCAAAGGTTCGGCTATTCCGCGGCCTTCCTCGCGCTTGGCGCGATTGCCGCCGCGGCGCTGGCGCTGTGGCTCTTGGCGCGACCGCTGATGGCGCCGGCCTGCGCCAATCACGCCGACGCGACGGAGGCAAAACTCGCGGCGTGATTGGTTCTACTTCAAGCCGAAATAGGCGCGGCGCAAGGCGTCGTTCTCCTGCATCGCGGCGACCGTGCCGGCAAAGCCGATGCGGCCGTTGTCGAGCGTGTAGACGCGGTCGGCGAGCACCAGGAACTTTACGTTTTGCTCGGCGATCAAGAGGGCAAGCCGTTTGGCGCGGAACTGCGCCAACACGCCGATCACCTCCTTGACGTAGAGTGGCGACAAACCGGCTGACGGTTCGTCCATGACCAGGAGCCGCGGGTTGCCGACAAGCGCCTTGGCGATGCCGAGCATTTTGCGCTGGCCGCCGGACAGACTGCCGGCATGCGCGTGGCGGCGCTCGGCGAGCGCCGGGAACACTGTATAGAGTTCGTCGATCCGCTCGCGCGCGCGGTTCTTGGACAGGAACTGGGCGCCGATGAGAACATTTTCTTCAATGGTCAGACCGGGAAATCCCGAAGCTTCAGACATGAAGACGATGCCGCGGCGGACGCGCTGATCGGTACGCAGCCGGGTGATGTCCTCGCCGGCAAAATCGATGCGGCCGGTCCACACCTCGACCAAATTCATGATGGCCTTCAGCAAGGTCGTCTTGCCGGCGCCATTGGCGCCGAGCAGCACGATCGACTCATGTTCATGGATCCGCAGATCGACGCCCCACAGCACCTGCATGCGGCGATAGCCGGCGGCGACGCCGCTGACAGCAAGCAGCGGGTATGGCCCGTCACACGGCATGCTCGTCCCCGAGGAAGACCTCGACGACCTGCGAATTCCTGGACGCGTCCGCCAACCGGCCCTCGAAAATTTCTTTGCCCGCATTCATGACGATGATGCGGTCGGTGATCTGATCGATGAAGCCCATCAGATGCTCGACCACGAGCAGCGCAATTCCCGAGCGCGCCAGCTCCTTCAGTCTTGATGGCGACGCGTTCCAGCTCCGCCGGGTTCAGTCCGGCGGCAAGCTCATCGACGAGCAACAGCCGCGGCCCGGTCGCCAGCGCGCGGGCGAGATCGAGCATTTTTTGCTGCGCGCTGTTGAGTTGCTCGGCTGGTTGATCGGCGAACGCGGCAAGGCCGAGCGACGACAACAGGGCGTCGGCGTCGTGCGCGTGGTCGCGATTGCGACCGTAGGCCAGCGCGATCTCGACATTCTCGCGCACGGTCAAGGTCAGGAACGGTCGCGGCATCTGGAAGGTGCGGTTGATTCCCGCATGCACCAGCCGGTGTGAGGCGAGACCGCCGATCGAGCGGCCCTCGAATTGGATCGTGCCGCCGTCGGGCCGGTAGAGTCCGGAGATCACGTTGATGCACGTGGTCTTGCCCGATCCATTCGGCCCGACCAGCCCGAGAATTTCGCTGGCGCCGACGCTGAAGCTCAGCACGTCGAGCGCGCGGAAGCCGCCGAAGCGCTTGACCAGGCCGTCGACGCGCAAAAGCGGAGAACCGTCAGGGGACATCGATGCCCCATCTTTGCAGCAACGAGGCGAGCCCGTTCGGCACGAACATGACCAGGCCCATGATCAGGGCGCCGTACAGGAGCTGAAAGTATTGCGGCGTGGAAATGCCGACGACGTTGTAGATTCCGTAGAGAATGACGACGCCGATGATCGGCCCGATCACCGTTGCGCTGCCGCCGAACAGAACGAATACGATCGCGAAGATCGAGAACTCGACGCTGAACACGGTCTCCGGATAAAACACCGACACGTACCAGGCGAACACGCCCCCGGCGAGGCCGGCGACCAGCGCGCTCAACAGCCAGGCGATGATGCGCTCGCGCACCACATTGATGCCCGCCATGCCGGCGCTGATCGGGTCTTCGCGAATGGCCTTGAGCGCCATGCCGAAATGCGAGTTGCGGAGGTAGATGACGAGACCGAGCGTGGCCGCGAGGATGGCCAGCGCGGTGGCATAGCTCAGCGTGGGATTGAAGACGCCGCTCAGGCTGATGCCGTAGGGCCCTTTGGTGATGTCTTCCAGATTTGGGTTCGACACCACCTGCAGCACCGCCAGCGCCGCGGCCAGATTGGCGATCGAGAAATAGGCGCCGGACAGACGAAACAGCGGGGTCAGCAAAACCGCCAAGGCTACGGCGGCAGCGGCGCCGGCCCAGAGCGCCAGCAGCGGCGGCGCATGCAGATGCATCACCATCAGCGAGAAGCCGTAGGCGCCGGCGCCGAAAAAGCCGACATAGCCGAACGGCAGGTAACCGGTGAAGCCGTAGATGACGTTGAGTCCCTGCGCCAGCGTCATCAGGATGATGAAGTTAAACAGCATGAGATGATTGCTGTAGATGCCCGGCAGGATCGCGAAAGCGGCGACAACCGGCAGCAAAATCAGCAGCACATGGCGCACAAATCTAGGCACGGCGCACCCGCCGTCCGAGCAGCCCGCTTGGTCGTACCAAGAGGATCGCAATCAGCAGCACATAGGGCAGGAGATTGGCCCAGGAGCTGTAGTAGCTCTGCATCAGCATGTAGGAGATGCCGTAGATGATTCCGCCAAGGACAGTGCCGAGCGGATTGCCCAACGAGCCAATGACAATGACGGCGAAGGCCGTCACCGTCACATCGGCGCCCATGGCCGGAGTGATGCTGCCGAGCATGAAGGGCGCGAATACGCCGGCGGCAGCAGCCAATCCGAGCCCAATGCCGAAAGCGACGGCGGATATGCGATGGACATCGATGCCGGTCGCGATCGCCTCCTCGCGATTGTCCATGACTGCGCGGGTGAGGTAGCCAAGCCGGCTCTGATACAAATAAAGGTAGACGCCGAGAACGGCGCAGCCGCTGACAATGCCGCTCACCACCCAGGCCGCCGGAAAAGTCTGCCCCAACACGTCGACCGGACTGCTCTCGACCGCATGCCCGGTAAACAAGCCGGCAACCGCGGCAATCGCGCGGCCAAGCTGATCGCCCGGAATCGATCGCTCGCTGGTGCCGAAGGCGATGGTGGTGACCGCCTCGATGACTTGCGACAAACCGAAGAAGAGAATGAACGACAACATCTCCGGGTCCTTCGCCCGCAGCAGCCGGGGCACGAGCAGATAGTAGAGCGGCAGCCCGACGATCAAGAATGCGATGAACGCGATCGCGACCGCGGGAACCGGATTGACGGCAAACAGCGTGAACAGCCAGAACGCCAGGAACGCGCCCAACATCAGAAAATCGCCGTGCGCGAGATTGACGATGCGCATGACGCCGAACACGAGGTTGAGGCCTAATCCGAGCAGGGAAAAGTAGAGGCCGAACAGCACGCCGGCGAGCAAACTGTAGAGCAACATCTAGTGCTCCGCCGCGGCCGCGTTCGGCTGCGCCGTTCTTGCCTTGGCCAAGAGCATGTCGATCACGGGCGCGGGTAGATCGGCTTTCCGTTGGCGAATGCGGGCGGCCAGACGACTACAAGCTTCAGATGATCGCCGTCGAGGACACGTTGCCCAATCGGGGTGGCCTCGCCGATCTGGGCGCCGTTTGCGTCGAGTTCGAAGGTCCCGTCGAGCGTTTTGAGGTTGCCGGAAAGAGCGAAGACTGCCTTGCGCAGGTCGAGCTGATCGAGGCTGGCGGCCGTCGCTAGCGTCTTTTCGAGCACCAGGCCGGTGGTATAGCCGGCCACCGAATTGAAGCCGAACTCGACGTGGGAATTGGCATATTTCTTTTCCCATGCGGCTTTGAAATCCTTCAGCGGCATGCCGAAGTTGGTCTCGTAGGAGATCAGCGAGGACGCGACGTAGGTAAACACGTAATTGAGCGCCTTGTTGCCGACGTTCTTCTCCAAAAGCTCGGCTTCGGCGCCCGGATAAATGCAGAACAGGAACTTGAACTTGATGCCGCTGTCCTGGACGTTGCGCAAAAAGGCGATGTCGTTTGACGGATAGCCGAGATGAATGACCGCGTCGGGGTTGGCGGCGCGGATGTTGTTGAGCAGCACCGTGTAGTTCGAAGTCTCGGTCGGGACGCCCTCGTCGAAAACGATGTCCAGGCCGGAATTGGACTCCTTGATGAACTTGCGCACCGCAGTGGCCTGGGTACCGGTAAAGTCGTTGGTGGCGTAGAGGATGGCGACGCGCTTGATGCCGAGTCCGGGTCCGTCGTGAATGAGGAAATCCGCCAGCGGTTTGGGCCAGATGCTGGAGACCGGATCGGCCATCAGCGCAATGTAGGGGTTGTCGGGCGTAAAGAACGTCGCGCCGGTACCGGTCTGATCAAACAGGAACATCTTGTGATCGCGGGCGATGGGCACCGCCACCGAGGTGAGCACCGATCCCGAATCGGAAGTGAGAATGTCGACCTTGTCCTGGGTGATGAGCTGATTGTAGAGCGTGGCCGCGGTGGCGGTGCTGCTCTGATCGTCATAGGCAACGAGCTTGAGGGGAATCTTTTTGTCGAATGCTTTCACGTAGGCGCCGCCGCCGGCGTTCATCTGATCGATCCAAAGCTTCAGACCGTAGTGGACGGGCAGGGAAATGCTGGCATAGCGGCCGGAGGAGGCATAGAGCGTTCCGAGCTTGATTTCCGCAGGTGCATCCGCTGCTTGCACGCTGCTTAACGCGACCGACGCCAAGAATGCCGCGAAAATCGAAAGCCGGATCATGAGCGTCCTCCCTTAAGTTCTTTCGTTGGGCGGCCAAGCTAGGACATAGGACTTCTCCCGGCAATCCGGCCCCGCACCGCAGTCTGCGCCTCGGGTTCGCCGTCGAGGGTGCCGCCGCTTTTCATCAACGCGTCGATATCGCCGGACGCGATGCCGGCTTCCTGGAGGATCGCAACACTATGCTCGCCCAAATGCGGGGCGTGACGGGTGATTTTGAGACCGGTGCCGTTCCAGCGGCTGGGGATGCCCGTATAGCGCACCTGCCCCTCGGTCGGATGCATGAGGCTCTGAAAGAACCCAACCGCGTTGAGGTGCGGATCGTCGATCAAGGCGTTGAGGTCGTTCATCGGCGCGCAGGGAATGTCGCAGCGCTCAAATAGCGCGATCCACTCGGCGGTGGTTTGCGTGCGCAGGATGTCTGCGACGATGCCGTATACTTCGTTGTAATGCCGTGCGCGCGTGCCGTGGTCCGACAGCCGCGGATTGGCGAGAAACTCGTCGAGGCGGCCGATCGCTGCGAAGAACGCCTGCCAGTGCTTGTCGGTATAGATCAGCACGCACACATGGCCGTCGCGCGTGGCGTAAGGCCGGCGATTGGCGGTCAGCAGCCGATTATAGCCGGGGTCGCCGCCCCGCGGCTCGAATGATCGCCCACCGAGATGATCGCCGAGCACGAACTGCGCGATGGTCTCAAACATCGGTAGTTCGACCGATTGACCTTCGCGGCGGCGGTCGCGACGAAACACGGCGGCGAGCACGGCGTGTGCGGCATTGATGCCGACGATCCGATCCGTGAGCGTGAGCGGCACATAGCATGGCTCCTGGCCGCCGGCCTGGGCGGCGATCGCCGGCAGCGCGCAGATCCCTTGAATGAGATCGTCATAAGCGGGCTTGCCGGCATAAGGACCATTCTCGCCATAGCCGATCAGACTGACATAGACGAGCCGCGGGTTCACTTTGCGAAGTTCATCATGCGTCAGTTGCAGACGGCGCATGGCCGCCAGACGATTGTTGTGCACGAACACGTCGGCCTTTGCGCACAAGCGCAGCAACGCCGCGCGCGCCATTGGCTGTTTCAGATCGAGAACAAGACTGCGCTTGTTGCGGTTGAGTTGCAGATACAGTGAACCCATGCCGGCGCTCTTGGCGGCTCCGCCCTTGCGCATGAGGTCGCCCTGCGGCGGCTCGATCTTGATGACCTCGGCGCCATAGTCCGCCAGGATTTGCGTGGCGTACGGACCCAACACCATCGAGGTCAGGTCGATGACGCGCAGACCTTGGAGCGGGGCCTGATCGTTGGTGTCTTGTCCTATCGCCATCGCAATGCCTCAATAGGACTTCGGCAGTCCCAATACTTTTTCGGCGATGAAGCAGAGAATAAGCTGCGGTGTGACCGGCGCGATCCGCGGGATCATGCTTTCCCGTAGATAGCGCTCGACGTGATATTCCTTGGCGTAGCCGTAGCCGCCATGGGTCATGACTGCGGTCTGGCAGGCCTTGAAGCCGGCCTCGGCAGCAAGGAATTTCGCCGCGTTGGCCGCCGGCGCGCAGGGGATTCCCTGATCGTATTGCCAGGCGGCCTTGCGCATCATGAGATCGGCGGCTTCGAGCTCCATCCAGCATTCGGCGAGCGGATGCTGGATGGCCTGGTTTTGCCCGATCGGCCGGCCAAACACGACGCGCTCTTTTGCATACGCGCTCGCGCGCTTGAGCGCAGCGCGGCCCAGCCCGATCGCTTCGGCGGCGATCAGAACGCGCTCCGGATTCATGCCGTGCAGAATATATTCGAAGCCGCGGCCCTCCTCGCCGATCCGATCGGCGACAGGAACTTCGAGGCTGTCGATAAACACCTGGTTGGAATCGACCGCGCTGCGCCCCATTTTTTCGATCTCGCGCACCTCGACATGGCGCCGGTCAAGCGCCGCATAGAAGAGCGTCAAGCCATCGGTCGGCTTGCGCACATTCTCAACCGGCGTGGTGCGCGTGAGGATCAACATTTTGTCGGCGACTTGCGCCGTGGAAATCCAGATTTTCGCGCCGCTGATCAGATAAATGTCGCCGCGGCGCTCGGCGCGCGTCTGCAGCTTTCCGGTCTCCAGGCCGGCGTTCGGCTCGGTCACGGCGAAGCAGGCCTTTTCCACACCGGCAGCAATCGGTGGCAGCATGCGGTGCTTCTGTTCGTCGCTGCCGTAGACGACGACAGGATTGAGCCCGAAGATATTCATGTGCACGGCGGAAGCGCCGGAGAAGCCGGCGCCAGACGCGGCTATGGTCTCCATCATGATGGCCGCTTCGCTGATGCCGAGACCGGAGCCGCCATAGGCTTGCGGGATGCACACGCCTAGCCAGCCGTTGGCAGCGAGCGCGCGGTAAAACTCATCGGGGAATTGCCCGTCGCGGTCGCTCTGGAGCCAATAATCGTCGCCGAAACGCGCGCAGATTTTTTCGACGGCGAGACGCAACGATTGTTGGAGCTCGGAAAGCGCGAAATCGATCGTCGTCACTCCTAACCAACTGGTCGCGCCGCGCGGCCGGCAGCGGACCGGAACCAGCAGGGCGGCGCCTATGCAGCAGGATTTCGGAAGCGACTACATCGCGTCGGCGCCGATAGCCGCCAGCGCTGCCTTGGCGCATTCCATATCCTGCGTATAGTGGCCGCCGCTCAGGCCGATGGCGCCGACCATTTCGCCGTTTTCCTTGATCGGATAGCCGCCGCCGAACACGACCAGCCGCGGCGTGTGCACGATGCCGTGCAGCAGCGGCGGATCGCCCTTGATGAAGTCGTACCAGCCATGGGTGGGGAAGCCATAGCTGGCGCTGGTATAGGCTTTGTCCTGGGAAATGCCGATGGAGAGCTTCGGTGCGCCGTCCATGCGATGGAAGGCCTTGAGATCGCCGACCTCGTCGGTCACCGCGATACACATATGCAGCCCCAATTCCCGCGCCTTGGCGGCGGCGGCGTCGATCGCCGCCTGCGCGGTCTTGGCGTCGATGGTGCGCTTGACAATGCTGGACATGACTTCCTCCCAAAGTTGCCTGTTCGCGGCTTGTTGGAACGTTCGATTGATAGTTTCGACCGACATTAATGTCCGGAGCGGGCCAACGAAGCAACCGCCGCGGCTCAGGGGTGGGTGGCGCCGCCGTCGACGGTCAGCTCCTGCCCGGTCATGAAGGCCGAAGCATCGGAGGCGAGAAACAGAACGACGCCGAGCAGGTCTTCCGGCACCTGCGGGCGGGGGATGGATTGCGTAGCAATTATGCGCTCTTTTTGCTCGGGGGTCACGGTCTTGCGCGGGATTTCGGTATAGGTCGCCCCCGGCAGCACGGCGTTGACGGTGATGCCGTCCGGCCCCAGTTCGCGCGCCATGGAATGGCTCATGCCGGCGAGCGCCGACTTTGACGCGATGTAGTGCAGGTAGTTCGGACGACCGAGCGTGACGGCGCCCGACGCCATGTTGATGATGCGGCCCCATTTGTTGCGCCGCATCAGCGGCACCATCGCCCGCGCGCAGAGGAACGGGCCGGTGACATTGACGCGCAGCACCTGCTCCCATTCCGCCAGCGGAATCTGTTCGAACGGGCGCATCTCCAGCGTCGAGAAGATCGCCGCATTGTTGATCAGCACGTCGGCGCGGCCGAAGGCCTGTTCGACGCTGGCGCCGAGCCGCTTGACCGATTCCTCATCCGCCACGTCGGTCTCAAAAACCACCGCGCGCCCGTTGCCGCTGGCGATCTCCCGCTCGACGTCGCGGGCCTTTTCCATATTGCGTTCGGCAATGACCACGCGCGCGCCGCCGGATGCGAACGCCTTGGCAAAGCTCCGGCCAATGCCCTGGCCGCCGCCGGTGATGACCACGACTTTGTCGGCAACTGAGAATGGTTCGGACACGACGCCTCCACTTGTCTGGTCAAGCTGCTTCTGCGAGCGCCCCAAGCGCCGCGGCGGCGTCGGCGGGTCGCCACCATAACTTCGCGCCGAGATCGCGGGCAATGATGCCGGCGGCGACGTAGCCCGAGCCGCCGGAAATGGCGCCGCCGGGATGTCCGGCCGAGCCCGCCATGTAAAGATTGGGGATGGGCGTGCGGTAGCCGAAGTGGTTGTACATCACCTGCTCGGCATTGAACGCACCCATGAAGATGTCGCCGCGGCGCATGTTGATCAATTCGGCGGTGTATTCCCGCGCCGTGTAGACATACTGGCCGATGATGTTGCGGCGGGTCATGTTAGGGCAGTAGCGCGCGAACGTTTCGATGATTTTTTCCGCGAATTCGCGCTTGAAATCCTCATAATCTTGTCCGCCGAGATCCGGCTGCAACGGCATCACGTGCCAGCAATAGGTGGTGTGCTTGCCGGGCGGCGCCTGCGTCGGATCGATCACGCTCAGCGGCCCGGAGCCAAACTGAACGATCCGCGGCACGCGGTTCGCCTTCACGTCCTCGAACGCGGCGTTGAGATCCTCCATGGTCTCGGCGCCGATGCTCCATTTGAGCGTGCGATTAATGTTCGGATCAAACGTCGCGGCGGCGAATTCCGGAGCCTCGTGCAACGCGAGATGCAGGCCGAACAGCGTCCACCCGGTGTACTGAAAACGATCGAGCTTTTCTGCGAACGCCGCCGGCAGCTGCGACCGCCCGACCATATCCTCGAAGGTCTGGTGCACATCGATGGTGCTGGCGACGAACTGGCGCGCGCGCACCGTCCGTCCGTCGGCGAGCACGACGCCGCGGGCGCGGCCGCCCTCGATCAGGATGCGGTCGATCGCCACTTGCGGCTGAAACATCCCGCCCGCGGCGATGAAGGTCTCCATCAGTCCGCGCGCCAGATTGGCCGAGCCGCCCTGGCAGAGCTGGTAGCCGGTTTCCAGGTCGAAAGCGCGGATGACCGATCCCATCGGGCTCGTTTTCGAAAGGGTATCGGTGAGCCAGGTGCCGAACAGCGACACCTTGAACAGGAACAGAAGCTTGACGTGATCGTTCTCGAACAGCTCCTGCACCACGTCGAGCGGTTGGCGGCGGCTGACGGCGAGAAAATCGCGGCCGATCGCCGTCTTCGCCAGCAACGCGTCACGCTCGGCCTGCGGAAGGGGCTCGGCATAGCGCTCCGGGATCAGGATGCGTGCGGTGATCTCTTCGGCACGCCGGTTCCAGTCGCGGAACGTCTCTGCGTCCTTCTTCGAGAAACGCGCCACGTTTGCGATGGTCTCTTCGCGCTCGCGGCCAAATACCAAAGCGGTGCCGTCGCGATGCGCCTGGCCGAATTCATAGCGCGGGGTGATGTAAGTAACGCGATCTTCGAGGCCTAAGTCCTTGAACCACGGCGTCTCGGAAATGTGGAAATGGTTGATGGAATGCAGGTTGTGATAGAAGCCGGGCGCCGTAGCTTCTTTGGTCATCAGGCCGCCGCCGTATTCCAGCCGGCGGTCGACCAGCAAAATGCTCAAGCCCGCTTTGGCGAGATAGCTGCCAAGCACAAGCCCATGGTGCCCGGCGCCGATGATGATGCCGTCGTAGGTTTTCTGCAAAGCCTTGGTCACGCGATCCTCCTCAAGGCCTTGGTAGTCCCAAGGCGCGATTTTTGCGCGGGCCGAATTTGCATTATGGAGTTGTTTCAAGGCAAGCGCGCCGGCCGCGTGGCTGATCTGCGCTCAACCGACGCTGGATTCGTGCATGACCTTGCCGCTGCGCACGCCATTTAGTCCCATGGAGGCGCTTTCCGTCGACGAGATTCCAGTCGGCAAGGATTGGCAATATGAGCCGAAATGGGATGGGTTCCGCGCGCTCGCGTTTCGCGATGGCGGCAAGGTCGAGCTGCAATCGAAGTCAGGCCGGCTAATGACACGTTACTTCCCCGAGCTCGTGACCGCCTTGTGCACGCTCCGCGCCCAAAAATTCGTTCTCGACGGCGAGATCGTGGTGCCGGTCGGCGACGCTTTCTCGTTCGATGCGCTGTTGCAGCGCGTTCACCCGGCGGCCAGCCGCGTACGTAAGCTTGCCGTGGAAACGCCGGCGCTGTTCATCCTGTTCGATCTTTTGGTGGACGCCGACGGCCACGCGCTGACCGGGAGGCCGCTGGCCGAGCGGCGGCAGAGGCTGGAAGGTTTTTTCCAAAAATACTGCCGGCGTTCGAAATCGCTCCGGCTTTCGCCGGCGACGACCCGGCTCGCCGATGCCAAAGGTTGGCTTAAGCGCGTCGGCGCCACGCTCGATGGCGTTATCGCCAAACGCCGCGATCTCGAATATCACTCCGGCGATCGCAGCGGCATGCAGAAGATCAAGAACTATCGCAGCGCCGACTGCGTCGTCGGCGGATTTCGCTACAACGAGAATAGTCCGCTGGTGGGCTCGCTGTTACTTGGCCTCTACGACAAAGACGGTCTGTTGCATCACGTCGGCTTCACGTCGACCATCAAGCGCGACGACAAGCCGGTGCTCACCAAAAAGCTCAAGGCGCTGATCGCGCCTCCCGGCTTCACTGGGAACGCGCCCGGCGGCCTGAGCCGGTGGTCGACCAGACGTTCCGGCGAATGGCAACCGCTCAAGCCGAAGCTCGTGATCGAGGTCTGCTACGATCATTTTTCCGGCGAGCGCTTTCGGCACGGCACGCGGCTGTTGCGCTGGCGGCCCGACAAGGCGCCGCGGCAATGCACATTCGATCAGCTCAAGCAGAAAAAAGCGAACCTGCTCGCGCTGTTGGGCTGAGGTTTAGGGGGCGCCCATGACCGAGGCGAATATTCTGTTCATTGGCCCCGGCGCCATCGGCGCGTCGGTTGCGGCCTGGGTGGCGGAGAGTTATCCGGCGGTATGGATTATGGGCCACGGCGCGACGCAGGCCGCATTGCGCGAGCAGGGGATCACGACCTACCAGTTCGCGGCCCCGGAGCAGACGCGCCGCATCGTGCGCGTTGCCGTGATCGATCGGCCCGGCGAGATCGGCAACGTCGACATTGTCGTGCTGGCAGTGAAGAACTACAGCCTGGAGGCGGTCGCGCGCCAGGTGCGCGAGGAATTGGGCGATCGGCCGGTCGTCGTCTCGCTGGCCAACGGCATCGACAACCAGCGCATCCTGCCGAAGTTCTTCTCCAAGGTGATCTATGGCGTGGTCGGCTATAACGCCCGGCGCGACGCGCCGACGGTGATCGGCTATCAGCACAAAGGGCCTCTGCTGATCGGTACGCTGGACAACAGATTGGGCGCCGAACTGCGGCAGGTTCAGGCGATCCTCGCCCGCGGCTGCCCGACGGAAATCACCAGCCGCTTGCAGGACGCGGTGCATACCAAGATCGTGATCAATCTCACCAACGCGCTGGATGCGCTGGTGGGGCGCGGCTGGCGGCCGTTATCGAATATCGCGGTCTATCAGCAGCTACTCTCGCAGACCCTGTGGGAGGGTGTGCGCATCATTCGCGCCGCGGGCTATCGCGAGCACCGCATTCCGGGCATCCCGTCCTTTGCCTTGCTGCACGCGATGACGCTCCTCCCTGGGTGGCTGCTTCGCCCGCTTTTCAAACGCAGGATTCGCGCGATGGCGATGTCGAGCATGACGCAGGACGTGGCATTGCGCGGCGCCACCGACACCGAACTTGAAATCGATCACCGGCTACATTGTGGGGCTCGCCGCGGAACATGGCGTTCCCGCGCCCTACAACCGCGCCATCTACCGGCTGGGCCGGGAAAAGTTCCGGCCCGGTTTCGAGCCGTTGCGCTGCGAAGAGGTGCTGGAAGCGGTCGAGCGCCAGCGGATGGAGTTCTCAGCATAAAAACAGCATGGCCGGCGCTGGGCCGGCCATGCCGTTCGTTTCGTTGCGGTCCGCGACGTCTACTTCATCGCGTCATAGACGGCGTGCGTCCAGGCGCCTTCCGGCTTCTTGGTGATGACTGGATCAGAGCCGCCCGAAAGCAGCTCCGCTACGGTGCGGTCGTAATCCTTGGGGTCGAGCTTGCCGTTATCGGAGCCGAGCAGCTTTGCGATTTCGCCCATCATCTGCTCCTGGTGATGCAGCGTCTGCGCGCCGGTGGTGTCGGCGGCGAGCACGATCTTGGCGGCTTCCTTGTCGTTCTTCTTGGCCCAGTCCCAGCCCTTCTCGGAGGCCTTCACGAACTTGGCCATCTTTTCGACGAAGGCTTTGTCCTTAAGTTTCGGCTCCATCACGTAGAGACCGTCCTCCAGGGTCGCGACGCCCTCGTCGCTGTACTTGAACACTACAAGCTGATCCGGCTTGTAGCCGGCATCGATCACCTGCCAGTACTCGTTGTAGGTCATGGTCGAGATGCAGTCGGCCTGCTTCTGCAACAGCGGGTCGACGTTGAAGCCCTGCTTGATCACTTTGACGCCGCCGGGCGAGCCGTCGGTCTTGAGCTTCAACTTCGCCATCCAGGACAGGAACGGATATTCGTTGCCGCCGAACCAGACGCCGAGCGTCTTGCCCTTGAAGTCAGCCGGCGACTTGATGCCGGTGTCCTTGCGGCAGGTCAGCTCGAGGCCGGACTTTTTGAAGGTCTGCGAGATATTGACCAGCGGCACGCCCTTTTCGCGCGATGCCAGCGCCGACGGCATCCAGTCGATCACCACATCGGCGCCGCCGCCGGCGATCACCTGCGGCGGAGCGACGTCGGGGCCACCGGGATTGATGGTGACGTCGAGACCGGCGTCTTTGTAGAAGCCTTTCGCCGCCGCCACGTAGTAGCCGGCGAATTGCGCCTGCGTCACCCACTTGAGCTGTATGGTGACCTTGTCGGCGGCGTAAGCGCCGCTTGCCAACGAGACGCCGCAAGCGACGCCCGTGGCGAGAACCAACTTCTTCATCATCATTGCTCTTCTCTCCACGCTTTAAGCTGCCGAGTCATGTCCGATAGGACGGGTGCCAGGACGTCACCGCACGCTCGGCAAGTGCGACGATCCCGTAGAACGCCATTCCGGCCAAGGCGGCCAGCGCTATTTCGGCCCATACCATGTCGAGCGACATGCGGGCCACTTCGATCGAGATGCGAAAGCCGATGCCGCGCAGCGGCGTGCCAAAGAATTCGGCCACGATCGCGCCGATCAGCGCCAGCGTCGAATTGATCTTCAGGGCGTTGAAGATGAACGGCATCGCCGCGGGCAGGTTGAGCTTGAGCAATGTCTGCGCCGGTCGGGCGGCGTAGGAACGCATCAGATCGCGTTCGATCGGTCCGGCGGCGGCGAGCCCCGCCAGGGTGTTGACCAGCATCGGGAAGAAGCACATCACGGCTACAACCGCCGCCTTTGACGGCCAGTCGAAGCCGAACCACATCACCATGATGGGGGCGATGCCGACAATCGGCAGCGCCGAGACGAAGTTGCCGAGCGGGAGCAGTCCGCGTTTGAGAAAATCGAACCGGTAGGCAACGACCGCGACCAGAAAACCCGCGCCGCAGCCGATAGCGTAGCCCGCGAGCACGCTGCGCACGAAGGTCTGAATGAAGTCCTCCTGCAAAACCGGCAGCGACTCGACGAACCGTATGGCGGTCGAAGTCGGTGCCGGCATCAGCACCGGCGAAACGCCGAAGCCGCGCACGGCGACTTCCCAAAGATAGACAAGGAATGCGCCAAACAGCAATGGGACCGCGAGATCCTGCAGCCAACGCAGCGTACGGTCCGATGCCGGCAGCCCGGCAAGCCGGGTCAAGGTGAGGGCGGCGCCAAGCCAGGTCGCCAGCACGAGCAGCCAGTAGCCCCATGAGGCGTAGCCCGCGATCGCGCTGTCGGCGAGCAAATTGAGCGTCACCGCGCAACCCAGAGCCGTCGCCAGGAAGCCAAAGCCCGCCGAAAGCGCGGACCGAAGCGGCGCCAGCGCGAACAGCGCGGCGGCGGCGACCACCGCGACCAGCAGAACTCGATGGGCCGCCATGCCGGGCGCCGCCTCGGTGGAGAGCGGCAATGCCAGCGCCGCGACGAGGCCGAGCGCGGCGAGCCAGAATCCGATGGCCTGGCCGCGGGCGATCACGCCGAGGCTCCCATTCGCCGCGCCGTCAACCGGCCGACGGCGTCAATGATGGCGATCAGAACTGTGGCGATGATCGCGGCAGCAAACAGCGCGGCCCAGATCTGAACCGTCTGTCCATAATACGAGCCGGTCAACAGCCGCGCGCCGATGCCGGCCTGGGCGCCGGTCGGCAGCTCGGCGACGATGGCGCCGACCAGCGAAATCGTCACTGAGACTTTCAGGCTGGTGAAGAGAAATGGAATTGAAGACGGCCAGCGCAGCTTCCAGAAGACTTGCAGCTTATTCGCCGACCAGGTTCGCATCAGATCGAGCTGAATGGGATCCGGCGAGGTCAAGCCCTTGACCATGCCGATCGTGACCGGGAAAAAGCACAGATAGGCGGAGATGATCGATTTCGGGAACAGGCCACGGATGCCGATGGCGCCGAACACGACAATCACGATGGGAGCGATCGCCAGAATCGGCACCATCTGCGAGAAGATGACCCACGGCAGCAGGCTTTTCTCCAACGTTCGCAGGTGCACGATCAGCACCGCGAGCACGATGCCGAACAATGCGCCGATGGCGAAGCCGACCACGGTGGCCGAGAGCGTCACCCAGGCGTGGTAAGCGAGGCTGCGCGGCGAATTGGGCGGATAGTCGAATACCGAGTTCGAAGAAATTCTCCGCCACCTGATGTGGTGCCGGGACCACCGGCCGCTCGGCATCGAGCGTTCCCGCGATCAGCTCGGCGGTGGTGTATTTGACATCGTTGCGCTCGAAGGCGTCGCGCACCAGGGCCGCGTTCATCAGGATGGCGGCGAGGTACCACAGCACGATGAGCACCGCGACGACGACGATGACCGGCGCATGCGCGGTCAACCAGGACGGCCGCGACGCCGCCCGCGGCAGGGCAACAGCGCTACTCGTCATAGGAGTGACCCGACCGCAGGCCCGCGCGCACCCGCTGCGCGATTTTGATGAACTCCGGCGTCTCGCGAATCTCGAGTGTGCGGTCGCGTGGAAAATCGCAAGGAATAATGTCGATGATCCGCCCCGGCCGCGGCGACATCACCACGATCTTGGTGGACAGAAACACCGCTTCGGGAATCGAATGCGTGACGAAGACAACTGTTTTTCCGGTTTGATCCCAGAGCCGCAGCAGCTGCTCGTTGAGGTGATCGCGCACGATCTCGTCGAGCGCTCCGAACGGCTCGTCCATTAACAGCAGCGCCGGATCGAACGACAGCGCGCGGGCGATCGAGGCGCGCTGCTGCATGCCGCCGGACAGCTGCCAGGGAAATTTGCGTTCGAAGCCGGAAAGATTTACCAGTTTCAGATAGCGTTCGACGCGCTGGCGCCGTTCGTTGGCGTCGAACCCCATGATTTCCAGCGGCAGCGCGACGTTGCGCTCGATTGTCCGCCACGGGTAGAGCGCCGGCGCCTGGAAGATATAGCCGTAATGGCGCCCCAAACGCGCCTGTTCCGGACTGACCCCGTTGATCAGGATTGTGCCGGCGGTCGGCCGCTCAAGGTCGGCGATGATGCGCAACAGCGTGGTCTTGCCGCAGCCGGATGGTCCGATAAACGATACGAAATCGCCGTCGCTGATCTGCAGATCGACATTGGCGAGCGCGTCGACCGCCCCGTCGCTGGTCTGAAAGGTCAGTGAGACGCCGCGGGCGTCGACGGTGAGCGCCGGCGCTGCTGCGGCGTTGGCTTCGCTGGTCGCGGTCTGCGGCGTTACGCGCTCGACCGTGCGGATGGGTACTTTCGGCGAAGACCCGAGTGCCACGCTTTGCTCCGTTGGGCCCGGCCGCCTTGCCGCGCGTAGGTCCATCCTAAATTATTGACAGACCCAGGCGCGGAATCCGCGCCCAACCTTTGTTCATGCTGACAGAATATTGAGCGCGCCAATTTATTTCAATTATAAAATGTTTTGGTCAGCGGCCACCGGATATCAAAAGCTTGCGGCTCAGCGGTTTGGCCGGCTCGCTCCGCAGCACGACGGATGTGGTAACGGCGCCGAATTGGCCGATTTTGTCGACGATGACGGCCAGATCCTCGGGTGCCGGAACGATCGCCTTCAAAACGAAACAGTCATCACCGGTCACCCGATGCACTTCCACCACGTATGGCAGCGCTTCGAACTGTTTCAGGCTGGCGCGGATTTGTTCGTGTGTCGTCTTGAGCCGGATGATAGCCATCATGCGCAAGCCGAGCGCTTGCGGATCGACCCGTGCGCAATATCCAGTGATGATGCCGCGGTCCTCCAGCCGCTTGACCCGCTCCGACATCGCGGGCTGCGAGAGGCCGATCTTGCGGCCAAGTTCCGACAGTGGAACGCGGCCATCTTCCTGAAGCGCTTCCAGGATGGCGATATCCTTGTCGTCTAGATTTAGGCGGCGCGGCCGAAAAGATGGCCGCGGCTTTGAATTCATCGGTAAAATCCTCATTAACCCGATAAGTCAGCATATTCTTTCCTGGCTGCCTCTGTCAGCATCGGAGTATGTCGCGGCCGATCACGAGCGATCCGTTTCGATTCAAGGGAGCAAAGATGCGGCTGATTGGAATGCTGGATTCGCCTTATGTCCGCCGGGTCGCGGTGTCGCTCCGGTTCATGGACTTGCCGTTCAGCCACGAGGCAGTCTCGGTTTTTCGCCATTACGATCAATTCTCGGCGATCAATCCGGTGGTGAAGGCGCCGACGCTGGTTACCGACGATGGCGTCACGCTGATGGATTCCAGCTTGATCCTCGATTACGCCGAACGGCTGGTGCCGACCGAGCGGCGGCTGGCCCCGATGGCGCTACCCGAATATGCGCGGGCCCAGCATGTGGTTGGGTTGGCGCTGGCAGCGTGCGAGAAGACCGTGCAGATCGTTTATGAACGTACGCTCCGGCCGCCGGAAAAACAGCATCAGCCCTGGATTGATCGCGTGCAAGGGCAAATGCTGGCGGCCTATCGGCTTCTTGAGGCCGAGCTTGGCGGGGGCGAGACCTGGTTGTTCGGCGATCGGCCTTTGCAGGCCGATATTAGCGTGGCGGTGATTTGGAGTTTCACGCAAAGCGTTCTTGCCGATACGGTCGCGGCGGCCGATCACCCGGCGCTCTCGCTCTTTGCAAAACGTGCCGAAGGCTTGCCGGAGTTTCGTGCATTTCCTCCCGATTGATTGTCCCACCGCTCATCAGAGAGTGAACGCCGCCGGCCGGTTGCTGGCCGCGAAGTTTTGACTTGTTCGCAATCTTTCACATATTGGGCAGTCGGCATCGTCCGCTTTCTGGTACGCTCCGCACGATATGAAACCCGCGCCCTTCCGCTATGTCGCTGCTCGGACCCTCGAGCAAGCCTTGCAGCTCAAGTCCGATCATGGCGACGAAGCGCGCTTTCTGGCTGGCGGGCAAAGCCTTGTTCCGACGATGAATTTCCGGCTGACCCAGCCGGCTATGCTGATCGACATCAACCCGCTGGCGGAACTCGGCGGCGTCAAGAATGGCGGCGCGCAATCGCTCCGCATCGGCGCGCTCACGCGCTATCGGATGCTGGAACGCGATCCGGCAGTGCCGCGTCACCTGCCGCTGATCCACGAAGCCTTGCCGCATATCGCACACCCGCAAATCCGCAATCGAGGAACCATCGGCGGCAACCTCGCGCATGCCGACCCGGCCTCGGAAATGCCGGCCATCGTGGTTGCGCTCGGCGGCCGATTGCGCGCTCAGTCGCTGCGCGGCGAACGGTGGATCGCCGCCGCGGATTTTTTTGTCGGCGCGCTGTCGACCGCGCTCGAGCCTGACGAGATGTTGGTGGAAGTGGAATTGCCAATCGCACAGCCGCGCTCCGGCAGCTGCTTTATGGAGGTTTCGCGCCGGCGCGGCGATTTTGCCCTCATCGGCGTGGCCTGCACCGTGCGCATCGACGAAGCCGGCCGCTGTGCCGAGGCCCGGATCGGACTCTGCAATGCCGGCGACGGACCGGTATTTGCGGCGGAGGCAAGCGAGTCGCTCTGCGGCCGGCAAATCGGCACAGCGGAGATCAAGGCCGCCGCCGCGCTGGTGCAGAGCGAAATCGATCCCGGCGGCAGCATCCATGCCAGCAAGGAGTTTCAGCGACATCTTGCCGGCGTGCTGACGGCGCGCGCCCTGACGGCGGCCAACCAGCGGGCGCGGCATGACCACTGATACTCACGACATCACCGTGACGGTGAACGGCACGCCATACACGCGCACTGTCGAATCACGGCTGTTGCTGAGCGATTTCCTGCGCCACGATCTTTTGCTTGCCGGCACCCATGTCGGCTGCGAGCACGGCGTCTGCGGCGCCTGCACCGTCATCTTCGACGGCGCTGCGGTGCGGTCCTGCCTGATGTTCGCAGCGCAGGCCGACGGCCACGGCATCATGACAGTGGAAGGCCTCGCTTCGGACCGCGATCATCTGCATCCGTTGCAGGAATTGATGCGCGACTGCCATGGGCTGCAATGCGGCTATTGCACGCCGGGCATTCTGATGACCATGAAGGTCTTCCTTGAGGAAACTCCGGACCCGGACGAGGCCCAGATCCGCGAGGCGCTTTCCGGCAATCTGTGCCGCTGCACCGGCTACCAGCACATCGTGGAAGCGATGAAACTCGCCGCCGAGCGGCTGCGCGGGTGAACGTCGTGTCGACGCGAAATTTCGGCGCTCCGATCAGACGCAACGAGGATGCGCGGCTGTTGAGCGGCCAGGCGTTGTTCGTCGACGATGTCGAACTTCCCGGGATGCTGTACGCCGCCTTCCTGCGCAGCAATGTCGCCCACGCCCGCATTCGCTCGATCGACGTTGCCGCGGCGCGTGTACGCGCGGGGGTCGTCGCCGTCTATACCGCCGCCGATCTCGGCGATTACTGGGCGCCGGGCCCGTTGCTGGTGCCGCCGCCGCCGATCAAGGACACCATCTTCAACCAGCGCACGCAGGTGCCGCTCGCCAAAGACAAGGTGCGTCACGTCGGCGAACCGCTCGCCGTCGTCCTGGCGCAAAGCCGCTACCTCGCCGAGGACGCGCTTGCCGACATCGTCGTCGATCTCGAGCCGCTGCCCGCGGTGGTCGATCTGGAAAAGGCGCTTACGGCCGCGTCCGCCCGGGTCCATGACGACGTGCCGCGGCAACGTCGCCGCTCATGTTCGGCAACGCCGCGGCGATTATGCCGCCGCCCGCGCCCGCGCCGATCACCTCATCGGCCGCCGGCTGCTCTACGATCACGGCGCGTCGTCGCCGATCGAGACCCGCGGCATCGTCGCCAACTGGGACGCCCGCGCCAATCAGCTCACCGTCTGGGACACGACCCAGGCGCCGGTGTTTTTGCGCAACGGGCTTGCCGGCATGCTGGGCCTGAGCGAACGGCAGGTGCGGGTGATCGCGCCGTTTGTCGGTGGCGGCTTCGGCCCGAAGATCATGCTGTTCTATCCCGAAGAGGTGGTGGTTCCGTGGGTGGCAATAAAACTCAACCGGCCGGTCAAATGGATCGAAGACCGGCTTGAGCATTTCTTCGCCACGACCCACGAGCGCGGGCAGACGCACGACGCCGAAATCGCGCTCGCCGCCGACGGCCGCATCCTCGGCATCAAGGATGTGTTCCTGCACGATACCGGCGCCTATAATCCTTATGGGCTGACGGTGCCGATCAACAGCCAGTGCACGCTGCTTGGACCTTATGTCGTTCCCAACTACGACAGCACCTTCACCGCGATCTTCACCAACAAGCCGATTGTCACGCCTTACCGCGGCGCCGGCCGCCAGCACGGCGTGTTCGTCATCGAACGGCTGCTCGACATCGCGGCGCACGAGCTCAAGATCGACCGCGCCGAAATCCGCCGGCGTAATCTGATCCCGCCGGACGCATTCCCGTACAACAATGAGATCATCTATCAGGACTTTGCGCCGCTTTCCTATGACAGCGGCAATTACGAGCCGATCCTCGACAAAGCGCTGGAGATGATCGGCTACGATCGGTTCCTCGCGGAAGAGCAGCCGCGGCTGCGCGCGCAGGGCCGTCATGTCGGCATCGGCATCGCCTGCTATGTCGAGGGCACCGGCATCGGCCCTTACGAAGGCGCGAAGGTCCAGGTGCAGACCAACGGCAAGGTCAGCATCGCGACCGGCATCGGCACGCAGGGGCAGGGGCATTTCACCAGTCTTCGCCCAGATCGCCGCCGACCAGCTCGGCGTCGAAGTGCGCGACGTCGACGTCGTCACCGGCGACACCGATCAGTTCTACTGGGGCGCCGGCACCTTCGCCAGCCGCGGCGCGGTCGTCGCCGGCAACGCCGTCAACGAGGCGGCCAAAGTCGGTGCGGCAGAAAATCCTGAAACTCGCCGCCGAACATTTCGAATGCGCCGAGGAGGATCTTGAAATCGCCAACGGCGAGGTTTCGGTCGTCGGCGTACCCGGCCAGGCGGTCAAGCTCGGCGCGCTGGCGCTCGAAGCCAATCCGATGCGCGGCGCGGTGAAACCCGGCACCGAGCCGGGACTGGAATCGACGCAATATTTCGGCCCGCCCGGCGGCGCCACCGCAAGCGGCGTTCATGCCATGATCGTCGAAGTCGATCCGCAGACCTTCACGCTCGAAGTGCTCAAATACGTGGTCGTGCACGATTGCGGCACGGTCATCAATCCGCTGATCCTGGCCGGCCAGATCCACGGCGGCGTCGCGCAAGGCATCGGCAATGCGTTCTACGAGCAGCTCGTGTTCGACGAAGACGGGCAGCTGCTCAACGCCTCGCTCGCGGATTATCTGTTGCCGACCGCGCTCGAAGTGCCGCGCATGGAGATCGCCCATACGGTCACGCCTTCGCCGCTCAATCCGCTCGGGCATCAAGGGCGCGGGCGAAGCCGGCGCCATTCCGGTCGGGCCGCTGTTCGCGCAGGCGATCGAGGATGCGCTCGGGCTCTTGCAGCAGAACATCGAGCTCAACGAAATCCCGCTCAGCCCGGGCCGTCTGTTCGAGCTGACGGCTAAGCCGACCAAGCCATTATGATTCTGGTCACTGGCGCCGCCGGCAAGACCGGGAAGGCGGTCATCAAGGCGCTTGCAGCCAAGGGCGCAAGCGTACGCGCGCTGGTGCGCCGTCCCGAGCACGCCGGCGCGCTGCTGGCGCTCGGCGCCGCCGAAGTCACGCGTCGGCAGCTTCGAAGACCGCAGCGCGCTGACGCGCGCCGCCGCCGCAACGCGCGCGATCTATCATATCTGCCCCAATGTCAGCCCGAGACGAAGTCCGCTACGCACGCGCCGTCGCCGACGCCGCGCAAGCAGCAGGGGTGAGGCGTTTTGTCTATCATTCGGTCCTGCATCCGCAGATCGAGGCGATGCCGCATCATTGGGCCAAGATGCGGGTCGAGGAGATGCTGTTTGCCGCAGGCTTCGATCTCACCATCCTGCAGCCCACCGCCTACATGCAAAATATCCTCGGCGCGTGGCGCGGCATTGTCGAGGACGGCGTGTTTCGCGTTCCCTATCCGGTCGAGACGCGGCTCAGCTCTAGTGGATTTGGATGATGTCGCGGAGGCCGCCGCGCTCGTGCTCAAGCAAGACGGTCATGGCGGTGCGATCTACGAACTCGCCGGCACGCGCGCCGCTCAGCCAAAGCGAAGTCGCCGCCGCGATCGGCGCGGCGCTAGGGCGCGAGGTGCGCGCCGAAGTGGAAACAGTCGAGGCTTGGGACGCCCGCGCCCGCGCCGCGGGTATGGGCGAACACGAACGCGTCACGCTTGCCGCGATGTTCCGCTATTACGCCAAACAAGGTCTGGTCGGGAATCCGAACACGCTGCGCTGGCTGCTCGGCCGTCCGCCCAACGGCCTCAGTGTTTTTCTCAGCCGCGTCGCGGCGGCTACGTCGGACGTGCGCTCATGAATTAAAGTTTTGAAAGCGCGGCTCATCCGGGAGCGGTACTCGCATCCGGAGGCACTGTGTCCGGTGCCAGGACCAACTCTGCGCCGTCGACGACGTAGCGGACATAACGATAGTCGTGAATGAAGCTAATCCGGCCGTCCGTCCACTCCAGCCACATAAAGTAGCTCGGCTTCGCCGCCTCAGCGCCGTCGAAGACCGCAATCACCTCACGGCCGTCGAGCCACGCGGGGACGAGCCGTACTGGGGCGAAGCCGGCATAGAAGCCGAAGAACCGGCCCACGTCGGCGGCGCCGGCGCGCGGCGGGTAGGTCGCCTGGTTCAGCCGCACGTCGCCGGCCAGCATCGTGCGCAGCCCATCCCAGTCGCGCTGGTTGAACAGGGCGACATAGCGGGCCACGGCGTGTGACGGCGCGCGGGGCGCGGGCCGGGCCACCGCCTGGGCGTTGATGTCCTTAAGCCGCGCCCGCCCGCGGGCGAGGTGAGCCTTCACCGCGTTGATCGTGAGGTCGAGCATGGCGGCGATGTCTTCCAGGGATTGGTCGAGCACGTCCTTGAGGATCACCACGCTGCGCTGCGTGGTCGGAAGCTCCACGAACCGCGACACCGCCGTCTCGACCGCCTCGCGCCTCATCAGCACCTCCACAGGATCTGGGCTCTCCGGATCGGTGACCTCGTGCGCTGCCTCGATGGACGCGGCCGCGCGGATCGCGTGGCTGCGCAATAAATCCAGCGCGCGGTTGTGGGCGATCCGGAACAGCCATGCGCGCATTGGCGTCGTCTCTTCCAGCTCGTCCAGGGCGACGAAGGCCCGGGCGAAAGTGTCCTGCACCACATCCTCGCCCTCGATCACCGAGCCCATCAGGCGCGCGCAGTAGCGGTGAAGCTCCGGCCGCAACTCGCTGGCGAGCGCCTGGAGCTGAGCTTGGCGCTCTGTTGACGGCGATGATGAGTCTCCGCTCAAGCCGCCTCTCCCTCGAGGACCGTGATCCCCGTATCGCCCTTCAGACCGAAAGCAAAGCCAGTTGCGTATTGCGGATCGTCGAGCACCGCGACCAGATGGTCGCCGAACTGACGCGGCGGCAGCGGCGCGCCGAACCGGGCCAGGTACGCCTCGCGCTCGATGCCCATCGACTGGGCGTAGACGCTGGACGCTTCGTCGCCGACCCCGGTCCCGCCGATCACCTGCATCGGCACAATCGCCTGGAAGCGGATGCCCAACACTTTCTGTTTGGCGACTCCATTGGCGTATTTGGCCATGAACCAGAGCATGCGCTTGGCGCCGGCATAGCCGCCAGACATCGGCGATCCGTTCGCAGCCGCGCCGCTCGAGCCCACGAGGACGCGGGCGCCCGGCTTGAGCGGCAGGTTGAGCGCCGCCTGCATCCAGAAGAGGCCGGCTTTCACATCAGTCTCCCACGGCGCGCTGAAATCCGCCCAGCTCAGCTCGTCGAGCCGGCCCATGCGCGGAGTAGCACCGGCGTTGAGCACGAGGATGTCCGGGCGGACCTCGGCGACGATGCGGTGGGCGGCGGTCTCGTCCGTCACGTCGGCTGAGACCGTGGCGACGCCCAGTCGAGCGCGGATAGAATTGAGCGCATCGGCGTTGCGGGCGACAACCGTTACGCTCGCGCCGCGCGCAACCAGGGCTTCGACAAGTCCCAAACCAAGGCCACGGCTTCCGCCGGTGACGACGACTTTCTTACCTTTGAGGCTCATGGGTCATTCTCCAGCATCCAGATATAACTAGGACGTTCGCGGCTCGAAAAAGGAGTTTTTGGTCAGCGCCGCGTTATTCCCAGCTGTCGAGCTTGATCTCGTTCGGCCAGGGGCGGCCTTTGCCGGTTTCGAGCAGCGACTTCAGGCTCAGCAGAAAGACCGCCCACTTGGTGCTGCAATGGTGCATGAACTCGACCGGCTCTTTCCAACCCTGGTGTTTGAAAAGGATGATGGTCCAGTCGCCTTGCTGTTTGAGATCAAAACTTACTTTCGTGCCGATCCATTCTTCGGGCCCGTCGACCACTTGCCATAACACGTGCTTGCCGGGCTGAAGTTCAAGAACCTTCATGTCGAAACCACCGTTGCCGAAGCGGAATTTGAGCACGCCGCCGACTTTGCTTTCCCCTTGGGTGTCGGTGGTCCACCAGCCGGAGAGACCTTCCCGCGTGGTCAGGGCCTTATAGGCATCATTCAGCGACGACGATTTGATTCCGACCTTGTGTAAAATATCGACCATGGCAATTCTCCTTGGGTTTCCCTCGCTTTAGCGAGAGCGGGCCAGTGAGGCTCAATCGGCCTCATGAACCAAGGACGTTTGGGGTCGCGGAAAAGAGTCACCGTCGCCTCGGCGGCCGCCCGATATTCCGCCGCTTGCTTCCGGCCGATAAGGGAGCACCCGACTTCATCCAATGGTCCGATAGTAGACGGAGCTTGATTGCTGCCGAGCAGTTCGTCTCATTATGGCCCGTTCGCGCCAGCTAGCGCGGTGCCGCGATTCGTTCGCTTCGGGGTAAAGCTGAGCTCTTGTAGAAATCAATTATCCAACGCTGTTGGACCGCTAGCGCGGATAGAATTCGTTAGCCTGTTCGCGCTTCAAGCCTCCGGCACCCCCGCCTTGCACATGCCGTCACAAGCGCGTTCGCGTTGTTGCAGATAGACCGGGTTATCGGTCGCGGCGGCGTCGCGGAAGCGCGCGACGGTAAAGGTGGGATCGAGCGCCAGGCCCGCTTGCGCCGCCGCCCGCGCTTCGCCGATGCGGCCGAGAAAGGCCAACGCGGCCGCGAGCCAGAAATGCGCGATCGCTTGATTGCGGTTGTTCTCGATGGCGCGGCGGAGCCACGCCACCGCTGCCTCATCGGCGCCCAGATATAGCTTGGCGACGCCGGCCCCCGCCATCCAGACATAGGCGGTCGCGTCGCGCGGCGAGAGGCGCAGCGCCTCCTCGACATGGGCTTCCGTCTCTTCGCAGCGACCGATGCTGATCTTGGCGTGGCCGATATAGCTATGCGCCATTGCGAGATTGCGATCGAGCCCGAGCGCGCGCTCGCATTCGGCGATGCCTTGCAAGGGACGATTGGTGAAAATCTGGACGTTGCCCAAGACCATGTGAGCCCAGGCGTTGTTTGGTGCGAGAGACAGCGCTTTGGTCGCCGCGGCCTCGGCGGCAGCAAGACGCTCCGCTCGGTCAGTGCTGAACATATGCGCGCCCACGACCGAGTTCGACAAAAGCGCCGCCGACGAGCGCCTCGACGTTGCTCAGATCGAGAGCGAGCGCACGCGCAAAGAATTCTTTCGCTTGTGCCGCATTTTTGGGCGTCTCGCCGCGGTTGATACAGGCCATGCCCTGGAAATAAAGGTCCATCGAATCGGGATCGGGCGCCCGCTCGGCGCGGCGCGCCTCGGCGGCGACGAGCTGGGCGCTGAGCGTGCCGGCGAGCCGGGCGACGATCTCGTCCTGCATATCGAAGAGGTCAGCCACCGGCTTGTCGAAGCGCTCGGCCCAGAGATGCGCGCCGCTTGCGGCGTCGATAAGCTGGACATTGACACGCATCCGGTTGCCGCCGCGCTGCACGCTGCCCTCCAGCACATAGCGCACGCCAAGCTCGCGGCCGATCGTCTTCACGTCGAACGGCTTGCCTTTGTAGGTAAAGGCGGTGTTGCGCGCGATGACGAAAGCGCCGGCGATGCGCGAGAGGTCGGTGGTCAGGCTCTCGGTCACGCCGTCGGCAAAATACTCCTGCTCGGGATCACCGCCGATATTGGCAAAGGGCAGCACGACGATGGAGAGACGCGGCGGACCTGACATTGGCGCGCGGCCCGCCGGCGCGGCACGAGGTGCGGTGGCCGAGCCATCTGATCCGGTCTTGATCGCGTATGCCCGCATGGGCCGGGCGATATTTTTCAGCGTCTGGTCGCCGAGATCGACGAATGCCTCACTGACGCGGTCGCGCACTTGCCGGTAGGCGTCCTCGGAAAGGCAGATGCCGCCGGGCTGGGCGATGCCCTCCAGGCGTGCGGCGATGTTGACGCCGTCGCCCATCAGGTCGCCGTCGGCCTCCTCGATCACGTCTCCGAGATGAATGCCGATACGGAAATCGATGCGGCGCTCGGGTGGCAGGCCGGCATTGCGCTCGGCCATTCGGTTCTGCACTTCGATCGCGCAGCGTACTGCATCGACGACGCTGCGGAACTCGACGAGGACGCCGTCGCCGGTGCGCTTGACGACGCGGCCGTGATGGGTCGCGATCGTCGGATCGATCAGGTCGCCCCGCAACGCCCGCAGCCGCGCCAGCGTCTGCTCTTCGTCGGCGCCGGCCATGCGCGAATAGCCCGCGATATCGGCTGCCAAGATCGCCGCCAGCTTGCGCTCGACGCGCTCCGATGCCACACGCGCTCTCCCCGGGTGATAGACGCCAGATCATACACCGGCTCTCGGCTCGCGAACTCAGAGATCAGCACGAGCTGCGCCGTGCGTTTCATATCGACGTCAGAATGTCAGCGCGCCCGATCGAGCGTAAAAAGATCCTGCGGTCGCTCAACGCCGCGCAATGCATAGCGCCCAACTGAGACAAGGTGATCCTGCTCGGGGCCGAGCGCGGCGTGAAAGGCAGACGATACCAGGATGGTTTGATCGACGAGGCGGCACATGGCGGCGATGCGGCTGACTTCGTTGACCGCCGGGCCGACCACCGTGAAATCGAGGCGCTCGCGGCTGCCGAAATTTCCGTAGACGACTTCGCCCACGTGAAGGCTGAGATAGATGTCCGTTGCCGGCAACCCGCTCGCAAGACGGCGCTGTTTGAGCTCATCGATGCGGTCGAGAGTCTTTCGCGCCGCTGCGAGCGCCGAGCGGCAGGCGGAATTACGATCGTCGGCCGTAAACATCGCCAAGGTGCCGTCGCCGATGAGTTTCAGAACGTCGCCGCCTTCGTCGTGGATGGCGGAGATGACCGTCTCAGCATAGTCGTTGAGCAGCGGTATGATCTCGGTTGGCTGGGCTCGGTCGCAAATACGCGTGTAGCCATGCAGATCGCTGAACCAAAGCACTGCATCGATTGAGCCCGAGATGCCCCGCGTGATGCCGCCTTTCAGGACCCGTCTGCCCGGGTCGCGCCCGAGATACGTTTCGACCAGCGTCTTGGCAATGCGACCCAGCATCGACGATTTGATCGCGAGCGCGAGGCAGGGCGTAAGCCGGCGCAGCGCCGCGGTTTGGGTTTCGGTAAAGCCTTGAGGCGCATCCGTGACCCACGAGGAATAGACGGCATCCATCTCGCCGATCACGGCATCGGCGCCGAAACGATCGATCACCGCGAAGTATTCGGTCATGCCGGCGGCGTAAAGCTCTCCCAGAAACGGGAACTCGGCGCCACTCTCTTTGCTCAGCCGCCGCCGCAATTCCGAGGCGCCGGTCTCAAGCAAACGATAAAAGACGCTTTTTTGCCAGCGCGCCAGAGCCTCGCCTTCGTTGGCGGGGCCATATTCGGTGGCGGTCGTTTCGCCCTTGGCGGCTTGCCAGAAATAGGCGCGGCCACCGTGGATCGGATGCAGGGTATCGATGAACACCTGCGCGCGCACCAATGGCAGGCCGTGCGCGACGAGGCGCGTGCAGAACTCGGTGACCATCGTGGTTTCGTCTTGGCCGCTCAGCCCGGCGTCGCTTATCCACGCAGCAACGTCGGCGAATTGCGCGTCATCCATTTTTTGCCCTCATCGCACTAGGCGAAAGCCGGTTGCGAGGCTTATCTCAAGAGCCGGTGGTTTCGAGCATGGCCGTTTCGTTAGCGCGCGCCAAGCCTCTCAAGGTTGGTAATGCCGGGTAGTGATGTCGAAGTCGTGGTTGTCGGCGGTGGGGCTGCTGGCTTGGCGGCCGCACGGCGGCTCTGCGCAGGCTCCCTCCAGTGCCTCGTTGTTGAGGCCCGGCCGCGGCTTGGCGGCCGTGCCTGGACCGTGATCGATGACTCCGGCTTCGCGTTGGACCTCGGCTGCGGCTGGCTGCATTCCGCCGATCGCAATCCATGGCGCGGCATTGCAGAAGAACAGGGCGCCGCGATCGACAAGACACCGCCGCCTTGGATGCGCCCTTCAGTTGAGATCGGTTTCACGCGTGCGGAGCAAGACGATTTTCACAAGGCGCTGGAACCATTTTTCGCGCGTCTCGAGCGCATCTCGGAGAGGGCATCGGATCTGCCGGCGTCGATATTCCTTGATCCGAACTGCCGTTGGAATGGACTGATCAACGCAATCAGCACCTACATCAGCGGCGCCGAATGGGATCGGATCTCGGCCAAGGATTTTGACCGCTACGACGACACAGGCGTGAATTGGCGCGTCGTCGAAGGGCTTGGCTCGGTCGTGAGCGCCTATGGAGCCGGCGTGCCTGTCATGCTCGATTGCCCGGTGCACCGGATCGATCATCGCGACAAGCGTTTGCGGATTGAAACGGCGAAAGGCGTGGTCACAGCCGATCAGGCGATCGTGACAATCCCGCCGACGTTGCTGGCGACGGAGCAAGTCTCTTTCACCCCGGCGCTTCCCGAAAAGACGGAAGCAGCCGCGGGGCTGCCGCTCGGGCACGACGACAAACTGTTCATGTCGCTCGATGGCGCCGAGGAGTTCGCAAAGGAAGTGCGGCTGTTCGGCCATACCGACCGCGCGGCGACAGGCGCTTACCACTTCCGGCCGTTCGGCCGTCCGCTCGTCGAGGCCTATTTCGGCGGGACATTGGCGACGCAGCTCGAAGCCAATGGTGACGCGGCGTTCTTCGACTTTGCCGTTTCCGAACTGACGGGTTTGCTCGGCAACGGATTCGCCAGCCGCCTGCGGCCGATCCGCATCCATCGCTGGGGCGTCGATCGTTATTCGCTTGGCGCTTACTCGTTTGCTCTGCCGGGACGTGCGGATTGTCGGGCGACGCTCGCAAAACCGGTCGATGATCGGCTGTTCTTCGCCGGCGAAGCCTGTTCACCCAGCGACTTTTCGACTGCCCATGGCGCGTGGCAGACCGGCGTCACTGCCGCAGAGCAAGTGATCGCCGTGCGCGAGCGCATGCCTTAGCTACGTCGCCTGTTCTGCGCGACCGCAACCTTGTGGATTGAAGACGCGGCGCGTCGATGCGGGATTTGCTGCGAGCGCCGCAGCGGGACGCACCGGACGGGGAGCAAAATTTCCACCGCAGTTGGGACAAACGCCTCCGAGCCTGCCGTCGACGCAGTCGCGGCAAAAGGTACATTCGAACGTGCAGATCATGGCGTCCGCTGCCGATGGCGGCAAATCCTTGTCGCAACACTCGCAGCTGGGGCGCAATTCAAGCATGGTCACCTCCGTCGGATCGAAGCGCGTGGCGCGGTGAATCATACAAGCGCGGTGTCCGTCAAAATAATGGCGGCCACCCCAGCGATGACTGCAACTCTGTGAATTGGCGCTTCGACAGCGGCGTAGGGGCCCGGCGCCGCTTCGATCTGCTACGCCAGGTTTCAAACCCGTGCGAAGGCCGGAAAAACAAAATCCCGCAGCGCTGGGCGATTCGGCGAAGCAGAGATGGCTCACGCGTCGGCCCGTTGGCAAACCAGCAGTCGCTGCTGTGATGCGGTGGAAGATCAAAAGGCAACATTCGGCACCGTTATCCGTTGCGGCAGCAAATTTGCGTCGCCGGCTTCATACCGGCAAACGATAAATCGTGCTCCAGGAATGAGATCGGCTCACGATGCCTTTGCTTGAATATCTTTCAGTGATGAATGAAATTTTCTCATCACAAACGGCCGCTGAATCCGCGATCCCTTGCGGGCAAGTAGGAGCTAGACGCCTCCCGCGCATTGGCCCGCCACGGAAGCCGCCTTATATTGGCTTTGGCTCCGCATTGAGTCGGGATCAGGGGCATGGCCTTCCGGCTTCCACCATTGAGCTCGCTTCGGGTTTTCGAGGCAGCTGCCCGTCACAACAGCTTCCGCAAGGCGGCCGACGAGCTCAACCTGACGGCGAGCGCCGTCAGTCACGGCATTCAGACCCTTGAAAACTGGCTCGGCGTCGAGCTTTTCCATCGCGAAGCGCGCGGGCTGCGGCTCACCGGGGCTGGGGAGACTTATGCGCCCTTGGTCAACCAAGCACTCACCCTGCTCGCCAAGGCCACCGAACAACTGCCTATCCGCAAAGCGACCGGGACACTCTCGGTCTCAAGCTCGCCGACATTCGCCAACAAGATTCTGCTACCCCGCCTCGAAAAGTTCACCGCTCAATATCCGGACATCCGGGTGACGATCGATACGTCGCACCGTCTGGTTGACCTCACGCTTGATGATTTCGATGTCGCCATTCGCAGGTCGTCGACAAAGGAGCCGCCGTCGAACTGGGCGCTGCTGGTGCTGGAGACGCTGATACCGGTCTGCAGCCCAAGCCTGCAGCGGCAATTCGGCGTCCGATCGGATGGCAAGCTGCTGTTGTCGCAAGCGCCGTTGATTCACGTTACGTCGGTGTCGGCTGACTGGAGTCACTGGTTTCAGGCCAACGGGATGGAAGTCCCAGCTTCGATCGAGGGCGGGCTGCGGGTGGATACGGTGCAGATGGCATTCGACGCCGCCGTGCGCGGCCTCGGGGTGGTGTTGGGGCGGCGGCCGCTGGTCGATACGGAGATCGAAAGCGGCCGTCTGGTGCCGTTGGTCGATAAGATCACTCCAAGCGGCAGCGGCTATTGGCTGGTCACGTCGCCAACGGAGTTTCAGAAGCCCGAGGTGAAGTTATTTCGGCGCTGGCTGTTGTCCGAGCTCGGCGCCGGAACCGAGCCTCGCAAGCCCGCGCGTTCGGGCTCGCGGACGTTGGCAAGCCTCACTCGATAGCTGCGGCCTTGCGGCACGCTCCCTGCACTTCAGTCGCGGGTTGAGGCAAACTCAACCGCCGACGAAAAAGTCGCGCGTGTGCCGGCTCTCGTTTGGCGCTTTATCGGCAGCATGTGGCCGGACTCGATTTCGGCATGGAGGACTCCAGGCGATCAGCGTCCATCGGCAGCCGCTGCCGCGGTGCTGCGCGACGAACGAACTATACTGATCGACAGGCCGCTGACCGAAGCCGAGTGGGATATGGTGCGTGCCTTCGTGCGGCGTTTGGAGCGTGAGGATCTTCGCGGGCGCTTTGGTCATCCGTGCGATTTCGGCGACGAAGCGACCATGCGGCGGTTTTTCGATATCGCGGCCGGAGTCGGAGAAATTGCATACGTGTTGGACAAAGCAGCGGTGATCGCCGGCCTGGCCCACCGGATCATGCTGTCGCCATCGGAAGCCGAGGTCGCCTTGATCGTTCGCTCCGATCTGAAACGCGCCGGAATTGGTGAGTTTTTGCTGAGAGAGACATTGGCGCGGTCGGCACGACAGGGCCTAAAGACGCTCAGCGCATTAGTGCTTTGGGAAAATCGCGCGGCGCTGCGGTTGGCGGCAAAAATCGGTTATGTGCCGCGACAGGTTTCCACTTGGGCGTTGGAGCTGAAGTTTGAAGTCGGTCAGGCGGGACAGCCCCGTAACCGCGTTCCATCCGTATTGAACGAAGCACATTGAACGAAGCGCGGGACGCGCCATGCGCGGCGCGTCCCGGCAAGTGCGTCTTCTACCCGAACCATTCGGGGTGTTCACTTACGGCCGTCACGCCAACAAGGAACAGCAGCCCGCAAAGGATGCTAACCTGTAGAGCGAGATAGTTGTCGTCGGTCACCGGATCCATCCACGCAAGATAGGACACTGGGGTCGCTCACGCCGGCACCGCAGCGACGCGCGCGACCGGTTTCTCGACGATCGGCATGTTGATCAGCCCCGAGAAGATACCGAGCAGGATCGACAGCCACCACACCGGATCGTAGGAACCGAAGCGGTCGAACAGGATGCCGCCCAACCAGGCGCCGAGGAAGCCGCCGATTTGATGGCTGAGGAAGGCAAAGCCCGCCAACGTGCCTAGCCAGCGCGTGCCGAACATGACGGCGATGATACCGTTGGTCGGTGGTATCACCGAGAGCCACACCACGCCCATGACGGCTCCAAACACGATGGCGCTGAACGGCGTCACCGGAAACGAGATGAACACGAAGATCGCGGCCGCGCGGACGAAGTAATTGAACGAGAGCAGGTAGCGCTTCGGCATGCGGTCGCTGAGCCAACCGTAGGTGAGCGACCCGAAGATATTGAACAGGCCGATCACCGCAAGCGTCCAGCCGCCCACCGTCGCCGACAAGCCGCGGTCGACCAGATAAGCCGGCAGATGCACCGTGATGAACGCGAGCTGGAATCCGCAGGTGAAAAAACCGAGCACGAGGAAGACGTAGGAGCGCTGGCCGAAAGCTTCGGAGAGCGCCTGTCGCAGCGATTGCTGTGCCGCGTCTTTGGCGCCGCCCCCGCGCGTGGTCGGCGTCGCCAGCGCCAGCGATAGCGGCATGATGCCAAGCATGCTCACGGCGAAGATCATGAGGGTCTGTTGCCAGCCGAACGAGTCGATGAGCGCGACCGAAAGCGGCGAGTAGAGGAATTGCCCGAAAGAGGCGGCGGCGGTGCCAAAGCCGTAGGCGACCGAGCGCCATTCCGGCGGCAACAGCTTTCCGAATGTCGCCACGATGATCATGAACGACGTGCCGGAGAGGCCAAATCCAATCAGCATTCCCGCTGAGAGATCGAGCGCCGGAGCACTGTTGGCATGCGCCATCAGCGCGAGGCCGGCGGCAAACATCAACGCGCCGGCGCAGAATACGCGAATCGTGCCGAACCGGTCGGCGATGATGCCGGCGATCGGCTGGCCGATACCCCAGAGCAGATTCTGTATCGCCAACGCGAAAGCGAAGACGTCGCGGCCCCAATGATTGTCGGTCGACATCGGTGTCAGAAAAAAGCCGAGCGACGAGCGCGGCCCGTTGCACATCAGCGAGATCAGGCAGCCGAAGCCGATAATGAGAAACGGCGTGCGCCAGGTGCCGGCTGCGTTGCCGGATTGCGAGCGGACGATTTGATGATTGATGCTTGTCATGTTGGCCTCGGTAACGAGTGGATCTCGAAAAAGGTACGCAACATAAGGCGCGATCTAATGCAGGCCCTAATGAAAATTACTAATTCCATGGACAGTTTTTCTCGTTTGCGGTCTGCGCGGACGCTCGCTGATATCGTTGATATATCTGAGCACTCATTTTCGCGGTTCGCGGAGATGTGTTCGTTCTTCGGATCGCGTCCGCCCGCGTGGAACAAAGAACGGAAACCGACATGATTTGTCTAAGATGCGGAACGTCGCGGCGACCAATTGGTCCGCGCCACAGCCTGGATGGCTGGGGCCGTGCCAGCATGCGCTACGCCTGCTACGACTGCGGCTATAGCTGGACCGGATCGAGCCGGGTTCAGGCGTTTCCGGAAAGGGTTGTATGCTTGGGCGACAATCCGCGACCATCGACCGGCTCGGTCGAGTCAAAACCGATCGGCATTCCCTGGAATCCTTTGCGATGACCGGCGCAATGGCGACATCCGAACCACCGGAAATCGAGTTTTGGTTCGAGTTTGGCAGCAACTATAGTTATCTCAGCGTCATGCGGATCGAAGAGGCGGCGCGCCGGCAGGGCGTGCGCGTCGTCTGGAAGCCGTTTTTGTTGGGACCGATCTTCCGCGCGCTGGGTTTCGAAACTTCCCCCTTCGTGCTGCAAAGAGAGAAGGGTGCGTATGTATGGCAGGACATGGCGCGCCAGTGTCGCAAATACGGACTGCGATGGACCGCACCCAGCAAATTTCCGCGACTGGGCGTGCTGCCCTTACGCGTCGCACTCTTGGGCGCCGAACAAACCTGGATCGGCGCTTTCTGCGGGCGGGTGATGGAACTCAACTTTGTCTTGGATGAGGATATCAACCAGGCGGACCGCATTGGCCCAATTTTGACCGAGCTCGGTCTGCCGGCCGGGCAAATTCTGGAGGCGGCTCAGGCCGAATCCACCAAGGCCCGATTACGCGAGCAGACGGAACAGGCGCGCGTCAGGGGAATATTTGGCGCGCCGACTTTCTTCGTCGGCACGGAGATGTTCTGGGGCAACGATCGCCTCGACGACGCTCTGCTCCTTGCGGCGCAACAGAAGGTGTGAAGCGTCACGGCGTCAGTAGTCCCCGCCGCAACGGTCTCATATCGTCCGGTCGCCTCGTCTTTGTAATGACCGATGGAGGCTTCTTATGCCGGTTCGCGTTGAGCGCTACGATCGCGTGTCGACAGTCATTCAATCGCGCGCCGAAGTGCGCAACGCCGTCGATCCGGAACATGCGGATGCGCTCTATGACGCCTTCGTCGCTTTCGACAACGACGCAGCTGCGGATGTGGCGGTGTTCTGGGGCGAGGGCGGCGCGTTCTGCGCTGGCGCCGATCTCAAGAGCCTCGCGGCCCGCGGCATCGCCACTCCCGACAACATCAAGACACACCGGTCTCTGGAATTCCCCAAGGATGGCGGGCCGGTTCCGCGCGGGCCGATGGGACCCTCGCGGCTCAAGCTCGGTAAGCCGGTCATCGCGGCGATCGAGGGTGCAGCGGTCGCCGGCGGCATGGAGCTTGCGCTATGGGCCGACCTCCGTGTCATGGCCGAAGGCGCCTATATGGGCGTGTACAACCGGCGCTGGGGCGTGCCGCTGACGGATGGCGGGACGGTGCGGCTTCCGCGCCTCGTCGGCGAGGGTCGTGCGCTCGAACTCATCATGACGGGCCGGAAGGTAGGCGCCGAAGAGTGTCTTCACATCGGCCTGTGCGAATTGGTCGTGCCCAACGGGCAGGCGCGGGCAGCCGCTGAAGCCATGGCGCACGAGATCGCGCGATTTCCGCAAGCATCGCTACGCGCCGACCGGCGCTCCGTTTATTTGCAGTACGGCTTGCCCGAGCCTGCCGCTCTGGAGCGGGAGTGGGACAACTGTGCGGGAATCTTCAAAATGGAGGGTGCCGCGGGTGTGGCGCGGTTCGCCAACGGCGCCGGGCGGCACGGAGATTTCAGCAGCGTCTCGCGACCCGGCTGATTGCCGGCTCTCGCGGTGCCTATCAAGGAGCGCCCCACGCGCCGGCATGAAGCTCCGCTGCCTCATCTTCCAGCAACGGACCAACGACTTCGACCTGCCGTTGGCCGGCGGCGAAGACGGTACGGCACGGCAAATCAAGAGTCGGGTTCTCGGCGTGATTGCCGGTGATGGTTTTCAGGCGCCGTTCGGATAACCCGTACACGACCCGTCCGATGCCGGCCCAATAGATCGCACCGGCGCACATGGCGCAGGGTTCGGCCGAACTGTACACGGTGCAAGCGCCCAGGAACTTCGGATCAAATTGTTTCGAGGCTTGCGTGGCGAGCAGCCGCTCGGCGTGGCCAGTCATGTCGCGATCCGGTATAAATCCATTCTCGACTTCGATCAGCACCTCGCCGGCTGCGTTGACCAGAATGGCGCCGAACGGATGATTGCCGCTGCCATGGGCGCGTCGCGCCACGGCAAAACTCCGGCGCAGAAATGTATCGTCGTCAAGTGGCGGCAAAGCGATGCTGGCCCTCACACGGCGCCGAGTTTTTCGTGAGGCTCGACCGAACACAACTGCTTATGCGCGACCGGGCCTTGGCACATTACTTGCCTAGATTTGTTGACTGTGCGCAAATGCCGCTATCCGCAAGACAAATCACTATCGTTGAGTTCGCAGCAACGCGCATGACCAGAAACTCGCTGCAATTTCTCAGGGGTGGCCGCACCATTCGCCTCGACCGCTTTTTGCCGCGCACCACCGTGCTCGATTGGCTGCGTCTGCAGGAACGGTCCACCGGCACCAAAGAGGGTTGCGCGGAAGGCGATTGCGGCGCCTGCGCCGTCGTCGTCGCACGCGAGCGCGACGGCCGCGTCGTTCATGAGCCGGTCAATTCATGCATCACCCTGCTCGGCCAGTTGGACGGCGCCGAGCTGATCACCGTCGAAGATTTGGCCGAAGACGGAGTGCTACACCCCGTTCAGGAAGCACTGGCGCGCGAGCACGGTTCGCAATGCGGCTTTTGCACGCCCGGCATCGTGATGAGTTTGTTTGCGCACTATCACGAATGCGGCGGCGTCACGAGCCGCGAAAAAATCAACGATGCGCTGGCGGGAAACCTGTGCCGCTGTACCGGCTACCGGCCGATCGTTGACGCCGCTCTTGAAGTCTGCGACGTCGGCGCTGATGACCGCTTCACCCGCAGCGCCGTGGCGCGGTTGCAGGCACTGCGTGCGCTCGCCGACGAGGCCGATCTTGTCGTCGGCGATGAGGCTTCCTTTTTTGCCGCGCCCGCGACCGAGAGCGCATTGGCGCGGCTCTATGCGCAACATCCCGACGCCACCATCGTCGCCGGTGCGACCGATGTGGGCTTATGGATCACCAAAAAACTCAGCCCCATCGAAAAAATCATTCACGTCGGCCGCGTCGCCGCGCTTTCTCAGATCGAGGAGACCGCCGACGGTTATGCGTTCGGCGCGATCGTATCGCTGGCGCGCGCCGCGCCGGTACTGGGATCGATCGATCCCGATATTGCCGAGGTTCTCCGCCGTTTCGGTTCCATACAGGTGCGCGCTTGCGGGACTGTCGGCGGCAACATCGCCAACGGTTCGCCGATCGGCGATCTGGCGCCCATGCTGATCGCGATGGGAGCCGAGGTAGAACTGCGCCACAGTGAAGACATCCGCCGCTTGCCGCTGGAAAGCTTCTTTCTCGACTACGGCAAGCAAGATCGCAAACCCGGCGAATTTGTGCGCCGGCTTCTGGTGCCCAGGCTGCCGCCGGCTACGCAATTTCGTGCCTATAAGATCACCAAGCGTACCGATGAAGACATTTCGGCGGTGCTCGCGGCTTTCTGCCTGACGGTTCATGGCGACCGGATCGGCGAGGCCAAGGTCGCGTTCGGGGGAATGGCGGGTATCCCGAAACGCGCGAAGGCGGTCGAGCAGACATTGCGCGGGCTGTCCCTCGCCGACGCGCGCCGCTGGCGCGCGGCCGCCGATGCCGTCAACGAGGACTTCACGCCGCTGACCGATCTGCGCGCCAGCGCCGCCTATCGCCGCCGCGTCGCCGGCAATCTGGTCATCAAGGCGCTTGCCGAGATTGCCGGGGTCGAAAGCGACGTCACGCGTATTGCGAATTGCCGGGTGGTTGCCGATGCCGCCGAATGACGCCGTCCTCGAGGCACCGCTGCGCCATGTCTATAAGCCGCTACCCCACGACAGCGGCGCCAAGCACGTGCAGGGCGCGGCCGAGTACATCGACGACATTCCGGAGCCGGTGGGGACGCTGCATCTTGCCGTCGGCGGCTCGCCGGTGGCGCGCGGGACCGTTCGCCGGATCGACCTGAGCGAGGTGCTCAAGGCTTCGGGCGTCGTCGCTGTCATCACCGCGGCTGACATCCCTGGAAAAAACGATATTTCGCCGGCGCATGCCGACGAGCCGGTCTTCGCGCACGGCCGCGTCGATTTTCATAGCCAACCGGTATTTGCCGTCATCGCGACATCGCGGGATGCGGCGCGGCGGGCGGCGCTTCGCGGCAAGATCGAGATCGACGCCGAGACGCCCAACGTTTCCGTCGAGCAGGGCAAAGCCGCCGGCGAGCGCGTGCTTCCGGATTATGCCTTCGTCAACGGTGACTTCGAACAGACCATCGCCGCTGCGCCGCTTCGCACGACCGGAACGTTGCGCATCGGCGGTCAGGAACATTTTTATCTGGAAGGCCAAGTGGCGCTCGCCGTGCCGGGCGAGGACGGCGCGGTGCTGGTTTACTCTTCCACGCAGCATCCGAGCGAAGTGCAGCACATCGTCGCCCGCGTTCTCGCGCTGCCGGATTCGTTCGTGACCTGCCGCGTGCGCCGTATGGGCGGCGGTTTTGGCGGCAAGGAGACGCAAGCCACGCAGTGGGCAGTGATCGCGGCTTTGGCGGCACGCGCGACCGGCCGGCCGTGCAAGCTTCGGCTCGACCGCGACGCCGACATGCTGATGACCGGCAAGCGGCACGATTTCGCGCTCGCTTATGCGGTCGGCTATGACTCCGATGGGCGTATCCGCGCCGTCGACCTTGATCTTGATGCGCGCTGCGGATGCTCCGCCGATCTTTCCATCGGCGTGGTCGATCGCGCCATGTTCCACGCCGACAACGCCTACTTCCTTCCCGAATTCAAGATCCATACGCGGCGCGTCAAGACCAATACCGTTTCCAACACTGCATTCCGCGGCTTCGGCGGCCCGCAAGGGATGCTGGCGATCGAGCGCGTGATCGACGCTATAGCCTGGAACCTCGGCCTCGATCCGCTCGATGTGCGCAAGGCCAATCTCTACGGCGCCGGGCGCGACGTCACTCCCTATGGGCAGACCGTCGAGGATCACGACGTGGCGCCACGGTTGATCGAACAGCTCGAGCGCTCGTCGAATTACCGTTCGCGGCGCGGCGAGATCGCGGATTTCAACGCGCGTTCTCCGATTCTGAAGCGCGGCATCGCGTTGACGCCGGTCAAGTTCGGCATCTCGTTCACGCTCACCCATCTCAATCAGGCCGGGGCGCTGGTTCACGTCTATCAGGACGGTTCGGTTCATCTCAATCACGGCGGCACCGAGATGGGTCAGGGTCTGTTCCAGAAGGTGGCGCAGGTGGCGGCCGAAGAACTCGGCATCGGGCTCGAGCGCGTTCACATCACCGCCACCTCGACAGACAAGGTGCCGAACACCTCCGCCACCGCCGCATCCGCCGGCACCGACTTGAACGGCATGGCGGTGCAGCGGGCGGTGCGCGAAATCAAGGGACGGCTCACACACTTTGCCAGCGAAACCTGGAACGTGTCCGAGGATCACATCTCATTTCGCGACGACCGCGTATTCATCGGCAATGAGAGCATTCCGTTCGGCGAATTGACCAAGAAGGCTTATGCCGGCCGCGTGCATCTGTCGGCGGCCGGGTTCTACAAGACGCCGAAGCTGCATTGGGATCGTGAAAAGGGCAAAGGCCGGCCGTTCTTCTATTATGCCTACGGTGCCGCGTGCAGCGAAGTCGTCATCGACATTCTCACCGGCGAGATGAATGTCCGCCGGGTCGATATCCTCCACGACGTCGGACGCTCCATCAATCCGGCGCTCGACATCGGCCAGATCGAAGGCGCTTTTGTTCAGGGAATGGGCTGGCTGACGACTGAGGAGCTGGTCTATGACGACAAGGGCCGTTTGCTCACGCACGCGCCCTCGACCTACAAGATACCGGTTGCCTCAGACGTGCCGGCAAACTTCCGGGTAGCGCTGTTTGAAGGCAGCAATCGCGAGGAAACGATCTATCGCTCGAAGGCGGTCGGCGAGCCGCCCCTGATGCTGGCGATTTCCGTATTCGCGGCGATTGCGGATGCGGTACACTCGCTACATCCGGGCCAGCCGGTCGCGCTCGACGCCCCGGCAACCCCGGAAGCGATACTCAAGGCGGTCGGTCCGGTCGATGCGGTGGCCGCGCTTGGGCCGCGTTGATAGTGAGTGGAGCATGAGCTCCTCGGAACATCCGTGAGATGGCCAAGGTCTGGGCCCGGATTCGCGAAACGATCGAACAGCACGGCAGCGCCGGGCTAATCAGCGTGATTGGCGCCGCGGGCTCAGTGCCGCGTGAGACCGGCGCGCGCATCGTCTTGCAACCGGGCGGCGGTTTCTTCGGCACCATCGGCGGCGGCCGGCTAGAATACGAGGCGATCGCCGCGGCGCGCACGGCGCTTGCGGCCGGACGGGGCAAGGCCGAGTTCCGCGATTGGCCGCTCGGCCCTAATCTCGGCCAGTGCTGCGGCGGCATGGTGAAGACACTGACCGAGACGTTCGACGCCGGCGATCTGGCGACCGTGCGACACCTCGAAGAAACAGAGAAAGCCGGCGCTTTTGTCGTCCAAAGCCGCCTCGCCGCGGACGGGCGCATCGCGCGCGTACTTGCGGCGCATCGCGCCCTTGGCCGGGAAATGGTATCGGCGGCGACGGTCTTCGCGAAGACGCCGTTCCATGAACATTTCGGCGAGGTGACGACGCCCGTGCTCTTGTTTGGCGCGGGTCACGTCGGCCGCGCCGTGGTGCTGGCGCTGGCGCCGCTGCCGTTTGCGGTCCGCTGGATCGACAGCCGGCCCGATCAGTTTCCGCAGTTCGTGCCGCAGAACGTCATCACCGTCTGCACGGACGCCGCCGATCGCGAGCTCGCCGAAGCACCGGGCGACGCGATGATTATCGTCATGACGCACTCGCACCCGCTCGACTTCGAGATCACCGTCGCCGCGTTGCGGCGGAAAACCTTTGAATTCGTCGGCCTGATCGGATCGGAAACCAAGCGGGCGCGGTTCATCAATTGGGCGCGGCAGCTCGGCCTGACAGAGAGCCGGATTGACCGGCTGGTCTGTCCGATCGGCGTGCCGCAGATCAAAGGCAAGGAGCCGGCGGTGATTGCCGCCGCGCTCGCTGCGCAGCTTCTGATCGTGCGCGAGCGGACCTCCGTGCAGATGGAAAGCCCGGCAGTTCAGCCGGCATAAGCGTGCCGATTGCAGCTCGCGGTGCTCTTACGATCATCTAGGTCCGCTATCGAGGGACCCCGTTCGCGCGCCTTGGGGCGGTGACGCGAACGAGTCATAGCCCGCCGGCGGCGAGACCGACCACAACAAGCAGGACAACCCAACCAAAAAAGCGTCCCCGCGTCGCCCAAGCGTTCCCGATTGCGCCGAACCCAAACGCGAGGATGCTCATGGCGATAATCCAATGGCGTGCAGCTTCGGAGCCCAGCCTGGGCGCGACGATGAGGAGGATCGCAAGACTGATCCACGCCACCGTCATGCCTTGCCACACAATCCGCATGAGCACTCGGAGACGCTCCGGCTCAATGCGGACGCGGGGGAAAACCTTGGTCTCGCCGAGCACCCCGTGCAAAATAGCCGCTGCGAGAGCCAATATTCCCGCCGACTGGACGAGGAGATCGCGCATTGCGTGTCTCCATACAGTAATGTATTGATCGAATATCATTTCGATTCTGGCACGTCAATACAGTAGTGTATGGACAAAATGCCTGACCACCGACTGGGACCGGCGGAATGGGTGAACGCCGGGCTCAAGGCGCTGACAAAATCCGGGTTTTCCGCACTCAAGGCGGACACGCTCGCCAAGAGGCTTGGCGTTTCCCGCGGCAGCTTCTATTGGCACTTCGCGGATGTGTCGGCATACCACGCGGCGATCCTCCGACGCTGGCGCGAAATCGCGCTGGAGAACATCATTGAGGAGATCGAGGGGGCCGCAGACGATCGCCTGGAAGGGCTTTTATACCGAGCCTTTGCGAGTGGTTCCGGCATTGAGCGGGCCGTGCGCGCCTGGGCTACTGCCGACGCGCGAGCAAGAGCAGCGGTCGAAGCAGTGGACGTGGAGCGGATACGGTATTTGCGGAAACTGTTGATAGAAGCCGGCGTTCACCCCCGCGTGGCTGAAACGCGCGCTCGCGTCATGAACTGGTGTTATCTCGGGTTCGCGCTCTCGTCGAACAAACTAAACGACGATTCTTTGAAACACGTCATCAGCGACCTGTCACAACTCGCTCGCTTGAAATTCGAGGAGTTCCAGGAAGATGCGCGCGCCTCGCCCGAGGCCAGGCGGGCGGTGCGCCGGCGTACCCGGCCATGAACCGTCGCTCCGGCAATGGTCGGGACGCTGGCGTGGTTGGTTCTGTTGCGCGCTAAACTAGCCGTTCGCGTCATTGCGAACATCCGCTTCTCACCCACTTTCAGCTACCACGCGATCGATCTCGGCAAGGACGTTGTCCTTCTCCGACTTGGTCATGAGTGAAGCCTGGACGCCGTTGCGGACGATGGCGACGATCTCATCGCGTTGCAGCGATAATGCATCCGACACAGCAGAGTAATTCTGGTTGACGTAACCGCCGAAATAGGCCGGGTCGTCGGAATTGACAGTCACGACGAGGCCCTTATCCATCATCCTTCGCAGTGGATGATGAGTGAGATCGTTGACGACCCGCAGCCGCAGATTGGACAGCGGGCATACCGTCAGCGCGAGCCGCTCGCGCGCGAGCCGGTCGACCAATGCCTGGTCCTCGAGCGATCGATTGCCGTGATCGATCCGCCCGACGCCAAGGACGTCGAGCGCTTCCCACACATAGCTCGGCGGTCCCTCCTCGCCGGCATGCGCGGTGACAAACAGCCCTGCGTCGCGGGCGCGGCTGAACACGTGCTTGAACTTGCTCGGCGGATGCCCGGTCTCTGAAGAATCGAGGCCGACACCGACAATCTTGTCCCGGAACGCCAGCGCGGAATCCAGCGTCTTCTCGGCGTCTGTTTCGTCGAGATGGCGCAGGAAGCACATGATCAGGCTTGCCTGGACGCCAAGCTTGCGGTCGGCATCGAGGATGGCACGGTGTAGACCACTGACCACCGTCGAGAAGGCGATGCCCCGGGCCGTGTGCCCTTGCGGGTCGAAGAACATCTCGACGTGCCGGACATTGTCGGCCCGCGCGCGTTGCAGATAGGCGAAGGCGAGGTCGTAAAAATCCTGCTCCGTGATCAGCACCGACATGCCTTGATAGTAGATGTCGAGAAAATCCTGCAGGTTGCCGAACCGGTAGGCTTGGCGCAGCGCGTCAACCGAGGCATAAGGCAGCCGGATGCCGTTGCGGGTGGCCAGCGCAAACATCATTTCCGGCTCCAAGCTGCCTTCAATGTGAATATGCAGTTCGCATTTCGGCAACCGCTGGATCAATGTATTCAATCCGTACATGGATCGGCTTCTCCTGCGCGCGCAGCAATGCCGTCGGTCAGTGGGACGCGCCGCGCTCTACAGATGACCGGCAAACTTGGCAAGAATAGTGGCACAGTGCGAGCAATGCACTGCGCGCCGGTTGTCCGATTCCGCGGACCATTGCTGAAGCCGATTTTTGCGCGCGGCCAAGCTACAATAGCAATCTACCTTGAGTGTTCTGTTCAGGAACACTTAAAGAACAACTTATAATCCTTACATTCTCGGCGAAGTCGTCATCAGGCGTGCTGGTCATGGACGCTCGCAAGGTCGCGCTTGTACAGCAGAGCTTTGAGACAGTCGCGGCGTTGCGGCTGGAAGCTGCCGAGATTTTTTATACGGAGCTGTTCGCGATCGATCCGTCGCTGCGGTCCATGTTCGGTAGCAACATGCAGGACCAACACAGAAAATTACTGTCCGCTTTGGCTTATGTGGTGCGTTCGCTGCCGGCGCCGGAGAGGATTCTTAACAGCATAGAGAACCTTGCAAGGATGCATGTCGACTATGGCGTGACACCGGAACAATACACCCACTTTGGCAATGCCTTGCTGCGCATGCTGAGGAAGGGACTGGGTGCCCAGTTCACTCCGGAGCTGGGCGACGCCTGGACCGAAGCGTTCAGGATGCTCGCACGAACCATGGTGGAGACCGCCTACGGCCGCGCTCCGCAGAGGGCCTTAGGCGCGGCGTTACATGTCAACGGCGGGGACGCCGCATTGGCGTGGCCCTAAGCGCCGCAACTGCCTCCAACCTTATCGCGCGAAAATCCCGCAAAATGGACGTAGAAACCGACGAAGCAGATAGTGGGGTGGCGGCGGCGCTGCAGGAAAGGAACCTGCAGTTTCAGGCGGCCATCAATAACATCGGCCACGGCCTCTGCATGTTCGATGCATCGTCACGCTTGTTGCTGTGCAACAAGCCCTATCTGAGCATGTATGGCCTCGATCAGGAGCTCTTGCGCGGCGGATGCACGCTTCGCGATCTGCTCGAACTCAAGGTCAACGCCGGAACGTTTCTCGGCGACATCGATCATGCCGTCGGCCGGATTTTGGACGGCGTTGCGCGCGGCAAATCGTTGCGAACGATTAGCGAATGGATCAACGGCCGCGTTATCGCAACCGTCACCTCGCCGATCGGCGGCGGGGCCTGGGTGGCAACGCATGAAGATATCACCGAGCACGCGCGCGTCGTACGCGATCTGCATCGCACCAGGAATTTCTTCGACACGGTCATCGAGCATGTTCCGGCGACTATTCTGGTGAAAGACGCCCGAACATTCCGCTATTTGCTGGTCAACAAGAAAGGTGAAGAGTTCATCGGATGCGGCAAGCAGCACATCCTTGGCAAGACGGCGCATGAGATATTTTCGCCCGAAGCAGCCCAAACGATTATCGACAATGATCGGGCGACGCTCTCCAGCACGGAGCAGGTGGCATACGAAGCCGCCCCCTTCCATCGTCCAGGTGACAATTCGCAGATCGTCTTCACCAAGAAGCTGATCGTCCGTAAGCCCGATGGACAGGCCGAATATTTGTTGTCCATCATCGAGGACGTGACCGAGCGCGTGCGGTCGGCAAGGCAATTATCCTATCAGGCGCATCATGATGCGCTGACCGGACTCGCCAACCGCGTCCTCTTCGTGGAGCGGGTCGGTGAAGCGCTCGTTCGCCTGGAGCAATCCGGCGATCGATTCACGGTCATGTTGCTCGATCTCGATCGGTTCAAGTCGGTCAACGATTCGCTCGGTCACCCGATCGGGGATGGCCTGCTCAAGGCCGCGGCACGCAGACTGCGGGCATCCTTGCAAAACGACGATCTGGTGGCGCGGCTGGGCGGCGACGAGTTCGCCATTCTGCAGATTTGCCCCGGCGACCAGCGCGAAGCGGCCGTTGCGCTCTCGAACCGCGTGCTCGATGTGCTGGCAACGACCTTCGACATCGAGGGACATCAAGTCATCACCGGCGCCAGCATCGGGATTGCCTTCGCCCCTGAACATGGGACCGACGTCAATCAGCTCATGAAATGCACCGATCTCGCGCTGTACCAGGCCAAATCCGGAGGCCGCAACCGGTACTGCGTCTTCGACAGCGCGATGGAAGCCGAGGCGCGGTCCCGGCACGCACTCGAAATCGATCTGCGTAGCGCCCTCGCACACGCGCAATTCGAAATGCACTACCAGTCGATATTCGACGTCGCGACCGGGTGGCCCTGCAGTGTGGAAGCGCTTGTACGTTGGAAGCATCCGCGCCGCGGCATCGCGCTTCCCGACGAGTTTATTCCGCTTGCTGAGGAAACCGGGCTGATTGTGCCGCTCGGAGAATGGATTTTGCGTCAAGCCTGCACCGGCGGCAGGGAGTTGCCGGCGAACATAAAGGTCGCGGTGGATCTCTCGCCGGTCCAGTTCGGCAAAGGGGATTTGGTGGGCACGGTGTCGCGCGCGCTTTCCGATTCGGGATTCCCGCCGCACCGGCTCGAGTTGGAGGTCACCGAGTCCGTCCTGCTGCACAACAATGAGGAGAACATTGCCATCTTGGCCGCACTGAAGAGCCTCGGTGTGTCCATCGTGCTCGATGATTTCGGGACCGGCTACTCGTCGCTGAGCTACCTGCGGATGTTTCCGTTCGACAAGATCAAGATCGACCGCTCGTTTGTGAACGAGATCTCCACGCGGTCCGACTGCGCGGCAATCGTGTGTGCTATCACCAGCCTGGCGCGGACGCTCAACATGGTGACGACGGCGGAAGGGGTGGAGACCCACGACCAGTATTTGCTTTTGCGCTCCGCGGGATGCTCCCTCGCACAGGGCTACTTGTTCAGCCGGCCGGTGCCGCCCGCCGAGCTCGCATTTGCAAGTGCCTACCGGTACCGCTCAGGTGCGGCGGCATGACTGCAACGTCCACCGCCGCCTGCACCCAATGCATCTCGCGATGCCGCCGGGCGCACATGGCGCTGTCGAGCGCGGCTGTAAAAATCGGCGCCCAGCCGTCATGACCGCGCATCTCGCCCTCCTTGAGGAGCTTAACAGCGTTGTCGCAGCTGGCACGATTGAGCGTCGCGCAGAGCTGCTGGAGCGTCTTTCCGATCTGTTCGTCTTTGGCGCAACCGACTATTCCGACGATCAGATCGCATTGTTTGACGACGTATTCACGCGCCTGGTCGCGACTATCGAAATGTCAGCCCGTGCGCTGCTCGCCAGGCGCCTGGCGGAGATCCCGCTCGCTCCGCCGGTCGTCAGCCGCATCTTGGCATTCGACGACGCGATCGATGTGGCCGCGCCCATGCTGCAGCATTCGCAGCGGCTCGACAGCGGTACGCTCGCCGAAAACGCCCGCACCAAGAGCCAGCGGCATTTGCTGGCGATCTCGAAACGAACCCATATTGAGGAAATCGTCACCGACGTTCTGGTCGAACGTGGCAACCGGCCGGTGGCGCTGAGCACTGCGGAAAATCCGGGCGCCCGGTTTTCCGAGAACGGCTATGGCACGCTGGTGCGACGATCCGAAGGCGACGATGAACTGGCCTGCTGCGTCGGACTGCGCCGCGATCTGCCCCGCCATCACCTGCTGCGGCTTCTCACCAAGGCGTCCGAGACCGTCCGCAGCAAGCTCGAAGCTGCCGATCCGCTGAGCTCAGTGAAAATCCGCGCGGCGATCGCCGAAGCGGTCAACCGCGTTCAAGCCAAAACGACCGCGATGTCGCGCGATTACGTTGCGGCACGGGTGGAGGTTGCGACGCTGCGGGCCGCGGACCGGCTGAACGATGCCGCTGTGGCGGCCTTCGCTCAGGCCGGCAAATTCGAGCAAACAACCGTTGCGCTCGCGGTGCTCTGCGACCTGCCCGTTGAACAGGTCGAGTTGGCGATGGCCGGCGATCGGCCGGAGACCGTGCTCATTCTTGCAAAAGCCGTCGGGATATCGTGGCCGACCGTCAAGACGATCTTGGTCATGCGCAACGAAGGGCGCGGGCTCTCCGCGCAAGAGCTCGATCATTGCCTCGGGACCTTTTCGCGGCTGAAGTCCACGACGGCCCGCCAAATCCTGGAATTTCAGCGCAAGCGCGCGAACCCAAGCGCCTAACGTCGGGGGTAAATATGGATTACCGGTCATTCTTCGCCGACGCACTGGCGCGCATCAAGGACGAACGGCGCTATCGCGTATTCGTCGAGCTGGAGCGGCTGGCCGGGCGCTTTCCGCACGCGGTCTGGCGTTCGCCGCAAGGGCCGCGCGAGGTCGTGATCTGGTGCTCGAACGATTATCTCGGCATGGGCCAACATCCCAAGACCATTGCCGCGATGATCGAAGCAACGGCCCGTATGGGCACCGGTGCCGGCGGAACGCGCAATATCTCCGGAACGAACGGTCCGATCATCGAGCTTGAGCGCGAGATTGCCGACCTTCACGGCAAGGCGGCGGCGCTGGTTTTTACCTCGGGGTATGTTTCGAACGATGCCGGTATATGCACCATCGCGAAGCTTCTGCCCGAATGCCTTATTCTCTCGGATGCGTTGAATCATAACTCGATGATCGAAGGCATCCGGCGATCCGGCTGCGAGAGGCAAATTTTTCGGCATAACGACGTCGCTCACCTCGAAACTTTGCTTCGGGCGGCCGGAGAGCGGCCGAAGCTGATCGCTTTCGAGAGCCTCTACTCCATGGATGGTGACATCGCGCCGGTGAATGAAATCTGCGATCTCGCCGAGCGCTACACCGCCATGACCTATTGTGACGAGGTGCATGCCGTCGGCATGTACGGGCCGCACGGCGGGGGAATTGCCGAACGCGATGGCGCCATGGCGCGCCTCGATGTAATCGAAGGCACATTGGCGAAGGCCTTCGGCTGCCTGGGCGGCTATATTGCTGCGGACGCCGTGCTGATCGACGCCGTGCGCTCCTATGCATCGGGATTTATATTCACGACGGCGCTGCCGCCGCCAATATGCGCAGCTGCCACCGCAGCGATTTGGCACTTGAAAGCGTCCCGCTGGGAACGCGAGCGCCACCAGGACCGCGCCAGCCGAACCAAATCGATGCTGACCGCGGCGGGCCTCCCGGTGATGCCGAGTGAAACCCACATCGTTCCGCTCTTTGTCGGCTGTGCGGAAAAGTGCAAGGCGGCAAGCGATCTGCTGCTCGCCGATCACGGCATCTATATCCAGCCGATCAACTATCCGACGGTGCCGAGAGGGACCGAGCGCCTTCGCATCACGCCCTCGCCGTATCACGAGGACGCGCTGATCGATGCGCTGGTTACGGCTCTGACCGACGTATGGGACCGGCTTGGACCGGAAGCCCGGCGGTGGGCGGTTGCGGCCGAATAAATCCCGATCTCCGGGCGCTACTCCTTAAATCAACGTCGCCGGCGGAACTGCACGGCGGCAAATAGGATTGCTCAATGCCCGGCGGCGCCGACACCCGCGCCGCGACTGAGCGTCTGCGATGGGTGCTCCCCGAACGCGAGAACATAATCATTTTCGAAACGGCCAAGGTCGCCGAAGCCGCACGTAGAAGCAACGCTGGTGACCGTGGTGACGGCGTCCGGACGCTCCAAGCGCTCGCGCGCATGAGCTAGGCGCACCCGGTTCAGAAACGCCGCCGGCGAATAGCCCCGGATCTTCTTAAATGACCGAAACAGACTGAAGGCGCTTACGCCGCTGACTTCCGCAAGATCTTCCAAGCTCATCGCTTGTTGCCAGTTTGCTTCGATATACGTCTCGGCCCGGCGAACTTGCCAAGGCGCCGGGTCCGGCGGCGTCTGCTGCAACAGATGGTAGTAGTTGTGTTGGTTGGCGTGAAGGAACATCACCAGGAGAGTTTGCTCAAATTCCGCGAAAACAAATTTGGGAAGGGACTCAGCGGACGTGCTCAACTTATCAACCAGGAAGAAAAAATGATCCCGCAGAACTTTAACGGCGGCATATCGATTGTCCGGCGCCGGATGAAAGCTCAATGGGCTGTTGATGGCCGCTCCGGTGAGGGTGGACAGTTTTTCAGATAACACGCGCTCATCTATGACCAGAACAACATGCTCGTAATTGGGGCTAAATCTTATTGCAAAACTCGTCCTTGGCGACGTCGTCACACTCTGGCGAGGAGATAAAGGATACGCAATCTTGTTGATTGTTATCTCTCCTTCTCCGCGAACGGGAAACGCTTGCAGAGCAAAATTATTGTCCGGATACAAGGCGGTAATTCCGGTCCCATGCTTGGTGTAGGCTATAGCCAAACCGCTTGCCTGATAACGATTGACGGTGACGTCGACGCTCTTGGTTTGGCCATCAAGAATTAATCGGGGTTTGGCGTAAACACGCGCCAGTGCCGCACACATCTCCTCCGCACTCTGCGTGCGAACCAGCGGAAAATGTTCGAGCAGCCGAGCCGAGTTCATGATGACGCACCGTCCTGTTTCGAGCGCACTCGCGACAGGAACTCGAAGGGCGAGTAACCGCGGCACTTCCTGAAGGTTCTGAACAGGCTGAAACCGCTCAACCCGGTGACGCCCGCGAGTTCCTCCAGCGTAATGGCCCGTTGCGCATTCGCCGCTATGTACTCCTCGGCGCGCCGGACCTGAGACAACGCGACGTCAGGCGGGTCCTCCTCCAACAAGTGACTGTAGTTATGCCGGTGGCCGCAAAGAAACAGTGTCATGAGCAGTTGCTCGGTTTGCGCAATCCACCAAGGCGGAAAAGGTGGGGCAGCGTCACTCAGTGTTTCCGCGAGGACCGGAATGTATTGTTGCAGCATTTGTGCCGCGGGGTGCTTGAAGTTTTGCTCTGGCTCCATCCGCAGTGGCTCGTTGATCGCCGCTCCGGTCATGGCTGCCAGTTTTTCGGTCAATGCCCGCGCCCTGATCCGCAGTACCAGGTGCTCGTAATCGGCGCTGATATTGGTGTTGTGAGGCGCGTCCGATGAGATCACCGCGCTGGCGCCGGCGCTCAATGGCGATGACGCTTTCCCGCAGGCGGTTTCACCTCTTCCGCGGACTGGGAACAGCTGGCAAAACAAGCCGATCGGTGGGAACTCAAATCCCAACGCGGCACCAAAAGAGCCGTATAGAAGTCCGACATCGTGAAGCTGGCAAGCGTTGATGGTGGCATTAAAGCCTTCAACGCAGCGCCCCGGGATCAACACCGGCCTGGCATAAACCCGGGCGATGCAACTGCGCACTTCCTCGACATCGCGCGAGCGGATGAGAGGAAAATTATCGAGTGGTTTTGAAGGATGCGCCACAATCACATCGCGAACTTTAGGGCGAAAAACCACCAATAGTGTCACTCATGTCGCTTTTCCCGATTCTGTGGAAGCGCAAACCCGAGGTTGTCCTCAGATTTCACATCGCCAAAAGTGGTCCGCGAAGGTCCGAAGCTTAGTCCCCTGCAGGTCCGGAAGCTGTGCCGCGACCGAGCGTCTGCGAGGGGCGCTCGCCGAAGGCCAGAATGTACGCGTTTTCAAAACAGCCAAAGTCGGCGAAACCGCAGGTTGTGGCGACGGTTTCGACCGTGGTGGCGGCGTTGGGCTGCTGCAACAGCTCTCGCGCATGATCTAACCGCACCCGATTCAGAAATTCCGTCGGCGAATAGCCGCGGCTCTTCTTGAATGACCGGGACAGAGCGAAGGCGCTCACCCCGCTAACCTGCGCAAGATTTTCCAAGGTGATCGCTTGCCGCCAGTTTGCCTCGATGTATGCCTCCGCCCTGCGAACTTGCCAAGGAGCGGCATCCGCAGCCACGCGCTCTAACAGATGACTGTAGTTGCCCCGGTTGGCGTGAAGAAACATCACCATGAGAGTCTGCTCAAATTCCGCCAACACCCACTTCGGAAGCGGCGTGGCGGATGTGCTCATCTTGTCCACTAGAAACGAAAAATGATCGCGCAGGGCTCTTGCCGCGGGACGGGTCTCATCCCCTTGCGCGCGAAACCGCAATGGTCGATTGGTAGATGTTCCTGTGAGCGCAGTTATTTTGTCGGCGAGCGCCCTGGTATCCATCACGAGGACGAAGTGTTGATAACCAGCATTATATTTTACTGAATAGCTTGTGCCGGCTGATACGGTCATACCGTGGCGAGGCCCCACCGAAATCGCAACGTCACTGACGATTGCCTCGCCCCGTCCTCGAACCGGAAATGTCTGCAGGGTAAAGGCGCTTTCGAGATACGCTAAACTTACGCCGATTCCATATTTGCTGTAACCCAGCCCAATGTCTTCCATCTGGCAATAGTTGAGCGTGGCATCGCCTTCCATGACGCGGCTTTCAAGAGATAATTTTGGCTTCGCGTAGACCCGGGCGAGCGCATCGCTCATTTCGTCTGCGTTCTGCGTGTGAACAAGCGGGAACCGATCGAGTGGTCGAGGCGATTTCATCGGATCTTTCCGTGTCTTTGCCGCATTTGCGCGAGGAACCTCAGCGGCGAGTAGCCGCGATACTTCTTAAATGCACCAAACAAGCTGAAGGCGCTCACCCCGGTGACCTCCGCGAGCTCTTCCAAGGTAATGGCCCGCTGCGCATTGGCGACGATATATTCTTCCGCCTGGCGGACCTGCTGCGGCGTGGCGTCGGGCGCTTCCTGTTCCAGCAAATGGCTGTAGTTGTGTCGGTGGCCGCAAAGAAACAGTGTCATCAGCAACTGTTCGGTTTGCGCGGTCCACCAATCCGGAAAGGGCGCATCGGCGTCGCTCAACGTGTCGATGAGAAGGGGAACGTATTGTCGCAGCATTTGCGCCGCGGGTCCGCGCCAGCTTTGTTGCGGGTCTATGCGCAAGGGCTCGTTGATCGTTGCCCCGGTCATGGCCGCCAACTTTTCGGTTAACGCCTTCGCGCTCATTCGCAACACCAGATATTCGTAGTCGTCGCTGTATCTCCCCTTGAATCCGATATCTGCAGGTACCGTCGCCGCGGCGCCCACCGTCAATGCAGCCGAAGTTCGGCCAATGACGATGTCGCCGTTTCCATGAATCGGAAACAGCTGACAAAACAGACCGCTTGCCGGAAACTCGATTTCTACGGCGGCACCGAAAGTGCTGTATGCGAGCTCGACGGTTCGCAGCCGGCAGTTGTTGATGGTGGCGTTGAGACTGCCAACGCCGCGTGCCGGCACTAAATCCGGTCTGGCATAAACGCGCGCGAGCGCCTCGCGCACCTCCTCGATGTCGCGCGAACGAACAAGCGGAAAATTATCGAGAGGCTTCGAAGTGTTCACGACAGTGGCCCGGAAGTTTGACTGGGAAGGTCGGCCCACGAACCGACTCATGCACCCTTCGGCCGAGACTCGCAGCGAGCGCAAAATATGAGCGGCACTTCCCCCGAGAGTTGCGTCAAGCATAGGGACTTTCCGATTCCCCCGGTAGTCCGGGCCGGAGGTTGTCCCCCGCTCCCGGCACTTCAGACCGCCGCAGCGGCGCCATCAAGCCTGTCGCGCCAGCTCTGATGGCGTTCGAACGCACCCGTTCTTTCCGTCCGCTAAACTTATTGAGTGCTCGGTGCGCGGAACGCAGCTATCGCATATTGGCGACGCGACGAAATCCTGCAGGGTCGAGGATTGTCAATGAACGATCGTTGATGCTGATCAGACCGCTGCGGCGAAACTCCGACAGGACTTTGCTGACGTGGACGGGAGTGAGGCCGGTCGCATCGGCGACGTGGTGCTGGCGCAGCGGAAAATCCATTTCCATCATATCCGATCGCAGTATGCCGCGCTGCGCCAGCCTCTCGGCCAGGTTGAGGATGAGGCGTGCGATCCGTTCGTCGGCGGTCCGCCGCCCGAGATCGACGATGAGCCGATCGGCCCTGGCCTTTTCCTCGATCCAGGCCTTGGCCAGCTTCTCAATCAGATGCGGATGCTTGAGCAGGTTTTCCTTCAATTCACGTCGTTTGAAGCTGCGGTAGCGGACCTCGGTGACGGCCTCGATCAAACATTGCGGTTGGGCGTCGAAGAATAGCGCCGTGGAGACGACATCGCCCGGCAACAAGAACGACAATATCTGCCGGCTGCCGTCCGACAGCATGAAGATCGAAGCCGCCCAGCCTTCGCAAATTACGGGCACCACATCATGAAGGTCCTGCTCGCGGTAGATGATCCGTCGCGCGGGGACCAAATGAACCGATTGTTGGATTTCGATCGATGAGCCGTGCGGCAAAGACCATGCCGCCTCGGACAAGGCCTGGCAGAGATTGGGGTCATATGCGACGCAAGCGGCGCAGCCCAAGTGCGGTCGAGGTGGGACAGTTTCCACTGGCACGGACTTCGGGCGAGCGTTCATGAAGCCCAATTCCCTGATTCAGCGTTATTGTCGCCCGGGCAGGTGCCTGCGCCGAGGGGGGAGTTGGCAGAAAGCACGCGCTTACTACCGCCTTTAGCGGGACGCCCTACGCTCTTCACGCGCAGACAAATTCTTTACGGGCAGACAAATCAAAAACAATCTCATATTCAGTCGCTTACTAATTTACCCCGATGGGCCGGCAAGCAACCGCCTCGAAAAATCAATCGCGAATCGTTTTGTTATATTCAACGAGTTGCATAACCCAGCTTAAAGGATGTCCAAAGCAAAATCGCAAAGATTTTGTTAATAAACGTACGTGAAGGCATTCAACGGTGAATTGTGCACGCAAAAATGCAGCCTTAACGTTCGCGGAACCTTGAATGATTATCGGCTAACTTTTTGCATTGGACCTTGAACCCTCGCCTCCAGCGCGCGCTTTCCCCCAAAGGCTGGGGCCGCCGCGAGCGATCGTGCCTCGCCAAGCCACCGCCCTCGCGGCCGCGACTTGTATCCTCGGTGTTTGCCCGGATCGGGCGGCCCGAAGAATACTTATGATAGATTATCATGTAAGGCAAATATACTGTAACAATATTCTATAATATAGGCACGTATCTGCAGTATTAACCCTTAGGCAACGGCATTCGGCGTATTTTCTTAAATAGAAAGCTTCGCAGTTCAACAAGACGGTCGGCTGGGGGCCTTTTCTGGGCGGCGGCCCGCAGCACCGGCGCAGGGAACTGGCGCTCCGCGGGCACACAGTGTCTCCCCGAGCATCGCATGAGTGAACCAGCATTCTCGCCGCCCGTCGACAACGCCCCATTTGTTCCTGCAGGTGCCGGCCACGAGAATGTCGACGCGTCGCGACGCCGCCGACGCAGCTCATGGTCTCGTCCCCATCGATGCCGGCATGCTCGCGCTCATCGACCTGCAAGACCTTCGTCCTTCAACGTCGGTGAAGCCGCGTAGCCGGAGAAGTGAATGAATATGGGCAAGAGTAGGAACCGCTTCTCTCTTTCTTGCTCCCCGATCAGGCCGCGTATTTCTCCGCGCCGAAAAGCCGCGCCGACCCCCACATCACACCCTGCCACGACCAATCACGCCGCCTGCACTGCGCAGAGGAAGCTCCGATGCTTAATCGACTGACGATCAACGCACTCTTGAAAACCGTCATCGCTACGCTTGGCATGGCGACCGTGATCCTGCTGTCGCTGACCGCATGGGATTCCTGAACCCATCTCGGCGCCGCCAGCCGTGCCACTGCGGTGGCCGTCGCTATGCTCGGTGCGCTTGCCGACGGCGATCTGACCCGACGCATCACGGCCGACTATCAGGGATCCTTCGCGACTTTAAAGGACAATGCCAACGCGACGGCAGAGCGGGTCGGCGCAACCATCGCCGAGATCAAGCAGGCCGGGCAAGAGGTCGCCAGTGCGGCGGCAGAAATCTCCGCGAGCACCACCGATCTCTCGCAGCGGACCGAAGAGCAGGCCGCGAGCCTCCAGCAGACGTCGGCTTCCATGGAGGAACTGTCGGTCACGGTGCGGAAGAATGCGGACCAAGCGAAGCTGGCGAGTGGTTTCGCGACCGAGACGCGGGCAGTAGCCGATCGCAGCGGTCAGATCGTGGCGAAGGCGGTTGATGCGATGTCGCGCATCGACAATTCCTCGCACAAGATTGCCGACATCATCACCGTTATCGACGAGATCGCCCGGCAAACCAACCTGCTAGCGCTCAACGCGGCGGTGGAAGCGGCGCGCGCCGGTGAGGCCGGCCGCGGCTTTGCGGTTGTGGCCTCGGAGGTCCGCAGCCTGGCCCAGCGCTCCTCGCAAGCCGCCAAGGATATCAAGGATCTGATCACGAGCTCGTCCATGCAGGTCCAAGACGGCGTCGAGTTGGTCAATCGGACCGGTTCGTCCTTGGGCGAGATCGTGGAGTCGATCAAAAAGGTGACGGAGATTGTGGCAGATATTGCAGCTGCAAGCGCGGAACAGTCGACGGGCATCGATGAGGTCAACAAGGTCGCTGACCCAGGTCGACGATTTCACGCAGCAGAACTCGCGCTGGTCGTTGAGAATGCCGCAACCGCAAAACGCTGGAGCATCAAGCTGCGGCGATGAACGAACGGGTGAGCATGTTCCGGCTCAATGACTTCGCCACCCGCGAGTCAGCCGAAGATGCCTGCGCACAGCGTTGGGACGCCGCAGCCGAGGCCGGCCGCGGCGGCGGCGCTTGTTGGTGCGCGGCGTAAGACGGCGAACGGGTCGGCGCAACGGATGGCGGTCGCCGCCGCAGGCAAAAAACAATTCTGAAGACAACCCGACCGCCTCGGGCCGGTCGCACGGCGCTCGCGGCAGTCGGACAATCGACGCTAACGGCGTCGGCTCATTCAGGGCGCGCACTCAGGTCAGCTCCGCGCTATTTGCTCGGAGGCCGCTCATGCCGAAAAATGCGTCAGCTTAAGATGAATTATCTAGCTGCAAGTCATTTCAACACAATAAATTATAAATACACTTATATCTCAGTGTTAACCCTTACGCAATGGCATCCAAGTATTTTTTGCCGGAACTTTTAAAGTTCTGCTGCCAACGGCCAGGTCTCATCAAGTGGGATGAATTGACGCGCCGGCGTAGTGGCAGACGCCCGAGGAGCAAGCGTGAGTCACTGAGCATCATGACTGAAGCGGCCATTTCCCATCAAATTGACACCCGCCCGCTCCCTCCCGGGGAGTTGGCCATGGCCACGCGACACGCGCCTGACGCTGGGACGACGCCCAATCAACTGATCAGTTTCGCCATTGGCGACGACCAGTACGGCGTCGACATCATGGCCGTCCGCGAGATCAAAGGCTGGACGGCGATCACGTCGCTGCCGAAGCAGCCTGAATACGTCCGCGGCGTGCTCAACCTGCGCGGTGTGATCGTCCCGATCGTCGACCTGCGCTGCCGCTTCGGTCAGGGACTGACGGAAGCGACGCCGCTGCACATCGTCATCATCGTGCAGATCGCCGCGAAGCCGGTCGGCTTGCTCGCCGACCGCGTGCTCGACATCGTTTCGCTCGACGCCACGCAGATCAAACCTGTACCGCGGGTCGCACAGGCGCAACGCCTGAACTTCCTTTGCGGATTGGCCACCATCGAAGGGGCGATGATCGCGCTCATCGACCTTCCCAATCTTCTCTCCCTGACCATCGATTAGGTGGGCGAGGCATTCACGAAGGCGAGAAATCGCGAGATAATGGAGATCGGAATGCTCGCGTTTATGAAATCGGCATCCCGTAGCCGAACGGCCGGCCACAAAGTGGCGGAAATCAAGGGTCAGATCGCCGACAAGATTTCATCCGCGATCATGATGGTGGACCGTGATTTCACGGTCACTTATGTGAACGAGCCCACCCGAGAATTGTTGAAGAAGAACGAGGTCGCGTTCCGCTCGATCTGGCCAAGCTTCGACGCCGACAAGATCATCGGCACGTGCATCGACGTATTCCATAAAAATCCATTGCACCAGCACCAAATACTCGCCGATCCGAGCCGGGTGCCGATTCGCACTGAAATTACCATCGGCAATCTGAAAGTCGCGCTGCTGGTCAACGGCGCGTTCGACGCCAAGAACAATCACGTCGGCAACATTCTGGAATGGCGCGACGTCACTGTCGAACGCTCCAATGCTGACATGCTGGACGCGATCAACAAGGCGCAGGCGGTCATTGAATTCTCCGTCGACGGCAAAATTCAGCACGCCAACGAGAACTTCCTGCAGGCGCTGGGCTACACGCTCGACGAGATCAAAGGCCAGCACCATTCGATGCTTCGTCGATCCGGCCTACCGGCAAAGCCCGGAATACCGCGATGTTCTGGGAAAAACTCGGGCGCGGAGAATACGACGCCGGCGAGTACAAGCGAATTGCCAAGGGCGGCCGCGAAGTCTGGATCCAGGCGAGCTACAACCCGATCCTCGACGCCAACGGCAAGGCCTTCAAGGTCGTAAAGTACGCGACCGAGATCACGCAGCAAAAGCTGCAGAGCGCGGATTACGAGGGACAACTCGCCGCCATCAGCAAGGCTCAGGCGGTCATCGAGTTCTCGCTCGACGGCAAAATCCTCCAAGGCCAACGAGAATTTCCTCAAAACGCTCGGCTACGCGCTCGACGAGGTCAAGGGCCAGCACCACTGGATGTTCGTCGATCCGGCTTACCGGCAGAGCACGGAATACCGGCTGTTCTGGGAGAAGCTCGGCCGCGGCGAATACGATGCCGGCCAGTACAAGCGGATCGGCAAGGGCGGCCGGGAAGTCTGGATCCAGGCGAGCTACAACCCGATCCTCGATATCAACGGCAAGCCGTTCAAGGTCGTGAAATACGCGACCGACATCACGCACGCAAAAGCTGCAGACCGCCGATTACGAGGGCCAGACTCGCCGCCATCAGCAAGGCGCAGGCGGTGATCGAGTTCGGGCTCGACGGCAAGATCATCACCGCCAACGACAACTTCCTGAAGATGCTGGGCTATACGCTCGACGAGGTCAACGGCCAGCACCATTCGATCTTTGTCGATCCGGCCTATCGGCAGAGCCGCCGAATACCGGATGTTCTGGGAAAAGCTCGGGCGCGGCGAATACGACAGCCGGTCAATACAAGCGCATCGCCAAGGGCGGCGCGGAAATCTGGATCCAGGCCAGCTACAACCCGATCCTGGACCTCAACGGCAAGCCGTTCAAAGTCGTGAAATATGCGACCGACATCACCGCCAGCGTGAAGGCGAGCCAGGTGATGCAGCAGGCCGTGCAGCAGGTGCAAGCGGCCGTCGACCGCCGCGAAGAACAACGATCTCACCCAGCGCGTCCCGCTCGACGGCAAGACCGGCGAGATCGAAGCGCTCGTGCTCGGGCGTCAACGGCCTGCTCGACACGATGGCGACGGTTGTCGCCAAGATCCGGAATTCCGCCCGCGAGGTCTCCAGCGCCTCGGCGGAAATCTCGGCCAGCACCACCGATCTCTCGCAGCGGACCGAAGAGCAGGCCGCCAGCCTCGAGGAGACGTCGGCCTCGATGGAGGAAATGTCCGCAACGGTCAAAAAGAACGCCGAAAACGCCCAGCAGGCCAACCAGTCGGCTGCCGGCACGCGTGACGTCGCCGATCGCGGCGGTCAGGTCGTCGCCAAGGCCGTCGACGCCATGGCGCGGATCGAGGAGTCCTCGCGCAAGATCTCCGACATCATCGGCGTGATCGACGAAATCGCGCGGCAGACCAACCTGCTCGCGCTCAACGCCGCGGTCGAGGCGGCGCGCGCCGGCGAAGCGGGTCGCGGCTTCGCGGTGGTGGCGTCGGAGGTCCGCAGCCTGGCGCAGCGCTCCTCGCAGGCCGCCAAGGACATCAAGGACCTGATCACCAACAGCAACGATCAGGTCAAGGACGGCGTCGATCTCGTCAACAAGGCGGGCACGGCGCTCAACGAGATCGTTGAATCGATCAAGAAGGTGGCCGGCATCGTCTCCGATATCGCTGCGGCGAGCGCCGAACAGTCGGCCGGCATCGAGCAGGTCAACAAGGCGCTGACGCAAATGGATGAGGTGACGCAGCAGAACTCCGCGCTGGTGGAGGAGAACGCGGCGACCGCGAAGACGCTGGAACAGCAGTCCAAAGCCATGGACGACGAGGTCAGCGTGTTCCGTGTCGACGACTCCGTGGACGCTGCGCCTGCGGCGGTCAAAGCGCCCATCGGCGCCCGGCGCCGAAGGCAGCGCCCAGGGCCGCCGAGGCCAAAGCTTCGGCCGGCAAGCCTGCCGGCGCAGCGCGGACCGCGATGAATGGAAGCGCGAAGCGCGGCCCGGTCGGCCATATGCAAGCGGCGCTCGCCACAGCCGTCAACGATCCGGAGTGGAAAGAGTTCTAGAATGTCACTTGCCCGCCGCGGAGCGGCGGCGGCCCTGGACGACCAGGCCGCCGTCGCTTCCAATCGCGAGTTTGCGTTCTCGGAAGCCGACTTTCAAGACCCTCACGCAGCTCGCCTACGAGCACGCGGGGATTTCGCTCTCCGAGAGCAAGCAAAATCTGATCTACAGCCGACTGTCGCGGCGCCTGCGCGCGCTGCGATTGGAGTCGTTTCGGGACTACTGCGACTATCTCGCCGAGACTCCGCCGCGAGGTCGAGAACTTCATAAACTCGATCTCGACCAACCACACCAAGTTCTTTCGCGAAATCCATCACTTCGAGCATTTCCGCGCGCATGTTGCGGTTCCCTTCGCGCAAGCGGTGGCCCGCGAAACCGGGGAGACGGCTGCGCGTGTGGTCGGCCGGCTGCTCGAGCGGCGAGGAGCCGTACACCATTGCGGTCGTCCTGAAGCGCGAAATCCGCGATTTCGGCGCCAATGACATCCGCCTTCTGGCGACGGATATCGACACCGACGTGATCACGAAAGCCGCCAGCGGCGAATTTGCGACCGACTCGATCGACGAGGTTCCCAAGGACTATCAGGGCTTTTTCCAGCGCAAGGCGGACCAGGGCAGAGGCGACAAGGTCGCGGTTGATCAGGAGCTCCAATCGCTTCATCGTCTTCCGGCGCCTCAATCTGATGGAGCCGTGGCCGTTCCGCGGCCTGTTCGACGCCATCTTCTGCCGCAACGTGATGATCTATTTCGACGCGCCGACCAAATCGACGCTGGTCGATCGCTTCACCCAGCAACTCAAGCCGGGCGGCTGGTTGTACATCGGCCATTCCGAATCGCTGATCGGCACGCATCCCGGACTGCAGCTCGTCGGCCGGACGACCTACCGGAGAGATGCATGAGCGGCGCTGCAGCGCTTCAGCGGTCTCCGGGTGGCGTGGTCCAACGACAGCGGGGAAGCTTCCGGCCGGCGATTTTTCGATGCGGCCAGCGCCGCCTGGATGGTGAAAGTGTTCCCGGGCGAATTCTACGTCACCAATAAATCGGACGAAGTCCTGGTGACCGTACTCGGGTCATGCGTCTCGCGCCTGCATTCGCGATCCTATCGCCGGCGTCGGCGGAATGAATCATTTCATGCTTCCGCAGCACAATTCCGGCAGCTGGGGCGACGATCTGAGATCGACGCGCTTTGGCAATTTCGCCATGGAAAAACTCGTCAACGAACTTGATCAAAGCGGGATGTTCGCGCGAGCGCATGGAGATCAAGGTATTCGGCGGCGGCAACGTCACCGACACGAGCAACGAGATCGGCAGCGAAAATGCCGAATTCGTCCTGCGCTATCTGGCGGCCGAGGGTCTGCGCTGCGCCGCGCAGGATCTCGGCGGGACGCAGCCGCGCCGCATTCACTACTACCCGGCGACCGGCAAAGTGGTGCGGCGGCTGCTCGGCACCAGCGAGCGGGGTGTCGTCGACCGCGAGGAGAGCGATTACGGCAAGCCGGCTGTTGCGCGACAGCAGCCTTCAGGCGAAATCCAGCTATTTGGGGAAGACGAATGACAGATCGGAGCACGCCGGTCCGTGTTCTTGATCGTCGACAATTCCGCGGTGATGCGGCAATTGCTGTCGAGCGTGCTTGCGGACGATCCGGAAATCGAGGTCGTCGGCACCGCCGCCGATCCGCATATCGCGCGCGAGCGGATCAAGGCGCTCAATCCCGATGTCGTCACGCTCGACGTCGAGATGCCGCACATGGACGGGCTCACCTTCCTGCGCAAGATCATGACGCTGCGGCCGATGCCGGTCGTCATGATTTCCACGCTCACCCAGCGCGGCGCCGAAACCACGCTCGAGGCGCTTGAAATCGGCGCCGTCGACTTCGTCGCCAAGCCGACCGGTGACCTCGCCCATGGCTTGGCGGATTTGGCCGCCGAGCTGCAAAAAAAGGTCAAGGCCGCCGCCGCACGTTCGCGTCGGTGTCCGTCGCGCCTTGGCGGCGCCGCAAGCCGCCGCGGCAGCAGCGGCCCCGTCGCTCCGCCGGCAAAGATTATCTTTGTGGGCGCGTCGACCGGAGGGGTCGAGGCGCTCAAGGCGTTGCTGATGGGGCTGCCCGCCGGACTGTCCCGCCAACGCTCATTACCCAGCACATGCCGCCGCGGTTCACGACGGGATTTGCCGAACGGCTCAACCGGGAATGCCCGATGACGGTGTCCGAGGCGGTCGCATGACGAGGCTCATCGAGCCCGGCCATGTCTACATCGCGCCCGGCTCCCATCACCTCGAGATCGCCCGCGACGGAAATCACTACGTCTGTCGCCTGTCGGATGGCGCCGCCGTCAGCGGCCATCGGCCATCCGTGGATGTGCTGTTCCGTTCGGCGGCGCGCGTCGATCGGAAAGTCGGCCGTCGGCGCGATCCTGACCGGAATGGGCAAGGACGGCGCCGAAGGCCTCCTCGAGATGCGCCAGGCGGGCGCAATTACGCTCGGTCAGGACGAGGAATCGGCGCTGATCTACGGAATGCCGCGCGTGGCTTTCGAGCGTGGCGCGGTGATGCATCAATATTCGTTGTCGCACATGGCTGACGCGATCCTTGACGCCTGCGAAGTCGACACGTCGCACGGCGGCGCGCGTTCAGACCATGGCGCCAACGCGGCGTAATCCGATTTGAACAGAAGCGCTGAGCGGAACAGGGCCAACGACATGCAGGGCGACGCAGACTCAAACCCGACTGAAATTGCCGGCCGCGCTCGATCTGGCTGCAGCCGCAGGTTTGCTTGACACGCTGCGCGGTCGCCTTGCGGCCGAACCGCGACTGCGCATCGATGCGTCGGAAGTCGAAACTCTGACGCTTCCCTGCATCCAAATTCTTCTCGCCGCGCGGCGAAGCTTCGATCAGATGTCGATCGAACGTCCCTCAGCAGCGTTTGTCAGTGCGATTGAGGATCTCGGCCTTGATTGCAGCCGAACTGTGCAACACGACGCGCCTGAAACAGATCCAGCCAGTCCGAGCAAAGTGTCGAGCCATGAGACCCAATCGGCGACGCCGATCGTGCCCCCTCTACAACCGGAAGACCCCCCGATGACCAAGCGAATCCTGACTATCGACAACTCGAAAACGATCCGCGACATGCTGATGTTGACGCTTGCAGACGCCGGTTTCGAGGTCCTGCAGGCCGTCGATGGTCAGGACGGCCTCGATGTGCTTAGTAAAGAGCAGGTCGACGTGGTCATCACCGACATCAACATGCCGCGGATGGACGGCTACGAAGTGATCCGCCAGATGCGCAGCAATTCCGCGCACAATGCGACGCCCATTCTGGTGCTCACGACCGAGAGCGAAGCGGACAAGAAAAATCTCGCGCGGCGTCGCCGGCGCGACCGGATGGATGGTCAAGCCGTTCGATCCGGACCGATTGATCGCGACCATCAACAAAGTCGCGCCCTAAAGGCTCCGTGCCGCTCAAGGAGCAATGAACATGTCAAGCCTGGATCAGCTGAAGCAGACATTCTTCGACGAATGCAGCGAAGCGCTTCAGCAGATTGAGCTCGGCCTTCCCGATATTCGAGACGGCAGCGGCTCGGACGACACCATCAACGCCGTCTTCCGCTCGGTCCATTCGGTCAAAGGCGGCGCCGGCATTTTTGGCTTCGAAGATCTCGTCAAATTCGCCCATGTCTTCGAGACCGTGCTGGACGAGATGCGGAGCGGAAAGTTGGCCGCGACGCAGGACATTGTCGATACGCTCCTGCAGGCCAATGACGTGCTGACGGATCTGATCGCGATGTCGCGATCCGGAGACGCCATCCCGCCCAATCACGGCGCCGAATGCCGCGCCGCGCTCGAGGATATTCTGCGGAAGAATTCGCCCGGCGATGCAGTCCGGAAACGGCGATGACTCGCCGGCGCCGGCCGATTTCGAGGGGCTGGATTTCATGCCGGTGCGCGCCGACCAGTTCGATTCGGCCGACGGCGGAGGCGCGGCGAGCGCGAATATCAGGATCGTCTTCAGGCCCGAGCCCGAATTGCTGAAAAAGGCCAACGAGCCGCTCTATATCCTGCGTGAACTGCGCAAACTCGGCACCCTCGATCTGGTCGTCGAGAGCGAGCGGCTGCCGCCTCTGGCAGAGATCGAAGCCGACCGGCCGTATCTCGGTTGGACCGGCACGTTGCGCACGACCGCCAAACGCGAACAGATTGACGAAGTTTTCGAATTCGTCGTCGGCGATTGCGAGCTTGAGATCACGCCAATCGCCGCCGAGACGAATCCCAGCGCCACGGATTTCGGGGCCGAGACCGCTGCGGTGTTGCCGAGCGCAGAGCCTGCGCCGGTTACAGAGTCCGCGCCCATATCCATTGCCGGCGTCCGTTCCGGCGTCGGCGCCGCCGCTGGCGCCTGCAGCGCCGCAGGCTGCGACAAATCAAGGCAGCGAAGCCGCCGACGCCGCGGCGCCGCGTTCGCCGTCGGCGAAACCCGCGACCGCGGGTGCGACTACCACCCGGGTCGAACTGGAAAAGATCGACCGCGTCGTCAACATGGTCGGCGAGTTGGTGATCGCCCAGGCGATGCTCGGTCAGGTCGTGCACACTCTTCCGGAAGAGCTCAGCGGCCGGTTGGTGCAGGTTCTCGACGAGGTCGTTCATCACACGCGCGAGCTGAAAGACAGCGTGATGTCGATGCGCGCGCAGCAGGTGAACGCCGTATTCCAACGCATGCCGCGATTGGTCCGCGAGCTGGCGGCGAAGACTGCCAAGAAAGTCCGCCTCGAAATGGCGGGGGAAAATACCGAGGTCGATCGATCGATCATCGAACGCCTCGGCGACCCGCTCACCCACATCATCCGCAATTCGATCGATCACGGCATCGAATCGCCGTCGGATCGAGTGGCAGCCGGAAAATCCGAGGAAGGAATGATCCGACTTTCGGCCGAGCACCGCGGCGGCCGCATCATCATCGAGATCAGAGACGATGGCGCCGGGATCAACTCCGAACGGGTGCTGGCAAAGGCCCGCGATCGCGGGCTGGTGAGCCCCGAGGCCACGCTCAGCGAGGAAGAGATCAACAATCTTATTTTTCTGCCGGGATTTTCCACCGCCGAAAAGGTCTCCGACATTTCCGGACGCGGCGTCGGCATGGATGTCGTCCGCCGCAATATTCAGGACGTGGGCGGCCGCATTTCGCTCAAGTCGGACCGCGGTCGCGGCATGACCATCCAGCTTGCCCTGCCGCTGACGCTTGCGGTGATGGACGGCATGGTCATCCGCGTCGGCCAAGAGACCTATGTCATGCCGATGTCCGCCATCGTCGAGTGTCTGCGCCCGCCGGCGTCCGATATCCACAATCTGATCGGGACGCCCGGTATGCTGAGGTTGCGTGGAAACCTCGTGCCGCTGGTTCAGCTCAGTGAGCTTCTGGACCTCAACGTGACGCCGTCACCCGGCGACGAGCGGGTTGTCATCATCACCGATGCGGGTGAGGGCGCTCACTTCGGCATTGTCTTGGACGAATTGTGTGGGCATCAGCAGGTCGTCGTCAAAAGCATTGAGGCGAGCTACGGCTCCGTTCCCGGAATCGCGGGCGCCACCATCCTCGGCAATGGCCGGGTGGCGTTCATCCTTGACGTCGAAAAACTGTCCGACCTTGCCAGCAGCCAGAATCTTCATGTCGGCGTTCCCCGCTCCGCCAACGGGGAGTCCAAGATGGCCGCCGCCCTGAACTGAAGTCGATGCACGCACTATCCGAAAAGGCGAGATGCCCGCTTTTAGGAGTGTTTATTAGGAGTAATGACGATGCCAGCCGCAGCAGTCCTTAAAGTCCTGGTTGTCGATGATCAGAACAGCGTGCGGCAAATGACCCGCATGACCCTGGAGCAGATCGGTATCCGGCACATTCACGAAGCCGAAAACGGGCGCGATGCCATGGGCACCGCGTCGCTGCAGCCGCTCGACCTGATCATTTCCGACTACAACATGCCGGAGATGGACGGCATCGCGCTGTTGCGGGCGGTACGCGGGCATCCGGCGGCGCGAAAGATCCCGTTCATTCTGCTGACTGGTCGGGGCGACCGTGAACTCGTCGTCAAGGCAGCGCAGGCCGGCGCGAACAACTACCTCATCAAGCCATTCACCCCGGAAATTTTGCGGCAAAAGATCGAGCAGGTGATGGGGAAATTGTCGTAATGGCCGATCAGCAGACGTCGGTTCCGGATGTACCCGTTATCGACGATGTCGGAACGTTTCTCGCCGCTATGGCGACGGCGCTGCGCGAAACCGTGGCACGCCTGGAGACGACGGTCGACCGCATTACCGAGATTGCGGCGATGCGACCCGGACGCGCCGACCGCGAGGCTGTCGTGACGCTCCAGGACTTCGACCGTTTGCAGCAGGAGTTTGCTGCGATTGCCGAAGTCCTCAGCCAGGCGGCGGACAAATCCGGCGAGACCTGGCTGCGAACGGTCGGCAACGATCACCCGGCGCAAGATTTGATCGACGGCGTTTCGCTCGCCGATCTGAAGGAGCGCCTTCTTCGCCATCTCGGCGTGTCGATGACGGATCTGTTCGAGCTGCCGACGTTCGACGAAGCCGTGTTCTAACGCCGTCGCCTCACATCGTCGCAAGTTTGGCAACGCGATGCAGACCGTTGGTCAGCTCCGGCACCTGTTCAGGCTTGAGGCGGCGATAGCCGCGCTGGCGTGCGAGGCTCAGAGCGTCGACGTGGCAGGCGACTGTCTCGCTATTGTACCCGCCGGCGGCGACGGAATCGAGAACTGCGCACAGCGAATCGGCGATAAATGAGATCAGCTCGCATCCCATCGTCCCGCCGGCGTCGCGCAGCTGACGGCAGTGAAAGTTCGCCTGCTCGATGTACTCCGGCTTGGCTCCGCTGACTTCGGCTTTTTTGATCGCGTCGGCGAGTTCGCGCAGCTCCTTGTCCAGCCAATCGTCCAGTCCGACCTTGACCTCCTCGATCTCAGCCTGGGCCTGTTCGATGGCGCGGTCACGCGGAATGCCGCCGCGGCGTCTCGCCAGCTGCTGAAACCGCGTCTCCACCGCAAAAAACCGGGCTTCGGAATTTGGTTTCTTTGCCATCAATCTCCCCCGGTGCGTGCGGAACTGAACAGATTGTCGATATCGTCTTGCGCAAGCGCCGGCCCGACCTCCGCAGCGATCTCGACCGCCTGATCGCCTTTGCGGCGACCGACGCCGCCTGGATAGCCTTCAATCTTGAATCGCCGGTCCGGGCCAAAATAGCTCGCCGTATCGACGAACTGACGCGGATTGAGGGCGATCCAGGCCAGCCGGTCGTAGAGGCTCGCCGGCGACATCGGCTTGGCGATCACCATGTTGGCGCCAGCGTCGCGCGCGAGCTTGATCGTCTTTTCGCGCCCGTCGCTGGTCATGATCAGGATCGGAATTGTACGGTTCTCGTTATCTTCCTTGCGCCGGACAGCGCGGGTGAGCGCAAGGCCGCCATGCGGAGGCAGTCGCGCATCGCAGATCAAGACGTCGATCTTTTGATTGGTCAGCGCCTGGAATACCCCGTTTGAACTTCTGACTTCGAGCACTTTGCTGGTGCCGAACCCACGCAGCATGCTGTGAATGAGCATGGACATGTATGAGCTGGGATCGGCGACCAGGATCACCAGATCGCGGAGGTTCAGGGTGACATCGGCCTTGGTCATGCCTTATGTCCCTATGCGCTCCTTGGACTTGAAGCGTCGAGCTGGTTTGTCAGACACGTACGTCCCGTGGCGCAGCTGATCAAAAAAATCGGAAGGTAGGGGCCTGTCTTTGAGGCAATTGAACTCACTCACTTGGCGGCAACAACAGCTTGCGTGGGTTGCAGAAACTCAATTCATCCGATTCTCGATTGTGAGCCCAGAGCTTTTAGGTGAATCTACCATGATAATCTCGATTAACAAGCGAGATCGATTGAGTGTCGTCCGGCGCGCCGCTCGGTGCCTTAATCTTCTGCGCGCGAGAGACAGTCCCCAAATCGGCAAGCACTCATCGTACGATTGACTCGGACAAAGCTCAAGTTAAGCGGCGAGCGCGCGCCGATGCGCAGGCCTAAATCAATCGAGGCTTCGGTCCGATCCCGAAATGCACGATAAGGGACGTGAGCAGCTGATCGACGGTATAAGGCTTCTCGAGCATTGCTGCGCCGTCAACGAATAGCGCTTTCATCCCATCCGTTACGGTTTGGCCGGTGGTATACAACACCTTGAGACCGGGCCGCCGTTTCGTCGCCTGCCGCGCCAATTCAAGGCCCGCTTCAAGGTCGCCCTTAAGGCCGATGTCCGTAAATAAGATGTCGATCGTTTCGCCGCCCTCAATAATGGCGAGCGCCTCAGCAGTGGTGCTCGCCGAGAGGGTACGGTGTCCTTGTTCCTGCAGATAAGACTCTGCGAGCACAAGGACTTGCGTTTCATCCTCGACAATCAATAGCTGAGCCATGGCGCCCCAACCCGGTGCGAGAGAATTGGCGCCATCTCAACTGCGAAATGGAACCTTTGTTCCACACCCCCGTTATGCAGCGTGCATATCGCCCGGCGCGGGTCGTGCGCCGAAGACCACTATGCGATTCGTCGCCACACCCGCGCATGTGCGGGCTAGCGTGTGCGCGGCGGGTGCGTCCTTCGACGCCGCCCGGCTCGTTCACGCCGCAACAGCCGCTGACCGCCGCACGGCCCGCGTTTCAATGGCGTCGACCTTGAATGTGCCGGCCTGCGCACTCATCGCTGCAGCTTGAGTCTCTAACATCTGCGCCGTTGCCGCGCTCTGTTCCACCAGCGCGGAATTTTGCTGCGTGATCTCGTCCATCTGGCTGAGAGCGCGGTTGATTTGCTCTATCCCGCTTGATTGTTCGACGCTGGCCGACGCGATCTCCGATACGATGGCGGCCACTTCCTTGATGGACTGGACGATCTCGCCGAGCGCCTGACCGGCTTTATTGACGAGTTCGACTCCTTCCAACACCTGCGCGTTGCTATTGGTGATGAGATACTTGATGTCTTTGGCGGCTTGCGACGACCGTTGCGCAAGGCTGCGAACCTCCGAGGCCACCACGGCAAAACCGCGGCCGGCTTCGCCGGCTCGCGCCGCCTCTACCGCGGCGTTCAGCGCCAGCATGTTGGTCTGCCGCGCAATCTCGTCGATCACGCTGATGATCTCTGAAATCTTGCCGGACGACGCCTCGATCTTGGATATGGCTTCGACTGTCCGCGCGACTACCTGGCCGCTGCGCTCGGCGACGGCGCACGCGCCGCCCGCGGAGCGGCTGGCATGCTGTGCGTTTTCCGCATTCTTCTTTGCCGTGGCCAGGATTTCTTCCATGGCGGCCGAAGTCTGCTCGAGGCTTGCCGCCTGCGTTTCGGTGCGCTGCGCCAGGTCGCTGGTGCTGCCCGAAATTTCACCCGAAGCGTTGGCGACCTCGCGTATCGCGATCACGATTTGGCCGATCGTCTCGCGCAGACGCTCGACAGTAGCGTTGAAGTCGTCTCGTATCTGCCGGCTGGCCTCGGTGAAGCCGTCGTGCAGACGGATTGTAAGGTCACCTTCGGAAAGTCTGGCGAGACCGTGCGCGAGCGTACTGACAACCCGCGTCTGCTCCTCGGCCGCCCTGGCCTGCTCGCCCGCCCGCTCTTCGGCCATCCGGGCCTGTTCTGCGGCGCGCTCTTCGGTAATCCGCGCTTGCGCCTGTGCGCTTCTTTCGCGCTCCTCAGCCATCTTGGCCTGTTCAGCGGCCCGCTCTTCGGCGATCCGCGCTTGCGCCTGTGCGCTTCTTTCGCGCTCTTCCTCGACGCGGCGCTGGGCGTCGCGCTGCGACGCCTGCAAGCGACGTTGGGTGTCGCGCGCCTCCTGGCGCTGCTCCGCGGCTTCTCTCTCGACAATCTCCTTGGCCTTGGCCGCCTTACCGAGTGCGAGCACGGCCTCGTGCATCTCGGCGATTTCGTCGGCGGGGCGCGAGGCGGAAAACTGCGCGGCTTGTTTGCTGACGGCAAGTCGCGGCATGCCGACGAACAGGATCCCGATGACCTCTCCTTGAGACAGGATCGGCTCGTAGATGGCGAAATGCGGCCTGTCGAAGATGTTGGCATCTCCGCGATAGGTCTTGCCCTCTTTCAGCACCCGGTCATAGACCGGACCGGCCGCGAGTGTCGTGCCGATGACGCGCGATCCGTCCACCTTGCGCACATTCGTCGTGACGCGCCGGTCCCCCATGAACACCGTCACTAGCGTACCATCGGCGCCGCCGATGCCGTCGACGAGCGCGAGGTCGTTGTTGACGGCCTTGTCGCCGAAGCAGAGCATGTCCGCCTCGCGTCTGGGCTCGCCGCGCCCGTAAAGCGCCTGCCGCAGCTCGTCCAGACGAACGTCAAGGGCGGCAAGCGTCCTGGCGTCGAGTTCCTGCTGTGCCGTCGCGCCGGCCATCTCGACAAGTTCGCGCCTGATCATCCCAATGGGTGCGAAGATGCGCCTGATCAGGAACAACATGACAAGACCGGCGAGGACGACGACGCCGGCGCCTGCAACCAGGTTCATTGTCACCAAGCTGCGCAACACGTTGAAGAACTCGGCCTTCTTCACCCCGACATAGGCGATGCCAAGAACCGTGTCGCCGCTGAGGATCGGCTCGTAGATGGTAAGATAGGTCTCGCCCAGGATGTCGGCTTCGCCGCGATAGGTCTCGCGCTTACCGAACACGGAATCATAAACCGGTCCCGCTGCGAGCCGGGTGCCGACCGCGCGCGATCCATCGGCCTTCGTCACATTCGTCGAGACGCGCTGATCGCCGAGAAAGATGGTCGCCGTGCCGCTTCCCACCGCCTTGACGAGATCCACGGGCTTGAAATTACCGTTGATCAGCGTCGAGCCGAAATACAGTCCGTCCTCTTTGCGCGACGGGGCGCCGTAGCCGGCGAGGATCGAATCAAGCAGTTTGAGATTGATCGAAAGGTCGTTCTGGGCTCGGCGATACATTTCGGCTTCGGCGATCTTCACCGAGGTCCAGATCGCCACGGCGACGGCCGCGGAAATGCTCACGACGCCGATCAGCGTCAAGCGCGACACAATGCCCAGGCGCGGTAGCGGACTCCGCAATCGCGGTCTCAGCGACGACGTCGCGCCGGTTGAGCGGTTGACGGTGGCGGGATGGGTCATGGCACGGCCGCAGCCGCGCGACGAGACCGCGTCATGGCAAGCGCTCCTCCAGCCCCCGATCGAAGAAGCTAGAAGACCCGAAGATCGTTAATATGCGGTAAGGGCGTCACCGGCGCGCTCGATGAATTCGCCCTCAAGTTGAGGCCCGGCGAGGACACCGGGCTCGCGCCTACAGCGCCGGCCGGCCGGCGATATAGGTCTGGCGCACGGCGCGATCGTCGCCGAGCGTCATCAGCACGAAAAGCTCCTCCTCGAGGTCCCGCGCCACTTCCATGCGATGCGCCATGGCGGGTGTAGCGCGCACATCGAGCACGACGAGATCGGCGAAAGCGCCGGGCACCATCGTGCCGATCTCGCCATCGAGGCCGAGTGCGGCGGCGTTGCCGCGGGTCATCAGATCGAAGGCTAACAGCGCCGGAAGATTCTGGCCCTGCAACTGCATCACCTTGTAGGCCTCGGCGGCGGTGCGCAGCATAGAATAAGACGTGCCGCCGCCGACGTCGGTGGCAAGCGCGATGCGCACGCCCGCCGCCGCCAGCCGGGCATAATTGAACAAGCCCGAGCCGATGAAGAGATTTGAGGTGGGGCAAAACACGGCAACCGATCGCGTGTCGCGCAAGAGCGCGACTTCAGAATTGTCGAGATGAATGCAATGGCCGAGCAGGGAACGTGGCCCGAGCAGGCCGAAGCGGGCATAGACGGCCGTGTAGCTCGCATCATCGGGAAAGAGGCGCTTTACCGTCGCGATCTCGCTGGGATTTTCATCGAGATGGGTCTGCATCAGGATAGTCGGGAATTCCTTCAGCAGCGCGCCCGCCGCCGCGAGCTGCTCGTCGGTCGAGGTGACGGCGAAGCGCGGGGTCACCGCATAACGCTGCCGCCCTGTGCCGTGCCAGCGCCGGATCAGATCGCGGCTCGCGGCGATGGCGTCATGTGAGGCCGCGAGGAGCCCCGGCGGGCCGTTGCGGTCCATGATCGCATTGCCGGCGATCATGCCGGCGTTACGCCGATGCGCGGCGCTGAACAATGCGTCGGCCGAAACGGGATGCGCCGAGCAGTAAGCCACCGCCGTCGTGGTGCCGTTGCGGGCGAGCTCGTCGAGGAAGAATTCGGCATTGGCCGCGGCGTGCTTGGGATCCCCGAACTTCTGTTCTTCGACGAAGGTGTATTTCTCAAGCCATTCGAGCAGCTGGGCGCCGTAGGACGCGATGACCTGGGTCTGCGGATAATGAATATGCGGGTCGATGAACCCGGGCAGGATCAGCGCGTCGGCATGATGATCGACCGGTATCGCCGGCGACAGCCGCGCCGAAGCTTCGCTCGCCGGCCCGACCCACTCGATCCGGCCGTCCTTCACCAGGACGATGCCGTCTTCGATGTAGCGATAGCTTTGCGTGTCGCCGGCGCCTTGCGGCGCGCGCAGGAAGGTCAGCAGCCGTCCGCGAATGGCACGTAAACTTCCGTCTGCCATCTCTTTAATTCGCTGCTTCTTCAGGCTCACTTCGCCGCAGCGCCGGACGCGAACCAGGATGCGAGCTTAAGGAGCTCGTCATTGGTCATCTCGGTGATGTTGCCCGGCGGCATGGCGTTCGAGCGCACGGCGACGATCTCGATCAGCGGCGCATGCAGCCGAATTTGCTCGTCGGTGTCGAGCAACACGCCTTGCGGCGCCGCCGCGATACCGGCCCAGACCGGCTCGGCGGCATGGCACATGCTGCAGCGGGACGTAACGATATCGGCGACGTCGGCGAATTTGGGCGGCGGCGGCAGCGCCCCGGTCGTTACCGCGCGCGGTCCGGCCGCGGAGAGCCAGGCGATCGCCGCCATGCCCGCGGCCGCCACGCCCCAGGTCCACCACGGATTGCCTTTTCCTTCATGGCGCGAGTTGAAGAAGTGGCGGATGACCGGGCCGATGGCGAGCACGATGGCGACGATCAGCCAATTAAATCGCGTGGCGAAAAACAGCGGATAGTGATTGCTCAGCATCAGAAAAACGACCGGCAGCGTCAGATAATTGTTGTGCACGGAGCGCTGCTTGCCGAGCTGGCCCCATCGCGGGTCCGGCTCCTTGCCGGCGATCATCGCGGCGACGGATTTCTTCTGATAGGGAATGATGATGACGAAGACGTTGGCGACCATGATGGTGCCGATGAGCGCGCCGATCTGGGTAAAGGCGCCGCGCCCGCTGAATATTCGGGTGAATGCATAAGTCAGCGCGACGAGAAAGACATAACCGACCAGCGCCAGCGCGACTTCGTGGCGTTCGAGCGGGGATCGGCAGAGGCCCTCGTAAGCAAGCCAGGCGACGACAAGACTGGCAAAGGCGATGCCCGCTGCCTGGGCTGCGCTGAGATCCAGCACCGACTTGTCGATCAGAAACAGGTCGGCGCCGAGATAATAAACAAGAACCAGCAGCGCAAATCCCGACAGCCACGTGGTGTAGGCTTCCCATTTGAACCAGGTCAGGCTGTCCGGCATTTGCGCCGGCGCGACCAGGTACTTCATCATGTGGTAAAAGCCGCCGCCGTGAACCTGCCACTCGTCGCCCTTGACCCCCTGGGGCAGTCCGGGACGTGGCTTGAGGCTCAGATCGAGGTGGATGAAATAAAACGAGCTGCCGATCCACGCTATTCCGGCGATGACGTGCAGCCAGCGGAGGATCGCACTGACGGACTCGGCGAGTATCAACTCCACGATGTCGGGTTCCCCTCGTGTGAGCCCGGCGAGGCCAGAATGGCAGAACCGCGCCCGCCGGCGCAAGCTTAGCGCGGTGGCGTCGTTTTGAGCAGAATTATCTGGCCTGCCTCCTTTTGCTGCCGCCGATTTTGTCGGATGATGGCGCCGCGGGCCGGGCTGACGATCGCCCCATCGTGGAACGATCCTTGCAGCGCTCCCTGCGGAAAGGCTGGCGAAACGCCTTGAAAATCCCGGTTGTGTGCGGCGATTTCCATGCTTGATGTGTCGCCCTCAGCGGCTTCGTCGCGCTCCACGCCGCTGTTGAGCGCCGTTTCCATCAGCAAGCTGTACGGGGATTTTCTCGCCAACGACTGCATCGATCTTGACCTTTACCCCGCCGAAATCCACGCACTTCTGGGCGAGAACGGAGCGGGCAAGTCCACCCTGGTCAAGGTGATGTACGGCCTCATCCAGCCGAGTGCCGGCGAATTGCGCTGGATGGGGCAAAAAGTGGTCCTTGCCGGACCGTCCGAGGCGCGCGCTCTCGGCATCGGCATGGTGTTCCAGCATTTCTCGCTGTTCGAGAACCTCACGGTCGCTGAGAACGTGGCGCTTGGCCTGCCGCCGACTGAATCGTTTTCGGCCATCTCGGAGCGGCTTGAGGAAACCGCGCGGGTCTATGGCCTGCCGCTCGAACCCAAGCGCGAGGTGTGGCGGTTATCGGTCGGCGAGCGGCAGCGCATCGAGATCGTGCGCGCGCTCATGCAAAACCCCAAGCTCCTGATCCTCGACGAGCCGACTGCCGTGCTCACGCCGCAGGAAGCCGATCAGTTATTCATTGTGCTCCGGCGGCTGCGCGAAGAAGGGCGGGCAATTCTTTACATCAGTCACAAGCTCGAGGAAGTCAAAAGGCTGTGCGATACGGCGACGATTCTGCGCGGCGGCAAGAAGGTCGCGACCTGCCATCCGCGCCACGAGACGGCGGCATCGCTGGCCCGCATGATGGTCGGCGGAGAGATTGGCGAGGTGAAGGCCGGGGCCGGCCGCAGCGCATCGGTGCCGCGACTCGTGATCCATAAACTTTCACTGGAACCAGACGACCCGCACGGGACGCGGCTTCAGGACATCTCGCTCGAGGTCCGCGGCGGCGAGATCGTCGGGATCGCGGGCGTCGCCGGCAACGGTCAGGACGAATTTTTTGCCGCGCTGTCGGGAGAACGCCTGTCGCCGGGCGAAGGCGCCGTCGTCATCGACGGTCAGGGGGCCGGCCAGCTCAACGTCACCGAACGGCGGCGCATGGGAGCCGCATTCGTGCCGGAGGAGCGGCTCGGCCACGGTACCGCGCCGCGCATGAAATTATCCGAGAACGCTTTGCTGACCGGTCACGCCGCCAGCGGCATGGTCAAAAGGGGCTTCATCAACAAACTGGCAACGCTGGCGCATGTCGATCGCACGACCAAAACCTTCGACGTGCGCAAGGCCAAGCGCGATCCGGAGGCGGTCAGCTTGTCGGGCGGTAATCTGCAGAAATTCGTGGTCGGCCGCGAAATCCTCCGCGAGCCCGGCGTTCTCATCGTCAGCCAGCCGACCTGGGGCGTCGATGCCGGTGCGGCGGCCACCATTCGGCAGGCGTTGCTCGATCTCGCCGGACGCGGCGCCGCGGTGCTGGTGATCAGCCAGGATCTCGACGAGCTCGCCGAGATCGCCGACCGCATCGCGGTGATGTTCCACGGCCGCCTGTCGGCGCCGCTCGAAGCCGCCGAAGCGACGCGCGAGAAGCTCGGCTTGCTGATGGGGGGCGCCAGCGCCGGCCAGCATGCCGATGAGCAAGAGGTCAAGCATGCAGTTGGTGCTTGAAAAGCGCCCTGAACGCTCCACAACCATCGCGATCGCGTCGCCGCTGATCGCGATTGCGCTGACGCTGGTCACCTTCGCGATTTTGTTCGCGATCATGGGCAAAAATCCGATCGCCGCCCTTTACGTGTACTTTGTCGAGCCGCTGACCGATCCGTTTTCGCTGCAGGAGATCGCCGTGAAGGCGACCCCGCTGGTGATGATCGCGGTCGGATTGGCGCTCTGCTACATCGCCAATGTCTGGAACATCGGCGCCGAGGGACAGTTTATCGTCGGCGCCGTGTGCGGAAGCTGGCTCGCGGTGCGCACCAACGGCACCGACGCCGGCTATTGGGTGCTGCCGGCGATGCTGTTTCTGGGCGCGCTTGGGCGGCGCGCTCTACGCGCTTATCCCGGCGATCTGCAGGGTTTACTTCGGCGCCAGTGAAATCCTCACCAGCCTGATGCTGGTCTATGTCGCCGATCTCGGCATGGACTATCTGGTGCGCGGGCCGTGGCGCGATCCCAAGGGCCTGAATTTCCCGACCACCGCGGACTTCGATCCCGTTGCGACAGTGCCGACCCTGATTCGAAGGCACCGGACGCATGCATCGGCGGCGCTGTCATCGCGCTTGATCGTTGTCATGCTCGCAACCGTGCTCCTCGGGCGCACCATCATGGGATTCGAGATCCGGCTCGTCGGCGCCGCGCCGCGGGCCGCGCGCTTTTCCGGCTTCAATGCGGACCGGCTGGTCCTCTTCACCTTCGCGGTCTCCGGGGCGCTCGCCGGGCTTGCCGGCATCATCGAGGTGGCGGGGCCGGTCGGGCATCTGCAGCCGGGCATCTCGCCGGGCTACGGCTTCACCGCCATCATCGTCGCGTTCCTCGGCAGGCTCAATCCGGTCGGCATCTTGATCGCCGGCCTGTTCCTCGCTCTCACCTTCATCGGCGGCGAAGGCGCGCAAATCTCGATGAAGGTGCCGCTCGACCTCACCAAGGTCTTCCAAGGCATTCTGTTGTTCTATGTGCTCGCCTGCAATTCATTTATTGTCTACCGCATCCGTATCGTCAGTACGGTTCGAAAGCCGTGCTCATGCTTGAGCTGCTTGAAGCCATCATCCTGTCGGTGATCGCGGCTTCGACGCCGCTTTTGCTGGCAGCGTCCGGCGAACTGGTGGTGGAGCGCTCGGGCGTGCTCAATCTCGGCGTCGAAGGCATGATGATCGTGGGTGCGGCCTGCGGCTTTGCCGGAGCCTATATGACGGGCTCGACCTTGATCGGCGCGCTGTGCGGCATCCTGGCCGGCGCGGCGTTGTCGGCGATCTTCGGCATCCTGACGCTCGGGCTGGCGGTCAACCAGGTGGCGACCGGCCTCGCGCTGACCATTCTCGGCGTCGGACTGTCGGGCCTGATTGGTGCGGGCTTCGTCGGCGCCAGGATCGTACCGGCACCGCACCTTTATCTGCCGTTCCTCACCGACATACCCTATGTCGGCCGCATCCTGTTCGGCGAAGACGCCTTCGTTTACTTCTCAGTTGCGCTCGTTATCGCCATTTGGCTGTTTCTCTACCGCAGCCGTCCCGGTCTGGTGCTGCGCGCGGTCGGCGACAACCACACTTCGGCGCATGCGCTCGGCTATCCGGTGCTGCGTATCCGCATGCTGGCGGTGCTGTTCGGCGGCGCCTGTGCCGGCCTCGGCGGCGCGTTTCTGCCGCTCGCCTATACGCCGTTCTTCATTCCCGGCATGACGGCGGGCCGCGGCTGGATCGCGCTGGCGCTGGTGGTGTTCTCCTCGTGGCGGCCGGCCCGGCTGGTCGCCGGCGCCTACCTGTTCGGGGCGGTGAGCATCCTGCAACTCCACACCCAAGCGCTCGGGCTCGGCATTCCCTCGCAGTTGATGTCGGCGCTGCCCTATCTTGCCACGGTCATCGTTCTCGTGTTGATTTCGCGGACGCGCGGCAAAGCCGGGTCCGCCGCGCCTGCGTCGCTTGGCCTGGTCTTTGTACCTGACCGCTGAACGTCCTGCGGGCGCGTCGCGGGCGCTTCGCACGTGAGGAACTGAAGTGGGGAATGTGAGAATACGCCCGTCTTTCCAACCCGGAGTGAAATCATGAAGAAATGGAACATCGTCGCTATGGCCGCGGTTGTTGCGATCGCCGCCGTAACGTTCCACGCCTACGCCGCCGACAAGCTTAAGATCGGGTTTATCTATGTCGGGCCGATCGGCGATCTCGGCTGGAGCTACCAGCACGATCTCGGCCGCAAGGCCATGGAGAAGGCGCTCGGCGACAAGGTCGAGACGACGTTCCTCGAAAACGTCCCCGAGGGGCCCGACGCCGAACGTTCGATCGAGCAGCTCGCGCGCACCGGCCACAAGCTCATCTTCACCACGTCGTTCGGCTTCATGGACGCCACTCTGAAAGTCGCGAACAAATATCCGAACGTGTTCTTCGAGCACGCCACCGGCTTCAAGCGCGCGAAGAACATGAGCACCTACGCCGCCCGCTTCTATGAAGGCCGCTACATTCAGGGCCAGATCGCGGCCAAGATGTCGAAGACCGGCATCATCGGCTATATCGTCTCGTTCCCGATCCCGGAGGTCATCTCCAACATCAACGCGACGATGCTGGGCGCCCAGTCGATCAATCCCAAAATGAAGGTGAAGATCATCTGGGTGAACAACTGGTTCGATCCCGGCAAGGAAGCCGACGCCGCCAAGGCCCTCATCGACCAGGGCGCCGACATCCTGACCCAGCACACCGACTCGCCGGCCGCCACCCAGATCGCCGAGCAGCGCGGCATCCACTCCTTCGGCGAATCCACCGACATGATCAAGTTCGGGCCGCATGCCCAGCTCACTGCCGACACCGACTATTGGGGCGGCTACTACACCAAGCGCGCCCAGGACGTGCTCGACGGCAAATGGAAGTCGGAGGACACCTGGGGCGGCCTCGATTCAGGCATGGTGGTGATGGCGCCCTATACCAACATGCCCGACGACGTGAAGAAGATGGCGATGGATACGGAGGCCGCCATCCGGTCCGGCAAGTTGCATCCGTTCAAATGCCCGATCACCGATCAGGACGGCAAGACGGTCGAGTGCAAGGGCGGCGATCATCTCGATCCCGGCCAGATCCTGAGCATGAACTGGTACGTCAAAGGAATCGACGACAAGATCCCGGGGAAGTGATTCCCGGTTCTCTGCGGTCTCGATCCAACAAATGCGATGGCCGGGCTCACCGCCCGGCCATTTTTATTGGCCCGATTGTTTGATTGGCTCGCCGATCAGCGCCCCGAATAAGCGTCGAGTTCGGCCAGGTAGCGGTCTTTGGTCGCTCGCGGCAGCCAGGTGCTTTCGAAGGCGTTGCGCGACAGTTGCACGACCTCCTTCGGGCCGAGATCGGCCTCCTCTTGGGTGCAGACGAAATTCTCGTTCATATAGCCGCGGAAATAGGCTGGATCGTCCGAATGCACGGTGGCGCGGATGCCGAGATCGAGCATGCGCTTGATCTCCTTGGCTTTGCTGCCGTTGGTGACGAAGGCATTGGAGACCGGGCAGATGGTGAGCGCCAGCTGGCGGCGCGCGACCTCGTCGATCAGCGCTTTGGAGTCCAGCACGTTGACGCCATGATCGATGCGGTTGACGCCGATCTCCTCCAGACACTGCCGGATATGTTCGGTCGAATTCTGCTGATCGACGTCGCAGTGCATGGTCAGCAGATAGCCTTCACTGCGGGCACGCGCGAACACGTCCTTGAATTTCACCGGCGGATTGTTCTTTTCGTCCGAATCGAGGCCGACGCCGATGATCCATTCCCGGTACGGCAGCGACTGCACCAGCGTCGTCATGGCGAATTCGGCGCTCCAATCGCGCAGAAAGCACAGGATGAGCTGGCTCTTGATGCCGAGGATGCGCTCTGCCTCCATCTGCGCGCGCCGAATGCCGCGGATGACCACATCGAACGGCACGCCGCGCCCGGTGTGCGGCTGCGGATCAAAGAACATCTCGACATAACGCACATTCTGCGCGTGCGCCTTGGCGAGATAGGCAAAAGTCAGATCGTAGAAATCCGGCTCATGCACCAGCACCCTCATGCCTTCGTAATAAATTTTCAGAAAGGAAGGCAGGTCATGGAAATCATAAGCCGCTCGCATTTCCGTCGCGTCCTTGTAAGGCAGCGTCATGCCGTTTCTTTTTGCCAGCTCGAATTTCATTTCCGGCTCGAGCGTGCCCTCCAGATGCACGTGCAGCTCGCATTTGGGCATGCCGGCAATGAAGTCCCGCAGATCGCTCATGACTACCTCCTGTGTACTGGCGGCCAAATGAAAATCCCGGTTGGCGAGTTAACTGAAACGCGCGACCCTGAGTTCGATCTAGAGCGTCTCCGGCATCGGCACGGCCTTGCCGTCGGTCAGCGCGAATTGCGGGATGTGGCCCAGACCCTGCACAAGCCCGGCGTCGGCACTGAGCGTCTTCTTCCAGTCGTGACCTTCGGTCAGGATCACGCCGGCCCCGACGATGTCGGCGCCAGCCGCGCGCACCAGCTTAAGCGTTGCGGCGAGGCTCGAGCCGGTCGCCACGACGTCGTCGACCACCACCACGCGCCGACCGGCAAGTAGCGGCACCGAACGGCGGTCGAGCATGAGCCGCTGCTTGCTCGCGGTCGTCACCGACTGCACCTCCTGCACCAGCGCGTCGGCCAAATGGATCTTCGGCGACTTCTGGGCGATGACATATTGATCAAGCCCCAGCGCGCGCGAAACCTCGATGACCACCGGGATGCCCAGCGTCGCGGCGCCGACCACGATGTCGGGCTTGAGCGGGCCGAGCTTGCCGGCCAGTGCCTTGCCGATGCGCTCGCCGAACCGCACGCCCATGTCGATCACCATCAGCAGCGAAATGGCCAACGTCTGATTGATCGGCACGATCGGCAGCGTGACCGGCTCGCCGGCAATATCGACGGTATAGGTCTGCATCCTTGATCGCCCCTCCGGCTACGGCTTTGGTTGCCTTTACGGCTATCAAAGAGCAAATGTCACGCCAACTTGCGTTCCACGCCTGCGGCGGCGCTGCGGCTCAGGGATCGCGGGCGGCCGGGGCCAAATCACTGGTGCCAGGGATTCACAAACAAGCCCACCATTCCGGTCGTGCCCTTCAAGTGTGCGGGCGGCGGGCCGAACTTGGCGATCACCTCGTCGCGCGTCAGGCCGGGCGGCAACTCCTGTGGCTCGAAGTCGGTCGCGATGAGAACGAACAGTGTAGTGGTGCGGCGTCGTATTCGGCGGCGTACAGGGCCCGGAGTAATAGCTGACGCCCATCGTGCTTTTGCCGCCGACATAGTTGTTGGAGGCTTTGCTGACTTCACCCTCGGCGAAGCCGCGAACGGACGCCGGAATGCCGTAGGCGACCCAGTGGCTGACGCCGGACGGTGCCCGACCCTCTGGATCCGACATCAGGAGGACAAAGCTCCTGGTGCCCTCCGGCACGGAGGTCCAGGAAAACTGCGGCGACACGTTGTCGCCGACGCAGTTCGGACTGTCCGGCCGGTTGGCTTTGCTGTTGGCTACTTTCTTCGGCATCATCTTGCCGTCTTCAAACGTTGTCGATTTCAGGGTGAAGACGTCCGCCGCATTGGCCGCCGTTCCGGTGAAAGCCAATCCAAGTGTCGCGGTCGCGATCGCGATCGCGACCAGGTTTCGGGTCTCGCGCATGAATTCTCCTCCTGCGATCCGGGCCAAGATGCCGGCAGCTTTCACTTGCTGGGATGCTGTTGGGCTGATCCGGTGTCGGCGTGGTCGCCCTTGCCGGTATAGCTGATGCGCCAGATCGTGCCCCCGGTATCGTCAGCGACCAGCAGCGAGCCGTCCTTTGCGACCGCGAGCGCGGCCGGACGTCCCCAGACTTCGGCGCGCTGCTCGCCCGATATCCAGAATCCGGTGGCGAAATTCTCGTAATAGCCTTCGGGCTTGCCATCCTTGAACGGCACGCGCACGACTTTGTAGCCGGTGGGCTCGGAGCGGTTCCACGAGCCCTTGAGCGCCACGAAAGCGTGGCCCTTGTATTCCGGCGGAAACTGCTCGCCCTCGTAGAACACGAGATCCAATGCCGAGGAATGCGCTTCGAACAGGAGGTCGGGAACGATGCTCGCGTCGACTTTTTCGGGGGCGAGGTTGGCGAAGCCGGCCTGCGGGTGCTTGCCGAGATAGGCGTATGGCCAGCCGTAGAATCCTCCGGCCTGGACGTGCGTGAGAAAATCGGACGGCAGCCGATCGCCGAGGCCGTCGCGCTCCTGGACCAGAGCATATAGCTCGCCGGTCTGCGGATGGAACGCCAGCGCCGTGGGATTGCGCATGCCGGAAGCGAACGTGGTCTGGTTGGAGCCATCCGGATCGAACCGTTGAAATGGTCGCCTTCGGTTCGGGCTCGACCCCAAGGTTGCCGGAGGAGCCGACGCCAACCAACAATGCACCGGTCTTGGGGTCGATAACGAGCGGGCGATTCTGGTGACCCTGGACGATGCCGAAGACGCCCTTCTTGGTGATCATCTTGGCGCCGTAGGCTCCGGCCACCGGTTTGCGCTCGTTGGCGGGCACCTGATCGACGCGCAGCGTTTCGCTTCTGCCGGCGCGGAGCGCGCCAAGATTATGCGGCACGCTCCAGATGCCGTCTTGATCGGCCACCAGCACGTGATCGCCCTGCCAGGCGAGGCCATAGGGCCTGTTAAGGTCTTCGACGTGGCGGTCGATCCATACGGCGTGCCCACTGCCATCGTCGCGCAACAGGGTCACGTAGCCGGCGCTCTGCTCGGCCACCAGAATGTCGCCGTTCGGCAAAACCAGCAGGCGTCTCGGATTTGCGAGGCCGGTCGCGAACGGTGTTGCCGTGAAACCGGGCGGCACCTGCGGTACCTGACCGCTATAGGGAACGATCAGCGACCGGTTGGTGACGATCGGGCCGGTCTTTGGTGCGGGCAGATTTGCCGGATCGATGTGAAAGCGCCGGCCGATCTCATGCTGGATCAGAAAGTTACGCGCCGGATCGCCGTCGGCATTCGCCGTTTCCGCGGGCGTTTCCTGTTGCTGCGCGACTGCGGCGAAAAACGCCGGGCTTCCGGCGATCAGGGCGACAACAAAGACGAAAAGTCTTGCCGGGTTCCGTGCGAGGGTCGCGCGCCGCTGCGCCATGGGCATCTCCGCGAACAATCATTTTCATCGACCGATGCCGGCGTCGACATCGGCCGACCGGCGGCGCTGCAGCGCCGGTCCAAAGTCGGCCCCGACCGAGACGCTACACGAATTTGATTGCACTTCGGCGGCCAGAACCCATCATCCGACGTGGGCTCGCGAGAATTTTACCGCGGTGCCGAGCGCCCTCTTTCCTGCATGGTCGCTATGCGCCGATCGAGTGAGTACTTCAGCCGCCGCGCAGTCTGCGTGCCGCCGCCGAATGCTGCCGCACCAGATCGCCGAGATCCAGTCCCGGGATTTGACTGTTCTCGACGATCCAGCGTCCGCCGACCATGACCCGGTCGGCGCGGTGCGCGCCGCACAGAACCAGCGCGGCGAGCGGATCGCCGCTGCCGGAGAAGCGCAATTCGTCGAGCTTGAACAAAGCGAGATCGGCCATCGCGCCGAGAGCGATGACGCCGATATCGGTGCGCCCGACGCAAGCTGCTGAGCCTTTGGTTGCCCAGCGCAGCGCGTCCAGATGGCTGACTTTTTTCACACCATAGCGACCGCGCTGGAGCAGGAAGGCAGCGCGCACCTCCTGCATCAGATTCGAGGCATCGTTCGAGGCCGAGCCGTCGACGCCCAGCCCGACGCGCAGGCCGGCCTCTTCCATCGCGCAGACCGGACAGGTGCCCGATGCCAGCGTCTGATTGCTGCAAGCGCAGTGGGAGACCGTCGTGCCGGCGCGCGCCAGCCGCTTGATCTCATCGGCGTTGAAATGAATGCCATGCGCGAGCCAGACCCGGTCGTTGAGCCAGCCGCAATCCTCCAGATAATCGAGCGGGCGGCAGTTGTGGGCTTCCTGGCAGAAGCGGTTCTCGTCCTCGGTCTCGGCGAGATGGGTGTGCAGGCGCACATCGAGCCGCCGGGCCAGTTCCGCGGTCGAGCGCATCAGCGAGGTCGTGACTGAAAACGGCGAGCACGGCGCCAGCGCGATCTGCACCATCGCGCCATCGCTGGCCTCGTGATAGCGCGCCACCACGCGCTCGGAATCGGCGAGGATAGTCTCCTCGTCCTGCACCACGGTGTCCGGCGGCAGCCCGCCGTCGCGCTGCGAGAGATTCATCGAGCCGCGCGTCAGCAAAACGCGCAACCCCAGCCGCCGCGCCGCGGCGACTTCGATATCGATGGCGTTTTCGAGGCCGGCGGGGAAGACGTAATGATGATCGGTCGTCGTGGTGCAGCCGGAGAGCATCAGTTCCGCCATCGCCAGCGTCACGCCGAGGTCGACCGCCTCCGGTGTCAATCGCGCCCAGATCGGATAAAGCGCCTGCAGCCATGGAAACAATTCGCGGTCGAGCGCGGCAGGAACCGCGCGGGTGAGTGTCTGGCAGAAATGATGATGGGTGTTGATCAGTCCCGGCAGAACGACATGTTCGCCGGCGTCTAACGCTTTCACATCCGGCGTCGCGGGACTGCGTCCCGCCGCCACGAGTTCGGCGATACGGCCGTCCTGCACCACGATGCCCCGCTCGGCACCGTCAGCGAAGATCGCGAGCGGATCTTTGATCCACAGCGCTGGCAGCTCATCGAGCGGCATGTTGCGGTTCGCCGGCGCTGATGGCCGGCCATCCGACGCCGCTCGCCTCGTGAATGCGGCGCGCGACGCGCAAGATCAGCGGCTCTTCGAAGCGCGGCGCCACGATCTGCATGCCAACCGGCAGTCCGTCCGCCGAAAAGCCGGCCGGCGCGGTCGCGGCCGGCAGACTGACCAGCGTGATCAGATAAGCCGGCGCGATCCAGTCGATATAGTTCTCGAATTTGCGGCCATTGATGGTGTCGGGGAAATTCATCTCCACCGGATAGGGTTTCACCGGCGCCGCGGGCGTCAGCAACACGTCGAAGTGGTCGAAGAGCTTGCGGAAGCGATGGAACATCTCTTCGCGCTTATGCTCGGCCGCGGCAAAGTCGAGCGCGCTCAATTTCAGCCCGGCTTCGACGTTGCCCCGCAGATTAGGTCCGAACTCGTTGATCTGCGCGAGCCGCTGATATTGCTGGCCGACCATCCAGAAGCCGCGCCAGGTCTGATATGCCGCGCGCCCGCCGCTGGCGTCGAATTCGATCTGCTCGACGCTGGCGCCGAGCTTGCCCAAGGCGACCGCCGCGTCCCGGCAGATCGCATCGATCTCCGCTTCCACGCCGATGCCGGCGATGTCGGAGACATAAGCGATGCGCAGATCCTTGATGTCTTCGCTGCGTTCAAGCTCGGCGAGCGCGCTCCGCCACGGCGGCGCGACCGAAATCGGCGAAATGCGGGAAAAGCCGACCAGCGCGTCGAGGAAAAGCGCAGCATCCGCGGCGTCGCGCGCCAGCGGGCCATGGACCTGGCCGGAATCCCAGAGCAGATGCAGCGGATAGCTCGGCGTCAATCCGGGCGTCGGCCGGATGCCGACAATGCCGCAGAACGCCGCCGGGATGCGGATCGAGCAGCCGAAATCGGTGCCTTGAGCGATCGGCACCATGCCCGAGGCGACGGCGACGGCGGAGCCGCCCGACGATCCCGCCGGGCTCAGCGCCGGGTTCCACGGATTGCGGGTCGGGCCGAACAGCGTGTTGTTGGTGTTGGCGCCGCAGGCGAATTCGGGCGTGTTGGTCTTGGCGAGCACGATGGCGCCGGCGGCCTTGAGCCGGCGTACGGCTTCGGCGTCCTCGGTCGGCACGTAATCCCTGAACAGTGGGGAGGCGAAGGTGGTGCGGATGCCCGCGGTCGGGGTGACATCCTTGACCCCGATCGGCAGCCCGTGCAGCGGGCCGAGCGGTTCGCCTTTCATCACGACGCTTTCGGCAAGCTGCGCGGCGTCGCGAGCCTGTTCGGCGGCCAGCGTGACGATGGCGTTGAGCTTTGGATTGAGCGCTTCGATGACCGCGAGATACGCGTCGAGCACTTCAACAGGACTGACGGCGCGGGTGGCAATGAGCCGCGCCAGTTCGCGCGCCGATTTGTGCACCAGCGCCGACGCGGGCGACGGTTGTTTGCTCACCTCGCGACGCGGGTATGCCGACGGCACGCGTTACTCTCCCGCATCGATGATGGCGATGCAGGGGCCGCCGCCCTGCGGGCCCTGGTGCATGGCATCGACCGACACGAACACCGCCGCATCGCCGATCGCCGCCGCGGCGAGGCCGCCGACCGCGGCCTTGATATGGCGATGCCAGGACACATCGGAATCGTCGAGCATGATTTGACGCCGGCCGCGGAGCTTGCCGGTGCGGTCCGCCTCGCATTTCATGAAGCAGTTGACCAGCCGGCCGCCCAGGTCTTCGGCGCGCGGCCGCGCCGGCAGATCGAGCCCGGCATTGCGGATCAACTCGTAGATGCCGTCGATGTCGAGGGCGTCCTTCATCACCGCGTGGCCGATGCGATAGCGGCCGCCGGCGCCGTTTTTGTTGCCGAGAAGGACAATCTGCGCCTGCGTCAGCTCCACGCCGGACGAGCAGGAGGCGACCGAAGAATAAAGGTCGAGGTTGCGGCAGATGTCCTCGGCTTTGGGCATCTTGATTTCTCTCAAGCCCACGGCAATGCCGAGACCGGTCGTGCCGTTCGACACGCCCATGGATTCGTGCACCTCGCAGGCGACCTCCTTGCCGCGCGCGTGCGCATCGAGCACCGAGTCGACGGTAAGGAGCGGCGTCTTGGTCTGCACATAGTGCACGTCGGCCGGATCGTCGATGCCGGCGTCGCGCATGGCCGCGCGCACGCCTTCGGCGACCTTCTCGACCATGGCCGGCCGGCCGATGTCCTCGGGCAACAGCTCGGCGCTCATCGCCGTGCCAATGGCGAGGCGCGACTGCGTCGCCGGTCCGGTCCTGGCATTGCGCGCGAAGACGGTCGCATGCGGGGTGATGACGCCGTCGCAGCCGCCCGACCACACCATCGGGATTTGCGCGATCGCCTGCTCCGAGCGGCTGCCGAGCTTTTTCAGCACCGCCCGAAACGCCTGGTCGGCGAGGATGCGGGTAAAGTCGTTGACGCCGCCATTGCCCTCGGTCTTGCCGATAACCGCTATGACTTCGTCGGCCGTGAATTGGCCCTTGGCGATCGCGGCTGTCATGCCGGACGCATCCTGCACATTCTTCAATTCGACTTTGGCGACTTCGATAGCCATTACCCTTAGTCCTCGCTCGTTAGACGTGTCTCATCGCGCTCCCCTTTGACGGGGGGCGGGGATATCCGGCAAAGTAGCGGCCCTGCGGCCGAAGATAAACTGTCGTCGGGCTGCGAGTTTCGCCGCCGGCTCGGCGGTCACTGCGCCGCCACAGGTAACCACTAGCCTGCGATGTCGATGTCGAGTGATTCACACCACGCCGATCCGGCGCAGAAACCCAAAACCTCCCGCCGCACGCCGTTCGAGCAGGTCGCGCTGGTGCTGCAGGGAGGCGGCGCGCTCGGCTCCTACCAAGGGGGGGGTCTACGAAGCACTAGCCGAGGCCGACCTGCACCCGGATTGGGTCGCGGGAATTTCCATCGGTGCCTTCAACTCGGCGATCATTGCCGGCAATCCCCCCGAGCAGCGGGTCGAGCGGCTGCGCGAATTCTGGGAGACCGTCTGCTCGTCGCCCTTAGGAATTCCATTTTTCAGATATCTCGACTTAAGGGACGATTTGACCCACGAAACCATCAATCAAGCGCGGGCGTGGCACATCTTGATGTTCGGGGCGCCCAACTTCTTCGTGCCGCGCCGGCCGCAGACGGTAATTTTTCCCGGCGGGGTGCACCGGGCGAGCTTCTATGACAACACCCCGGTCCGGGACACGCTGGCGAAACTGGTCGACTTCGATCTAATCAACGAAGGCCGCATGCGCTTCCGGAAATTTCGTCTACTTCGACACCGCGACTCATCGCATCGGCGTCGAGCACATCGTCGCCAGCGGCTCACTGCCGCCTGGCTTTCCGGCAACCGAGGTGGATGGACGCCATTATTGGGACGGCGGGCTCGTGTCCAACACGCCGCTGCAATGGGTGCTCGACAGCCTGCCGCGGTGCGACACGCTTGCTTTTCAGGTCGACCTCTGGCCGGCGCGCGGCGCGCTGCCGAAAGATCTCATTGATGTCGAGGTGCGGCATAAGGAGATCGTCTATTCAAGCCGTACCCGCGCGGCGACGGATCACTACAAGAGCGCGCAGAAAGTTCGCAATGCGATTTCGACTCTGATAGCGAAGCTGCCCGAAGAACTGCGTAATATCGAGGAGACAAAAATCCTGGCCGAACACGCGGACGACAAGGTGTGCAATATCGCGCACTTGATCTATCGCTCCAAAGCCTACGAGGGCTATTCCAAGGACTTCGAGTTTTCCCGTCGTACCATGGAGGAGCATTGGGCGGCGGGCTGCCGCGACGCCCGGATGACCCTCGCAAATCCGGACGTGCTGCAGCTTCCGGATCGCCTGGAAGGCGTGCGCACCTTCGACTGCGGCATGGCCCGGCCGGATTAGAGCATGAACTGAAAAAGTGGGAAGCCGGTCTCCCTATCGGGGTGGGGACCCTTCAACCGCTGAGCGATGCAAAAGTGGCGCCTAACCTCCTCCCCGTCGGCTCAAGAGGATTATACCGACCGCACCCACGGCTTCACTTCACCGCGGAGCATTTTCTCAAAACCGCCGCCGCGATCGATTATGGAATGCTCGGCCTTTGGAGCGGCTTTCAATTTGTCGCGCAGGGCGGACGTCGCCTCAGCGTCGACGGTCACAGACTCGCCGCCGGCCTCGGCTACCAGCACGACGCCATAGTCATCCCCCGCCGCCGCCAGCGAGACCTTACCCTCGATCACGTCGCGCTGGACGAGTTCGGGCTCACGCTCGAGCGGGTCGCCCCAGCCGCCGCCGCCGGTGGTGACGACGCGTACGATCTGGCCAGCGCGTACCGGCTCGCCGTCGACCAGGCCACCGAGGTCATGGGGCTTATCCTCGGCGTCGACGGTGACGCAGAATGGCGTGCCGGCCTTGCCGCCGTTGAGCCCGTAGCAGCCGAGCCGCACCCGGTCGGCGGTGACAATGGTGCGGCAGTCAACCAGCGCGCGATAATGCTTGTCGTAGCCCAAGCCGCCGCGGCGCTTGCCGGCGCCGCCGGAATCCGTGCGCAACGCGAGCTTCTCGACCAGCAGCGGAAACCGCGTCTCGGTGAATTCGGCTGGCTGGTTGCGCGAGTCGGGCACGATATGGATGGCGTCGTTGCCGTCGGCGTAATAGCGGCCGCCGGAGCCGCCGCCCAAGACTTCGCGCGAGAGAAACGGCTTGCCGTTGCGGTCGGTGCCGTAAAATCCGGTATAGCGGATGGTTTCCTGATCGGCTGGCATGCGCCCCTGGGCGGCCTGCGCCACGACGCCAGCGAGAAGGCCGAGGCAGCGCAGCAGCACGAACGAGCGCGCATTGGTGGCCGCCGGCCATTCCGGCGTGATCAGCGTGCCCTTCGGCGGAAACACCACGTCGAAGACTTCGCAGACGCCTTCATTGACGTGAATTTCAGCGGCCCGCTCCGGTGTATCGGCGAGGTTGCGCAGGATCGGCGCGATCCATTTGATCAGAAAGGCGCCGCCGGCGTAGTCGGCCGGCCAGTTGATCGGGCCGGTCGATTGCGGATCGGTGCCGGTGAAATCGAGCGTGAGGCGGTCGCCCTTTTTGATCAACGTGAGCGCCAGCTTGTGCAGCTTCGGATCGGTAACGCCGTCGTGCTCGACATAGTCCTCCCAGCGGTATTCGCCGTCGGCAATTTTCGGAAGGAGTTCATGGCGGAAGATATCCCGGCAGGTGTCGAGGATAGCTTGGAAGCAGGCCTCCACTGTCTCGCGGCCGAAGCGCTCGAACAATTCCGCCATGCGGCGGGCGCCCATCAGGCAGGCCTGTACCTCGCTGTCGAGATCGGCGGCGAGCGTCTCCGGCACGCGGGTGTTGCGCTTGACGATCGTGAAGACCGCCTCGTTGCGCACGCCGGCGTCGTAGAACTTGATCGGCGGCACCGCGAGGCCTTCCTCGAACACCGTTGTCGCTGTTCCCGGCATCGATCCGGGCACGCGGCCGCCGATGTCGTCGTGGTGACCGAACGCCTGGAGGTAGGCGACGACTTCGCCCTGATGAAACACCGGCACCGTTGAGCATAGATCGGGCAGGTGCCCGATCGAGCCCTCGGTGAGATAGGTGTCGTTCATCAGGAACACGTCGCCGGGCCGCATGATGTGCGGCGGGAAATCGCGCACCACGGCATTCGGCATGGCCGAGTAGGAGCGGCCGGTGAGTTTCCGGCAATAGCGGTCGAACAGGCCGACGCGGTAGTCGTGCGCCTCCCGGATCATCGGCGAGCGCGCGGTGCGCTCGATGGCGTATTCGATTTCCGCCTCGATGGAATTGAGCGTGCCCTCAACGATCTGCAGGACGATCGGGTCGACCTCGCGCCTGGGCAGATCCGGCGCCGTCGGCCACGGCCATTCCTTGGCATGCACGTTCATCATTTCTGCGCCTCGGCGGTCTTCGTTTTATGCGGTCAATCCGGCATAATTTCCAGCCTGATTTTATCGCGAGACAGGAGGCTATCGTGACTTTGCCAGATTCAGTGACGGAGCGGGCGCGGCAGGGCGCCAAGGTTCGCCGCGAGGTGCTCGGGGAGGCTTATGTCGATGCCGGCAGGAGTGCGGCCAACGCCTTCACCCAGCATTTCATCGAGTTCACGCAGACTCAGTGCTGGGGCAATGTCTGGCTGCGCGACGGCCTCTCGCACAAGACCCGCAGCATGCTCAATGTCTGCATGCTGGCGGCGCTCGCGCGCTGGCACGAGTTCGAGGTCCATGTTCGCGGCGCGCTCAACAACGGCGTCACCCCCGAGGAGATCGCCGAGATTCTCCTCCATGCTGGCGTCTATGCCGGCATCCCGATCGCTTCGGAAGGTTTCCGGCGCGCCGACAAGGTCATCAGCGACGTTGCCCAGGAGAAGAAGCGCTGAGGGGCAAACTCGCTAACAGGTAAGCGGTCCCCTCCGCCGGGCACCTACACACACTTCCGGTTTCCGGGGCAGCCTTCCTCGATTCCGCGAGCTATCCGGGGCCGGCGTCTCAATGTCATCATAATTAGTGACATTATGCGCGCGTGGGCGGGGCAAGAATCAGGCGAGCGGTGTCGCAACCCCTGCAGGTTGCCGGCCTTGTGCTGTGCGCCGCGACCCTCGGCGGTTGCGCCACGATTTACAACGCGCCCATCAACCTGCCGCTGGCGACCGCGGAAGCGGCGACATCTGACGGCACCGGCGCTATCCCCACCAACGGCGACGATGTTCTGGTCGGCCTGACGTTCTCCGGCGGCGGAACGCGCGCCGCGGCGTTCTCCTACGGTGTGCTCCAGGGCTTCGATCATACCCCGACGGGAAGAGGCGTGCCGCTGCTCGACAGCGTCCATTACATTTCCGGGGTGTCCGGCGGCGCTATCACCGCCGCCTATTTCGGGCTGAAGGGCCGCTCCGCTTTTTCGGACTACCCCGAGCGCTTCCTCCTGCGCAACGCCGAAGAATCTCTGGATACGCCGTTAACGCCCGTGGGCATCATTCGCGCCTATCAGGGCGGTACCAACGAAGCCAACCAGTTCACGCAATGGCTCGACAAAAATCTCTTTCAAGGCGCCACGTTCCGGCAACTCGATACGCCCAATCATCCGCATATTTTGATCAACGCTTCGGACATCTACAATCGAACGCCGTTCGTGTTCAATGAGACGACCTTCAAGGCCATCTGCAGCGACCTGAATTCCTATCCGGTCGCGAATGCGGTTGCAGCTTCGGCCACCATGCCGCTGATCTTCGCGCCAATGGTGCTGACGTCCTATGCCGATCGATGCCGGGCCGCCCTGCCCAAGTGGGTCACACAGGCACAAAATGACTCGGCCGCGCCGCCGCTCTTGAAAGCATCCGCTGAGGCCATCGTGCGTTATCGCAATGGCTCGGTTCCTTTCATCAAGCTGCTCGATGGCGGCGTGGTGGATTTCTACGGCCTTGCCGGGTTTACCATCTCGCGATTATCGGCGGAGACGGCTTACGAGCCGCTGACGTCCCGGCAGGCGGTGAAGATTCGCCGCGTCTTGTTTATGGTGGTGGATGCAGGGCGAGGCCCTTCCGGAGATTGGGCGCGGAGCGTCGAAGGCCCGGCGGCGCCGGAACTCCTCATGGCCGCCGCTGACACCTCGACCGATTCAAGCGCGCGTTTGAGCTTCACCGCATTTGACGGGATCATTTCGGAATGGCGTGAATCGCTGGTGCGATGGCGTTGCGGCTTGTCGCAGAGCGAGCGGAAAGCTTACGGTTTGGTCGACAAATGGGATTGTCGCGACCTGAAATTCTTTGTCGGCCGCCTCGACTTTGACCAACTTGGCGCCGCAGCGGTCCGCGGCCCTTAATTCCGTACCGACACGCTTCAAGCTGTCGCCAGAGCACGTAGAAATGGTCATCACCGCCGGGCAGGACGCGCTGCGAACAAACCCGACGTTTCGCGCATTTCTCCGCAGCCTTGACGGACGAGCGCTCACGGCCGTTTCAGCGGCAGCCAAGCCGTAATACATCGGCAGCTGCCGGCAAACGTCAGCAAATGCTCCGCCGAGGTTCCTGCATTTTTGCTCTAAAGTAGTACCGCGCCAGGCGTCGCATGACCGGCTGCTCCACGCCTGGCATAAGCAGAGGGCGTGAACATGAGAAAGATAATCTTAGGCGTCGGAGTTGCTTGCTGCCTTACGATTTCCGGCGCTGCACGGAGCGATAGTCCAGAGCCGACCTGTACGAGTTGCCCTGGGACCTACATTTCGCAAGATGAGTTGCTGGACTATCTCAAAAAAGCCGTCACAGACAAACGGACTGATCAACAGGTTCGCGACGTTGACATTGGCAAAGCGCACGTCGCTATCGGAATCGTTCACCGCGGAAAGCTCGACGCGCCCTTGCCGTTTTCGGTCGCCGAGCACGATCAGGTCAGCGAAATCTATCACGTCATGGATGGCTCAGGTACATTGGTGCTTGGCCCCGACCTCATCGACAAAAAGCGACGCCCGGCGGATGACCCGGCGGTGCGCCTTTTGAACGGCCCAGGCGCCAATGCCGCAGCCATTCGGAATGGAGTGGCCCATCAACTCAAGGCTGGTGACGTCGTGGTCATTCCCGCCGGCACCGGACATTGGTTCATCAAGATCGATGACCATATCGACTACCTCATGGTCCGCATCGATCCCGACAAGGTGACGCCCTTAAGAGACGAACCAGAGTCGCGTGCCTATCTTCAAAAATGAGACAAAGATCAACAAGCCGGGTGTGCGCTCGGCCGATCCCTGTCGCGCGATGACGCCGATCGCTAGCAACGCGTGCAAGCTTGCGCACAACGGGCAGCCCTAGGCCGGCTTTTCGGCAGTTTTGCCCGCGGCTTTGATGATCAAAATGCCGTGCGGATCGACGGTGAGGTGCTGTCCCGGAAACACCACCGTGGTCGAACCGAACTCCTCGACGATTGCTGGACCGTCAAGCTGAAAGTCCGCGCCGAGTGAGCCGCGCACGAACACCGGCGTGTCGCGGAAGCCGCCCTCGAAGTAAATCTTCCGGCTTGCAGGCTGCGGCGGCGCGCCCGACTTTTTCAGTCCGGGGATGCTCGGGCGGTCGATCATGCCGAAGGCCGATACGCAAAAATTCACCAGCTCGACTTTCTGCTGGCCGGCATAATTGTATCCGAAGGTTTTCAGATGCGCCGCGTGGAACGCAGCGACCAGGCCCACCATGAACTGCGCATTGATTTCGCCCGACGGCGCCGGTACGCGGACTTCCATAGACTGGCCGGCGTAACGGACATCGGCTTCGCGCAGCAGCGCGATCTTTGCCGGCGCGATGCCGTCTTTTTCCAGAGTCGCGATGCCTTCCTGTTCCAATGACGCGTAGATGCCGGCAACGGCCGGCAGGTCGATCAACTCCTCGTGCATGACCTTGGTGACGATGTGGTCGGTGCGCCAATCGACGGCCAACAGGCCGAAGGCGGAGAGATTGCCCGGGTTCGGCGGCACGATGCAGGTCTTCATGCCCATCAATTCCATCACCGCCGGCGACTGCGCCGGCCCGGAGCCGCCGAACGACAAAAGCGCGAATGCACTTGGATCGATGCCGCGCTGGATGGTCATCTGCCGAATGGCGTTGGCCTGATCCCAGTTGGCGATCTCGATGATGCCTTCGGCCAGTTGCTCGGCGCTCATATTGCCAGGGAGCCGCGCGGCCAGCGCTCTGAGCCCCTCGCGCGCGCGCTCGACGTTGAGCCGAATGCCGCCGCCGATCAGCGCCGGCGGAATGCGGCCGAGGACGAGATTAGCGTCGGTGATGGTCGGCTCGTTGCCGCCGTTCGGGTAGCACATCGGGCCGGGCTCGGCGCCGGCGCTCCGCGGTCCGACCTTGAGCTTGCCTTCGCGGGTGATCCACGCGATCGAGCCGCCGCCGGTGCCAATGGTCTTGATGTCGAGCATCGGAATCCGCACCGGAAAGCGGCCGACACGGCCGCCATTGGTGATTTTCGGCTTGGCGCCTTCGATCAAACAAAGATCGGTCGACGTGCCGCCGGCGTCGAGCGTCACCAGATCGGGAAAGCCGGCGATCTCGGCAATCACCGCGCTGCCGAGCGCGCCGGCGGCGGGTCCCGAGAGTGCCGTGGTAATCGGCTTGCGCATTACCTGATCGGGACTGGCGACGCCGCCCGACGACTGCATCACCAGGAATGGCTTTTTGTTCAGCTCCGGTCCGAGCTCGTCGCGGATGCGGTCGAGATAGCGGCTCATATGCGGCTTGATGAACGCGTCCACCAGCGTCGTCACTGCGCGCTCGTATTCGCGATATTCGGGCAGCACGTCGCAGGACAGCGACAGCGTGCAGTCCGGGTACTCTTCGCGCACGATCGCGGCGGCGCGGCGCTCGTGCGCTGCGTTGGCGTAAGAATGCAAGAGACAGATGCCGACCGCGGCGATGCCCTGCTGACGGAAGAAGCGCGCCGCGGCGCGGACGCTCGCCTCGTCGAGCGGCCGCAGCTCCTCGCCGAGGAAATTGAGCCGCCCGCCGACCTCGCGGACATAACGAAGCGGCACGATGCGTTCCGGCTTCACCCAGAAATAGGAGTTGCCGTAACCCTCGGGTACCGCCTGACGGGCGATTTCGAGGATATGGCGGAAGCCCTCGGTGACGATCAGGCCGAGACCGGCGATCTGGCCCTGCAGCAGCGCGTTGGTCGCGACTGTAGTGCCGTGCGCCAGCACGGCCAGATCGTCGACGCTCGCGCCCCATTCGCCGAGGATCGCATGCACCCCGCGCACCAGCGCAATCGCCGGATTCGACGGCGTCGACGACACTTTGGTCACCCGCAGCGCGCCGGATAAGTTGTCGACGCAGACGATATCTGTGAAAGTGCCGCCGGTATCGATACCGATCCGCAGCTTCGCGCTGCTCATATACACATGCCCCATCTCCGCACGACCACCGGCCGGTCTGGAATATTAAGCAAAAACGGAGCCGCCTGTCCTATTGGCCTTGCCTGCGGCTGCCTTACCGCTCGTTGGAAGCCGTAGCGGGGACCTTCGATCGGATATCGAATGACTTGGATGTGTCAATAACGGCTTCGGGCCGGCGCATGCGCCGGCCCGAAGATATCGCGGAGTGCCCGTTTTGCCGGGCGAAACGCGAGCTTGGCGTCGCTTACGCCGCGGCTCGCTGCCAGAGACGCTTCGTCGCCAACGCCGCGCCATCGGAGAGCGCCTTGAGCTTGGCCCAGGCGATCTGCGGATGCACGCGGCCGCCGAGCCCGCAATCGGTCGAGGCGATCACGTTCTCGCGGCCGACCACCTCGGCGAAGCGGATGATCCGGTCGGCGACGAGTTCGGGGTCCTCGATCAGGTTGGTCGAGTGGCTGACAATGCCGGGCAGGATCTTCTTGCCGGCGGGAAGCTTGACGTCCTTCCAAATCTTCCACTCGTGCTCGTGGCGAGCGTTGGCGGCCTCGAAGGAATAATAGTCACAGTTGACCGCCAGCATCAGATCCACCAGGTGCTTCATCGGGATGTCGGTGGTGTGCGGGCCGTGCCAGCTGCCCCAGCACAGATGGAAGCGGATCTTGTCGGACGGCAACCCCTTGATCGAGTGGTTGACGGCATCGATCTGCATCTTGGTGTAGCGCCGATAGCCTTCGATGCTCGGTTCGTGCTTCTGCTGATCCCAGTTCTCGCCGATCGCCGGATCGTCGAGCTGAACGATGAGGCCGGCATCGATGATCGCCTTGTACTCGTCGTGCATGGCGTCGGCGCAGGCATACAGCAGCTCTTCTTCGCTCTTGTAATATTCGTTCGGCATGCGCGCGCAGCTCGCCGGCGCAATCGCATTCATCCAGGCCCCTTCGGTCGGCAACCCGGCGGCCTTGAGGCCGGCCTTGAAGTTGGCGATGTCGCGCTGGATCAGATCCTGGCCCTTGTACTTGATCGGGCCTTTGACCAGCGGGCTGTGCTCGGTCATGAATTGCTCGGGCAGCCCGCAGCCGGAATGCGGGTCGAGATACGCTTCCTGGAACTTCGACATGTCGCGGCGCTCGCCCCAGTCGCCGACGATGAAATCCTTGGGCGCCATCGGCGTCTGGGTGTGCGCCGACAGTTTCGTGAACCAGAGCCCTTGATTGACAACCTCAACGCCGGCAAGGCGCGGGATGATATACGACCACCAGGCGCCGTAATCGTAGGCCCAGCCCACGGTGTGGCCGAGCTCGCCGTCGTTGATGAGATCGACGCCGGCCTCTTTCTGCTTCTGCACGACCCAGGCCACCGCATCCTTGAGCTCGCGGTCGTACGCCGCTTGGTCGAACGTCTCGCCAAGCGTCTTCTTTTGGCTCAGTTCAAGAAGCTTGGGCGTGCGCGGCAAGCTCCCCACATGAGTCGTCAATATCCTGTCAGCCATTATTTTCCTCCCGATTTTTTCCACGAGCGTTATGCGAGCGTGCACGCCATTGCGCGCCGCGCGTTGCATGCGGTTCTATCAAAAGCCCCGCGCTGTCGGCAAGGCGTCAGCGCCGCGTTTAATGCGCAGTGTCGTCGCACATGATCGTCAGTGGGCGGATGGGGCAGTTGCCCATGGTGACGATAGGCGCCGCGACGGCCGGCGACATTCGGCAATGAGCGGCGTTTGAGCCCATGTCCATTTCGTCCACGGGCCCGACCGGTCTCATGATCGGGGCCGAAGTTGATCCAGATCAACGCGCTTTGACCCGATGCCTTTTAACTGTGAATTGGTATTTTTTTGGGAAATGGATTCTAACAGCAAGTCAGCATGAGTTGGGAATGACCAAAGATGAAAAAAAATCGAAATGCCGAAACGGCCACTTTCAGATCACTGATAATTGCCGGTACGATCGTCGGATTTAGTACGTGTGCATCAGCTCAAAATGTTGATGTAGGAAAAACCGAATATCAGTCCAGTTGCGCGGCCTGCCACGGCCGCGACGCCAAAGGCGACGGCCCGGTCAGCAAAGCGTTGAAGACGGCCCCCGCCGATTTGACGGTTCTTGCCAAGAAGAACAATGGCGTATTTCCTTACGATATGGTCTACCAAATGATTGATGGGCGAAATACGACGGTCAGCAGCCACGGCACGCGCGACATGCCGGTCTGGGGATACCGATTCGGGCCGCCGCAAGCGTTTAGGTTTAAGAATCGCATCCTGGCGGTGATCGATTACCTGAAAAGCATCCAGGAAAAGTGAGCCGATTCCCTGATGCGAGCGTAATCAAAATCGCTTTCCACGGCGTGTGCTAAGCGCTTCCGCCTTTCACCCAACTCCAGACATATCGCCGGATCGATTTCGTGCAGCCCGAATCAGCGGCGTCGCAGGGTCACACCCTGAAGGCACGTAGCAAGCCTTCCCTACACGAAGGTCTTAGTTACTTAGCCGAACGCACAATCGTCCTTGCCGTTCGCCGACCGATAAAAGCTTGGGTTCCCAGGCTCGCGAAACTTGATCTTCATGAATCCCGACTTTGTCGCCGGATTCTTATCCTAAAGGAACCGACAGATAAGGAGTACCCGATGCAAACGACCTGGATGCCTCACGAGAAGCATGGGCGGCTTACGGAGCAAAGCGACTTGCCGGACAGCGTTTTTGCCTTTCCGAAACAGCGGAAAGAGCCGCTGACCGATGAACGGCATGTGCGTAACGCGGTCGCCCGGTTCGATCAGGTCATCGATGTCTCCGATGCCGATCGTGCTTTGGCCTTCGCCAACATCGAGAAGGCTGCAAAATACTATGGTGTCGACCTTTCGGAGACGTCGTGGCGCGAGCTCGGCGTCCATCCGCAACTCCACCGCAAAGAGGCTGCCGCCAAAGGCGTTGAGACCAGGCGCGAGCGCGGAGAACTGAAAGAGGCTGCCGCGAAAGCCGTTGAGACCAAGCGCGAGAGCGGGGTGCTGAAAGAGGAAGCCGAGAAAGCCGCTGCGACGCGCAAACGCGAGCGCGAGAAACGAGGCCAGCATCGCACTGTTTGAGGGAGCGAGGTGGCGGTCGTCGGCGGGCCGGGCGCTCTCATACTGCTCCAGCGCCCGAGCGACCGCTGCGATTTCATTGGCTATGTCGTGATTAGTTCCTATCTACGCTGCGAAGCTCGTGGCGGAAGCCTCTGTTTCACCTTCAGCAGGTCGGGGGGATCTCAACTTCTGTCTCTGACAGCCACCGAGTCGCACGTCCTCGAGGCGACTGCGTAGCTTGGCATTGCGCAGAAGGCGACGATCGAAACCAAGGGAGACGCCAATGACAGATCAAGGCAGGACCGGTGGCGGGCCACATATGCCCGCTGCCGACCACCGGACGCTCGACGCCATTTTCCATCATCCAGTTCCCCACAACCTCAGTTGGATGGATACTCTACGGCTGTTGACGCATCTGGGGTCAGCCGAGGAAAAGGCGGACGGCAAGTATTCGCTGACGATAAATGGTCGACATATCATCTTTCACAAGCCGCACAGCAAAGATCTTGACGCGCGTGAGATCACCGACCTCCGCCACTATTTGATATCGGCCGGAGTTTCACCCCAAAATCCATATGGAACGGAGCCGGCGGCCAAGCCAGAGTCCGTGGATGTCGTGGGGTTGATTGATCATCATACCGCGAAGCTGTATCGGATTCAGCTTTCTTCGAAGCAGCCTGGCGAAGCCGTCAGACCCTACGATCCGCATCATTTCCTGCACCACCTGCACCACCGCGACGAACTGCGCGAACAGGGGCAACGCGCGCCGGAAGACCTGACGTTTTACGACAGGATCGCCGAGGCTCTGCGCGATGCGGACCGGATTGTGCTGCTCTCGCATGGCACGGGTGAGAGCAACGCATCGCAAATCCTGGCGGAACGATTGCAGAAGCAACACCCCAACGTCTATGCCAGGATCGTCCGGCAGGCCGACGTCAACACGTCCGCCATGACGGAAGCGGAAATCCTCGCCTACGCAAGACAGGCCCTGGCGACTGACGAATAGGAGCGACCGTGACAACCCGAGATCAAGATCGGAAACGTCGGCCGAGCAAATAATCTTTCTTTCCCGGATGCCGACTTCAGCGAGCGGTTAGTTCTTACGTTTCGAACACTTATTTCGTCAGCTCGAACACGATATCCTGCGCGCCTTTCCACAAGGTCAGCTTGCCGAGCGGCGTGAGGTTCTCGCGGCCCTTGGTGACGGTCAGGAAATGATTGCCGGCGAGCTGGCCGACCTTGCTGCAAAAATCGACCGCTCCGTAAGCTAGCAGTATCTCGGTCTCGCTAATGCCCCCGGGGTAAAGAATAATGTCGCCCGGTGCGGGATGGCTGGTGTGATTTTCGTAAGGCAAGCCGAGATCGAGTTCGCCGAGCGGAATCCAGCAGCCTTCGCCGCTCCAGCGGACGTGGATGATCTGCTGCCGGTAGGGTAGGAGCGTCATGAACTTGGCGCAGGTCTTCGGCGCCAGCGTCTCCTCCGTCTGCGCTTCGAATTCAAATGGTCCCGCCTTGATGCGAAGCGTGGTCATTGGGGTCCAATCCTGTCGAGAAAGTTTGCAAGAACGCGCGCGGCGATGTCGATATCGGCGGGCGAGGCGAATTCGGCCGGGTTGTGGCTTACGCCGCCGCGGCAGCGCACGAACAGCATGGCGAACGGAACGATCCGGTCGAAGGCCATGGCGTCGTGTCCGGCGCCGCTCGGCAGCCGGCGCGGCGTCACCCCGAAGGTTTCGACAGCCTGCGCCAGTTGATCTGAAAGCTGATCGTCGCAAACGGCGGCCGGCACTTCGTGGCCGATCAACAGCCGCGCCGTCACGCCGCGGCGCTGGGCGATGGCGGCGATCGCTTCCGTAATGTCGCTCACCGCGCTCACTCGCTCCTGATCGGAGGGGCTGCGGATGTCGAGGGTAAAGCGCGCCCGACCTGGGATGGTGTTGGCCGCCGAGCCGGGCACGTCCATCTTGCCGACCGTCGCCACCAGGTTGGAGCGCGCGCGCCCGCGCGCTTCGACCGCGAGCAGCATTTCCGCCGCCGCGGCGAGCGCGTCGTTGCGCATCGGCATCGGCACGGTGCCGGCGTGGCCGGCGACGCCGTCGACTTCAACGGCGCCGCGGGTAACGCCATCGATGGCGGTCACGATGCCGACCGGAAGTCCCTCTGTCTCCAGCACCGGCCCCTGTTCGATGTGAACCTCGACATAGCCGAGGGCCTGGTCCGGCGAAAGCGCTTCTTCGGAAACGCGTGACGGATCGCATCCGAACGCTCTCAATGCCTGGCGGCGCGATACGCCGTCTTCGTCGACTTCGTCGAGCGCTCTGCCGTCGAACCTGCCCGCGAGCGCCTTAGCGCCGCCGAGCGTCGAGGCAAAGCGCACGCCCTCTTCGTCGCCGAAGGCGATGACTTCGATCGCGAAGGGAAAGCGCTTGCCGGATTTGAACGCCGCCTTCACCACTTCGATGGCGGTGACCACGCCGAGCGCGCCATCGAACCCGCCGGCATCGCGGACGGTGTCGATGTGCGATCCGAGCATCAGCGTCAGCGGTCCGGAGTCGCGCGCTCGATACCGGCCGACGACGCTACCCAGCGCATCGATCCGGGTGGTCATGCCGGCTTCGCGCATCCACTTTGCGACCAGATCGGCGGCCTTGCGATGACCCGGTCCCAGATAGAGCCGCGTCAGGCGGCTGGGTTCGTCGCTGACGGCCGCCAGCTCGGCGAGCCGGTCCGCGATCGCTTCGCCCAGTGCGCTATCGCCCGCCGCCGGCATGTTTTCTCCCTAGAACCCGGACTTCTAATGGAGGCATCGGGCGGCTTGGTCAATCAGGGGTTTTGACGATTTACCCGAGCTGGCTATGGACACTTGATGAGGCGGCGCGGCCTCTGCCATGGTGGTCGCGATGTCCCAGCAACCTTCCGATTATCCGCGCGATCTTGCCGGCTATGCCGGCACTCCGCCCGATCCCCGCTGGCCGGGCGGGGCCCGCGTTGCGCTTCAGTTCGTGATCAATTTCGAGGAGGGTGGCGAGAACTCGATCCTGCATGGCGATGCGGCGTCGGAGGCCTTTCTCTCCGATGTGCTCGGGGCCGCGCCCTGGCCGGGCCAGAGGCACATGAACGTGGAATCGCTGTTCGAATACGGCTCGCGCGCCGGCTTCTGGCGGCTGTGGCGCCTGTTCACCGGCCGCAACATTCCGGTGACGGTCTACGGCGTGGCGACCGCGCTCGCCCGCAACCCGCAGATCGTCGCCGCCATGCGCGAAGCCGGGTGGGAGATCGCCTCCCACGGCCTCAAATGGATCGACTACAAGAATTTCTCCTACGCCGAGGAAGCTGCGCACATGCGCGAAGCGATCCGGCTGCATACCGAGGCGACCGGCGAGCGGCCTCTGGGCTGGTACACCGGCCGCACCTCGGAGCACACGCTCAAGCTCGTACTCGCCGATGGCGGCTTTCTCTATTCGTCCGATTCCTACGCCGACGATCTGCCCTATTGGGTCAACGGCCCAAAAGCCCCACACCTGATTATTCCCTACACGCTCGACGCCAATGACATGCGCTTCATCAATCCGCAGGGTTTTACCAACAGCGACGATTTCTTCGTCTATCTGCGCGACAGCTTCGACTTGCTCTACAGCGAAGGCGAGCGCTCGCCGAAGATGATGTCAATCGGCCTGCACTGCCGTCTCGCCGGCCGTCCCGGCCGCGCCGCAGGTCTCATCCGCTTTTTGGATTACATCGCCGGTTTCGATCGGGTCTGGATCGCGACCCGGCTCGACATCGCCCGGCATTGGCACCGCGAGCATCGTGAGCTGGCCGGCGCGGCGCGCGCTATTGCGTGAGTGGGCTTAATCAGAGAACATGCCGCAACCGGGCGCCCGCGCCATCACGTCTGGAAAGCACAGTGCAAGAGCTAGGGCGATCGTGGACTGCCGCTGCTGCCCCTGGTCGGACGGGGAATCAAGGCGCCGGCGGCTGCTCCGCTTAATGCAATTGCAGCAGCAATCAACATCGCCCACCTGATACTGTCCGCGAGCGATGCCTTAAGGATCGACGCGGCGTTGGCTCTGTCGGCGCCTTGAACATTGGTAAGCGCCGCTTCGATCACCAGCTGTCCGCGGGCAGCCTGAATTGCGTGTTTCACACCTTCGGAGAGCACCGGGTTTTGCAAATTCCGGGCAAGCTCGTGATCGAGGATTGACAGCGCTACAGCGCTGAGGACGGCTATCGCCAGAAGATTTCCTATGGACGCAACTGCATCACTTATTCCCGAGGCGACACCGGTCTCGTGCGCCGGTACCGCACTGATCACCGTTGCAGTCAAAGGCGCGACGGTCACCACCATGCCAAGCCCGAGTATCGCAATCGAAACGAGAAACTCCCAATACGATCCGTTCGCAACTGTCAGTCCCATCACTCCAATGCCCAATGCGGCAATCGCGGGGCCGATCATCAGGGGCAATCGGGCGCCGAATCGGTCGAGTAACCCGGCAGCCCAGTGCGACAAGGTGGCCATTATCATCGTGTAGGGCAAAAACGCGGTAGCGGTGAGCGTAGCCGGATAGCCATGCACTTGAATTAACGCAAACGGCAGAAAGAAGAAGACTCCGTTCAGCGCTCCGTAAAGCAGCAGCGTCAATAAATTGACGGCGCTGAACGTGCGCGATTGAAACAAGGAGAGAGGTAAAAATGGGGGTGCGGCTTCGACGTTCCGCATACAAAAACCCGATAAGCAGAGCCAACCCGCCGGTTATCGAGATGAGCACTACCGGATCACGCCAACCGGATAGCGGCGACGCAATCAATCCATAAGCCAGACCGCCCAGACCCAACAAAAGCAGGATGGTTCCACGCCAGTCGAGACCCGGCTTTGCATCGGGATCGCGGCTTTCCGGCACGTGGTAATAGGCGATCCAAATGGTCGGAAGCGCGATCAGTGGATTGACAAGAAAAATCCAGCGCCAGCTGAAATGATCCACAATCCATCCGCCCAGCAAGGGTGCAATTGCGAGGGCGACGGCCGAAGAACCGGCCCACGTTCCGATCGCTCTGCCACGCTCGGTTTTGTCAAAAGTCGCCCCCATCAGTGCTAGAGAACAGGGAAGCAGTATGGCGGCGCCGGCGCCTTGAACCGCGCGAGCTAAAATTAATTGCGTCAGACCGGGAGCGAGTCCACACCCCAGCGACGCTGCGGCAAAGACGCTGATTCCCGCGATAAAAAGCCGACGCCGACCGAACCGATCGCCGGTTGCGCCGCCCACCAGAAGAAGGGCTGATACAGACAGCATATAGGCATTGACGATCCATTGGACGACGATCGCCGAGGTTCGAAGGTCCGTCTCGATCGCCGGCAAAGCGATGTTGACGATGGATTCGTCAATGTTGGCCATGCTCGACGCCAGAATTATCCGCTCAACATCTTTGGCGGTAAACCGCCCAGCTAATGCCAAGCCCTGGGTACTGCTCGCAGCATTCTTCGCACGGCCTGGTCCTTGCGGAAGACATCGCCCTTGGCATCCTAAATCGATCAGTCAGGCCGGAGAAAATTAGCACACTTGAATTGGCAGAATGAAAGCCAGAAGCTCACGCCCGCAATTGCGCCGACCGCCGCTTGGCGATTGAGGTTGGGGCGAAAGCTGCACGTGCAGGCCTCGACCGACGCTAAAGGGCACGTGATGTCGGCAGTTAGCCAAAGCCCAAACTTCCCATCCCACGGCGAAAGGGAGACTTGACCTCACGGGGCGGATTACAGAAGGATTGTTGGTGCGAATGGCCGCCATTTCACTCGACACCCTCAACACCGCCGACCGCGAAGCCTTTGCCGCGGCGCTCGGCGAGGTGATGGAATTGGCGCCGTGGGTGGCGGACGAAGCTTTCGCGGCGCGGCCGTTTGCGAAGTCTCGCCGCGCTTTACCAGGCCATGACGGATGCGGTGCGCAACGCCGGCGCGGCGCGCCAGCGCGCGCTGATCGACGGCCATCCCGACCTCGCCGGCAAAGCCGCGCGCGAGGGCAAGCTCACGGCGGAATTCAACCGCCGAGCAGGCCGGCGCCGGGCTCGACCGGCTCAGCGAAGAGGAGTTCGCCGCCTTCCACCGCCTCAACGATGCCTACCGTAAAAAATTCGGCATGCCCTTCATTGTGTGCGTGCGCCGTCACGGCAAGGAGTTCGATCCTGCGCGAGTTCGAGCGGCGGCTGGGCAACGATGCCGCGACCGAACAGAAAACCGCGCTGGCCGAGATTTTTCGCATTGCCGCGCTGCGCCTCGATCAGCGGGTCACGGCGGCCGACCGCCTTAAGGTGCACGGCCACCTGTCGACCCACGTGCTCGACGTGCACGCCGGGCATCCGGCGGCAGGCGTTTCGATCGAGCTCTGCGAAATCGGGGCAGGGGGTGCGGCACGCACCCTCCAGCGCACCGTGACCAATGTCGACGGTCGCACCGACCGGCCGCTGTTCACCGCCATGCCGATCCCGATCGCGACCTACGAATTGCGCTTTGCCGTCGCCGAGTATTTCGCGCGGCGGGGCGTGCCAACGTCCGATCCACCGTTCCTCGGCACCGTGCCGGTGCGCTTTGCGGTCGCCGAGCCCGAAGGCAAATACCACGTGCCGCTTCTGGTCTCGCCGTGGTCGTATTCGACCTATCGGGGTAGCTGAAGCCGCGACTGGCGCCGCTCGACCGTCCGGCGAAGTTTCGTTAGGGTGCCGCCGCGCCGGCGCAAGTCCGGCGCGCGTCAAAAAACGGGAGGTTCGCCGGTGGCCAGCACGCGTCCGCTATCCGAAATTCTGCCGAAGGAAATGACCGAGCTTAAGGTGCGGCCGCTGTTCACGCTGCTGCTTGCCGTTGCGCCACCGATCAATGTCGGCAAGACGCCCGGCGTCGACCGGCGTGTCGGCGTCATCACCGGCGGTCGGTTCGAAGGCGATCGGCTGCGCGGCGAGCTGTTTCCGGGCGGCGGCAGCGACTGGCAATCGATCCGCCCCGGCGACGGCGCCTGGATGATCAATGTGCGCATCGTGCTCAAGACCGACGACGATCAGATCATCGGCATGCCCTATACCGGCATAAGGCAGGGCCCAAAGGAGGTGCTCGACCGCATCGCCCGCGGCGAGGTGGTCAAGGCCACCGACTACTATCTCCGCATTTCGGCGACGTTTGAGACGTCGTCGGAGAAGTATGGCTGGCTCAACAATATCATCAGCATCGGCGTCGGCCACCGCCTGCCCGAGGGACCGATCTATCAGATGTTCGAGGTGCTGTAGCCTTATGGGCAATGGGCGATCGCCCGCGATTATGATGATGGGTAGCGCGGATTAGCGAAGCGCAATCCGCCGATTGTCTTGCAACGGATGGCGGGTTACGCCTTCAGCTAACCCGCCCTACAATTTGCGCTAACTTGGGGACGGGAAACGCGGGGAATATTATGTCCGGCTTTATGCACAATTTCGACCTCACCAATGGCGTCGTCGTTTTGCGCCTGATCTGCGGGCTGTTCTTCATTCCCCACATCGTCGGCAAATTCACCGAGCCGGCGACGCTGAACTTCTTCAAAGCCGCCAAGTTCAATCCGCCGGCGACCTGGATGTACATTGCCGGCACCATCGAGACATTGCTGACCATCGGTCTGGTATTCGCCATCTACACGCCTTATGTCGCGGCCATCGCCGCGGTGCATCTGCTCGTTGCCGGCGCTGCGACCTACAAGGTGACCAAGAAGTGGATCTGGGTGATCGGCGGCATCGAGTACTGCGTGTTCTGGATGCTCAGCTGCATTGCGCTCGCCATGTTGACGTGGCCGAAATAGGCACGCAAAAACCGGGCGCGGAAAAAGTCGCGGGAGTGAGCCAGTGATCAAAGCGGGCATCGTCGGACTTGGCTGGTGGGGCAAGACGCTGGTCGAGTCGTGCGAGAATTCCGACGTCATCCGCTTCGTGGCCGGCACCACCCGCACGGTGACGCCGGAGGTCGAGGCGTTCGCCACGCAGAAGGACCTGCACCTCGTTGCCGAATACGACAATATGCTGCATCACGCCGGCGTCGACGCGGTGGTGCTGGCGACGCCGCACTCCATGCATGCCTCGCAAGTGATGGCGGCGGCCGCCGCCGGCAAGCACGTTTACTGCGAGAAGCCGTTCACGCTCACCAAGCACGAAGCCGAAGGCGCCGTCGCCGCGGTGCGCCGGGCCGGCGTCACGCTTGCGGTCGGCTACAACCGCCGCTTCCATCCGGAGATGACCAAGCTCCGCGACATGATCCGCTCCGGCGAACTCGGCACCGTTCTGCATGTCGAAGCGACCATGACGTTTCCCAACGCGCTGTCGATCAATCCGAAACACTGGCGCGCCGACAAGGCGGAGACGCCGCTCGGCGGCCTGATGCCGATGGGCGTGCATGCGATCGACGGCATGATCGATCTGTGCGGACCGATCGATCACGCCTTCGCCCAGAGCTTCCATCGCGCCGCGCCGATCGACGCCGACGACACCACCTCGATCCTCGTGCGCATGAAGGAAGGCATGTCGGGCTATCTCGGCACCATGACAACGACTGGGCCGGGCTTCAGCTTCCAGGTGTTCGGCTCCAAGGGCTGGCTGCGGCTCGAGGGCCTCACCCACGTCGCCGGCGCGTCATCGGAAGAGCGGCGCACGCGGCTGTTCGGAACCTGCAAGTTCCAGCCGGTGAAGGGCGAGGCCAAGGTGTGGCAGGCCGCGACCATGGACATTTCGCGCGTCGCGCTCGAAGCGTTCGCCGCGGCGGCCACCGGCGGGCCGGCCTATCCGATCCCGCTCGATCAGGTGATCGCGGGCGTTGCCGCGACCGAGGCGATTATTCGATCGGCCGCCTCGGGGAAAATCGAGCGCGTGCAGTGATGTTCCGTCACCCTGAGGTGCGAGCCATCAGCGCGGTTACGCGCGTCTTCGACGCGCTATGGCGAGCCTCGAAGGGCGACGGCCCGGGCTCATCGGCCGCATCCTTCGAGGGCCGCTTCGCGGCCGCCTCAGGATGACGGAATAAGATCAACAACAGGACAAAGAACATGGATCTCGGCAACGGCCTCGGCCATTTGACTTACTCGACGCTGGTGCATCCCGCCGACGACTGGGAACAGTTGTGGAATTCGCTCAACACCTATTTGCCGAAGGTGAAGGCGCGTTTCGCCGGCAATAAATCTTTCGGCGTCTGCATCCGGCTGGCGGCAAAGACTGCGGAGACGCTCGCCCATAGCCCCGCCGAGCGCGCGAAGTTGAAAAAGTTCCTCGCCGACAACGACATGTATATCTACACCGCCAACGCCTTCGTGTACGGGCACTTCAAGGGCGCCGCGGTCAAGGAGGAGGTGTACGAGCCGGATTGGCGCACCGAGGAGCGTACCCAATATACCATCAACGTGGCCGACATTCTCGCCGATGTCTGCCCGGCGGGGACCGCACCATCGATCCAGACTTCGCCGCTCGGCTTCAAAGGGCGCGTCACCGGCCCCGACGTGGTCGCGAGCTATACCAACAATGTGCTGCGCGTCGTCGCCCATCTGATCGCGCTTGAGGCGAAGACCGGACGCACGGTGCGGCTGGCGCTCGAGCCCGAGCCGTTCTGCTTCCTGGAAACCACCGACGAGACCATCGCCTATTTCAGGGATCACCTTTATGCCGGCGCGTCGGTGGAAAAACTCGCCAAGCTTGCGCACATCCCGATCGCGGAAGCCAACGAGGCGCTGCGCCGGCATCTCGGCATCGTCTACGACATCTGCCATCAGGCGGTCGAATACGAGAACATTTCCGAGTCGCTGCAGAAGCTGGTCGATGCCGGCGTTCCGATCTTCAAGCTGCAGGAAGCAGCCGCGCTCTATGTTCCGGAAGTGACCCAAGGCGCCGTCGACACGCTCAAGCGTTACGCCAAGACCATCTATCTGACCCAGACGCTGGAAAAGCGGAACGGCAAGATCAACCGGTATCTCAATGTCGACGACGCCATCGCCGCCTTCGAGAAGGATCCGGTGGGACCGCGCGAATGGCGCACCCACATTCACGTCCCGGTGTTTCTCGACGACCTCGGGCAGTTCCGCACCACGCGCTTTGCCATCGAGGACGCGCTCAAGTTCCACAAGCAGAAGCCGCTGTCGCGGCATCTGGAAGTCGAGACCTACACCTGGGACATGCTGCCCGACAGCCTCAAGACCGGCGACATCGTCGACTATGTCAGCCGCGAGCTCGATTGGGTGAAGGGGCAATTGGTTTAGCGCATTCTTTTCCCTCCCCCCTTGTGGGGGAGGGGGGTCGAGAGGTCACGCATGGCGTCGACGGGCGTGCGCGACTTCTGGACCCCCACCCCTAACCCCTCCCCACAAGGGGGAGGGGAACACTTGGGAGAAGTGCCATGAAGGTCGGATTTATCGGGCTTGGCCGCATGGGCGACGTCATGGTGCGCCGGCTCCTCGGTGCCGGCCATGAGGTCGGCGTCTATAACCGCACGCCGGAAAAAATGAAGCCGCTGACCGACGCCGGCGCCAAGCCGATGGCCTCGATCAAGGCGGCGGCAACCTTCGGCGAAGCGGTCTTCACCATGCTGACCGATGACGCCGCGGTCGCCGACGTGGTCGGGCGAACGGGCGGCATCAAGGAGTCGCTGCCCGCGGGCGGCGTGCACATTTGCTGCGGCACCCATAGCGTCGCGGCCATCGAGAAGCTCAAAGCGCTGCACGCCGAGGCCGGGCAAATCCTGATCGCGTCGCCGATCCTCGGCCGCCCCGAAGTCGTCACCGCCGGCAACGCGACGCTGCTGGTCGGCGGGCCGCCGGAAAAGGTGACGCATTTCCGACCGTTGTTTACTGCGATCGCCGGCCGCGTCATCGAGGCGGGTGCCGAGCCGGTGAGCGCCGCAGCGATCAAGATCGCCAACAATTTCGTGCTCGGCTGCGCCATCGAAGCGTTGGGCGAAGGTTTCTCGCTCACGCGCAAATATGGCGTCGATCCGGACGTGTTCTACCGCGTGCTGGCCGAAGGCCTGTTCAACTGCTGGGCCTACAAGACCTACGGCAAGTTCATCGCTGATGAACAATATCTCCCGGCCGGCCAGCGCGCCTTGACTGGACTGAAGGACGCCAATCTCGCGCTTGCCGCCGGCGAGGCCAAGGGCGTGCCGCTGCCGAGCGGCAATGTCTGGCGCGACCGGCTCATTGGCGCCGTCGCCCACGGCGAAGGCGAGCACGACTGGGCGGTGATGGCGAAGGATCAGGCGCGCGCCAGCGGGCTGGTCTGACTTTCCGCCCCCGCGAAGTGAAACGCAGCGGGGGAGGGGGACCACGCGAAGCGTGGTGGAGGGGGCGTGCAGCGATTGAGCAAGCTTCCTTGCCGACGCCCCTTCCACCACCCTGCTTGCGCAGGGTGGTCCCCCTTCCCCGCTTCGCGGGGCAGGATGATCAAGCAAACATCCCCTTAAAATCCTCGACGAACTGCCGGGCGGTGATCGGCTCGCGCTTGACCAGATCGCGGATCGGCTTGGTGTTCTCGGTGGCGAAGCCGCCGGTCGCGGTTGCTTTGGCGACCAGCAGCAAATGCGTGACCAGCCAGTCGGGCAGGCCGCGCGCGCGCATGGCCTGTTCGTTCTGTTCGAGCGTCACCGGCACGTAGCTCACCTTCTTGCCCAGCGCTTGCGAGAACGCCTCGGCGAATTGCGCGAAGGTCACGAGCTTGCCGCTGAACTCGTAGGTCTTGCCGGCATGCGGCGCCGGATCAATGAGGATGCGCGCGCCGACCGCCCCGGTGTCGCGCACGTCGATGAAGGCGATGCCCGCCTCCGGCGCGGCGGTGCCGACGAGCTTGCCGTCGTTCTTGATCCCGGCCGCCTGCCCGAGGGTGTTCTGCATGAACAGGCCGGGCTTGAGGATCGTCCAGCCGATGCCGCTGCCTTTGAGCCGCTCTTCGATGGCGAGATGGCCGCGGCCGACGACCGACGGCGTATCGGGAAAGGCGATGGCCGCTCCGCCGCTCACCCGCACCAGATATTTGGCGCCCGCTTTCAGCGCCGCGTCGAGCACGTTGTTCTGCTGCTCGACCATGCCCGGATTATGCCCGGTGACCACGAACACGCTCTCGACGCCGGTCAGCGCCTTTTGCAGCGTGGCCGGGTCGGTCAATTCGGCGACCGCCGTCTTTACGCCGGCGCCTAGCACTTCGCGCGCTTTGTCCGCATTGCGAACAACGGCGATTGGGTCTTGGCCCAATGCCTTGAGCTCTTTGACCACCGCCCTTCCGGTATTTCCGGTCGCACCCACAACAGCAATCGTCATTGTCGTTTCCTGCCCACTGATTGATTTCGCGCTAGCCCCTCCGGCTTTTAGAGCATGATCCGGAAAAGTGGAAACCGGTTTTCCGAAAAGATCAGGCGCCACTACAAACGGCCCGTGAAAATCCCCGTTTGCGCCGCTTGCGCCGCTTGCGCTAAACGTCTTGCCGCTGGTTCCCCTTCGCCTCCCATTGCAGAGAAAACCTTAAGGAAACGACCGATGAAATATAACCGCCCGCAAGCGACCGCGTCCTGGGGCACGATGGCCAAGGACTGGGAGAAGGGCATCGATTACGATCGCCTGCACAAGGAGCGGGTCAAGCGCGCCCAGGCGGCGATCCGCCACGCCGGCCTCGGCGCCGTGCTGGCGTTCAACTTCGACAATATCCGCTACATCACCGGCACCCATATCGGCGAGTGGGCGCGCGACAAGTTCATGCGTTACGCATTGTGTCCGGTGGTCGGCGAGCCGATGCTGTGGGACCCGGCGCCGCCGGCCAAGCGCATCTCCTCGCCGTGGATCGCCGACAATGTCGCCGCCCCGATCTCGACCATGCAGGGCGGATTGCCGCTGCAGCTTAACATCCAGGGCGACTTCGCCAAACAGATCAAGAAAGTCCTGGTCAAGCTCGGCATCGACAAGGAGCCGATCGGCATCGATCTGATGGAATTGCCGATGCTGCGCGCGCTGGAGAAGGAAGGCATCGAGGTGGTCGACGGCCAGCAGGCGATGCTCGACGCCCGCGAAGTCAAGACCGCCGACGAGATCGAGCTTCTGAAAATGGCCTGCGCCATGGTCGACGCCACTTACGTCGACATCGCCCGTGCCATCCGCCCCGGCACCCGCGAGAACGAACTGGTCGCCATCGCCAATGACCGGCTGTTCCGCATGGGCTCGGAGCGGGTCGAGTGCGTCAACTCGGTATCGGGCCAGCGCGGCCGGCCGCATTCGCACACCTTCTCCGACCGCATGATCCAGCCCGGCGACATGGTGTTCCTCGACATCATGCATTCATTCAACGGCTACCGCACCTGCTACTACCGCACCTTCATCTGCGGCGAGCCGAACAAATATCAGATCGACGCCTACGAGACCGCGTCGAAATGGATTTCGGCCTCGATCGATCTGATCCGCCCCGGCATCACCCCCGACCAGGTGGCGCAGGTGTGGCCCGACGCTCAGGAATTCGGCTACCGCGACGAGGCCGAGGCGTTCCTCTTGCAATACGGCCACGGCGTCGGCCTGTCGCTGTGGGAGCGGCCGATCATCTCTAAGCGCTACACCGGCCAGAACACGCCGCTCAAGGAAGGCATGGTGTTCGCGCTCGAGACCTGGAAAGGCGCCGAGGACGGCTCCGGCGCCGCGCGCATCGAGGAAGAAGTCGTGGTGACCAAGGACGGCTGCCAGATCATCACCAACTTCCCGTCGCACAAGCTGATCTCCTGCGGCCTGCCCGGCTGCGACGTGTGGTAGTTTGTAGTTTGTAGGGTGGGCTGAGCGGAGCGAAGCCCACGCGGACTGAGCTTCGGTGACGCACCGAAATTCAAAAGGAAGCATCGTTGGATCGGAGCATGCGCAAACTGCGTAAGAATGATGAGAAATAGTTGCTGAAGCCTCGGTGTGGGCTTCTTCATTGCCGTGCGAATAACGACAAGGGCAGCCTGCGGGGCGCCCCTTTTTGCCACGCAATGTGAATTTGTCTGTCAGTCGAACGCAACGGCTAATTTGCCGGAAGAGCCGGGCGCTGCAGCCTTGGGATTATCCTGCCAGACGAAAGTCACTTCGACCGGGACCTTGATGGCCTGTAGGATGCGGTAGGTCGCCTTCCACGCATTGTTGGCATCTTGACCCTGAATAGAGAGTCCGACGTCTTCGAGATATTTGTAGCCGTGGTCCTCCTTTTTACCGACGACGAAATTGCAGATAATCACCTTTCTTATCTGCTCCTTCGTCAGATGTTTCGGGCACTCACGCACTGCCGCGAGAAGCAAAGAATTCCAGTAGGTTTCTGAAGGCGGAAGATGCTGGCCGTTCATCACGACCGACTTGACGGTTGTGTATGCGAGATTAGGCGGAGAAGCTGGGTTGAGGACGCGTTCGTCTTTCGTCGAACCATCCTTCTCGGCTTTCTGAGCGTCGAGTGCATCGAGCGCTCGATTAGCCACACTGTCGAAGGTGTCAACCAGTGGCTCTGCGTGCGCCTTCATGCGTTCGATAGTGCTAGCTTCGAGGGTCACCTGGGGGGTCATACGTTGCTCCATTAGTCTAGCGTGCTTGGCTGAAGCCAAATTGTATATGGCTGTATCGTATAGCAAGTCGCTATACGCGTATAGAGAGGTAACGATCGCGTTACTTCCTTGGCTCAGCGCTGTGGTGCCGCAAGCCCTCCAAATCGCGGTAGCGGCGAGCGCGTCACATTTCCATTGACAATCGTCCCTATTTCAGCTACAAATACTATCGGGAATTTCGCTCGGTGAAGGACGCCTTCGGCCGAGGGTACTCCCGAAAGCGGAGCGAGTGCGGTGCCCGCGGGCGGACCGATACAGTCCGCTCCCGGGCAGCTTCGGGCATCATGTTGACCGGCACTATGACCGGTCCGGGAGGTGCTTTCCCTGGACTGGGACAGGCGGGCGCGGATAACGCCCGTGGAAGAGCGCGAGGCCTGCGCCCCCCGGTTGGGGCGCCCGTACAGGGCCGGACGTCCTGCCGCGTCCCAGGAAACCTGGCCTGGAGTTGCGCCGAACGGGCGAGAGCCCCGACGGTAAGAGCCGCGGTGGAACGCCGACAGGCGAGCGTGCCCCCTCCCTACCCTCCCCCGCACGCGGGGGAGGGAAAAGAGACCAGGGCGCGCGCCGCATCGCAAGATGCGGAGGTTAGGAAACACGCTTGTCGGCGTTCCGCCTCCTTTTTTCTTTCGCTTTGTAGGGTGGGTTGAGCCAACGGGCCCGGCCCGAAGTGGCCGGCACGATGACAGGCTCCGCGTAACCCACCACACAGCATCGGTGGGTTACGCGGCTTCGCGGTTAACCCACCCTACATTTTGCAAAACTCGGGCGCGATCGCGCCGGGAGAACGGTTCGCGCTGACTTTTTCCGTCACCCTGAGGTGCTCGTCGCGAAGCGGCGAGCCTCGAAGGGCGGCGGCCCGGGCGCCGCGGCCGCATCCTTCGAGGCTCGCTGCGCTCGCACCTCAGGATGACGGTGAATATATTGGCGAAGTCGGTTAGTCAGACGTCTCTGAGAGGACACCGCATTGTCCCATACCCCGATCACCATCCTCACCGGCTTTCTCGGCAGCGGCAAGACCACGCTGCTCAATCGCGCGCTGCGCGATCCGGCGATGGCGAATACGGCGGTGGTGATCAACGAATTCGGCGAAGTCGGCCTCGATCATGCGCTGGCGGCGCAGAGCGACGATACCATCATGGTGCTGGAGAACGGCTGCCTCTGCTGCACCGTGTTCGGCGATCTGGTGACGACGCTCAACAATCTGTACCACGCTCGCGAGGCCGGCGAGATTCCGCGCTTCGATCACGTCGTGATCGAAACCTCGGGGCTGGCCGATCCGTCGCCACTCATTCAGGCGTTCTTGTCCGATCCGACGCTGGCCGGGCTTTATCGCATCGGCACCGTGATCGCGACCGTCGATGCGGTGAACGGACCCGGCACGCTCGACAATCACGTTGAATCCGTGCGCCAGGTGGCGCTCGCCGACCACATCCTCGTCACCAAGCTCGATCTGATCGATCCGGAAAAAATGCAAGCCGCGGAAGCTGAGCTGACCGCGCGGCTCCGCCGCCTCAATCCGGCAGCGAAAATCACGCGCATCGACGACAGCCCCCACCCTAACCCTCCCGCGCGGGGAGGGGAGGGAGGGGGCCGCTGCCCTCCTGCGCGCCGAGGGCCTCGATCCCGCCGACACCAAGGCCGACGCGCGTGCCTGGCTCAATGCCGCCGCCTACGAGCAGGCCGACGAACACCATCAACATCACGACCACGACCACGCGGATCATGACCATCACCACCTGCACGACCGCGATATCGCCTCGTTCTGCTTTATCCGCGAGCAGCCGATCCCGCGCGAAGCGCTGCGGCTGCTGCTCGATGCCCTGCAGCAGAATCTCGGACCGAACCTGCTGCGGGTGAAAGGCATCGTTCACGTCGCGGAAGAGCCCGACCGCCCGGCCGTGATCCAGGGCGCTCAGCATCTGCTGCATAACCTGTCATGGCTCGAGCGCTGGCCCGACGCCGACCGCCGCAGCAAAATCGTGTTCATCACGCAAGGCTTCGACCGTGCCGAAGTCGAGGATATGATCGCGCTGCTCGACCGGGTGGCGACGCGCACCGCCGCCGCCCGCGCGCGGGCACAGGCGCAAACGCAGACCAGCGGCTGAGGACCGCGTCGCACGCGCTGATATAAAAAAGTTCAACGGGGGGACCATGACCAAGGCATTTCCGCAAGATCGCTTGGCGAAGCGAACCATGCTGCTCGAAGCCGTCGAGCGCATCGGCGACACGCTGCGCGCATCGGGACCAAAGAGCGAAGAACTCGGCACGCTCGCGCCTGAGGCGGTCAAGGCGCTGCGCGATGCCGGTCTGTTCCGGATCAAGCTCGTCACGGAGATGGGCGGCGCCGAGGTCGATCCGCTGACCGAAATGCTGGTGCTTGAGGGTATCGCGTATCACGACTTCACCAGCGGCTGGTGCACCATGGTCGGCGCCACCGGCGTCGCCTCGCTGGGATCGTTTCTCCCGCAAGCCGGGCTCGACCGGGCCTTCGCCAACGGCCACGTTCCGACGGCGTCGATCTCGTTCTATCCCGCCGGCCGTGCGGTGCGCGAAGGCGACGGCTACCGCGTGACCGGGCGCTGGCGCTTCAACAGCGGCATTCATCACGCCGAGTGGGTCATCGGCGGAACCATTGTCGAAGGCGCGCGAGCCGAGAACGGCGGCCCGGTTGTCATCTATTCCGCTATCCCCAAGCAGGACGTTGCGCTCTACGACAATTGGGGCGGCGTGGTCGGACTGCGCGGCACCGGTTCCTGCGACTGCTCAGTGGAAAATTACTACCTGCCGAAGGAGCTGACCTTCGTCTGGGATCTGATGCAGCCGAAACCGCTGCGCGGCGGGCCATCCTATCTGTTCCCGCCGTTCAGCTATGTCGCCAAGGAGCACGGCTCGGTCGCCATCGGCGCCGCCCGGCGCGCGCTCGACGAACTGATCAAGATCGCCACTACCACGCGCGGCACCTTCCGCGCGTCCAAGCTCGACGAACGGCAAGTGGTGCAGCGCTTCATCGGCCAGGCCGATCTGAAAATACGCTCAGTGCGGGCGCTGCTGCACCAGCGCTACGAGCAACTGTTCGAGGGCATCGGCGGCGGCAAGCTGCCGGACGCGGCGGCGATCGGCGATGTGCGCGCGACCGCGCTCTATGCCACCGACATTGCCATCGAGACGATAACCCAAGTCTATCATTTCGCCGGCAATACCGGCCTGCATCACCCTCACGTCATCGGCCGGCTGCTGCGCGACTTGAATACCGCCGGATTGCATCAGGTGATGAGCGACACGGCTTACGAAAATCACGGCAAGTTCCGCCTGGGCCTGCCGGCCGATCCGATGTCGTGACACGGGCGAGGGGGGAAATGCCGGAGACCGGGTACGACTACATCATTGTCGGGGCTGGCTCGGCCGGCTCGGTTTTGGCCAACCGGCTCTCAGCAAAGCCCGAGGCGAGAGTGCTGTTGCTCGAAGCCGGCGGCTCCGACAGATCGTTGTTTGTGCGCATGCCCGGCGGCATTGCCAAGCTCGATACCCCGCGTTTCGGCTGGCAATACGAAACCGCGCCGCAGCCGGCGATGAACGGCCGGCGTATGTATCAGCCGCGCGGCCGGCTTTTGGGCGGATCGAGTTCGGTCAACGCCATGGTCTATATGCGCGGCCAGCCGGCGGACTATGACCACTGGCGTCAGCTCGGCAATGCCGGCTGGAGCTATGCCGACGTGCTGCCCGTGTTCAAGAAAGCCGAGCGCAACGAGCGCCTGCACGACGAATTCCACGGCGACGACGGTCCGCTCAATGTCGCCGAGCGGCCCTACACCAATCCGCTGAGCCATGTCTTCGTCGAGGCGGCGCAGCAGAAGGGCGTGCCGTTCAATCCGGATTTCAACGGCGCGGTGCAACTCGGCTGCGGTCTCTTTCAGGTGACGCAGAAAAACGGCGAGCGCTGGAGTGCGGCCTCGGCCTATCTGCATCCGGCGGCGGGACGCGAAAATCTCACCATCGTCACCAAGGCGCGGGCAACGCGCGTGCTGATCGAGAAGGACCGCGCCGTCGGCGTCGAGTATCTGCGCGGCGGAACCCGGCATACGGTCCGCGCCGCGCAGGAAGTCGTGCTCGCCGGCGGCTCCATCAACTCGCCGCAGCTTCTCCTTCTATCCGGCGTCGGTCCGGCCGAAGAGCTGCAGGCGCTCGGCGTCAAGGTGGCGCTCGATCTCCCCGGCGTCGGCAAGAACCTGCAGGATCACCTCAACGTCAACATCCTGCGGCGTGCCAAGCGCGGGACCACGCTCGACGGCAAGAACCGCGGGCTCGCTCCACTCGGCGTCTTGCTGGAATTTTTGCTGTTTCGCACCGGGCCCGGCACCAGCAACGTCGCCGAAGCCGGCGCCTTCGTATGCAGCGGGCTCGGCGCGGCAACGCCCGACATACAGTACCACTTCATCCCGGCGCAGGTGGTCAATCATGCCCGCGCCCGCATGGATGGCGACGGCATTACTCTGCATGCCTGCTGTCTGCGGCCGCAGAGCCGCGGTGAAATCCGCTTGGCGTCGAGCGATCCTTTGCATCCGCCGGTGATCGATCCGAACTATCTGGCCGCGCCGTACGATCTGAAAATCTTGATCGACGGCATCCGCCTCGGCCGGGAAATATTGGCAGCGCCGGCGTTCAAGCCCTGGCTCGGCGAGGAACGGCTGCCGGGCGCCGCACAACAATCGGACGCCGAGCTCGAGGCGTTCATCCGCGCCACTGCGGAGACCGAGTACCATCCGGTCGGCACCTGCAAGATGGGCAGCGATCCGATGGCCGTGGTCGACGAACGGCTTTGCGTGCACGGCATCGATCGCCTGCGCGTCATCGATGCTTCGATCATGCCGACGCTCGTATCCGGCAACACCAACGCGCCGACCATCATGATCGCCGAGAAGGGCGCAGAGATGATGCTGGCTTGACGCGCGCTATCGGGCGATCGGGCACCGCGCGCGATGTGAGCCAGGACCCCGCGCTACAGCACCCGATCTTGGCAACAACACGACCGCGTGTGATTGATGGCAAGGGCACACAGGCGAGGAATAATGGATCTCATTCTGAGAAACGCGCGCATCATGGGCGCCGAGCATGAACTGACCGACATCGGTATCGCTGGTGGACGGATCGCCGCTATCGAGCGCGGGCTCGCGGCTGAGGGCGAAACCATCGATGTCGGCGGCCGCCTGGTGTCGCCCGGTTTCGTCGAAACGCACATACACCTGGATAAATCCTGCATCCTCGATCGGGTTAAGTCGGACAAGGGCGACCTCGAAGAGGCAATCGCCGAGGCCGCCAAAGCCAAAGCGAGCTTCACGCCCGAGGACGTTCATTCTCGCGCCGTCCGCACGCTGGAGAAGTCGATCCTGCAGGGCACGACGCACATGCGCACCCATCTCGAAGTTGATCCCGGCGTCGGGCTCCGCAGCCTTGAGGGCGTGCTGCCGCTCATCAAGGAATATGCCTGGGCCATCGACTTGCAGATCTGCGTGTTTCCGCAGGAGGGGCTGCTCAACAATCCCGGCACCGATGAGCTTCTGGTCGCAGCGCTTGACCGTGGCTGCCGGGCGATCGGCGGCGCGCCCTATGTCGACAGCGATCCGCCGGGCCAGATCGACCGTATCTTCGCGCTCGCCCGCGAATACGACGTCGACATCGATTTTCATCTCGATTTCGGCCCCACCGCCGACGGCATGACCTACGATCACGTCTGCCGGCGCACCGAGGAGTTTCACTATGGCGGCCGCGTTGCCGTCGGTCACGTCACCAAGGCGACGAGCCTGTCACCCGCGGCCTGCGACGCCATGGCGAAGCGCCTTGCCGACGCCGGTGTAGCGCTGACCGTGCTGCCGTCGACCGATCTCTATCTGATGGGCCGCCAGCACAAGCACGACTACAATGTCACCCGCGGCGTCGTGCCGGCGCACAGGCTGCTGCATCACGGTGTCAATTGCTCGTTGTCGAGCAACAATATCCTCAATCCGTTCACGCCGTTCGGCGACTGCTCGCAGATGCGGATGGCGAACCTTTACGCCAACGTCTGTCAGGTCGGGAAGCAGGCCGACATGCGCGAATGTTTCAATATGGTGACGCAGCGGCCGGCGCAAATGATGCGGCTTGCGGATTACGGGCTCGCGGTCGGCAACTCCGCCGACCTGGTCGTGCTCGATTCCGCCAGTCCGGAAATGGCTGTCGCCGAATTGACGCCAGTGCTCTACGCCTTCAAGCGCGGCCGCAAGACCGTATCTCGGCAACCGGCGACGCTGCATCGCCCGCAATGAATCCGGCCGATCCGTACAACGCCTTCTGCCGCCATACCCATGTCGCGCTCAGCGGCGCGCCCGGCGGTCCGCTGCACGGCCTGACCTTCGCCGTCAAAGACGTATTCGACATCGCCGGCCATCGCACCGGCAACGGCAATCCGGTGTGGTTCGAAACCCATGCGCCGGCGGCGCGGACTGCTTCATCGGTCGAGCGTGTGCTCGCCGCCGGCGCCACGATGGTCGGCAAAACCCATACCGATGAGCTTGCCTACAGCCTCAACGGCGAGAACGTGCATTATGGCACGCCGACCAATCCCAGCGCGCCGGGGCGGATTCCGGGCGGTTCTTCGAGCGGGTCGGCGGCCGCTGTCGCGGGTGGGTTGGTCGATTTCGCGCTCGGCACCGATTGCGGCGGCTCGGTCCGGCTGCCGGCAAGCTATTGCGGGATTTACGGCACCCGCACCACGCACGGCCTCATTCCCGCGGACGGCGTGGTCGATCTGGCAGCGAGCTTCGACACCGTCGGCTGGTTTGCGCGCGATGCGCAGGTGATGCGGCGGGTCGGCGAAGTCCTGCTGCCGCCGCCTGCACAGAACTTCGTGCCCAAACGTTTGCTGATCGCCGAGGACGCGTTCGCGTTCGCTGGAGTTGAGATCACCACGGCGCTCAGCGATGCGTTAACGTCGCTCAAGGCGGCGCTCCCCGATCACCGCGCAGTCCGGGTCTACAATGACGATCCCGCGGCGTGGCCAGGCATCTTTCGCATCCTGCAGGGCGACGAAATCCGCCGCCGGCATGGCGCCTGGATCGACGAACATAATCCGCGTTTCGGTCCTGGCATCGCCGAGCGCTTCCGCTGGACGCGGACCATCGATCCCGCCGAGGTCGAGCGCATGCGGCCGCTCCGCGAAGACGTCTCCCGGCACATGGACGTGCTGCTGGGCGATGACGCGATCTTGTGCCTGCGCCGACGGCGCCCGGCATCGCGCCCAAACTGGCGACGCCCGCTGCCGAGCTGGAAGCGTTTCGCGCTCGCGCGTTCGCCTTGCTGTCGATTGCGGGCCTCGCCCGCCTGCCGCAGCTCTCGTTGCCGCTCGGCACGATGGACGGCTGTCCGCTCGGCGTCTCGTTGATCGCGCCGCGCGGCCGCGACCGCGGCCTGCTGGATTGGGCCGCGGCTTACCCCGGCAGGTCCACGCGATAGTCGTACGGAACCGCCGGTTGATACTCGCCGGCGTAAGCACGCCGCAGCAATTCTTGCTGCGTCATTCCGGCCGCCCGCGCCGCGACCATCTTGGCGGGAACGACAAACTTGCCGATCGGATCGGCTCTGAACTCCGCCGAGTTGCGCATCCACGCCTTCGACTTGTTCCAATCGCCGAACACGTCGGCTTGCAGCTCGACGCTGTTGCCGTCGGGGTCGACGTAATAGAACGACAACGTCATGCCGTGGTGCACCGCAACGTGCGGCTCATAGCCGTAGTCGTCGTGCAGCCGCTGCCAGGTGTCGAGCAGATCGTCGACCGACGCGTACTCGAAGGCAAGATGGTGCAGGCCGGCGAATTTGCGGAACTCCGGATTGTCGCGAAACTGCGGATTGCCGACGATTGAAATCCGGTGATTGGCTTCGTCATTGCTCAGGAACGCAATACCGGGGGCTTGAAACACCGCCTCGGTGCCAACCACCGCTGCATACCAGTCGATCATCTCCTGTATCCGCGCCGTTTTCAGAAGCGCGTGATGGAAGACAGGGCGTTTAACCGCTTTGCTCATGATTACAACTTTCCTCCCTACAGGCTTCTGGCGATGAGCAGCTTCATGATTTCGTTGGTGCCGGCATAGATGCGCATCACCCGCGCGTCGCGGTAAAGCCGCGAGATCGGGTACTCGTCCATGTAGCCATAGCCGCCGAACAATTGCAGGCAGCGATCGACGATCTTGCCCACGAGATCGGTGTGCCAGTATTTCGCCATCGAGGCGGTGACGGTGTCGAGTTCGCCCTTCACGTGCCGCTCGATGCAGTGATCGAGAAAGACCTTGGCGACGGTCGCCTCGCTCTTGCACTCGGCCAGCACGAATTGCGTATTCTGGAAATCGATGATCTTCTTGCCGAAGGCTTGGCGCTGCTTGACATAATCGATGGTCAGCGCAAGCGCGCGCTCGATCATGGCGACGGCGTGCGTCGACACGATCAGCCGCTCCTGCGGCAATTCCTTCATCAGCTGATAGAAGCCCTGGCCTTCCTCGATACCGAGCAGGCTTTCCGCCGGCAGTTGAACATCCTCAAAGAACAGCTCCGAGGTATCGGCGGAATCCATGCCGAGCTTTTTCAGCTTGCGGCCGCGGCGAAAGCCGGACGCGTCGGCGGTCTCGACCACCATCAGCGAGACGCCCTTTGAGCCTTGCTTCGGATCGGTCTTGGCGACAACGATGATGAGGTTGGCGTGCTGGCCGTTGGTGATGAAGGTTTTGGAGCCGTTGAGCACATAGCCGTTGCCGGAGCGTTTCGCAGTGGTCCGCACGCCCTGCAGATCGGAGCCGGTGCCGGGCTCGCTCATGGCGATGGCGCCGACCATTTCGCCGGTGGCAAGCTTCGGCAGCCAGCGTCGTTTCTGCTCCTCGGTGCCGTAATGCAGGATATACGGCGCGACAATGCCGGAATGCAGCGGCGCGCCGAAAGTATCGAATCCGGCCAGCGCATATTCGCGGTCGATCACCGCCTCATGCGCGAAGCTGCCACCGGCGCCGCCATATTCCTCCGGCATCGAGGCGCAGAGCAGGCCGGCGGCGCCGGCCTTGGTCCACACGTCGCGCGGATAGAAGTGGTCTTCGTGCCATTTTTCCAGATGCGGAACGAATTCGGCGGCAAGAAAGCGCCGCACCTGGTCCTCAAGGAGGACCACATCCTCGGTCATCCACGCCGGCCGCGGCAGATTGAGAACGTCAGTCATGGTCGTTCACCCGGTGGAAGAGATCGATATGGCTACCAGCCGCGGCTGAGGACGTCCACAAGCCGTGCCGCCGTGGATTCCCCTTTAGGTCTCAAGCCTCTGAACAGAATCGATACTTCCATCTTTGCCTGAAACACGCTTAAGTTGTTTTTCAAGCGAACCCGGGTTAGCGCCGCGAGGGGGCCGGGCGCAGGGGATGAAGTCGGGGGCTTGTGTCATGTGGTTCAAGGTTGAGAGTAAACGTTCCTCTGTTGGACAGAAGTTTGTTGTCCGGTGTAATTCTGAAATTGCAGGCACCCGAGTGGTCGAGGAGCGGCCGGCAAAGGGTACTACAGCAGCGCGAAAGACGGCTGAGATTTTGGCTTCAGCGCTGAGCGTGACAGCGACCGTTTACGGTACAGATTCCGAGGGCGAGTTCGTATACGGAGTTTATGAGGTCGCCGATGGAGCGGCTGCCGCCAGTAGCCCTCTCATCAAGCGGCTCTTTGCCGAATTCTGCGGCCGCGTCCTTGGCATTCAAGGATCAGTTGCTCGCCGATATCCCAGAGGACACGATCAAAGGCTTCGCCTCAATGTCGGCGGCGCTGGGATACTTTGTTGCCCAGCACAAGCAGATCAAGCGCGCGGCTACCCCTCAGATCGGCTATTCGACACTATTTCGCATTTTCTGCGGGACCGATGAGCCCAGCGCGATTTCATTGCCGGCTAACGATGCCACCATCGCGATCCTCACTCGAAAACTGGCAGACATGCCCGATTGGATGTGGCTCAGCGAACTGTCTGGTCTTGGCAGCGCAGAGCGCAACGTTGTCTTGCCCAGCATGCGCCCCAACAAGGTGATGCTCAATATAGACGGCGAATTGCAGGTAATCGCGCCGCGCACCGTTTTTCGCGGCACGCTGCCAGGCACCGGGGCGCAGTTCATCTTGATCGTCCAAAGAGATCACAACCGACAAGGATTAGGCGAGGCCCGCGACAGCGTCGGACTGATTTATCGTGAGACGGATGAGGCGGCCGTCATCGCGCTTGTCCGCCGGCTCCTGCAGGAGTCAAATCCCTTCAAAGACCGCGTTGTGCTTATCAACCGGGATTTGCGTACTGTGCGTTCACGGATTTCCGATCGATCCTGGAACGACATCATTCCGCATGAGCACGTGCGTGCCGAACTCGACTTCATCGCCGCTTCGATCCGCAACCGCGAAATGCTCAAGGCTGAGGGATTGAGCATAAAGCGCGGCCTGCTGCTATCCGGCCCGCCGGGCGACGGAAAATCGACCGCTATTGAGTGCTTCGTCAACGACATTGCTGGCGAAGCCACCATCATCATCGTTGAGGCCGTCGATCACATTCGAGCCGTCTACCACCTCGCTCAGACACTTGCACCGACAGTAGTGATCCTCGAGGATCTAGACCTCATGACCAAGAGCCGCCAAAACCCATACGCCTATGCGGGTAAGGACGACGTCACTGGCGAGTTGTTGCAGGTATTGTCAGGCGGCTCTGACTACACCGATATTGTCACCATCGCGACTACAAACCACCCTGAGGCCATCGACCAAGCGCTGGCAAAGAGAGCTGGCCGCTTCGATGCCCACATCCGAATGGGCTATCCGAACGACGCGGACAAGCAGCGAATTTTAGAGCTTTATCTCGATCGCTTCGGGGTCAATGACGATTTCACCCGGCGCCGCCTTCAACAGACCCTGAATAGGGATCTCGGCCGTCTGCATCTTGTGCCGGCGCATATAGAAGAATTTGTCAAAGCCGGCATAAAGCGCGCCCGATTGGCACGCCGAGCCCCTGAGTATCTGGATTTCGAGCCAGGCATCGAGGATACAAAGTCAATCGCGACACCAAAGCCATCATCGACGTAGGGCAGCGTTCGGCCAACGTGGTGCCCTTCCGGAAGACTGTAATCCCGCGCCCCAGGGCGTGATTATGTCAATGCGTTGCCTTACATCTTAAATTGCTGTTTTCTTGATTATTGGCGCGCCCGAAGAGATTCGAACTCCTGACCCCCAAATTCGTAGTCTGGTGCTCTATCCAGCTGAGCTACGGGCGCGATTGAGGCGTCGCTTTCGGGAAATCCACCGGCTGCCGATGCCGATTGCGGCGCGCGCCATAGCTATAGATTTCGGGTTCTATTGGCAAGCGTTTGGCAGCGCACCGGCGGCGCCGAAAACAGCCGTAGTTGCCGTATGATATGAGGTAAGGTCATCGCCTGATGAATGGCGCGGAGTAGCAGCGTGTGGCGACCCCCGCAACGGATCCGGTTTGCAGCCTCGGTCGGCCGCGTGCCGTCGGCGGCGGAAGCGGCGGCATCGCGTCTGTTTGCGCCGATCGACATCGGACCGGTCAGGCTCGCCCAGCGGACTTGGGTTCCCGCCATGGTGCCGTGGCGGGCGACCGAAGAAGGCTACGTCACTGACGAGGTGATCGCCTGGTATGAGCGTTTTGCGCGCGGCATGCCGGGCGCAATCGTGGTGGAAGCGACGGGCATTCGCGACGTGCCGAGCGGGCCGCTGCTGCGCATCGGGCACGATCGCTTTCTGCCCGGGTTGCGCCGCCTGGTCGAGACGGTCCAACGAGCCAGCCTCGGGCGCACGCGCCTGCTCATTCAGCTGATCGATTTCCTCGCCATCCGCCGCCGTCCCGAACGGCAGAAATTCCTGGAGCGCTTCCTCACCATCACCGACCGCCATCGCGCCGCGCTCGGCGAGCCGCAGCTTTCCGACGCCGAGGTCCGCGCGCGGCTACGCGCCATGAGCGAGGATGAACTCGCCCACGTGCTCGCGCCGGATGAATGGGAGGCGCTGCAATTCGGCTATCGCGAGCGCGTCACCGACATGCAGCATGCGCACATCCGCAATTTGCCGCAGGGGCTGCCGGGCCTGTTCGCCGAAGCCGCCCTGCGCGCCGAACAGGCTGGCTTCGACGGCGTCGAACTGCATTACGCGCACGCCTACACGATGGCCTCGTTCCTGTCGCGCACCAATAGCCGTACCGACGGCTATGGCGGAGCCCGCGAAAACCGCGTGCGACTGCCGCTTGAAGTGTTTGCCGAGGTTCGCCGCCGCGTCGGCAAAAATTTCGCCGTCGGTTGCCGGTTCTTGGCCGACGAATGCATCGCCGGCGGCAGCGATGTCGGCGACGCGGTTTATTTCGGCGCTGCGTTTGCCCGCGCCGGCATGGATTTCATTTCGACCTCGCGCGGCGGCAAATTCGACGACGCCAAGCAGCCCGGTGTCGGCGCCGCCGCCTATCCCTATACCGGTCCCAGCGGCTACGAGTGCATGCCGCAATTCATCTCCGACGAACGCGGCCCGTTCGGCCGCAACGCCGCGCCGACGGCGGCGATCCGCCAGGCGATCCGCAACGCCGGCAGCCAGGTGCCGGTCGTCTGCACCGGCGGCATCCACAACTTCGAGATGGCCGAGGATTATTTGGCGCGCGGCGTGTGCGATATCGTCGGCGCCGCGCGCCAATCGCTCGCCGACCCGGACTGGTTTCGCAAATTTCTGCTCGGCTTCGGCCGCGAAGTGCGGGTGTGCGAATACACCAACTATTGCGAGGGACTTGACCAGAAGCACAAACCGGTCACCTGTCAGCTGTGGGATAAACTTCCTTCGCAGCAAGGCGAAGCGCGCACGCCCGACGGCAAGCGCCGCATGACCGCGCCGGCCTGGGAGCCGCCGGATTAGTCTTTCAGTTCGCTGTCCACTCGCCCGTCACGCGGCTGAGTAAGGTTCTCGATGTCCGCGGGTTATTCGTCATCCCGGTGCAAGCTGCATCATCGCTAACGCGGCGCGGCCGTTGGGGCCATACGGGTTGCCGAGCGTCTCAGCCATTTCCAGATGCGCATAGTTCGGTGCCTCGACGAGCTGCGCGGGCTTGCCGGCGGCCTTGACCGCGGCGGCAAAGTCGCGGCTCTGGCGCTTGAACTCAGGGGTCTCGAAGCCGCCATAGCTGACGACGATCGGCGCGTTGAGCTTGTCGATGTGGCGCTGCGGCGACATGGCGTCGGTCATCGCGTCGGTGAAGTTGACGTAACCGCGCCGCCAGGACAGCCGCACCGGCGCGAGGTCGTACATGCCGCTCATGCACAGGCCGCCCTTGACCGCATTGTCGGGGATGCCGAACGCCTTCTGCCACTCCGTGGTCAGCGCCGCGCCGCAGAGATGCCCGCCGGAGGAATGGCCGCCGATGTAGATCCGGTTTGGATCGCCGCCGAAGCTTTCTGCGTTTTTGTAGACCCAGGCGATGCCTCGACGCACCTGCTCTGCCATCACGGCAAGGTCCCCGGCCGCGTCCGTCACGGCGATGAAATCGAGCGCCACATAGTGCGCTCCGGCAGCGACGAACATCTCGGCGGGAAAGCCATAATCCGCGGCTGCGCCCTGGCGCCAATTGCCGCCGTGAATGAAAACGAAGACCGGCGCCTTGCTGTGGCTGCTGCGATAGATGTCGAGTTTCTCGACATCGGTAGCGCCATAGGCGGCGCGCTGCGGTGCGCCGATACGTGCGCGTGTCGCGGCGCTGTTGCTGGCGAAGCGCTGGGCGACTTGGACGATCAGCGGCTCATAGTAAGCCTGATCATAGGAGGCATCGAGTTCGAGCTGATCATAGTCCATGAAAACGAGCGGGCCCTTATGGTGCGGCGGCGGGCCAAGCCGGCACTCCTGCGCCAACGCCGGCGATGTCGTCATCGCCGCCGCGGTCGCGAGCATGCTCCGCCGGCTGATTGTCTTGCGACGAAGGACTGACATGTTGGTTTGCTCTGTTTCCTGTAACGGATAGCCACTTCTGCGCATGAACTACCAGCCGGCGGCCGCCGCTGCCGCTTCGGGATCGTCCTCTCGCCAATGGGTCGCGACGAAGCGTCGCCCGGTCACGCCATCGGACTTCGAGCTCGCCAGCCAAACGAGTGGCGCCACCATGACCTTCGGATCGAGCAACGTGGCGCGTAGCCGATCGGGAAAGCCTGCCGGGATCATTCCGGTTAGCGTTGCTCCGCCCGGAAGCAGCGCGTTGACGGTGACGCCGGTATCAGCAAGATCCTGCGCCCAGATGATGGTCGCGGATTCCAGCGCCGCCTTGGACGGACCGTAAGGTGAGAAGCCGCGCCGCCGCATGGTCTCGGCATTCATCGAAATATTGACAATACGTCCCCATCCCGCCGCCAGCATCGGCGGCACCGCTGCGCGCGCCATCAGGAACGGGCCGACCACATTGGTGTCGATCACCAGACGCCAGACATCCGGCGGCGTTTCCCAGAAGCGCGTCGGTTCGGTCATGAAAGTTTCGCTGACATATTTCATGCCGCGTCCGGCATTGTTGACCAGAACGTCGACGCGGCCAAAGCGCTCCATCGCCGCGGCGACGACGCGCCGGCAATCGTCTTCCTTGGTCACGTCGGCGACAATAGGCAGGATGCGGCTCGGCGCAGCGGCTTCGGCGGCGACCCGCTCAACTTCACCGCGTTCGCACGCCGCCGTCGCCACGACCGCAGCGCCGGCGCCGACGAGCCCGAGCGTCATGGAGCGGCCGAGCCCGCGCCCGGCGCCGGTGACAATGGCGACGCGTCTGGCGAGCGACAGCTCCTCGGTCACAGCGCCTACGCCGCCAACAGTCGTTTCACCTCCGGCCAGCTCTGGGTGCCGAAGGTCTTGAGGTCATTCGTGAGGTCGGGTGGGCACATGTCCAGCAGCGACGGTTTGAAGCTCGCGCGCGACGTCATGCGCTCGAACCATTCCGTTAAACGCGGCCTGCTGCCGACCCACATCTCAGACATTCCCAGCATATCGAGCCAATTCACATACGGCGCCATGGCGATGTCGGCGAGCGAATAGGATGCGCCGGCGAGCCAAGGCTGCCGCGTCAGCGCATCTTCCATCTTTTGCAAATAGCTGTCGTAGAGCCGGAAGGTCCGGTCGACGCGCGGCGCCGCCATGCCCTGGCGCACGATTTCCTTCTTGCGCGCGTGCCAATCGGCGGTCACGGAAACCGGGGGCGTGCTTTCGAGAAACTGTGCGAATTTTTCCGGCGACAACCGGCCGATGATGTGCCGGTGACAGGACGCGAAGGTGAGTTCGGCGCAGGCCGGATGCAGAAACTCGTCGACCGCCTTGGTCCACAAACGCATCGCCGCGCGATGCTCGGGGTCGGCCGGCTTGAGCGGCGGATCGGGAAACGTTTCGTCAAGGTACTCACAGATGACGCTCGAACTCGATGATGACTTTGCCGTCGTGGACAAGCGTAGGGACGACCGCCTTGGGGTTGAGCTTCATATAAGCCGGGTCGAACTGGTCGCCGCGCAGAATGTCGAGGTAAACGCCCGTCCATGGCACTTCTTTTTCGGCCAGCACGATACGCACTTTGGCGGCGCAAACCGACGATCCATGATGATAGAGCGTGATCATTGCATTGCATCGAAATTTTCGGGCTGATTTAATAACAACTGACCAAAGCGAAAGCAAAAGCAAAAGCTACCGGGAGGAACGTAATGGGAGATGCGATCAATGGATGAGCGGACGAGAGCCGATCAGTTGCGCGAAGCGAGCAATCCGCTTTTCAACGACCGCAAGCTGAAACTCGGAACTTTCTGCAGCAATTTGAGCGGCGGCGCCACCATGTCGACGATCGACGGCGTGTTGCAGGCCAAATGGGAGAGCACCGCGACGCTGGCGCGAATAGCGGACGAGATGGAATTCGAAGCCGTCGTTCCGGTCGGGCGCTGGAAGGGCTTCGGCGGCAGCACCAACTTCAACGGCGAAGGCTTCGAGTGCTTCACCTGGGCCGCCGCCATGGGCGTCCTGACCAAGAATCCGGCGGTGTTCGCGACCTGCCACGTGCCGACCATGCATCCGGTCATGGCCGCCAAGCAGGCCGGCACCATCGATCATGTCAGTGGCGGCCGCTTCACTTTGAACATCGTCACCGGCTGGTATCGGCCGGAGATCGAGATGTTCGGCGTGCCGCTTATGGAGCACGATACCCGCTACGAGATGGCGAGCGAGTGGATCGAGATCATCAAGCGGCTGTGGACCAGCGAGGAGGAATTCGACTTCGACGGCAAGTTCTACAACGTCAAACGCGCGATCATGGCGCCGCGGCCGCTGCAAAAGCCTTACCCGGCGATCATGAGCGCGGGCGTGTCGCCCAAGGGCCGGCAATTCGCCGCGCAGCATGCGGATGTGAACTTCATCAATCTCGACGCGCATGACTTCGACAGCGTGCGCGCCCGCGTCGACGCCTCGCGTAAGACGGCGTGGGACGAATGCAAACGCGAGATTCAGATCTGGACCAACGCCTACATCTTTCAGGCCGACACCGAAGCCGAGGCTCGCGCATTCTACGATTATTGCGTGTTCCAGAACGGGGATTGGGAGGGTGTCGAAAACCTGGTCAACGTCATGGGTCTCAATTCGCTGTCGATTCCGCCGGCGGCGCTGCAGAACTTGAAGCAGCATTTCATCGCCGGCTGGGCCGGCTATGGGCTGATCGGCACCAAGGAGCAGGTGGTCGATGGCCTGGCGCTGCTCGAACGCGCCGGCTTCGATGGCATCGTGCTCACCTGGCCGCGCTACATCGAAGGCATCCAGCAATTCAAGGCGGAGACTCTGCCGCTGGTGAAACAGGCCGGCTTGCGCTGAGCCAGGCGCGTCACACGGCCGCGATCGCCTCGATCTCGATCAAAAAGTCCGCGCCGTAAAGTTTCGACACCTCCACCAAGGTCACCGCCGGAGCCGCGGGCGGCGTGACGGTCGCGAAGAATCGATTGCGCGCCTCCCGATACACCGACAGATTACTCATGTCGCGAAGGAAGACCGTCAGCTTGACCAAATCACCGGCGGTGCAGCCGACCGACCGCAGCGCGACGTTGAGGTTGCGAAACACCTGCTCCGCCTGCGCGGCGAAGTCGTTCTTGCCGATCAATTCGCCGTCTTGGTCGAGCGACGTCTGTCCCGCGATGAAGATCATACGGCCAGCGGCAACGTCCACAATCTGCGAATAACCCGGCGGCGAGCCGAGCTCGGGCGGGTTTAGTCGCTTAATTGAAGAATCCGAATCAGCAGTCACCGGCGACATCCTTGATGGGTTTGGCGAGCTACGATGCCGCGCTGAGCGCATTGTCGCTGGCGAGCTTGCGCATTGCTTTGAGCGTCGCCGCGACCGCCATCAGATAGCCCTGCTCCATCTGCCCGGCGAACTCGCGTTCCTCGGCGCTGCCGGGTGCGACGCCATCGACCGTCAGCGTGAAGGTGAACTTGAGCGCCAGATCACCGTCGCTGTCTTCGATAATTTCATTGAGGATAGTGCCCGGAACGCGGCCCGACGTGCGCTCGAACTTGACCATGCGTTGCGGATGCAGCGTCACCACCTCAGTAATGGTATCGCCCTTGTCCACGATTTCCCGGATGAACCGGTCGGGGCCCTGCCTTTCGACGATCCGGCAAGAGGTAATGACCGGGACGAAGGGCAAAGGATTCTCGGCTTTCATCATCAGGCCCTGCCAAACCAAGCTTCGCGTCAGGCGCGGATCTTTCGGATCCGCGTTGACCTTGATGGTTCGCGATGCATGCACCATGCGACTACTCCCTCGGGCTGTGTTCGTTAAACGGCCCGGACTAGGACCGCGCAATCTTGAACGGCTTGAACTCCACTCTCGCTCCTTGCCCGAACAGGCATCGTTGGTAAAGCGGGTCGAGACCGGGAATTTTTTCGCGATCGCCAATGCGGGCGCGATCGTTATTGAGGTCGCCCAGCAATGTGAACAACCCGCCGCCGATCTTGAGGCTGTCGATTTTCACGATCGGTCCGCGCTCACCGGGCGGCGCCCCGACCGATCCGCGTTCGGCCACGACCGCCCCGTCGACCCGCCACTCTGCGCGGTCGTTCGCGCGGTTGTAGCAGATGGCATACCGATGCCACTGGCCGGGCGAGGTCGGAACCGCCACCGGAATCAGTTCCGTGAACGACGGATACGGATTTTTACTGCTCTGGCCGAAGGGCAGCCGCTCGTAGAGCGCTACGATCTGGTCGTTGCTGACAAAGAAGTCGAACACCATGAACGTTTTCGGATCGATGGTGTTCAGCGCGCCGCAGCCGAGACGCACGTCGCCGCCATCCGCGCCATAGGGATTGCCCTTGGTGCCGAATGTGGTGACCCGCATGTCGGCCTCTGTTGTCAGGAGCCCATGCTCGCCCGGATAGAACTCGGCGGTCGAATAGATCAGCGCCTTGACGTTGTCGTGGGGGTCGCGCCGCGTCAGCGTAAAACGCCGCGCCTCGAGGGCGAGCGTGCCGTCCCCGGCGTAGGTCACAGCGGCGGCCGAATCCCAAAGGCCGGGCACCGGCAAGTGCCGGTACCACTTGTCGTCGGGCCACGCGCCGGGCGCGCTGAAATCGTCATAAATGATCGCGTCCGCAGTTTCCGCCCCGGCGTGCATTGCCGCCTCCCTTTCGGATCACATAAAAGGCGAATGTAGCCGGGATGTAGCGCCCACGAAATCCGCGAGCGATGGATCATGGACAGAAGTAGTCGATGCGAACCGGCTGATCGAATTTTCCGCCATGAGCTGCGTTCGCTTCGTCGAAGCGATGACGCACCTCCGGCGCCAGGACGGCTTCCCTGGTGTAGCCGTTGAACCGCATGTTGGCGATCATGCGGTCGGCAAAGGAATCGAAGTCGGCAAAGCTTCGCGTATCGGTGTAGTTGGATATCTGGTCGGTAGCGAAACGCGGCTTGGCAAAACGGGCGAGTGCCGTAGCTGCGACTTTTCGCACCAAGGTCTCGTCGTGGAATAATTCCATGATGTATTGGTGCGGGCCCTTGGCGAGCGGTTCCGCCACATAGAGCCGGCCTTGCGGCTGCAACACCCGGCGCGCCTCGTCGAGCGCGGGCTTCAGCTTTGCCTCGGGTACATGATGCAGCGAAAAAACGAAGAGCACGAGGTCGGCGGAATGATCGGGCACGGGCAGCGCATCAGCCGGCGCCTTGACCAGCCGGTAGCTGCCGGTGCCTTGCTCGGTCCAGTCTTTTTCGGCGATGAATGGATCGCAACCCGTAACCCGCGCGCCCAAAGCCGCGAGCGAGCGCGAGAGCTGCCCTTCGCCGCAGCCCACATCGATGATGCGCAGGCCCGACACAGGCCCGACCGTCGCCAGCAATGCATCGAGATGCGACTTCGGACCGAGATCGCGAATGGAGGTGTGCGCAGTCATTGATTTCCCCCGGCAGGTCGCTGCGGCGTCGGCGTGCGTGGTAAGACCGACGTCACTCCGCGCCGGCTCAAGCCGCCTCTAGATACACGACCTAGCCGGCACTAGGAAAGGCGGCGTCAAACAGGAATTGTTTGAGCTTCGTGAAATCCGCTCTCGTGACCAGATAATCGGTCGTTCCATCGAAGTGGCCCAATGGAGTGCCGGTAACACTAACTTCGACTGACGGAGCTGGCGAGGCGGTGGCTTCGACTAGATTGCAGGTGAAAACGGGGTCGACGCCGATAAAGACGTGAGCTCGGCACGTTACCTTCGTCGCCGACGACGATCTGATGTTGTGAAGATTGACCGACTGATCTTTTGCCGGGAGGTCGGCGGCCGGGGTGTCGCCGGCGCGCCAAGACCGTATGCGAACAAGGCCTTGATCAACGGCTGTCTTCTGGAGTGTGATTTCGAAGTATTCCCCGGCGGAGTTTTTTGAATTGATTCTTACCGCAAGGTCCATTTATTGCTCCGGTATGACAGCCTTGGGTTGTATGATATACTAGCCATCACATCGGTCAATACCGGAGCCTTGTCGCTGGTGCGGGGAAGCAATGCATCGATGTTAGGCGAGGCCCAAGCGCCGCCCGCTCTTTCGTAATGCTGGATTAGAAAGCCTTCAGGCCTGCGCGCGGGCGCCGCGGCGCGCGCTCAATTCCACCGCGCGGTCGGGAATGGTGAGCCGCAACGTCGCGCCGATGGTGCCTTCGACGAGGCGAATTTCGCCGCCATGGGCGCGAACGAGTTCGGCGGCGATGGCGAGGCCGAGACCGGTGCCGCCGGTGCGGGTCGAGCCCTGGAACGCCTCGAACAGATGGGCCTGCGCCTTATCGGAGAAGCCGGGACCGGTGTCAGAGACTTCGATGACCACCACCGCTCCCTCGCGCCGGCCGGTAATGCGAATCTGGTCGCGGCCCGGATCGCGCGACGCCCGGCTCTCCAGAGCCTGCGCGGCGTTGCGGGCGAGATTGAGCAGAATGCGAAAGAGCTGGTCGTAGTCGGCCTCGACCATCAGCCCGCGCTCGACCGCGCTGATCCAGCGGATCGGCGAGTAGGCAGGAAGGCCAAGGGTCTCGTGCACCTCCTCGACCAGGGGCTCGAGCAGGATTGGCTTTCGCTCCGGCGGCGGCTCCTGTAGACGGCCATAGGACAGCGTCGACTGGCAGAAGGCGATGGCGCGCTCCAGCGCGCGCATCAACTTGGGCGCAAAGCGCTGCACGCCGGGATCGGGCAGGCTCAACAGACGATCGGAAATGAGCTGCGCCGAACCGAGAAGATTGCGCAGATCGTGATTGATCTTGGAGACGGCAAGGCCGAGCGCGGCGAGCCGGTTCTTCTGATGCAGCATCGAGGCGAGCTCGATCTGCATGGTCGCGAGCTCGCGCTCGGCGATGCCGATCTCATCGGCGCGCGCCGAAGGCGCGATGATGCGGTCGGCATTCTCCGGGTCGGCGCGGAATGCCATCATGTTGGCGGTGATCCGGCCCATCGGGCGCACGAACATGTAATGCAGTGTGAAGTAAACCAGCGTTGCGGTGATGCCGGAAATGAGCAGGGAGATCAGCAGCAGGTCCACCGAATATCCCAACATCGCCTTGCGCAGCGGCGGCTCGTCCATCACGATCTCGATATAGTCGCCACCCATCGGCGCCGGCCCGACGACGCGCATCACGTCTTTCCGGGTGTCGAGCATCATCATGAAGGCGTCGAAGATCGCATCGAACGTGTTGACGTTGCGCATGTCGAAATCGTGGGTGATCGGCGGCGGGGCGTCGCCGACCGCGAGCATGCGGCGCCGTTTGCCCATCTTCATGGCGACGGCGCGCGCTCCGATCGAATCGAGAATTTGCTTGGCGAGGCTCTCGGGCACCATGCCGCTGGGCGCGGCGTCGAGCACCAGCGCCGCGGTATAGGCGCTCGCGAGGCGATCCTTCAGCCAGTTCACCCGAAAATTGGCAACCAGAGGCACATAGATCAGCACTTCCGCGATCATCACGAACAGGATCGTGAGGACGAGGAGCTTTCCCGAAAGCCCAAAGCGCGGCGCGCGGACCGGTTCCGGCCGCGTGGCAGGTTCATCGCTCATCGGCAGACTCTCGCTGCGTTAATCAATGACCACGCAGCCATCCCATGATGCGACGCGGCCGTGACGTCGTCAAACTGGGGTTGAAATAGGTGCTTGCGGCACGTTTTCCCACCTCGGATCAGGGGCGGTGTCGCATTGACGAGGCGGGAGGGCTCCCGTATAAGCCGCGCCAATCGCGCGCCGGCGCGGTTACGCAATGTGCGCTGTGGCGCGCGAAATTGCTTGTTTTACTGACGGCGGGCGCAGATCTGGCGTGCTGCGGAGAAATTCCCGTGAAACGAACCTACCAACCGAGCAAATTGGTGCGCAAGCGCCGGCACGGTTTTCGCGCGCGCATGGCGAGCAAAGGCGGCCGCAATGTTCTCGCGGCTCGGCGCGCGCATGGGCGCAAGCGGCTCAGTGCGTGATCGGGACGCCCGTCTCTTCGCAGGCATTGAACGGCTGAAACGCCGGAGCGATTTTCGGGCTGTGGCGAGCGGGGTGCGGACGTCCGGCCGTGCGTTCGTGTTGCAGGCGCGCTCGCGCGGAGACCAAGGTGCCGTTCGTATCGGGTTCACCGTATCGAAACAGGTGGGTAACGCGGTGGAACGTAACCGCGTGCACCGTCGCTTGCGGGAGATCGTGAGAGTGTCCGCCGCCGGCGCTGGTCAATTAAGTGCTGGCCACGATTACGTGCTGATCGGGCGGCGGGCGGCGCTCGCCGCGCCATTTGGCGAAATGGTGAGGGAATTTGACGCGGCGCTCGGCCGGATTGCCGCCCTCGCGGGCGGGGGAACTGGTGGCGCCCGCTCCGACCGCCTACATGAAGCGGGTCCGTCGTCCCGACCGCTGGGGCCGCAACAGCTGCGCCGCAACCGAAAAGCGCCGTCCCGACCCTCGTCTCCAGCGTCGGCCGCAGAGCCGCCCGAACACCCGCCGCAAGAGCGTTGAATGATCGAGCACAAGAACACCATCCTCGCCATCGTGCTGTCGCTCATCGTCGTGGTCGGCTGGCAATATTTCATCGGCTATCCGCAGATGGAAAAGCAGCGCCGCGAGGCGCTCCTGAAGCAGCAGGAGCAGGCGCTGCAACAGCCGGCGGCGCAGCCGGGTACGCCGGCCACGCCAGCGCCGCAAGCCGGTGCTCCCGCGGTGCCGGGCGCGCCGGCAAGCTCCGCCCAGACGCTTGTGCATGCGCGCGAGGCGATCATCGCCGCTTCGCCGCATGTTGTGATCGACACGCCGCGGCTGAGCGGCAGCATCGATCTGAAGGGCGCGCGCATCGACGATCTGGCCCTGGCGCAATACCGCGAAACCGTCGATCCCAACTCGCCGCCGATCGTGCTGTTCTCGCCATCGGGCGCGCCTGACGCCTATTACGCGGAGTTCGGCTGGGTGCCGGCGGCGGGCATCACGCAAAAGATGCCGGGACCGGATACGGTGTGGAAAGAGGCGGGGGGCGGCACCCTAACCGTCGACCATCCGATCACGCTGACCTACGACAATGGCGAGGGATTGATCTTCCACCGGACCATCGCGGTCGACGACCATTATCTGTTCACCGTCAAAGACGAAGTGCAGAACAAAAGCGGCGGCGCGGTCACATTGTTTCCCTACGCCCTGATCTCCCGCCATGGCACACCCAAGACGCTCGGCTACTACATTCTGCACGAGGGCCTGATCGGCGTGATGGGCAGCGACGGCGAGCAGACGGAAACCTACAAAAAGATCGCGGACAAGAAGGACGAGCACTGGGACGTCACCGATGCCTGGCTCGGCTTCACCGACAAATACTGGGCGGCGGCCCTGCTACCGAACACCGACGTCAAGGTCCACGCGCGCTTCTCCGCCGGCGAAACCGGCGGTCACGAAACCTATCAGACCGATTACCTGCTCGATCCGGTCACCGTGGCGCCGGGCGCGACCGGCACCGCCGACGCGCGGCTGTTCGCCGGCGCCAAGGAAGTCTCGGTGGTCGGCATCAATTTCCCGTTCACCAATGCCGGCGGCTACAATCAGGCGCTCCACCTCAACCATTTCGATCTATTGATCGACTGGGGCTGGTTCTACTTCCTCACCAAGCCGATGTTCCTCGCCATCGACTTCTTCTTCCATCTGGTCGGCAATTTCGGCGTCGCCATTCTCATTGTCACGGTGCTGGTCAAGCTCCTGTTCTTCCCGCTCGCCAACAAGTCCTATGCCTCGATGGCAAAGATGAAGGCGGTGCAGCCGGAGCTGACCATGATCCGCGAGCGCTACGCCGACGACAAGATGAAGCAGCAGCAGGCGATGATGGAGCTTTACAAGAAGGAGAAGATCAATCCGGTGGCCGGCTGCCTGCCGATCGCCATCCAGATCCCGGTGTTCTTCTCGCTCTACAAGGTGCTGTTCATCACCATCGAGATGCGGCATGCGCCGTTCTACGGCTGGATCAAGGATTTGTCGGCGCCCGATCCGACCAATGTCTTCACGCTGTTCGGGCTGATCCCGTTCGATCCGACGACGCTGCCGCTGGTCGGCGGCTTTGCGCACCTCGGCGCCTGGGCGGTGATCATGGGCATCACCATGTGGGTGCAGATGAAGCTCAATCCGGCTCCGCCCGATCCCACCCAGCAGATGATCTTCAACTGGATGCCGATCATCTTCACGTTCATGCTGGCGAATTTCCCCGCCGGGCTGGTGATCTACTGGGCGTGGAACAACTCGCTTTCAGTGGCGCAGCAGAGCGTGATCATGCATAGGAACGGCGCCAAGATCGAGCTGTGGGACAACCTCAAGCGCACTTTCATCAAACCGAAGCCGAAGCAGCCGGCGGAGTAATTTCGCGCGCTCCGGTGCACCGCCGCTCAGTGCGCCACCGCACCCGCACCAGCGCCTTGCCGAAGTTCTTGCCTTCGAGCATGCCCATAAAAGCCGCCGGTGCGTTCTCCAGGCCGTCGGTAATGTCCTCGCGATAGCGGATGCGGCCATCGGCGATCCCGGCCGCGACGGTTTTCAGGAACGCCGGATAGTGCTCGGCGGCGAATTCGTAGTTGATGAAACCGCGCAGGGTGAGGCTCTTGGTCAGCACCGCGCGCATGGTTGCCGGCAGGAGATTCGGTCCGGCGCCGGCTCCGGTCGCGTTATATTGCGCGATCAGTCCGCAAACCGGCACGCGCGCGAAGGTGTTGAGTAGCGGCAACACCGCCTGCCAGACCGCACCGCCGACATTCTCGAAATAGACGTCGATGCCTTTCGGACAGGCCGCCGCCAGCTTCGCCGCCATGTCCGGCGCGCGATGGTCGATGACGGCATCGAAGCCTAGCTCCTCGGCCACGTAGCGGCACTTTTCAGGACCGCCGGCGATACCGACGGCGCGGGCGCCGACCAATTTGGCGAGCTGGCCGACGAGCGAGCCGACCGGGCCGCTGGCGGCGGCAACGACCACCGTCTCCCCCGCCTTCGGTTTGCCGATGACGTAAAGGCCCGAATAGGCAGTAAAGCCAGGCATGCCGAGGACGCCCAATCCGGTGGTGATCGGCGCCGCCTTCGGATCGAGCTTGCGCAGCGCCGGGCCGGACCATGCGGCGTGTGTGCGCCAGCCGGTGTGCGCCAACACGATTTCGCCGACGACAAAGCCAGAGCGATCGGACGCGATCACCTCACACACGCTCTCCCCGGTCAGCACTTCGCCGACGCCAACCGGCTTGGCGTAGGATTTCGCGTCGTCCATGCGGCCGCGCATATACGGGTCGAGCGACAGATAGAGCACCCGCAGCAGCAGCCCCCCGGGCGGCAACGCCGGCATGGGAACTTCCTCCAAACGAAAATTCTCAGGTGTCGGCGCCCCCTTGGGCCGCGACGCCAGCACGATCTGTCTCGCCGCGATTTCCGTCATGTCGCTCTCCTCCCGACGCGACCCATTGCGTCTTCCGCAGCCTTTCGCTGCTTAGTTTTATTGCCATGCCTCGCCGTCGGCTTTGCGGTGGGCAAACGAGAAGTCGGATTTTGGTCCCAGCCGCCGAGCCTCAGCGCCACGGTCATGCAAGCGTCGCGTACCTCATCCGCGAGCCTGCGATCATCGCTCGCTCTTGCGATGATCATGCCGCCAGCGCACAAGCTCGCGATTGATAGAGCCACCGTTCGATCCGTCTGGCGATTGCCATGCGAGCCACGCTGCAGCATATCGACCATCGCTTTGAACACGGTCTGATAGGCCTGCTTTGCACTTTTGCCGCTGCGCGCGACGTCGCTCGGCAGGGCAACCATGGGGCAGGAATCTTCGATATTCTCGAAGTGCTGGCAAGACAGGTAAGCACGCACGATCTGCGCTCCGATGTCGGCGGCAGTAGGATCTATCTCCACGCCCTCCCAGTTATTCTTCCAGCCCGGATCGGTAAAAAAGCATCCCAGGGTCTCAGCATAGAGGTCGCTTTTGCTGTCGAAGTGTCGGTAAAAGCCACCGTGGGTAAGGCCGGCTGTCGCCATGATTTGCTGGATGGATACACGATCGAAGCCATACCGATTGAACAGTCTGCGAGCGGCAGCGACGATCTTCGCTTTGGTGGCGTCCCGATAGCCGGGCGGGTAAGGCATGATCTTCTCCGTAGATGGCTCAAGGTTACTCAACCCGGCCAACAGATCATTGTTTACTGGAAAAGATGATGTTGATCATCTTTTCCATGGATGCTTGCCTGGACCTGCTCGCTCGCGCTGACGCGGGCGAATTCGTTCGTCGAAGTTGCGGATCGCCTAAGGACGGAGGCAACGACAATGGAAAATGCCATTCGGCAAGAGGTTATCCTCAAGGCTAGCCCCAAGCGCATCTACGATATGCTCCTCGATGCAAAGCGGTTCAGCGAGTTCACCGGCGGAGCGCCGGCGACAATCGTATCCGAGGCTGGCGGCGCATTCTCGTGTTTTAACGGCATGATCACCGGACGAAACGTCGAATTGATCCCGAATCAACGAATCGTCCAAGCTTGGCGCGCTGGAACTTGGCCGGAGGGAGTCTACTCAATCGTTCGGTTCGAGCTGAGCGCGCAGGGGGCCGATACCAAGCTGACCTTGGACCATACGGCTTTTCCGGCAGGAGCCGCGGAGCACCTCGAGGGCGGCTGGCACAAGATGTATTGGGAGCCGCTTAAGAAATATCTGGCGTAACGACCGACGGAGAAGAGGCTAGCCTATGCGGCGCGGACGCGGGTGAAGAAGGTCGCGACCTTCGTTTCCAGGTCGTTGGCGCGCGCCGACAGCAGGGCCGTCCAGCTGGTGATCTCGCCGACGGCCGCGACGCCGCTGGTGACGGCTTCATCGACCGAATGGATCTCGGCAGAAGCGCGCGCGGTATGACCGGCGGCGGTGTGGATGCTTTCGGCGATGCCTTTCGTCGTCATGCTCTGCTGCTGCACCGCCGACGCAATGCTGGTCGATACGGTAGTCAATTTGCCGATGGCGCGCGCGATTGAGGAGATTTCCGCAACCGACCGTTTGGTCGCTTCCTGAATGGCGGCAACCTGTTGCGAGATATCGTCGGTGGCGCGCGAGGTTTGGTTGGCGAGCGTTTTGACTTCTGCGGCGACCACGGCAAAGCCCTTACCGGCTTCTCCGGCGCGCGCGGCTTCGATCGTGGCATTCAGCGCCAAGAGATTGGTCTGCGCCGCGATCGCGGAAATCGTGCCGACCACCGAACCGATGCGTTCGGCCGCATCATTCAACGAGCCGATGACATTCTGGGTGCGTTCGGTGTCGGCGACCGCGGACTGCGCCATGCCGAGCCCGCTGGTCGCTTGCTGACCGATCTCCTGAATTGACCCGGAGAGTTCCTCCGTCGCCATAACGGTCGTATCCATGTGCTGCGCGGTCTCGGCCGACGCCGACGACGCCGAAGCCATGCGCTTGAGGGTGTCGTCGGCGAGCTGCTTCAGCGTCGCGCTGGTCGTCGCCAATGAAACGGACGCTTCCTTGATCGCCCCGATCACCTCGCCGATGGCGGCATCGAAGTCTGCGATCGCCGCATCGATCGCATTGCGTCGCGCCAGTATCGCCTCCTCCGCCGCCTCCCGGTGCAGGGTCATCGCGTTGGCGACGTCGAAGCTGATCACCTGCGATACGATTTTGCTGCGCTCCGCCACTTTCGCCGAGGCAAAGCGGTGCTTGCGCGCAAGCGCATCGATCACGGCCTTGAGCACAAAGCTCCCGGCCGTACTGCGCGCCCGTGCGTCGAGGCCGATCCCAGCCTCCTCACGCACTGTTTGTCGGCACGTTTCCGCGTAGTGCAGATCTAGCTTACCGCCCAGCAGGGCCTCGAAGTGCCTTACCTCCAGCTTCTTGATCAAATCTTTGTTGTGGTCGACAGCGCTAGCTATCTTTGGCAAGGCCGCCACCGCCTCGACAAATTCATCGATCACCCGGTCGAGATGCGGCGCGATGAGCGGCCATATCTCGGCGAGAAGGGACCGAGCGTGGTCATCGATCCGGTAAAGCGCAAGGCGAGCTTCAAAGGCCGGAACTGGTTCGGTCGGCGCCATGGATGCAAGTGAACCCCGATGCACCAGGCATGTTGGCGACAAATGGTTGCTTGAATATGAACGGTATGGTTACCAAGTCGCCTTCACGCCATCATTGAGCGCAGCAATCAAGGCGCCGTGCGGAGGCAAAAACGGGAGGCCTAAGCCTCCCGCTGTTGCAGTACATCCCGGTGCCATCGCGGGAATGCGAAGAGCGACCGGGGTTCTGGTTAAATTCTCTCCCGGATTGGCTTGCTTCAGGTCTTGCCGAGCACCGCAAGCTCCACCGGGGCGAGGCCGGAAAAGCCCAGCGCATGCGCGGCGGCCGGCGTGACATCGATCACGCGCCCGCGGACGAACGGCCCGCGATCGTTGATGCGCACGACAACCGAGCGGCCGGTGTGCTTGTTGGTGACCCGCACCATGGTGCCGAAAGGCAGGGTGCGGTGCGCCGCCGTCAAACCGGAGGCCGCGGCACGTTCGCCATTGGCGGTCCGTCCCCCTGAATAAACCGATGCCAAACCGCTTTGCGCTGAAGCGGCCATCGGGAAACCAATCACTGACACGAAAAGAACTGAGGCAAACGCAAGTTTTGTCAGGCTATTGCCAGCCATGATCTTCCTTCATCCGTAGTTGACGGGAGTGGTGAAATGGCTTTCCCCCGTAAAGCCAAACCTGTCGTCGCTACATATTGTGGAAATTATGCGGCAAATCGAAGCGGGATGGGAACCTTTCGCGCGTCGTAAGCCCGAATGTTCGCAGAAATACCTTGTAACAATCAGTGAGTAGCCCGTTTTTACGTTGAAATGCTTGGCCGGTCGCGGTTTTCGGGCCCGCGCGGCGCGGACCCAGCCGGACGTGAGCGGCGACCAAATCCGACGAAATTCTGCCGGCGAGATTTTACTCGGCCGCGATGGCGGTCGGCAGCACGTGGTCCTTGAACTGCTCGCGCAGCGCGGTCTTGAGGATCTTGCCGGTCGCCGTGTGCGGTATAGAACTGACGAACACCACGTCGTCCGGCATCCACCACTTGGCGATCTTGTCGTCCAGATAACGGAGAATCTCTTCCTTGGTCACCGACTGCCCCTCTTTAAGCACGACGATCAGCAGCGGCCGCTCATCCCACTTCGGATGGCGCACGCCGACCACGGCGGCCTCCGCGACCTTGGGATGGCCAACCGCGAGGTTCTCCAGGTCGATCGAGGAAATCCACTCGCCGCCCGACTTGATCACGTCCTTGGAACGGTCAGTGATCTGCATATAGCCGTAACGGTCCATGGTGCCCACGTCGCCGGTATCAAAAAAGCCGTCGGCATCGAGGATCTGGTCTTCGAGTTTGTAGTAGGCCTTGGCCACGGCGGGGCCGCGCACCTTGACCCGGCCGAAGGTCTTGCCGTCCCACGGCATAGCCCGGCCGGCATCGTCGGTGATCTTCATCTCAACGCCGAACGGGGTGGCGCCCTGCTTTTGTTTGATGTCCAAGGCGGCCTCGCCCTGCAGCCCGGCGTATTCGGGCTTGAGCGCGCTCGTGGTGCCGAGCGGGCTCATTTCGGTCATGCCCCAACCATGGATGACGTCGACGCCGTATTTGTCGCGGAACGTCTTGATCATAGCGCGCGGCACGGCGGAACCGCCGATCAACACTTGGCGAAGATCGGGCAGCGTGCCACCGGTCTTTTCCAGATGCTGCAGCAACATCAGCCAAATCGTCGGTACCGCGGCGGTGCAGGTGATCTTGAATTCGGTGAGCAGCTCGTAGATCGATTGGCCATCGAGTTTCGCTCCGGGCATCACCAGCGCGCTGCCGACGATCGGCGCGGTGAAGACGAGTCCCCAGGCGTTGGCGTGAAACAGCGGCACTACCGGCAGCATCGTATCGCTGGCCGCGAACGGGAACGCCGGCAGCACGATCAGGCTGTGCAGGACATTGGAACGGTGCGAATAGAGGACGCCCTTCGGATGGCCCGTTGTGCCAGAGGTGTAGCACATGCCGGCGGCGGTGTTCTCGTCAAACTCCTTCCAGGCGAAATCGCCGTCGGCCTCGGCAAGCCACTCCTCGTAGGCAACTGCGTTTTTCAGCGTCGTCGCCGGCATGTGCGCGGCGTCGGTGAACACGATGTAGCGCTCGACGGTCGGCAGCTTGTCGGCAATCTTCTCCAGAAGCGGCACAAAAGTGAGATCGGTCATGACCACGCGGTCCTCCGCGTGATTGATGATCCAGACGATCTGCTCGACGAACAGCCGCGGATTGACCGTATGATAGATGGCGCCGATGCCGAGAATGCCGTACCAGGCTTCCACGTGCCGCCAGGTGTTCCAGGCGAGTGTCGCCACCCGGTCGCCGAGCTTGATGCCATCGCGGTCGAGCCGTTGCGCCACGCGCAAAGCGCGGGCGCGGATTTCGGCGTAATTCGTGCGGTGGAGCGGTCCCTCGATCGAGCGCGAGATCACCGACCGCTCAGCGTGATTGAGCGCGGCGTGATCAATGATGCGGTGGCACAGGAGCGGCCAATCCTGCATAAGCCCGAGCATGGTATTTTCCTCCTGCAGCACTGCTGCGTGTTGTTCTTGCTTCATTGCGCCGCTGCTTTGAGGCTCTCGGCGCCGCCCCAATGTAGCCGGATGCGGCACCGATGAAAAGAAAATGCCGCGTTGTTGGTGAGCCCCGGGGCGGCGGACGTGCTTGAACTCCCAGGCGTCCTCCGCTTAAAGCAGGCCGCCGGCATTAACCTTGGGCAAAAAGAACCGCCGGGCCGGGAAATCTGCCGCATGAAATACCTGGCCCTCATCGTCATGCTGCTGTGCGCAATGGAGCCTGCGGCGGCGCAGTACGGCGTCGGGCCGCCCGCGGAGGCGGTCAAGGCCGATCCGTCGGCGCCGCCGACGCCATCCGCCTGCCAAATGCGCCTGGGGCCAGTCGCGACGTTCAGGCTGGTGCCGCCGCTCACCGGGCCGGGCGAATGCGGAGCGCCGGACGTGGTGCTCCTGGAAAGCGTGATACTGCCCGACAAAGCCCAAGTCGCCGTTACGCCGCCGGCGACGTTGCGCTGCGAAATGGCGGAAGCAGTGGCGATATGGATACGCCAAGATGTCGCACCGGCAATGTTGAAGCTCGGTGCGCCGCTGCGCGGTCTCGATAACTTCGATTCCTACGAATGCCGCAGCCGCAACCGGATCCCAGGCGCCATGCTCAGCGAGCACGGCCGCGCCAATGCGCTTGACGTGCGCGCGCTAAAGCTCGGCAACGGCAAACTGATTGGTCTCACCGACGTCAACGTCGCCAAGGCGTGGCGCGAGGCATTGCGCGCCTCCGCCTGTGCGCGCTTTGCGACGGTGCTCGGCCCGGGCTCGGACGGCTATCACGAAGAGCATATCCATCTCGATCTCGCCGCGCGCCGCGGCGGCTACAAAATGTGCGAGTGGGAAGTGCGCGAGCCAGTCAAGGAAGCGGACAGCACCGAACCGCAGCCCGCTCTGCAAGCCTCGGCCAGGCTCGAGGAGCCGGTGCCATTGCCGCGGCCGCGCCCGCGTCCGGTCGCGCACGCGCCGATTGACATTCGCCCGCAGTCGCAAAAAGCGCACGCGCAGCTAAGGTGAACAACAGCCGCGCCGGAAACTTATGGCACGTACGAAGGGCCCGGCTTGGCGCCGGGCCCCTTCATCCCGCCGCTGCGCGGCGAGAAACCGATTGGTGATCGGGCGTACTTTAGAGCCCGATCACCAATCATGATGCTTGATGATGACCGTCTTGTCGCGATGAGGCGCGTAGTTCCAGTAGTGATGGTGCCGATGGATCACCACCGTGTCCGCAATCGCGGGCGCAGCAAAGGGCACAAGAAAAGTCAGCGCCGCCAAGGCGGCGAGTGAAAGTATGAATGTTCGCATTGTTACCTCCGCCAGGGTTTCTGCTGCATCCTTAATTCGCAAAGGACACGAAGCGTTCCGGACGAAGTTATGAACAGATATTCAGACGACTCTTGCCGAAGTGACCGCGCGACTCTTGCACGACGAGGATTACTTGCCGATCATCACGTCGGAAGCCTTGATGACCGCCCAGGCCGCATCGCCTTTTTGCAGGGCGAGATCTGCAACCGCCTCGTTGGTAATCGACGCGGTAATCACGACGCCTTCACCGATCTCGATGCGCACATGAGAGGTCGTGGCCCCCTTTGTCACTTCAAGGATCTTGCCCTTGAGCTGATTGCGTGCACTCAGTTTCATGTCTTGCTCCTTGAAAAACGACTGGTAATGAAGTTTTCAACCTCGCGCATATATTCGCTGTTTCGGCTGGCGACCAGTCCGCACAAACCCGGCTTTGACGGCCGGCATCCCGCGCGGCCACAATAGCGGCCGGGTCCGATCTCAAGGATCGTCAAAAGGCGCTGTTATATGCCCCCGCTGAGTAATCTCGCCGTCCGCGACGTCGAAACCCTGGTGCACCCTTACATCAATCTTGCCAGCTTTCGCGAAAACGGGCCGCTCGTCATCGAACGCGGCAAAGGCGTCTATGTCTACGACAGCGATGGCAAGCCGTATCTCGAGGGCATGGCCGGACTTTGGTGCACGGCGCTCGGCTACGGCAATGAGGAATTGGTCCAGACCGCCGCGGCGCAGATGCGCACGCTCTCTTTTGCGCATCTGTTCACCGGCAAGAGTCACGACCCGGCGATCGAGCTGGCGGAGAAGCTGAAAGAAATCGCGCCGGTACCGATCTCGAAAGTGTTCTTCTGCAATTCCGGATCAGAGGCGAACGACACCCAGGTCAAGCTGGTCTGGTATCTCAACAACGCGCGCGGCCGGCCGCAAAAGAAAAAGATCATCAGCCGCGTCAAGGCCTACCACGGCGTCACCGTCGCCGCCGCTTCGCTCACTGGGCTTCCCGGTAACCATCGTGATTTCGACGTACCGCTGCCGGGTTTCCTGCACGCCGGCTGCCCGCATCACTACCGCTTCGCGCAGGATGGCGAGAGCGAGGAGGAATTCGCCTCGCGGCTCGCCGCCGAGCTTGATGCCTTGATCGTCAGAGAAGGCCCGGACACAGTGGCGGCGTTCATCGCCGAGCCGGTGATGGGCGCCGGCGGCGTCATCGTGCCGCCGCGTACCTATTTTCAGAAGATCATGCTTGTGTGCGCCAAGCACGATTTGTTCGTGATCAGCGACGAGGTGATCTGCGGTTTCGGGCGACTGGGCACGATGTTCGGCTGCGAGCAGCTGGGCTTCAAGCCGCAGTCGATTTCTGTCGCCAAGGCGTTGTCGTCGGCCTACCTGCCGATCGCGGCTGTCATGATTCCGGAGCTGATGTACGAGGCGCTGCTTGCCGAGAGCAAGAAGATCGGCACATTCGGCCACGGCTTCACTTATGGCGGTCACCCGGTTTCCGCGGCAGTAGCGCTCAAAGCGATCGAGATCTATGCGCGCGAACGCATTATCGAAAAAGCCGCCAAACGCTCACCGCTGTTCCAGGCGCGGCTAAAGTTGCTCGGTCAGCATCCGTTGGTCGGCGAAGCGCGAGGTCTCGGTCTGATCGGCGGCGTTGAGCTGGTCGCCGACAAAGCGAGCAAGCGTTCATTCGAGCCGCAGCACGAAGTCGGCGCTCGCGCGGTGCGCTTCGCGGAAGAAGAAGGCCTCATCGTGCGCGCGGTGGCAGGTGACGTGCTGACCCTGTCGCCGCCGCTGGTCATCAATGCGGTACAGATCGAAGAACTCTTCAACCGGCTTACGCGCGCGCTTGACAAGACGCTCGATTGGGTCACGCGCGAACGGCTCACGCAGGCGTGATGACCTGATCGATCGATGGGCGGGTCAAAACTGAAATACGCCGGCGATTACGCACCGTGATGCACCTTCCATTCATGGATGGCGCGCTAAGAGACGCGCGATGACGGCCGTCACAGCAAAAGATATTCACGAGCGCTCGGCACGCGCGATCCAGACGTCAGTGACGCGGCGTCGCGTCCTCGCCGGAGCTGCCGGGCTCATCGGCCTCTCTGCGGCGGCAACCGGCGCGTACGCCGGTGCCATCGAGTTGCAGCGTCTCGTCGTGACCCGCTATGCGCTCAATCCGCCGGGCTGGCCGGCGGACCGCAAGCTGTCCATCACCGCGATCGCCGACCTTCATGCCGGCGGACCTGACATGAAGCTGCCGCACGTTAGGCAGGTCGTCGATACCGCCAATCTGTTGCGGTCCGATCTTGTCGTTCTGCTTGGCGATTTTATCGCGACCTACAGCTTTGCGAATGAGCGGATACCCGATCCGATCTGGGCGGCCGAATTGGCGCGGCTCGAAGCTCCGCTTGGAGTTTGGGCGATCCTCGGTAATCACGATTGGTGGCACGATCTGGTCGGGGTCCGAAGCGCGCTCGCCGGCGTCGAAATTCCCGTCCTGGAAAACAAAGCGGTGATGCTTACCGCTCGCGGACAGCGGTTTTGGCTTGCTGGGATCGGCGATCAACTCGCCTATCGGCTGGGCCACGGCCGCTTTCGCGGCATTGACGACCTGCCTGGTACTTTGGCGCAGGTCGGAACCGACGATCCCGTCCTCCTTCTGGTGCACGAGCCGGACATTTTTACGCGCGTACCCGAGCGCGTCGCGCTGACGCTGGCCGGCCATACTCACGGCGGGCAAATCCGGCTGCCACTGGTCTGGCCGGCCTTCGTTCCCTCGGAATACGGCGCGCGCTACGCCTATGGCCACGTGGTCGAGGACGGCAGACACCTGATCGTCTCGGGTGGATTAGGCACCAGCTTCATTCCGGCCCGCCTCGGCGTACCGCCCGAAATCGTGCAGATCGAGCTCGGCGCTTAGCTCTTAAGCCAAAAAAGAAAAGGCGCCGATTGCTTCGGCGCCTTTTTCCATTGGCGGCATTGAAACGCCCAAAGTCAGTTGCTGCTGGCGCCCGGTCCGAGCGCCATGCGCGGGCTGAACGGCCCGTCCCCCTGGTGCGGCCCCAGAACGATGACCAAGGTGCCGACCTTGACGCGATTGTAGAGGTCGATCGCATCCTCGTTGATCATCCGGATGCAGCCGGACGAAACGGCGCTGCCGATATATTCCGGCTGGTTGGTGCCATGGATGCGATAAAGCGTGTCCTTGTTCCCGGAGTACAGGTACATCCCGCGTGCGCCCATCGGATTGTGCGGGCCGCCGGTGACATAAGCCGGTAACGGCCCGAGGCGCGTCTGCTCGCCGGGCGTCGGAATCCAGGGCGGCCATTCTTCCATGCGGCCGATCTTGGCGATGCCGCTCCAGGCCTGGGCCTCTTCGCCCACCGCGATGCCGTAGCGAATCGCTTTGCCGTTCGGCAGAACGTAATAGAGGAACTTGTTGTCGCTATCGACGACGACGGTGCCGGGGACTTCCTTGCGGTGATACTCGACGATGTGTCTGCGATAGGTTTCCGATACCGCCGCCTGGTTGTACGGCAGATTGGACATCAGCTCCTTGTCCTTTTGCTTCCAGCCGACCTGGCTTGAAGGGTCAAGCGTCCCGTTGTCCTGAATGCAGCCGCCGAGCGCGACAGCGACAATTACAAATGCTAGCGAACGCATTGCCATGGGTGACCCGCTCTTCCGCCCGTCCCAGCCTTGAATCTGCCCCGGGTTTTTCTACCGAAATCGTCGCCGCGATGCCAGCTGTCCGCGAACAAGCGCCGCCGACGTCGGCGGCAAGTGTTGCAGGAATGTCGCACCGCTTTCCCGATCGATATCCTTTTTGATCTACCGCAAAGGCCTTACCAGTATGTTTTGCAACCATTAACCAAGGGTTTACTACGCTTGATGTCAGCTGCGTAACGCCAACGGGACGGCGGCAAATGTCACCTCCGCGGACGATTTGTCGCCCAATTCCGCCGCACTCGCTGCTTACGAGCGCATCATCGCTCACGTGAAGGGAACGGGGTTTCAATAATGCAAGACGTAACTGCCAAAACGGCCAACGAGACCGACAATCGGCGCAAGTCGGATAAGTCGTCCGACGGACATATCGCGCTTCACCTCTGCTACGGGCAAATCGGAATTTCCGCTGTTGCGGCCGCGGTGCGCTATCAAGGGGGAGCCAAAAATCCCGCCTACGCGCCGGTCGCGACCAAATCGGGCGAACTCGGCGCGGGTACCTGATCGGTGCGAGTTTCGTCGCCACGGCTTGTATGCCAAAAGGGGGACAAAGGGTCCCCCTTTTTCATTTTCGTCGCATCGGCCGTGTTCAAATGCTCTGCGGCATCAGGTGCACAACGGCCCGGTCCGTGGCATTGCTAGATCCATGAGCGCCGTCACGCGTGCTATGGGCGATTTTTCCGATGCCGAAATCGAGAGCGGACGCCGGCTGTTCGCCGGCGAGTGGCGCTTTCTTTCTGCTGCCAGCTCGCGTCGAGTCACTGCCACGCCCGAGTGGCTTGGAAGTCGCATTTGCCGGCCGCTCCAATGTCGGCAAATCGAGCCTGATCAACGCGCTTACCGGCCGGCGCGCGCTGGCGCGCACCTCGAACACGCCGGGCCGCACCCAGGAACTGATCTTTTTCGGCGGCCCCGAACGGCTCGTGCTGGTCGATCTGCCGGGCTACGGCTATGCGGCCGCGGCAAAGAGCAAGGTCGCGGCCTGGACCAGGCTCATCCACGATTATCTGCATGGCCGCGCCGCTCTGGCGCGGGTCTATGTGCTGATCGATGCGCGGCATGGCCTCAAAGCCGTCGATGACAGTATTCTCGACACGCTGGGCCAGGCCGCCGTCAGTCACGAGATCGTCCTCACGAAATGCGACCAGGTGAGCGAGGCGGAGCTCGCCGAACGCGGCGAAGCCGTGAACAGTGGCCGTGCGAAGCCGGCCGGCGGCTTTCCCCGATCTAATTACCACATCGGCCCGCACCGGCGCCGGCATCGCCCAACTGCGCGCCGCCATTGCGCGGCTCCTGGTCGAGCGCGCCCGCTGATGCGGGCTGTTGGTCGAGCGCGCCCGCTGACGCGGGCTGTTGGTCGAGCGTGCCCGCTGACGCGGGCTGTTGGTCGAGCGCGCCCGCTGACGCGGACTGTTGGTCGAGCGTGCCCGGTGACGCGGGCTGTTGGTCGAGCACGCCCGCCACGGCGGGCTGTTGGCGGAGCACATTCGCTAGCGCATTGTCGTGCAGCCGTCACACCGTTACATAGACTGCGCGAATGCCGGGAACATTGACCCAATGAGCCAGAGCGACCCCGTAAGCCCTGAGGTACAGGCCCGCATTCTGTCCGAAGCCCTGCCGTATATGCAGCGCTACGACGAGGAAACCATCGTCATCAAATATGGCGGCCACGCCATGGGCGACGAGCATGTGGCGCGCGAATTCGCCCGCGACATCGTGCTGCTGGAGCAGACCGCGATCAATCCGATTGTCGTGCATGGCGGCGGCCCGCAGATCGAGGCGATGCTGAAGAAGGTCGGCGTGCAGTCGCAGTACGCGGCGGGCTTGCGCATCACCGACGAAAGCACGCTGGAAATCGTCGAGATGGTGCTCGCCGGCCTGATCAACAAGCAGATGGTCGGCTACATCAACGCGGCCGGCGGCAAGGCGGTCGGGCTGTGCGGCAAGGACGGCAACATGGTGGTCGCGCGCAAGCTGACGCGCACCGTGGTCGACCCCGATTCTCACATCGAGAAGATGGTCGATCTTGGGTTCGTCGGCGAGCCGGACAAGGTCGATACCACCGTGCTCACGCAAATCCTCGGCCGCGAGCTCATTCCGGTGCTGGCGCCGGTCTGCGCGGCGGCCAATGGCGGCACCTTCAACGTCAATGCCGACACCTTCGCCGGCGCCATTGCCGGCGCGCTCAAGGCCAAGCGCCTGTTGTTGCTCACCGATGTGCCCGGCGTGCTCGACAAGTCGAAGAACCTCATCAAGCAGCTCTCCGCCGACGAGGCGCGCCGCCTCATCGCCGATGGCACCATTTCCGGCGGCATGATTCCCAAAGTCGAAACCTGCATCGACGCGCTTGAGCGCGGCGTCGAGGGCGTCGTCATCCTTGACGGCAAGGTGCCGCATGCCGTGCTGCTTGAACTGTTCACCGAGCTCGGCGCCGGCACGCTCATTCATAATTAGCGCAGCGGTGACGATGGGATTTACCCGCCGTTAACTGCATAGACGCGAGTGGCACAACATGCCTTTAACGCCGGCCGGATAACAGTGGGGCTTTCGCGGACGCTGCGGAGGCGCGCTTGGACTTCTCGCCGGGCATCTCGTATTTATTCGGTCAGCTGAGCAGGGCGTTCCTGTCGCCGGGTTCGCATTTCTCGCTGTTCTCGTTGTTGAGCGCGTTCTGCATCGGCTTTATTGTGCTCGCGGTGCGGCGCTACAAAAAAGGCCGTCGCATTCGGCTGAGGCCGTTGCTGCGGGCGCTTTTTCCCAAACGGATCATTCTGAGCAAATCGAGTCTGGCGGACTTCGGCTATTTCTATTTCAACCTGTTCTTATTTGGCATCGTATTCGGCTGGGCGGTGCTGTCCTACGACGCGCTGAGCCGCGGCGTGGCCGGTCTGTTGACGGCGACGTTCGGCCCGATGCCGCCGGCGGCTCTGCCGGTATTCGCCTCCCGGGCGATCATCACGCGTCATGCTATTCCTGGCTTACGAGCTCGGTTACTGGCTCAATCATTATCTCTCGCACCGGATTCCGTTCCTCTGGGAATTCCATAAAGTTCATCACTCGGCGACGGTGCTGACGCCGCTGACGAACTTCCGCGTCCACCCGGTATACATGTGCATCTTCCTCAACATTCTGGCGATCTGCATTGGTGGCGCGAACGGCGTCGGCGATTACCTGCTTGGCCAGCCCTCGTCGCAATACGGGCTGTCCGAGACCAACGTCATCCTGGTGTTTTTTCATCTACGTTTACGTCCACCTGCAGCACTCGCAGCTGTGGATCTCGTTCACCGGCTGGCTCGGCCATCTGTTCATGAGCCCGGCGCATCACCAGATCCATCACTCGAGAAATCCCGCGCACTTCAACAAGAACCTGGGAAGCTGCCTCGCGGTGTGGGATTGGATGTTCGGCACCTTGTACATTCCCGGGGCGGAGCCCGAGGTGCTCGAATTCGGAGTCGAGCCGGATCGGGAGAATGCGCACACGATCAGGGGTGAGCTGATCGCTCCGTTTGGCCGTGCGGCGCTGCTGCTGAAGAGGGTAATGGAACGGCCGTCGCGTCCGGCTCCGCTTTCGGCTCCCGGTGAGAAGCGGGCTTACTGAGCACGGCTGACAAAACCGCCATGGCAGTTGCAGCCGTCACTCTCGGCGCGTAATCATCGGAGCGTAATTCTCCGCCAGAATCCCTGCCGCTTGGCTTTCCGTTCCCTTTTTTCTTCCGCGCCCGGGCTTGCCGCGGCAATCGCGCTCGGCATTTCCGACGTGCTCGCCAAGATCATCATCGCGGCTCACTGCGATGTGCTAACCATGCTGTCGTTTCGCAGCGTGGTCGGCCTCGCTTTCATGACGATATGGCTGCGATTGGGACCGCACCCGGCCATGGACGCGCGCGTGCGCTGGATATCGCTGGGAGTCGGCGTGCTTTTCGCCGGTCTGATCTTTTGCCTGTTCAAGGCCATCGAGGCGAATGACGTGCCGACGGCAGTCCTCACCTACTTCGCCTATCCGTTACTCACTGGACTGGTGGCTTCGGTGACTGGCCTCGAGCCGTTGCGCTGGCAGGGCGCTGCCTGTGCGCTGGCGGCATTCTTCGGGCTCGCCGTCATGATCGGCGCGCATCCGGCCGGTCTGGCGCTCGCCGGCATTGCTTATGCGCTCGGCGCGGCGTGCTGCCGCACCGGCGTGCTCATCGTCACCCGCGCATTTCTTGTTGGCGCCGACGCGCGGCTGACGACCTGGTACTCGGTGGTTGCGCAGCTTCTCATCTTCGTCGCGGTGTCGGCGGCTACCGAGACCTGGAAACCGCCGCAGACCGATGGCGGCTGGGCGGCTCTGATCGCCATGAGTTTGGCGACGACCGCGGGCATTTTGTTCGTATTCGTGTCGACCATGCGTGTCGGCCCGTTTCGCACCGCGCTGATCATGAATCTCGAGCCGCTGACGGCGATGATCCTCAGCGCCCTCGCTCTCCGTGAGGTGATCACGCCGCTGCAGGCGGGCGGCAGTGCCATCGTGCTTGGTGCCCTGGTCGCATTTCAACTCTTGAGGTGACGATGATGCGTGGCCAAAGCCCCTATGCTGTTTTGCACACCTGCCGCCGCTCCATTCCATGCATCAATGACGAGGCCGTGATGGGGTGTCGTGCGCTGTTCGCGCACCGCGTCACAAACTCGGCCAAGTTGACGCCGACACTGCGGCGCTCCATTAATGTGGCCAAAAATTGCGGTGAGGGTGGACCATGCGCGGGTTCCACGGTTCTTCGTTCGATCCCCAGACGCTCATCGTGCTGGAAACCGCGTTCGACGAGGCGTGGCTGACGCTCAAGGCAGTCGGTAACTGGACAGTGCGGCCGGACGAGCTCGCGCGCTCGGTATTGCGACTTGCCATGGAGGGTGAGCGCGACCCGGTGCGGTTGCACGATGGCGCGCTCAAGGGGTTGCTTCCGGCGGCTTCGTGGCGGGAGGGAAACTGAGCCACTCCGGCCGGTAGCGTCGGCAGGCCGCGACAGCGCAATCAGGTGTGAGAGACCAGGATGGCGACGCCGGCCAGCGCGGCGGCGGCAAGGGTGCCGATGAGCGCCGCCTGCACGAACGGAATCGATTTGCGTAAAACCCGTCGCATCGACTACTCCACCCCGCTGATCGCCGCTGGCGATTCGGCGAGGACGGAAGCCTCGTCGCCGGGAAGTGTGGCAACAACGAGTCGCCGCGACATGAATAAGCGCGCCGTTCGCGGCTTCGATGCGGTCGAGACCTGGGTCTTCGATCTCGACAACACGCTCTATCCGCATCACATCAATCTCTGGGAGCAGGTTGATGTGCGCATCCGCGACTACATCGCCGGTTTCCTCAAAGTCACACACGACGAAGCCTTTCGGCTGCAGAAGGACTACTATCGACGCTACGGCACGAGCTTGCGCGGTTTGATGGAAGAACATGGCCTCGACCCCGACGAGTTTCTCGAGATTGTGCATCAGATCGATTATTCGCCGCTGACCCCTAACCCGGCGCTTGGCGCTGCGATCGCCCGGTTGCCCGGACGCAAGCTCATCCTCACTAACGGCACGCGCCGGCATGCCGAAACGGTCATGCGCCGGCTGGAAATCGAAGAGCGCTTCGAGGATGTCTTCGATATCGCCGCTGCCGAGCTCGAGCCGAAGCCGCGGCCGGCGGTCTACGACCGCTTCCTCGCCCGCCACAGCGTTGATCCGAAAAAGGCGGCGATTTTCGAGGACCTCTCCCGCAACCTCGAAGTACCGCATGCGCTTGGCATGACCACCGTGCTGGTGGTGCCCGGTGGCACCCGCGAAGTGTTTCGCGAGGAATGGGAACTCGCCGGCCGCGATGCGCCGCACGTCAATCACGTTACCGACGACCTTGCCGACTTTCTGCGCGGCGTCGTGGCAGGGAAAAATGGGGCCGGGCCGTCATTCCGGGGCGCGCCGCCGATCTCTGGTGCTCCCGAGATCGGCAATTAATTGGGTGGCGCAAAGCGAGGAATCATAAGCGACGGCATTTGCAGACGGCACTAATAGTTCGGTCCCTGACGATTCGTGGATGGATTGCGGCTCGCTACGCTTGCTCGGCTGGAATGACGTAGCAGCGCTTGACATCACCGGGGCGCGCCCTGACAAACCGCGGCAGCAGGGAATGTCTTCATGTCCACCGCCGACCTCGCCAAGATCGAAGGCAAGACGACACTCGCCGAGACCATTGACGCGGCCTTTGAGCGGCGCGAGGAGGTCAGTCCGGCGACCAAGGGTCCAATTCGCGAGGCGGTGGAGGATGCGCTTGACCTTCTTGACCGCGGCGCGGCGCGCGTGGCGGAAAGAGGCGCCGACGGCTCTTGGCGCGTCAACCAATGGCTCAAGAAGGCGGTCTTGCTGTCGTTCCGTCTCAACGACATGAGCGTTATTCGCGGCGGTCCCGGCAAAGCGGCATGGTGGGACAAGGTGCCGTCGAAGTTCGACGGGTGGGACGATCAGCTTTTCCGCGCCGCGGGCTTTCGCGCCGTGCCGGGCTGCGTGGTGCGCCGCTCCGCCTACATTGCGCCCGGCGTGGTGCTGATGCCGTCATTCGTCAATCTCGGGGCCTATGTCGATCGCGGCACCATGATCGACACCTGGGCGACGGTCGGGTCGTGCGCGCAGATCGGCAAGAACTGCCACATTTCCGGCGGCGCCGGCATCGGCGGCGTGCTCGAGCCGTTGCAGGCGGGCCCGGTGATCGTCGAGGACAATTGCTTCATCGGTGCGCGCTCGGAAGTCGCCGAGGGCGTGGTCGTACGCGAGGGAGCCGTCCTCTCGATGGGCGTGTTCATAGGCGCCTCGACCAAGATCGTCGACCGCGACAGCGGCGAGGTTTTTCAGGGCGAGGTGCCGGCCTACGCGGTGGTCGTGCCCGGCAGCATGCCCAGCAAGCCGCGAGCGAGCGGTGAAGCCAGCCCCAGCCTTTCCTGCGCAGTGATCGTCAAGCGCGTCGACGAAAAGACACGCGCCAAAACCAGCATCAACGAGCTGCTGCGGGATTGAAATCCGCGTTGTGCCGATGGATTGGGCCCACCTACTCAACGGTTTTCACGGCCGCATCGGCCGCCAGACATTCTGGATCGCGATGGCCGTATTGGCCGTCGGCGAAATTTTCGGCCATCTGATCGCCGAGGAGATTCAAGGAGACCGGCTCGGCGCCATCGTCGATCTCGCCTTCACCTATCCGGAATTCGCCGTCGCCATCAAACGCGCCCATGACCGCAACATGCCGGTTTGGCTGCCGGGAGCTTTCTTTGCCGCCAGTGCGATGCTCGACCTGTTCACCGTCCTCGGCTGGGCCGGCTCCGACGAGGCGCCCAGCATGCTGTCGCTCGTGATCGCCGTGCCGTTCACCGTTTTGGGTTTGGCTCTGTTGGTCGAGCTTGGCTTTCGCAAGGGGACCGTCGGCCCGAACCAATATGGGCCCGATCCGCTGGCGAAGGTTTAGAACGATGCCGGCGGATCCCGTCGCCATCGCCCGCGATCTCGTTCGCTGCCGCTCGGTCACGCCGGAGGAGGGTGGGGCGCTCGGGTATTTGCAGCAGGTGCTGGGCAAGGCGGGATTTGCCGTCCATCGCGCCACCTTTGCCGAGCCGGGCACAGCGCCGGTCGAAAACCTTTACGCACGGTTCGGCACACAAACCCCCAATCTCATGTTCGCCGGCCACACCGACGTGGTGCCGCCGGGCGATGAGGCGGCCTGGCATCATCCGCCCTTTGCCGGCGAGGTCGCGGGCGATAAGTTGTACGGGCGCGGCGCCGTCGACATGAAGGGCGGCATTGCCTGCTTCGTCGCCGCGGCGTTGGACTATCTCGACGCCAGCGGCGGGAAGCCGAAGAAGGGCTCGATCTCGCTGCTGATCACCGGCGACGAAGAGAGCATCGCCGTCAACGGCACGGTCAAGCTCCTGCAATGGGCGGCCGCGCGCGGCGAAACCTTCGACCATTGTATCCTCGGCGAACCCAGCAACGTCGAGGCTGTCGGCGACACCATCAAGGCCGGCCGGCGCGGCTCGCTCAATGGCACGCTCATTGTCTCAGGCCGCCAGGGCCACGTCGCCTATCCCGACCGCGCTGACAACCCGATCCGTGGCCTAGTTCATCTCATCGCCGCGCTGCAGGCGCCGCTGGACGAAGGCAGCGCGCACTTCGATCCGTCGCATCTGGAATTTACGTCCGTCGACGTGGGCAACCAAACCGTCAATCTCATTCCCGGCGAAGCCCGCGCCCGCTTCAACGTCCGCTACAACGATTGCCACAACCAGACTGCGCTGAAGACGCTGATCGAGCGGCGCGCGCAGGCCGCCGCTGCCGGCCGGGTGCATTTCTCTTTCGACTGGCAGCCCTCGAATGCCGATGTCTTTATAACCAAGCCGGGATCATTCACCGATCTTGCTGTTGCCGCCATTGCCGAGGTCGCCGGCCGCAAGCCAAAGCTCTCGACCTCGGGGGGCACCTCGGATGCGCGCTTCATCAAGGATTATTGCCCGGTGCTCGAATTTGGCCTGGTCGGCCAGACCATGCACCAGGTCGACGAATGCGCGCCGGTCGCCGACCTTCTGACGCTGACCGCGATCTACCGGCGCATCATCGAGAAATATTTTACATAAAGTCATTCCAGGGCTGGCCGCAGGCCGGAGCCCGGAATCCATAACCACCGTCATCGATGAGAATTTCGGAAATCGTTTTTCCGACGTCTGTGAGTAGGGATTCCGGGCTCGCGCTTTGCGCGCGCCGGAATGACCGCTGACTCAATACTCCACCCGCACCAGATAAAGGCCTTGCGGCGGAGCGACCTGGCCGCAGGCGGCGCGGTCGCGGGCGGCGAGCGCCGTAGCAAGATCGGCAGCGCTCCACTTGCCCTCGCCCACATGCACGAGCGAGCCGACCATTGAGCGCACCTGATTTTGCAGGAACGAGCGCGCCGATGTGGTGACGCGGACCTCGTTGCCATCGCGCGCGACATCGAGCCGATCGAGCGTCTTCACCGGCGATTTTGCCTGACACTCCGCGGCGCGGAATGTCGTGAAGTCGTGCTTGCCGACGAGCCGCTGCGCGGCGGTGTGCATGGCATTGGAATCAAGTAATCGCGGGATGCGCCAGGCGAGATGCTGATCGAGCGTCAGGTCAGAGCGGCGATTGACGATGCGATAGAGGTAGTGGCGTTTGATCGCCGAAAAGCGTGCTTCGAAGGTGTCAGCGACCTGCTTGGCCGCCAATACTGCGACCGGATGCGGCCGCAGATGCGCGTTGAGCGCGTCGCGCACGGTATCGACGTCCCAGTCTTTAGCGAGATCGACATGGGCGACTTGGCCGAGCGCGTGCACGCCGGCGTCAGTGCGCCCGGCGCCTTGGACCGCTGCGCGCTCGCCGGTGAAAGCCGCGACAGCGTCCATGAGCACGCCTTGCACGGAGGTGCCATTGTCTTGCGCCTGCCAGCCGACAAACGGCGTGCCGTCATATTCGATGGTCAGCTTGTAGCGGGGCATGACCCCTCAGCTCAGGACGCAGTCGCGCGCAATCGGTGTGCCGCGCAAAAATTCCTCCGTCCGCATCGGCTGACGGCCGGCGCGCTGCAGCTCGATAAGCCGCACCGCGCCCTCGCCGCAGGCGATGGTCAAGCGCTCGTCCAGGACTTCACCAGGCTTGCCGTTGCCGGCCCCTTGCGTCGTGCGCAAGACCTTTACCCGCCCGGCGCTGGCCAATTCGAACCACGCGCCGGGGAATGGAGACAGCCCGCGGCAGTGGTCATGGACCTGCTGCCACCGCTTCCTCCAGTCGATGCGCGTCTCGTTCTTGTCAATCTTGCTGGCGTAGGTGACGCCCGTTTCCGGCTGCGGCGTGAATTGCAGCGAGGCCCGTTCGAGCGCCGCGAGCGCACGCAGCATTAGATCGGCGCCGCGCCGCGCCAATTCGTCGTGCAATTCGCCGGCAGTCGTGTCCGCGCCGATGGGCACCCGCTCCGCCATGGCGATCGGACCGGTGTCGAGGCCTTCCTCCATCTTCATCACCATGACGCCGGTCGCGCGGTCGCCCGCCATGATCGCGCGCTGGATCGGCGCCGCGCCGCGCCAGCGCGGCAACAGCGAGGCATGCAGGTTGAAGCAGCCGACAGGGAAGACTTCCAGGACCGGCTTCGGCAGGATCAATCCGTAGGCTACCACCACCGCGGCATCGGCGCCGTGCGCGCGCATCGCCTCGGCAGCGTCCGCTCCTTTCAGCGTCTTCGGTGTGAAGATCGGGATTGCAAAACGCTCGGCTTCGCGCGCGACCGGGCTCGGCTGCAGTTTCATGCCGCGACCGGCAGGCTGCGGCGCCCGCGTATAGACGGCGACCACCTCGTGGCCGCCGCCGAGAATCTCCAGCAGCGTCGGTACGGCGAAATCAGGCGTCCCCATAAACACGAGGCGGAGCGCCAATCAGGCCTCCACCTTCTTCGCTGCCTTGTTCGCTACCTTGGCTGCCTTTGTGAACTTCTTGATCACGCGGTCGCGCTTGAGCTTGGAGATGTGGTCGATGAAGAGCACGCCGTTGACGTGATCGATCTCGTGCTGCAGGCAGGTCGCGAGAAGGCCCTTGGCCTCGATCTCGTGTTCATTGCCGTCAAGATCGAGATACTTGACCTTGACCTCCGTCGGCCGCTCGACCTCCTCGTAATATTCCGGGATCGACAGGCAGCCTTCCTCGTAGGTCGATTTTTCTTCCGACGCCCAGGTGACCTCCGGATTGATGAACACTTGCGGTTTGTGCTCGTCATCCTTTTTCGACAAGTCCATGGTCACCACGCGCTTGGCGACGCCGACTTGGATCGCTGCGAGCCCAATGCCGGGCGCGTCATACATGGTCTCGAACATATCCTCGACCAGCTTGCGGATGCCGGCGTCAATGCGTTTGACCGGCTCGGAGTTAAGCCGCAGCCGCTTGTCGGGGAGTGTGAGGATTTCACGCAGAGCCATGTGCCGCGATGTAAGGGGTGCATAAACCGCGGTCAATCGCGCCGTCTGTTGCCTGGACGGGTGCAAATGCGTTAAGTGTGTTCGCTTTTCGTTCTCGTCCGCGAACGGGCGAATCGCGTAAGACACACCCCATGCCTGAGAGCGCGTCGATCATCGCAGTTTCGGCCATCCTGATCGCCGGCGCCGCACTGGCGGCCTTGGCGATCATGCTCTGGCGCCCGCGCAAGCGGGCGCCGACCGAGGACGCGGTGATGGCCGAACTGACCCGGGCCCACGCCGATGCGGCGGCGCGGCTCGAGGCGATGATCGACTTACTCGCCAAGGGCCAATCGCAGCTGGCGCACAGCGTCAACGAGCGGCTCGATTCGGTCTCGCATCGGCTCGGCGATTTGCTGGAAAAGACCAAGCAAAGCACTGCCGAAAATCTGCAAAAGCTCGGCGAGCGGCTTGCGGTCATTGATCGGGCGCAGAAGAACATCACCGAGCTCGCCAGCCAGGTGACGTCGCTGCACGGGGTGCTCGCTAACAAGCAGGAGCGCGGCGCCTTCGGCCAGGGTCGCATGGAAATCATCGTCCGCGATGGGCTGCCGAAGAGCTGCTATGAATTCCAATACACGCTCTCCAATAAACTGCGTCCGGACTGCTGCGTTTTTCTGCCCGACAGGCGCCCGCTGGTCATCGATTCAAAATTTCCGCTCGAGGCGGTCACCGCCTATCGCGAGGCCAAGAGCGATGACGAGCGCCGACAGGCAGCCGCGCGGGTGCGGACGGATGTGACCAAGCATGTCGCCGACATCGCGCAGAAATATCTCATTCCCGGCGAGACCCAGGACATGGCGTTGATGTTCGTGCCTTCGGAATCGGTCTATGCCGAGTTGCACGACGGCTTCGACGACATCGTGCAGAAGGCTTACCGCGCCAAGGTTGTCATCGTCTCGCCGTCGCTGTTGATGATCGCCATCCATGTCGTTCAGCAGATTCAGAAGGATGCGCGCATGCGCGAAGCTGCCGGTCGCATTCAAGCCGAGGTCGGGCTCCTGATCGACGACGTGCGGCGCATGAGCGAACGGGTGGCCAAGCTTGGTCAGCATTTCGGCCAAGTCAGCGAAGATGTGCGGCAGATCCTGGTTTCGACGCAAAAGATCGAGCAGCGCGGGTCTCGCATCAAGGACGTCGAATTCAGCGATGACATCGCCGACGCCGAGATCATCCCGGCTCCCATGGTGCGCAAATTGGAGGCGGGGGAGTGACGCGCTAGGTTGGCATCCACTCCGCAAACCGGCTAGGGCAGGCGCATGACTGATGCGCCTGCCCGGACCTCCATCGCCGACACACTCGCGGTTTATTTGCAGCGGCGGGTGCTGGTGGTGATGTTTCTCGGCTTCTCCTCCGGGCTGCCGCTGGCGCTGTCGGGTTCGACGCTGCTCATTTGGATGCGTGAGGCCGGAGTTGATCTCGGCACCATCGGCTTATTTGCATTGGTCGGCACGCCCTACACGATAAAGTTCCTGTGGGCGCCACTTATTGATGCGCTTGACGTGCCGCTGCTATCGCGGCGATTTGGCCGGCGGCGCGGCTGGCTCCTCCTTTCGCAGCTTCTGCTCATGGCGGCGATCGTCTTTCTCGGCGCCTGCGACCCCTCGGTTTCGGCGCTCGCGGTGGCGGCGGGCGCCCTCCTTGTCGCCACCGCGTCGGCGACGCAGGACATCGTGGTCGATGCTTTCCGTGTCGAAAGTCTTGACGAGAGCGAGCAGGCGGCCGGCATGGCTTCTTACGTCGCGGCTTATCGGATCGGCATGCTCGCTTCGACGGCAGGCGCCCTGTTTCTGGTCAGCGGCTTTGAAGGTTTCCTCGGTCTTGAACGACACGCCGCGTGGAGGGCCGGCTACACGGTCATGGCGGGGCTCGTCTTGATCGGCATCGTGACGGCGCTGCTGGCGACGGAGCCGGAGAAGTCGGCCGCCGCATCTGCCGCACATGCCCGGGAAGGCACCCTGGCCCGCGTTCTCGAAGCGGCCATGGGAGCCTTTGCCGAATTCCTGTCGCGCGATCTGGCGCTGGCGGCGCTCGCTTTCGTCGTGCTGTTCAAATTCACCGACGCGCTCGCCGGCGCACTGACCGCACCTTTCGTGATCGATCTCGGCTTCTCGCGAAACGAATATGCGGCCATCATCAAGGGTGTCGGGCTGGCCGCGACATTGATCGGCGGCTTTGCCGGCGGGTTCGTGGCGCGCGCCTGTTCGCTGCCTGTCAGCCTCTGGATCGGCGGTGTCCTGCAGGCGCTCTCTACGCTCGCCTTCTCGTGGCAGGCGGTGGTCGGTCTCAATGCCGCCTGGCTCACCTTCGCGATCGTGGTTGAGAATTTCACCAGCGCCATCGGCACGGTGATTTTCGTCGCTTATCTCTCGGCGCTATGCCGCAACCCGCTGCACACCGCGACGCAGTACGCTTTGCTGACGGCTTTGGCGGCCTTCGGCCGCACCTATCTATCGTCTGGCGCGGGCTTCGTCGCCGCCGCTACGGGATGGGTTTGGTTTTTCGCGATCTGCGCGCTTGCCGGCTTGCCGAGCCTCATGCTGCTCGGCGTCCTGCAGTATCGCGGCCATTTTGACGGATTAGCGTTGGGCAAGAGATAGTTCCGCAGCAGGAAGTACGTCGGGTCCCGCTTTTGGGCCGCCGCATCGACAAGATACGGCGTGAAACAGTACGTCACAGAAATGCAATCCCGGCAGGGCACAAAAGCCCCGCAAAAAAGTCTTTTTGTAAGGATCGGATAGCTATACTCGATCGTTTCCTCTGCTGACCTTCTCGAACCTGGGCTGTTCGGCCGTCGCCGCCATGGATGTCATCCTCGTTAAGATTTTTGCCACCGCTCTGGCGCTGAGCGAGGTCATGACCCAGCCGCAGGCGGTGAAGACGCAATTCGACCCGGTGCAAGATCGCGCCGAGGTGGTGCAGATTCTGCGCAATGGCTGCGCCCATATGCGCCAAGCCTTCGATATCGAGGCGATCAACGTCGATGACCTCATTGCCACCGCGCTGAACGATCCGAAGGCGGTCGGCGGCGACATCAAGGCCTTTCACGGCATCAATTTCGCCGACCTTAACACCGCCTACAATCAGTTCTGCAAGAACGAGAGCGTGGCCAATCCGGTCGTCGACCTCGGCCAGGTGATCGAATTTTTCAACAACGCGGCGGCCGATCTGCCCGACCACACGCGGCTGAAAGGCAAGAAGCTGCCGAGCATGAGCGTCGTCCTCGACGGCAAGGGCAAAGATTTCGCCGACGTCTTCGAGCCGGGCAACCGGCGCGTCTGGGTGTCGCTCGCCGACATTCCCGATTTCGTCCAGAAAGCATTCGTCGCCGCCGAGGACCGGCGCTTCTTTCAGCACCACGGCGTCGACGAGCGTGGCATCATCCGCGCCTTCATCGGCAATCTCGCGGACCCGGGCCGGCCGCAGGGCGGCTCCACCATCACGCAACAGGTGGTGAAGAACCTCCTGGTCGGCGAGGATGTGACCTACGAACGCAAGATCCGCGAAATGATCGTAGCCTCGCGGCTCGAGAACACATTAAGCAAATCGGAGATTCTCGAGCTTTACCTCAATACCGCCTATCTCGGCCGCGGCTCGTGGGGCGTGGAGATGGCGGCGCGTAGCTATTTCGGCAAGTCGGCAAAAAACCTCACCTTAGCGGAAGGCGCGGTACTGGCGGGCCTGCTCAAGGGGCCAAACTATTTCAATCCTGATCGCCATCCAGATCGCGCCAAGGAACGTCTCGCGTATGTCCTTGGACGCATGCAGGAGGACGGCGTCATCAGTCCCGAGCAGAAGGACCAGGCGCTTGCCGTGCCGCCCAGGCCCGTCGCCTTCGAGCGGCCGCACCGCGACCTTGGCTTCCACTTCATCGATTATCTTGGCCGGGAGGCAAAGTCGGACGGCGTCGAGAGCCTGACCGCGCAACCCTACATCGTCCATTCGACCATCAACGCGACATTGCAGCGGGACACCGAGGCGGCGCTGCAGGAGGGCTTGGCGCGTTACGAGATCGCGTACGGCCGCATGCAGTATCGCGGGCCCGAAGCCAATATCGGTGACGCCGTGCAGAAGCTCGGGGCCTCTGCCCAGACCGGAGCGCCGACCGGTGCCGCACCGATGCCGGCTTGGCAGCAGGCGCTCACCGCCGTGCATCTGCCGCTTTACGACGTGCATTGGCTGCCAGCCGTTGTCTTGGACAAGGGCGGCAAACGCGGCGATGGATTGATCCGCGTCGGCCTCGCTGACGGGCGTATCCTGCCGCTGAACGCCTGGACCTGGCAGATCAGGCGCAGCCTCAATCTCTATGACGTCGTCTATGTCAGCGTGCCTGAGGGCAAGGCGACCAAGGGCAAGGTTGCTGGCGCCCAGGGTCAGGCGCAATTGCGCGTACGGCCGACAGTGCAGGGCGCGGCGCTGGTGCTGGAGAACAAGACCGGGCGCATCCTCGCCATGGCCGGGGGCTTTTCCTATCCCTTGAGCCAGCTCAACCGTGCCGCCCAAACCCAGCGGCAGCCGGGTTCGGCAATGAAGCCGCTGACCTATCTGACCGCGCTGCAGTCGGGACTGCAGCCGAACACGCTGGTGCCTGATGACCCGATTACGCTGCCGCCGATTGGGCCCAGCCACGGCGATGGTCGCTATAGCATCGCCCGCGAATACGGTGGCTTCGCGCGCGAGGAGGATTTTTGGTCGCCGCGCAATGCTGACTACGGCTCTGGCGGCTATTTCACCATGCGGCGCGGCTTGGAGAATTCGGTCAACGTCGTGACGGCGCACCTGCTCGACGGTGGCATCAATGCCGATCCCGAGAAAAGCCTCGACGAAGTTTGCGCGACGGCGGTGGCGGCGAAAATCTACGCCGACTGCATCCGCTACTATCCGTTCGTGCTCGGGGCGCAGCCGGTGCGCATGATCGATCTCGCCGCGTTCTACGCGGCCGTCGCCAATGAAGGCGCCCGCCCGCAGCCTCACGCTATCGACTCGATCGAGGCGAATGGCCGCACGATCTATCAGTACCCGACTGCGCCGCTGCCATTCATCGGCGCGGCCGACCGCGCCGCCTTTTATCAGCTCAAGACCATGTTGCAGGGCGTCGTGGCGCGCGGCACCGCCCGGGCGATCGCTTCGCTGTCGCCCTACGTCGCCGGCAAAACGGGGACGACCGAGGACGCAGTCGACGGCTGGTTCATCGGCTTCACCAATGACGTGACCGTTGCCGTTTGGGTCGGCTACGACAATGGCGACGGCAAGCGCCGTTCGCTTGGCTCAACGGCCACGGGGGCGCGGATGGCGTTGCCGATCTTCGAGCCGATCATGCAAGCGATTTGGACGGAAGGCATAGCGCCCAAGACCGCGCTCAACGGACCCTCGCCGGAGGCGCAGCGTGATCTCGTCGATTTGCCGATCGATTATATGAGCGGAGCCCGGGTGAATGGCGGCCGCGGCTTCATCGAGTATTTCCGGCTCGGAGCCGACGGCCGATTGAATGACACGCAATATCAGATCGTTTCTCGAGATGGCGGGTATTATTCCGACGACCCCAATTTTCGCGACGACCAGTATTCCGCGCCTTATCAGGGCCAACGGGGAACGACGTCAGAGGGGTATTGGGCTGCCCCGCAGACCGACGGCGGCCCTAACGTCGCAGGCCGCTCCTATTATTATCCGCGGCAGGGCTGGCAAATCGTGCCGCAGCAGCCACCACCGCAGCAGCAGCCGGCACCGCCGCAGCCAATGGCTCGCGGCCTCTTCATGCCGTGGTCCGATCGGTCCCAATGATCCAGGCAATCGCGTGCGGCACGATCCGGATTATTCTGGAGCGGGCACCTCAACTGAAACCAGCCGGGTCGAGAGAAATTTGATGTCGATCCGGCACGCGCTTGCGTTTGTCGGCTTGATCGGGTCGTTGTCCGCGGCCCACGGGCAGGAGTTTCGCATCGACGATGTGGACTCGGCGCGAAGCTTTGCCGTGACACAACTCAAGCCGGGCACCATTGCGTTTAGCGATCAGCAGGGGGGTGTCGTTGGCGACGACCCGACGAACCTGATCAGCTTCGCCGATTGGGCGCGCACGCGGCCCGTGCAGAAGAAATTCCTGTCGCTGTTTGCCGGCTATACCGAGCCGACCGTCACCAAGGCGTCGAGCAGCGGTGCTGGCGGCGGCCCGGTCACCGAGAAGCTCACCATGTACGTGGCGCAGGCACGCTTTATTCTCGACCGGGCGCCGGCCGCGATCGATCTCTCGCGCTACGTGACGCTGCCGTTTCTGGAAAAAATCGATCCGGCGATCAAGCACAAGGTAATCGCTGCTGCCGACGTCACCCTTCCCAGCGATCCGCAGGGGACCGGCAACGATAATCCCGAGCGCAAATGGTGCACCGGGCTGACAACTCTCATCTGCATCCAGTCGAGCTACAAGCTCGAAGGCAAAATTCCCGTGGGCATTATGCTGGTGAACAAGCTGCGCGACAGCGCCAAGAAGGTTTCCGACCATATCGATTTCGAGAGCGAGCTGGCGCGGCTCGCGCCCGCGGAGATGGATCAGGCCGGATTGAAAGAGTTGACGGCGCTCGACACGCCGGTCGCGGGCGTGCTCGAACAGAATATTTTCTACGTCAATCAGATCATGAAATTTGGCAAATTCTTCGCCGTATTCCAGGGTCATCCCAGCGACCCGGGCAAGACCGTGGTCACTGCCTTCATGGTGCTGGCGATCGAGGAGAGCGTGCTCGACAAGAAGAAGGAATTCGAGAACGTGCCGGTGCTGCGCAATCTCGTACCGGCCCAGGTGCTGATGGGGCAGTCCTCGTTCAACTCCGGGGATTCGATTAGCGCGGGATTGCCGAAATATGCCCGCAACGAGATCAGGACGGTCGCCGGCCTTCTGGCGCGCGACAAATAATTCGAATTCCGCTCATCCCCTGCGCCAGCCGCTCCTTGCATCTTGCAGGTGGATTCCCGCTTTCCCGGGAATGAGCGGGTTGCACTATAATCACCGCATGCCCGGAAGCTGGGAATTCTGGATTGATCGCGGCGGCACGTTCACCGACGTGATCGGCCGGCGGCCGGACGGCAAGCTCGTTACCCACAAGCTTCTCTCGGAAAATCCCGAAGCCTATGCCGACGCAGCCGTGGCCGGAATCCGGCACCTGCTCGGGCTTGCGCCCAGCGAACCCATCCCGGCCGCCCAGGTCGCCGCGGTGAAAATGGGTACGACGGTTGCAACCAACGCGCTCCTTGAGCGCAAGGGCGAGCGTACGCTTCTTCTGATCACCAAGGGTTTTCGCGACGCCTTGCGCATCGGCTACCAGGCGCGGCCGAAAATCTTTGCCAAGCATATCGTCAAGCCCGACATGCTCTACGAGCGCGTGGTCGAGGTGGATGAACGCGTGCGCGCTGACGGCACCATCGAGCGCGCGGTGGACCTCGACGCGGTACGTAGCGAGCTTGCGCGCGCCAAGGCGGACGGCATCGGCGCCGTCGCCGTCGTGCTGCTGCACGCCTACCGCTACAACGAACACGAACGGCAGGTCGCGGCGCTGGCGCGGGAACTCGGATTTGACCAGGTCTCCGCCAGCTACGAAGTCTCTCCGCTCATCAAGCTTGTCGGCCGTGGCGATACCACCGTAGTCGACAGCTATCTCTCGCCGATCCTGCGCCGCTACGTCGCGCAGGTGGCGCGGGACTTGAATAACACCTCGCCCTCCAAAGCAGGGCGCGGGAAGCAGCGGCTGATGTTCATGATGTCCTCGGGCGGCTTGACCGCGGCCAAACTGTTTCGTGGCAAGGATGCGATTTTGTCGGGCCCGGCCGGCGGCGTTGTCGGCATGGCCGCGACCGGGCGGGAGGCGGGGTTTGTCCGGCTCATCGGCTTCGACATGGGCGGAACTTCGACCGACGTGTCGCATTTCGCCGGCGAATACGAGCGCACGTTCGAGACCGAAGTCGCCGGCGTGCGCATGCGTGCGCCGATGATGCTGATTCACACGGTGGCGGCCGGCGGCGGCTCGATCCTGCATTTCGACGGCGCCCGCTTTCGCGTCGGTCCCGATTCCGCCGGCGCCAATCCCGGTCCGAAATGCTACCGCCGGGGTGGGCCGCTTGCCGTGACTGACGCCAATGTCATGGTTGGCAAGCTCATTCCCGATTTCTTTCCCAAGATTTTCGGCGCGGAGCAGAATCTGCCGCTCGATGCCGAAGCGGTGCGCGAAGCTTTCGCGGCCTTGGCGAAAGATATTGGCGATGGCCGCACGCCCGAACAGGTCGCCGACGGTTTTATCAAGATCGCGGTCGAGAACATGGCGAACGCAATCAAGAAAATTTCCGTGCAGCGCGGCTACGACGTCACTCGTTACACGCTCAATTGCTTCGGCGGCGCCGGCGGCCAGCACGCCTGCCTGGTCGCCGATGCGCTAGGCATGACCAGCGTCCTGATCCATCCTTACTCGTCGCTTCTCTCCGCCTACGGCATGGGGCTTGCCGATATCCGCAGCGTCCGCCAGCAGGCGATCGAGGAGCCGTTCGGCGACAAAGCGCAGGCAACGCTTTGCCAGGTCGCAGGGCAGCTATCGCGCGACACGATGGCGGAGGTCATGGCGCAGGGGGTGACGGCAAATAAGATCAAGGTCCATGTTCGCGCGCATATCCGTTACGCCGGCACCGACACAGCGCTGATCGTCGCCGCGGGAACCTTTTCTTCACCTCTCCCTCTTGGCGAGAGGTCGACAGTGAAGCGGGCGGGTGAGGGGGGCCAACGGCAACGAGGGGAAGATCGAGTTCACTCGCTCGACGCGATGCGGCGCGATTTCGAGCGCGCGCATAAGGCACAGTTCGGTTTTGTTGATCGCAAAAAGTCGCTGGTGATCGAAGCAGTCTCCGTCGAAGCGGTCGGCGGCGGCGCAACATTCAGGGAGAAAGCCCACGGAACAAAGCGAACCAAGCTTCCTGTGCCGGCGCGCCGCACGCGTTTCTTTTCAGGAGGCCAATGGCATAGGGCGTCGGTCTATCTGCGTGAAAAGCTTGCACCGGGGCATAAGATAAAAGGCCCGGCGATCATCATCGAGCCGCACCAGACCGCGGTGGTCGAGCATGGCTGGCAAGCCGAACTGACGGCCAAGAACCATCTGGTGCTGCGGCGGATCAAAAAACTCGCCCGCGGCCACGCCATCGGCACCCACGCCGATCCGGTCATGCTCGAAGTCTTCAACAATCTGTTCATGTCGATTGCCGAGCAGATGGGCGTGGCCCTGCAAAACACGGCTTACTCGGTCAATATCAAGGAGCGGCTCGATTTCTCATGCGCCGTGTTTGACGGCGACGGCTCGCTGGTCGCCAATGCACCGCACATGCCGGTACATCTTGGCTCGATGGATCGTGCGGTGGAAACCATCATCCGCGAGAACAAGGAAAAGATCCGCCCGGGCGACGTTTATGCCATCAACGCCCCTTACAATGGCGGTACCCATCTGCCCGACATCACCGTCTGCACGCCGGTATTCGCGGGCCGAAAAATCCTGTTCTGGGTCGCCGCCCGCGGTCATCACGCCGACGTCGGCGGTATCTCGCCGGGCTCGATGTCGCCTAACGCCACGACGATCGAGCAGGAAGGCGTCTACATCGACAATTTCAAGCTGGTCGATCGCGGTCGGTTCCGCGAGAGAGATATCTACGCGCTCTTCACCGGCGGCCAATATCCGGCGCGCAATCCGTTGCAGAACGTCAACGATCTGAAGGCGCAGATCGCCGCCAACGAGAAAGGCGCTCACGAGCTGCGCAACATGGTGCGGCAATTCACCCTGCCGGTGGTGCGCGCCTATATGCGTCATGTTCAGGACAACGCCGCTGAAAGCGTGCGCCGGGTCATCGACCGCCTGCACGACAGTGCGTTTACGGTCGAGATGGATCAGGGCACCGTCATCAAGGTGCGCATCAAGGTCGACAAGAAAAAGCGCGAGGCGACGGTCGATTTCACCGGCACCAGTCGACAGCAGCCGAACAACTTCAATGCCCCTGAGCCGGTAACGCGCGCCGCGGTGCTCTACGTCTTCCGCGTCATGGTCGACGACGACATTCCGATGAACGCCGGCTGCCTGCGCCCGATCCGCATCATCATTCCGGAGAAATCGCTGCTGTCGCCTGAATTTCCCGCCGCCGTGGTCGCCGGCAATGTCGAGACCTCGCAGGAGGTGACAAATTGTCTGTTCGGCGCGCTCGGCGCCATGGCGGCGGCGCAGGGCACCATGAACAATCTCAATTTCGGCAATGCGCGCTATCAGTATTACGAAACGATCTGTTCCGGCTCTCCGGCGGGTCCCGGCTTTCCCGGCACCGACGCTGTGCACACCCACATGACCAACACCCGGCTCACGGACCCGGAGATTCTGGAATTCCGTTATCCCGTGCTGCTTGAGGATTTCCACATCCGCAAAGGCTCGGGCGGGCGCGGCCGCTGGAACGCGGGCGATGGTATCCGCCGCACCATCCGCTTTTTGGAGAAGATGGAGTGCACCATCCTGTCCGGCCACCGCCGCGTTCGGCCGTTCGGGCTCGCCGGCGGCGGCGATGGAGAGGTCGGCGAAAACTCCGTGCGGCGCAAGGATGGCCGCCTGGAAAAGCTGGCCGGTTGCGATGCCACGATCATCGACGCCGGCGAGGCGATCGTCATCCAGACGCCGACGGCGGGCGGCTACGGTGCGCCCAACGTGAAGGGCTAGGCCTAATGCGCGCCGATGGGCGCGTTGCCGCTAACCGACGGCGGCCGGCGCATGAGCCACACCAGCGGGGCGAACACCACGAAGAGGAGGCCCAGCAGTAGGAAGACATCGGCGAAGGCCATCACGATGCCCTGCTGGCGGGTGAAGAGGAAAAGCTGCTTGAGCGCCATGTTCTGCGCATCGGAGCCGGGTATGCGGGCGGCGAGACCGTTGAGCGTTTCGACCACCGGCTGCCGCGCCCAGGTGATGGAGTCGTGAAGCCGCGCCAGGTGTAGGTCGATGCGCTTGTCGAGAACGGTGTTGAGCCCCGCAAGTCCGACCGCGCCGCCGAGATTGCGGGTCAGGTTGAACAAGCCGGAGCCGTTCTTGAGCATGTCCGGCGCGAGCGTGACCAGGGAGATGTTGGTGATCGGCACGATCGCCATCATCATGCCGAAGCCGCGCAAGATTTGCGGCACGAACAGCTGCCAAAAATCCCAATCCTTGGTCAGGTAGCTCATCTGCCAGTTGCTGATCGCGACAATCACGAAGCCGGCGGCGAGCATGAGGCGGGAGTCGACCTTGGTCATCAGCCGGCCAACGATCGGTGCGCTGAGAAACATCGTGGCGCCGGACACGAATAGCGTCTGCCCTACCATCAGCGCGTTATGGCCGCGGATCTCGCCGAGGTAAATCGGATAGAGATAGGTCAGGCCATAGAGACCGATGCCGAGCACGAACGAAAACATGCTGCCGAGCGCAAAATTACGATCGAGAAACGCGCGCAGGTCAACGATCGGCTGCCCCGCCATGAGCACGCGCGCAAAGAAGATCACCGCCGAACTCGCCGACACGATGGCCGCTAATGAGATTGTGGAGTCCTCGAACCAATCGTAGCGCGGCCCGTCTTCGAGCACATATTCAAGGGCGCCGAGAAACAGCGCCATGAAGATGAGCCCGATCCAGTCGAACTTCTCGAACAGCTTGAAATCCGGCCGATCGAAGTCGATCAGGGTGATCGCCGCGATGGTGACGACGATGCCGGGCCCGATATTGATGAAGAACAGCCAGTGCCATGACAGCGCGTCAGTGAGATAGCCGCCGACGGTCGGACCGATGGTCGGGGCGAGCGTGGCGACGAGCCCGATGATCGGCGTGATCACCGACTGGCGCGAGCGCGGAAAGATCGCGTAGGCGGATGCAAACACCGTCGGTACCATGCCGCCACCGATAAAACCCTGCAGCGCGCGCCAGACGATCATCTGGCCCATGGTCGTGGTCAGTCCACACATCAGGCTGGCGACGGTGAAGCCGGCGGCGGCGGTGGCGAACATGATGCGGGTGCCTAGCGCGCGCGAGAGAAAGCCGGACAGCGGAATGGCGACCACCTCGGCCATCAAATAAGAGGTCTGCACCCAGGTGATCTCGTCGCTCGAAGCGGCGAGGCCTGCCTGAATCTCCGATAGCGACGCCGACACCACCTGGATGTCGAGGAAGGCCATGAACATGCCGAAGCACATCGCCAGAAAGGCGACGAGACGCAGCGGATCGATACGCTCGGCGTCAGGCGCTGCCACTGCGTGTGGGGCAGGGAACGTGATGGTCGATGCCGCTGCCATCGCCCGACCTCGGTGCTTGTCAGTGTGCGGCTGCGCTCTGCGCCGGCGTTGTCGCGCCGTCATTGGCGACGGCGGTCGCCTTGGTATTGACGCTGACCACCACCGACATGCCGGGCCGCAACAGGCCTTCGCGGGCGACCGCGGCCGGCACGTGGATGCGAACGGGAAGCCGCTGCACGATCTTGGTGAAGTTCCCGGTCGCGTTGTCCGGCGGCAGCAGTGAGAACACGGCGCCGGAGGCCGGCGAGAAGCTCTCGACTGTGCCCTGGATCGCATGCTCGGGGAGCGCGTCGACGGCGATGGAAGCCTGTTGGCCGGGCCGCAAGCGCGCCAATTGCGTTTCCTTGAAGTTGGCGTTGACGTAGACCTCGTCGAGCGGCACCAGGCTCGCGAGCCGCTGGCCGGTCTGCACATAGTCGCCCGTCTGCACCGCGCGGTTGCCGATCACGCCGTCGATCGGCGCGCGAATGACGGTGAACGACAGATCGCGCTCGGCCTTGGCGAGCGCCGTCTTGAGTTCGTCAAGCGTGGAGATTGCCTCCTGCTGCTGACCCTTGAGGACGTCGACATTGGCGGCGGCCGAATCGATAGCGGCCTTTGCGCCGTTGACGCCGGCGATCGCCTGATCGCGGTTGGCCTGGGCTTGCTCCAGGAGCTGGCGGCTCGAGGCGTCGCGCGCGACCAATTGGTTTTGGCGAACGAGCTCCAGCTCCGTGCGCGTAGCCGCGGCTTGGGCGGAGACGAGCTGCGTCTTGGCCTGCTCGACGGCGGCCTCCTGGGCCGCGATCTGATGACCGATCCGGCCGATGGTCGCCTCTTGGGTGGCGACCTTGCCGCGCGCCGATTCGACCGCTAGCCGGTAGTCGCCGTCGTCGATAGTCGCGATCACGTCGCCGGCATGGACCCGCATATTGTCGGTGACGAGAACGCTGGCGAGGTAGCCGGAGACTTTGGCGGCCAAGGTCGTGTTGTAGGCTTGCACATAGGCGTCGTCGGTCGAGACCGTGAAGCGACCAACGGTCCACCAGTCGTAGCCGAACCAGCCGCCCACGCCGACGGCAACCGCCAGCAACGCGCCCAGCGCGACCTTGCGGCGGCTCGATCGCTTTGGCCGGTCTTTGTCAGCCTGTGGCGTCGATGCGACTTCGGCCTGATTGGGCTGCGCCGGCGTCGGTGCGAAGGGTGCATGCTCAGATTGCGGGGATGGCGCGGGCTCGACACGCGGGTGATCGGCCGGGATGGCCTCGTCCACCGGGTTCAGCGCTGGGGCGGGCGTCGAAACAACCTGGAACCGGGAAGGGGTGTCCCGCTCTTGTTTGCGATACATGGCTCCCGCTCCTCTGAGGGCCGGCCGGCAAACTTGTGACCGAACCGTTCGGTCATTAATAAGCCAGTAAAGCTTAAGTGTCAATATTGACCGAACGGTTCGGTCAATATACATGAGGCGTCGCGGACGCACAATCACGTGCGCTTAAGGCCCTAGACGGGCAAATACGACAAAAGGCCTACCAATGATTGAACAGACTGTATTAGATCGGGTCCCGTCGACGTCTTTCGACGAAGAGAGCGCCAAGCGGCGTCAAATCATCGAGGGCGCTCGCGCCGTGTTTTTGGCGCAGGGCTTCGACGCCGCCAGCATGAACGACATTGCTCGCGCCGCCGGCGTCTCCAAGGGCACGCTCTATGTCTATTTCAGGCACAAGGAACAGTTATTCGAGGCCATCGTCGAGCAGGAATGCGAACTGCAGGCGGAAGGAATTTTCGACCTCGACCCGAACGACCACGACGTGGAGACGGTGCTGACGCGTCTCGGCAACGCCTACATCAAATTTCTCTGCCGGCCGGAAAAAGCGTCGGCAATCCGCATTGTAATTGCCATCGCCGACCGGATGCCTGAACTCGGGCGGAAATTCTACGAAAGCGGCCCGGCACGAGGGATCACGCAACTCGCTGCCTACATTGCCGCGCAGGTTGACGCAGGGGTGCTCACTGTCGAGGACTGCGAAATTGCCGCCGCACAGCTGATGGAGGCCTGTCAGGCGATGATATTTAAGTCCATGGTATTCAACTTCGCGCCCGAGCCAAGCCCGAAACAGATCGAGCGCGTGGTACGGATCGCGGTGAGTACCTTTCTCGCCGCGTATCGCGCGCCCGCCAGGAGTTAGCCACGCCGTCATTGCGATGAGCAACGCGACGAAGCAATCCAGACTTCGTCGTTTCACAAGGCTAGATTGCTTCAATCCGCTGGTGATGACGAAGGGGGCGGCTCAACTGCCGAGGTGTGCGCGGGCTTGCGCGCGATTGAGTACTTCATTTCCACCGAGCTGCCCTGCCAGAAGAAGCTGTAATCGATGTTCAGATTGTCGCCGCCCGACAGCGGCAACACGACGCTGCAGACGACCTTATCCTTGCTGCTTGAAACCGTTTTGATGGGTTCATCACCCAATGGCGCGACCTCAAGCTGCTTAAGCACTTCGGCGAGCGTGTTCTTGGCGCGCGATGAATCGCACTCCGGCAGCACGAAGCGGTCATGCACGCCGCGGTAGAGCAGGACGCCGGCGACGGCCAGCACCGGAATGCCGATGAGGCGGAAGGCCAAGCGGTTGGGTCTGGTGGTCGATGAAGTTACAGCCGACCAGCGCGAGCGACGGCCCGAAGTAGGCGGCTTGGGCGAAGGTTTGTCCGAAACCACGTGCGGACGCTTTCAGATCGCCTTGGCGATCTCTTCCGTCATCTTCTTGGCGTCGCCAAGGAGCATCATGGTGTTATCGCGGTAGAACAGCGGGTTGTCGATGCCCGCGTAGCCTGAGGCGAGCGAGCGCTTGTTGAACATCACGGTGCCCGCCTTCCACACCTGCAGCACCGGCATGCCGTAGATCGGCGATTTCGGATCATCTTCGGCGGCTGGATTGGTGACGTCGTTGGCGCCGATCACATAGGCGACGTCGGCCTGGGCGAATTCCGAGTTGATGTTTTCGAGCTCGAAAACCTCGTCGTAAGGCACGTTGGCTTCGGCCAGCAGCACGTTCATATGGCCCGGCATGCGGCCGGCAACCGGGTGGATCGCGTATTTCACTTCGACGCCGGCGGCCTTCAGCTTTTCCCCCATCTCGCGCAGCGCGTGCTGCGCCTGCGCCACCGCCATGCCGTAGCCCGGCACGATGATGACCTTCGACGAATTCTTCAGGAGATAAGCGGCGTCCTCCGCCGAGCCGAGCTTGACCGGACGTTGCTCGGCTGCGGCGCTCGGGCCCGCGACCTCGCCGCCGAAGCCGCCGAGGATGACGGAGATGAACGAGCGGTTCATCCCCTTGCACATGATGTAGGACAGGATCGCGCCCGAGGAGCCGACGAGCGCGCCGGTAATGATCAGCGCCGAATTGCCGAGCGTGAAGCCGATGCCGGCAGCCGCCCAGCCAGAATAGGAATTCAGCATCGAGATGACGACCGGCATGTCGGCGCCGCCGATCGGAATGATGATCAGCGCGCCGAGCAGGAACGAGACGGCCGCGAGCAGCCAGAAGGCGAGGTGGTGCTGCGCCTCGAAGAACCAGACGATCAGCGCGACTAGCGCGAGCGCCAGCGCGATGTTGATCGCATGCCGGGCGGGCAGGATGATTGGCTTGCCGCTCATGCGGCCGGAGAGTTTCAGAAACGCGATCACCGAGCCGGTAAAGGTAATGGCGCCGATGGCGACGCCGAGCGACATTTCGATGAGGCTCTGGCCGTGGATGGCGCCCTCGGCGCCGATATCGAAGGCCGCGGGCGCGTACAGCGCGCCGGCGGCGACCAGCACCGCCGCCATGCCGACCAGCGAATGGAAGGCGGCGACGAGCTCCGGCATCGAGGTCATCGGCACGCGCCGCGCGATCACGGCGCCGGTGCCGCCGCCAAGTGCGACGGCGATGAGCACCAGCACCCAGGCGCCAAGGCCGGCCGGCGGATGCGCGGCGAGCGTGGTGGCGACCGCGATCGCCATGCCGATCATGCCGAACATGTTGCCTTGCCGGCTCGTGGTCGGATGCGACAGGCCGCGGAGCGCCAGGATGAAGAGGACTCCGGCGACCAGATAGCAAAACGCGGCCAGGTTAGCGCTCATGATTATTTCTGCTTCCTCTGGAACATGCCGAGCATGCGCTGCGTCACCAGAAAGCCGCCGAAAATATTGACCGAGGCGAAGGCGAGCGCGACGAAGCCGAACGCCCGCGCCCAGAGCGGGCCAGAATCGTCAGCGACGAGCGCGACGCCAACCGCGAGCAGCGCGCCGACCACGATGACCGAGGAGATCGCATTGGTCACCGACATTAGCGGCGTGTGCAGCGCCGGCGTTACCGACCAGACGACGTAATAGCCGACAAACACCGCGAGCACGAAAATCGAGAGGCGGAACACGAACGGATCGACGGCGTCGCTGACGGCGTGAATAGCACCGCCGCTCGCCGTGGAAAGAATATCGAGTTGCGCGAGGACCGAGAGAGTCACCATGAAGGGGCTTCCTTCTGCTCTACGCCGCGCTATCTACGCCGCGGTCTTGGGCTTGAAATTCGGATGAACGATCGCGCCGTCGCGAGTGAGCGCGGTGGCTTTGACGATGTCGTCGTCCCAGTTGATTGCGAGCGCCTTGGTCTTCTTGTCGATCAGGACTTCGAGGAAGGCGTAGAGGTTCTTGGCGTACAGGCTTGACGCCGTGGCCGCGAGCCGGCCCGGCACATTGCTATAGCCGATGATTTTCACGTCGCCGACGTTTGCCACTGCGTCGGCTTTGACGCCTTCGACGTTACCGCCGCGCTCAACGGCGAGATCGACGATCACCGAACCGGGCCGCATCGACGCGACCATGTCCTTCGAAATCAGCCGCGGCGCCGGCCGGCCCGGGATGAGCGCGGTGGTGATGACGATGTCCTGCTTCTTGATGTGCTCGGCGACCAGCGCGGCCTGCTTTGACTGATACTCCTTCGACATTTCCTTGGCGTAACCGCCCGCCGTCTCCGCCGCCTTGAACTCCTCGTCCTCGACGGCGATGAACTTGGCGCCGAGGCTCTCGACCTGTTCCTTGGCGACCGGCCGCACGTCGGTTGCGGTGACGACGGCGCCGAGCCGGCGCGCGGTCGCGATCGCCTGCAAGCCGGCGACGCCGGCGCCCATGACGAAAACTTTTGTGGCCGGCACGGTGCCGGCCGCGGTCATCATCATCGGCAGCGCCCGGCCATATTCGGCGGCGGCGTCGATGACGGCGCGGTAGCCGGCGAGGTTGGCCTGGCTCGACAGCACATCCATGACCTGGGCGCGGGTGATACGGGGCAGAAGCTCCATGGCAAAGGCGACGACGCCGGCCTCGGCCATGCCGCGCAGCGCTTCTTCATGGCCGTAAGGGTCCATGATGGCGATGACGATGGCGCCTTTCTTCAAGCGCGAAAGCTCGGAGGCTAAAGGCCGCCGCACCTTGAGCACGATGTCGGCGCCGTCTGCCGCATCCTTGGTGACCGTTGCGCCGGCGGCAGTGTAGTCCGCGTCGAGGATTCCGGATTTCACTCCGGCGCCCGGCTCGACGGCAATCTCGGCGCCGAGCCCGATCATCTTTTTGACGGTCTCGGGCGTCGCCGCGACCCGCGGCTCGCCCGCGTCGATCTCGGCAGCAACCGCAACTTTCATGATGCCTCCGTCACTTGACTGCGCGCGGCCGGTTTGGCGCCCGCCCGCGTCCAGCAAGCCGAGGTTCGTGGCGCGCGGGTCGAAAGTTCAGGTGAGGAAAATCGCCATCAGAATCACAATGACGACGACGACCGCGAGTACGGTCTTCACCAAGGTGACGAAAGTCCGATACGTCTGCTCATGGGCGGCTAAATCATTGCCCGCGGCAGTCGCGTATTCCAGCTCACCGTGGTCGGCCATCGCGTTTCTCCACCATCGCCCCGTCGGCCGCGGACTTAGCGTAATTGCGCGCGCAGGGCAATGAGATGTCTACATATCCAGAACCAGACGTTCGCTCTTGCAGCCGGCGCAGCAGATCATGACCTTCTCGTTGGACGCCTGCTCTTCCTCGCTGAGCACCGAATCGCGATGCTCGGGGATACCGGAGATGACGCGCGTCACGCACTCGCCGCAGATGCCGAGCTCGCAGGAATAGTCGACATCGATGCCGGCCTCATAGAGCACTTCGAGGATCTTCTTGCCTTCCGGGATGTAATACTCCTCGCCGGAGCGCGCGAGCTCGACCCAGAAGCCACCCGAGGTCGCCGCCTCGGCTTTGGGCGTAAAGTATTCGACGTGGACATTGTGCTTTGGCCGTCCGGCCGCCGCCGCCTCGAATGCTTTGAGCATCGGGTTGGGACCGCAGCAATAGAAGTGCGCGTTCGCCGGCGCCGCGCCGATCGCGGCGGCGAGGTCGAGGAATTTGCCGCCGGCTTCGTCATCGAAATGCAGGTTGACGCGGTCGGGTCCGAATTTATCCACCGTCGCGAGAAACGCCATGTCGTCCCGCGATCGGCATGAGTAATAGAGCTTCCATGGGCGGTTTTGCGCGGCGAGTTGTTGTGCCATACACCAGATTGGCGTGATGCCGATGCCGCCGGCAAAGAGCACAACCTCTACAGCATCCTCGACGAGCGGAAAATTGTTGCGCGGTGCGCTGATCTTGAGCGTGTGTCCAACGCGCAGCTCGTCGAAGATGTAGCGCGATCCGCCGCGGCTCGCCGCGTCGAGTTTGATCGCGACGACGTAGCTTTCCGGGTCGGCGGCGGGGTTGAGCAGGGAAAACTGCCGAATGAGCCCATTGGGCAAATGGATGTCGATATGCGCGCCCGGCTTGTAGGGCGGCAGTCGGCCGCCGTCCGGACGCCGGAAGGTGTAGACATTGGTGTCGCGAGCGACGGTTTCGACGTCGGCGAGCTTTACCTCGATTTGGCCCGCCGCGCGGGCGGTTTCAGGCGAAGCGCCTTCACCGGCGGATGCTGCAACCATAGTATCCATGCGGCCATAAATAGGCAGCCCAGGTGGGGTTCTGCAACAGGTTGTTTTTGCAGCCCAGACGCCGCCGCGGAGGTCCGGCGATTGTACCGGCAGGCGAGATCTCACCCGGAATTTGGCCGCCGCCGGCCCTGTGGCGGGCCCCGGACGATGGGAAAGTTGTCCTCTCACTTCAGAACGACATTGCCGACCGCGTAAATGCGGCAGTTGCTGCCGCAAGTCTCAAGGGCCCGGGTTCTCGCCTCACTGATGGACTTTTGCTGCTCGATCCAGCCGAAGTGGATACCGTTTGCCCCGATCGCAAACGCCTTCTCGTCGGGCGCCGCAATGTATTTGGCGAAGTTGTCAATCATCTCTTGCGACATGCCGGCCGGCAGATGCAGAGTTGGGTCGACATCGAGCACGAAGTTGCCGACCGCGTAGATCTTGCAGTCGGTGCCGCAATATTTCAGGGCGACCGACCTCGCATCCTCGATCGATTTTCCATTCCACGAGCGGCCGCTTCGTTGATGGTCTTGGCTGATCGCGAGCGCCTTTTCGCCGAATGAACCGAGATAGGTCTCGAACGTTTCGACCGTTTGCGCGGGCATTCCGTCCGGCAAGCGCAGCATCAATTCGAGATTGGAATTCCCGGGCGTATCGATGACCGTGCCGATGATGTTGGCGAAGTGATCCAATTTGTCGCCATTGCGGAGATAGACATTGCGCGAATTTAGATCCGCCCGGTAGGTGCGCTTGTCGGCGGCGTTGTACCACTCGATTCCACCATCGGTCTCCGCGGTGGTCCGCAGCGTTGTGCCGCCCTTCTCAGACTTGCCGCTCTCCAGCCATTCAAAGCGCCATTCACTCCCCGCCAGACGAGTCAGCTCGCCGTTGAAGTCCGGCGCCTTGATGACCAGCCGCTTGGGCATGGGATGGCCTTCCAGTCCCCAAGCCACGCCGCGGACAGCTGGCACAGTCGCTGCCGTGTTAGGCGCGACATTAGCGGTCTGATTGGCCGCCGGGTTCGGGAGATTGGGCTCAACGGCCCATGGGTCGGGCGGTTTTGGCGCGCCGACATATTGCATGTGCCAGGGGATGGGATCCGGCCGCAGCGCTGCAGTAATCGCCTGCGACTGCTTGATTGCTGCCGTCTTATTCGCATCGCTGAGGCGCCCCATCAGATCCTGCAGCGACTCGCCGACACTGGAGTAGCCGATCTGAACGGCTACCTGATAATGCGCCGTCGCGCGGATCGCATCGGGCTCGACGCCGATGCCGTGCTCGAACAGCCAGCCATTCTCTGCCTGGCACCACGGGTTGCGTAGGCCGGAACAGAGCCGGGCGAGTTCGTACGCCTTGTTCTTCAAGTTCCAGGGTGGCGCGCGGTTTTGATCAGCGAAGAATAAGACCAGCGCCTCCAGGGCCTGGATCGAATGGCCGACTTGGGTCGCCTTGTTCAGCCACTCCAGTGCCTCGCGCGGGTCGTCGATCTGCTTGTGGTTGAACTGGGCGATCAGCCATTGCCCGAGCGTTTCCTGCGCGGCGGTGAGCCCAGCGGCGGCGGCGCGCCGCAGCAAGTCCGCAGCCATGGCCTGGTCCGCAGGGCCCCGAATCCCCCAGCCCAACATGAACGCATAGGTCAACATCGCCGGCACGTCGCCGGCCGCGGAGGCGGTCTGGAACAGGCCCCGCGCTTTGGCAAAGTTGATGAGCCCGATCTCGCCCGACATGTAGCCGATGCCCGCCAAGCGTTGTGCCGTCCGGTCGCCGCCCGAGGCGGCAGACTCGATCAGCCTGCGCCCTTCCTCCACATTCTTGAGCGCCGGATCGGTGGCGATGAGAAGCTCACGTCCGAGCACAAGCGCAGCCTGATGTTGACCGGCGTCCTTGGCGTTCCGCAGCAGCGAGATAGCAGCCTTCGCCGCTTCCGGATCTGACCCGTTCACCAGGGCCATAGCGCGCATGAACATCACGTTGCGGTCGGTCGGGTCGGCGCTCTTCAGGGCCTCGGTGACCTGCGCGAATTGCTCGGCGCGAAATGCGCGGGCGGCGGCGGCAAGCTTTAACCGGGTGTCCGCCGCTGAGGTGGAAAATAACGACTCATCGATGTCGATGAAAAGAAAGTTCTTGAGCAACGGGTGGGTGACTTCGGGCGGAAATTGGATCGAAACACCGTTCAGAGCGAACGAGGTCGTCGCCGCTTGCTGATTGGACGTGGCCTGTTGTTGCGACGTTGCCTGCTGCTGGGCGGATGTGGTGGTCGAAGCGGCCGTATTCTGTCCCTGGCTCTGGCCCGATGATTGCGATGCCGGATGCTGCGCCTCCTGGCCGTTGTTCTGCGGATTCTGGCTCGGCCACATTGTGAGACAGAACACCAACACGCCGGCGATGAGAGTGAATTCGACGAATCCGCGAAAACTCGCATCGCCGCGATAGAGCATAAGAAGATAGGCGAAGAACGATGGACGGCTGCGGGGGGTCGGCGAAAGCATTCCGGCAGAAGCGTTTGAGAAGTTGCCGCCGGCCATGAGTATCTCCGCGTCTCCCGCAATGCCGTGTTGGTATCAGCTCAGTCCCGGGTTTTTTCCCTGACGGCTTCGTGCGCGGCGGTGGTGGTGTCGTCATCAAGCACCGGTACGACAATTACCTCATCGGCTTCCGCCAATAGACGCACCTTGCTGGCGCCTTGGCTCTTGGCGTCCAGCAGTCCATCCGCAATTTGATCCTCGATGGTACGCGCAATGTCGCGAACGCCGCCCTTGGCGCCTTGTTCGCTGACCTTTTCGATCGCCGAAAGCAGGATCTGTGCATCGATGCCGCCGTCGGCAATCTCCAGCTTGTACTCCCTCGTCTTATTCTCGATCTCGAGCGCCACGATCCGGGCGATATCGAGTCCCTTCATTTCCCGGAAGGCAAACACCGCGTCGATGCGCGAAAGCACCTCCGGCGCGAAGCCGGCATCGGCGAGCGTTGATTTGACCATGCGGTCGAGCTCGTCCTGGGTCCCCTTGTGATCGCGCGCCATCTCGCCGATGCGCCGGGACGCCGCATTGGTGGTGAGGATGAAGATTGTTTCGTTGGTCGCGATCTTGGCGCCGTCGCTGACTTCGGTGACAAAGCCGTCGTTCCAGGCGGTGAGGAAACGCTTGTGGGTGTCCGGATGCGCCTTCTCAAACTCATCGAGCAACATGATCGAGTTGGGCACGTCGCGAAGCATGCCTGTCACCTGTCCGTAGCTGCTCGAACCCGTGTAACCCTTGGGCGATCCGAACAAGCTCGACGCGGCGTGATGGTCGGTTGCGGTGCTCATATCGATGTGGTGAAGGTGGTTCTGGCTCTTGTAGAGCGTTTCCGCCATCACCTTGGCAAGGTGGGTCTTGCCGACGCCTGGGGCTCCGGCAAAGCAGAACACCGCGATCGGCTTGTTGGGTCGCCGCGCCGCAAAGCGCCGGCGTAAGGTGCGGGCGATCTGATCAATGACCTCGTCCTGCCCGATGACGCGCGACTTGAGCTTGGCTGCGAGCTCCTCGGCATCGATCACCGTGAGCTTGGCGCTCTTGGCCTCGAACGCCTTTTCAAGCGCTGCCTTGTTGGTCAATCTTTGCAGTACGTCCATGCGACCCTCGGCGGTGGTGGGATGTGAACGGCGCGGGACTTCCTGACATTCTGCCTCAGCAACCCTGCGAATTCCATGTTCAAGTTCCTACGGCCAAACGGCCGACGGCGAAAGTCGAAACGTGTAGAGGGCGCGCAGCCGGCGGCCGCGCGCCCTCTATCCGGCAAGCGCCGAAGCCATCGGTCTCCCGCCGTCGGGATTGGTCTTTTCGTCCTTCACCGGAATCACGCGAATCTTGTCGCCGTCAGCCTCGAGCCGCACGTGGGTCGCCCCGCCCAGCCGCGCGTCGACCAAGCCGTCGGAAATCTGCTTCTCCAGCGAACGCGAGATGTCGCGCACGCCGCCCTTGGCGCCCATCTCGGTGACCTTGTCGATCGCCTTCAGCAGGATCTGCGGATCGATGCCGCCCGGTGCGATTTCCAGATTGAACTGGTGTGCGATGTTCTCGATCTCGAGCGCGACGACGCGGGCGATATCGAGGCCGCGCATATCGCGGAAGGCGAACACTTCGTCAATGCGCGACAGCACCTCGGGGGCAAAATTCGCGTCGGCCAGCGTGGATTTCACTATCCGGTCGAGGTCCTCCGGGCTGCCTTTGTGTTCATTGGCCATCTCGGAAATGCGCCGTGCCGCCGCATTGGTGGTGAGGATGAAGATCGTCTCGTTGGTCGGGAGCTTGCTCCCGTCGCTGGTCTCGGTGGCGAAGCCGTCGTTCCAGGCGGTGAGAAAGCGTTTGTGCACCTCCGGATCGGCCTTCTCGAACTCGTCGAGCAACATTACCGAACGCGGCGCGTCGCGCAGCGCCGTGGTGACCTGGCCGTAGTTCTCCGAGCCGGTATAGCCGCGCGGCGAGCCGAACAGGCTTGAGGCCGCATTCTGGCTCATGTCGATGAAATGCAGGCTGTTGTTGCCGCCGAACAGAGTCTGCGCCAGCACTTTGGCGAGGTGGGTCTTGCCGACGCCGGGCGGCCCGGCAAAGCAGAACACCGCCAGCGGCTTGTCGGGCCGGCGCGCCGCCACCCGTCGCCGCAAAATCTGCGCGACCTGATCGATGACATGATCCTGGCCGATCACCTTAGCCTTGAGCCGAGCAGCTAGGTCTTCGGCGTCGATGGTGACGAGTTCCGCTCCCTTGTCGGCCTCGACTTGCCTCCGTCGCAGCCGGTTCACCAGCCACTCGATCCAGTTCAGAGTCGGTTCAGGCAAATAGCGGCCGCGGTACAGCCCCTTGTAGGCGACCATGCCGATGGTCACGACCGCGGAACCGGCGACCAGAATCAACGCCAGCATATGCGAGGCGGCATAGATGGCGAGGACCACCGAAACCATGATCAAGCGCGCCCATAGACCGCCCATTGTCATGATTGTCGCTCTGGATTCCTACGGCAGACCCCGGCAAGGGCAGCTTAGCGCGAATAGGATGATCGCGCACCTATCGGGCAGAGCACAGGTCCGAAACTTTCATCTCGTTGGTGCACCATCGTTCCACCTGAACCGGGAGCACCTGGGTCACACCGCCGCGTTCCAGGATCAGGGTCAGGTTTTGATTGATGGGCGTGTACTCGATTTTGGTGACGAACTCGCTGACCTCACCGACCGGGATGCCGTCGACCGCCAGGATGATATCGCCATTGAGCAAGCCGGCGCGTTCGGCGCTGGAGTTGGGCCAAACCTTGCGCACCACAACGCCGTCGAGGCGGCCGGTCTGCAAGGCCATCGATTTGATCACGTCCTCGGTCAAATCGCTGACGCTGGCGCCGATGCGGCCCAGGGTGTCACGTTCGTTCTGCTCGGCCTTGACTGAACTGCTGCTTGGGCCCTTCGCCGCAATTGAATGGGCGGCGTCCGGTTTGAACGCCGGAACGCTGATGAAACCGGATGCGACCGCCGCATAGCCCAGCAATGCAATCGGCAAAATGCCGAGGGCGATATTTCTGGCGAGCTTAGCGCCGCCGGAGGAAAAGGGCTTCGCAGGCTTCGGACCGATGGGCTGCGGCTTCAGTCGCGGGCCAGCAAGCGGCGCGGGCTGCATTTGCGGCTGGGGCTTTTGCTCAGGCCGTAACGCCATGGCTGCCTTTCTGATCGACGCCGATCACGCGCTGCCCGGCATGATCATTTCGTGACCCGGGCGGCGGCGCACCACTGATCCGAAGCGTCGAAGGAGCACGGTCGTTGTTCGACCTTGATCGGCAACGCCTGCGTCGTGCCGCTGCGTTCGAGGATGAGGGTCACGCTCTGGCCGACCGGGGTGGATTCGATCTTGCTGGTGAAACCGCTGCCCTGGCCGACCGGGATGCCGTCCACCGCCAGGATGATATCGCCGGTGAGCAATCCGCCGCGTTCACCAGCGGTGTTTGGAAACACTTTCGTCACCACCATGCCGTCGGGGCGGTTGGTGTGAAGGCCCATCCGCTGAGCCACGTCCGGCGTCAGATTGTGGGTTTCGATGCCGATGCGGGCAAGCGCATCGCCCTGGTCGGTCTGATCGGCCTTGATGGTGCTGGCGATGGGGCTCGTCGCGACGATCGAATGGGCGATGTCCGGCTTGGCGCCCGGAAAGCTAACAAGGCCGGATGCGATCGCCGCATATCCGAGCAGCGCAATCGGCACGATGGCGAGCATAATTCCCTTGGCGACCCGGTTGCCGCCGGACGGACCCGTCGTCGATGGCTTCGGACCGATCGGCTGCGGCGTCCATGGCCCGCCCGCGAGCGGCGCGGGTTGCATTTGCGGCTGCAGTTTCTGCTCAGGCCGTGGTGCCATGCTTGCCCCTCCGACGATGTTTTGGAGCTCCCAGACAATAGCCTGATATTATTCGCATGAATCGGCGGCCGACAACTGTGACTGCGGTCACACAAGCATTTTTTCGCGCCCGTGTCTCACTCAGGCAAGGAATACGCGCCTTCGCACCGGCGACAGCGATGGCGGAGACCGCTATCGCAACTTCACGACGCCCTCCGGCCCCAACGCAAAAAGCTCGGTGGGTCCGCCAATCGATTTGAATGACGGCACAATTTCGGTCGTTTTTTTCGCCGCGTCGATCATCCCCACCGCGACGTCGCCGGCCAGCGCGTCGGTAACCTCCGCGACGCTCATCTTTCTTTTCAGATCGTTCAGACTTGGTGGAAGAAACCGATTTCCGACGCCGAAGAGCACGTGCTGGTCGAAGTTGATGGTGTCGCCGAAATATGGCCATTGCGGCGCACTGCTTTGCTTGAATTTGTAGTCGGCGGTAAGTTTCGCATGGATGCGAAACTGCGGCGTCAAATTCAGCTCCAGCGCCCGCACAAAGCTCGCTTGCTGCGCTGGCAAATACGCCGCCAGAACGATTTGAAACATGGTGCGCCCGGCGAACGATCGGACGTAATCGGGTTGCAGCGCATAAATATTGTCGACGGCTTCGATCAGCCTGTTGGCAAGGTCTTGAAGTTCAATCTGCCAAATTGGCCTGGCCTTTTCCTCGATGTACGCCGTCGCGATGGCCTTCGCGTCGAAAAAAGTGACGCCGTTCTTTGCAATGTCACCGCACGGATCGTCCGGCGGGAGCGGTACGCGAGCCGAAATCCAGGTCGACGTGCCAGTAGCTGCGATCAGCGAGTTTTCGGGTCTTCGTGGGATCGATACTTTGGACTTTCCGTCGCAATAAACGTCGAGTGCGGTAAATCGCGTATCCGATGCGACGACGAGGCCTGCCCGGGTGGGAACGGCGACAACGAGCGTACCGCCGAGAGCAATCTCACTCTGCCGGTGCGAGTGAAATTGCAAAAGCGGCAGTGACAGCACCACCGCGAATACCCCGCCGAGCCAAACGACTGCTTGCGGTGGTTTCACAATTATATCCCGCCGGCTCGCCGGCGCTCTTCAAGAAACAAACAGAAAAACGGGCGCAGCCGCTTTGCGGCCGCGCCCGATGCTTTTCAAGTCCTAAAACGGCAACCGCCGGAGGATGTTCCCAATGCTCGGGACCACTTGCCGGTAGTATGTCTTGTGGGCTGGTTTCTCTTCCGGCTCTTCCGCCGAGTCCTCGGACTCATCCTCGTCGTCGCTGGCTGTTTGCGGACCGATCGCCTCGAATTTCGCCTTCTGTTCGTCGGACAGCGCTCCATAGAAGTTGTTGAGCGCCGTCCGCACTTGCTTGACGGCTTCGAGCATGGTTTCCAGCCTTTTGCCGACCGCCGCGAGCTTGGCGGCCGGCGTGAGCGGATTGCTGGCCACGCACGTCGACTTGATCAAGTCTGCCGCCGCCTGGGTGGTGGCGTTCTGCAGCCCTACAAGGATCATTTTCTGTTCGTCAGTGGGACGCACGGTCTTGTCGATTTCGGCGTTCGGTAATTGCATCTCGCCGAGTTGGGTGGGACTGCAGGTCTGGGCGACTTCGGTCTCCTTGGTGGCTGCTGCGGCCTCGCTCGGGCGCTGATCGCCGCCAAGTGTATTCACCTTGGCTTTCTGCTCGTCGCTGAGGAGCCCGTAAAATTTCTCCAGGGGCGATTGCACGGTTTGCACCCCTGCAAGCATCGCTTCGAGGCGCTGTTGCATGGCCGCGAGGCGGCCCGGGGCCGTCAGTGCAAGCTCAGTCGGACAGGCGGCCTTGATGTCCTGCGCCGCTTTGCTGGCGGCGGCGGCAAGCTCGTCGAGCGCGGCGTGCTGGGCGTCGGTCGGCGGCTGTATCACCTGCTGATATTGATCGATTGGCACGCCGGCAACATCGGCGGCGTCCTGGCCGCACGTTTCCGCTAAATCGGCTGTTGCGTAGTAGCCGAACGGCCAAGCCAACCAGAACAGCGGAGCATGTAACGCCCCCGCATGTCCGCCCTTGCCACCTTTGCCGCCCTTGCCACCACCTTTGCCGCCATGACCTCCGCCTTTGCCGCCATGACTGCCTCCGTGGCCTCCACCATGACCGCCGCCGTGGCCCCCGCCATGACCACCCCCGTGGCCTCCACCATGGCCGCCGCCGTGGGCCCCCCCACCATGACCGCCGCCGTGGCCGCCACCGCCGTGACCGCCGCCACCGCCTTTGCCCGCGTAGGCCGCGGTCGAGACGGCCGCTGCAGCAACAATCGCGATAATTGCGAATTTAAGCGACATTCGGCGCACGGTTTTCCCCCCGTCTACAGCGATGAGAAATACTGAGACCTTTTCGATTGTCCTGCAAGCCTGATGAGATGGTCACCGGTCCCGAAACGTCGATTTAATCGGATCAGCCGATGGCGCGATCTGAAATCGATTCGAAATCCCGCGCGGGACGCAAACCTAGCCACTCGACGCCGGACAACGACGATAGGGCCTGCGGAGTCTCCATCTCGAAATTAAACAGAGAAAGCGACACCTGTGTGTCGCGGCCCTGCGAACTAACGTAAGTCGCCGGCGCGGGAGACGAACGGAAATTCTGCAACGCCAGAATCGGCGGCGTGTTGCGCAAACACGCGACCGATCATCACCACCACGGGGCCCGCCGGTGCCTCGGCAACGAGCTTCACCGGAAGATCGGCAATGCTGCCGGCAATTACGCGCTCGTCGGCACGCGTGGCGCGCGCGATTGCCACGGCGGGCGTGGCCGGATCAAGTCCCGCCGCGAGCGCCTTGGCGACGAGATCGGGCAACGTTTTTGTCGGCATGTAAACAACGGTTGTCACCGCCGGATCGGCGAGGCTTACCCAATCGATGTCGTCCGGCAGCTTTCCATCGCGGCCGTGGCCGGTGATGTATTGGACACGACGAGCCTCGGCGCGGCGCGTCAGCGACACTTTGAGGCGACTCGCGGCCGCCTGGGCGGTGGTCACGCCCGGCACGACGTCGACGGCTATTCCTGCCGTGCGGCAGGCGGCAATCTCCTCATCCGCGCGACCGAAGATCATCGGATCACCGCCCTTGAGTCTCACAACGCGGCGACCGGCTTTGGCGAGCGCGACCATCAAGGCGTTGATGTCGTCCTGTCGGCATGAAGGCGCGTGGCCGGTTTTGCCGACCAGCATTTTCTTCGCTTCGCGGCGGGCGAAATCGAGGATTTCCGGTGACACCAGATGATCGAAAAGGATCACGTCGGCGGATTGCAATGCGCGCACGGCGCGCAGCGTCAACAGCTCGGGATCGCCCGGGCCGGCGCCGACGAGCGTCACGGCGCCGGTCTCGGGCGCGCCGATCGGCCCGAGCAACGATTTCAGCTCAGTCTCGGTCGGCGTCTGGTCAGGAGCGGCAATGGCGCGGTCGCTGAATTTCTCCCAGAAATTTCGCCGGCCCCGAAACGACAGCGCCAGCGCTTGGACGTGCGGGCGCCAGGTGCGTGCAGCTTCCGCCCAGCGGGCGAAACCTTTCGGGACCAATGCCTCGATCTTGGCGCGGATCGCCTGGCCAAACACCGGCGCGGCGCCGTCGGTCGAAATGCCGATGACCAGCGGTGAACGGTTGACAATGGCGCCGAAGGCGAAATCGCAAAATGCTGGCCGGTCGATGATGTTGACCGGCACGCCCGCTTTGCGCGCCGCGCTAGCGAATTGTGCGGCTTCAGCATCGTCGGCGCACTCAGCGACAGCAATCGCAGCGTCGGCGCAGTCGGCCGGTCTCCACGTCCTCTCGTGCACTACGACTGTGCCGGCCGGTGGCGCGGCAGCGAGTGCGCGCATGCCCTCATTCGGCTCCGGAGCGAACACATCGACGCGCGCGCCGGCCGCCGCAAGAAGTTCGGCTTTCCACATCGCCGCCGCGCCGCTGCCGGCGACGATGCACCGTTCGCCCTCGAGCGCAAAAAAAGCAGGCAGCCGCGCCAAGGGCGCCATGCGGGCCGTCCGACTTTCACTGGGAGCGCGGATCATCCGGAGATCCTCAACACTTCGTACAGCTAGAAATTTTCGCCGTTGCCGGCAATCTCAGCCAGCCAATTTGGAATGATTTATCCGATTGCACGTCCCTCACAGCAGATTTAACTCAACAACCGGGCGAAAGCCGCAAATTCGCGTTCCGTTTCCACGCCGTGTAATTCAAATGCTGTGCCAAAAACAGACCCCAAAACTTGGCGGGCGCCCGGCGGGGTTCCGCCGGGCGCCCTTAGCTTGACGTCAGCCAGCCTATAAGCCGGGTTCTGGATGGCATGCGAGCAATGCCCGCATACGTGACGGCCATTCCTCTGGGACGTCGGTTACCCGACGCCTCCAGCAACCTACCCGGACGGCCGGGTCCAGACACCGACCCCGAAGTCGCCGCGCTCACGCGCGAAAACTTCGCGCCGTCCCTATTCGGTCTTGCTCCCGGTGGGGTTTGCCGTGCCGCTGGCGTTGCCGCCAGCGCGGTGCGCTCTTACCGCACCTTTTCACCCTTGCCGCGGTTAACGCAACGCGCCGCGGCGGTTTGTTCTCTGTGGCACTTTCCCTAGGCTCGCGCCCGCCGGACGTTATCCGGCACCGCTTGTCCATGGAGCCCGGACTTTCCTCCCCGGCAACCTTTCGGTTTCGCCGGAGCGGCCGTCCGACCGACTGACAAGGAAAGGGATGATGACGTTGGCCGCTGCCGTCAAGAGGCGAGGTGCCCGAAGCCGCGGGCGCGTGCGGCAATGGTCCTCACTCGCCCACGAGTTGCGAGCAAGTCCCGCAATGTCGCACGGGTCGATTGATCGCTGACACCGTCAACCCGCTCAGGGCGGAAATGGCGCTGAAAGGCGGTCACGACGTCGTGCATGATCGAGTCATAGTTGCCGTTTACGCTGACGCCGTAGCCGTACTGACCGAGCGATTTCTGCATTGCTGCAACGTTGTCGCCGCGATCGCCAAGCGCGAGCAAGACGCCGCCGCCTTCAGTGATCGGCGCCGGATTGACCCAATGACCGACGCCTGAATTGTAAAGCGTTCGCCAGGGAAACTTTTCACCCGGATCCTGTTTGCGGCCCGGTGCGACATCGGAATGCGCGAGCACCCGCACGGCCGGGATGTTGTTGCGGGTCTGGATGCCGCGGCATAGCGCGGTGACGGCTGCGATCTGGCGTTTCGGGAAGTCGGGATAACCGTATTCATGGCCGGGATTGGCAATCTCGATTCCAACTGAGCGCGAATTGATATCGGTCTCGCCGCCCCAGATGGCCGCCCCGGCATGCCAGGCGCGACGGCTTTCTTGAACCAGCTGGACGACCCGGCCATCTTCGAACACGAAGTAATGGGCCGACACCTCGGTGTCCGATGTGCACAAGCGCTCCAGGGCGGCTTCGGCGTCCGGCATCCCGGTGTAGTGCAGAACGATCATATCCGGACGTTGGTCGCCCTTGCGCTCGCCGTGATTGGGCGAAGGCCGCACTTCGGCAACGACGGAGGAATTGGCTGGAAACGCGCGTGACATCAATGCGTAGGTAGGATGGGGGGAGGCGGTGACAAGCCAAATTGCCGGCGCGGGCGAAAGGTTGCGAAAAAAGCGCGCACGCGTGTTGCGCGTGCAACAGATCGACGATTGCCTTACTTAAGAGAGTTGCGTGCGGCTTGGTTCCTTTGTGGAGCCGTTGTTAGCCCCTTCCGTTGGGCTTTTTGCCTCGATCGGCGCTAAGACTTCAACCTTTCCTTAAGCTTACGGCTCGCTAATCGAAATCGAGCGGAGCGGCCAGCCAGCCCCAATCCGTTTGACGCCCATATTTTCCCATGGTAGCCCACGTATTCCCAATAGCTGCTGCGATGCCCGGACGAGGTGGCGGCGGAGCCATGGCGGCGGGCACAGGGTATTGCCATTTGCGGCGGCCGCGACTGTCTGGTTGCGCGCACGGCGAGGGGCGAGATGGACCGGTTCGTGTCCCACCATGTGCTCCGTCTCGATGCGAAGGGGCGCGTTTCGGTGCCGGCTTCATTTCGCGCGGTGCTCGCGCGCGACGGTTTCGATGGTCTCTACTGCTATCCGGCGCTCGACCGGCCGGCCCTCGATGCCGGCGGCAACGCGCTGCTCGCCGAGATCGAGGCGCTTATTGTCGGCTTCGCGCCCTATTCGGACGAGCGCGAACGGTTCTCGTTGGCGCTCTACGGCACCAGCGAGACGTTGAAGATCGACGGCGAGGGCCGTGTGGTGCTCACCGACGCGCTGAAAACACATGCCGGGATCACCGACGCCGTCATCTTTGTTGGTCTCGGCCACAAGTTTCGAATCTGGGAGCCCGGCCGCTTTCGCGCGGAACTGACGGAGGCCACCGACAAGGTCCGCGCCTTCAGGCGGGAGGTGGGAACCCGGACGGCGGCGGCGACACCGCTCGGGGCACGGGAATGATGATGGGCAGCGACAGCCCCGCTGTCGCTGGCGGACTGGCTCGTCACATTCCCGTGCTCGCCGGCCGCGCCATGGCGTGGCTTTCCTTGCGCGCGGGCGGCCTCTACATCGATGCCACTTTCGGCGCCGGCGGTTACGCGCGCGCCATCCTGGCGATGCCGGGCACGCGGGTGATCGGAATCGATCGGGACGAGCAGGCGATCGCGGCAGCTGCGGGACTCGTCGAACAATCGCAAGGCCGCCTGACCCTGGCGGAAGGCTGTTTTTCAGATCTGGAATCGATTGCGGCGCACCAGGGCTTTGCGGCGGTCGACGGCGTCGTGTTCGATCTCGGCGTTTCGTCCATGCAGCTCGACGCGGCGGCGCGCGGCTTTTCCTTCCGGTTCGATGGACCGCTCGATATGCGCATGGGAGGCACCGGCCCCCGCGCGGCCGATGTGGTTGCGGGTGCCGACGAGCGGCAGCTTGCCGCCATAATCGGGACGCTAGGTGAAGAACGGCAAGCGCGGGCGGTGGCGCGCGCGATCGTCAAGGCGCGGCAAGCACGGCCAATCCTGACGACGCGTGCGCTCGCCGAGATTGTCGCTGGCGTGGTGCATGCCCGCGAAGGTGCAATCCATCCGGCCACTAGAACCTTCCAGGGGCTGCGGATTTTCGTCAACGACGAGTTGGCCGAACTGGCACGCGGTCTCGCCGCCGCCGAGCGCGTACTCAAGCCCGAGGGGCGTCTGGTCGTCGTCGCTTTCCATTCGCTCGAGGATCGCATCGTCAAGAGCTTCCTTGCGGAAAGAAGCCGCGCGCCGGCATCCTCCCGCCACCGGCCGCAGGTCGAAGCCGCGCCGCCGACCTTCCGCGTTCTGACGCGGCGGCCGGAAACGCCGGATGACACCGAGATCGCGGCCAACCCGCGCGCCCGTTCGGCGAAGCTCCGCGCCGCCGAACGCACCGATGCCACCGCGCGTGAGACGACGATTGGAGCGTTGCTGCCGCGGCTGCCTTCGCTCGCCGACGTCATGCGAGGGCGAGCATGATCCTGCGCATTCTTAATCTCGTGGTGATTGGCGCGCTGGTGCTCGCGGCAGCCTACGTCTATCGCATCAAATTCGATTCGACGCTGCAGGCAGAGCGTCTCGCAAAAATTCGCGGCGAGGTGCGGCACGAACGCGACACCATCGCAGCGCTCCGTGCCACGTGGGGGGAACTCGACAATCCCGCGCGGATCGAAACGCTCGCCAAGCGGCATCTGCCGCTCAAGCCGGTCGCGCCGACGCAGTTCGATTCACTCGATCAACTGCCCGAGCGACCGCCGTCGTTCATAAATCCCGGCAGTCCCGATCCGATCGGCGCCGCCATTGAAAAGCTGGAGGAGTCCGACGCGGCGACGGGAAGCGTCGCTCTGCCGCCCGCGGCACCGCCAGACAACGCCGGCGAAACGGAGGCGCCCGCGGCACAGTCCAGGCGGCTCGACCGATGACTGCGACCGCGCAAAACGCGCTGCTGCCGCCGCTTAAGCAGGCGACGGATTCTTGGCGGCGACGGTTCACGCGCGTGCTTCTTTATGGCAACAAGATTGATCGCAGCGCTAAGGCACGGGCGCGCGTGGGACTGGCGATCGTCGCTTTCGCCGCCGTCTATTTGATCATTGCAGTCCGGCTGGTGACGTTTGCGGTCGTCTCTGACGGCCGTACCGCGCACCGCGTCGTTGCTGGCGATGCAATTGCGACGGCGCGTCCTGATATTCTCGACCGCAACGGCGAAGTCTTGGCCACCGACGTCCGCGTGCCATCGCTCTATGCCGAACCACGGCGGCTGATCGATGTCGACGAGGCAGTCGAACTCCTGACCGCGGATTTGCCCGATCTTGACGCCACGGAGCTGCGTGAACGGCTCTCCTCCAAACGGGGCTTCGTGTGGCTCAAGCGCGACATCACGGCCGAGCAGCAGCGCGAGATCTACCATCAGGGTCTGCCGGGTATCGGCTTCTTGAACGAGAACAAGCGCGACTATCCGAACGGTGCCGAGGTCTCGCATTTGCTTGGCCACGTCAACATCGACAACCAGGGCATCGCCGGAATGGAGAAGTGGCTCGACGGCCACGGCCTCGCCGCGTTGCACATGGCGGGGCTTGCCACTGATCGGCTGCAAACTCCGGTCCAACTGGCCGTCGATTTGCGCGTGCAGCACGCGCTGCGCGACGAGCTTGTTGCCGCCCACGTTAAATACAAGACGTTGGCCGCCGCCGGCATCGTGCTCGACGTGCGCACCGGCGAGATCGTCGCCATGGTTTCGGAGCCGGATTACGATCCTAACAATCCGCGCCAGGCGCTCGATCCGACGCGCATCAACCGGCTGACCACCGGCGTGTTCGAGATGGGCTCGACCTTCAAGGCCTTTACCATCGCGATGGCGCTCAATTCCGGCAAGGTCACGCTGAAATCGTCATTCGACGCGCATGGGCCGATGCAGGTCGGCAGGTTCCAAATCCACGATTTCGAGCCTGAGAACCGGATGCTGACCATACCGGAAATCTTCACCTACTCATCGAATATCGGCGCGGCCCGCACCGCCCTGTCGATGGGCGTTGAGGCGCACAAGGCGTTCCTGAAAAAGCTGGGTCAGCTCGACCGCCTGCGCACCGAATTGCCGGAGAGCGCCGAGCCGATCCTCCCCAGGCACTGGGGCGAGCTCAACACCATCACGATCGCCTTCGGCCATGGTCTTTCGGTGGCGCCGCTGCAGGCGGTGATGGGCGTCGCCGCGCTGATGAACGGCGGCATCTTGATTCCGCCAACGTTCCTCAAGCGCACCGAGGCGGAAGCGAACGCACTGGGCAAGCGCGTCATCAAACCCGAGACCTCGGAAATGATGCGCTACCTGATGCGGCTCAATGTTGAGAAAGGCACCGCCAGGAAAGCGGACATACCGGGCTATTACATCGGCGGTAAGACCGGCACCGCGGATAAGGTCATCAACGGCCACTATTCCAAGTCGAGCGTGCTCACCGACTTCATGGCGGTACTCCCGGCCGACCAGCCGCGCTATCTGCTGCTGATCATGCTCGATGACCCGAAGGTGTTGCCGGAGACCCACGGCTTCAAAACGTCCGGCTGGAACGCGGTGCCGGTCGGCGGTGCTGTGGTCGCGCGCATCGCGCCGCTTCTGGGCATCGAACCGCGCATGGATCTGCCCACGGCCGATCGCCTGATACTGGCCTCGGCAAAGGAAAGCAGGTAAGGCGGAGGCCGCACGTTTAAGCACACGCCATGAAGCTTCGCGAGATTCTGCCCGCCGACGCCGAAATCGATGCACGCCATGCCGATCTCGAGATCGGCGGCATTTCGGCCGACAGCCGCACGATAAAGAGCGGCGACATGTTCGCGGCGATTGCAGGCGGCAAATCCGACGGACGTGAGTTTGTTAAAGCCGCGATCGCCGCCGGCGCGGTTGCCGTCATGGCTGAGCGGCGGCCGGAAGCGCCGTTGCCGGAGGCGATAGCCTTCGTGCAGGTCGGTAACGCGCGATGCGCGTTAGCGCTCGCGGCCGCGAAGTTTTATCCGCGCCATCCCCGCATCATCGCCGCGGTCACCGGCACCAGCGGAAAAACCTCTGTCGCCGCTTTCACGCGTCAGATTTGGAGCGCGCTCGGATATCGTGCAGCCAGCATCGGCACTGTTGGCATCGTCTCGCCGCGCGGTGAGGTCTATGGTTCGCTGACAACGCCCGACCCGGTGGCGCTGCATCGTTCGCTCGATGCGCTGGCCGGCGATGGCGTCACCCACCTAGCGATCGAAGCGTCCTCGCATGGCCTTGATCAATACCGCCTCGACGGCTTGCACATCGCGGCGGCGGCTTTCACCAACATCACCCGCGATCATCTCGATTATCACGCCACTTTCGAGGCTTACTTGGCCGCTAAGCTGCGCTTGTTCGAAGCGCTGCTCGCACCGGATGGCGCCGCGATCGTTGATGTCGACCACGCGCACGCGGACGCTGTTATTGCTGCCGCCGAAGCGCGCGGTATCTCGATCATTAGCGTTGGACGCAAAGGTACTAGCATCCGCCTCGTCGACTCCGCCATCAACGGCTTCGCGCAAATGGTGCAGCTCGAATACGCCGGTAAGAATTTTCGCCTGCGCTTGCCGCTGATTGGCGAGTTCCAGGTCGAGAATGCACTCATCGCCGCGGGCATCGCCATCGCCACCGGCGGCAATCCAGCTTTGGTATTTCCGGCACTTGAACGCCTCACCGGTGCCAAAGGCCGGCTCGAGCTGGTCGGCACGAGTGCCGGGGCGCCGATCTTCGTCGACTATGCGCACAAGCCCGACGCGCTCGCCAAGGCGCTCGAAGCGTTGCGGCCGGCCGTGACGGGCAGATTGGTGGTGGTGTTCGGCGCCGGCGGCGACCGCGACCGGGGCAAGCGGCCGCTAATGGGTGCGGTCGCCGCTGCCAAGGCCGACCGGGTGATCGTCACCGACGACAATCCGCGCAGCGAGGATCCCGCCGCGATCCGTGCCGCCATCATGGCGGCGGCGCATGACGCCGTCGAGATCGGCGATCGGCGCGAGGCGATCCGCTCTGCGATCGCCGCGCTGCGCCGCGGCGACGTTCTGCTGATTGCCGGCAAGGGCCATGAAACCGGCCAAATTATTGGCGACCGGATCGTGCCGTTCAGCGATCACGAGGCGGTCGCCGCGGCGCTTAAGGAGCTTGCCGCATGAGCGGGCCAGCGCTGTGGACCGTCGAAGACATGGCGACGGTGATGGGTGCCGAGCGGCAGGGCACGCTGCCGCCGATGGTATCGGGTATTTCAATCGACAGCCGCACCATCGCTACCGGCGACGCGTTCTTCGCCATTGCCGGCGATCGCCGCGACGGGCATGCCTTTGTCGCCGCAGCGCTCGCAGCCCAAGCCGGCCTCGCCGTGGTCGCCGCCGATCGGCGCGCGGAGTTTGCGCAGGATGCACCGCTGTTGGTCGCGCCCGATGTCCTCGTGGCGTTGCGCGCACTCGCCGCCGCGGCGCGCGCGCGAACCCAAGCCAAGGTCATCGGCGTAACCGGCTCGGTGGGCAAGACTGGAACAAAAGAGGCGCTGCGGCTTGCGCTCGCCACGGACGGCGAGACTCATGCCTCGGTCGCCTCCTACAACAACCATTGGGGCGTGCCGCTCTCGCTCGCGCGCTGTCCCGCGAGCGCGCATTACGCGGTGCTGGAAATGGGCATGAATTATCCGGGGGAAATCGAGCCACTGTCGCGGCTGGCGCGCCCGCATGTGGCAGTAATCACCGTCGTCGCGCCGGTGCATCTGGAATTCTTCGGCACGCTGGCCAAGATCGCGGATGCCAAGGCGGAGATTTTTCTCGGGCTCGAACCAGGCGGCGCCGCCGTTCTCAACCGCGACAACTCGCAGTTTTCACGGCTGAAGCGGCGCGCCAAGGAAGCCGGCGTTGCACGCGTGGTCTCGTTCGGCGCGCATGAAAAAGCCGACGCGCGTCTCATCAAGGGCGTGTTGCACCCCGGCTGCTCGACCGTTCAGGCGGACATTCTCGGCAGCGAAATTACCTACAAGATCGGCGCTCCCGGCCGTCATCTGGTGTTGAACTCGCTGGCGGTGCTGGCAACAGTCGTGCTTGTCGGCGCCGATCTGGCGCTGGCGGCGTTGGCGCTTTCCGAATTCAAGCCGTCGTCCGGGCGCGGCGCGCTGATCGAGGTCGATCTGCCCGGTGGATCTGCGCACGTGATCGACGAAAGCTACAACGCCAATCCGGCTTCGGTCGAGGCGGCGCTCAATCTGCTCGGCCAAACGCCGATCGGCCCGCGCGGGCGACGCATTGCCGTACTTGGCGACATGCTCGAACTTGGACCGCGCGGGCGCGCGCTCCATCGCGGCGTGCTTGCTGCCGTCAACGCCAACGCGGTCGATCTCGTGTTCTGCTGTGGGCCGCTGATGCGGGCATTGTGGCAGGCTCTTCCCGCCAGCCGGCGCGGCGGCTATGCAGAAGACTCCAACGCGCTCGAAGCGCACGTTACGTCGGCGGTCCGTGCCGGCGATGTCGTTATGGTCAAGGGCTCCTTCGGCTCGCGCATGGCGCCGATCGTCAAAGCGCTGCAACGGCTGTCCGCACATCACGACGCACTGGAAACTGACGCGTCGGAAAGCGACACGTTGCAAACTGCGTCCGCACAAGGTTGATGCGATGCTTTATTGGTTGGTCGATCTGTCGGACAAACTCTCCGTCCTCAACGTCTTTCGCTACATCACGTTCCGGACCGGCGGTGCGGTCATCACCGCACTGCTGTTTGTTTTCCTATTCGGTCAGTTCATCATTGACCGGCTGCGGCTCCTTCAAGGGAAAGGCCAACCGATCCGTACCGACGGCCCGAAATCGCACATCATCAGCAAAGCCGGCACCCCGACCATGGGCGGCCTGATGATTCTGTCCGGCATGCTGGTCTCGACGCTGCTGTGGGCCAATCCCACCAACCCTTACGTCTGGGTGGTGCTCTGGGTCACGCTCGGCTTCGGTCTGGTCGGCTTCTTTGACGACTACCTGAAGGTCACCAAGCAGACCCACAATGCTTTTCCCGGCCGCACCCGGGTCGTGATTGAAGCGCTTATTGCGGCGGTGGCGTGCCTCGCCTTCATCGAGCTTGGACGCGTGCCGTTTTCGACTTCGCTGGTGTTTCCGTTCTTCAAGGAGCTGGTGATCAATTTCAGCTGGTTCTATGTGCTGTTTGCGACCTTTATCATCATCGGCGCGGGCAACGCCGTGAACCTGACCGACGGTCTCGACGGTCTCGCCATCGTTCCGGTGATGATTGCCGCCGCAAGCTTCGGCATGATCGCGTATCTCTCCGGCAACGCAGTGTTCGCCGACTATCTGCAGATCCACTACGTGGCCGGCACCGGCGAACTCGCGGTGCTATGCGGCGCGGTGCTCGGCGCGGGGCTCGGCTTCCTGTGGTTCAACGCGCCGCCGGCCTCGATCTTCATGGGCGATACCGGCTCGCTGGCGCTCGGCGGCATGATCGGCGCCATCGCGGTCGCCACCAAGCACGAGATCGTGCTCGCTGTCATCGGCGGCCTGTTCGTGCTCGAGGCGGTGTCGGTCATCGTGCAGGTGGTGTCGTTCAAACTGACCGGAAAGCGCGTCTTCAAGATGGCGCCCATCCACCACCATTTCGAGCAGCTCGGCTGGACCGAGCCGCAGATCGTCATTCGTTTTTGGATCGTCGCGGTCGTGCTCGCGCTGGCGGGGCTCTCGACCTTGAAGCTGCGGTAGCTTTGTCGTGATTCCAGTCACGACCTTTGCCGGAAAAAAGGTCGCCGTGTTTGGGCTGGGCGGCTCGGGGCTTGTCGGCGCCAGTGCGCTTTTGGCCGGCGGCGCCGATGTGGTCGCCTACGACGACGATGCCCAGAGCGTGGCGAAAGCCAATGCCGCCGGCATTCCGACCGCCGATTTGCACGGCGTCGACTGGTCGAAGATTGCGGCGCTGGTGCTGGCGCCCGGCGTTCCGCTCACACATCCGGCGCCGCACTGGACCGTTCAGCTGGCGAAGAAATCGGCCGTCGAGGTCATCGGCGACATCGAGCTGTTCTGCCGCGAGCGCCGCCGCGTTGCTCGCGATGCGCCGTTCGTCGCCATCACCGGCACCAACGGCAAGTCGACGACGACGGCGCTGGTTGCGCATCTCGCGGCGTCGGCCGGCATGGAGGCGCAGCTCGGCGGTAATATCGGCACCGCCGTCCTGTCGCTGCAGCCGCCGCGTGTCGACCGCGTTCATGTCATCGAATGCTCTTCTTATCAGATCGATCTCGCGCCGACGCTCGATCCTTCGGTCGGCATCCTCATCAATCTGAGCGAAGATCATCTCGATCGCCACGGCACGATGGAACACTATGCGGCGGTCAAGGAACGCCTGGTCGCCGGCGTGCCGAAAGACGGGACCGCCATCGTTGGCATCGATGACGCGTGGTGCCGGACAATCGCGGATCGGCTGGAACGGGACGGCAAGCGTATCGTGCGCGTCTCAGTCCGGACAGCAGTGTCGAACGGGCTCTACGTGGACGGCCAGCGGCTCATGCGCGGCATTGGCGGGGGCGTCGGCGAGATCGCCGAGATCGGCGGCATCGGCTCGCTGCGCGGGCTGCACAATGCGCAGAACGCCGCCTGTGCCGCGGCGGCCGCGCTTGCGCTTGGCCTTTCTCCGGCGGCGATCCAGACCGGCCTGCGTTCGTTTCCCGGGCTTGCGCATCGTATGGAAGAGGTCGGCCAGCGCGGCGCCGTTCTGTTCGTCAATGATTCGAAAGCCACCAACGCCGATTCCGCGGCGCAGGCGCTCGCCTGCTTCAGCGACATTTTCTGGATCGCCGGCGGCAAGCCGAAGACCGGCGGCATCGAGACGCTGCGGAATTTCTTTCCGCGCATCCGCAAGGCCTACCTGATCGGTGAGGCGGCGGAGGAGTTTGCCGCGACGCTGGGAACGCAGGTCCTGCACGAGATCACCGGGACGCTCGACAAAGCCGTCGCCGCCGCCGCGCGCGATGCCGCGGTCTCGGCTGCAAGAGACCCGGTCGTGCTCCTCTCGCCGGCTTGCGCCTCGTTCGACCAGTATCGCAATTTCGAAGTTCGTGGTGACGCGTTCCGCGCTCTTGTCCGCGCGTTGCCGGGCCTCGTGAAATCTTAATCCCCTAGAAACCACGCCGGATGCAGGACTAGGCGGGGATTCCTGCTCCGGGGACAGCCATGGCCTCGCGCGCGCAGCCAACGCCGTTGAGCGAGTGGTGGCGGACGATCGACCGGCTGACGCTGGCGGCGCTCGGTGCGCTGATGCTCGGTGGCATCGTGCTTTGCCTGGCCGCAAGCCCGCCGGTGGCCGCGCGCATCGGGCTTGACCCGTTCCATTTCGTCAACCGCCAGGTACTGTTTCTTATTCCCGCCTCCGCCGTCCTGATCGCGACGTCGTTTCTGTCGCCGCGTGAAATCCGCAAGCTCGCTCTGATCGTGTTTTTTGTCAGCCTGGTCCTGGTCGCCGCGACGCCCTATTTCGGCGCCGAGATCAAAGGCGCCCGGCGCTGGCTCGTCATCCTTGGCGTCAATATTCAGCCGTCTGAGTTTCTCAAACCCGCCTTCGTCATCCTGATTGCCTGGCTGTTCGGCGAATCGGGCAAGCGTCCCGACATGCCGGCCAATGCGGCTGCGCTGACCCTGCTCGTCGTCGTGGTTGGTTTATTGGTGCTTCAGCCGGATTTCGGTCAGACCATGCTCATCACGCTCGTCTGGGGCGCGCTGTTTTATATGGCTGGCATGCGTTTCATCTGGGTGCTCGGCTTGGGCGCTACCGCGGCCGTCGGCCTGATGACGGCGTTCTACACGGTCCCGCATGTGGCGCAGCGGATCAATCGTTTCCTCGATCCCGGCTCCGGTGATACTTTCAACATCGATATCGCCACCGAGTCGTTCGTGCGCGGCGGCTGGTTTGGCCGCGGCCCCGGCGAGGGCACCATCAAGCGCATCCTTCCGGAAGGCCATACTGATTTCGTATTCGCGGTGGCGGCGGAGGAGTTCGGCATCGTGCTCTGCCTCATTCTTGTTGCTTTGTTCGCTTTCATCGTGATCCGCGCGCTGATCAAAGCGATGCGCAACGACGATCCATTCATCCGCTTCGCTGCCGCCGGGCTGGCGATTCTGTTCGGGCTGCAATCGACTATCAACATGGCCGTCAATCTGCACCTGATGCCGGCAAAAGGAATGACCTTGCCGTTCGTTTCCTATGGCGGCTCGTCGCTCATCTCGCTCGCCTACGGCATGGGCATGCTGATCGCGCTCACCCGCGAACGGCCGCAAGCGCGGCTTACCGGCGAAATCGCGCTCGCTGCGAGTCCGGTGTAATGGACGAACTGGGCCGTGCGCCGGTCCTCGTCGCGGCCGGCGGGACGGGCGGCCATTTGTTCCCGGCCGAGGCTCTTGCGGCAGCGCTGACGCAACGCGGCATCAAAGTTCATCTCGCCACCGACCGGCGGGCGGCGCGCTATGGCGGTGCCTTTGCCGATGAAGCGGTGTATGTGGTCGCCAGTGCGACACTGCGGGGGCGCAACCCGGTCGCGCTGACAAGGACTGCCGCAATGCTCGGCTTCGGCCTCGTCCAAGCCTGGGCGCTGATAGGCCGGCTGAAACCCGTGGCGGTTATCGGCTTCGGCGGCTACCCTACGGTTCCGCCGGTGCTGGCGGCGACGTGGCGCGGCGTGCCGACGCTTATTCACGACGCCAATGCGGTCATTGGCCGGGCCAACCGGTTGCTAGCGCCGCGTGTCAGCGCGATCGCTACCACGTTCCCCGATCTGTTCCGCAGCGAGCCCAAGCTCGCGGTCAAGGCGACGCTCACTGGCAATCCGGTTAGGCCGGCGGTCGCCGTTGCCGCGGCAACGCCCTATCCGGCCGCGGCCGATCGCTTGCGGCTGCTTATCTTCGGCGGCAGCCAGGGCGCCCGGATCATGGCCGATGTCGTGCCGGCCGCGATTGGGCTCCTCGAGCCGGCTGTGCGCGCGCGGCTCGCCGTCGCCCAGCAAGCCCGTGACGAAGATTTGGACCGCGTGCGCGACGCGTATAGGAGTCTCTCGGTTGCCGCTGAAGTGGCGGCCTTTTTCCCCGATCTGCCCGCGCGCATGGCGGCGAGCCATCTGATCGTTGCGCGTTCTGGAGCCTCGACCGTCGCCGAGCTGTCGGCCATCGGCCGGCCCGCGATCCTCGTGCCGCTGCCGCACGCGCTGGATCAGGACCAATTCGCCAATGCCGGCGTGCTGCAAAGCGCGGGCGGCGCCATTCGGTTGGCGCAAATCGATTTTACCCCGCGGCGGCTCGCCGACGAAATCGTCGCTCTCGCGGCAGCGCCGCAGCGCTTGGCAGCAATGGCGGCCGCGGCGCGGTCTTTGGGCCGGCTTGACGCGGCCGAACAGCTCGCCGCCCTGGTGCTCAAGGTGGCGGCGCGCGGCGCAAACAAGTAGGTTCGCGCTTTCGCTTTCGCGTCAGGGAGAGTCCATGAAATTGCCGCTCGACATCGGCCCGGTGCACTTCGTCGGCATCGGCGGCATCGGCATGAGCGGGATTGCCGAGGTGATGGTCAACCTCGGCTACTCGGTGCAGGGGTCCGACCAGGCTGAAAGCGCCAACGTCAAGCGGCTGCGCGAAAAGGGCGTGAAGATCGCGATCGGGCACGCCGCAGACAATCTTCACGGCGCCCAGGTCGTGGTGGTCTCCTCGGCGATCAAACATGACAATCCGGAACTGGTCGCGGCGCGTGCCCAGCGGCTGCCGGTCGTACGCCGAGCCGAAATGCTGGCGGAGCTGATGCGCTTGAAAAGCTGCGTCGCCATTGCCGGCACCCACGGCAAGACCACGACCACGTCGATGGTGGCGGCGCTGCTTGATGCCGGCGGTTTCGATCCGACCGTGATCAATGGCGGCATCATCAACGCCTATGGCACCAATGCGCGATTGGGCGCCGGGGAGTGGATGGTGGTCGAGGCCGACGAGTCCGACGGCACGTTTCTCAAGCTCCCGGCGGATATCGCCGTCGTGACCAATATCGATGCCGAGCACCTCGACCACTTCAAGACCTTCGACGCCGTGCAGGACGCGTTTCGCGCCTTTGTCGAGAATGTGCCGTTTTACGGATTCTCGGTGATGTGCACGGATCATCCGGTGGTGCAGAGTCTGGTCGGCCGCATCGAGGATCGCCGCATCATCACCTATGGCGAAAATCCGCAGGCAGACGTGCGGCTCGTCGATGTCTCGCATGCCGGCGGGACCTCGCTGTTCACCGTTACGATACGCGACCGCGCCGGACAGTCCGCGCGCGAGATCAAGAACGTCGCGCTGCCGATGCCGGGGCGGCACAACGCGCTCAACGCCACGGCCGCGATCGCGGTCGCCCACGAGCTTGGCGTCGGCGATGATGTGATCCGGGACGCGCTGGCAGGTTTCGGCGGCGTGCGGCGGCGTTTCACCCGCACGGGCATCTGGAATGGAGTCACCATCATCGACGACTACGGGCACCATCCGGTCGAGATCGCCGCGGTGCTGAAGGCCGCGCGCGAATCGACCCGCGGCCAAGTGATCGCTGTCGTACAGCCGCATCGCTATACGCGGCTCGCCGCCTTATTCGAACAGTTCTGCACCTGCTTTAATGATGCCGATGTCGTGATTGTCACGCATGTCTATCCGGCCGGCGAGGCGCCGATCGCAGGCGCCGACCGCGACGCGCTGGTCCGCGGTCTGCGCACGCACGGTCACCGGCGGGTCATCGCCCTTGACGGACCCGACAAGCTTGCCGCGCTGGTCGCCGCAACGGCACACTCCGGCGACTATGTCGTCTGCCTCGGCGCCGGCTCGATTACGCAATGGGCCTATGCACTGCCGGGAGAATTGGCAGCGGCAAAGAGTTAGAGAACATGATCCAGAACGGCGGAAACCGGTTTTCCGAAACGATCGTGCTCTCGTAGAGATCGCGCCATGAGCAAAACGTGTTTGGCGGTTCGCCATGTCGCCTTCGAGGATCTTGGCGTCCTGGGCCCACTTGTTTCGTCGCGGGGCTACAGCGTTCGCTATCACGATGCCGGCGTCCAGCCCCTCGATGCGGATACGCTGATGGCGCCCGACCTCCTGATCGTGCTGGGCGGCCCGATCGGAGTCTATGAGCAGGAGACCTATCCCTTCATCACCGACGAGATCGCGGCGATTGCGGCGCGGCTCGACACGGATAAACCGATGCTTGGCATCTGCCTGGGGGCACAGCTGATGGCGGCGGCGCTTGGCGCGCGCGTCGCGCCCGGACCGATCAAGGAGATCGGGTGGGCACCGCTGGCGCTGACGCCTGACGGTGAGAAGTCCGTGCTCTCACCGCTCGGCGCGACGCCCGTGCTGCACTGGCATGGCGACAATTGCGACTTGCCAGCGGGCTGCACGCGGCTCGCCTCGACGCAGCATTGTCCGGTGCAGGCGTTTATGCGCACGCCAACGCAGCTGGCGTTGCAGTTTCATCTGGAGACGGAACCGGCGCGGTTCGAAAGCTGGCTCGTCGGCCATACCGTCGAGCTTGGTAAAGCGGGCATCGATCCGCGCGAACTGCGCACGCAAGCACGCACGTTAGGGCCGGCGACGCGCGAGGTCGGGCAAGGAGTGCTGGCGGCTTGGCTCGGTACACTGGAGGAAGTCGGGTGAGTTTCCCCGATATCACCGCCGCGTTGCGATCAAAAATGCCGAAGCTGCGCGGCCGGCTTTTGGCTAACCAATCGCTGGCGGAGCTGACCTGGTTTCGCGTCGGCGGGCCGGCGCAAACTTTGTTCATGCCGGAGGGCGAAGACGACCTCGGCTATTTTCTGGAAAATCTTCCTGTCGAGATTCCCGTGATCGTCATCGGGCTCGGCTCCAATCTGATTGTGCGCGACGGCGGCGTGCCCGGCGTGGTGGTGAGACTCGGCCGCGGCTTCAGCGAGATTGCGATTAAAGGTCTCGACGTGCACGCCGGCGCTGCGGTGCCCGACGTCAAGGTTGCGCGTGCGGCGCAGGAGGCAGGTCTCGCCGGATTGTCGTTCCTGCGCGGCATTCCCGGCAGCATCGGCGGTGCGCTGCGCATGAACGGCGGCGCCTATGGCCGTGAGACCAAAGATGCGCTGATTGAGGTGCGCGCGGTCGATCGCGCCGGCCGCGTCCATGTTCTGAGCAACGCCGATATGGGATTTACCTACCGGCATTGTCGGGCGCCCGACGATTATATCTTCACGCAAGCGACGTTTCGCGGCGAGCGCGGCGACCCGGCCGTCATCGCCGCGGAGATGGAAAAAATCACCGAGAGCCGCGAGGCGACGCAGCCAATCAAGAGCCGCACTGGCGGCTCGACCTTCAAAAATCCGCCCGGCCAAAAAGCCTGGCAGCTCATCGAGGCCGCCGGCTGCCGCGGCTTGCGCGTCGGCGACGCGCAAGTATCGGAGATGCACTGCAACTTTTTGCTCAATCTCGGCAAGGCTAAGGCCGCCGACATCGAGACGCTGGGCGAAACCGTGCGGCGACGTGTAAAGGAAAACTCCGGCATCGCTCTCGAATGGGAGATCAAGCGGATCGGCATAGCGGAGTAGCGCTGCAAAAACGTGTTAACTTTACGCCATGGCAAGCGCCGATCCCATTCTCATTGTCGGTGGCGGGCTTGGCGGGCTTACGACGGCGCTCGCTCTGGCGCGCCATGGCCGGCCGGCGCGCGTGCTCGAAGGCGCGCCGGAATTCGGCGCCATCGGTTACGGCATCCAGTTCGGCCCCAATGTCTTTCATGTCTTCGAGCGCATCGGCCTGACCGAACAGGTTTTGGCGGCCGCGGATTTGCCGACCGCGCTCCTGATGATGGACGTGCTGACTGGCAAAGAGCTGATCCGGATCCCGACGGGGCCGTCGTTCCGCGCGCGCTTTAAATATCCCTACATCATCATCCACCGCATCGATCTGCATAATGTCTTGCTTGATGCCTGCAGGCACAGCGATACGGTCGAGTTGGTGTCCGACGCGATGGTGACCGGTTTTGAGGATCGCGGCGACGGCGTTGCGGTGACGACTGCGGATGGCCGCACGTTCGCCGGCGCCGCACTGGTGGCCGCCGACGGCGTGCGCTCGATATTTCGGCAAAAACTCATCGGCGACGGCGCGCCACGTCTCGTCGGCTATGCGGCGCTGCGGACGATCGTGCCGATGGCGGAGCTTAAGGCCGATGTTCCGCGCGATTGCGTGGCGTTGTGGGGCGGACCGGGCTGCCATGTCGTGCATTATCCGCTGCAGCACGGTTCCCAATTCAACATTGTCGCCGTGTTTCGGACGTCGACGCACGCAGAGAAAGGCGATGTGGCGTCCTACCGCGCCGAACTCGACCAGACTTTTCGCAACGCGCATCCGTCGATACGCGCGCTGATCGGCATGTTGGACTTGCGCTGGCGCCGGTCAATTGGCGACCGCGACCCGGTGCGGCATTGGCACGAGGGCCGCGTCGTCCTGCTTGGCGATGCCGCCCACGCGCCGCTGCAATCGCTGGCGCAAGGTGCCGGCATGGCGATCGAAGACGGTTTGTGCCTCGGCGAATTGATCTATGCCACGGACGGCGATTTTGCCGTCGCATTCCGCCGCTTCGAGGCCGCGCGCTTGCTTCGTACGGCGCGGGTGCAGCTCGAATCCCGCGCGCTTTGGGATTTCTACCATCTCGATGAAGGCATTGCCCGGGACGTGCGCAACGCTACCGTCGCCGATTGGGACGAGGCGCACCTGTTCAATTGCTTGTCGTGGCTCTACGACGGCGCTCCGGTTCCTGTCGCCACAGGCCACTGAGACTCTCGACCTTTCGCCCGTTGTCGATTCTATTGCTGAGCCAGCGAATCAGCGAAAGCCGGCAGAGGGGTCGGTTGGGGGATTTGGCTGAACGATGGCCAAGCACGTCGCCGTTCTGATGGGGGGATGGTCGGCCGAGCGCGACGTCTCGTTGCGCTCGGGCAAGGCGTGCGCCGACGCGCTCAGCCGTCTCGGATACCGCGTCACCCCGATCGATGCCGGCCGTGACGTCGCCGCGGCGCTAGCCGCGATCAAGCCCGACGTCGCTCTCAATGTGCTGCACGGCCGGCCGGGCGAGGACGGCACGCTGCAAGGCGTGCTGGAAATTCTCGGCATTCCCTACAGCCATTCCGGCGTGCTCGCCTCCGCGCTCGCCATGCATAAGGTGTACGCCAAGGCGCTGTTCCGCGCCGCCGACGTTCCAGTCGCCGAGGATATGGTGGCGTCGCGGTTCGAAGCGGCGCAAAGGCACCTCATGCCGCCGCCCTACGTGGTCAAGCCCATCGCGGAAGGGTCGAGCGTCGGGGTTTTTATCGTCACCGAAGACCATCCCCACCCGCCACAGGAGCTTTATCGCGAGGATTGGGCTTTCGGCGAGATGGTCATGATCGAGCGCTACATCCCGGGCAAGGAGCTCACTTGCGCCGTCCTCGGCGACCGGCCGCTCGACGTCATCGAGATCGTGCCGGCGACGCAGTTTTACGATTACGAGGCGAAATATGCCGCGGGCGGCTCCCGGCACCTGCTACCCGCTCAAATTTTACCAAATGTTTACCAGGAGGTCCGCAAACTCACTCTGGCTGCCCATAGCGCGCTTGGCTGCCGCGGCGTGAGCCGCGCGGACTTTCGCTACGACGATCGGGGGACGGGAAAGCTGGTCTGTCTTGAGATCAATACGCAGCCGGGCATGACCGAGACTTCGCTGGTGCCCGAGCTGGCTGCCTATGCGGGCATCACCTTCGATGAGCTGGTGCGATGGATGGTGGAGGACGCCTCGACCAACCGCTGAGGCGGTCGGGGCCAAAAGCGGTGGAAGACGCCGGTCCGGCTGTTGACCTGGCGCAGGCTCCGCGTGCCGGAAGTCATTCTCGCGCTCGCACGGATCGCTTTGCCTGGTGGCCGGCCGATCAGCGTCGGCGCGGACGTTGGAGCGTGCGGATCGCGCGGCTGCCGCCGCCGGGCCTCGGCATCGCCGGCGCGCTTCTATTGATTGCCGTAACGCTTGGATATGGCGCCTTTGCTGGTGGCCACGTCGCGGCCGTCGTCGATTGGGCAAAGGATGCCCGCGATGGCGCCGCCAACGCGATCGGCTTTCGCATTGCCGCCATTTCGCTCGCCGGACCGAAGGAAGTCAGCCGCGAAGAGATCTTGACAACCGCCGGCGTGACCGGACGCGCTTCGCTCTTGTTCCTTGACGCCGACGCGGCACGGACCCGGCTCCTTGCGAATCCCTGGATCGCCGCCGCCGCCGTGCTCAAGCTCTATCCCGATCGGTTGCAAATCACCATCACCGAGCGGCAGGCCTTTGCGCTGTGGCAGAAGGACGGGCGCGTCAGCGTCATCGCCGCCGACGGCACTGTGCTCGAACCATTCGTCGAGGACCGCTATCGCGGCTTGCCACTCGTGGTTGGACGCGGCGCCGAGCGACAGGCCAAGGATTTCCTCGCCATTGTCGATCACTACCCCGACATCCGATCCATGCTGCGCGCCTCGGTTCTGGTGGCGGAGCGGCGCTGGAACCTGCTGCTCAACAACGGCGTCGACGTGCGTTTGCCGGAAGGCAATGTCGAGCAGGCACTCGATCGCCTGATTACGCTCGATCGTCAGAAGAAGCTTCTGTCGCGCGACATTGTCGCGGTCGATCTGCGGCTTTCCGACCGCGTGAGCGTGCGCCTCTCCGATGCCGCGGCACAGGCTCGCGAGGACGCGCTCAAGGACAAGAAGAAGAAAAAGGGCGGCGACGCATGAGCGCGCTGCATTACGGCCTTACCCCGAAGATGAAGCCGATTTCACCCCGGCGCAGTGCTCTTATTGCCGCGCTCGACATCGGTTCGAGCAAGGTCGCCTGCCTGATTGCACGGTTGCGGCCGCATCCCCCGCAGCAGGTTTTGACTAGAAGAAGCCACGCCATCGAGGTCGTTGGCTTCGGGCATGCCGGCGCGCGCGGCACCAAGGCCGGGGGCGTGATCAATCTGGCTCAGGCCGAAGAAGCGATCCGCCAGGCCGTCGATGGCGCCGAGCGCATGGCATCGGTCGAGATTGAATCAATCGTGCTTTCGGTATCGGCCGGCCGGCTGGCCAGCGAGTTGTTCGCCGCCGAGATCGACATCGCCGGCGCAGCCGTGTCGGAGGGCGATATCGCGCGTGTTTTGGCTGCCGGCAATCAGCATTCGATGCGCGAGGGCCGCGCCGTGCTGCATTCGCTGCCGATCGGCTATGCGATCGATGGCGGCAACGGCATTCGCGATCCGCGCGGCATGCTCGGCAGCCGGTTCGGCGTCGATATGCACGTTGCGACAACTGACGTCGCGGCGGCGCGCAATTTGATGCTGGCTGTCGAGCGCTGCCATCTCACCGTCGAAGCCATGGTGGCAAGCCCCTATGTCGCCGGCCTCTCCGTCCTCGCCGACGACGAGGCCGATCTCGGCGCTGCGGTCATCGACATGGGCGCCGGCACGACGACCATGGCGGTCTTCCTCGGCGGCCGCTTCGTTCATTCGCAAGGTTTCGCCCTGGGCGGGCAACACGTCACGCTTGACATCGCGCGCGGACTTAACGCCAGCGTCGCCGACGCCGAGCGAATCAAAACGTTTTATGGCAGTGTGCTCGCCGGTGGATCGGACGAAAGCGACATGATCACGGTTGCGCCCATCGGTGAAGATGAGCGTGAGCAAGCGCAATTCGTACCGCGGTCGGCGCTCGTACACATCATCAAGCCGCGCGTTGAGGAAATTCTGGAAATGGTGCGCGACCGGCTCGCGGCCTGCTCGTTCGCAGCCGAGCCGCGCGGACGCGTGATCCTTACCGGCGGCGCTAGTCAGATGGCGGGTTTGCCTGAGCTCGCCGCCCGCATCCTCGGCCGGCCGGTGCGAATCGGGCGACCGCTGGGAATCGCCGGAATGCCGGACGCGGCCAAGGGTGCGGCTTTCGCCGCGGCGACGGGTCTTCTCGTTTATCCGCAAGCGGCGCATCTCGAGTATTTCGAAACAAGAAACAGGCGGTACCTGATGAGTGGCACGGGCGGCTACTTCGCCCGCGTCGGACAATGGCTGCGCGAGAGTTTCTGATGGCCCCCGGATTCGCAGCCAAGATGTTGCAAGCGACATCACCACGGCCGGTGGCGGACCGGCCGGGGCCGGGCGTTCTCGACGCCCGCGCATGAAAGAAGAGGCAATCATGACCATCAATCTGAAAATCCCTGACATCCGTGAGCTCAAGCCGCGCATCACCGTGTTCGGTGTCGGCGGCGCCGGCGGCAATGCCGTGAACAATATGATCAGTGCCGGCCTCCAGGGCGTCGATTTCGTCGTGGCCAACACCGACGCCCAAGCGCTCACCATGTCAAAGGCCGAGCGCATCATTCAAATGGGTGTGCAGGCGACGGAGGGCCTCGGCGCCGGCTCGCAGCCCGATATCGGCCGCGCTGCCGCCGAAGAAGTGATCGACGAGATACGCGACCACCTCTCCGGCGCGCACATGGTGTTCGTCACGGCCGGCATGGGCGGCGGCACCGGCACCGGGGCCGCACCGGTGATCGCCAGAGCCGCACAGGAAGTCGGCATTCTCACCGTTGGCGTCGTCACCAAGCCGTTCCATTTCGAAGGCCAGCGGCGCATGCGCATCGCTGAAGGCGGCATCATCGAACTGCAAAAATGCGTCGACACGCTGCTCATCATCCCCAACCAGAATCTGTTCCGGGTGGCGAACGAAAAGACGACGTTTGCCGATGCGTTCGCCATGGCCGACCAGGTGCTGTATTCCGGGGTCGCCTGCATCACCGATCTCATGGTCAAAGAGGGTCTGATCAATCTCGACTTCGCCGACGTCCGCGCGGTCATGCGCGAAATGGGCAAAGCGATGATGGGGACCGGCGAAGCCGAGGGCGACAAACGGGCGCTGACGGCTGCGGAGGCGGCGATCTCCAATCCGCTGATTGACGATGCCTCGATGAAGGGAGCGAAAGGGCTTCTCATCTCCATTACCGGTGGGCGCGACCTTACGCTCTACGAGGTCGACGAGGCGGCGACGCGCATCCGCGAAGAGGTCGATCAGGATGCGAACATCATCGTCGGCGCGACTTTTGACGAGGGTCTCGACGGCATCATCCGCGTTTCAGTCGTCGCCACCGGAATAGACCACGCCTTGGCGCAGCGGCCGTCAGTGGCAGCGGCGGAGGCGCGGATCGCCGAGGTCGCGCAGCGGCTGCGCGCCGACAACGAGCGGCTGGCGGAACGCATCGAACGGAGCGAGCCGGCGCGGACTGTTGCGATCGCACCGGCGGCGGCGCCCGCTTCGATGGAAGCAGCCAAAGCGGCGGTCGCTGCGGCCATTCTCCCGCACAGTGGGAGCCAAGAGGTGACTATTCGTCCGCTCGCTCCCAAGCCGTCATTGTTCATTGATCCGGCTGCCAGCACGCCGGAGCCGCAGGAATCGGAGGCGTTTATTCCGCCGCAGCCGGAGCGCCTGCCGCCGCGCGCGCTCCGTATGCCGCGGATCGACGAGCTGCCGGTCCCGGCCCAGAACGAGCTTCGCGCCCGACGCGGTGAGGTGATGCCGGAGGAGCACCCGGAAAAGCGGCGCATGTCGCTGTTGCAGCGGCTGGCGGCCGTAGGTCTCGGTCGCCGCGAGCAAGAGGAGGAGGAACTGCCGCCCCCGAGCGCGCGCAGCGCGCCGCCACTTCCGCCACCGCCGGCCGAGCGGCTTCCGGGACGCCCGATGCCGCGTGCCGAGTCGCGGCCGGAACCGGTCTCCGAATACGCCAAGCGGGCAGCTCCGTTGGGGCTCGACCAGCATGGACGGCAGGCGCCTGTGCATAACCGCGCTGAGGAGGATCAGCTGGACATTCCGGCTTTCTTGCGCCGGCAAGCGAACTAGCCGTCATTTGCCGACCCCAAAGACGACAGTAAGGCGGTCCGCCCTGGCGCGATGGTCGTTTTCGGCGCCGGTGACTGTCGCCTAAGTCATTGATATCATGCATAATCCGCTGGTCGCGGATTGTCGCTCATGCCGATTTTTAGCCCCATGCAAATTCGGGCGATCTGGCGACTGGACGATTTGGCGCCTTGCCGGCAAGAGTGGGGCCAGAACATGGTAACAGTCGGTAAGAAACAGTGAATTGGCGCGAAACCGTGTCGCCGGTATGGTTATCGGCACGTGGTGTTGGGTTTGGCGGGGGTAGTATGCGGGGCACAGGTCCGCAGTTCTTGCGGACACCGGTCTTCGGCGTACGAGCCTTCGCTTTCCTCAGCTTGGGGTTGCCAGACTGCTTACGCGGTCCGGTCATGAGGTTTAGGACGAAGGCATGACGAGGGGCATGCAAGCTGGCAGGCAGACGACCCTGCGCGAGGCAATCAGCGTCGCCGGCATCGGCATCCATTCCGGTTCGTCAGTCACTGTAACACTTCATCCAGCCGAAGCGGACACCGGTGTCGTGTTCTGGCGTAGCGGGATTGACGGTCAGAGAGACCGCGAACTCACCGCGAACTTCCGTTCTGTGACTGCGACCGAATTCGCGACAGTGCTCGGCGACCAGAGCGGCCCGGCGGTATCCACGACTGAACATGTGCTTGCCGCGTTGTACGGGCTCGGGATCGACAATGTCGTGGTCGAGGTCGACGGCCCTGAAGTCCCGATTATGGACGGCAGCGCTGCGCCGTTCGTCGCAGCGATCGACCAGGCGGGCATTGCAACAATCCCGGCGCCGCGGCGCTGCATCAAAGTGCTGAAGCCGGTGCGGGTCAACGCCAATGGCTGCTACGGCGAATTGCGGCCTTATGCGCGCGGCCTGCGCGTCGAAACCGAAATCGAATTCGATCATCCGCTGATCGGCCGTCAGGCATTCGCGATCGATGTCGAGCCTTATCTCTTCCGCCACGAGCTTGCGCGGGCGCGGACTTTCGGCTTCATGCGCGACGTGGTGAAGTTGTGGAGCGCCGGATACGCGCTCGGCGCATCGTTCGAGAACACTGTCGTGGTCGCCGAGAACCGCATCCTGAACACGGAAGGAATGCGTTTCCCCGACGAATTCGTTCGCCACAAGGCGGTAGACGCCATTGGCGATCTGGCGCTCGCCGGCGCACCATTGATCGGCGCCTACCGGTCTGTGCGCGGCGGGCACAAGCTCAATCATGCCGTGGTTACGGCGTTGATGGCCGATGCGAGCGCGTGGGCTTACGCCGAGATGGAAGAGCCGGTGCGACGCGCCCGCGGTCATGCTGACCTTGCCGTTGGCCTCGCGGCGCCGGCTTACGGGCCGGAAATCTCTTGATTTGCTTGGTTTTTTTGCCTTAATCCCGGCCGATTGTCGGCATAATCAATATTGGGGCCGCTAAACATCCCGGGCGCCGCGCAGGAAGCGCGGCTGGGACTGGATGATCGGACGGCGGGACGGGATTCTCATTACGCTCATGATGTCGCGGGTACGAGGATCGCGGAGGTCCGGTTGGGTGCGTGCGTTGGCTGGCGTTCTGGTGCTGGCATTTTTCGCCGCGCCGACCATGGGCTGCAGCATATTCAAGAAGGAGGAGGACTACGTCCCCGAGGAGCCTGCCGACAAGCTGTATAACGAAGGGCTTTTCCTCCTTAACAACAAGCAACAATACGAAGACGCGGCGAAAAAGTTCGATGAAGTGGATCGTCAGAACCCGTATTCCGACTGGGCGCGCAAAGCGCTGTTGTTGTCGGCTTTTGCTTATTACCAGGCGCAGAAATATGACGAGTGCATCAACGCCGCCAAGCGCTACGTTACACTGCATCCGGGCAGCTCGGACGCGGCCTATGCCCAATATCTGATCGGCGCCTCCTATTACGACCAGATTCTGGACGTCAATCACGATCAAGCGCGGGCGGACAAAGCCATTAACGCGCTCGAAGAGGTGGTGCGCAAATATCCCGATACCGAATACGCCGTCGGCGCCAAGAAAAAGATCAATCTGGCGCGCGATCAGCTCGCCGGCAAGGAAATGGAGGTCGGCCGCTTCTACATGAAGAAGCGCGACTTCACCGGCGCGATCAACCGCTTCAAGGTCGTCGTGACGCAGTATCAGACCACACGCGAGGTCGAGGAAGCGCTGGAGCGCCTGACCGAAGCCTATGTGTCGCTCGGCATTTTGGACGAGGCGCAAACCGCGGCCGCCCTGCTCGGTCACAATTTTCCGGACAGTCCCTGGTACAAAGACGCTTACAAGCTGGTGAAAGCCGCCGGCGGCGAGCCCAATGAGAACAAGGATTCCTGGATGAGCCGCGCCTTCAAGGGGCTCAGCTGAGCGCCTGACGAACAGCCAGGGAAACGCTAGTATCCCGCGTACTTCGGATTCGTCATTCCGGGACCGAGCGAAGCCAAGAGCCCGGAATCCATAGTTGCGATCGGTGCAAGTTCTGCCCGGGTTGCGGTTGTGGATCCCGGACTCGCCGTTTCACGGCGAGGAATGACGCGCAAAACACCATCCGGCAGCCGAATCATCATTGCCATGCTCGCCCGACTTTCCATCCGCGACATTATTCTGATCGATCGGCTGGACATCGATTTCGGCTCCGGCCTCGCCGCACTGACCGGCGAGACCGGCGCCGGTAAATCGATCCTGCTCGACGCCTTCGCGCTGGCGCTTGGGGCGCGCGGCGAGGCGGCGCTGGTGCGCGAGGGGGCGGAGCAGGGCCAGGTGATCGCGGCCTTCGATGTCGTCAAAGATCATCCGGCGCGCCGGCTGCTTGCCGAAAACGACTTGGGCGCCGACGATCAATTGATCGTCCGCCGAGTGCAGTTCGCCGACGGCCGCACCCGCGCTTTCGTCAACGATCAGCCGGTGAGCGTGCAGGTGCTGCGCACACTCGGCGCGGCATTGGTGGAAATCCACGGCCAGCACGACGAGCGCGCTTTTGTCGAAGCGGCTACGCACCGCGCGCTCCTTGACGCGTTCGGCGGCATTGAGGATGACGCCGCCGAAGTCCGGCGCTTGTGGGATGAGCGGCGCGCCCGCGAAGCAGAGGTCGCGGCGCATCGCGCCGATGTCGAGCGCGCCCGCCGCGAGGCCGAGTGGCTTCGCCACGCGGTCGACGAACTTCTTCGCCTCGCGCCGGAAACCGGCGAGGAAACCGCCTTGGCCGATCGGCGCGCCGCGATGATGCAGGCCGAGAAGGTCGCCGAGGATTTGCACGCGACCCATGAGAGCGTCAGCGGACCGCTGTCGCCGGTGCCGCCGCTGGCGACGGCGGTGCGGCGGCTCGAGCGCCGTGCGGCGCAGGCGCCGGGATTGATCGAGCCGGTGGTCAAGGCGATCGACGCGGCGTTGAACGCGTTAGACGAAGCGCGCACCCATCTCGAAGCGGCCCTGCGCGTGGCGCAATACGATCCGCGCGAGCTCGATCGCATCGAGGAGCGCCTGTTCGCGTTGCGCGCCGCGGGTCGCAAATACAATGTGCCGGTCGATGAGCTTGCCGCGCTGACCCGCCGTTACGAGGGCGATCTGGCGTTCATTGACGCCGGCGCCGAGCGGCTCGCCGCGCTGGAAGCCGACGCGCAGGCGAGCGTGATGCGCTACCGGGACGCGGCGCAGGCGCTCTCGGCGGCGCGGGCGCGCGCGGCTGCGGCGCTCGACAAGGCGGTCAACGCCGAGTTAAAGCCGCTGAAGCTCGAACGCGCGCAATTCTCAACGCACATTGAGGCCGAAGGCGAGGGCCCCGACGGTCTTGATCGCATCGAGTTCTGGGTGCGGACCAATCCCGGCACGCGCCCGGGCCCGCTGATGAAAGTCGCCTCCGGCGGCGAACTCGCACGCTTCCTGCTCGCACTCAAAGTGGTGCTCGCCGATCGCGGCTCGGCGCCGACTTTGATTTTCGACGAGATCGACACCGGCGTCGGCGGCGCTATTGCCGACGCGATCGGGGTCCGCCTGGCGCGGCTTGGTGCCGACGCGCAGGTCATCGCCGTGACCCACGCGCCGCAAGTGGCGGCTCGCGCGGATCGGCATTACCTCATCACCAAGGATGCGCTCGCCAAGGGCAAGCGCGTCGCCACCCGCGTCGTCGAGCTCGCTGCCGAGCACCGCCGCGAGGAGATCGCCCGCATGCTCGCCGGCGCCGAGATCACCGCCGAAGCCCGCGCAGCGGCTGAACGCTTGATCCGCGCGGCGAGTTAACTGCCTGTCATGTCGCGTCGCCAAAAGAACGAAGCGTCCGTCGAGGAGCTGACGGAAAAGCAGGCGAAGGCCGAGCACGCGCGGCTCGCGGCCGAGATCGCGGAGCACGACCGGCGCTATTACCAGGAGGACGCGCCGACCGTCACAGACGCCGAATATGACGAGCTGCGCCGGCGCTATGCGGCGATCGAGGCGCGCTTTCCACAACTCGCCACCCGCGAGAGCCTGACGCAGCGCGTCGGCGCGGCGCCGTCGGCGCGCTTCGCCAAAGTCCGGCATGCGGTGCCGATGCTCTCCCTCGACAACGCCTTCACCGAAGAGGACGTCGTCGATTTTGTCGGCCGCATCCGCCGTTTCTTGCGTCTTCCCGACGACGAAGAGATTGTCTTCTCCGCCGAGCCGAAGATCGACGGCTTGTCGATGTCGCTGCGCTACGAGAATGGCGAACTGGTCACCGGCGCGACGCGCGGCGATGGAGCCGAGGGCGAGGACGTCACCGCCAACGTCAAGACCCTGGCGGATATTCCGCACCGGCTGAAGGGCCGCGCCCTGCCGGCGGCGTGTGAAGTGCGCGGCGAAGTCTACATGACCAAGCACGCCTTCCTCGCGCTCAATGAGCGCCAGGCGCGAACCGGCGGACAGATCTTCGCCAATCCGCGCAACTCGGCGGCCGGCTCGTTGCGGCAGAAAGACCCCTCGATCACCGCCTCGCGGCCGCTCGGCTTCTTCGCCTATGCCTGGGGCGAGATGAGCGAAATGCCGGCCGACACGCAGTGGGGCATGATCAAATGGTTCGAGCACTGCGGCTTCAAGACCAATCCGTTGACCAAGATGTGCCGCTCGGTCGACGCGCTGCTGCAGTTTCACCACGGGATCGAAGCGCAGCGCGCCACCCTCGACTACGACATCGATGGCGTCGTCTACAAGGTCGACCGCATCGACTGGCAGGAGCGGCTCGGTTTCGTGTCGCGCACGCCACGCTGGGCGATCGCGCACAAATTCCCGGCCGAGAAGGCCGCGACTATTGTCAGGGATATCGAGATTCAGGTCGGCCGCACCGGCGCGCTCACGCCGGTCGCCAAGCTCGAGGCGGTAACGGTCGGCGGCGTCGTGGTGCAGAACGCGACGCTGCACAATCCCGACGAAATCACGCGGCTCGATGTGCGCATCGGCGATACGGTGCAGATCCAGCGTGCCGGCGACGTCATTCCCCAGGTGCTCGGCGTCGAGCTGGAGAAGCGACCGCGCGGTGCCAAGCCCTACGCGTTTCCGAAAAAATGCCCGTGTCCGCTCCACACCGACGTGGTGCGCGACACGACGGCGACGGGGGAAGAGGGCGCCGTCGCCCGTTGCAGCGGCGAGTTCGCCTGCCCGTATTACGTCGTCGAGCACCTCAAACATTTCGTGTCGCGCCGCGCTTTCGACATCGATGGATTGGGCGAGAAGCAGATCGAGTTTTTCCACCAGCAGGGCTGGCTCAATGAGCCGGCCGATATCTTCACGCTGGAGGAGCGCAACACAAAGATTCACCTGGAAGAAGTCGAAGGCTTCGGCGAAACCTCGGTGCGGAATCTATTTAATGCCATTGCGGCGCGGCGCGAGATATCGCTGGAGCGGTTCATCTACGCGCTCGGCATCCGCCATGTCGGAGAGACGACCGCGCAGGCGCTGGCGCGCGGCTACGGCAGCTGGGTCGCTTTCCATGAGGCGTGCCGCAAACTCGCCGCGGACGATGCGGAGGCCGAGGAGGAAATGGATGCGCTCGATCAGATCGGCGATACGGTGATCGAGAGCCTGCGTGAGTACTTCGCCGAGGCGCACAATCGCCGCCGCATCGAACGCCTCGCCGCGCAGATACGCATTCGCGACGCGGAAAAGCCGCGCGCCGATTCGGCAATCGCCGGCAAGACCGTGGTGTTCACCGGTACGCTGGAAAAGATGACCCGCGACGAAGCCAAGGCGTCGGCCGAACGCCTCGGCGCGAAAGTGTCGGGCTCGGTGTCGGCAAAGACGGATTATGTCATTGCCGGCCCGAAGGCCGGCTCAAAACTTACCGACGCGAAAAAGCTCGGCGTCAAAGTCCTCACTGAAGATGAATGGCTCAGCCTGATCGGCTGATTCAGATAGTCCCATGGCCGGGACATGGCCCGGCCATGGCCGCTTGTCGACATATATGCACCAGCTTATGTCCCGCCGCACGGGACGGCCGGTCATATTCTTCCTACCAAGACCAAGACGATGACGATGACCAGGATGAGGCCGAGTCCGCCGCCGGGGTAGTAGCCCCAACCGGTGCTGTACGGCCATGTCGGCAGCGCGCCGATCAGCAGCAAAATCAGAATGACGATCAGAATAGTCCCAAGCATGACGGTTCCTCGCTCCTATCCAACCCAGCGAAAAACGTGGCTAGCGAGCAAAAGTTCCCTATAGGAACCTGTTTGGATTAAGCGCGGGCTAGCGGCACCGTCGCTGCCATCAGCCAGGCGCGTGTCGCTACATCGACCAACGGACTGATCGTTTCCCGCACGCGCGCATGATAGGCATCGAGCCACTCCCTCTCGTCCGCGGTCAGCATCGCCGGCTCGATCAGGCGGGTGTCGATCGGCGCCAGCGTCAGCGTCTCGAAGGCGTTGAGCGGCTTTTCAGCATCCGCGACTGGTGCGGCTTCCGTCACCAGAATCAAGATTCTCGATGCGGATGCCGTAGGCGCCGGTGCGGTAATAGCCGGGCTCGTTGGAAAGGATCATGCCGCGCTTGAGCGCCGCGCCGCCGAGCTTGGAAATGCGCGCCGGCCCCTCATGCACCGAGAGATAGCTGCCGACGCCGTGGCCGGTGCCGTGGTCGAAATCGAGCCCGGCCTGCCAGAGAAATTGCCGCGCGAACGAATCGAGCTGCGCGCCGGTGGTGCCGTCGGGAAACACCGCGCGCGCGATGGCGATATGGCCTTTGAGCACGCGGGTGAAGTTGCGCCGCATGTCGGCGGTCGGCGTGCCCACCGCGATGGTGCGGGTGATGTCGGTGGTGCCGTCCTCGTATTGGCCGCCGGAATCGAGGAGAAAGAGCTCGTCCGGCGCGATGCGGCGATTGCTCTTGCGGGTCACGCGGTAATGCACGATGGCGGCGTTCGGCCCGGCGCCGGCAATGGTCGGGAACGAAACGTCCTTGAGCAGTCCGGTTTCGCGGCGAAAGCTTTCCAGCGCCTCGACGGCGTCGATCTCGGTCAATTCGCCGCGCGGCGCCTGGCGGTCGAACCAGGCGAGAAAGCGCGTCACCGCCGCGCCGTCGCGCTGTTGCGCGGCGCGGGCGCCGGCGATCTCGGCCGCGTTCTTCACCGCCTTCATCGGCGCGATCGGGTCGGCGCCGCGCACGACCTCGCCGCCGTTCTCGGCAATGAGCCGCGCGATCGCCTCCGGGCACGCCGCCGGATCGAGCCGTACGGCGCGATGCGCTTGGCCGAGCGCGGCGAGATCGCGCTCGAAGGCGGCGTTCGGGCGCACGTCGGCGATCTCCTCGAGTCCAGGAACGGACCTCGTTGCCGAGCTTGCGCAAATCGACGAACAGCGTCGGCCGTCCCTCCTTCGGCACGGTGGCGAAGGCCAGCACCACCGGCGTGTGCGGAACATCGCTGCCGCGGATGTTGAACAGCCACGAGACCGCGTGCGGATCGGAGACCATCAGCGTATCGGCGGCGAGTTTCTGCATCTCGGCGCGCAGCGCGCGTGAGCTTGCTCGCCGTGTCTTCGCCGGCATAGCGCAGATCGTGCGGCACGACCGCGCCGAGCGGCGGCTGCGGCCGGTCGGTCCAGATCGCATCGATCGGATTGTCTTCGACCGCCACGAGGTTGGCGCGCGCGGCGGCGCAGGCTTTGGCGAGCCGTTCGGCGCCGTCGACGGTGTGCAGCCAGGGCGAATAGCCGAGCTTGGTGCCGGCCGGCACATTGGCTTCGATCCAGGCCGGCGGCGGCTCCTCGACCAGATGCGCGATGGAAAAGAGCGCGCTGTCCACTTCCTCGCGCACCTGCACCTGATAGCGGCCGTCGACGAACAACACGGCGCGGTCGGCGAGCACGATCGCGATGCCGGCCGAGCCGGTGAAGCCGGTGAGCCAGGCCAGCCGCTCGGCGCAGGGCGGCACGTATTCGTTCTGATAGCGGTCGGCGCGCGGCACGATGAAGCCGTCGAGCCCGCGGAGCTTCAGCTCCGCGCGCAGTGCCGCCAGGCGCGGCGCGCTGTCGCCGCGGTCGCTGCGATCGTCGAATGACTGGAAGTGAGCCTCGAACATGCGCGGCAATCTAGGGCATGATTGCGAAAAGTGGAAACCGGTCTGCGGAAACCTTAATGCTCAAACAAAAACGATGCCGACCCGGTTCGTTTGATCGATCGCCATCTGCTGGAACCGAAGACGGCAATGACGGGGCGTTATCTGGCGCGCCGGATGAGAACGAGCGTGGTCCAGCCGTCGAGGTCGAAGCGCCGTTCCAGCGCCAGCGGTCGGTAGGCCGCGATCGCGGCGTTGGCCTGCGATGGCAAAATGCCCGACAGCACGATGCGGCCGCCGGGGGCGATCAGCCGCCGCAGCGGCGAGGCCAGCCGCTGCAGCGGCCCGAGCAGAATGTTGGCGAAGACGAGATCGAACGGCGCGCGGGCGCTCATCGTCTGGCTGGTGACGCCGTTCGCTTTCACCACCTCGACCAGCGTGCCGACCCGATTAAACCGGGCATTAGCGCGGGCGACGCGAACCGCGCTCGACATCGATGTCGGTTGCCAGCACGCGCTGGCCTAACGCGCGCGCGGCGGCGATGGCCAGCACGCCGCTGCCGGTGCCGAGATCGAGGATGCGCTAGTTCGTGTCGTCGCTTGTTCGACTTGCACAATCGGTCGAGCGCGAGGAGGCAGCCGCGGGTAGTGCCGTGATGGCCGGTGCCGAAGGCGAGCGCCGCCTCGATCTCGATGCCGATGCGGTTGACCGGAATGCGGGCGCGGTCGTGCGCGCCGTGAATGATGAAGCGCCCGGCCGCGACCGGCGCCAGCCCGGCGAGACTGTCGCGGACCCAGTCGATCGCCACGACGCGCGTGAAACGCAGCGTCGCCGCCGCGCTGCGCCCCGCAGCTGCTGCGACTGCTGCGCGTACCGCTTCTTCGTCGGGCGCCGCGCGAAAATGGATGGCGACCTGCCAGCGCCCGCCGCCCGCATCGGACAGGCTTACCGCCACATCTGCCGCGGCAAAGCGCTCGGCGATGACGTCGGCGATCCGGTGCGCGCTTTGTTCATCGGTTTCGAGCCGCGCAACTACAGTTGCGGGCGGGCTCGGCAACGTGCCGGAAACCGTTGTGTCAGAAGCGCTTGTCGCATTCATCCGCGCAATTCACAGGTCGGGCGCAACAGCCGGCCGGCGCCTCGTTGCATGCAATATATGCACAGACGACCTTTACGTTCTCCACAAGCTATCCACGTTGAAAATGACGGCCTTCTCCACAGAGCGCGTGTCTGCTCAGCCTCAACGCCGCCATGCACGGCGTCGCGGCCTGACGACAGCGGGCCGCCGCCTTCACATCGCGGAGCTTGCGCTTGCCCGTGCGATCTGCGGCCGACGTTCGGCGACCGGATCGAGCGCGGTCATCATGCCCTCCAGCCGCTCGATCACGTCGCGCGAATAGGGTCCGACGTGCAGATAAAGCGCCATCAGCGCCACAATCCAGCGGATTGTACCCGGATTGCTCGCCATGCATTGGCTCAGCGTGCGGCGGAAGACATCGCGCGGTTCAGGCAGATTGGTCATGATCCGGTGCATGGCGTCCAGGCTGCCAAGCCGGCGCCGCGAATGCTCGGAGCGGGTCTGCTGCTTGCGGCCGGAATTGTCGAGCATCGTCGCCAGGCGCTGCAGCCGGCCGGCATAGGCGACCGGATCGTAGATGCGCTCCAGGATCTGGGCGTAGTCGGCGAGCACCTCCTGCCGCGGCCGCAACGTCGTGAAGTTGAGACCCATGGTGCACTGGTCGGCGGTTTTCAGATCCTTCCGCTCGGGAGGCGGAAACAGGCGGCCTTCCTTTTCCAGGCGGCGTCCGAGCTGGGTGTTCGGCAAGGCGTAGAGCAGCCCGACCATGCAGACCGGGATCGCCGCTTCCTCGATCAGCTCGATCATCGCGTCCGCCGCCGACTCGGTCTCGCTGTCGAAGCCGACGATGAAGCCCGCGGTGACGAACAGACCGGCCGCGTAGAGCTTGTGGATGCTCTCGGGAATGCTGCGCCGGGTGTTCTGCTTTTTGCGCATCGCAATCAGCGTCGCAGTGTCGGGGCTCTCGATGCCGACAAAGACGCCGACGAAATTGGCGCGTGTCATCAGCCGGAGAAAATCGGCATCGTCGGCGAGATTGAGCGAGGCCTCGGTCGTGAACTCGAATGGATAGTCGTGCGCCTCGAGCCAGTTCGCGAGTTCCGGCAGGAACGCCTTGACCGCCTTCTTGTTGCCGATGAGGTTGTCGTCGACGAAGTCGACATGGCCGCGGTAGCCGAGGCGATACAGTTCGTCGAGCTCGGCCAGCATCTGGGCATTGGTCTTGGCGCGCGGCACGCGGCCGTAAAGCTCGATGATGTCGCAGAACTCGCAGGTGAACGGGCAGCCGCGCGAGAACTGCACGCCGATGTGGAGATAGTCGTCGAATTTCAGGAGATCGAAGCGCGGGATCGGCGACTTGGTCACGTCGACCTGAAACTTCTCCGCCTCGAACTGGCCTTCGCGCGCGCCCGCTTCCCAGGCCTCGACGAATTGGCCGATGACGCCTTCGGCTTCGCCGAGGACGCGAAAATCGGCGGCTTGATAAAATTGCGGACACGAAGTCACGCCGGGGCCGCCGACGGCGACCGGCTTGCCGTGGGCGTGGCAGAGGTCGACGACATCGAGCGTGTCGCTCTGCTGCGGCAGCATGCCGCCGGTGAGCACCAGATCGGCCCACTCCAGATCGGCGTCGGTCAGTTCTTCGGTGGTGCGGTTGACCAGCCGCAGCGACCAGGAAGGCGGCAGCAGCGCGGCCAGCGTTATCAGGCCGAGCGGCGATGCCGGATATTTGGCGCCGAAGACTTCAGCGGTGCGCTTGAAATTCCAAAAGGTGTCCGCGTCGAAGCGGGGGTAGATCAAAAGCGCGTTGCACGCTTTTGCGGCACTCCGTGCACGTTCCACCCCGACCGCCTTCCGTTAAGCTTCACGGTAGGGGCCAACGGGGGGCGAGTCCAGTTAATCCCGGGAAATCGCCTTAGTTTCCGGTGTCTCAGTACCGGCCGGTGGGCTGCACCACATAATATTGCTGCTGGGGCTGCGCATAATATTGCTGCTGCCCATACGGTTGCTTCCGTAATAGGACGGCGGCGCCTGCCGGTAATAGCCTTGCGGCGGTTGCCGGTAGTAGGCCTGCGCGTCATACGGCGCGGGTGGCGGTGGCGGGTAACCGGCCGGAACTGGCTGGCCATAAGCCGCCGGCTGCTGGCCGTAGCCGGGCGGGGGCTGTTGCTGCCCGTAGACGGTCGCCGGTTGCGGCTGATCGTAGTCCGGCGCGATCTGCATCGGCGCGGCGGCTTGCTCGGCGGGGGCGGCGCGCCGCTCCACTTCCGGCGCGCGTCCGCCGGGGTGTAGCCGGTGACCACGACCTTGGTCTCGTTCATGCCTTCGGTGGAAACCAGATTGAACAGCGTAGCAGCGTGATCCGGCGACAGCCGCACGCAGCCGTGGGACACCGCCATGCCGAGGTGCTTGACGTCGGAAAAGCCATGGATGGCGTGGCCGTGCATGTCGAAGAACATGGTGTGCGGCATCGGCGCATTGTCCCATTCCTGCGACAGATGGTCGGCGTCCATGCGGTTCACCTTAAAGGTGCCGTTCGGCGTGTCGTAGCCCGGCCGCCCGGTCGAGACCGGCCAGACGAAGCGCGGCGAGCCGTCGACCGCGACGGTCATGCTTTGCGTCGTTTGTCGATGTTGACCAGGATTTCCGCGCGGGCTGGCGAGGCAAGCGCAACGCCAGCGCTGCGGCGGCGAGCGAGGCGGAGAGGAGAGGACCGGAACGCATGGATGACACCCGATTGCAGCAGTAGCGATAATCGCCCTTTTTTAAGATGGCTGTGACGATCGCCCTTTGTAAGAAGTCTCCCGCGACTATTTGGTTCACATCAAGAGCCTAAAACTGCCGAACGGCAAAATGGTGAATAAGGCCGGCCAAATGGTGAATGAAATAGGGCGGGTTCAGGCGGCGCCCGGAGTTCTCATGCCGTCATTCCGGGGGCGCCACAAAGTGGCGAACCCGGAATCCATAGCCGCGAGCGCCGGGGTTATGGATTCCGGATAGCCACTGCGCGGCTTCCGGAATGACGGCCTAATGCCGCTTGAAATACTGCACCGCGCGCTCGTGCCGCTCGGCCGCGGCGCGGGTCTCGAAGGTACCGAGATTGCGGCGCTTGCCGGTCTTCGGGTTCTTCTTGCGCGAATAGAGTCGGTATTTGCCGGAGGTAAGCTTGCGGATCATGGGCGGGTTCTCGCGAATTGTCTCTCGCTGGATCAAGCGCCGGTTCGGCGACCGGTTCCCAGTCGTATTCTTCAGCCCCGTGCACCCGGAAAAGAAAAATCGTTCTCGCGGCGCTGCTGCGTCCGAGGTGTGCCAACCACTAAGCCGAAGAACAAATGCCCCTATCGACTCGCCTCCTGCTAATAAAAGGGAGGCGAAGCGCCGAAAGGCGCGACCATCCATTGTCCGCGCCACACCTCCAGACGTTGCCGCCTGAACGTGCGCGGGCGCGGAAGCGGACCTTGACGCGGCCCGCTCGCCTTCCGGCGCTTCGCGGCGGCTCTTGTCGCAGCGACCGAACGCGTTGACTCAGCCCAGGCCGCGCTTCACGCGATCAAGAGGACGAAGGCGTTACCCGCGCCGTCGATCGCGCTTAAGCCAAGCACCTGGCACCCCGGTCGTAATGCCGGAGGGGACGATGCCCGGACCGCCCGGGAGCGGGGTTACAAGCCCCGCCCGCAGGAACCGCACTCGCTCCATCCAACGGCTGTCACCGGTAGACGTCCCTGAATTGAGCGAGATTCGAGGCAGTTTGTATCTGAAATAGCGACGATTGTCAACGACGTCCCCAATTATCGGCTTGACACCACAACCACAAATGCTAGTATATTCAAGCGCTTATGAGCATAAGCCATTGGCAGGAAAGAAATTTCTTGACTTGGCGAGTCGCGCGACTGTAACCGAATCGGTTATGAGCGATGAAAAGCCCATAGACGCTGGCGCGCCCGAGATTGAAGTCACGCCCGAGATGATGAAGGCAGGCATTCGGGCATATGAGGAACGCGACAGCCGCGTGGAGCGGCCGCGCGACATAGTAGAGGATATTTTCCTCTCAATGCTGGAAGCCTCGCAACAGGCTAGGCCTATTTATAGTGACGTAGAGCAAGATAAAGATTTAGTACCGTAAACGTGAACTGGGTTCGGTTGATTGGAAAATGGCTTGGGCCCCCAACGATCATACCAGGGAATTTTAATTCACCGCAATGTTCAGCGATTATTGGATCATCAAAGTCCACAGCGGAACTAGCATGGGCGAATACGTTTCGTATGCTTCGTATTATTTCTAGCTTTTCGTAATCACTCTCTGAGATTATCCCCAATGCTTTGGCGAGTTTTATCCTGCTCGCAAGCTCACGATATGGCGCGTCTTCGTGATCAAATAGATAGTTGAATGTCGGATCATCTGGGTCTGGCTTAAAATGTCGAATAATTGCATCTCTGAGCGCGTGTTCTAGAAAGACTGGGAGAACGATTGCAGTAGACCGATCGTATGCTATGTTTTTGACCTGCGGACCACTCTGTCCTAGCATGTGAGCAATGAGATCGCCTTCTGCGATGCTTACGAATGAGTTTGCGCATGGCGCTTCTCATTTCTGATTTTTTACTCATGGTAGCCGTCCATGCGTAGATCGACCGAACAATTGGCGAAGAAGAGACAAAGCGCCGCTTTGAAACCGCGTTACGCGGTGCGCGAATTGCCGGTCCTCAGCACAAGGAAAGTGTGACTCCGAAGCGACCCAAGCCGCAACGGAAAAGGAAGAGCAAGAAATAGAAACGGCCCGCGCGGTTGCCGCCGCTGGGCCGTGTAAAACGTTTAAAGCGCTGCGCTGCGCGTAACCTTTATACGCGCAACGGAGGCGCTTGTCACGATGGTTCGTCTTTTACAATCCTCAAAGTCGGCTTCCCTCGCGACCCGAAGAATTGCGGCACGTGCCAACCATTCTTGCGCTGTACTGACTGCAAAGCCGAGAGCAAGTACATTGCGTCGGAGGAAGAAAGCTCGAATTCGATATTCAAAGGCCGGTGTAAAGATGGTCGAAAGGCCAAATGGAACAGTAGCGCTGATTTTCCCCGAGTAGGCTTGATATCGATTTTTTTGAGCGCGCTGACATCATTCCCCATGATGTTCGGGATGGTACGCTTTTGGACTAAATCAAATTTTACGCTAGTGTTTTCAATGACTTATAGTCCGTGAGCGATTTCGAGAAAATGTTGAACTCTTGGCTCGATTTCTGGCACATTCTACAGCGACGCGATGGCAGAGTGACTATGCAACTGGTTTTGCAAGCCAGTAGTGCCCCTGTAGCGGGGGCCAGATCGGGTTAAAATCCCACTCGCGTCTCCCAAATAGTGACCGAATTTACTTGCCCTCAACATGTACTCCCTATATAAGATCGGTCCTTGCAAGGGGGTCGAGCGCTACCGGGCATTGCCCGTCGGCCCCTGGCATGTTCTGGGGTCCGCCCCTCGACTGGAGACGCGAGTAAACCAATTCAAGGCCCTGCCGCAAGGTAGGGCCTTGTCATTTCAGCGGCAAAGATTGCTGGCCACTACTGGCCATCCTTGATCCGATTTTCGTCGGCGTGTGAACGCCGTGTTTTCCTTCGAATACGTCTCGCACGGTTAGTATCTGGATGCGCTCGTAACTGAGGCCGCGATATTCATAGAGACCGGCGCTGGCGGCTTCCTGCCGCATGGCCCGCGTTGGCTCTCGCAAAGTCAAAAGAGCCGCCATTGGTGCGCCTTCGCGTTCCATGACGCCCCGAAGATCGCGAACGTCGGACGGCCTCAAGTGCCCCCCTTTAACTGACAGGATAACCTCTTTCAACTCGCCGTCGGCCTCGAAATATACGCGACCATCAATGCCGCGATCAGCAATCTTTTTCTGCATTGGGAAACCATCGACGCGCTCCACAAACCAATGTTGAAACTGTTGAGGATCGCGTTTGAATAGTTCCTCTGCCTGTTCGATGCTAACGGGGATTCCATCTACCTCAAAATTCACTTCCCTCAACTTGTCTGTAAACTTCCGTCAACCGCTCTCTTACGAGCCGTATTGGCAAAATAGCGATGTCACATCCGATCCATCTGCGATTGTTTTTCACGGCCGAATAAATTGTAGTCCCACATCCACAGAACGGATCAAAGACCATATCGCCAGGATTTGTTGACGCCTGAATTATCTCTGTCGAGAAGGAGGGTGGGCTTTTGCGTTTGAAAGCCTAAGCGTTCTTCGGAGTGGGATGAAAGTGGCCCGATGTCCGTAATAATATCTTGCAATGGGACGCCCGGATTTTCCGTTGCATAACGTTTCTGTTGTGGAACAGAGCCGCGCGTCGGCCAATAGATCAGTCCCGCTTTGTCGAGAAGGTCTAACTTATCCTGTGTGTTAAGGTCCAAAAATTCTTGGTCGGGAAAATCAGGATACGCTGCCCGCAATGCCTTCATCGGCACGGCCCAGTGCCTACCAGACGTTGTTGGGTCGACTCCACGCCACGGCTTCCCCGAATCACCCGTCCTAGTTCCAGCTCCTGTCAAGGTGACAAGTCGATACTGTCCGCGATCATCGCGAAAGCGATAGAACTGTTTTAGGTAATGAGGGTCGTATTCCTGAAACACCTTATTCCAAGTGTACTTGTCAGTCTTTGTGTAGAAAAAAGATCGTATCGTAAATTCTCAGGCTCTCAACGCCGCGAGCCGCCATGTGATCCTGTACGCTTCCAAATGATTTCATTCCTGAAATTGTTGTGCCCAAAGATAGCGTCCAACATGATCTTGATGTAGTGACTTGCGGTAGGATCGCAGTGCAAATAGATCGATCCAGTGGGCTTAAGAATGCCCTTCATCACAACGATGCGTTGAACCATATAGGTCAAATACGCAAGCAATTGCGGATTTAAATCCACTTAAGGCGTTCATCCACATTCGCCAAAACTCAACGAAATAATCCGGCACGTCATACTGGCGCATGAAAACCGGCATTGATTTCGCGAGGTGCAGTTTCGCCGCGTCAAGCTCCCAAGTATCTTTGAACGCTTCGGCCTGTTCTGGTACTGGGCGCTCGGTGTATTTGTGATAGAGCAGGTTGTATCCGCTATCTGATTCAAACGGCGGGTCTGAGATAGATCAAATCGACCATTCCCAACTTTCCCCATCTTCTCTTGCATGATGGTAAGATTGTCGCCGTAGTAAAGGGTGCTGGGCGGTTTCACGCTTGCACCATCGTCGAAATGGTGGACCCGAACGCATCGGAAGCATTGCGATAGTTGTATTTGTAGCAAGCCTCCGCGATGTAAAGATGGATGTACTTCCGGCTGTAATGATGGTGCGAGCCATACCAAGCGCGCTTTACTAACGCCCAGAAACTTTCAATTGTATTTGTGTGAATGATGCCATCCACATATGCGACCGCATGGTTGACTGTCGCATGCAGCATCATCTCGCCAACGCGTTTGTAACCACCAAACTCATCCGTAATCAGGATGGTCCCTTTCTTGTCCACCAATCGCGAAATGAATTCAGCCCAAGCCCTTCGCGGATAAATCACCCGGCTTTGCCGGTTTAGCAATAACGCGGCCTCCGCGCTCTGCGACACCAACAACAGCAACTTTTTTGGTCCCGCGACCGCGTTTGTTCGGCTTATCGTCAGCGCGTCGATTTCCCTTGCGAGGTTTTCCTCCCACGTATGTCTCATCGGCCTCCACGAGGCCGTACAACAATCCTTCTTGTTTTGGATCGTTTGCCATCGCGTTGCGAACCCTGTGCATCATGCTCCAAACAGTCGGACGGCGTATTCCAAGATCGCGGGCGATCTGGTACGCGCTTGCCGATTTCTTTGCGTTCAACATCAAGGCGATGACGAGGAACCAATTTTTCAGCGGAATGTGAGTGCCATGAAAGATCGTTCCGACCGTGACGGCGAATGCTCTGGTACAATCTCGGCACTGCCATCGCTGGCCTTTACGATCCGGGCTCGCGTGACGGCCGACGGCCAAGCTGCCGCAATAGGGACAAACAGGCTCTTTTCCCCACCGGACCTTTTCGAGATACTCGACTGCCTGCTCTTGGGTTTGGAAGGTTTGGAAAAGGTCCAGAATGTTCATGACTTACGCCCTCGATTATGGGCTAAGTCTATCAAACTCCTAGGATTTCGTCAAGTCCAAAAGCGTACCATTCCGATGATGTTTACTCCTCCAAAGCGAAGGATGACCAGCGTAGGGAATCTTTGGCTTCTTTTGTAGTCTTTTGCGCCAACGCATGAACCTTGCGGCTGCGCCCTAAAATCTGGCTTCGCCAGTTCCCCGATACGTGAGACGCTTGCCAGCGGCGTTCTTTACGGCAAGCGCCGCACGCTCACGATCATTATAGCCAAGCGCGATGCGGTGATTGTAGCGGAAATCGTATTCCGCCAAATATCGATGCAAATGCTTCTCTTTGCAGTGCTGATAAACGCCCCGCATACCGCGCTTGAAAATCGAGAAATAACCTTCCGCTGAATTGGTGTGGATGGCCTCGCCATCCTCATAGCGAACATATTCCTCAATGCTGTGCTTGACGGTCTTGTGCGCATCAAACTCTGGCCGACGCCGGATAGAGGTTGCTTTCGTCTGTATGCAACCGGCTCTCGCGCGCAATGTTATCGCTCACGATCTTCGCGACATGCTCCTTGCTCGCAACGGGGACATGAAACGTGCGGACGTTGCCGCCGCGCTCGACTAACGCAACGATAGGACGCTTGTTGCCCTTGCGGTTGACGCGAACGCGGCCTTGCTTGTTTGCCCGCAGTACCGGCTTATCGACGTTGCCGTAATAGGTTTCGTCCGCCTCGACGATTTTGCCGCCGCCGCCAAGCGGCGCGAGGCCCCCAGCACGCATAGCCTCGCGGATACGGTGCGCCATGAACCAAGCGGCCTCATAGGTAACGTCAAGCGTGCGGTGGAGCTGGTGCGCGCTCACACCCTTCTTGCTGGAACACATCAGGTGGAATGCCTGTAGCCACTTATGCAAGGCAATGTGGCTGCGCTCCATCACGGTTTTCATCGTGACGGTGAAGTCCTTGCGGCACTCCTTTTCGGCGCAGCGATATACGCCAGGACGCTTAGTAGCGTAGGCATGGTTGATTACGCCGCAATGCGGGCAAACAGGACCATCGGGCCATAGGATCGCCTTCTAGGGCCTTCCGAGCCTCATTATCATCGCGGAAATGGGGAGCGGTAAAAACGTCGGATCATGACATCCTCGATTTGTTGCCCTATAATACTATGCCTTGGGCCTTGTGGTGTCAAGCCGATAATTGGGACGACGTCTCGATATCGGCGACCGCGCGAACCAACGTCCCGTCATCCTGAGGTGCGAGCGCAGCGAGCCTCGAAGGATGAACCGCCGAGGCGCTGACGTTGCCTGGGCTGTCGCCCTTCGAGGCCCGCGCTTCGCGCGGGCACCTCAGGGTGACGGTCAAGAAATGGCGCTGCCGCATTAGCTCTTACTGGGCCGCCTGCCCGAACCCGGCGCGCTTGAGCCGCACGATGGCTTGGTCGAGCGCCGCAAGGAACGCGGAGCGGTCGCGCGGCGTGAACGGCTTGGGGCCGCTGGTGATCGCGCCGGCGCTGCGCAGCGAATCCATCAGATTGCGAGTCGCCAGCGTCATGCCGATTGAGTCTTTGGTGAAGGGACGCCCGTTCGGCGCGATTACTTCGGCGCCGGCCTTGACGGAGCGGCTCGCCAGCGGCACGTCCGCCGTGACAACGATGTCGCCTTCGCGTGCGCGCTCCGCGATCCAGTGGTCCGCCTCATCCATGCCGGCGCCGACCACCACGCGTTCGATCATCTCATCGCGCGGCACCGCGATCGGTGAGTTGCTGACGACCAGGACCTTGAGCGCCGTGCCCTTGCGCGCATGCCGCTCGGCGACGCGATACACCTCCTGCTTCACCGGGCAGGCGTCGGCGTCGATGTAGAGGGTGATCGGTTTCGGAGGCGGCGGGAAGGAACTCACGCCTTTCCCGAACGCCGCGATAGGCCGAGCTTCCTACGCGCGATGCGCGCCTTGGCCTCGCTCGGCACGACGCGATGCACGATCACGTCAACCTTCTCGCCGCGGGCATATTTCAACGCCTCCTGCAAGCTGGCGCTGATGTCGTCGGCAAGGCTGAGCTTCGCTTTGGCCCGTTTTAGTTTCTTCACCATTCTATTCCGCCGCGTGCACGGCACGGCTATCGAGCGCGACCAACGCCACCATGTGATCCCGCAGATCGGGGAGGACGGCGGGGTCGGACTTCAATGCGGAAATAGTGCGAGGCTTCGGCAACGCGCGACCTTCCTGCGCCTGCGCCTGCGCATAAAGAGCGAGCGCCTCGCGGGCGTTGCGCAACGCATCGTCGATATCGTCGCCAGCCGAAAAACAGCCAGGAAGATCGGGAAACCAGATGCCGACGGCCTTGTCCGCTCCGGCTTCTTCAACGATAGCGACATAGTGAGTCATGGCGTCGTCAGTTATGGCACCATCAATCGGGCTGCCAGCCAGCCTGCTTATAGATATTACGAATCAAGCCGCGGCCCAAGTCCTTCTTAGGATGGGGTAAAACGATGGTGGCCCTTGTCTGCGGATGCTTAAACACGTGATGTGAGCCGGCGATGCGTTCGAGTATCCAGCCTTGCTGCTCCAGACGGCGTTTTATGTCGCGGCTGTTGGTGAGCATCTGTCCGGATCGCCCGAGCCGCTGCTTATATCACGTTTCGGTCCAGTCTTCGAATGGGCGCTCGCCCGAGCCGCTCACGCCGTGTTCAATCAGGTTATCGCGCGGCACCGCACGATGGAGCGTGACCGGCCTCGGCGCATTGCGCAGCTCAGGGAACTCAAACTCCTCGGCAGCGTTCTACGGTTCGACACTAGCCGTGATCATCCTTCAACCATCAGCGCCCGGACTTGCAAAACGCGAACTGGGAATAGACCGCGAGAAGCGCGATGTTGCGAACCTTGGTGAAAGCTGCCGCACTGGTCTCGATGGCGAGCCTGTTGTGCGGCTTTGGCCCTGACCTTGCCTACGATCTGAATACTTTCCGGGGCGAGCCGCTTCGCGGCGCCATCGCGCGACTGGGCCCGCCCATCCAGAGAAGCTCCATCAACGGCCACCGACTTTATTACTGGCGGGTCGCCGACAGTACCGGCGTGTGCAAGATCTGGGGGATCGTCGGCAGGCAAGGCGTGGTGACCAATTGGGATTATCAAGACTGCGCCAGCGCCGGCTTCTGGTAGCCGGCGGCAACGCGGATCGTTAAGGCGACGCGCGCTTATCTCAAAGCCCTGCTTGAACCGTCATGGCCGGGCTTGTCCCGGCCGTCCACGTCTTGCTTTGATCTGCAGGCGGCCGGCGGCTGGGTTTATTTTATGACAAATCGCGCGGCAAGCTGCGGTGACGCCGGTACACAGTGCGCTGTTGCGGGCGGCTGACAAATGCCAGCCTTGCGGCTGCGGGTCCTCGCGCCGCATAGTTCCGATCATGAGCAGCGCGGAGAGCGGCGTGGATACGAAGACATGCATCGGCATCGGGCTCGCGCTGGGCATCGTATTCGGCGTCGCGCTGCACAGCTACGCATTCGGTATTCTCATCGGCATCGTGATCAGTGCCGGCCTCTGCCTTGTCCGGGCGAGGCGGCAAGGCGGGTAGCTTAAGCGACGCGCGCCTTCCTCTTTGCCTTCTTTGCTATTGCCGTATCTATTTCTTCACAAGATCTAAACGCGCCCCTCGGAGGCGAGCGAAAATAGCCTCCGGCTGCCACTCGGCGCGGCCGCACATGGCGTCGATCTCAGCATAGCGTTCGAGTGGCATCATTCTTTGAAGAGCCAAAAGCATCTGGATCGTTTCGTCATAAAGCACCCGAAATCGGTCCAGCGCCGCGACCCACATGGTGTCCGACGGTGATGACTCTCTCGTACATTCCTGAACATAAGAAACGAAAATCAGACCCAAAAACCTTGTCATCCTTGAGCGTATCGGTAGCCCATTGCAAATGATTGAAGCCTTGACCAACATCGGCCTTATTAATAGCTTTGTCGGCGCCCTTCTTGGTCTTAAGTTCCAACAGGATTATCTGACGCGTAGAAGGAGATCGCCACATCACGTCAAGCGTACTTGCCGAATCAGTTTCTTGCTCTGGTCGCGTTGCTTCAAAGCCGAGCAGTTCGCCAAAAGATCGCATTGCTTCCTCGTGCTCCCCGGCAGTTGCCGTCGAGTTCGAACAAAGGTGAGATCGCGCGCTCATAGCGATTGATGTACTGATTCTGAATTCTGATGTCGTTATTGAAAATCTCCAGCAATTTCGCGTGGAGAAGGTTCTTGGGCGTCTGTCCGCGAGCAATCGACTGCGTTGTGGCGGGATGGGGCAGCGCTAGTATATGGTGTATTCGCCCTCTCGCCTGAGAGTACTGCTTGGCTGCGGCTTCCCCATCACCTTCTATCTCAAAGGTGTGGCCGATTTGGATGTTGTACCAACCGGCAAGTCTTCGATCAGCAACGACGACCCGATCAACGACCGCGCCCAATGCCTCCCGTGCGAGCGCCGTGCTGCCCTCCCACATCTGAGCGCCAAATTCCGCTTCGGCCAAGGCCGCATCAGTGAGAATTTTGTCTGTCTCGGCTGCCTGCTCGCGCTGATCTCCCCCTACATCAAGTCCACCGATCGAATCCTTGTAGTAGTTCAGCCAACCGGGATCGCGGTTAATCACCTGCTGAGCAAGGTCAGGGAGTGCGCGAATGTCCTTTACCTTAAATTGATCAGCGAGAGATTTTCCCAGGAGAAGTTGCTTACGAAGTAGCTCTGGGAGGAGCGCAACGTTTCTTGGTGCCAAGAGCCAATTCACAAAACGGCGCTCTGTGACAAAGATTACAGAATAATCGTTCCGCCCGCGGTTTGTTCGGCCAAATAACTGCGCGATGCGATTCGCGAGCTTGGCGGCGAACGAGTTCCGCATCTCCAAAAAGTCGTAGAGGTACGCTTCCAATAAGGAAAAGCCGGTTGGGAGACCGTCAGCAAGCATGACGCGACAAGTCCCATGAGGAAGATCAATTCCATCGACGCGTCCCACAAGCACGAAGATTCTGGATTTGCTTTGCCGGAATTCATCAAGCTTTGCGCTAAACTCATCGTGCCTTGGTGGTGTGGCTAAGTCCTTGTATTTTGTGGCGGCTAGGTAAGTTGGAGTTGATATCAGTAACTTATGAGTCGCTGCGAGGGCCCGTGCAATGGATTCAGCTTTGACGCCTTTCGCGCCTCCATCCGTGAGCGCTTCGCGATCAGCTAAGATGATCAGGCGCTCTCCGATGCCTGCATCACTTTCCGGCTCGACACGAAACGATGGCTTTCTTCCAAAAGCTCGACAAAAATCGACCTCACTTGTCAGTGTCGCGGACAAATAAATACGTCGAATATCTGGATCGGAGAGGAATGGTATGCGCTTCGATGGTAGAAATGGAGGGCAAACTTCGACTGCGTGCTGAGAAACGAAGATTGCGCATTTGTCGAGACGATCAGCGAGGTGGCCAAGAGCAAATCCAATGTTGCCTTGATTTTCTGATCCGCCCTACGCAAAAGCTCCAGCAACGCGCCGTCTCGATTGATGGCAACTATTGCGCCGGGTGGCGCGGCAACAACATAATATGATGAGTCGCCCTTGACGATACGATCGAAATAGTCAGTGCGGTGCAACGCGACAAAGTGCGGCCGAAGTAACTCTATGGCGCGCTCGTAAATCTGAGGTTGTTTATCTCGTTCGACGCGCAGAGTGAAACAGTCGCGAATAACTTTTTCTGCGACGTGAGCATCGTCAAAAATAATTGCCTCTGGTCGCAAATCACGTCGAAATACAGAGCGACTGTTAAACAGCGCTTGGTAATTTGTTAGATAGAAACCCTGTGAGATAGAATATAGGTTGTTAGAGAATTCGCCTCCCATGCGAGTTGTGTGTGGAAACCCAAGCTTAGCACTAACTTCACGCGATGTCTGAACGACCAAGTCGTTAGTGGCGCATAAATAGAGCACGCGTGGAACGCCTTCATGAACGAGACTTTGCGCCGCTAGCAGGCCGACAATGGTTTTGCCCGCCCCTGTATGGAGAGATATCAGAATATCTCTCTGCGCTCTGTGGGCGTGCCATTCTTCGAGAGCCTTTGATTGGCCTTGCCATAAGTCATTCGGCGTTTCGGCAAGTGCCGGGACCGACCGAAAAATTTCGATCGGATTTATCGGCCTATTTCGGGTCGATGGACGGTTGAGCTTATTGAAGTCGAATAGCGACATGGAGTTGGTGCATAACCGAAATTGGAGCCCACTGATCGAATTGCGTGAGCTACCGGCAGTCGTGGCTAATGGCCATCGATTATTCAGAGTGAAAAGGGACGTAACCGTAGATTGAGAAATTTCAAGGGCTACTAGTCAAAGACGAAAGGATTACTCACACCCGCTCGACAAAACTATCCACCACGCGCTTTTCGCCGGCTTTGTCGAAGGCGATGGTGAGCTTGTTGCCGTCTATTGCCGTGACGTTGCCGTTGCCGAATTTCTGGTGGAAGACGCGGTCGCCGAGCGTGAAGGCGGAGATGGTGCCGGTCGATTTCGCCACCAGCTCGCCTTCGATGGTGAGCGGCAGGCGGCGGGCGCCAGCGCCCCCGGGCTTGCGCTCGTCGCGGGCGCGCCAGGGCGAGGGCGATGAGGTGTCGTCGTCGGTGCTGAAGCTGGAGCGGCGCGCTCCCTCGCCCGCGCCGGCGGCGCGGCTTCTCCCCGCCGGGGACAGGTGAGATAAATCTTCGTCCGGCTCGTAGCTCGGTTCGCCCGGATCGGAGAAACCGCCGCGGTCGCGTTTCGCCTGTGCGCGCTGCCAGCCGGGCGTGCCGTAATTGGAGCCGAACGAGGTCATGGCGCCGAAGCGCGAGGCGCCGTAGCCGCCATAGCCGCCGAAGCCGCCCTGCGAACTCGGTGACTTCGACGTTGGCTTCCGGCAGCTCGTCCAGAAACCGCGACGGAATGTTGGTCTGCCACAGGCCGTGCATGCGCCGGTTGGTGGCGAAATAGATCTTGGCCCGCTTGCGCGCCCGGGTCAGGCCGACATGGCCGAGCCGGCGCTCCTCTTCCAGGCCAGCGCGGCCCTGATCGTCGAGCGCGCGCTGGTTGGGAAACACGCCTTCCTCCCAGCCGGGCAGGAACACGGTGTCGAATTCCAGGCCCTTGGCCGCGTGCAACGTCATGATGTTGACGGCGTCGGCCTCGGCGGCCTTCTCGTTGTCCATCACCAGCGAGATGTGCTCCAGAAAGCCCTGCAGGTTCTCGAACTCTTCCATGGAGCGGATGAGCTCTTTCAGGTTCTCCAGCCGGCCGGCGGCATCGGCGGAGCGATCCTTCTGCCACATCTCGGTGTAGCCGGATTCGTCGAGCACGATTTCGGCGAGCTGGGTGTGCGGGATGCGTGTCGCGCTGCTTGCGCCAGCGCTCGAGCAATTCCAGCAGGCCGCGCAGCGAGCCGCGCGGCTTCGGTTTCAGCTCGTCGGTCTCAAGCACGGCGCGCGCCGCTTCGGTGAGCGGCACGCGGCGCTTGCGGGCGTGATCGTGCAGGAGCTGCACTGTTGCATCACCTAAGCCGCGCTTGGGCACATTGACGATGCGCTCGAAGGCCAGATCGTCGGCCGGCGAATTGACCACGCGCAGATAAGCGAGCGCGTCGCGGATTTCGGCGCGCTCGTAGAAGCGCGGGCCGCCGATCACGCGATAGGGCAGGCCGAGCGTGACAAAGCGGTCCTCGAATTCGCGCATCTGGAACGAGGCGCGCACCAGAATGGCGATCTCGTTGAGCGCGTGTGGTGCGCCCGATTCGTCGCCGCGCTGCAATTGCTCGATCTCCTCGCCGATGGCGCGGGCTTCTTCCTCGGAGTCCCAGGCGCCGGTGACGGAGACCTTCTCGCCGGGCACGTCGTCGGTGCGCAGCGTCTTGCCGAGCCGGCCCTCATTGTGGGCGATGAGATGCGAGGCGGCGGCGAGGATGTGGCCGGTGGAGCGGTAATTTCGCTCCAGCCGGATCACCGTGGCGCCGGGGAAATCGTGCTCGAAGCGCAGGATGTTGTCGACCTCGGCGCCGCGCCAGCCATAGATCGACTGGTCGTCGTCGCCGACGCAGCAGATGTTTTTGGCGGCTCGCTCTTCCCTCTCCCCGCTCGCGGGGGAGAGGGGGTAGCGGGCCGAGGGGGCCTCTCCGCTCGCTCAGGCAGCGGAAACGCCCCCTCACCCTCGCTTCGCTCGACCTCTCCCCGCACGCGGGGAGAGGTGGTTTGTGTGGCCGTCCTTTGCGCCAACAGCCGTAACCAGAGATACTGCGCGACATTAGTGTCCTGATACTCGTCGACCAGGATGAACTTGAAGCGCGCCTGGTACTGACGCAGCACTTCGGGCTGCTCGCGGAACAGCCGGATGTTCTCCAGCAGCAAGTCGCCGAAATCGGCGGCGTTGAGGATTTTCAGCCGCTCCTGATAGGCCTTGTAGAGCTTGAGGCCCTTGCCGTTGGCGAAGGCGCCGCCTTCGCCCGGCGGCACCTGCTCGGGCGTCAGCCCGCGGTTCTTCCAGCCGTCGATCAGCGCCGCCAGGACCCGCGCCGGCCAGCGCTTCTCGTCGATGTTCTCGGCTTCCAGCTGCTGCTTCATCAGCCGCACCTGGTCGTCGACATCGAGAATGGTGAAGTCGGGCTTGAGCCCCACCAGCTCGGCGTGGCGGCGCAGGATCTTCACCCCGATCGAGTGGAAGGTGCCGAGCCAGGGCATGCCCTCGACCACGCCGCCGACGATCTCGCCGACGCGGTGCTTCATCTCGCGCGCCGCCTTGTTGGTGAAGGTCACGGCCAGAATCTCGCTCGGCCGGGCGCGGCCGGTGGCGAGGATGTGGGCGATGCGCACGGTCAGCACCCGGGTCTTGCCGGTGCCGGCGCCGGCCAGCACCAGCACCGGGCCGTCCAGGGTCTCGACCGCGAGCCGCTGCTCGGCATTGAGCCCGGCCAGATAGGATGCTCCTGTGCCCGCGCCGGCCGCAGCAGCGCGCGCCCGCGCGGCAATGCCGCCGGGCGCAGGCGCCGGCGCTTCGCGCGGGTCGAAGGTGTGCTTTATCGGCTCAGCCAAGGCGTACGGTGTCCGTGATTCTCATAAGGATAAGATGGCACCTGCGCACAGTCTTTACGAGGACGCGCATCGTTGCCGATTGCTCTGTCGATTGGCGGAGGGTGAAGGATTCGAACCCTTAACCCGCAGGTTAGCCCGGTGTTCGGGACCGGTTGCCCACCATTGAGCGCCACCCTCCGCTGGCGGAGGGGGCGAGCATCGAACTCGCGCGAGACTTCACGTCTCGACGGATTACCGCTCTGCCACCCCTCCGGCGATGGTTGATGAGCTGTCTGATGACATAGCGGTTGCTCCGAGTTTCGATTGCGTGCGAATTGCCATGAAATTGCGGCCTCAGCAAGACGAATGGCGAAGTCACATCACGAGACGTTCAAGCCTTTCCCGGCATGGCGATGCGGCGGCCGACGCCGTCGGGCGGCGGCAAATGCGCATGCGCGGCCTTCATCCGGGCGAGCCGTGCGGCAATGAAATCGGGAAACGGCACGGTCTTCTTCGCCGTCATGTCGACGTGCAGCGTCATGTTCTCGGAGGTGGCCGAGAGCCAGCCTTCCTCGGCGTGATGGAGCTGCTCGAAATAATGTATCCGCTTTAAATCGTAATCGAGCAGCTGAAACGTCACCCGCACCGGATCCTCGGCGTGAAGTTCCCGCAGGTAGCGGATATGCACTTCGGCGGTAAAGGTCGAACACCGCGTCTGTTCCAGATAGGCGAGGCCGCAGCCGATGAGCTCATAGGCCTCGTCGACCGCGCGGTCGAACAGCACATTGTAATAGGCCATGTTGAGATGGCCGTTATAGTCGATCCAGCCAGGCTCGACCCGCATCACCGAGGAGACGAAAGGCGCGAAGAAGGCGGGTTCGGGCACAGGCTCAGTATCTTGGCGGTCGAGCATTGTTGTCTGTTACGTCGGCGCTTGGTGGCCTGCCAATGTGGCGAAATCGACGCATGATGCAAGGCCGGGCTTGACCGCCGCGGGCGCGCTGGCCACTTTGCCTGCAGCGAGCAACGAAATGGTAATGACTGAAGCGTGGGAGGGGCTTAAGCGCGACCGCAAGGGGGTCGACGCCGTCATCGCCGCGCTCGCGGCAATAGTCGGCAACCGGCTGGTCACCTCGCAGGCGGTGCGCGAGCAGCACGGCAATACGCTGACCTGGATCGGCAACCAGCCGCCGGACGCCGTGGTATTTCCGCAGACGACCGAAGAGGTGCAGCAGATCGTCCGGCTGTGCGCGAGCCACCGCGTGCCGGTGATCGCCTTCGGCACCGGCACTTCGCTGGAGGGCCAGGTCAACGCGCCGCGCGGCGGCATCAGCCTCGATTTCCGCGACATGAACCGCGTGCTCGCCGTGCATGCCGAGGATCTCGATTGCGTGGTCGAGCCCGGCATCACCCGCAAGCAGCTCAACGAGCAGCTGCGCGATCAGGGGGTGTTTTTCCCGATCGATCCCGGCGCCGACGCGTCGCTCGGCGGCATGGCGGCAACGCGCGCGTCCGGCACCAACGCCGTGCGCTACGGCACCATGAAAGACAATGTGCTGGCGCTCAAAGTCGTGCTCGCCAACGGCGAAGTCATGTCCACCGCGCGGCGGGCGAAAAAATCCTCTTCGGGTTACGACCTCACGCGGCTGATGGTCGGATCCGAAGGCACGCTCGGCATCATCACCGAACTGACGCTGCGGCTGGCCGGCATTCCGGAAGCGATCGCGTCCGGCGTCTGTCCGTTTCCCTCGGTCGAGGCGGCGTGCAAGGCGACCATCCTCACCATCCAGTCGGGCATTCCGGTGGCACGGATCGAGCTGCTCGACGCGCTGCAAGTGCGGGCCTGCAACGCCTACTCCAAGCTCGGATTGCCGGAAACGCCGGTGCTGTTTCTCGAATTTCACGGCACCGAGGCGGGCGTCGCCGAGCAGTCGCAGCGCTTCGGCGACATCGCGCAGGAGTTCGGCGGCGGCCCGTTCGATTGGGCCACCAAAGCCGAGGACCGCTCGCGGCTATGGCAGGCGCGGCATGACGCCTATTGGGCGGCGCGCGGCATGCGCCCCGGCTGTCACCCGCTGGCGACCGACGTCTGCGTGCCGATCTCGCGGCTCGCTGAATGCGTGACCGAAACGCAACGCGATGTCGCCGAGAGCAATCTGTTCGCGCCGATTGTCGGCCATGTCGGCGACGGCAACTTCCATCTCTCGATGATGGTGAACCTGGAGGACGAGGAAGAGGTGTCACGCACCCACGCGTTCCTCGAACGGCTCACCCAGCGCGCGCTGGCGATGGACGGGACCTGCACCGGCGAGCACGGCATCGGCCAGGGCAAGATGAAGTATCTCTTGGCCGAGCACGGCGAACCAGCGCTTGACGCCATGCGCGCCATCAAACGCGCGCTCGATCCGCTCGACATCATGAACCCGGGCAAGATCGTCGCGCCTTAAAGCCGGTTTCAGCCGCGCCTGGGCAATCGACTTTCGCCAATCGCATCCTTATCTGGATCGCTTTTTTCTTGCGCGCCGTGCGCGCAGCGCCCGCTTTTCGCGCGCGCGTTTGCGGCGCAACGCCCGCTTTCTGCGGCAGGCGGCGCAGCGGCAGCCACCGTTGCTCAGGAAGTAATCCAGATATTCCGGTCCGTAGTTGTAGGTGATCTCCTCCCCCGGCTCGATGGGGCGCACGGCGACGATGACGATCTTGCCTTTGCGGGTGATCGGCTTCGCGTTGGGCCGGCAGGAATGATTGATGTAACGCGCCACATTCCAGCGCGGCGAGCCGTCGATGGTCCACCGCTTGTTCAGCTCGAACATATAGCGCGCGCCTCGCGCCTCGCGCCGGTCGGCTTCCTCGGTCGTGATGCGCCGGCCGCGATAGGTGGCGATATAGGCGGCGCGTCTGATCGGTTTGGTGGCGAACAGGCCGAGCCCGGTGAACGCGCGGCCGATGCGGAAATAACGCGAAGCCATCGTGTGCGATTAGCCGTCGATTCGCCGGATGTCGTCAATGATCCCCAAATAAACGACAAGCGTTCATTTTCGCAACAGGTCGGCGATCACCGCCTGCGCCGCGTTGTGTCCCGGCGCTCCGGTCACGCCGCCGCCGGGATGCGCGCCGGAGCCGCAGAGATAGAGCCCGGGAATGGGCATGCGGTAATCGGCATATCCGAGCATCGGCCGCGCCGAGAACAGCTGATCGAGCGTCAGCGCGCCATGGAAGATGTCGCCATTGGGCAAGCCAAAGACGCGCTCCAGGTCGAACGGCGACAAACTCTGCCGGCCGATCACGCTCGCTTTGAAGCCGGGCGCGTAAGCCTCGACCGTGTCGATCATCAGGTCGGCGACGGCTTCGCGATGCTCGTCCCATGACGAGCCGTCGGCGAATTGCGGCGCGACGTGCTGGCAGAACAGGCTCGCGACATGCGCGCCGGGCGGTGCCAGGCTGTCGTCGAGGACCGAAGGGATCAGCATCTCGATGATCGGAGCGCGGCTCCAGCCGTCGCGGATGCAATCGCGATAGGCCTGATCCATGTAGGACAGGCTCGGCGCCAGAATGATGCCGGCGCTGAGATGGTCGCCCGGTTCGGGCAATGCGGAGAAAACCGGCAACTTCGACAGGGCCACGTTCATACGGAACGTGCCGGAGCCTGCCTTCCATGTCTTCATGCGCGCCGCCAGCGCGGGCGGAACCGCCTCCCGGGGAACCAGGACCTGGAAAAGATGCTGCGGATTGACGTTGGCGATGACCGCGCGCGCCCGGATTGCGGTGCCATCTTCCAGCAGCACGCCGGCGGCGCGGCCGCCCTCGACGATGACTTCGCTCACCGCGGAGCGCACATCAATGCGGACGCCGTGCGCGCCGGCTGCTTTTGCCATCGCCTGCGTGATCGCGCCCATGCCGCCGATGGCATGACCCCACACGCCGGGCTTGCCGTTCACCTCGCCGAATGTGTGGTGCAGCAGCACATAAGCCGAGCCCCGCGCGTAAGGGCTCGCCAGGTTGCCGACGACCGCATCGAAGCCGAGCAAAGCCTTGATGGGATCGGATTCGAACCAGCCGTCCAACATGTCGCCCGCTGATTGGCGGAGCAGGCGGAATGCCGGCTTGAGGGCGTCGCCGCGCCACAGCCTTTTGCCGATGGCGGCGAGCTTGCTGACCTCGCGCGCGGCGTGGCTGCCGAGCACGAGATTAGGCGGCGCCTCAAGCACAAGGCTGCGCACCACGTCCGCGACGCGGCTGATCTCGGCCTGATAAGCCGGATAGCGGTCAGCGTCTTTGGCGCTGAATTTGGCGATCTCGCGCTCGGTGCGGCCCTCGCCGGTGAGGAGATAGCGCCCATCCGGCAGCGGCAGGAAGTTCTGGGCGCGGCGTTCGACAATGCGCAGCCCGTGTTCGTGCAGTTTCAGGTCATGGATGACTTTCGGCTGCAGCAGGCTCACGGTGTAGGCCGCGGTCGAGTTGCGGAAGCCGGGATGGAATTCCTCGGTCACCGCGGCGCCGCCGACGACACCGCGCCGCTCCAGAACGCGCACGCTCAAACCCGCCATGCCGAGATAGGCGGCGCAGGTCAGCCCGTTGTGACCGGCTCCGATTACGATGGCATCGAGGTCGGACATGGCTTTTTTGCTGTGAAGGCGGGTTTGCGCAAGCGGGCACCATAGCTAATTTTCACAAGTCAGGTGCAGCCGCGCTTTTGGGTCCGCTCTGGCCGAAACTGGAACCCGCAGCGTCGGATTTATTGTCACCATTCAATCCGAAAACGATTTTCGCTCTAGTCATGTCATCGTCACGGACAGGCGTCACTGTATTTACGTGTTCAGCGTCGGAGCTTTTCAGCGTGCTAATCGTGGCGGCAATCCTGGCGATATGGGCACTGAGCCTGCTTAGCCTCGCATTCACATTGCCCAACGAATTTTTTGCGCCAGCTGACCCAGACGATCCCGCCACGGAAAAAGGCGCGTGAAGTCCGGCAAAAACATCGCCCATCTCGGTCCGACAAGGATCGACAGGTTTTGGGCGCGAGAGGCGCTTGGTGTTTTCTCTGACGGGTAAGAAAGCGCTGGTGATCGGCATTGCCAACGAGGACTCAATCGCCTTCGGTTGCGCCCGCGCGTTTCGCAAGCATCGATGATGTCGGCGCCTATGCCGCGTTCTTGGCCAGCGCCGAGGCGGCGAACGTCACTGGCGGCATTCACTACATCGATGGCGGCTATCACATCGTGGGCTGAGGCATGATCGTCCCCGACGCACTTGCGCAAGATCAGAACAGATACCTGCAAATAGCGAAGGAGTTCTCGGCACACGCGAGCGAGCAGGCTGACGCTGCTGAGCCATTTGCGTTTCCATCACGGCGAAGCCATCGGTCGCAGCCAGGTCGATGCGGCGCGCGCCACGGGGTGGCGCTGCAGGAGTTGATGCCGAAGCTCATGGTGCCGAAAGTGGGTGATGCGTTCTCCGAATACGTCCAGGACTTCGGGCAGCGCTGGATTCTCTTCCTCGATACGCTGTGCCAGCGCGGCGATGCCTGCATCGCGCGCGAAAAAGAAGGTTTCAGGCCTGTGCTCGCCTTCGACTACGACATGATTGTCGATGGCCGCAAGCTCGATCGCCCGGTCAATTACGCGCTCGTGCACATTCACCCGCCGGAAGGGACGATCCCGCCGCGCGACGACAGCCGCCCTTGGGTCATCATCGATCCCCGCGCTGGACACGGCAGCGGCATTGGCGGGTTCAAGAGCGAATCCGAGGTTGGCGTTGCGCTCAGGGAAGGCCATCCAGTCTATTTCGTCATCTTCTTTCCCGAGCCTGAGCCGGAGCAAACTTTGGCCGACGTTTGTGCGGCCGAAGCGGCGTTCCTGCGCGAAGTTCATGCGCGCCACCCGCACAGCCCCAAGCCCCTGGTCACCGGAAATTGCCAGGGTGGCTGGGCGACCATGATCTTGGCCGCCACCCATCCGGATCTGATGGGTCCGATCGTGATCGCGGGTGCCCCGCTATCCTATTGGGCGGGCGCCAAAGGCCGCAATCCATTCCGCTATTTCGGCGGCGTCAGCGGCGGAGCGGTTCCCGCGTTGCTGGTGTCCGACCTCGGCGGCGGCAAGTTCGACGGCGCCAACCTGGTGCCGAATTTCGAGCAGCTCAACCCGGGCAAGACCTGGTTTCGCAAGAACTTCGACCTGTTCGCGAAGGTCGACAGCGAGGCCAAGCGCTACCTCGAATTCGAACGATGGTGGTCGGGCTACTACTTCATGAACGAGAACGAGATCCGCTGGATCGTCGAAAATCTGTTCATCGGCAACAAGCTCACCAGCGGCGAAGCATCCCTGAGCGACGGCACGCCGATCGACCTGACGCGGATCGAGGCTCCCATCATCGTCTTCGCCTCGCACGGCGACAACATCACGCCGCCCCAGCAGGCGCTGGACTGGATTCCCGATCTCTATCTCTCGGTCAACGAACTCCAGGCCCACGGACACGTCATCATCTACACGCTGCATGACAGCGTCGGTCATCTCGGCATTTTCGTCTCGGCGCAAGTCGCCAACAAGCAGCACGAGCAGATCGGTTCCGTCGTCAAGACGATTGAATTGCTTGCGCCCGGTCTCTACGAGATGCTGATCAGCAAGGATGAAGGCGGTTATACGGTCGCCTTCGAGGCGCGGACGATCGAAGACATATTGAAGCTCGACGACGGGCGCGAGGAAGAGCTGGAATTCGCGGCGGTCGCGGGATTTTCCGAGTGGGCGACGAAGACCTATGAATTGACCTGGCAGCCGCTGATCCAGGCGTTGGTCACGCCGGCCGCTGCCGAGGCGCGCAAACGATTGCATCCGATGCGCCAACAGAACTACTTTTTCTCGCGCAAGAACCCGGCCTTTGCCAACATTGACGATCTTGCCGCCACAGCCCGCGAACAGCGCACGCCCGCGGCCAAGGACAATCCGTTCGTACAGCTCGAGCAGCTTTACGCGGATTGTGTCGAGCGCAGCTGGGACCTCTACCGCGACGCGCGCGACGCCGCGATCGAGCTCACTTTCTACACACTCTATGGCACGCCTTGGGTGAAATTCCTCGGCGCGGCCAGGCACGCGCGGCCGCAGTCCCACGACGTCAGCAAGTTCCCGCACGTGCAGGAGGCGATCAAAAAGGCGAAAGTTGGCGGCTATGCCGAAGGGATCGTCCGCATGCTGGTTCTGCTGGCGCGCGCACGTGGCGCGGTGCGGCGCGATCGCCTCGAACGCTCGGACAAGCTGCTGCACGCTCGTCCGCCCTTCAGCTCGATGCCCTCGGAGGCTCGCAGCCGCATGATCTACGAACAGTCGGTGATTGTCGAATTCGCCGGCAACGAAGCTATTACGTCTCTGGCGGACATTCTCAAAGATCCGGTCGACCGCTATCGCGCCTTGAATTTGGTGCTGGATGTGGCGGGACCAAGCGAACAGATGGACGCTCCGACGCTCGCCATGTTCAAGCGCTTCCAGGCGGCGCTACTCACTCTCGCGCGGGATTGGCGCGACCCGGAACTCGAACGGCGCGCGCAAGAGGCGGAGGCGCAAACGCAGATGCCCGCGCGTGTTGCTTCCGACGCGCGGCAAACTGAGGCCGGCGCGGTGATCACGGGTCCCGCCGTATCCACGAAGCCGCAAGACAACGCAGCTTGATCCGCGAACAAACTGCTCGGGTCACGCGGCCAGTCGCGGAGGCGTGGGAGCGGCAACTGAGATCCAATGCCGAGGAGAAGCCCAAAGTTAGCGATGGCTGCCCAACGCGTGGCCGAGGCAAGGCGCGCTGTTGCTCAGCAGCGTGGCCTCATTGCGAGACTCAAGGCTTCCGAACACCCTACGGCAGATGCCGAGCAATTACTTAAAACCTATATCGGCATGCTCGAACACCTTGAGAATCATGAACGGATCAGAGCGGAGCGCAAAGCCAATAAGGCGGAAACGAAAAAGCCTTAAAGCAAAAATGCCAAAGACGTCTCGCGCGGTGAGATAACCCGCAAAAGCGGATTTTGACGGACCCATGCAGCGCGTGATTCGAGGCTCCGGCTGGGACCTTAAATCACGCGCCGGGCGGCATCATCGATCCGTCGCGGCCCGCCATGGCAGATGCCACTATCCTGATTTTACTTTCGCTTTCGGGGTGCAGCGGCCCTGGCGGAACATACTGCCGGTCGCGCCCCCGGTCGAAATTGACCGGAAGCAGAGCCGCCGGAAGCTGCCACCTTATTGCAATTGCTGCTGATTGGATTTGGGCGCCCGCAACTATCGCGGAGAATTTCATGCCTGACGCAAGCAACCCTCCGCGCGGTTGAAAAATTTGCTTGTGGGGCGGCGCACGTCACAAACACGAGGATACCCGCACTAACAAACACAAGGATACGCGCACCATGTCACCCAAAAGTATTCGTATTGCTCTGAGCATGACCGTCGCGGTTCCCACGCTCGCTATTTTTCTCGAGGCAGGATCAGCGACGGCCGCGGATCAAAGCCGAGCTGCGCATCACGTTCGCAGCGCACATGACCGATATCCAGGAGGAATTGCGCCGGTCATCTATGACGATGCTCCCGGGTATGGCCCGGCGCCGTGCTATGGCGTAAATTGCGGGCTGCCGGGCGGACACCCTCATAGCGACTATTTTAAGCCAGGAAATGGCGATCACGGAAACGACGGTGGAAATGGGGGCTGAGTGTCGCCAACGACTCATTGGCATTGGCAAAAGCTCCCGGCCGGTGCCATTTTCTAGCGACGCACAGCGCGACCAGCTGTTTGCCTGACCGTGGCGCTCTGAAAGATGTCAAACGCGAGATGGCGAACTGACGGCGGGGATGCCGGCGTTGCGGCCTCCTTGGGCCGTTAGGTCCGCTCCGGTTCGCGAAGCGGAAGGCGCAAGCTGTTGTCGCTTGAGCAAACAGAGCACCAGGGGAACATAGAGGGGCCGCCGCGAGGCGGCCTTTCTGTTCGCACGTGCGAATGTTGGGTTGATAGCCCTTCGTTAGCGGGCTTTTGTTGGTGACGGCGAGTCTCCTGCTGCAATTGTTTGACGGCGCATCGGCCAATCTTTGTTTTTCGAGGTTGGCGTACGGCGACGTAGGGATTATTCCCGCTGCAGTGCCGGAAACGATATCACGCCGCAATCGGCAGGTCTGTGACCGGCTTTTCCGGGTTTAGTTATCGTCACTCATACATTGATATGAGCGCACGTTCCGAAGGTTGAATGTCAGAGTGCGTGATTGCGTCCGAAATTGGCGAACGAGAGCCGCGAATGGATTCCCGTTCGCAGGCAGCTGGAGATCGCACCGCGGTGCCCACTTAACGACAGTGGGCCAAGGAGAAAATATGAAAGTGCTGATGGTTCTGACGTCCCACGACCAACTGGGGAACACTGGACGAAAGACTGGATTCTGGCTCGAAGAGCTTGCGGCGCCCTACTACGTTTTCAAGGACGCGGGCGTCGAGATCACGCTCGCATCCCCGAAAGGCGGCCGTCCGCCGCTCGATCCCAGGAGCGACGAACCTGCATCCCAAACCGACCTGACGCGCCGGTTCGAGAAGGACGCAGCCGCCGAAGCTCAGCTTGGTAAGACCGTTCGCCTCGACAGCGTCAAGCAAGAAGACTTCGACACCGTCTTCTATCCGGGTGGGCATGGCCCGATGTGGGATCTCGCCGAAGATGAGCATTCCATCAAACTGATCGAGTCCTTCATTGCTGCCGGCAAGCCAATCGGCATCGTCTGCCATTCCACAGGCGCGCTGCGTCACGTCAAGACGATGGACGGCAAGTTTCTGGTTCAAGGCAAGGAAGTAACCGGCTTCACCAACGGCGAGGAGGAAGAGATGGGTCTCACTAAAGTTGTGCCCTTCCTTGTCGAAGATGAAATGTTGAAACTGGGCGCCGTCTTCTCAAAGGTAAAGGACTGGGGGGTTCACGTTGTCAGCGACGGCTTGCTGATCACCGGACAGAATCCAGCTTCCTCCGGCCCTGCCGCGAAGACGCTGATGGCGGCGGTAAAGCAAAAGACCGCACCGGCCGCCACCGCTCGGGCTTCGTAAGCGCCGATTGCTCACAAGCCGTCGATCGACAGTGGGTCGGGGGTGACAAGACTTTCGGGAATCCCCGCGCGGTGTCCCTGCGTTTTGAGCCGATCGGCGAACGGATGCAAAGCTGGACGGGTGTTTTAGGTTTCTGGCCGGAGGATCGGAAATGTTAAAGCATACAAGAACGCCGATCTTGTCGTTTCTGGCCGCCGCTTTGCTCTTGCTAGACGGCACGCTGACTGCAACCGCTGACTCGAGGCTGCCCGCCCCGACGGCGGCTGCCTTCGCCGACAAGCTTTATCGGCTGGATTGCGGTCACTCCCTTGCAAACGACGAGTCGGTCTGGACCCCTGGCGAAAATGTTGGACGGAGCATCGAATTCTCGTCGACTTGTTGGCTGATCCATCGGGGCAACGAATGGTTACTCTGGGATACGGGTGTTCCTCAATCCGCGTTGAACAACCCCAAAGGCTGGTCAACCCTGCCTAAATTGATCGTCTACCATCTGGATAAGACACTAACTGATCAACTCGCTGCGATCGGACTTAAGACAACCGACATCACTTATGTTGCGCTATCCCACACTCACGGCGACCACATCGGCAATGTTGGCTTGTTCCCGAATTCAACAGTTCTGATGCAGCGAGCCGAGTATGAATGGATCAGTTCCCCCGATGGCCCGAACGACAACGTGAATCAATTGAAGGCTCTCGCACGTAAGCTTTTGGGTACTCCAAAACATCTTAAACTGCTCGACGGCGACACCGACGTATTTGGCGATGGCAGTGTTGTCTTGGTTTCCACACCGGGACACACTCCCGGCAGCCAATCGTTGCTGGTCCACCTGAAGAACTCAGGCTTCATCATTCTGTCCGGTGACGTGGTTCATCTGGAAGAGAATTTTGAAAAGAACATGGTGCCGTCTCTGAACACGGATAAAGCCGCGTCAATCGCTTCCATGGATCGAATTAGGCGGATGATGGCAACATACAAGGCGAAGCTGTTTATCAATCATGACAAGGCGCAAACCGACACGCTGAAGCTGCTCCCGGCGTTCTACGACTGATGTCTTCATTGCGCGCTCGACACGGAGCGAAATTATGATACCTGGAACTTCTCTGACAGCTGCGGCGGCGTTAGCCGTTGGTCGTCCTATGCAGGCTACTTCGCTGGAGTCGACGTCCGCGACAACGACCTATCACCGCATGACGGTTGATGGTGTCGGAGTTTTCTATCGCGAAGCTGGTCCGAAGGACGCGCCGACGATCGTGCTCCTGCACGGTTTCCCCTCTTCCTCGCGCGAGTTCGATGCGCTCATCCCCTTGCTCGCCACACGCTATCATCTGATAGCGCCGGATTTCCCGGGATTCGGTCAGAGTGACGCCCCGCCACCATCGTCGTATGCGTACACCTTCGACAATTTGGCCAAGACGATCAACGCTCTTCTCGAGCAACTCAAGATCAACACATACACCTTCTTCCTTCATGACTATGGCGGGCCGGTCGGCTTTCGCATCATCGCGGCGCATCCGGAGCGGCTGCACGCCCTTATCATCCAGAATGCCAATGTCTATAAGGAAGGCCTGGGCGCCAAGTGGGCCGGCATTGCGCAATATTGGGCCGATCCGAAAGCGCACCCTGAAGTGTTCGATGCGTTCGTGTCGTTCGCAGCGACCGAACAGCGTCATACCCTCGGCACCTCGCATCCCGAACGTTATAACCCGGACACCTGGACCGACGAGTACGCCCACCTGTCGAGACCCGGCCAACGCGAGATCCAGGCCGATCTGCTGTTCGACTACCGGACAAACGTCGCTTCGTACCGGGCGTGGCAAGCATCGTTGCGCGAGCACAAACCGCCGACTTTGGTGGTCTGGGGGCGGAACGATCCGTCGTTCATTGCTCCCGGTGCGGAAGCGTTCAGGCGCGATCTGCCCGATGCCGAAATCCATCTGCTCGACGCTGGCCATTTCGCGCTGGATGAAAAAAACGACGAAATCGCGGGTCTTATTCTGGCGTTCCTGGCCAGACACTCCGTCTGACCGATCGATACCTTGTTCCACGCGCCGCGTTGCAATGTTGGGGCGCTGTCCGGGAGCGGAGTGTGCGCATGACCTGCACTGCGATGTGGGAGAAGACAATGAATCAAGACCGGAGCATTCGGGTTCGCGAATGCGTTACGGCAGAAAGCTTGCTTGAGGCGCCCCCAACCAAAGCATGATGATTGGAGTTTTCCTTATGGATAGTCACGCTGTTGTTGTTAGTGCACCGGAATCGAATCTGAGAGAGGACTGCGATTTTGAGGCCGATGTGCTGGCTGGCCTCGGTGATGATGCAAAGTGGTTACCGTCTAAATACTTCTATGACGCCGAGGGGTCGGCGCTGTTTGAACGCATTACTGGGGTCCCGGAATACTATGTGACACGCTCCGAGATCGGTATTTTGAACCACAATCGGCTGGCAATTGGTTCCTTGTTCCCGTCGAATTGTGCGCTGATCGAGTTGGGCGCCGGCTCAAGCCGCAAAGCACGCATTCTATTGGGCGCGACGGCAAGTATCGCGGCCTACGCGCCGGTCGATATTTCCGGTGACTTCCTTCAAAATGACGTTGCTAGATTGAGAAGTGATTTCCCGCATCTGGCAGTTCATCCAAGGGTCTGTGATTTCACCAGGGAATTTCGTTTGCCTGAGGAAATTTCTTCTTTGCCGCGGGTGGGTTTCTTCCCGGGATCGACAATTGGCAATCTCGAACCTCACGAGGCCGGTCGTCTGTTGCAGCATGTCGCGAAGACGCTTAGGCAAAAACTCCAATCCTGGTATACGGGATAGACTTGGTGAAGGATGGCCGCATTCTCGCCAATGCGTACGACGACGCCGGCGGCGTAACGGCGCGATTCAACCTCAATCTTCTTAAGCGCATCAATCGCGAACTCGAAGCGAATTTCAATCTCAGGGCATTCCAACACCGCGCCTTCTTTAATGAGGTGGAAAGCCGGGTCGAGATGCATCTTGTAAGCATATGCCGGCAAGAAGCTTGCGTGAGGGGAACGGTATTTCAGTTTTACGCTGGCGAAACCATTCACACGGAAAATAGCTACAAGTACACGGTGGACTCCTTTCAGAGGCTGGCGGCTGAAAGCGGCTGGTCGACACTCGGATTTTGGACCGACAATTTGTTCAGCGTTCATGCATTTGCAGCTCGCTGACGGGTTGTCATCGCTGTTCAGAAGCAACGCCGGAAAACAGCCTCGTTGGTCGGCTACGGAAGCACGACCCCACTTTCCATCCGCCTGTCTGCAGCCAGTCGCGTTCGTCTTTTCAGCGAGACTAGGCCTCAGACGCCGCCGCTAGGTTCTCCAGCGATTTTTCCCCGATCGGCAGCATCATGCAAAAGACGGCGCCGCGAGGTTCGTTCGCCGTTGCCCAGAGCCGACCGCCATGCGCTTCGACGATCGAGCGGCAGATCGACAGTCCCATCCCCAAACCGCTGGACTTGGTCGTATAGAAGGGCTCGAAGATGCGCTCGCGGCTCGCCGGAGGCAGCCCCGGACCCGTATCGCTTACCGCGACAAGCACGCCGTCCGGCTCGACCTTGCCGGTACCGATCGACAATTCGCGCGGTGCCTCCCTAACCTCACTCATCGCTTCAATCGCGTTCATGATCAAGTTCAGCATCACCTGTTGCAATTGTACTCTATCCCCCAAGATGAGCGGCAATCCCTCTGACAGTTGCATCTTCACCGAGACGCCATGCTCTGCCGTCGCCGCGCGGGTCAGTGTCATAATTTCCAAAATTGCTTTGTTGATCTCCAAATCTCCCTTCAGCGCCGGCGCCTTTTTGGAGAAATCACGGATCCGGCTCACAATATCAGCCGCCCGCTTGCCGTCGCTGATAATGCGGTCAATCAACGGCGTGGCCTTTTCCACATTCGGCGGCTGACGGGCGAGCCAGCGCGCAGCGGTTCCGGCATTCGTGAGCAAGGCAGCGAGAGGTTGGTTGACTTCGTGGGCAATGGAGGCCGTGAGTTGGCCCATTGTCGTGACACGGTTCGCGTGCGCCAGCTCTGCCTCGGCGCGTTTGCGCTCGGTCAGATCGATGACGAAGATGACAACGGTGTCTCCGCGTTCGTCCAACGTCGCTCCGCCAATCAGTACCGGCACCCGACTGCCATCTTTCCGGAAGTACTCCTTCTCGAATGGCTGGGCGGTTCCCGTCGTCCTCATTTCAGCAACGGCCCGCGCGTCCCGGTCCCGCCACTCCGCCGGCGTTAGGTCTGTCCGGCGCAATCGACCCGACTCGACGTCTGCTTGCTCGTAACCGATTATCCGGAGAAATGCCTGATTGGCCTCCTGAACGTGACCATCGGGTCTCCCGATCAAAATCCCGATAATATTCGAATCGACAAGGCGCCGGACTTTCGCCTCCCGCTCTTGAACATCGCGGTAGAGACGCGTGTTCTCCAGCGAGATTGCTGCCTGCCCCGCCAACAATTCCAGGACGGCGATTCGGGCAACAGTGAATGCGTGAGACGTCAGCGTGTTTTCGAGAAGGAGAACCCCGGTCAATTTCCGCTGTTTCATCAGAGGAAGGCACAGGATCGATTTCGATTGCCGGTCGCGCAAATAGTCGTCCCCGGAGAACAGATTTGGCTTGGAGGCATCATCGAGAATCACACTTTCCTGCGTGCGGATGACATAGCGCACGAGGGATTCGGGACAGGCGCTTGGCGTAATCGGCTCCTGCCGCATAATGACTTCGATCTGATCGCCGGTCGATCGCGCCTCCGCCTGGATGAGATAGTCATCCGCCGACGGGAGAATCAAAAGGCCGCGATCGGCGCCTGCGTTCTGCAGCGCAATGGTCATGAGTTGCTCGATCAAGCGGGGTAGGAGTATTTCGCTCGATAGGGCCTGCGACGCCTTAACAACGGCGGCGACGTCGAGCTGTTGATCCGGCGACGTCGCCTCTCTGCTCCCGCCGCGTGGACCAGCCATGGCCAGTTGCGGATGGCGCGCCTCGAGTTGCCGCACCTTCCCATCGGCCCCCCAACGCAGGTAGCCGTCGCGGGCCTTCAAGAGATACATCTCGGCAATGTCCTCGAGACCGCGAGCTCTATAGAAGCGCGCCGCGGTTTCGCACGCGAGCGCCTCGTTGTGGACAAAGCCGTTAGCGCGGGCCGAAAGGACGGCCTGTTCGTACAGACGCCCGGCATCGAGGTCGCGGCCCTCCACGCGGGCAAGCTCGGCCCCAACTAGCGCGGCGCGGTTCTCGAAGTTCTCCGGACAATTCTCTGCCCAGATCTGCAGTTGCTTGTGATGCGCGGCCAAAGCGTCCAGATGCTGCTGTCGCTCGTGAGCCGCCGTGAGTTCGTAGGAGGCCGCCCGAGAGAGTGCGCTGTAGAAATGATATTCGGCTTCCTCCAACAAGAACGATGTGGTCCAGAGTAGCGGTTGCGCCTTCGATGCGGCGTCCATGGCTACCCCATAATCGCCGGCGAGATAGCGCGCTTGCAATTTCCGTACCCAGTAACAAAACGCAGCGACCGCGAAGGCCCTGCTGCTGGACAAATGAGATTCGATTCGAAGCTCATTGAACTGACCGTTGTCAAAGCAACCGAATTTTAGCGTCAAGCCGCGGAGCATTCGAGTAAGCGCCAGCTGCGCGGTGACGATATCGGTGATAAGCCCAAATCTTGCGGTCTCCACAAACGCGAGGCCACGTTCGGCTTCGGCTTGCACCTCAGGCAGCGGCTCGCCGGCCAAGAGAAAGACCGTGATGAGACGGTTGCACGCGTAGGCTCCAATTGTAAGGTCCCCGATCCGGCTTGCTGTCTCGTAAGCGCGGCGCAGCGGATCACGGCAAGCTCGCACGTGTTTCATCCACGCCACGACAGCTGCGAAGCGAAGAGACGTCCCCGCCTCGAAGCGTTTGAGCCCACGTCGTTCGACGAGATCGTAACCGAGTTTGGCGAAGCGAAATCCGGTGTTGTAGTCACCGAAGCGCTTTCCGGTCTGGCTGCCAAGCGTGACATAGGCAAAACATGAAGCGTCGCAGTTTCCGCGCTCGAGGCTCAGACTGACGGCCTTGCAACTCGTCAGGAAAGTCAAGTTCGCATCGGTAAACAAGGCTGGCGGCATGAGCTTACTCAGAACCTCGATGGTCGCGAGGGATGCGGGGTCCTGCATCAATGGCGAATCGATGAGAATCTCGATTGTGCGGTCGCCAAGCAGGGACCGGACGCGCTCGTATTCGCCTAGCACCTCCTCCTCTTTCGGATGAGGTGACCAGTCGATACCAACTTGCCGGAGGTAGTTGAGACACACAGCGACCGCGCGGTCACTGTGATCGAGGAGCGTGCAGAGATCCGTGTGCAAGCACACGACACTGGCTTGCTCGGATAGTGTCGTGGCGCGATTTGACAATGCAGCCAATCGGTCGTCTGCGACGGATAATTGGCCGGTCAAAATTTCGCATTCGGCCCGATGCAATTCCGCCTCAAAGATTAGGCTGTGGCGATCCTCCCAGCAATCCTCAGTCAAGAGCGTCAAGCCCGTGGTAAAATACTTGAGTGCCGATGCGTGAGCCGCGGAGGCCTTGGCACGCTTGCCGGCGAGAGAGTTGAGCTCAGCGAGCTGGTAGCGCTCATTTTCTGAAGTGATGAGGTCGGCTCCACGGTTAAGCTGATTGACGATGTCGAAGACGATCTCTTCGCGCTTGTCAGGCGGCGTATGTGCATCAAGCAGCCGTCCAATCCGAAGGTGGATTTCGGGGCGTGCTTCTTCTGGGATCAGCGAATAAGCGGCCTCCTGGATACGGTCGTGCTGGAACGTGTAGGCGCCCTCCGATCGGCGCACCACGCCCGATCTAACGGCTTCCGATAGGCTTGCGTGAAGCTCCTCCTGGGACGTCTCGCAGATCGTACCCAGGAGAACGAACTCGGCACTGGAGCCGACGCAGGCCAGCTGGCGGAGCGGCGCTTGGGTTTCGGCCGGCAAGCGATTGAGCTTGACGACCATGAGATCGACCACGTTGTCGGTGTAGCGTTTGGTGTGGACGCGACCGAGGTCACAAAGCCATCGCCCATCTGCGTGATCGAAGACCAGCAGCGCTTCATCCGCGAGCGCATGGAGAAACTGAATAGCAAAGAATGGATTGCCGCCGGTCTTCTCGTGCACCAGCTGCACGAGTTGGTTCACCGGCTTGGTCTCGCAGCGCAGCGAATCCGCGATCAGCTGTTCGAGGTCGTCATAAGTCAAAGGCGCCAATACGATATCTTGTACTGCTACACCCGCTCGACGGATCGCATCGAGTTTGCGCAAGAGCGGGTGCGCGGCGTCGACCTCGTTGTCCCGATACGCGCCAATCAGCAGCAAATGCCGAATGTCCCGTTGCGCGAGGAGCTCTTCGAGCAGATCGAGCGTGGCGGCATCGAGCCATTGCAGATCGTCGAGGAAGAGCACCAGCGGGTGTTGCGGACGCGCAAAGACGGCGATGAATCGCCGTAGCACCGTCTGGAAACGGCGCTGCGCATCTTGCGGCGACAGATCGGGGATCGGCGGCTGTTTGCCGATGACGAGTTCAAGCTCTGGGATGAGGTCCACGATCAGCAGTCCATTCGGACCCAGAGCCTCGCGAAGATTATCCCGCCAGGCTTGGAGCTCCACCTCGCTCTTGCTCAAAATCTGCCGGACCAGACTTTGAAAGGCCTGCGCCACCGTGGCGTAAGGAATGTCGCGCTTGAACTGATCGAACTTGCCCGAGGCGAAGAGACCTCGCGGCGGAACCAGGGCCTTGTGGAGCTCATTCACGACCGAGGACTTGCCGATGCCGGAAAAGCCGGACACCAGCACGAGCTCTGGCGTGCCTTGCGTTACGACCCGATCAAAGGCCGCGAGCAGAGCGGCGACCTCGGGCTCTCGCCCGTACAGCTGTTCCGCGATCAGCAATCGGTCCGATGCGTCGTGCGCGCCGAGCGGGAATGGATCTATGCGACCCTGCGACTGCCACTCGATCAGGCAGCGGCGCAGGTCAGCCTCAACCCCCGCGGCCGTCTGATAGCGCTCCTCAGCAGTCTTCGCGAGAAGCTTCATCACGATCGACGAAACCACCTGCGGAATTCCGCTCGCCCGCTCACTAGGCGCGCTGGCCTGCCTTGCAATATGGCGGTGCACCCATTCCATCGGATCGGACGCCGTAAAGGGAAGGCTCCCGGTCAGCATTTCGTAAAATGTCACGCCGAGCGAATAGAGGTCGCTGCGCGAATCGATTGAGCGATTCATTCGTCCGGTCTGCTCGGGCGCCATGTAGGCCAGCGTTCCGGCGATGACCTCGGGAGGACCAGGCGCCTGCCGCTCGCGCACAAGGCGCGACGCTATTCCGAAACCGGTGAGCCGTATCTCGTCTCCGCCGTCGCCGTTCACGAGAATATTGGCAGGCTTGATGTCTTTGTGGATAAGGCCGCGTCGGTGCACGTTGCCAACAGCCGCGGCAACGCCGACTGCGATCCGCAGGAAACTTCCCACGTCCATCGGCACGCCGAGGAGCCCGCTGAGCAGCTCGCCGCCGGGATCCTCGAGCACCAGAACGGTCCGACCACGGTCTCGCGAAAGCGCAAGCGGCCGCACGGCCCACGCACCGTCAAGCTCATCCTTCAAAGAGTATTCGTGGGTCAGGCGATCGAGCGTGGCCGGTGTTGGTTGCTCCGAGGCTGGGAGCACGACCAGCACGCCATCACGGCGACCTTCTGCGCTGTCTCGCTGCCCTCTGCAGAACGCGAGTCCGCCATCCTCCCACAAGACCTGAAGGCCACCAATTCCATTGGCGCCGAACTGAGAAGATAGGTCCACTCCCAAGCCTCGCCGTTGAGCCGACCGTCCCGGTCCCTCGGCAGCGCCAAGGTTAGCATTATTGTACGTAGTCGCCCATGGTCTTATTTTGGAGTCGCCAATCAGCAGACGTGAAAACCCCGCAACGACAAGAGAACAGGGAGCCAGGGTAGCGCTATGATAAATGGCATCAACGATGAGGTCGTTCTCGCGGCGCGTCTTCTTCTCGCGACGCTGTTTCTGATTTTCGGCTGGAGAAAGCTGAGGGACTATTCGGGCACGGTAAGCCAGCTGGTGCAGCTTGGCGCTCCGATGCCGCTGCTGGCTGCCGCCGTAGCGATTTTCATGGAGCTTCCGGTCGCGTTCGCCGTCGCCGTTGGCGCGTTCACACGTCCTTCGGCTTTGCTGATGGTTTTATACACGCTGGGAACTGCGCTTATTGGGCATCGCTATTGGACAATAACAGGTCCGGATTACGTCGACAGCATGGACAGCTTTTACAAAAATCTCAGCATTATGGGAGGCTTTTTGCTGTTGTACACTACCGGTGCGGGAAAATATTCGATCGACGTATTGTGCGGCATCGCCGCGCCGTAGGTTGTGGGCTATCTGGGGCCTTCTGCAGAGCTTTGGTGAGGCCGTTCGAGCTAGAAATCAGTAACACCTTCGGATGATTAGCTCGTCCGAATGTCCGATGGAGAATTGGACAATTCGGGGCCAGCTTTCGTCGCGACGCTCAATCCGAGGGGAGACGCGGGTGACGTTTCTCAAGTACACGCTTGAAAACACCCCGATCAACGCGCGGCCGGATTGTCCGGAATGTTCGGCGGTGATGTATCTCGCGATCGTCGAGCCGGAAAAGCCCGGGTTCGACCGTCGCACCTTCGAATGTCCGAGATGTCAGCACGTCGAGACCGTCTTGGCAGAGTTGGAAACGGGTTCCGTTGCGGACCTTCGTGATCGCTAATCGCTCGGGTCCCGCTATCAATACCTCGTGGCGCCGTGGATCGTGGGTGTGCACGCAATGCCCTGCACCGCGATGTGAGAGAAGACAATGAATGAGGACCAGAACATTCGAGCGGCTTTGGATCGCCACTGGGCAGCCTCAGACGCGAATGATTTCGAGGCGGAGCACGAGATTTACCAGGACGACGCGGTGCTTGAGTATCCGCAGTCCGGGGAGCGGATCCGAAGCCGGCGCAATATTCAAGCATCTCGGGCAGCGCAGCCGAACAAGAAGCGCTTTACGGTGCAGCGCGTACTCGGTGCTGCCGACCTTTGGGTCACTGAACTTATCCTTACATACGACGGCGCGCCGACTTATACAGTGAGTATCATGGAGTTCAGAGACGGGAAGGTTGCCCGTGAGACCCAGTACTTTGGCGATCCTTTCGAGCCGGGGCCTTCGCGGGCCCAATGGGTCGAGCGGATGCGCTGAAATGTTCGCCCTGAAATCGAGGCCACCAGGTACATGGCTTTCCGCGTCTCTTGGTGATCCCCGGCTGCCAACTTGAGCCGCTGCACTGCGCCGACATGGCGGCGCAAGAAAGAACAGCAACAATGATGGATATTCTGTTCAATGGTGTCGGATGGACCGACATCGCACTCACCCTCAACCGCATCGCGGTTGGGCTATTCTTTATGCTGTCGGGATATCACAAGCTGTTCAACGCAGAGCGCCACCGTTCGTTCGTCGATGAACTCAAGGGGCTCGGCGTTCCAGCCATCGGCTTCAATCAATGGTGGGTGCCGTTGGTCGAGTTCACCGCCGGTGGCGGCGTCCTTATCGGGCTCTTGGCGCCACTCGCCGCGCTTGGCCTGCTTGTCGTCATCCTCGTCGCCATCGCCACGTCCGGGCGGCAGCGAATCAAACTCTACAAGCCGATCAATGAAGCGGATCGCATCGATGATTGGCTCTATTTACCGGAAACGCTTTATGCCTTTATGTTGATCATAGTCGTCTCGGCCGGCGCCGGGCCGTACAGCCTCGATGCCCTGATCCTGGGTCTGATGGATAAGCACGCCGCGTAACATCGCGTCCTCACCGGTTATCTTCTCCCGATGCCGCAGCAGGCCAGCAAATCGCCGCCATCATGAATGGTCCGCCGTGATTGTCACGACCTTCCCCAGAGCTGTGCGCGTCATCGAGCACACGTTGATACCGCTGAAAGACGGTACGACGCTGGCGGCTCGCATCTGGCTGCCGGAGGATGCTGAGCAGAATCCAGTTCCTGCAATCCTGGAATATCTTCCGTATCGCAAGCGCGACGGCACTTACGAACGAGATGCGCTGACTCATCCCTATCTCGCCGGTCACGGCTACGCCGGCGTCCGCGTCGATCTTCGAGGCAGCGGTGAATTGACGAGCTTGCTGTTCGACGAGTACGCCAAGCAGGAACAAGACGATGGCGTGGAGCTGATCGCTTGGCTGGCGGCACAACCCTGGTGCAATGGCGCCGTCGGAATGATGGGAATCTCTTGGGGCGGGTTCAATGGACTTCAGATTGCAGCGCGCCGACCCCCGGCACTCAAAGCCATTGTGACCATCTGTTCGACCGACGATCGGTACGCCGACGATGCGCACTATATGGGCGGCACGTTTCTTACCACCGCTGGACTTGAGTGGGCCTTTTTCTTTTTCAGCTTGATGTGCCTTCCGCCCGATCCGGCGCTGGTCGGCGATAGCTGGCGAGCAATGTGGTTGGAGCGCCTGCAGAACATACCGCTGTTCCAGGAAAATTGGCTGCAGCACCAACGATGCGATGGGTATTGGAAGCACGGATCGGTATGCGAGAACTACGCGGCGATCCAATGCCCGGTCTTTGCCGTCGGTGGTTGGACCGATGGTTATAAGAATGCAATCCCGCGGCTTCTCGAGCGACTGAAGGTGCCCCGCAAGGGTCTCATCGGGCCATGGGGACACGCCTATCCGCACTTTGCGCTTCCCGGCCCCCAGATCGGATTCCTCCAAGAAATCCTGCGGTGGTGGGATTATTGGCTAAAGGGCGTCGACACGGGCGTGATGGATGAACCGATGCTGCGGGCGTGGATGATGGAAAGTGTGAAACCGGCGACCCACCACGACACGTTGCCAGGCCGGTGGATTGCCGAACCTTCGTGGCCACCGCCAGGAATAAAGAGGCGGCGGCTGTTCCTGACCGATGCGGGGCTGCGAGAAACCGCGGCACCTTTGACGGCTCGGCCGGTATGCTCGCCGCAGACGGTTGGTAAGTGTGGGGGTTATTGGGTTCCATTCGGTCGTGGGCGTGATCAGGCTGGTGACCAGCAAGAAGACGACGCCCGGTCGCTGACCTTCGAGACGACGCCACTCGAGGAGCCGCTCGAGATCCTTGGCGCCCCGATCGTAACGCTCGATCTTGCGTCCGACCGGCCGATTGCGAATTTGGTGGTTCGGTTGTGCGATCTGCACCCGTCCGGTGAATTGCTGCGTGTCAGCTATGGTGTGCTTAACCTCACTCATCGCGAGAGCCACGAACAGCCCGCCCTGCTGGCGCCAGGTGAACGCTACCGCGTGCACATCCAGCTCAATGATGCAGGCTCGGTATTTCCAGCCGGCCACAAGGTGAGGCTTGCGATATCGACGGCTTACTGGCCGATGATCTGGCCCAGTCCGGAGACGGCGACGCTGCAGATCTTTGCTGGCACGCTCGATCTGCCGCAACGCCCGCCCAATGCCGCAGACAGCAGGCTCCCGCCTTTTCCTGAACCGGAGACGGCGCTACCCGAGAAGCCAACGAGGCTCCGTCGCGGTGATATGCGGATCGAGCGCATCGACCGCATCGGTCTGGAATCCGGCACACAGGACAAGACCGAGTATCGCGTCGAGGACAACGATCCGCTCAGCGCCGTTGCCGAGCTGCGCCATACCCAGACTCTGTCGCGAGACGAATGGCAAATCCGGGTCGAGACGCAACTGCGGATGTCATCCACGCGCACGGCCTTCCTGCTGCAGGGAAGTTTGCGCGCCTGGGATGGCGCGAACGAAGTGTGTCGTCGCGACTGGGATCGCTCCGTTCCTCGAGATTTCTTGTGATCCATCCGAATAAAGCATGGAGGCGTCTATGAACCAGGTACAAGTCGAGCAGAAAACCTATCAGATGCCGCCGCAGGACGGCATTACCGTCGCACACTTTCTCACCGTCGCTGACGTCGAGCGATCGCTTCGATTTTACGAGACGGTGTTTGGAGGTCGCATTGCGAGCAGCGGCGACAGCAAAGGCGCGCCGGGCTACATCCAGATCGCCAACACGTGGCTCATCGTCAACGTCGGGGGCGGTCCGACGCCCGACAAACCAACGGTAACGCTGCACGTCCCCGTCGACCCCGATTTAGTCAGCAGCTTTATGAATATCCGCGTCGCAGATATTCAAGCGTGCTACAAATTATGGCGAAGCCGGGGAGCCGAGTTTATCACCGAGCCAAAGCCCAAATACGGCGAGACCCGCTGCTACATTCGCGATCCCGACGGCTATATTATAGAAGTTGGGCAAAGCAATCCGGGCGTCGCTTACGGCTAAACGGAAGGTCCTGGAAGACGGATCTTCGTTGATAAAAGCGGACCATCGGAGAATCGGCCATGCGGGCGCAAATCTGCTTTTTTGTCAGCATCGTCTTCAGTTTCGTTGCTTGGGGTATAGTCACCGGTAGCCTGATCTTGCCGGAACTGCGCCGCCGAGGCCGCAACGAAGCCTTGCGGCCGCTGCTCATGTTTCATTCTTTCCGCTTCGTCGGCTTGGCGTTCCTGGTCCCCGGCGTCGTGTCCCCCGATTTGCCGGCGGTGTTCGCCGAAGGCGCCGCCTATGGCGACATCGTCGCCGCGGCGCTCGCGTTGTTAACGCTGGCGTTCCTGCCCGGCAGGCTTGGCATCGTCGCGGCCTGGGTATTCAATCTGTGGGGCACCGCCGATATCCTCCATGCCAACTACGAAGGCATTCGCTTAAGCGTCCAGCCCGGTCAATTGGGCGCTGCCTACTTCCTCCCAACGTTTATCGTGCCGCTCTTTCTGATCACGAACGGACTTATATTTTGGCTTCTGCTGCGAAACGAAAATGAAGCCGCCGTGCCGGCCGCGCGCCTAAAGTGAGCCGCGCCGCGACCTACGCCGCTCCCCGGTATCGGCAGGTGAGTTTGCTGCCGAATACCGCGTAGGTGCGCAGCAACTGAAGCAAAAGGAAGTCAGAGAGAGGAGCCTATGAAGTCCGAGAGGGATGGCATCAACCCAGCGGCCAAGCCAAGCGGAACAGGTTGCGTCGAATGCTTGGCTTTGGGCGCATGGTGGTTGCATCTTCGCAGATGCGCCGAATGCGGTCACATCGGCTGCTGTGATAGTTCACCAAATCAGCATGCATCGAAACATAACGCCGCTACCGGTCACCCGATAATCACGAGCTTCGAGCCGGGCGAGTACTGGTTTTACGACTATCGTACCCAAGAATTCATCACCGGCCCCAAGCTTCACGCTCCCCACTCGCGTCCGTTGGATCAACCGGCGCCCGGACCGGCCGAAGCGGTGCCATCAAACTGGCAAACGCTGCTTCACGAATAGTCTTTTTGCCACACGGCCAATCGGCGACTTTTCAGTGAGGTTTAGCAATCGTTGCGGAGATCGCGAGCATCTTCGCGATACTTACGAATTGATTGTCGGCTTGAACCTTGTCGGTTGCTGAAGGACCGGATCAGGCCCCTTTTTAGGCTTCGTTTAGGCTTTTCGAGCAGACTTTGCCGGGAGACTGGGACCTCATGGAGAGTCAGATGTCACAAGCTGCGGCGCGGCCGGACTATGGATATATCAATGCCGAGCGGCGCAGGCATCCGCGAAAGGCCGTGCGCGTTCCCGCTGAGATCACGATTGGCGACGCGGTCCAATGCGAGTGCACCATTCTGGATATCTCCCTTGGCGGCGCGCAGCTCGCGATCCCGGCCGGATACGTCCTTCCCGATCAATTCATGCTCATTCCTCCGTCGCGGCTGTGCCGGGTGGCTTGGCGCAAGGAGGATCGTGTCGGCGTCACATTCCAGCCCGAAGAGCCGTTTACGGGCAGATAAGCGCGAGGCGGCCGCCCGCGTTCATCTGTTAGCCTCGAAGCTCAACACTGATTTTTGAGCTTTGGTCGGAAAATCCGAAGCTCCGATCCCATCGCACAATTCTTTGCCCAAATGCTTGGCCCCGGGCGGATGGTGGCTGCATCTTCGCAGATGCGCCCAATGCGGTCACATCGGCTGCTGTGATAGTTCACCAAATCAGCACGCACCGAAACATAACGCCGCGACCGGTCACCCGATCATCACGAGCTTCGAGCTGGGCGAGCACTGGTTTTACGACTATCGTACAGAAGAATTCCTCACCGGCCCGAAGCTTCACGCTCCTGATTGTCATCCATTGGATCAACCGGCGCCAGGACCGGCCGGGGCGGTGCCTTCAAACTGGCAAACGCTGTTCGCGAATAGGTGGCGGTTCTTTGGTTCGGGCGCGAGCCAACCGGTCAGATCTCGGCGTCACAAGGCTCCGCCTAAGAATCCGACCGGTTACAGATAGTGCTGCGGCAGCTTCTGCCTCGTCGACCGGTGGGTTTGAAGCTGGCGGCGTCAGTCAGCGTTGCAGCGCGGCGCCAACTGGGCGTTCGCGAACGCGAGGCAGTGGCCACTCATACATTGATATGATCACCTTCCTCCGAACGTTGAATGGCGGGACACGCGAAGGGCCCATTACCTTGAGTTCGCAATAAATATTGCTGATGCCGACGCGTAGTGGTTCGCTTGGCGAAAGCGGTTTTTCATCGACAGGAAGGAGCTTGCTGTGTCACGCATAAGCTTAATCCTGATCTCGGGAGTATGCGCGCTGGCGGGAGGTTCCTTCGCCAAAGCGCAACAGCCGTCGCAAGCGACGACTGGTTGGTTCCAGCAGGCCCAAGCCGAGCAAGGCCACCAGTTCTTTAATAACTACTGCGCCGAGTGCCATCGGCCAGACCTGACCGGGGCGCTGGGGCCCGCGCTCAAGGGGGCAGCCTTTCTGAATAAATGGACCGGCAAACCGCTCAGTGCTCTTTATCACTTCGAGCACACGAACATGCCTGCCAATGCTCCGGATTCACTGCCGGATGCCGATTACATACTTATAACCGCGTTCATCCTGCAACAGAACGGCTATGCTGCCGGAAGCGCACCGCTTAATCGGGTGATGATCGGGCGACCCTTGCCTAAGTCCTAGCTTGCTGCCAATCCAGAAAGCCGTTGCTGTCATACCGAGCAGCGATGTCGGCTTTTTGGCCCCGTGGAGCGGACATTGATCGGCCACGCAATATGGAGCGGTGCGATCGCCGCTGGATGGAGTTTCGCCGCGTGTTCGACCGAAAATTGAACCACGTTCGGAAGCTCCGTTTTCACTCAATGGCCAGCCATGGTCGAGAAACAAGACGCGCGTAAGGACCAGTCAAATAGTAGCGACGCCGTCCTGACGGCCGACGAAGGTGTTTCGGTTGGGCGGGCGACCGAGCCTGTTCGGACGGCACCAGTCGCCCCGGCAGGTCATCGGCCGAGATGGAAACGACGCTTGGCCGTGGGAGTGTTGGCCGCCTTGGTGCTGGCGGCGATCTGGAAATTCGGCGTCCCGTGGATCGAATTGAGTCTCAACACGGTCTCGACGGATGACGCCTATGTGAATGGGCATGTCACGTTTGTTGCCGCTCGCGTCCGCGGCCAAATCGCCCGGGTTTTTGTTGACGATAACAACCGCGTCCGCAAGGGAGACGTTCTCGCCCAGTTGGACAAGGAGCCGTATGAAGACGACGTCGCGGTGAAAAAAGCCGCCGTCGACACCGCGAAGGCGGACCTGCAGGCGGCCATAGCCACGGTGCGTGGTGTTGAAGCACAAGCCAGAAGCCTGTACTGGCAATTGGAAAATGCCATTGAGGACGTCGACAACCGAGTGGCCCTCCTGAGCGCTCGCGTTGCCGCTCTCGATAAGAGCAACGCCACACTCAAGTTCGCACAACTTGAATTTGCCCGCGCGCAACAGTTGCTGCCGTCGGGGACCATAACCCAGCAGGAGTATGATCGACGGCAAGCCGCTCTATCGGTTGCGCAGGCGGAAGTGACGCAAGCGATGGCGGACATACATCAATCCCGTGTCTCCTTGGGATTGGTGGCGCAGCCCGAGAGCGGCGACCTCGGTGAGGTGCCGGCCGACATCGATCAGACTTTCTCTTCCGTCCGGGAGGCCCAGGCCGCTCTCATTCAGACAGCGGCGCAGCTCGGCGTTGCTCATTCGTATGAACAGCTACCGAAGGAGATGCTCAAGCAGTTCGAAAGCCTGGATCACGGCGATGTCGACCGAACGCTGGCCGGACTTACGGATAATGCTCCGGCCGTCAAGGAGGCGGAAGCCAAGCTCGAATCCGCCGAGCGCGACCTCGTTCAGGCTGAGCTCAACCTTCGTTACTGTGACATCGTCGCTGAGATTGATGGGGTTGTGACGCGTCGAAACGTGAACCCAGGCAATAACGTGCAGGTCGGGCAGAGTTCTGATGGCAATCCGCTCACTCCGCGAGATCTGGGTCGATGCCAATTTCAAGGAGACGCAGCTGCGTGATTTACGCATCGGCCAGGCTGTCGATCTGTATGTCGACATGTACGGCGACCGGCACGTGTTCAAGGGTCGGGTCTCCGGATTTACGATGGGGACCGGATCGACGTTGGCGTTGCTGCCACCCGAGAATGCCACCGGCAACTTCATCAAAGTGGTGCAGCGGCTACCGGTTCGCATCGACCTTGAAGGATATGACCCGAATGAGAATACGTTATTCAACGGCACTTCGGTTGTGCCTTATGTCTACTTGAACAAGCCGCCGACCGGGCCCGATGCCGGGAAGTTTCTACAGGCCTACAGGCCTTCCTCGCCAACCGTCGGTGCATCCCCGAGCTCGGTCGGTCCTGACAAATGACGGACGCAGTTCTTTCGCCCGCAAGACCTTCCATAGCGGCGAATCCGTGGCTGGTGGCCGCCATCGTCGTAGTGCCGACTTTCATGGAGGTGCTCGACACCACCATCGCGGTGGTGGCGCTGCGCTATATCGCCGGCGGTCTATCGGCGACGGTTGACGACGGCGAATGGGTTCTCACCAGCTACCTTGCTGCCAACGCCGTCATCCTGCCGATCACCGGCTGGTTGAGCGAGCATCTAGGTCGCCGCAACTACTTCCTCATGTCGATTGCTATTTTTACACTCAGTTCCGCATTGTGTGGAATGGCCGGTAGTCTCGGTCAGCTCATCCTGTTCCGCGTCATCCAGGGTCTGGCCGGCGGCGGTCTGCAGCCATCCAGTCAAGCCGTGCTGCTCGACGCCTTTCCGCGTGAAAAGCAAGGCACAGCGATGACCCTATTTGGCTTGGCAGCTCTGCTGGCGCCGGTCGCCGGTCCGACGCTCGGCGGCTGGCTGACCGACCAGTACGAATGGCGGTGGGTCTTTTTGATCAATGTGCCTGTCGGTCTCTTTGCGTTTATCGGCTGTTACGCCCTTCTCCGCGACCCGGAATATCTTGTGAAAGAGCGGGCGGAGCTGAGGAAACGGCCGTTCCATTTCAACTCGATCGGTTTGTCGCTCTTGGTCATCGTCATGGTCTCTTGGGAAGTGATGCTCAGCAAGGGCCAGGAGTGGGACTGGCTCGGCGATCCATTCTGGCGTGTGCAGACGTTGGCAATTTTCTGCGCGACGGGTCTGGTGGGGTTGATCTTCTGGGAGTTGCGCAGCCCTAATCCGGTGGTCAATTTCCGGCCGCTGGCCGAACGTAACTTCAGCGCCTGCTGCATCATTATCTTTTGTGCCTATGCCGTGCTCTACGGTGCCAGCACGTCTTTGCCCGGCCTGCTTCAATCGTTATTTGGTTATAACGCCTTGGCCGCGGGGCTCGTGATGTCGCCGGCCGGGTTCTTCGCAGTGCTGGCAATGCCGGTGGTGAGCCGGCTGCTCGGCAAACAGATGGATGCCCGATGGCTGATCGGCGCGGGATTGCTGGTCATCGCGGCCAGCAACTATTGGATGTCGCAGATGAACCTCGATATCAGTCCGGACCAGGTCATCTGGCCTCGGGCCGGCCTGGTCGTGGGACTGGCGATCGTTTTTGCGCCGGTAAATGTGGCCGCCTATCTCTACACGCCTCCCTTGTTACGAGGGGCGGCAGTGGGCCTGCTGAGCCTTCTGCGCAACGAAGGAGGCAGCGTTGGAACATCGATGGCCCAAACCCTCCAAGAACGGCGGGATCAGTTCCATACGCTGCGGCTAGGCGAGTCCCTTGACCCTTTCAACCCGGCTGTACATTCGTTCCTCGAGCAGGCGCAAGCGCGTTTCCTCCAACAGACCGGAGATCCCGCCGCCGCGCAGCAGCTGGCGTGGCAGGCGCTGGAGAACCTGCGCCAGCAGCAGGCATCGGCGCTGGCGTATTTCGATTGTTTTTGGCTATTCGCCGTCGTGATACTCGCCATGACGCTCTTAGTTTTTTTAATGAAACGTTCGGTAGCCGAAAAAGGTGCGCGCATCGGCGGCGAATGAACCAAGTGTTTTGTCCGCCCGGCGCGTCGCATTTACCGCGCGGTTGATGCGAGTCTTGCCGGGTCGGCCGATCCCGCTAATGTCTGTTCGTGGCCCGTTGCGTCATTTAGCGGCGACGCAACGTTCGGTCGCTTTTGGAGCGAAGCGGACATTCAGCGAGCTGCGCTCACTGCACGGATTTATGAGTACGCGACCTAAATGAGTCGGTGCGCGGAGGGCGTGCGGTTTAGAACGCGAGCCCTGCCAACTGCGCCAGAACGACACAAAATCGCCCGCAAATGACGGCAAGGCGGGCGCTCAAGGCGTGCATTCCGCATAGGCTTGCTTTACGCTTCGCCGAGCACGCGCGCGGCTTCATTTAAGCGATGAAGGGAAGCTTACCGTGCAGACGACACTGCTCGGATTGGCCATTGCTATCATTCTGGCGCTCGTCTCCGCGCTGGTCGCGCCGCTCGTGGTCGATTGGAATCAATACCGCTCCGCTTTCGAAGCGGAGGCCAGCCGGCTCACCGGCCTTCCTGTGCGTGTGAACGGAGCGATCGACGCGCGCATTCTGCCAACTCCGCACATCAAGCTACGCAATGTCGAAGTCGGCGCGGCCGGCCGGCCGGCGCAAGTCCGCGCCGACACAATCGAGCTTGAAGTCGGACTGGGACCACTGCTGCGCGGCGAAGTGCGGGCCACCGAGATGCGTCTCGTTTCGCCGCAGATCAGCCTCGGCCTCGACGACAGCGGCGCCATCGACTGGCCGGCGCTATCACCCTCGTTCCGTGCGGACGCGCTCACGATATCGCGGCTGACTATCGAGGATGGCCGCGTCACGCTCATCGATGCGGCCTCCAGTGCGCGGCTTGTGCTGCAGAAGCTTTCACTCAGCGGCGATATCCGCTCCTTCGTCGGGCCGTTCCACGGCGACGGCGGCTTCGTCGTCGGCGACGACCCTTACGCCTTTCGCATCTCGGGCAGCCGCACTGAAGAGCACGGCGGCCTCAAGCTCAAGGTTGGCATCGAACCGTCCAATCAGCCGCTCACCGCAGAGATCGAAGGGACGGTGAGCATTGCGCGCGGCGTTCCGCAGTTCGAGGGCACGCTGGCGCTGGCGCGGCTGGTTGGAATGACATTGGCGCACGGCGAACGGGTGATGAGCGACCCTTGGCAACTCGCCGGCAAGATGCGCGCGACTCCGGCCGCAGCGTCGTTGGAGGACCTTGCGCTGCAGTACGGGCCCGACGAACGGGCGATGATTCTCAGCGGCAAAGCCGAGCTAACGTTCGGCGCGCATCCACGTGTCGATGGCACGGTTTCGGCGCGGCAGCTGGACATCGATCGCGCACTTGCCGCTCCCGACGTGACGCATCGGCCGCCGCTGGTCATGATAAAGAGCTTCTTTGAGGCTTTCTTTGCGGCGGTCAGGCCGCCGCTGCCGGTCGCGATCAGCATCGCCGTCGACGCAGTGACAGTCGGCGGCATCAGCATCCAATCGCTGCACGGCCGTGTCGGCTTCGACGACAAGGGATGGAGCCTGAACGACTTTGCGTTCCGTGCGCCAGGTTTCACCGACGTGAACTTAAGCGGCCGGCTCGACAACGGCCCGCAGGGTGTCGCCTTTAGCGGGCCGGCCAAACTCGAGTCAGCCGACACCAAAATGCTGATGGCATGGCTTGAAGGCCGCAGCGAGCGGCCGTCGGGATCGAGCGGCGCTTTGACGGCGCGCGGCGACATCACGATCGCCAGCGATCGTTTCGCGCTGGAGCGGTTTTCTGCCACCCTCGACCAGGAGAATCTGGAAGGTCGGCTCGCTTACACTTGGGCCATGGGAGATCGCCCGGCCACCCTCGATGGCGAGCTGCGCGCAGCCGCCCTCAACATCGACGCGCTCATGGGCTTCGCCAAAGCGGCGGTCTCCGAGGGCACTCTTGAGGTGCCGCATCAGGTCGCACTTGTGCTCGATGTCGGGAAGGCGACGTTTGCCGGCGTCGACGCGCAAAGGGTCAATGCCCGCGTCAAGTTCGACGCCGGAATATTGCACATCGACCGTCTTTCAGTTGGCGACCTTGGCGGTGCGGCGATCGATGCGAGCGGGCGCATCGACGAGTTGTCATCGCAACCGCGCGGGCGCCTGACACTCGACATCGACGCCAGAACGCTCGCCGGTCTGACCGACATTTTGGCCGGGTTGGCGCCGCAGGTCGCGGATGCGTTCCGGCCTTTCGCCGACCGCCTGGCGCCGGCGAAAGTGCACGGCGTCCTGACGGTTGATCGAACCGCCACTGGCAACACCACCACCGCCAAGCTCGACCTCGGCGGGGACGTGGGAGCGTTGCGTCTTGCCCTCAACGGCGAGACGACGGGTGAGCCGACACCTCCCGCTGCGGCTGTCGTGCGCGTCTCCGGCCGGCTCGATGCCGACGATGGCGGCGCGCTGTTACGGCTGCTCGAGCTCGACCGCGTCGTTGCAGTCGATCAATTGCCCGGCCAAATGACAATCACAGCCAACGGTCCGCTCGATGGCGCCGTCCATGTCAACGGCTTGGCGAGCGCCGGTGGTTTTTCCGCTGCCGTCGACGGCATGCTGCATTTGACCGGTGACCAGGCGCCGACCGGCAGCTTGCATGTGAAAGCGTCCGCCGCGGACTTTAGGCCGCTGCACCGCGCGATGACCGGCCAGCCCGGCGTCGCTGTTCCTCTCATGGCGAGCGCCACCGTCGCTATCGCCGGCAGCAATCTATCGTCCGCCGACCTGACCGTTGCCGCGGGAAAGGCGTCGCTGCACGGTCGGCTGGCCGTTAAACTTTCGAGTCCGCTTGGGATTGACGGCAACATCGAAGCGGATGCCGTGGACGCCGCGGCGGTTTCCGCGATGCTGCTCGGACTGCCGAACACCGCGCCGGGCTCCAGCGCGCCCTGGTCGCCCGAGCCGATTGGTGCTGGTGCGTTTGCCGCGATGAATGGGGCTGTGACTTTCAAGCTCGATCGCGCCGCTTTGACGCCTGATTTGGTCGCGCGCGATCTCAAGGGCGTGGTGCGGCTGCAGCCGTCGGCAATCACATTCGGCGACATCGACGGCAACCTTGCCGGCGGGCGGCTTACCGGCGAACTCGCTTTTCGCCACGACGCGCAGAAATTGGCTTTGCAAGGACGCATGGAGCTTGCCGGCGCGCAGGCCGCTACACTGCTCGCATCCAACACCAATGCCATTGACGGGCTGATCACAGTGAAGCTTCAGGGCGACAGCCTAGGCTTAAGCCCGGACGGCCTCGTCGGCTCGCTTCACGGCAACGGAACCATCTCGTTGCGCGATGCGCGTTTCGCGGGCATCGACACGGCGGCGTTCGATGCCGCAACCCGTGCGGCCGACCAGAGCGCTTCCATCAATGCGCCGAAAATCCGAGCGGCGGTGGGCGCCGCCATGGAGAATGGCCGACTGACCGTGCCGGAGGGCAACGCGGAGCTGACAATCGCCGCCGGGCAAATTCATCTGAGCAACGCTGTACTGTACGCGCAAAACGGCGCCGAGCTTTCACTTGATGGCATGCTCGACCTCAACGAGGCGGCGATCGACGCGCATATGACGCTCTCGGCACAACCGGCCGCGAACGCGTTGATCCCCGGTCGGCCGGAGTTCGCCATCGCAGTGAAGGGTCCGCTCGCGGCACCCGAGCAAAGACTCGACGTATCGACGTTGGTGGCGTGGCTGACGCTGCGCGCCGCCGAGTTGCAAACCCGCCGTGTCGAATCGCTCGAGGCCAACCGGCGCGCCGAGATTTGGAGCGGAGTCGTCCGTCCGGCATCGCCGGCGATACGTTTCATTCCGATGGGCACGGCTCTTGAGACAACCGACCACGCCAACGCTTCGGCTGCCCCGGCGCTCGGCGGGCGAACATTTGATCGCTTGCAGCCCGAGGTTCCCGTGCCGGTGCCGATGAGCCGACCCGATCATGGCGCCGCTGCCGCGACGCCGTTGGCTCCCGCGAATGCGACCAATCCGGCCGCGCCGCATCCCGCTCCGGGGACCGACAAGCCGACCGCCACGGCGGGGACGGTCGAGCCGGACCGTCGGCGCTCGGCGACGCCACAAACTGCGCCGCGCTCTCCGCTCGACTTGTTATTCCACTCGCAGAACTGAAGCGGCCGCCGGCTGCACGATCATCATCTCGCGTGGCGGCTGCCTTTTTTCGCCCTCGCCTTTGGTCTGCGCTTGATAGTGTTCAAGCACGAAGAGCCGTATGGCCGAGGACAAATTGCCGTGCTGTCGCCCGGAGTTGATCGCACCGACGAGATCGGACAGGGTGGTGCGGCGGCTCACGGCAATTTCCTTCAGCGCTCTCCAGAATGCGTCCTCGAGGCTGACGCTGGTCTTGTGCCCGGCGATGACGATAGAGCGTTTGATGACCGGCGATTTCATTGCCCGTCTCCTGTTTCGATCCGGTGTTGGTCGAGATTTGTCTGGGCCTGATCGCTCCGGGATTGCTCGAGCGCTTGTTCAGCCTTTGAGCGCCCATGCACAAGCCGATTCGATGCGGCCTCTTGCTCAGCTCGGCGCCGCTTGGCGCGCTTGCGCGCAGTGCGGAGATTGACGAGGTCGCCCAATTCAATGCCCCCGGAGTAACCAGATCGGTTCGATTGGCCATCCTGGCCGTGCTTGGTCTGGAACAATTGCGCCGATACCGTGGCGCTCGATGACGACAACCGAAAGTCGGGGGTAAACCGCAGGCTGCCACGTAGGAGTGTGGCAATCCCGCTTGCGTCCGGCAAGACACGCTTGCACGTGAGCAAGAATTATCCCCGTTCGCTTCGCTCCAGGAGGAAAAGTCTTGCAGGAAAAAGTGACCAAATTTGGCGAATACTGAGGATCAACACGCACGAAACTCTCGTGAATAAATTACATAGGCGAACCAAAGCCGAGAGTAACGTTTAGCCGCGGGACGAATATTGGATGAGTACAGCCGCTTTTGGCTGTCTAAAAACACGTTCATCAATGAACACGAAAGCGTTATTACCTGCCCCTATTGGTTTGGCTCGCGAGATATACAAGGTTGAGATGCAGCCGGGCCGAGTGAGTTGTGCTGGCGCTGCGCTCAAGGGTCCGGACGCGTCATGCGTGCCGGTTGCACAAGGCGATCGAAGTCCTTGCCCGACACGAATCCGAGCTTGATCGCCTCTTCCCGCAATGTGGTGCCGTCGGCGAGTGCCGCCTTGGCGATTTTTGCCGCCTTGTCGTAGCCGATGCTCGGCGCCAACGCAGTGACGAGCATGAGCGAGCGTTCCATCTGCTCGCGGATGCGCGGCTCGTTTGCGCGGATATCGACGATGCAATGGTCGGTGAATGAGCGGGCGGCGTCGGCCAGAAGTCGGATCGACTGTAGCGCCGCGTACGCGATAACGGGCTTGAAGACGTTGAGTTCGAAATGACCCTGGCTCGCCGCCACAGTGATCGTGGTGTCGTTGCCGAACACGCGGCAGCACACCATGGTCAACGCCTCGCATTGGGTCGGGTTGACTTTGCCGGGCATGATCGACGAGCCCGGCTCGTTCTCCGGCAGGATCAATTCGCCGAAACCCGAGCGCGGGCCGGAGCCGAGAAAGCGAATGTCGTTAGCGATCTTGAACAGGTCCGCGGCGAGCGCGTTGAGAGCGCCGTGAGCAAAGACCAGCGCAGCGTGCGAGGCGAGCGCCTCGAATTTGTTGGGGGCGCTGACGAAAGGCTGGCCGGTGATGGCGGCGACTTTGCTGGCGAACAGCTTGGCGAATTTGCGTTTGGCATTGAGTCCGGTGCCGACCGCCGTACCGCCTTGCGCCAGCGGGTAGAGTTCTTTCAGTCCCATTTGAATGCGCGCAATCCCTGACTTTACCTGCGCGGCATAGCCGGAAAATTCCTGGCCGAGCGTAAGCGGCGTTGCATCCTGCGTGTGGGTACGGCCGATCTTGATGATGGAGGCAAACGCCTTGGTCTTAGTCTCAAGCGCCGCCTGCAGATGCTGCAGCGCCGGAATGAGCCGTTCGACGATCTCCCGAGCGGCGGCGATGTGCATGGCGGTCGGAAAGGAGTTGTTCGATGACTGGCTCATGTTGACATGATCGTTGGGATGGATCGGCGATTTCGCGCCGAGCGCACCGCCGAGGCGCTCGTTGGCGCGGTTGGCGATCACCTCGTTGACATTCATGTTGGTCTGCGTGCCGGACCCGGTCTGCCAAACAACCAGCGGGAACTGATCGTCGAGCTTGCCATCGATGATCTCTTGGGCGGCGGCGATGATCGCCTTGGCGCGCCGCGCATCGAGCGATCCGAGTTCGCGATTGGCTTCCGCCGCTGCGCGCTTGACGATGGCGAGCGCGGCGATCAACGGGCGCGGCATGCGCTCATCGCCGATGCGGAAATTGTTGCGCGCCCGCTCGGTCTGCGCGCCCCAGTAGCGATCGGCCGCTACTTCGATGGGCCCGAACGTGTCGGTTTCGGTGCGAGTTTTCATCTTGGCGTCGAATGACGGAGGTCAGAGGTCAAAAGTGAGAGCGATCCCCCCTTCGATCTCATTTCTTCCTGAACCGATCGAGCCGGACGACCTCGCCGCCGCTGCCGCTGTCGGGACTAGGTGCGGTTGGCGCGCCAGCTGCGGGCAACGACTCCGGCTTGTACTCGGCGTCGGGCAGGCGGGCTGGTGCAGCCGCAGATTTCTCGGCCGGCTTGGCGCCGGCGGCGTCGCTCGCCGCGGCGGACTCGATGGTCTCGAACTGAAAGCCGAATTGCACCGCGGGATCGTAGAAGGCGGTCACCGCCTCGAAGGGAACGCCCACCCGTTCGGCAATGCCGCCGAACGACAGGCCGACCTCAAAGGCCTGCTCGGTGACCACCAGGTCCCAGAATTGATGCTGCAGAACGATGGTCATCTCCTGCGGGTAGCGCGCGCGCATGCGGTCAGAAAGTCGAACGCCCGAGGCCATGGTGTTGAAGGAGATCTTGAAATGATGCTCGCCCGGCAAGCCTTTTTTCGCCGCGTCGGCGAGCACGGTACGCACGACCCCGCGCAAGGCCGCCTGCGCGAGGATGTCGTAGCGAATGTGATCGGTGGCCATGTTGAGGATCGGATTTCAGGGTCGGATGCCAAAAATGAGATGTCAGGGGATCGCGGGTCAGGGTTCGCCATCAGATAGGCAGTCGAATCATAGCGGTCCAGACTGCGTCTGTCCTTCACCTTCTGATCATCGACTACGAATTGCTGATGCGTGAAAAGTGGAGGCTTCTGTTGCCAGGTGCCTCCGAACCCCGCCTGACGCTGCTAAGACGTCAGGGCTTTAGTTCGGTCTTTCGAGCCGCTTACGCGGCCAGAGCAACCGGAGCATAGTTGTCGTTGGCAACTATGAATTTGGCCCGATAACGGCGGAACCATGCCGAGCAAAAGCACGCCCTTTACGCCCTCGTCGATCCTGTTTCGACCCCGTAGACAGGGATCAGAACATGGCAATGTCGCCTGTTTCCCCATCCCTGGAATTGGTGGAGTCGCCGGGTACTGCCCCCGGGTCCGAAAGGTTTATTACGACGGCCATTTATCGCCATAGCCGGCTCGCGCCGGCACCAAGGAATATAAGCGCAAAAGGTTGATGAAAAAAGAGGGCGCTCCCTTCGGCGACCCGGCGGCTGCAGCAGCTAGAACCGCGTCGTCAATTCGGTCAACCACGCTGGCGACGCGTCGACCAGGACCGTTTCGACGCGCTTGTCGAGCCCAGTGACGATGAGGATGCCAGCGGCAATAAGGGTCGCACCCATCACTAGCTTACCCCAGTTTCCGGCCGCCAGGAGGCGGCTACGCCATCGCACCATCGCCTCCCGCGAGGCCAGCCCGATGACGACCAGCGGCAGCGCGGCGCCAATGCCGAACATGAACATGGTCAGCGCCACGCTGGGAAGATTTTCGGCGCGGGCGGCGAGGATTGAAGCAGCGCCGAGAGTCGGGCCGACGCAAGGGCTCCATACGACGCCGAGCAGCAGCCCGACGGCAAACTGGCCGGCGATGCCGCGGGCTGAGATCGCGCCGGTGCGCTCCTGCACCCAGTTGGCGATCGGTCCCGCGGCGGCGGCGAACTGAAGCTGCAGCCGGGGCAGCAACAGGATGCCGCCGACGAGGATCAACAGCACCGCGGCCGCCGCGCGGAAAACATCCTGGCTCAGCCCAATAGCAAAGCCGACCGTGGCGACGAACAATCCGATGGTGACATAGGACAGCGCTACGCCTGCCGCCAAGCCTGCAGGGCCCCAGCGATTTTCATTCAGCGCGGCTGCGATGATGATGGGAATGAGCGGCAGCACGCAGGGCGACAGCGTCGACAGCAGTCCCGCTAGGAATGCCAGTCCCAGCGCAGCCATGCTGCTCAGGTTGCCTTCGCCAGCAGCGCCTCGATCGACGCAGGATTGGTGTCGCCGGTCGAACGCCCGGTCTCTTGCTTGCCCTTGAACACGATCATGGTGCTCTGCGTGCGCACCTGAAACTTGCCGAGCAGGTCCTTTTGCGTGTCGAAATCGACGTCGAAGGTGACCAGATTCTGGAAACGCGGCTCGCTCAGAAGATGCGACAGGATCGGCGCCTGCGCCTTGCAGGTCGGGCACCACGGCGCCGTCACGTGGACCATAATCGGCTTGCCGGCAGCCTGCGCCGCGGCAAACGCAGCCTGATCGAACGGCTTAGCGTCCATCGCCAACGCAAGCGAAGCGCCAGAGACAGCGGCCGCGATTACCATGGCCGCCCCGGTGATTTGACGTCTGGTCAGCATATCGTCCTCCCGTATAAGCCATCTTATTTAGCAGGAGCCCGCACAGTTTGCGTTCACATGTGCTGTAGATGCGGATCACAAGGGCGTAACGAAACTGCGATCGCGTAGCTTATTCCGCGCGTTTGATCTTACGATGGAGTGGGTCGGCCGAAGTCTGCCATTGGGCCGAGCGCTAGGCCGACCCCATAGGCGAGCGCGCTTGGGTGCTTGCCTTACTGCAGGCTCAGCGCCACGAAGCGGGTTTCGCCGTCGGCGTTGGCGACGAGCAGCACCGCCACTTTCTTGCCCTGTGCCTTGAGCGCATCGAGCCGGGTCTGCAAATCGGCCGGGTTGCCGACGCTCTGATACTGCACCTCGACGATGACGTCGCCGGGCGACAGCCGCTTGTCGGCCGGAGACGACGCCACGCTTGGATCGACCCCGGTGACGAGGACGCCTTTGACGTTGTCCCTAACCTTGAACTTCTTGCGCAGGTCGTCGGACAGGCTGGAAAGCTCAAGCCCGAGCGTCTTCTGCACCACGGATTTCTGTTCCGGCGCGGCGTCCTTCTTGGCGTCCGCTGCCGCCAGTTTTTCACCATCTTCGAGGCGGCCGATCTTGATCGTATGGGTCTCTTCCTTGCCCTTGCGAATGACGACGACCTCGACTTCCTTGCCGACCGGCGTATCGGCGACGATGCGCGGCAGGTCATGCATCTCCTTGATGTCGTGACCGTCGAATTTGACGACGACGTCGCCCGGCTCGATGCCGCCGGGCTTGGCTGGCCCGCGGTCGTCGACGCCGGCGACCAGTGCGCCGTGCGCCGGCTTGATGTTCAGGCTCTCGGCGATGTCATCGGTAACCTGCTGGATGCGTACGCCCAGCCAGCCGCGCCGGGTCTCGCCGTATTGGCGGAGCTGATCAAGCACGGCGACCGCGGCGTTCGACGGTACCGCGAAACCAATGCCGATCGAGCCGCCCGAGGGCGAAATGATCGCCGTATTGATGCCGACGACGTCGCCGTTGAGATTGAACAGCGGGCCGCCGGAATTGCCGCGGTTGATCGCGGCGTCGGTCTGGATGTAGTTGTCGTAGGGACCCGAATTGATGTCGCGGTTGCGCGCCGAGACGATGCCGGCAGTCACCGTGCCGCCGAGGCTGAACGGGTTGCCGATGGCGATGACCCATTCGCCCAGCCGCAGCTTGTCGCTGTCGCCGAACTTCACCGCCTTGAGCGGCTTGTCGGAATGCACGCGAAGCAGCGCCAGATCGCTCTTTGAGTCTTTACCGACCAGCTCGGCCGGGAGCTTGGTGCCGTCGTTGAGAATGACGTTGATCTCGTCAGCGTCGGCGATCACGTGGTTGTTGGTGGCGACGAGGCCGGACGCATCGATGATGAAGCCGGAACCGAGCGAGTTGATGCGGCGCGGCGCGCGATCCTGATCGCCCGGTCCTCCTTGGCCGCGCCGGTTCTTGAAGAACTCGTCGAAAAACTCCTCCATCGGCGAGCCTGGCGGCAGATCGGGCATGTTGCCCATGCGCGCGTCCACTTTTTGCGAGGTCGAAATGTTGACCACGGCGTCGATTACTTGTTCGGCGACGTCGGCGATGTTTTCGGGTCCCCGCGCCGCGGCGGTCCATGCCGGCAGAGCGATGATGGCTGTCGCCAGCGCGACGCTGGCCGCGCCATGGCGTACGAGCCGGGGGAAATGGCAAAACATGGACGTCCGTGCTCCTGGAGGGATTAGTTCATGGAAAGGTGGCCTCGTCCGGCTCCGGACGCAAGGCCGTAACCGAGCCCGGCGGCAATTAGGAACCGGATTAGGGCGGAAAAGCGACTCTAAGCGGCTGGGTCTTCGCCGCTTTAATGGCGCACCAGCCAGACGATGAGCACGCCGACCAAGGCCGAAACCAGCCCGGCAATGCGCAACCGGTTGTCCGCGATATCAAGCGCCGCAGCCATGGCACGCTTGGTGGCGAGCGGGAACGCCGCAAGAAGGATACCCTCGATCGCGAAGACCAAACCGATCGCGGCGAGGAAGTCGGACATGAAGGCTCGGCGCGGCGCCTTCTATTTCGCGCCCGGCGTGTTGGCCGAAGTTGCCGCCGGCGCACGGGGCACCGGCGGCACTTCCGGGACTCCAGTCTGCGGCTTGCCCGAGGGATCGGAAAAAAACCGGAAGAAATCCGAATCCGGCTTTAGCACCAGCCGCGTGTCGCCGTGCTGCATGCTCTTTTCGTAGGCTTGCATGGAGCGATAGAAGGCGAAGAAGTTCGGATCGCGGTTGTAGGCGTCAGCAAAGATGCGGTTTCTTTCGCTGTCGCCTTGGCCGCGAATTTGCTCGGCCTGCGAGGTCGCATCCGCCAACAGCACGGTGACGTCGCGGTCGGCTTTGGCGCGAATTTCCTGGCTCTTCTGGCTGCCCTGGGCGCGGAATTCGGCCGCCTCGCGTTGCCGCTCGGTCTGCATGCGCTGGTAAACGGCTTGGCTGTTCTGTTCCGGCAGGTCGGCGCGGCGGATGCGCACGTCGACGACTTCAACGCCGAATTGCTGCGCCTCGTGATCGAGCTGCGCGCGGACCTGCGACATGAGTTGCTCACGCATGTTGCGCACCACGTCGACGAGGGTGGCGCCGCCAAGCACGCTGCGCAGTGCCGAATTGAGCAAAATCGCCAGCTGTGAATTGGCGCCGACCTCGCCGACCGTCTGGTAAAATTTGAGCGGGTCCTTGACGCGATAGCGGGCGAAGGCATCGACCACCAGACGCTTCTGGTCGGAGGCGATCACTTCCTGTGCCGGCGATTCGAGATCGAGAATGCGCTTGTCGACGTAGATGACGTTGTCGATGAACGGAATCTTCACATTGAGGCCGGGTTCGGTGATGACGCGCACCGGCTGTCCGAGCCGCACCACCAGCGCCTGCTTGGTCTGGTTGACCGTGAACAAGGTGCTGTAGCCGACGATGGCGACGATGAGCAGGAGGATGGCGACGGCGCCGCCGGCGAGGCCGAGTTTCATGGATTGCCTCCCGGTGACGGGCCGCCGGCGGATGACGGGCTTGCGGAAGCAGGCGCCTGGCGTTGTCGACTAAGCTCGGTGAGCGGCAGATAAGGCACGACGCCCGGTCCGCCCTGCGGGCCGGTATCGATGATGGTCTTGTCGCTGCTGCCGAGCACGCGCTCCATGGTCTCCAGATACATGCGCTCGCGGGTCACGTCGGGCGCCTTCTTGTATTGCTCGTAGACTTGCACGAAGCGCGAGGTCTGGCCCGTTGCTTCGGCGACGGTCTGCTCGCGATAGGCTTCGGCGTCCTGGGTGATCTTGGCGGCGCGGCCGCGCGCCTCCGGGACGACGCGATTGGCATAAGTCTGCGCTTCGTTCTGCGCGCGCTCGAGATCCGAGCGCGCCGCCTGCACGTCGCGGAAGGAATCGATCACCTGCGCCGGCGGGTCGACTTTCTGCAGCTGCACCTGCTGTACTTGGACGCCGGCGCCGTAACGGTCCAGCGTCTTCTGCATCAAGTTCTGCACGGCCGTTTCGGTGTTCTGCCGCGCGCCGGTGAGGATCGGCTGCAGGGTCGAGCTGCCAACGACCTCGCGCATGGCGGCTTCGGCGACTGCCTTCACCGTGCCTTCGGGATTTTGGATGTTGAAGAGATAGTCGCCGACGCCGTTTGGCTTGATCTTCCACAGCACCGAGAAATCCACGTCGATGATGTTCTCGTCGCCGGTCAGCATCAGGCTTTCTTCCGGCACCTCGCGCACCGAGGTGCCGCGGCGGATGTCTTCGACCGGGCGCATGCCGATATCGATCTTGTTGATGCGCAGCGCCGGCGGCGTGAGCGCGGTCTCGATCGGATAGGGCAGGTGATAGTTCAGTCCCGGCTGCACCTCGCGGGTGAACTTGCCGAACCGCAGCACGACGCCGAGCTCATCGGGCTCGACGCGGAAAAAGCCGGAGGAACCCCAGAGCACAACGGCAACCAGCGCGATCACCGCGATGCCGCGGCCGCCGAGATTGCCGGGTAGTAGCCGAGCGCAGCCGGTCCTGGCCGCGGCGCAGGAATTCTTCCAGATCGGGCGGCCGCGGCCCTCCCGGCTGCTGCGGCCCCGAGCCCCAAGGTCCCCGCGACCCCGATCCCCAGGGGCCGCCGGATTGGTTGCTCCACGGCATGAATTGTCTCCTAAAACGCCGGATGACCCCGCCGGCTTGGTTGCGGGGGATATAGGGGAGTGCGGGGTTCCTTGCAACGCGCGGCGATGCCGCGCCGGCCAAAGCGCCTGCGTTAACTCTGCGTTTTAACTTGGCGTTTCGGCGGTTTGCATGTCTGAGGCCGCCTCACGTTGATAGGTGACGACGGTAAAGGGCGCGTCATCTCCCGCCGCCGCGGCATGTTCGTCGCGGGCGATTTCGCGCCAGATGCTTGGGTTGATCGGCGGAAACAGTACGTCGCCGTCGACGTGCCGATGTACCTGTGTGACGACGATACGCGAGGCCAGCGGCAAGACCTGGGCGTAAATGTCCGCGCCGCCGGCAACGACGATCGCATCTGCCCCGCGGCGCAAGGCATCGCCGCGCGCAGCGGCAAAGGCCGCTTCGAGGCTCGGCGCCGCCAGAATGCCCGGTGCGGTGAAGGTTCGATCGCGGCTCACCACGATCGTGGTGCGGCCCGGAAGCGGCCTGCCGATCGAGAGATACGTCTTGCGCCCCATGATCACCGGCTTGCCCGTAGTCAGCGCCCGGAAATTCTTCAAGTCCGACTTGAGCCGCCACGGCAGCGCATTGCCGCGGCCGATCACGCCGTTGTCGGACACGGCGGCGACGAGAAGGATTTGTGGCTCGGTCAAAATAGCGGCGGTTAGGCTGCGTAATGCGCTTTTTTCAGTTCAGGCGAGACATAGAGAACAATAACACTCTCGAAGTACTGGCCGCCGGTGAAAGTCGTATCAAATTGCCTGCCCAGGTCCTCGGCGCTACGAAGATAGGCGCCGATCGCACGCGCTCGTTCAATCTGACTAGCATCTACGAAAACGTCGGAAAGCGAGAAAACTGTACGATACGGCGGCGTAATCATTATCTCCGAGGCGGAGCGGACCAATTCGCTTTCAGTTTTTGTGGAGATCGGAACAAGATAGAATACCCAACGATCTCTCTCCTGACCCCATTCCCAGTAGGCAGCCAGCAACGGCGCTCCAACCGACGTTAGTTGCCTAACGAGTTGTTTTGAGACTTCCAGCTTACGTTCTACCAGCGCGCGGTCAGCCATTGAAACAATCCTTCCGTCTGGCCGTCACCCTCGATCGCGTCAATCATAGCTGCAGCTTGCTCTTCACTCCAAGTACGATATCGGGTTTGCTCATTCCAGTTTTTGATTATGGACCATCGCCGTTCAAGATCAGAATCGGCCTGGCAAGCGGCGTTCAATTGTGCCTCAAGGCCGGCCAGTCGGAGCAATTTAGGCAGTTCATGTGAATAAACATCGTTTACCAAGGCCTTGTCGGGAATTTCGTCAGCACGGAACTGGCCGGCGATGATGGCTTTAAGAGCGCATTCGACTGCATAGCCAGCCAAGTAATACGCACCCGAAAACTCACCGTGTTGACATAGTAGCCTCGCTTCCCTGAGCCTGGTTTCGGCCAGCTGTCGAAAAAGTGAGCGTTCGGTAGCCATTACACCGCCACGGCGGCCTTGATGTGCGGGTGCGGCGCGTAGCCCTCGAGCGCAAAATCCTCGTAGCGGAACGCGAGCAGATCCGTCACCGCGGGATTGAGCCGCAGCGTCGGCAGCGGTCGTGGGCTGCGGGTGAGCTGCAGCCGCGCCTGCTCGAGATGGTTGAGATAAAGATGCGCGTCGCCGAACGAGTGGATGAACGCGCCGGGCTTTAATCCGGTGACTTGCGCGACCATCAGCGTCAGCAGCGCGTAGGAAGCGATGTTGAACGGCACGCCGAGAAAGATGTCGGCCGAGCGCTGATAGAGCTGACACGACAACGCACCGTCGGCGACGTTGAACTGGAACAGGCAGTGGCACGGCGACAGCGCCATCTTATCATTCTCCGCCGGATTCCAGGCGGTGACGATGAGCCGGCGCGAGCCCGGGTTGCAGCGGATTTCAGTCAAAACATCCGCTATCTGGTCGATGTTGCGCCCGTCCGACGTCGGCCACGAACGCCATTGCCGGCCATAGACCGGGCCGAGATCGCCGTTCTCATCGGCCCATTCGTCCCAGATGGTGACGCCGTGATCGTCGAGATATTTGACGTTGGTGTCGCCGCGCAAGAACCACAGCAGCTCGTAGATGATGGATTTGACGTGCAGCTTCTTGGTGGTGACGAGCGGAAAGCCGCGCGCCAGATCGAAGCGCAGCTGATGGCCGAAGATCGAGCGGGTGCCGACGCCGGTGCGGTCGCGTTTCTCGACGCCCTCCGAGAGCACGCGTTCCATCAAATCGAGGTATTGGCGCATTGTTTCGGGTTTGCGAAGTTCCGCTTAAGTCGCGGGCGAGCTTAACGCCAAATGAGGAGCGGGCGAAGGGCGCGGTGAATAGAGTTTTCGACGTCAATCCGGGGCCGAGCCAGCGGGTCCGGCCCAAAGTGGCCGGCCTGATGACAGGCTCCGCGGGGAGCCCGGAATCCGAATCCGCAGGTGGTGATTATGGATTCCCGACTTGCCACTGCGCCGCAATCCGGAATGACGAGATCGGATTACCCGACCAGCGCACCGATGAAACGCGTGGCACGCTCATAAATCCCCGGCGCCTCGCTTTCGCGCGGACCGCCGATGGCGAGCTTTAGCGCGCTGCCGTGTTTGGTTTGCTGCACGCGCAGCCAGAGTCCGGCGCGATTGAGGATGTCCGCCTCGCGCAGGTCTAACACCAGAAGCGGCTTGCGGTAGCGGTGCGCGAGGTCTTCCGCGAGTGTCGTGCCCGCGGAGATGTCCACGCCGCCCGCGTCAACCAGGATCAGACAGGCATCCGCATCGCGCACATTCCACTCCGTGCGTTGCGCCGGATCGGCAAGCGGCGTCTCTTTCAGCTCCGGATATTCGGCCAATAGTCCCGGCGACACGGGAAAATCCTCGGCCCAGCCGCCCTTGGGGCACCAGCCGCCGTAATCGATGCCGCGCGCCAGCGCCACATCGAGCGCGGCGCGGTCGACGCCGCTCTGTCCGCCGGCGAGGAGTTTCATGGGAAAAGGTTGTAAAGCGGATCAGCCGGAGGCGTCATCCGCCTTGTTGCGAGGCCGCGCGGCGGATTACGTTCCGCTCATCCGCTGCAGCCGCTCTTCCTCGCTCATCACCCGAAGGCAGCCCCGATGGCCTTCCTGCATTCATTCACAGTTCCCGATTTCCTCGATTCGCTGGTCAGCCTGTTAGCCGCCTTCGTCCTTGGCACACTGATCGGCGCCGAGCGCCAATACCGGCAGCGCGGCGGCGGCTTGCGGACCCATGTGCTGGTCGCCGTGGGCGCGGCGACCTTCGTCGACATCGGCATGCATCTCAACGGCAACGCCGGCGCGACGCAGATCATCGCCTATGTGGTCTCCGGCGTCGGCTTTCTCGGCGCCGGCGTCATCATGAAACAGGGCAGCAATGTCTGGGGTCTCAACACCGCGGCGACACTATGGTGCTCAGCCGCGGTGGGCGCCTGCGCCGGCGCCGATCTCGCCTTCGAAGCCATCGCGCTGACCGGCTTCGTGCTCGCCGGCAATACGCTGCTGCGTCCGCTGGTCAACGCCATCAATCGTGCCCCGATCGATCAGAGCGCCACCGAAGCGATCTACGAAGTTCGCATGACTGTTCCGGCTGAGCATCTCGACGATGGTCGCGACGTGCTGCGCAGGGAACTGGAGTTGGCCAATTATCCGCTGCAGGACATCGAGGTCATCGAGCGCGAGCAGGGCGATGCCGAGCTGGTGGCGACCTTGCTCGGCAGCACGGCCGACGCGCGGGAACTCGATGCGATCGTGTCCCGCCTCGACGGCAACCGGATGGTGGAAAGCGCTAGCTGGAGCCTGCGTACCACGGACTAGACTCCGCTGTCCGTCGCGTAGCCGGTAACTACTTTGTTGACATTCGTCCTTCTCGCTGAGCGGGGAGAGGGAGCGGGCTGAGCGCCATCGTAAGAGTTCCACGGTCTGCCATTCTGGCCAAGGGAATGAGCGCGATGCGGACACGCTTTGCGGGCTTGCTCATTGCCGGCGCAGCGAATAGACGTGTGCCCCCAATCATTGTCGGCGCGCCTGATGGTGCGCATTGCAGGGAGAAAATGCATGACCACCAAGCTCGCCCGGATCCTCGCGCTTGTCGCTGCGCTCGGCGCGTTGAGCCTCGCGACCGAGGCTTCGGCCCAAGGCCGCGCCAAAGTGGGTACGCTCGCCTGCAACCTGGGTCCAAGCGTCGGCTTTATTGTCGGCGGGCAGCGGCGGCTCTCCTGCCGCTACACTCCAGATGGGCCGTGGCCGCCGGAAGTCTATGTCGGCAGCATGTCGACCGTTGGCCTCGACATCGGCGTTAGCGGCCGCGGGCGCATGGTCTGGGCGGTGTTTGCGCCGACCAACGGATACTATCGCGGCGCGCTTGCCGGCCGATATGGTGGCGCCAGTGCTGACGTTGCCATCGGCGTGGGGCTTGGCGCCAATGTGCTCGTCGGCGGCTCGCGGCGCTCGTTCGCGCTGCAGCCGGTTTCGGTCGAAGCCAATACCGGGATCAATCTGGCGGCCGGGGTCACCGAGCTTCGGCTGCGCTGGGCGCAGTAAGCACTGCGACGCGTGGAAGAAGGGCTGCGCGCTAAAATTCAATCCAGCACGTGGCTGACCATGCCGTCGGCGAGCTTGGGTTCGAACCAGGTGGATTTCGGCGGCATGATCGCGCCGGCATCGGCGACCGCCATCAGATCGCGCATCTGCGTCGGGTAGAGCGCGAACGCCGCCGCCGTCTCGCCGGAGGATACCAGCCGCTCGAGCTCGCCGAGCCCGCGGCCGCCGCCGACGAAATCGATGCGCTTGTCGGTGCGCGGATCGATGACGCCGAAGATCGGCTCGATGATGTTGCGATGCAGGAGCGTGACCGGTAGCCGGCTGATCGGGTCCGCGGCCGGCGCCGGCCCGCCCGCGTATTCGGGGCGCAGCGCCAGGCGATACCAGCGACCGGCGAGAACCATGCCGACCTCGCTCGCGTGCGCCGGCCGCACCGGCCGGTCGCTTGGCTCAACCTCGTAGCGGCGGCCGATCTCCGCCAGCAGCGCTTCCGGGCTGCGTCCATTCAAGTCGCGGAGCACGCGGTTGTAGTCGAGGATGGTCATCTCGGCGTGCGGAAACAGCACGGCCAGGAAATAGCTGTGAGCGTCTTCGCTACCGCGCGCTTGCGCGACCCGAAGCGCCGCTGCCGAGCGATGGTGACCGTCGGCGATATAGAGCGCCGGCAAGGCGTCGACCGCGCGCGTCAACGCCGCGATCGTTTCGTCATCGTCGATCACCCAGAGCTGATGGCGGACGCCGTCGTCGGCGGTGACGTCGACCGCGGGACGGCCGCCGGCGGCGCGCGCCAGCATGGCGTCGATTTCGGGCGCGGTCGGATAGGCGAGCATCACCGGTCCGGTCTGCGCATTCACCGCCTCGATCTGGCGGACGCGATCGTCTTCCTTGGCCGGAGTCGTATATTCGTGCTTGCGGATGCGATTGCCAGCGTAAGCGGAGAGTGAAGCGACCGCCGCGAGCCCGGTCTCGACGTGGCCTTGCCAGCTCAGCCGATAGACGTAGTAGCTGGCCTTGTCGTCGCGCACGAGTACGCCGGCGGCGATCATGCGCTGTAAACTCTCGGCGGCTTTGGCATAGACCGCGCGGTCATAAGCATCGACTGTCGCAGGAAGATCGATCTCCGCCTTGGAGACGTGCAGAAAGCTCCACGGCTTGCCCCGGGCGCGTTCGCGCGCCTCGGCGCTGGAGAGCACGTCATAGGGCGGCGCAAGAACTTCCGCCGCGCGTCCCGGCGCCGGCCGCAACGCGCGAAAAGGCTTTATCAGGGGCAAATCGGTTCTCTACTGGGATTTTGTTGCAGGAGTCGGATTTTCATTCGCGCAAATTCGCATTACGTCAATCCCTGTGAGCAAACCCGCAATCATCCTCATTGCCGGCCCGACGGCGAGCGGCAAGTCGGCGCTGGCGCTGGAACTGGCCGAAAAGCTCCGCGGCGTCATTATCAACGCCGATTCCATGCAGGTTTATCGCGACTTGCGCATCATCACCGCGCGGCCGACGACGGAGGAAGAGCGGCGCGCGCCGCACCGGCTCTATGGGCGCGTGGACGCGGTGGAGAATTATTCCGTCGGCCGCTGGTGTACGGAAGCGGCCGCGACGCTGGAGACGACCCAGCGCTACGGCCGCGCGGCCATCGTCGTCGGCGGCACCGGTCTTTATTTCAATGCGCTGACGCGCGGGCTTGCCGCCGTGCCGCCGATCCCGGCCGAAATCCGCGAGGCGGTGCGCGCGCGTCTCGCCAGCGACGGCGTTATCGCGCTCCATGCCGAGCTGAACGCACGCGATCCGGTGATGGCGATGCGATTGATGCCCGGTGACCGCGCCCGCGTCACCCGCGCGCTGGAAGTCGTGCTGGCGACCGGCCGGTCGCTGCTCGACTGGCACGAGCAGAACAAGCCAGCGAGCCTCGATGCCGCGCGCGCGGCAAAAATATTTCTCATGCCCGATCGCGACGAGCTTTTTCGCCGCATCGATGCGCGCTTCGACGCCATGGTGGCGGCGGGCGCGATTGAGGAGGCGCGCGTGTTGGCGGCGCGCAACCTCGATCCCGATCTGCCGGCGATGAAGGCGCACGGCGTACCATGGCTCATTCGCCATCTCAAAGGCGAGATCACGCTTGAAGAGGCGGTCGCGGGCGCCAAACGGGACACCCGCCAATACACCAAGCGGCAGGTAACCTGGTTTCGCAACCAGCTTCCGGAGTTTGTCTGGGTCGAGCCGGGAGAGGCGTTCGCTGCCGTCGAAGGGCAGTTGCTGGCGCTGGCAAAGTGATGCGGCTCCACAGAACAGCGGCGACGGACTACGAACTTATACAGAGTTAAATCAATTTATCGCTCGTTCTCGGTGCAATTAACCGCCCGGCAATGCCGATCCGAGCAATCCTTACTGTGAAAAGACCTCGCAGCTCTTGAGCACGACTGCCGAGCCCCGGCCATTGCGCGATTGCCTCACGACGCCGCGGAAACACCATGAAAACGGTCATTACGCCGACTAACACCGAAGTCTTTTTCAAAGAGGATGACATTATCGTTTCCAAAACCGACCTCAAAGGGCGGCTTACTTACGTCAATCAGAGTTTTTGCCATATAGCCGGTTATACTGAGCCTGAGTTGCTGGGGCAGCCGCACAGCCTCATTCGCCATCCCGACATGCCGCGCGCGGTCTTCAAGCTGCTGTGGGACACCATCGCCGAGGGCCGCGAGATCTTCGCCTACGTCAAAAACATGGCCAAGAGCGGAGACTACTACTGGGTCTTGGCGCATGTGACGCCGTCTTACGACAGCAACCGGAAAATCATCGGCTACCATTCAAACCGCCGCGTTCCGGATCGCAAAATCATCAACAACACGATCGTTCCGCTTTATGCGAGCGTTCTGCAGGAAGAAAAGCAACATCGCAACGGGCAGCAAGCGCTCGCGGCCAGCTTCGAATTTCTCGTGAATTTCGTGAAGTCGAGGAACACGACCTATGACGCGCTCGTCTTTTCGCTTTGATGGCTTCCTCGGGCCGACGACGATCTGCGCCGTCGCGCTGACGGCGTCCGCATTCGCGGCGATTGGGAGATTTTTCGGCTTCGCGGGCTTCGAGCCTATCGCCGTCGACATATCGGCGATCGCCGGCGCGGTCCTTCTCTTTCTTCTGCTGAAGCGCGGAGCCGCAGCGGCCGGCAAGGAAAAGACGCGCGCAGGAAGCAAGAGCGCCGAAGCCAACGTCCTCGACAAGATCGCGGCGGTCTGCGGCGAGATCAGCCGGGGAAATTTCGAGGCGCGCATCATCGGTATCAGCGAGACCGGGAGCCTCGGCGACGTCCAGCACAAAGTAAACGATATGATCGACCGCTGCGACGCGTTCGTCCGCGAAGCAACAGCCAGCATGGAGGCGGTGTGCCGCAACATTTATTACCGCTCCATTCTGTACGGAGGCCTGCAGGGTTCGTTTCGTGTCGCCGCAGAAATCATCAACAATTCGGTGGAGACCCAGGGCAAAGCGGTCGAAAAGGCGCGGCACGAGGCGGCGGCGGAGCAGGCGCGGATCATCGATACGCTGGCGCAGGGGCTTAGGAACCTGGCCGACGGCGATTTAACGTTCCGCCTTACCGATTTTCCGGAAGCCTACAAACAGGTCCGCGACGACTTCAACAGCGCGATGGCGCGGTTACACGAAACCACGATGACGATCGCCGCGGCCACGAGCGAAGTGACCAATGCCACCGCGGAAATCTCCACCAGCACGACCGATCTGTCGCAACGCACCGAGGAACAGGCCGCGAGCCTTGAGGAGACCTCGGCGTCCATGGAGCAAATCTCGGCGACCGTAAAAAAGAACGCCGAGAACGCCCAGCAGGCCAATCAATCCGCCACCGGCGCGCGCGGGATTGCGGATCGCGGCGGCGAGGTGGTGGCCAAGGCGGTCGACGCCATGGCGCGCATCGAGCAGTCCTCGCGCAAGATCTCCGATATCATCGGCGTGATCGACGAGATCGCCCGCCAGACCAACCTGCTGGCACTCAATGCCGCGGTTGAGGCTGCGCGCGCCGGCGACGCCGGCCGTGGTTTTGCGGTGGTCGCCTCCGAAGTCCGCTCTCTGGCCCAGCGATCGTCGCAGGCAGCGAAAGAGATTAAAGAGCTGATCAGCAACAGCAACAATCAGGTCAAGGAAGGCGTCGACCTCGTCAGCAAGGCAGGCTCCGCGCTCTCCGAGATCGTCCAAGCGATCAAGACGGTGGCCGAGGTCGTTGCCGATATCGCCACCGCGAGCAGCGAGCAGGCGCAAGGGATCGATCAGATCAACATCGCGCTGACGCAAATGGATGAGGCCACCCAGCAGAACTCCGCGCTTGTCGAGGAGAATGCGGCGACCGCAAAGATGCTCGAGCAGCAGGCGAAGGCGATGGATGAATGCGTTTCCTTCTTCAAACTCGATGGCGGAGTTGCGGAGGATGGGCGCGACGAGCAAGCGGAGAGCTTGCGCGAACAGCGCTCGGTGGTCACGGCGCCGTCGCGGCGCCCGGTGACGCTGGAGCGCCAAGCGCTTGCGGTTGCCGGTTGATCGCGGGGTAGGGCAGCGGCAGCAACAACGGGCTGGGTATTTGGCTGCGCGGGCTAGCTTGTGGCTTGACCCGCTGACGCGCCGCATATAGATTAACATTAGCAAAAAGGGCACAGCTGTGCGTCATTTCGTGAAATCGCTGGTACTCGTAGGAAGGCGCACCGCCGGGGGTGGATAATCCCACCCGCGAGACGAGGCGGTGCGCGACACAGGGGCTCTTGAGCCCCTTTTTTATTTTCTAAGACTTCCCCCCACCTTCCTCCCCCGCAAGCGGGGGAGGGGTAGGGAGGGGGTAACGGAGAAAGTGGAGCAAGCCATGACGGAAATGACCGGCGCGGAAATGGTGATCGCGGCGCTTGCCGATCAGGGCGTCGAGCATATTTTTGGCTATCCCGGCGGCGCGGTGCTGCCGATCTACGATGCCTTGTTCCAGCAGGACAAAGTGAACCACATCCTGGTGCGGCACGAGCAGGGTGCCGTGCACGCCGCCGAGGGTTATGCGCGCTCGACCGGCAAGGTCGGCACCGTGCTGGTGACGTCGGGGCCCGGCGCCACCAACGCGGTCACCGGCCTGACCGATGCGCTCTGCGACTCGATCCCGCTGGTCGTGATCACCGGCCAGGTGCCGACGCATTTGATCGGCAACGACGCGTTCCAGGAATGCGACACCGTCGGCATCACCCGGCCGTGCACCAAATACAATTATCTGGTCAAGAATATCGCCGACCTGCCGCAGGCGCTGCACGAGGCCTTCCACATCGCCGCCAGCGGACGGCCGGGGCCGGTCGTGGTCGACATCCCCAAGGACATCCAGTTCGCCAAGGGCGCTTACTTCAAGCCCCGGGAGTTTCGGCACCGCGGCTATCGGCCGAAGATCAAGGGCGACCTCGACAAGATCAAAGAAGCCGTCGACATGATGGCCGCGGCCAAGCGGCCACTGTTCTATACCGGCGGCGGCGTGGTCAATTCCGGCCGCGCCGCGTCCGATCTCCTGCGCGAGCTGGTCAAGGTCACCGGCTTTCCCATCACCTCGACGCTAATGGGGCTCGGCGCTTTTCCCGCCGCCGACCGGCAATGGCTGGGCATGCTTGGCATGCACGGCACCTGGGAGGCCAACTGGGCGATGCACGACTGCGATCTGATGATCGCGGTGGGCGCGCGCTTCGACGACCGCATCACCGGCCGGCTCGATGCCTTCTCGCCCGACTCGAAGAAAATCCACATCGACATCGATCCGTCCTCGATCAACAAGAACGTCAAGGTCGATCTCGCCATCGTTGGCGATTGCGCACACGTGCTTGAGGATATGGTGCGGCTATGGCGCGCGAGCGCAGTCATGCCGGACAAGAAGGCGCTGCAGGTCTGGTGGGAGCAGATCGGGAAATGGCGGGAGAAGAACTCGCTCGCCTTCCGCAATTCCAACGAGATCATCAAGCCGCAATACGCGATCCAGCGCCTCTACGAGCTGACCAAGGACCGCGACACCTACATCACCACCGAAGTCGGCCAGCACCAGATGTGGGCGGCGCAATTCTATCACTTCCAGGAGCCGAACCGCTGGATGACGTCGGGCGGGCTCGGCACCATGGGCTACGGATTGCCTGCGTCAGTCGGCGTGCAACTCGCGCATCCGAACTCGCTGGTCGTCGACATCGCCGGCGAGGCCTCGGTGCTGATGACCATGCAGGAAATCTCGACCGCGGTGCAGTACGACCTGCCGATCAAGATCTTCATCCTCAACAATCAGTACATGGGGATGGTCCGCCAATGGCAGGAACTGCTGCACGGTAAGCGTTACGCCCATTCCTACACCGAAGCGCTGCCGGATTTCGTCAAGCTGGCCGAGGCCTATCACGCCCACGGCATCCGCTGCACCCATCCCGGCGAGCTCGACGAGAAAATCCGCGAAATGCTCGAGGTGAAGAAGCCGGTGCTGTTCGACTGCGTGGTCGATCCGGCGGAAAACTGCTTCCCGATGATTCCGTCGGGCCGCGCCCACAACGAGATGCTGCTCGGCGACGCCGCCACCCGCGTCGAGGACGCCGTCACCGAAGAAGGCAAGGTGATGGTGTGAAATTTTCCTCGCCCGCAAGAGGAGAGGGTTTATCAGGAGCAAGCTTTCGTGAACACCGCCGCAACCACTCACTATCCCGCCGCTTCCATCACTCAGGGCATCGAAAGCCGCACGCTGTGCGTACTCGTCGACAATGAGCCGGGCGTGCTCGCGCGCGTGATCGGGCTCTTCGCCGGCCGCGGCTACAATATCGACTCGCTCACCGTCTCCGAGACCGAGCACGAAAAGCATCTGTCGCGCATCACCATCGTCACCCGCGGAACACCCATGGTGATCGAGCAGATCAAGAACCAGCTCGACCGTTTGGTGCCGGTACACCGTGTCGTCGACCTGACCACGTCCGGACCGGCGCTGCAGCGGGAACTGGCCATGGTCAAGGTTCGCGGCAAGGGCGAGCAGCGGATGGAGGCGCTCCGCCTCGCCGACGCCTTCCGCGCTCGCGTCATCGACGCCACCAACGAAAGCTTCGTGTTCGAGATCACCGGCGTCTCCGACAAAATCGAGAGCTTTGTCAATCTGATGCTGCCGCTCGGCCTGGTCGAGGTCTCGCGCACCGGCGTCGCCGCGATCGGCCGCGGGCCGGAGGGGATGTGACTACCGTTTGAGTGCGTGCGGTTGTACGCATTCCCGCGCGCTGATCTTCCAAATGATCAGCCACAGCTATCCCTGAGGGCGACCCGCGCCATCGCGGAGCGACTGCGAGTGCAGTTTCGCGGCAGCATGCCCACGCCTGCGCAGCTCTTGGCGGCGTGGCCGGCGCGTCAGCGAAGGTAGATTCTCAGCGAGCAAGCTCGTGACATTACGGGCCTTGGTCAGAAGTTTTTTCTCGAAGCCTCACTTTGCAAAGCCGAAAAAGCTGAGTGATGAAGAGATCACCGCGCTGCTAAGCGAAGTGAAACCATCGACCCCGCCGGAATTCGGCATCGCCGATTTGGTATCGTTACAGAGCTGACACAGGCTCGTCATCGCTCGCGGATTACAAAACCCAGCGGGAGCGACATCTCTTTGGGGGGCATCACCATGAAAAAGCTTTTGCTGTCCACTGCTGCGCTGTCTTTGATTGCGGCTGCCGCTGTTTGCAGCGGTTCGGTTCTCGCCGATCCTCCTAGTGGTTTTGGTCCTCCGGGTGGTTTCGGACCTCCTGGCGGTTTCGGCCCTGCTGGCGGTTTCGGCCCTCCTGGTGGTTTTGGTCCTCCCGGTGGTTTTGGCCATGGCCCTCCCACCTCAACGCCCATCCAACATCTTGTTGTCATCTTCAATGAGAATCGATCGTTCGACCACTATTTCGCGACCTACCCGAATGCGGCAAACCCGCCGGGCCAGATCCCGTTCAAACCGGACCGCGAGACGCCGCCGGTGAATAATCTCGCGAACGCCAACCTGCTCACCAACAACCCGAATTTCACCAATGCGGCGAACGGCAGCGGTGCGGCGAAGCCGTTCCGTCCCGATCGCACGCAGGCGAACACGGCCGATCAGAATCACGCCTACACCGCCGAGCAGGAGGCATACGACAACGGCAAGGCCGATCTGTTCCCGAAATTTACCGGCAACGGTACGCCCGGCGGCGCCGGCGCATTCGGCACGACCGGCCGAGTGATGGGCTATTTCGACGGCAATACCGTAACTGCGATTTGGAACTACGCTCAGTATTTCGCAATGAATGACAATGCCTACACCGACACCTACGGCCCGTCGACGCCCGGTGCGCTCGAAGTGGTCTCTGGTCAAACCAATGGCGCGGTGAACATCGTCGGCTCACCCTCGGACATCCCCGACGGTCAAGGCGGCTTAACGCTCAACGGCGATACCGATCCTGCTCACGACGCGTGCTCGAGCGCGACCAAGCAGGTGCAGATGACGAGCAAGAACATCGGTGATCTACCTAATGCGGCGCGCATCGCTTGGGGCGGCTTCATGGGCGGCTTCAATCTGCAGCTCACCAACGCCAACGGCACCACCGGTTGCCAGCGCAGCACTTTTTCGAGCGTCGTCGGCGCCAATATCAATGACTACGTTCCGCACCACATGTGGTTCCAGTACTTCGCTTCAACCGCGAACCCCACGCATGCGCGTCCGAGTTCGGTCTGGGCGATCGGCTCTAGCGTTGAGCAGGACGGCAGAACGCCTGACCCCGCCAATCACCAATACGATATCCAGGACTTCTTTAACGCAGTGCAGGCCGGCAACTTCCCAGCAGTATCCTATATCAAGATGCCGGCTTATCAGGACGCGCATCCCGGCAATTCCGATCCCCTCGACGAACAGCAGGGCCTGGTCAGTCTGATCAACTTCCTTGAACAGCAGCCCGCCTGGAACAACACGGCCGTGATACTGACTTATGACGACTCCGATGGCTGGTACGACCACGCCTACGCGGTCCCGACGAGCGCGTCTTACAACGCTACGGCCGATCAGGTTAACGGCCCCGGCCAGTGCGGCACCGGCGTCACGACGCAGCCGCAGCCTGACGGGCTTGCCGGCAAGCCGGTGAATGGCCGCTGCGGCCCCGGTACCCGTATTCCCTTCGTGGTGATTTCGCCTTTCGCCAAGAGGAACTATGTGAGCCACGAGCGGATTTCGCAGGCTTCCGTGGTTCGCTTCATTGAAGACAACTGGCTGCAGGGCGAGCGTCTCGGCGGCGGCTCGTTCGACGCCAATGCCGGATCAATCATGGACGTGTTCGATTTCAATCAGTTCGGCAATCAGTTCGGTAATCAGAACTTCGGTAATCAGAACTATGCGCTCTTCCTCGATCCGACGGCTGGCACGATCGTTTCCCCCGCGCCGCCGCAATAACGACTAATCGTGACTTAACGTTTATGGGGTTCCGCCACTCCGTGTGGCTTCTGGGCGCCGGCCTGCTTACGCTGGCCGGCGCTACACTTGCCGCCGAACCCCAAGGTTTGCCCGGCGAAAACCCAAATCCGATTCATCTTGTCCGCCCGCCCGCGGCGCCTTTGTCGGCGATGGCGCAGCTGGGCCAGCAGATCTTTTACGACACAAGCTTCTCCGCTTCCGGCCAGCTTTCCTGCGCCTCGTGCCATAGCCCGCAGCATGCTTATGGCCCGCCCAATGACGGGCCGGTCATGCTTGGCGGCCCTAAGCTGTCAAGCCAAGGCGCGCGGGCGGTCCCTTCGCTTGAGTACCTCGAACGGCAACCGCCCTTCAGCATCGGCCCTGACGATCCAACCACCGAGGATGTGAACCTCGTGCAGATGGCCGCGCTGGGCCAGACGGCGGCGCGCGCGCAAAAAACGGCGACGCAAACCGCGCAAGCGGCGGTCAACATGGTTCCGCAGGGCGGTCTGTTCTGGGACGGCCGTGCCAATACATTGCAAGACCAAGCCGTCGCGCCGCTGCTCGACCCACGTGAGATGGACGGCGGGAGCATTGAAACGGTGGCGGAGAAGTTGCGCGAGGCGTCCGATTTCAAAGCTTTTTGTCGCGCTGTTCGGTGCGGGCATCTTCGGCAATCCTAGGCTCCTGGTCGCGGAAGCGATGTTTGCGGTCGGGCGCTATCAGATCGAAGACCCGAGCTTTCACCCCTACACCAGCAAGTTCGATTACTGGCTCGAAGGAAAGGCTCGCCTGAGCGCTGCCGAGATGCGCGGTTACAACTTGTTCAACGATCCTAAGAAAGCCAACTGCGGCGGTTGCCATTTGGCCCAACCGACCCGCGACGGCTTGCCGCCGCTGTTTACTGATCATCAGTACGAGGCATTGGGGGGGCCGCGCAATTTCGCTCTTTCCGCCAATGAAGACCCCAGTTATTTCGACCTGGGCGTTTGCGGGCCTTTTCGCGGCGACATGGCGACCCAGACGCAGTATTGCAGCATGTTTGTAACCCCGACCTTGCGCAACACCGCCACAAGGCGGGCGTTCTTCCATAATGGCGTATTTCGCACGCTCCAAGAGGTGCTCGACTTCTATAACTTCCGCAACACCGATCCGCAGAAGGTCTATCCGCGAGACTCGAACGGAACAGTGCAAAAGTACGACGACATTCCTGCCCGGTTTCAGGCCAATATAGATTTCGCCGATCCGCCATTCGATCGGCATCTCGGCGAGACGCCGGCGATGACGGCGCAGGACGAGGCCGATATTATTGCTTTCTTGCAGACGCTGACGGACGGATACAAACCGGATAGGTGATCGGACCCGTTGGGTCAGTCCACGCTACGGGCTCATCCATCTGTTGCTGCCGCTCGGCCTGGTCGAAGTCTTGCGCATCGGCGTCGCCGCCATCTCCTGCGGGCCGGAGGGGATGTGACTATTAAGCCATTTCGAGGAGCGGAGCGGGCCTCTGGTTAAAATCGATAACTGAGGCTAAATATGTGCCTGCAGGAAAGACGCGCGAGGAGCCACCTCGATGAAACCAAGCCACACGCATTTGCCCGCGGATTGCCGCGCGGTCGGCGACGTCCTCGCCCGGGTCGGCGACAAATGGTCGGTCCTGGTGGTCACGCGGCTCGGCGACGGGCCGCTCCGCTTCAACGAACTGCGGCGCTCGATCGGCGGCATCTCCCAGCGGATGTTGACGCTGACATTGCGCGGCCTTGAGCGCGACGGGCTGATCACACGCACGGTCTTCCCGACCATCCCGCCGCGGGTCGATTACGCGCTGACCCCGCTCGGCCGCGATCTTTTGAAGCCGGTCTCAGAGCTAGGAGCTTGGGCGATCCGCAATCAGGCAAAGATCGCCCGGGCGCGGGAGCAGTTCGACGGTGCCTGCGAGGCGAACGGCAAGCCGCCGCTGCGCCGCCGTGCGGCGCGATCCGGGCTTGCCCAGGCCGCCGCCAGAACTTAGAAGCAGCAACCGGCAACAAACGGCCAATCGTTCAAGCAAGCTTTGGCCTCGTTAGGGGTGAGAAGAATCATGCGTGTTTATTACGATCGCGACGCCGACCTGAACCTGATCAAGGGCAAGAAAGTCGCCGTCATTGGCTATGGCAGCCAGGGTCACGCTCACGCGCTCAATCTGCGCGATTCCGGCGTCAAGGACGTCGCCGTGGCGCTGCGCAAGGGCTCGCAGGGCGTCAAGAAGGCGGAGGCCGAGAAGCTGAAGGTGATGGAAGTCGCCGAGGCCGCCAAATGGGCCGACGTGATGATGATGCTCACGCCCGACGAGCTGCAGGCCGACATCTACACCAATCATCTGCACCCGAACATGAAAGAGGGCGCGGCGCTGATGTTTGCGCACGGCCTCAATGTGCATTTCAACCTGATCGAGCCGCGCGCCGATCTCGACGTGATGATGATCGCGCCCAAGGGCCCCGGTCACACCGTGCGTTCCGAGTATCAGCGCGGCGCCGGCGTGCCCTGTCTGCTGGCAATCCACAAGGATGTGTCAGGGAATGCGCACGATCTGTGCCTGTCCTACGGCGCCGCCATCGGCGGCGGCCGCGCCGGCATTATCGAAACGACGTTTCGCGAAGAATGCGAAACCGATCTGTTCGGCGAGCAGTCGGTGCTGTGCGGCGGCTTGGTCGAATTGATGAAGGCGGGTTACGAGACCCTGGTCGAAGCCGGCTATGCGCCGGAGATGGCCTATTTCGAGTGCGTGCACGAGGTGAAGCTGATCGTCGACCTTATCTATGAGGGCGGCATCGCCACCATGAATTATTCGGTCTCCAACACGGCGGAATACGGCGAATATGTCTCCGGCCCGCGCGTGGTCGACGACAAGACCCGCGCTGAAATGAAGCGCATCCTCGACGACATCCAGTCGGGCAAATTCGTCAAGGACTGGATGCTGGAGAACAAGGTCAACCAGACCTCGTTCAAGGCGATGCGCGCCAAATGCGCCGACCATCCGATCGAGCAAGTCGGCGCCAAGCTGCGCGCCATGATGCCGTGGATCAAACAGCGAGCGCTGGTTGACAAGTCACGCAACTGATCCACGGCATTTTGTGGTAAGACGGGCTCGCGGGGCGAGTCCTTTTGGGATCAAGCAACGCGCGCTGGTGGACAAGTCGCGCAACTGAGCGCGTTCGGCTGGCAGCACGCCGGCGCGCGTCGCCGAGGTTGATCTTTTGGAGGCTTCTCCATGCTGATCGTGCGCCTCGCCAAGGTCGCGCTGGTCGCTGCGGTCGGGGTCTTCGCGTTCATTGTCGCCTACGACTCCAACTACGCGTTTGTGCGCCACGTGCTCAGTATGGACACGACGTTCCCGAACAACGCACTGATGAGCCGCGCGATCACCGACCCGCGGGTCTGGTCGGCGGCTTATGCGTTGATCATCGCTTCCGAGGGGCTGACAGCCCTGCTCACGATCGTCGGCGCCTTGGCATTGCTCGCGCGCGTCCGGGCCCCGGCGGCAATGTTCAACCGTGCCAAAGTCTGGGCGGTCGCGGGCCTGACGGTCGGCTTCGGCCTCTGGTTCTTCGGTTTCCTGGTGGTCGCCGGCGAATATTTCGCCATGTGGCAATCGCAGGCCTGGAACGGACAGCAAGCCGCCTTTCGCATAGCGGCGATCATACTCGGCGTGCTGATTTTCGTGAGCTTGCCCGATAGCGATCACATTCCGCCGTCGAGCAGCGCAGATCCCTAGCGCGCAAATCGCTTCCCGTTGAAACGATCGTCGCTCCAAAGTCTTCGCAGCGCGTGATCTTTCGGATAACCGCGCCTCCACCATGCTCTCGTTTCGCAATGCAACAATTTCCGCACAAGCGGGAATTGATTTTTCGCGGAAATTGCTTGCCCACTCGCTCATAGTGGGCGGGCGATCCGGCAAATCCGTTTGGAATTTGTCTTGATAAGAATTTGTCTTGCGAAGGCTTGGCGACTTGCTAGCATCGCAACCACTGGCAGTGCTGCGCGTTTTTAGTTTCCCACTGCAACTATTCGCTGCGAATAAAACAATCCGCCGGCCTTGGACACCACATATGGCGGTGTTCATCGACCGGCCGCCGAAATCCGGCGACGTCACGGAATGAGAGGCGGCAATCCGTGACCTAAGAAGCCCGCCATCGGAGGGACGAATGGTCAGCGTACATGTGAATGGACAGGAGCACACCTTCGACGGTGATCCGTCGATGCCGCTCCTGTGGTATCTGCGCGACGAACTTGGCCTGACCGGAACGAAATTCGGTTGTGGCGTCGCGCTCTGCGGCGCCTGCACGGTCCATCTCGACGGCGAGGCGATCCGCGCCTGCGGCATCGCTATGTCGGACGTCGCAGGCAAATCGGTGGTCACCATCGAAGGTCTCGATCCCAAAGGCGAACATCCGGTGCAGGTGGCCTGGCGCAATGTGAGCGTGCCGCAATGCGGCTATTGCCAGTCCGGTCAGATCATGCAGGCGGCGGCGTTGCTGGCGAAAACCCCGGCTCCCACCGACAAGCAGATCGACGACGCCATGTACGGCAACATCTGCCGTTGCGGCTGCTACCAGCGCATCCATACGGCCGTTCGCGCCGCCTCGAAGGGGGCCTGACATGACCTATCAACGCAATCAGCAAAACGTCGCCATCGCCAATGTCAGCCGGCGCAAACTGCTCAAGGGCGTGGCCGGCACCGGCGTGTTCGTGCTCGCCGCGCAGTTCCCGGCGGTCCGCTCCGCCATGGCCTATGCCACCGGCGCCGAGAAGATGCCGCATGGCGTGGTGACCAATCCGCACGTCTTCGTGTCCATCGCCAAGGACGGCACCGTCACCATCGTGGCGCACCGTGCCGAGATGGGCAACGGCGCCGCGCGCACGTCGCTCCCCATGATCGTCGCCGACGAAATGGATGCCGACTGGTCGCGGGTCCGTGTCGTCCAGTCGCCCGGCGACGAAGAGACCTACGGCAATCAGGATACCGATGGATCGCGCAGCGTGCGCCATTTCATCCAGCCGATGCGCCAGATCGGCGCCGGCGCGCGCAAGATGCTGGAAATCGCCGCCGCCAAACGCTGGGGCGTCGATCCCAACGAGGTCGTGGCGCGCTTCCATGAAGTCGTGCACACGCCCTCCGGCAAGAAGCTCGGTTACGGCGATGCTCGCCGAGGTCGCCGCGGGCTTGGCGGTTCCCGGACCCGATACGCTGCATCTGAAGGATCCGAGCGCCTTCCGCTACATCGGCAAGGGCAACGTCACCATCGTCGATCTGTTCGACATCACGACCGGCAAGGCGACTTATGGCCAGGACGTCATGCTCCCGGGCCTGATGTTCGCTGTCGTCGCCCGCCCGCCTGTGGTGCAGGGCAAAGTGGCTTCCTACGACGCCAGCGCGACCATGAAAGTGCCGGGCGTCGTGAAGGTGGTCACGATCGACGGCACGCCTCCACCGGCGGCGTTCTCGCCGCTCGGCGGCGTCGCCGTGATTGCCAAGAACACCTGGGCGGCGATCAAGGGTCGCGAGGCGCTCAAAATCGTCTGGGACGACGGGCCAAACGCATCGTTCGATTCGGTCGCTTACAAGGCGCTGCTCGAAGACCACGTCCGCAAGCCCGGAAAGGTCGAGCGCAGCGAAGGCGACGCCGACGCGGCACTGGCCTCCGCCGCCAAGGTGATCACGGCGGAATACTATTCGCCGCACCTTGCGCACGCGACCATGGAGCCGCCGGCCGCTACGGCGCGCATGGCCGACGGCAAGTGGGAGATCTGGACGTCAGTCCAGAGCCCCGGCGGCGCCCGCGACGACATTGCCAAGCGTCTCGGTGCCGACCCGAAGAACGTAACGCTTGCACTGCACGCTGCTCGGCGGCGGCTTCGGCCGCAAGTCGAAATGGGACTTCGCCATCGAGGCGGCGCTGTTGTCCAAGGCGATGGACGGCGCGCCGGTCAAGGTGGTGTGGACCCGCGAGGACGACATCCAGCACGGTTTCTACCACACCGTGACGGCGGAGCGCCTCGAGGCCGGGCTCGACAAGAACAACAAGGTCGTCGCCTGGCGGCACCGCAGCGCGGCGCCGAGCCTGTTCGCGAATTTCATGCCCGATCCGAAATATCCGCAGTTCATCGAGCTCGGGATGGGATTCGTCGACACGCCGTTCAACGTGCCCAATGTCCGGCTGGAGAGCGGCGAGGCGCAATCGCATGTGCGCGTCGGCTGGTTCCGATCGGTCAATAACGTGGCGCATGCCTGGGCGATCCAGTCCTTCGTCGCCGAGATCGCTCATGAGCTCGGCCGCGACCCCAAGGACATGCTGCTGGAGCTGATCGGTCCGGCACGGATCGTGACGGCGCCGGAAAAGGCAACGACGCCGTGGTGGGACTACGGCGAACCGCACGACGTCTATCCGGTGGACACCGGACGCTTGCGGCGGGTCGCCGAACTCGTGGCCGACAAAGCCGGCTGGGGCCGGCACTTGCCGAAGGGTCACGGGCTCGGCATCGCGGCGCATCGTAGCTTCGTGAGCTACATCGCTACGGTGGTCGAGGTCGCGGTCGACGACAAAGGCAACCTCTCGGTGCCGCGCGTCGATACCGCGATCGACTGCGGCTTCTACGTCAATCCCGAGCGCATCCGCTCGCAGATCGAGGGCGCGGCGGTGATGGGGCTCTCGCTCGCCAAATACGGCGAGATCACGCTCAAGAACGGGCGCGTCGAGCAGAGCAACTTCAATGACTATCAGGTTGTCCGGCACGACGAATCGCCGACCGTGACCAACACCCACATCGTCGAGAACGGCATCGACGTGCCGTCGAGCGGCGTGGGCGAGCCGGGCGTGCCGCCGTTCACGCCGGCGCTCTGCAACGCCATCTTCGCGGCGACCGGCAAGCGCATCCGCCGGCTGCCGATCGCCAATCAGCTGGCGTAACTGGAACCGGCGCCATCCCGGCGCGCAAATGCTACCGGAACTCGGGCCCCCGAGTTCCGGTTTTTGTTTGTGCCGTCGCGTGCGGCGCGCGGTCATTTTCGTTTCGAGCGTGATGACGAATTCGAAAGAAGGCGCTACTTAACTGGTTCAATGTCGCCCGGCGCGCCCGAGATATACGAGCTCGATAGTTTGGAGATCAAGGTCGAGCCGTGGTCGTGGAAGTTCGCCATCGACCGGCGCGAGGAGATCGACCGCCACTTCGCGCGGCTACAGAGCGAACGATCCGGCATCTGGAACGGGCGGGTGCTGTTATTGAACCGCTATGCCATTTCCGATTGCGTGCTGCGCGGTACTGGTTTCGAGACGGACTACGCCAGTTTCCTGGCCTGGATTTATTGGGGCTTTGCCGACCCGGCAGTCGCCAACGTGTTCGCCGCTGCTGCACTACGGGCCGCGGATGGCGCCTATCTGGTCGGTGAAATGGCGCCATACACGGCTGCGGCAGGGCGGCTCTATTTTCCCGCCGGCACGCCGGAGCCGAACGATATCGGCGCCGGCGGCATGCTCGACCTTGCCGACAATGTGCGGCGTGAGCTCAAGGAGGAGACCGGCCTCGACATCGCTGAATTGGACGCCGAGCCGGGCTGGTGCGCGGTGATCGATCGCTGCTATATCGCCGTACTGAAACGCGTTGCGGCACGCCAGAGCGCGGACGAGCTGCGCTCCCGCATCATGCGTCATCTGGCGAGCGAAGCGAAGCCGGAACTCGCCGACATCCGCATCGTACGCGGGCCCGCTGATCTTGATTCGCGCATGCCGGCCTTCGTCATTGCGTTTCTTGAATCAATCTGGCGGCAATGATGGGGCAAAGCCGAGCTGCGAGGCGAAGATGAAGTTGTCCAAGATCATCAAGCATTGCCGGGTCGACAAGCCGGGCCGCTTCCGGCTCGACGATTGCGATCCGGCCGAGACCTTCGGGCTTTCGACCGACATCAAAGATGTAAAGTCGGTTCTCGCCGACGGCGTTGCGCAGCTTACGGAGCTGCAGCAACGCCTCTACGCCGACGGCGAATGGGCGTTGCTATTGGTACTGCAGGGCATGGATGCCGCCGGCAAGGATGGGGTCATCAAGCACGTCATGTCCGGCATCAATCCGCAAGGTTGCGAGGTACATGCTTTCAAGGAACCCAGCGCCGAGGAGCTGGAGCACGACTTTTTGTGGCGGACCGCGAAAGCGCTCCCGGCGCGCGGGCGGATCGGCATCTTCAACCGTTCGCACTATGAAGAAGTGCTGGTGGTGCGCGTACATCCCGAAATGTTGAAGCGGCAAAAATTACCGCCGAGCGCGACCGGCAAGGATATCTGGAAACGCCGCTTCAAGGAGATACGCGCCTTCGAGGAGCATGTCGTGCACAACGGCATGCTGGTGCTGAAATTCCATCTGCGCATTTCCAAAGAGGAGCAGCGCAAGCGCTTTCTCGCGCGCATGGACGAGCCCGCCAAGCGCTGGAAATTCTCGATGAATGATGTGGCCGAACGCAAACGTTGGGACGAATATACGGCAGCCTACGAGGACATGATCCGCGAGACGTCGACAGGTGATGCGCCTTGGTATATCGTTCCCGCCGATCACAAGCACGTCGCTTGGCTGGTCGTCGCCGGGGCCGTCGTCGAGGCGCTGGAAGGACTCAAGCTCGATTTCCCCAAAGTCGAGGGCAAGGCGCTCGCCGAGCTCAAGCGCGCAGAGCGCGCGCTGCGGGCGGAAAAGGATAAAGGCGGCGGCGAGACGTGACGCGTCGCTGACAAAAGGATGGCGAACTCAAACTCGTCGGCAAGCCTGCCGGCGATGGCTACCGCAAATCAATTTGACGTGAGTTGCGCAACCTGCCGCGCGAATTAAGGTGAATTCCGGTCACGACGCCATGACCGGATCGCATGCGTCCGATCAGGAGCCGCGGCTTCACACCCAGTGCGGACCGGACTAGTATCGCTGCGCCCAACAAAGACGGTCCCCCGCGTGAATACAATGGTGCAGAAGTGCGCGACGCATTTTATTGTCGTGGCGCTGATTGGGTTGTCGGTTGTGGCACGCGCCTTCGCGGCGCCGTCCGACTTTGACGGCGTGTGGATTCCGGACGTCAAAGACCAGCACCGCCAGGAACGCGAAAATATCCCGCCCTGGAAGCCCGAGATTCTGCCGCAGGTTCAGCACTTGGTTGCTGAGGAAAAAGCGGGCCGGCCTTTCCTCGTGCTCAGCCATTGCCTGCCGCACGGCATGCCGAGCTGGATGCTGATCACCCACAATGCGTTCGAATGGCTGACGACGCCCGGCCGCATCACTATGCTCGGTGAAGTCGACGGCAACCGTATGCGCCGGATTTATATGGACGGTCGCGCGCATCCCGATGACCCTGACCTGACGCTGCACGGACACTCGATCGGTCATTGGGACGGCGATGTCCTGGTGATCGACACCACCGCCATCGCACCGCAGGCTTATATCGCGATCAGCGAGGCGGTCGGCATTCCCAACGACGGCGACATGCATATCGTGGAACGGCTGCATCTGGCGAAGCCGAACGTTCTCGCCGACGATCTTGAAATCACCGCGCCAAAGGTGCTGACCACGACCTGGAAAACGACGCGCATTTTCCGCCGTTATCCGGACCGGCACTATGAGATCACCGAGGGCGAATGCGAGCAGGAAGACCTCGTTCCCGGGAAGGACGAGTTCGGCAACGACATATTTGTTTCGCATCCGCAGAACCCGGACGGGTCGGTCCGCGCCGTGAAATAAGGAACATGAAGGTGTCGCTCAAAAAGGTTCTTATTGCAGCCGGCTTGGTCTTGGGCGCGGTCACGAGTTTGAGCGGGATGGCGGCAGCGCATCACTCAGGTGCGGCTTACGACATGGATCATCCGAAGACCATGGAAGGCACCGTTAAGACGGTGAACTGGACCAACCCGCACATCACCTTTGTGATCGAATCCGATGCCAAGGATGGCCAACCGGCGCAGACCTACGTGTTCGAAGTCTCGAGCCCCGGGGTGTTGACCCGCTCGGGCTGGACCAAGCGCTCGCTGCAGCCAGGAGATCACGCGGTGTTCCACTATGCGCCGCTGCGCGACGGCAATCCGGGCGGGTTTTTGATGAAGGTCGATTTGCCCGATGGCAAGGAGCTCAGTTTCAGCCTGACGCCCGCCGAGCAATGACGGCGTGATCGAACGGCCATGCTGAAAGACCTTAGCGGCTGGCTGGCGGCAACTCTGCTCAGCCATACGATCCAGACGGCGGGCTGGATCATTCCGACGCTTCAGACGATTGCATATTCTCGCGGTCGCGGTGCTGCTTTCCTCCGCGATCCTGATGGACTTGCGGCTTTGGCGGCTGCTGCAGCGCGACGTCCCATTATCGGAGGTCGCACGCCGATTTCTCCCCGTGATCTGGCCGGTGCTGTTGATCCTCTTGCTCACCGGAGGGCTATTGATCATCGGCGAGCCGCGGCGTTCGCTCTTGAACACCACCTTCTATCTTAAGATGACGCTTCTGGTCGTAGCGATAGTGCTGACCGCTGGCCTGCAATGGTCATTGGCATCGGCGCCGGAATTTTGGGAGAAGGATCGGCTGCGGCGGCTGGCGGCTCGCTTGACCGCAACCGTCTCCATCCTGGTCTGGTGCGGTATCCTGTTTGCCGGGCGCTGGATCGCCTACACGCAGACATGATGACGCTGCAGCTTAAGGAACTGATCTCGTATCTTGAAGGCAGCGCTCTTGCCGACAACATTCGCGAGAATGACGTTCTCTTTCCGCTCATTGAATTGGTGCACGTGCTCGCGATCTGTCTGGTGGTCGGGTCCATTCTGGCGGTCGACCTGCGGTTGCTTGGGGTCGCTTGGGGTAATCGCTCGGTGAGCTCGGTAACCCGGGGAATTCCTGCCGCTGACCTGGGGCGCGTTTGTGGTCGCCGTCGGTTCAGGCGGTTTGATGTTCATTTCCAACGCCACAAAATATCTGGGCAACGGCTATTTCATCGCCAAGATGGTCCTGATCGGGGTGGCCGGACTGAATATGCTGATCTTTCATTTCATCAGCGCAAGGGATCAGCCGCGGTGGGACAATCAAGCCCTACCGCCATTATCCGCGCGGCTTGCCGGCAGCATTTCGATGGTGTTGTGGATCGCGGTGGTCGCGTGCGGCCGTTGGATCGGCTTCACCATGGAGCCCGGATGACATGATCGCCGGTCGTAGCCTTCGCAATATTGTCGCCGCCGTCGCCGTGGCCACTGCGGTCGTATCGCCGTCGAGTGGTGAAGACACCGGACCGCCGTTCCGCGCCTATGTCGACATGAAGACCTTCATGGAGCATGTGCTGACGCCGGCGGCGAACGTGATCTGGCGGGTCAATGGCGTGGTGATCGACGCAGCCGGCGAGCACGACCTTGCGCCCAAGACCGACGCCGACTGGGAGGAGATCGTCAGTGGCGCCGCGACGCTGGCCGAGGCCACGAACGCGCTGATCATCCCACAGCGGGTGCGCGATGCACAGTGGAACGTCTACGCCAGAAATTTGGCCGATGCTGCGAACAAGGCCTATGTCGCCGCGGAAGCGCACGATCTGAAATCAATCTCGCAAGTCAGCGATCAACTGGACGGGATTTGCGCCGCCTGTCACCGGCACTATGGACTTGAATGAGTTGGCAATGGCTCGCGCACGACATGACGGCGGCTTGGCTTACTCTGCGGCCTCCGCCGCAATGTTCGGCGGGAATTCGGTCGTGGTGCCGGCCTCATTGTCGACGATCATCAGCAAGTCGAAGTAGCGGATCACAGGTGTCGAGCCGGTGCGTGCCTTGATGTTCGCGAGCCATTCCGCGTTGTGGCCGCGCTGCGCGGCTTCATTGGACGGCCAGATATAAAAGGCGCCGCCGGTGCCGTCTTCGCCGACAATATAGTGCTTGCGGATCAGTTCTTCGTTGGCCCGCCAGCGTGGAATGGTGGTGCGGCCGTCTTCGAGAATTTGCTCGCGGGTCAGGCCGGGCGGATACTTGAACTGCACGAATTCGACGATCATAGGTCAGGCTCCCTGTCGTTTCTGCAATTGTATCGCAACGATCGCCACATGTGCAGCGAGGGCTTGCACTGCGGCCGATACATCCGTTACAACGGCCGCGGTTCCGAGGTTTAAGGCGGCCTTTACCCTTCTCCGCGACCTTGGGCCGATGAGGATGTGCATGTCGATTCGCGACGATTTCGACGCGGTCGAACGGGGAGCCGGCGAGGCTCGGCCCGGCGCTGCCCTCATTCTCGGCGGGCTCCTGCTGCTTATCGCCCCCTGAGGGCCGGCTGGGCGTTTGCGCCTGGGCACTCAGGGGACCGCTTAAGGCAGCAACCCAGCAGCGCCCGAAAGCCCGAAAGCGTTGGGCCGGCGCAGACGAGAAGGACCTAAACCTATGACCGCCCCGCCCAGTCCGAGAAGGACCGCGTCGTTATTTTCGACACCACCTTGCGCGACGGCGAGCAATCCCCCGGCGCCACCATGACTCACGAGGAGAAGCTCGAAGTCGCCGCGCTGCTCGACGAGATGGGCGTCGACATCATCGAGGCCGGCTTTCCCGATCGCTTCGGAGGGCGACTTCGCCGCCGTCAACGAGATCGCCAAGCGCACCAAGAACGCCGTCGTCTGCGGGCTGGCGCGCGCCGGCTTCAACGATATCGATCGCTGCGCCGAGGCGATCAAGCCGGCGCGAGCGGCGGCGCATTCACACCTTCCTGTCCACCTCGCCGGTGCACATGAAATACAAGCTGCAGAAGGAGCCGCACGAGGTCTACGAGATGGTGATCGCGCAGGTGACGCGCGCGCGCGGCCACACCGACGACGTCGAGTGGTCGAGCGAGGACGGCACCCGCACCGAGCACGACTTCCTCTGCCGCTGCGTCGAAGCCGCGATCAAGGCCGGCGCCACCACCATCAACATTCCCGATACCGTCGGCTACTCGGTGCCGGAGGAATATTTCGCGCTGATCAAGATGGTGCGCGAGCGGGTGCCGAATTCCGACCAGGCGCGTTTCTCGGTGCATTGCCACGACGACCTCGGCATGGCGGTGGCGAATTCGCTCGCCGGCGTGCGCGCCGGCGCGCGCCAGATCGAATGCACCATCAACGGCATCGGCGAGCGCGCCGGCAACGCCTCGCTGGAAGAAGTCGTGATGGCGATGCGGGTGCGCAACGACGTGATGCCGTACTGGACCGGCGTCAACGCCAAGATGCTGACGCGCGCGTCCAAGCTCGTCGCGGCGGTTACCTCGTTCCCGGTGCAGTACAACAAGGCGATCGTCGGGCGGAACGCGTTCGCCCACGAGAGCGGCATCCACCAGGACGGCATGCTCAAGCACACCCAGACCTACGAGATCATGCTGCCCGAGGATGTCGGCGTGAAGCAGACCTCGCTGGTCATGGGCAAGCATTCGGGGCGCCACGCCTTCGTGCACAAGCTCGAGGAGCTTGGCTATCGGCTCGCCGGCAATCAGCTCGAAGACGCCTTCGTGCGCTTCAAGGCGCTCGCCGACCGCAAGAAGCACGTCTACGACGAGGACATCGAGGCGCTTGGTCGACGAGGAGATCGCCACCGCCCAGGATCACATCAAGCTCGTCTCGCTCTCGGTGATCGCCGGCACCCGCGGGCCGCAGCGCGCCACCATGAAGCTCGACATCGACGGCAGGTCGCTGATCGAGGAGTGCGACGGCAACGGCCCGGTCGACGCCACCTTCAACTGCATCAAGGCGATGGTGCCGCACGAGGCGGTGCTGGAGCTCTATCAGGTGCACGCGGTGACCGAAGGCACCGACGCGCAGGCGGAAGTCTCGGTGCGCCTGTCGGAGAACGGCCGCACTGTGACCGCCAAGGGTGCCGATCCCGACACGCTGGTTGCCTCGGCCAAGGCCTATCTCGCCGCGCTCAACAAGCTTGTGGCCCGGCGCGCCCGCAGCGGCGCGCAGGCGATCGCTGTCGGTGAGCGCCGTATTCACTCGACGGATGTGGGGTAAGCTTTCTCATTGCGGGCTGGACCATTTGGGCGGCCCGCGATGATGCGCTGAAAGCTCGCGGGTCGCGGCGCTACTGCTCGCGATTAACGAACAACGCGTTGCCGAGTCCGGTGCCGATGGTGAATGTGGCCCAGGTCTCGACGTCTTGCATGAACGGCGCCTCGCTCAAGCCCTGCACCACCGCATCGTTGTGCATCAGGATCGTTGTCTCGTGATCGCCGATGCGCGGGATCGCTTCGAACAGGCTCGCTGGGAGATTGAAGCGGCTGCTCTCCCAGTTTCCCGGGCAAATTCTGCGCGCCGGCTTCGATCGAGCCGTCGGCATCGATTCTGCCTGGACAGCCGATGCCAATGAAGGGGGCGAGCCGCAACTCCTCCTTTTTCGCCCGGTTGATCAGCCGTTGCAGCATGCCGATCAAGCCGTCGACGGCTTCCTCGCGATTGAGCTTTTCGTCGCCGTGCCGCCACAGCTCGAACTTCCAGACTTTCGCCTTGGATAGATCCGGCGCGCCGCGCAGATTGAGCTGGACGATCCCGGCCCGGATGTTGGTCCCGCCGATATCGACCGCGAGGATCGCATCATGCGCCTCGAACATCCACGCCGGAGCCAGATGCGCGGCGCTCGGCCAGCATGCGGTCCTGATACCAGATCTGCTCGACCCAGACGCCGGGCACGATTTCCCAGTCATTGTCGAAGCCGTAGCCGAGTAGGCAGAGCGCGCCGATTTTCATGTTCGGAAAGGCAATTCTCGCATTGTAGAACTTGTCGCCGGTATTCGGATTGCGGATGCCCTGCGGCGGAAAGGTGAGCACGGCGTAGAGCGTCACGCCCTCGCCGGCGGGCGTGCCGTCGAGGCGGAATTCGATGCCGAATTGCGTACCCACCTTGCCGAGCACATCCGGCGAGGCCGACACAAACTGCCAATCAGTATCGGTGCCGACGGTGCGGGTCGGCGATTGCTGCCCAGCCTTGGCCGGCGCACTCGTGGTCTGCGCGATGTAGGTTCCGAGATTGGTGATGGTGATGCCGGTCACCGTTGCCACCTGCGCCGCGGCGGTGCCTTGCGCTGCCGCGAGCCAGCAGACGATGAGAATGAGCACGCGCATGAGCTGATTCGCCGTTTTCCAAGAGCCGCGGTGGCGGCAATTCTCTTCGTTCGGAATTCCGGATGCAATGCCCAAAATGTGCCTCGCGCACCGCCGCGGGTGGCCGCGGCGTCTGGGGTAGGGGTCAGCTTCGCCAACAGGGCGGCCGCAAAACGCGGACACTTCGGGCACACCAAAATCGAAAGCACTGTCAGATACCTCTGCATTGAGGTCGATCACGCGCTTGGATAGCTGAACAAGTCGACGTCTGAAATACTGCGCAGAGCGCACATGCTCTGCCCGGCGCACGTCGGCAGCTTCGGGACAATTGCAGCCTTGTCCAAAGCGGGCACGCAAGTCGTCAGAATAGGTTGCGGCCGATGGTTCCTTACTTTTTATCCGCACTTGGCTGCGGAAACGCCACGACGGCCGTGCGGTGGTTCTTTTCCAGCATGACCTCGTGGCCTGTGACCGATTGCAGGATCCAGCCTTCGTGGCCTTCGCCGGTGCGCAAGCGGACGATGTCGTGGGTCGTAATGTTGATGAACACCGCATAGCCCTCGGCCGTACCGATGGCGACGCCAAGGAGATTGAACGGCGGCTGATCGGGCGCCCCTGGCGCCGCGACTTTGACCGGCGCGATCGGCGGAGCAACAACTGCCGGCCGTGTCGGCCGGCGCGACGGCGAGAACAAGGGGCGATCGCGGGTTGCGCTCAACGACTTCAAAGAAATTCCCCACAGCGGATTGCGGCGCAAGGGCGGCTCAGTCGCCGATGGCGGAAGTGCGCTGGCGTCGGGAGCGGGAGCGAGCGTGAGCGGTGGCGGCCCGCCATTGTCGTCCTCGTCGCGCAGATCGAGGCCGCGGGTATGATTGGCAGCAATGGCAACGCTCGCCAGAGCAGCGATCATGCCGGACGCAGCCACGACTGTGCAGACGCGCCTTCGTCTCGTGCTCATTTGCGCCCCAGCCATTGGCCCGATACCGACAATACGACCTTCAATCGGCTGCCGTCCGCTCCGGCTTCCGGCGCATCGACGACAAGTTGGTCAATGAATAAAAAGGGCATGCCGCCCTCGATATCATAGAGCAACTTCTGCAGCGACGGCTGATCGACCTCGCAGATCACGACCAGTCCAATCCAGCCATCCTTGGCATCGGTCTTTTGCAGATCGACTTGGGACGACAAGATCTTGCCGCCGATGCGGGTAATCGCAGCGGCAATCCGTTGCAGGAACGCGGCACCGGCAACGTTGACGGTTTGGCCTTGCAGAAACGGCGAGCCGGTAGGCGCGGCGGCGAGTAGGGTATCACCATCTCTATGGGCGAACAGCGAACGGCCTTCCAGCTGCGCGAGCATGTTCTCCTCTGCAGCGATGTTGGCGCGGCGATTGTCGATTGTTGAAACCGCCGTGACGATGACGATGAGCGACAGCGCGATTAGCCCGGCATAGACCGCGACCGCCGCCAGGCTTCGCATCGCGAGCGTTTTTGTCCAGCGCTTCGGGATCATGGCAGCGAGAACACGGGTTCGATATTGGCTTCGACATCGAAGCGGTCGCCGGTGTCCGACGGCGACCGCGTGATCGGCGCGAAAAAGGTGGCTTGGGTGAAGTGCGTGGTCTGCTCCAGCAGCCGAATGAGGTGCGGTGCGTCGTCGGTGATCCCGCTCAGTCGCAATTTATTGGCTTCGATGCGCAGCTCGGTGACGTAGGTGCGGTCCGGCACAATTCGCGACAGCACCTCGAGTGCGATGACAGCCGACGGCGTCTGGTTCTTGCGCTTAGCAAGGGCCCGCTCTGCCGCCGTTGCCGGGTCGCCGGGTGCATCGCGCGCCGCCAGCGCCGCACCGCGCTCCACCATGATACGCCGCGCCAGTTCGGCTTCGCGGACTTCCAGGTTGCCGTTGATGATGGTGGCCGCGATCGCGACCGTCGCGGTCACTAGGCCGCACGACGCGAGCACAACGACCAGGATGCGGCGCGTCTTGCGCACGTCCAAGGTGCCGGCGACTTTCTCATCCATGACCACGATCGGCGGAGCCGGCGGCGGCGCCTCTGGCGGACGAGTGGCTATGGTGACCGCATGGGCGCCTTGCGCGGCGAAGGCTTGCACGAAGGGCGCGAGCATCGTCCTTGCCGTTGCCGCAACCGTGACGGCCAACCGGCCGCCGCCGGTGTCAACCGGGTTGCTGACACCGAATGCGGCAAGTTCAGCGCTCCATGGCGTCAAGCGATCGATCTGGGCGCGCACGACACCATCGAGGAATTCGACGGCGCGCCCCGGCAAATCGAGCAGCTTAAACACAAAACGGTCGGGCCGCAGTGTCAGCTCGATTCGACTGCCGCGCAGCGCCGTTTCAACTTGAGGCGGCGGCCGACCGACAATTGCGCCATCCTCGACGCGAAACTTGACACCACTTAAAGCGGCGGCTTCCCTTTTATCGCAGCTGAGGATCACGAATTGCCCGGGCTCTCCTTCCATCAGCTGGATGGTGCCCGGCCTTGCTACTCGCGCGACAAGCGCGATGATGGTTTCGGCGACGCCATCCAGCCAACGCCAAAAGCCCTTCCTGATCGCGTCGATCAATTTCATTGCCGACCCGCGTAAACATCATCATCGTGCGCGTCGGTCGACACCTCTTCGTCACGCCAGGACAGCACGCGATATGGCTCGGTGTCTTTGTTCACAAGCAGCACGACGGCCTGCGACCGTATTCGCCGCCCGGATGTAAATCGCATATCGACGGTTATCCGGTTCGCCGCGCTGGGCTGCGAGGCGACATAGCTCGCCGCAGCGCCGAGTTGCGCCCCGGTCGCGTCTTGCGGACCGCCGTTATCGCGCGCGCCCGTCAGTGCCTGCAGGCGCTCCGGCGTCATCCCCGGCAATGCCGCGATCACCGCAGGTGGCGCGCTTAACAAATTGATCCCTGCTTGGCCGCTATACACCGTCAAATATGGCAGGGCCCGGTTCACGAACGGCTCCGGCAGGCCGGTCACAAGCTCGATCTCATCGACGGCTTGAAATGGCCCATGGCGCGGACCATAAGGTTTGCCGGCGCCTGATAAATCGGCGCCTCGCTGTCGGTTGCCCCGGCGGCGAGGGGGGTCCGCCACGCGACGATTCGATCGGCGAAGCTAGGGCGGCTTGCCTGCGGCGCCGAGGCCAACGAACAATCCGGCGAGGAGATCCTTTGCCGCAAAATTCAGATCGATACGGCCGTTCTCCGCAGCGAATGCAACGCCGACGGCGGCGTTGCCCTGGCGAAAGGTGAATCTCCCCGACGATGGATGCCGGGCGGGGACTTTGGTCAAACGGTAGACGGCGAGTTCGACCCCCGACATCGCCAAAGCCTGGGCCTGAAGCCGCTCGTCGTGATCGACGAAAGCCGCCGCGGTTTCATTCACATACAGAGAATAAATCACAGCAAGCGTCGCCAGCGCACCGAAATCCATAAGACCGCAACGACGATAAATCCGTCCTCACGCTCCTCGCCGTGGTGTCGCGCCGGTGAAATCATATTACTGGGGTTCCAGAGGTGCCACTACTATCATTGGCTGCCGTAGCGCCTTGGCTGGCGAGCTCGGGACACTGGAGCACCTGCGCCGGCCGGATGCAGCTTGCCCGCAACTCGGCGTGGATGACCGTCGCCGTCGAGACGGCAAGCGTCGTCGACGTTGCAAGATCGCGCACGCGGACGCGCACCGCACGCGGCAGCATGGTCTGCTGGTGCCAGGTATCGCGCCAGATCCGATCGGGTCCAGCATAGGAAAATGCGACGCGATACGGAGCACGGATCATTGCCACCGGGCTGGAGAACAAGATTGTGTCGACGCCCGCCGGCATATCAGGCGCGAATGGCGCGGTACTTCGCACCAGGACCGGGCCGCGGTCATCGGTGATTTCCGCAATGCGCACGATTTCCAGACCGCCAGCAGCGTTCGGTTTAAGGATCGTGCGGACGAAAGCGACCGACAGCTCGCCGCCATCGAAGAGCGGTGGCGCGTTGTGGCCGGACGAGACGATCTCGGCCGCGGCGATGTCCCCGACCAAGCGGTCCAGCCCGACCGCCAGAGCTTCATCTCGCTGCAATCGCAGGATGCCTCGGTCCCAGCCGGGCAGCCATTGCGCAGTCACTGTAGCGAGCGCTGCCATGATCACGCCCATCAACAATGCCGCCAGTAGCGCCTCGACCAGCGTAAAGCCTGCGCTGTTGGACAGAGCGCCGGTGGTTTCATTGGCCGCTTCCTTGCCGCGGTGCAGACGAACCGTGTCGACACGCAGTATTTCTCCGGTCGGCGCCTGCACCCGGAGGACGATAGCTTCGGGAATCCAGGGCGTCGGTACGCTTGGATCGACGAAGTCGGCGATGAAGGGAAAGACATCAAGGCGCCAGCGGTGATCGGCCACTTCGCCCGATGTGTCGCCGAGCCCGAGTGCATCGCGGCCCGGCAGCGCCGAAGAGGATCGCTCGTGTCGTCTCCAGAAGGGCCAACCGCTGATCAAGGCTCCGGGTCGCGCGAATGTTGGCGCCGATGAGCATGCCGATGGCCGTGAGCACGACCGCCACGACCGCAAGCGCGACCAGCGCCTCGATCAGCGTAAAGCCGCGATCACGCCGTTCTTTTCTCAAGTTCAATTGATTGGCACAACCTCTGCTCCTCCGGTCAGCCAATTCACCTTGATCTGGAAACCCGTGCCAGGTCGCGTTATCGTCACGACCCCGCCGCACGACATGCCCGACGCCAGGTGATGAATGGCCGCGCCGGCGGCGCGGTCCTGACAGCGCGAGGCGAGCAGCGCCTGCAACGTCACATCAGATGGCAAGCGCAGGTCCATCCGTTGGCGCCGGAACGGATGGTGCGCAACGGCGCGTCGACGGCAGTGGCGATGTCGCGATGTTGCCGGCGGGCGATCTCCTGATCGGCATTGAGCAGCGCCGCGGTTTCGACGGCATAGCCTTCTAGCCGTTGGTGCGACGTCTTGTGCGGGATGGCGGGCAGCGCTATCGCCGCCAGCATCGCGACTATGGCGAGGACGCAAACGACTCGATCAAAGTAAATCCGTCCGCCGCGCTCTGCCTCAGCGAATCCAGCTCGTGATATCGCTCGCGGTTCCCGTTCCACCTTCTTGCCCGTCGGCTCCATACGAGATGATGTCATAGGGGCCGTGCTCTCCTGGTGCTCGATAGACGTAGATATTTCCCCAGGGATCGGCGGGAACGACGCCGCCTTTCAGGTAGGGACCGTTCCAGGTCGAACTGTTGCCCGGCCGCTGCACCAGCGCGGCGAGGCCTTCCGAACTGGTCGGGTAACGACCGGCATCGAGGTAGAACAGGTCGAGGGCGCTTCCGAAGCTCTCAATTTGTATTTTTGCAGCTTTGACTTTCGATTCCGACAGATAATTCAGGACGCGCGGGGCGACGAAAGCCATGATCAGGCCGATGATCGTGATGACCACCAGCATTTCGACCAAGCGTGAAACCCGCTTCGGGGGCGCGCGGCTTCGGCGTCGCGACAGGTTCGGAGTTGAAGCATGTCATTGCTCACCGCACTATCTGCGTCACCGAGAGTAACGACGTCATGACCGAGACGATCAGGCCGCCGACCACAACGCTGATCGCGATGATCGCGGGCGGACCGGCAATGCCGACGATCCGATCGAGGCTGCGTTGCAGCTTGGCCTCGTAAAATTCGGCGATGCGGCCCTCAACATCGGCAAGTTGCCCGGTCTCCTCACCGAGCCTCAGCATCCGCACGGCCATCGCGGCAGGACGTCGGCGTCGGCCAGCGCGTCGGACAGCTTGCCGCCGTGGCGGACCCGATCGGCAGCTTGCGCCCAGGCTGCCGGCCCACCGCGCCGATCCATCATATCGACCAGGATGCGCAAAGCCGCCGTCAGCGTCATTCCGCTGGCGAGCAACACGCCAAGATTGCGGCAGAATAAGGCGGTGCGATGAAACATCAGAAGCGACTTCAAAAGCGGCAGCTGCGCCAATTGCGCCATACTGCGCGCTGCACCTCGGCGCGCGCGACAACAACCATGCCGCCGCCAGCGATGGACGCCGAAAATGCCGCCATGAGGTCGCTGTGATGTGCGCACCAGATCGGAAAGGGCGAGGAAGAAGCGACACGATGGGATCGAGCTTGGCGTTGAAGTCGCGCAGCACCGCGGCAAATTGCGGCAGGACAAAAACCAGGAAAAACAGCAGCACGGCGCGGGCCGCAAACAACACGAAGGCCGGATAGCGCATGGCTTCGGTCAAGCTTGCGGCGCATCGCCTCGGTGCGCTGCCGTTCGGTGGCGAGCACCTCGAGGATATGGTCGAGCGTGCCGGAGGCCTCGCCGACGCGCACCAGCGCGACGTACATCGGCGGGAAAAAGGTCGGATGATGCGCGAGCGCTTCGGCGAAGCTTTCGCCGCCGAGAATACTGGCGCGGAGTTTTGCCGACGACCGGGCGCAGCCGGCCGATGTCCGTGTCGGCCGCCAGCAATTCCAGCGCATCGTCGATGCCGCGCGCCGGCCTTGAGCAAGCAGCGCAAGGTCGCGGGTGAAGATCGTGACGTCCTCGGCGCGCGGCTTGCTGAGAAAATCGAAAGTCCAGCCGCGAGCCGTGCGTGCCGTCGCGCTTCGTCGACGGTCTCGATCGGGACAAGGCCGAGATATTCGACTTCGGCGGCGACTTCCGCAGGCGGTCGGCGCCGTGATCGACCCGCTGCACGATTTCGCCAGTTTGCGTCAGCGCCCGGTAGCGGAAGGTCGGCATGTTCACCGCACGCGTCGTCGACGCGAAGAACTTCGGCCGGCGAGGTGATGCCCGGCCCGGCATTTGGCGACTGCGTCCTCCAGCATGGTCGTCATCCCGTTCGCGAATGCGGCGCGCTCGATCGCAGCAGCAGTCGGTCGCTTCGTCCGACCAATTCGCGGATCTCTTCGTTGATTTCGACGATTTCGAACACGCCGTTGCGGCCGCGATAGCCGCTGCCGCCGCAGCGGTCGCAGCCTATGCGGTTCATAGATCGCTCGCCGGCTCTGAAGCCGAGCGCGGCATAACGGGGATCGGCGGCGAGATCTGCCGTGGTCGAGAGCGGCGCGGTCGCTTGCAGCGATCGCAAAGCATGCCGACCAGCCGCTGCGCGATCACCGCCGCGCAGCGTGGAAGCGCAGCAGGAAACCCTCGACGCCGAGATCGAGCAGGCGCGGCATTGCCGACGCCGCGGTTTCGGTGTGCAGGGTCGTCAGCACAAGATGGCCGGTCAGCGCGGCATGGATGGCGATATGGGCGGTTTCGGCGTCGCGGATTTCGCCGACCATGATCACGTCGGGATCCTGGCGGAGGAAAGCGCGCAGCGCGGTCGCGAAAGTCAGTCCGATCGCCGGCTTGACCTGCGACTGGTTGATGCCGTGGATCTCGTATTCGACGGGATCTTCGATGGTCAGGATCTTGCGCGAACGTCGTTGAGAATGCTACAACATGGTCGCCAGCGTCGTGGTCTTGCCGCTGCCGGTCGGGCCGGTGATGACGATCATGCCGTGGGGCAGCGCGAGAAGCCGGGTGATTTTGGTCTCGTCGGCGGATGCCATGCCGAGCTTGCCGATGTCGAGCAGACCGCGATCTTTCGGCAACAGGCGCAGCACCGCCGCTTCGCCGTGCTGGGTCGGCATGGTGGCGACGCGGATATCGACTTCGACCGCCGCCGATGGTCTGCGCGCGCGGCGCCGTCCTGCGGCAGACGGCGCTCGGCGATGTTGAGGCCGGCGAGAATCTTGATGCGCGAGATGATCGCTTGCGGCAATGCACGCGGCCGGCGTCGGCACTGTGCGCAGCAGGCCATCGACCCGCATGCGCACGACGAGCCCGGTCCGGAACGGCTCGATATGGATATCGCTGGCGCGCAGCTCGACGGCTCTTTCGAGCAAATCGTTGACCGCGCGCACGACCGGCGCGCCGCTGGCGAGATCGCGCAGGCTCTCGATGTCGTCGTCGGCGCGCGCCTCGGACGCGTCGCCTCCTCGGTCGCGCTCGCCTTGTCCTCCAACCGCGCAGCAAGGACCGTCGCGATATCCTCGAAGGAGGCGATTGCGATCTGCAGCGGCGCGCCAAGGACGATTTCGGCGGCGCGGACCGCGGCGCCGTCGGTCGGATCGGCGACCGCAAGCCGCGTTGCTCCGGCGGCCGAATGCACAGGAAAAATGCAGGTCTCTCGAAGAAAGCGCTGGGAGAACCTGTCGGTGAGCGAAGGTGCCGACATGAGCTCGGCGAGCGCCGATCCGCGGCAAGTCGAAAAAGCGAGCTGCCTGATCGGCGAAATCGTGCGCCGGCATTTCCGTTGCCTGCCACAGCTTTTGTAGCGGCCTTCCCGGTCCGGCGGGCCTCGGCGAGATTAAGAATCTGGGGGGGAAACGGGCCCCGATCAGCAGGGTTCCGCTGATCAAATGATTATAAAACTCTTGCAAGAAGATCGCCGGCAGCAGCAGTCCCCTGCAGCAAGCCGCGGCCGATGTTCCCGCTTTATTCGAGAAAACTTCGCTCATCTAAGTCGTTCTCGGCCGACTATTCGGTCTCTTGACGAACTGTCATAGTACCGTCGAGTTGCGCGGCTTCAGTAAACTTGCGCGGTCACAGAAGTGAGGCATACGTATTAAGATAAATTGTAAGTTGGTGGTACGAGCTTGGTCAATCGTCGCCGAACAGTCTGGTGTCTGCGCTGGCGGCCGTGCCTCTCCTGGCCCTGTTCGCGGGGTGTGATCGCTGCCGCAGTTCCGGTTGGCGACAGCCGGCCCACAGTTACCCGATCCGTTTGACGGGGTGCAAAAGACCAATCTCGACGCCGCGCGCTCCCCAACCAATAGTGGAGGACGACGCCGCCGCCCAATCCGCGCGACGAGGCGCGAGCTATTACGGCCGCGAGACGGAGCTCGATTCCCCCGCGGCGCGCGCGACGCATCTGCAGCGTGCGCCGCCTACAGCGGCGAAGGCTATGAATCTGAATTTTGAGAATGCGCCGGTGAGGGCGGTCGCGAAAGTCGATGCTCGGTGACATTCTCGGGGTCGGCTATACCATCGATCCGCGCGTGCAAGGGACGGTGACAATCGCATCGGGCCGACCGGTACCGAAAGCGCGACCTTGTGCTGGTGCTCGAAAATGCGTTGCGCATGAGCAATGTCGTTCTTGTAGGCCGATGCGGGCGGCGGCTACCGGATTATTCCTGGTGGCGAGGCCCAGGGCGGCGGGAGCCACTGCTCGTGCCAGCGATGACCGCAGGGCGGATACGGCATCAGCGTTGTGCCGCTGCGTTACACGTCGGCGCAGACGATCTTCAAACTGCTCGACAATTTCGCGATCAAGGCGCGGCATGGCGCGCGCCGATACATCAAATCGAATCTGATCCTCGTTCAGGGCACCGGTCCCGAGCGTAAAGTCGCCGTCGAGGCGATTTTGAGTTTCGACGTCGATTGGATGCGCGGCCAATCGGTCGGCATCTATCCGCTCGAAAACGCCACCCCCGAAGAAATGATCAAGGACCTGGAAAAGATCATCGCCAGTGGCGAGGGCGGACTGAACCAAGACCTTGTCACGCTCCAGACGGTCACCCGGCTTAATGCGGTGCTCGTTGTTACCCGAAAGCCTAACCTGCTCCGGGAGGCCGCGGTATGGATCTAGCGGCTCGACCGGGCCGACAATGCCGGCGCGTCGGTGCAGGTCTATCGGTTACGCTATGGCGATGCCCGTCAGATCGCAAAGGTTTTGGATGATCTGTTTGGAATGCATTCGCAAGGGCTTAATTCCGCGGTGAACCAGATCGCGCCGGGAGCGGGCGCCTTGAACGTATCGAGTAGCACTTCGGGCAACACGGGTGCTCTGGCGAGTTCGATGGGTGCCGGTATGTCGAGCGGTGGGGGCGGGAGTCTCGGCGGCACCGCTGGTGGCAGCACCGGCACTGGCGGCTTCCTACTGGGGATATCTTGGGGGGCGGCCTTGGCAATCCCCAAGGCCTCGGCGGTTCTGGCAGCGGCGGCAGCGCGAACATCGAGCAGGCTGCCTTCGGCGGGGGTAATGCGCAAGGGCCGACCTCGATTGTTTTGCCCGGTCTCAGAATTGCGGCCGACGTGACCAACAATTCGTTCGTGATCTATGCCAGTCAGGAAAATTTTCGGCTCATCGAGCATACGCTCGCCCAACTCGATCGGCCGCAATTGCAGGTGGCCATCCATGCGACCATCGCGGAGGTCACGCTTAATAATGACCTGCAATTCGGCGTCGAATATTATCTGCAGGGCAGCTCGATCGGAGTCGGGTTCAACACGCAGACCACCAGCGCCGCCGCTTCCACGACGACTGCCTCCGGGACGCCGACCGTCAGCCAAGTGCTCGGCGCTGTGCTCCCTGGCGGCAATTTGTTGCTTGGGGCCTCAAGCAATCCATGGGTCGTCATCAATGCATTGCGTACCGTCACCGACGTAAAGGTCTTGTCGTCGCCATCGGTGGTGATGCTCGATAATCAGCCGGCGACGCTCTTGGTGGGCGATCAAGTGCCGGTCGAAACACAAACCGCCACGATTTTGACCAATCCGAACACGCCTCTTGTCAACTCCATTAATTATATCAATACCGGCGTCATCTTGCGCGTCCTGCCGCGGGTCAACGTCAACGGCAACGTGATTCTGGATGTCGAGCAGGAGGTCAGCGGCGTTGAGAACAATTCGTCCGCCCAGTCGCTGACGCCGACCGTGTCACAACGCCAAATAAAGAGTTCAATCGCGGTCGCCAGCGGCCAAACCGTATTGCTGGGGGGCTTGATCACCGAAACGCAGCAACGCTCTCGCAACGGTATTCCGGTGCTCGAAGAACTCCCCGGCGGCCTCGGCAACCTGTTTTCGACTGACAACAGGTCGACGTCGCGGACCGAGATCATCATTTTCATTGAGCCGCAAATCATTCGTAATGGCACCGATGCCGCCAAGGTCGCCGAGGAGCTGCGCGCGAAATTGCGTGGTTCGGCCAACTCTGCCTTCCCCCCCGGACCATCGCTGCGCGGAGATCCGCGATTTGTCCAATAAACCATTCATTGCGCGCGATGAGGCACGGTTCGTTGAGCGAACCATTGCGCGAACAATGCGAGCCTACTGGCGCTCGCCTCGGTCCGTCCTAGCGTATGGAACATGGGGCGCGGCAGTTCTATGCGCGGTAACTGCCAGTATCCTGGCCGTGCCGGGAATTCCAGGCATGTTGGGCAGCGCCCTCGCGCTTGTGATGATCGCAATCGCAGCAATCGACGCTGAGCGATACACAATACCGGACAAATTGGTCTTGACCGGCCTCATCGTTGGACTGGTCGACGCCTCGGTTGCACAATCGGAGCCATTCGCGGCCGGGCTTGCGAATGCAGTGCTTCGAGGCCTTGTGCTCTCGTTTCTATTCTTCGGCTGCCGAGTGGCGTATCGGCGCATCCGACAACGCGAAGGCATAGGGCTTGGCGACGTCAAGCTCGCTGCGGTGGCCGGAGTCTGGCTGGATTGGATGAGTATTGCGGTTGCGGTCGATCTTGCCGCGCTTTCCGCTCTGGCAGCGGTCCTGATCCACGCTCTCCGTGGTCAGCCCGTTACCGGCACCTCGGCAATCCCCTTTGGACTTTTCTTCGCGCCGGCCATCTGGCTGGCGTGGCTGTTCGAGGCGATCAGTGCGCGGTTTCTGGGCTGAAGCGATGTTTATTACTGTCGGGCAACGGAAATCGGTTTGTGCGCTAATTCGACAGAACTGGAGCAAGCCACAGCTGTGACAAAAATCGCCTGTTGCGCCGTTGCGCTTCTCGCACTCGCGGCTACGGCAAACGCCGACGCGGCAGATCGCCAACGGATTGTCTTCCCCACATCCTCTACCGCGGCCGCGAAAACCTTTCGCTTGGCGGCGAGCGGCAACATGAATGCTGAAGCGCAACTCGGCTGGATGTATTTGATGGGACGCGGCGTGCCGCAGAACGTCTATCAGGCGGCGAGGTGGTACTACCTTGCCGCGGTGCAGGGCCATGCCGAGGCCCAATACCAGCTCGGCCTGTTGTACAACAAGGGACAAGGCGTGCCGCGGGACTATGTTTTATCCTACATGTGGCTCAATCTCTCTGCTTCCCAGGCGGCCGGCGACGATCGCGACTTCAGAGTGCGAATGCGCGATGCAGTGGCGACAAAAATGACCGTTGTGCAGGTTGCCGCGGCCCAACAGATGGCCTTGACTTGGTACAGAACTCGCTGAGCTTGCGACAAGCGCCGCTTTTATCCGGTCAAGTGCTCTTCTTTAAGAGCGTCACCGTCATAGCTATTGTCGGCGAATGGCCAAGTTGTGGGCATTGGACTAACGGGTGCGAGAAACCGGAGCCGCGCGCTCTTGGACGACCTCGGTGATGATTGGCGCCGACACCGCGTGGTCACCCCTCCTACTCAAGATAATTATTTCGAAATTCGAGCTTTCCCGCTTGATCGCATAGTTATAACCGTCCAGCACGCGCGATATCACGTAGCCGAGCGATCCTTCATATTTGCCATCACGTATTTCGCTAAGCGGGACCGAAGAGCGGTACGAGATTTTGTAGGCAGCCGACAGTGCCAACAGTACCTGTGCAATCGCGGTCTGCCGGACATCAAGGAGAATTGCTGACGGTTTCCCTTGCAGGCAAAGCGAGGCGCCAGTCACACCGGGTCTTGGTGTGCCTGCGAGTCCAATATCGGCCAATTGCGGGCGACACGGCAGCGCTATGTCCTCCGCGCGCACGGTCCCTGTGCTCAGGGATGCTGCGGCGACAACGGCGAAGCCTGCCAGGTTACGTAGCATCGTTCCCACAAGTTATGACAAATGGCCAGCGCGGACAACGCGAGGCATAAAAAGCCCGCCGGTCAATTGACCGGCGGGCCGAACGCCTCGACGTAGCTGACGGTTTAATCGTCCCTCAGTCAGTCAGCCAGGGCCGATCTCAAAATCCGCCCGGGAATGGCGGCTGCGGCGGGAACGGCGGCTGATGCTCGAACTCGAAGAAGTCGAACAGGTCGTTGATGGCCGGGCTGTTCACCGGCACATAGGGATTGTTCGGCTCAGTGATCGGGTTCGGGTAGTTGTCGCGGCTACGATTGCTGATCGGGCGCAGATTCCAATTGCGGTTGATGAACTTGATGATCGAGACGTGGTCGGCGTACTGGTGCGAGATGTAGCCGGGCTTTACGAACGGTGAGATGACGATTAGCGGGATGCGGGTGCCGTCGCCGAAGAAATCGAGTGGCTGCACGTAGCCCGAGTCGTAGTAGCCGCCGCCTTCGTCTTAGGTGATGAAGATTACGGTGTCGTTCGCGTAAGGCGAAGCCTCGACTTGATCGACGATCTTCTGGACGAAGCCCTCGAACAGATTGAGCTTGGACGAGGACGGATGGCCGTCGACCCAGCCGCTCGGCTTGACGAACGAGACTGCCGGCAGCGTGCCGTTGGCAATATCCGCGTACAGGTTTACCGAGTCCTGGATATGCGCTGCGACCTGCGCCGGATTCGACATGATCGACGTGTCGTACTGGAACGGGTTGCAGATATTGCAGTACTCATCGGTGGTCGGGCCGGGCGTGCCGTAGTTCAGCTGATACGGATCGTTGACGTAGTTGTTCCACTGGTCGCCATAATACTTCCACGAAATTTTTCGGCGTTGAGACTGTCGCCGATGCTCGGTGTCGAGGATGGCGGAATCGTGAACGGCGTGTTGGCCGGATTCTTGTCGATGTAGGCGTTTTTGCCGTTGCCGAACTAACCGGGATTGTAGTTGTTCAGCAGATAGTAGTGGCCCGGTTGACAATTCGGATTGATCGGGTGAGGCAGCGACTGCAGATAACTCACGATTGCTTGACGCCGGGCTGCGTGGGATCCGAGCAATCGCTGTAGGATCCGCCGCCGTAGACCGGGGAATTGAGTAAGGCGGCGGAAAGCCGGCGTTGAAGCTCTCGCCGTAACCGTCCTCGGTGTACCAGTTGTTGGTGCCGGGCGCCGGATTCGGGTTTTCGATCTCATTGACCGTGCCCGCATCCGGGGTTCCGGTGAATACCTGCACGCCGTTCGGCGGAGGCAACGGATGGCCATTGCCATCGCTGAACCAGATCGCGTCGGCGTGGCCGAGCATGATGTGGTTGGCGCCAGTGCCGCCATTGACAGACTGATGGAAGTTATCGCTCATGGCGTACTTTTCGACGAGGCTCTTGAAGTAAGGCACGTCGCCCTGTTGCACATTGTAAAAGCCTAATGCCGATGAGCCTTCTCCAGTCGTTGTCGCAGTCGACGAATACTCGGTGCTGAAGTTTGCCGGCTGCGTGACGCCATTGGTACCTGCGCCGACGTCACTTCTACCCAAGGGAACAGATTGCCGTTGCAACCCGACGGATTGTTGAAAGCTGAACGCCGCGGCGTTGCAATTCAGCTGCTGCCACATCTGGTAGAAGCGGTGCACCGGACTGGCGGCGTAGGAGTCGTAGGTGAAGGTCGCGCCGTTGGTGAGCTGAAACGGCCCGGCCGGCAAGGTGCTGACGTCGGTGATGCGCTGGTCGGGCGTATGCGACGCCTGCCCGGTGCCGCCGGTCAGCAAGATTAGGATAGTAGTCCGCCGGCAAGTCCATTTTCCGTCTGCTCGGCCACCGTCACGCACGCTGGTGTGGGGGAGGTGCAAGAACTGTCTCACTCGCTGAAACAATGTAATTGACCTTCGGCCCACCGACGAGCGGGGCCGGCAAGTGGTTGTTCGGGAAAGACTGCTTGTCGGCGGGCTCAGCAGGAAGGGATCGGTCGAGCCTTGATCCGTAGCCGCCAGTTGTTGCGCCTTCTGGAAGTTCGGCCCGGGAATGGCGTTCTTGTTGGCATCCAGCGTGATGATGCCTTCGGAGAGCAGGTTGTTAACGGTCTGCCCGGGCGTTGGGCACATAGGTGGCAAACACGTGATCGAAGCTGCGGTTTTCGCCAATGATGACGATAACGTGCTTGATCGGAGTTTGCGTGGAGTTATCTCGGGCGCCGGCCATCCGCCCGCAAAACCCGGGACCGGGAAAGATTGGCTGAGCGCGGGACCGAGAGACAACTGCCCGAGGGCCATGCGCACTCGAATCCCAAGCGACACCCATATAGAAAACGAGACTTACGTTTTATCGCCCGTCATAAGATTCTCCTCCATTTGGTTGGTTTGACGACGCGGTGAAAAGTTGCAGCGTCCGCGGGCTCGACGCGGATTCGTCCCATCATCCCACCGTCCTCATGCTCGAGGAGGTGGCAGTGATAGACGAAGGTGCCGACGGTGTTTGGATCGCGAAAATCCATGCGCAGGCGCACGCTCGGATATTGCAGTGCCCGGCCGTTGTAGTAGGGGACGTTGACCGTATCGCGCAGAAACGGCTCGTTGATTGGCGTCCCGGACCAGCCGACGAGCTGGAAGTGAAGCTGGTGGATGTGGAAATCGTGCAATTCCGCCGAGCGGTTCTCGATGATCCAATCCTCGACATCGCCTTGCTTGACGACAATATCGGGCGCGCTCGCAGCGGGATCGAACGGCTTCGGGGTCTGCCCGTCCACCGTGAGATAAAAGGTGGTGGGGCTGTTGGGATCGTCCGGATTTTCCAGTTTCTCGGAGAAGTATAGTTTCCGGACGCGCACCGGCGCGACGCTGCCAAGCCAGGGCCGGGCGGCGGCGGCAGCGGCTCGGAGATTGGCAGCGAACTTCGCGTGCGGCTCGGGGGCACCGGCCGCGGCAACGATGGACGCCAGCGCGCGATTCGGATCGTTTTCGCCGCCGGGCCCGGTATCGACCGTTCGCGTCACCAGCAGCGCCGGCACTCCGAGCGGCGGACCTTCGACAATGAACTCGACCCGAGCGCCCGGCGGTACGCCGATGTGATTGACCCACTCGACCGGAGGATGCCGGACTGCCGTTGAAATCGATCGGCACGCCGTCAATGCCGACGATGCCCAGCGGTTGCGGCGCGGGCGAAACAGCATCGCGAGGTTCAGATAAGTGATCGCCGAGGCATTGAGGACGCGCCACAGCTGCCGCTCGCCCGGCTTCATCATAATTGACGGCCGGCGGGTAATCGGGATAAGGTACGGGCACAAAGTTGATGGACAGATCCTTCGCGGGCTTGCCGAAGCCAGTGCCGTTGTTGGCCGCATCGCCGTCGCTGTCGAGCAAATTCTTGGGGACAACGGGCTCGGATTTCGAAGGCAGAGCATCAGGATTCAACAGATCCTGATCGCGGATCACCAAAACGCGCTCGGGCAGGCCCGCCAGCGTCGGATTGGCCCGCTCGATGCCTTCGATGATCAGCGCGCCGGAAGCCCCGCCGAGCACCTGCGCCTTGCTGAAGCCGTGAATGTGCGGGTGGTACCAATAAAGGCCGGGCGGCTCGTCGGCCGGAATGCGAAGGCGGTATTCGAACGGGGGATCGCCCGGCTGGATCGAGGTTTTCAGCACGTCGTCCTGATGGCATACCGGCGGCACCGTCAAACCGTGAAAGTGCAGGTTGGACGAGGTCGCCGTCATGGCGCCGCTGGTGCAGGGATCGGACTTCCTTCTCGACAAACACAGCGGCCCGGCGATCGGCGTGACCTGGTCGTGGGTGTGATCGGGCCCCGGCGGCGTTGCCCCGAACTCGATCAAGTTGTTTCTGAAACGCAACATCAGCAGATCGCCCGGCTTGAGCCGCAACGTCGGCGACGGTGTGCCGTCCGGCGTCAGGTAACAGTAGCGGATCGACCCGTCCGGCTGTCTTTGATGGTAAATGGCCAGATCGACCTGCAGGACGCCGTTGTGACCACGAAGATCTTGCGGCTCCGGCACGGCGCTTCCGGGTTCGGGCCGAGGGCAGAGATCGCGCGGCGGGTCCGGCTCGCGGGCCAAACTGTTCGATGCCAAGCAAAGGGCGAAGGCGCACATACCGGCCGAGGACCGTTGCGCCACAGCACCCCGGGCGACGCGACGCAGCCATCCCCGTGAACGCGCAACAGGATACAACATCCCGCGTCCCCAACCCGTCGCAGCCAATCGTGCTTAAGAATTGGGTAAGTCTTATGCCGGCTTTTTTACACGCGCGTGCCGACTTCTTTACAGACGAATGACAGCCAGAGGACGGCGCGTGGCTGCGTGGCGCACCCATCCGCTGTCCGGCAAGGCAATTCAAATTCGAGCCCAGCGAGGCGACGGGGTTGCCGTTGAAGCTGCACTCGCGCGAGAACACCAACTCCGCGCTCTTCACGCAGCCTGTTCGGGTCAGGTGGGCACAGCTTCCACAGATTTGAATTCTTTCAATTCAAAACGGTCAAACGCAAAATAAGAACAGGTGTTGCACAAAAGTTATTGTTATGAGTTCGCGCCAAACTTATACGAGAACTCGGGGAAGCAAAGAAATAATACTTTGAAATAGTTCTAAGGCATTTGCACGCCATGTCGCGTTCATCGCTGTTGAGAGTTTTATACTCGGCGCTGGCGCGCGTGCAGCTCCCGAGCGCGGTGGCATTCTCAGCTCTATCAATAGTGCTCGGTGCAAACGCGCAGCAGCCGCCGCCTTTACGGGAGCAGCAGGCGCCAACCCCAGAACAAACGCCTCCAGGGGCTACGCCGCCGGTATCAGTGCAGCCCACGGCGCAAACGCCAGCGGCGGCTCCGTCGAGTAACGAAACAGAGCTTCCGCCAGTCGTCGTGACGGCATCGAGGCCCAAACCGAAACCGAAGGCAAAGCCCAACACCGGAGCCGCGCAACGCACCGCCCAGCAAGCGAACGCCCCAACGGCGGCGCAGGCCGCGCTGGACGCCAAGATGAATGCGTTCGATCAGGCGCGGGACAATGTGCTGCCGAAGATCGGAGCCACGTCCTACACCATCGATCGCCAGGCGATCGAGACCCTGCCGCAAGGCGACAATACGCCGATCGACAAGGTCATCCTGCAAATGCCGGGCGTGTCATACAATTCCGCCGTCTCCAATCCCGACTTCCATGTCAGAAACGAGTACGCCAACGTCCAATACCGGATCAACGGCGTTGTGATTCCCGAAGGAGTCTCGTCGCTCGGTCCGGTGCTCGACACCAATTTTATCGGCAGCTTGTCGCTGCTGACCGGCACACTCCCGGCCCAGTATGGGCTGCGCACCGCCGGCGTGCTCGATATCACCAGCAGAAGCTTTGCCACGCCCGGCGGCGAGGTCAGTTTCTATGGCGGCAGCCACCAGACCTACACGCCGAGCTTCGACTACGGCGGCAGCGTCGGCAATACCGAGTATTTTGTCAGCGCCCGCGGCAATTGGAACGCGCTTGGGCTGGAAAATCCGACATCCGGCCCCGACGCCAACCACGATTACACCGAGCAAGGCAAATTCTTCGGCTATTCATCGACGCTGCTCGACGAATCGACGCGGTTCAGTCTGATCTCGGCCGCGTCCTACAGCGCGTTCCAGATCCCAAACAATCCCGCCCAGGTGCCGCTCGGGGATTTTGGCCCGGCGAACTACAACTCCTTGTGGCTCAATGAGAACGAATACGATACCTACATCGTCAATCTCGCGACCTTGCAAAAGAAGGGCACCGACGGCGATGCGCAATTCTCGGTGTTTTCGCGCTACGCGAAAATCAACTTCGTTCCCGACGTCTTCGGCGACTTGGTGTTCAACGATGTCGCTTCGAATGTGACGCGGGAAAGCCTGCTCAACGGCACCCAGTTCGACACCTCCTATATCGTCAATGACCGCCATACTCTGCGGGGCGGATTTGCCGTCAGTGAAGAAGACACCAACGTCAACAATCTCTCGACAGTATTGCCGGTCAATCCCGTGACCGGCGCCATTTCGCCGGCGCCGTTCACGATCGATGATCCAAATTCGAAGCTCGGCTGGAACATCGGAACCTACATCCAGGACGAATGGAAAGTCACCAGCGAACTTACTTTGAACGCCGGCCTGCGCTTCGACCAGTTGTATCAGTATGTCGATGCCAACCAGCTCAGCCCGCGGGTCGCGCTGGTTTATAAGCCGTTTGTCGGCACGACCATCCACGCCGGCTATGCGCGCTATTTCACGCCGCCCTATCAGGCACAGGCGGCTCAATCCGACATCGCGCTGTTCACCAACACGACCAATCAGCCGCAGGTGCCGTTGAATGATCCGGTGCTGCCTGAACGCTCGAATTATTACGACGTCGGCGTCGACCAGACCCTGCTTCCGGGCCTCGATATCGGGATCGACGGTTACTACAAGGACGCGCGCGACATGATCGACGACGGCCAGTTCGGCCAGGCCGTGGTGTTGACGCAGTTCAATTACGCCCGGGGATACAGCGAAGGCGGCGAGTTCAAACTCAAGTACCGCAACGGCGACTTCAAGGCCTACGCGAACTTCTCGTACAACATTACCGAAGGGACAGATGTCATTTCGAACCAATATCTCATTGACGCCCTGGACTACAATTATCTTCTCACCCATTGGCACTACACTGACGACATGCAGCTCATGACCGGCTCGGCCGGCGTGTCATACCGCTGGAACGATACGCTATTCACCGCCGACATGATCTATGGCAGCGGCCAGCGCACCGGCGATTTGGAGGATGATGGCGTTCCGCCCAATTCGCAGCACACGCCCCCCTATGCGGTAGTGAACGTCGGCGTGGCGCACGATTTCAAATGGTCGCCGGACGCCAAGCCGCTGACCGTGCGCTTCGACATCGTCAACCTGTTCGATCAGATCTACGAGTTGCGCAACGGCAGCGGCATTGGCGTCTTCGCCCCGCAATACGGCGCGCGCCGCGGCTTCTTCGCCGGCATATCGCAGAAGCTGTGACGGCCGTGTGATCCGATAAAGAGTACAGCGCGGGCAATCTCTCCGTTTTCCCGCGCGTAATTCGACAAGATCAGTCCGGGCCAGTGCGTTCGGCCTGAACAAAGCCAAGTCGCGTTCAGCACACCAATCGCTCGCGGCTGGATTACTCGAATAGGCCACGAGGCACCGCACTGAATCTCCATAGTGCACGCGCGCCGCTAGTTCGGTGCGGCCGCAGCCACGACAAACGACTCTGCGACAGATACGGTCGATCCGCGGCAGCAGCAAATCGTCGGCGAGGGAGTGATGCCGGAAACTCGGCGAGGTTCAAAACCGGTTGCGAGGAGTAGTCGCCTTACAGAACTTGCCCAATCGATTCGCGGCCGTTGGCGCGGCCCACACCCGGTGATATAAGCCGCCCGGGGTGCCCCAGGGCGTCCCCTTTCGCCAGTAATCTAAACGTGCAAATGGCGAAAAAATTCTGGTGGTGCTAAAGTAGGAAACTCAATATTTATCCTCGTTTCCTGCATTAGGGCGCATAGCTCAGTTGGTAGAGCAGCTGACTCTTAATCAGCGGGTCCAAGGTTCGAGTCCTTGTGCGCCCACCATATCCCTGCATCTGTCGCGTCGGATGCCCTTGCCGACGGTGTCAGCGATTCTCCGCCGGCCTTCCTCCGATAGGCGTCTGGGCTACTTAGTGCCGACCGGGATCTCTGATCGCCGTGGCCAGTAAGCTCGTTCGCTGATTTCGCTGAAACTGGCTTTGCACCAGCCGCAGCGCAATCAACGCAGTAGCGCCGAGGCGCGAAAAAGCTTTTCCGAAAAGCCGAACGCGTCGATAAACCATCTCCTTGGATCTAAATCTGCCTTCCGTCAGTATTGTCATGTTCATCAAATTACTCGCCCACGTTTGCGACACCGACTCTCTCCCAAGCCTTGTGGCATTCGGCCTTCGCTTGGACTTTGGGGCCGAACTTTTGCCTTCTCATATGTCTCGCGCCACTCGCAATGTCGCGGCGCACGTGGGAGCACGACAGTCTTTGGCATTCTGACCGGAATGCCGCAGCGGGGAGTGGCGCTTTGCGCTTGTGGGCCCCGGAATCATATTCTAGCGTTTGCATATGATGGAGAATGACGTTGCATAGGGAGGAAACGTTGATCAGTCGTCGCGCCATGGTCGCAGCCGGTGCTCTCGCAGTCGCAGCGGGTCAGTCGAGAACGGCGCAGGCGGCCGTCACCGCCGATCTGGCTCCGGCGGCAGCCGGAACGCTCAAAGGTTTGGCCGAACGTTTGGGCAAGACGCCACGATTTTTGGAACACGCGGGCCGCTCTCAGTGAGCGCAACAATGGAAAACCAATGAACAAGAATTGGACGCGCCGAAAGCTCCTTGCCTCAGCAGGTCTGTCGGCGGTCAGCTCGGGCATTTCCGCTGCGGGTCTTGCGGCGGCACCCGCGCGGCCGGAACAGGGCGGAGACGGCAAGCGCGTGACGCTTTTGCACTTTACCGACACACATGCACAGCTCGAAACGCATCCGGAATATCTGCCCGGGGCGACGCCGGACATTCAGATGATGGGCGGTTACGCCCGGCTCAAGGCGGCCATCGACGAAGAGCGGGCGCATTGCGAAGGAGCCTGCTTCCTGCTCGACGGCGGTGATGAGTTTCAAGGGTCGGGGCCCGCTGCCTGGTCCGAAGGCGAAGCGATCCTTGAACCTCTCAAGGCGCTCGGTATCGACGTTTTCACACCCGGGAACTGGGAGCCCGCCTACGGCCCCGAACGATTCAAGCAGACCATGGCGCGGCTCGACCGCCCGGTTGTTTGCTACAATTTTCACGACATCCCGACCGGCAATCGTCTGTTTCCCCCTTCGATCACCCTTGAGCGGCAGGGCGTGAAAATCTCTGTCGTTGGCCTGACCGATCTCGGGGCGAGCGGCCGCCAGCCGCCTGCGGAATTTCGGGGAATGGATACGACGCGCATTGAAGGCTTGCGCGACTTCGTCAGAGAATTGCGCAGCCGCGAGCAGCCTGATCTGGTGGTTGCGCTCACCCATACCGGCTTGTCGATCGCCCGCGAAATCGCCCGCGCAACTCCGGAGTTCGACGTGGTGCTTTCCGGCCATACCCACGAGCGAACGGCTTGGCCGATTCTCGAAGGCGACGTCATCGTCGTCGAGCCCGGCTGCTTCGGGTCATTTTTGGGCAGGCTCGATCTCGTCATCAAGCCGGGCGGTGGTGTCGCCAGTCACAAGTTCCGGCTCATCCCCGTTTTGGCCAGTCGCTACGACGAAGACGCTCGGGTCAAAGCGTTGGTCGACACGTCGTTGACGCCCCATCGGGCGCGCATGGCCAAACCGGCGGGGAAAACCGAAACCGTCTTGATGCGCTATGACCTATTGGAAACCACTGCGGACGATTTTATTGCCGATGCGGTGCGCGAAACGGCGAAAACCGACATTGGTTTCACCAACGGCTTTCGCTTCGGCGTGCCTGTTCCACCTGAAGCCGTCACCGAGGCCGATCTGTGGAACCTGCTGCCGATGGACGCGCGAATGAAACGCGGCTGGGTCACCGGCAAGGAATTGAGGGACTATTTGGAAAACGAATTGGAAATGGTTTACGCGAAGACGCCTTTGAAGCTCAACGGCGGATGGGGACCGCGCGCTTCCGGCATGACGATCGTCTTTGATGCACGGGCCGAATACGGACACAGGGTCGTTTCCATAAAGATCAACGGTCGTGACGCCGAAGACGATGGGCGCTACACGATCGCGGGATGCGAACGCGAAGGCGAACCCCTGGACGTGATCTGCCGGCATCGCGGCACGCATGATGCGCTGGTGCTCCCACTGTCGATCCATGAAGCGCTGCAAGAATATTTGAAAGTGCATCCCGTAATCGCGCCAAAACGCGACGGTCGCGAGAGAGCGCTCGACCTGCCGCCCGCTGTCTTCAGCCAAGATGCCGTGCTTGCGGGCGGCGATTTGGCCAAGGCCTCGACCACCCCCTCGGGTCTTCCGCCAGGCTGATGCTGCTCAGCTACTGTCAGCGAGGTAGGAGAATCCGGGTCCCGGCGCCGGCCCCGCTACCGTGAGTTGAATAAAACGTCTCCCGGCGAATTCCCAGTTTCTGGCCCTTTATCCGCTCATAAACCTGGAAGTAAGAACTGCCGGAAGAACGTTTCGCCGGCACCGCCGGGCCCGAATAAATTATTTCATCTGCAGGCGCTTCGCCCTGGAACCTTCCTCTTTTGGCCGCGTTCGCGTTACGGCTCAGGAGGAGTCATGTGAGGGGGAAAGTTCTGACCGGCCGACGGCACCATGAGGCCGTCTGCTGCGACAGGCTACCAGCCAGGCACCCGGGACATCTTCGGGGGTCTTGGCGTGCTCACCCGGCCCGATTCCACCCGCCAATGCGAGAGCGGAGCGCCCACTTGAGCTGGGCCCCCGCAGTCACCTTCAATGTCCCGACACGCCAACCGTTCCGCGCGGCGCTGCCTACGGGGTTCGGAGATTCCTATGGAGCATACCCCTGACGCAGTAGGCGCCGCGAATGCCAACGGTTCGACGGCCGCACCCACCTCGCTCGACCAGTCCCTTTCGCCGGACCGCAACGGCGCCGAGGCCGGGGAACTGCGCGAACTGCTGCATGCGCTTCAGGCCATGCGCGTCGGCGATTTCTCCGTCCGCATGGCCGGCGACCGGGTCGGCATCATGGGCAAGGTCGCCGACGCCTTCAATGAGATCGTCGCCGCCAACCAGCGCATGGCCCGCCAGCTTGAACGTGTTGGCCAGGTGGTGGGGCGCGAAGGCAAGACGCGCCAGCGGGTGCGCTTCGGCCTTTCCGAGGGCGCCTGGGGGGAGATGGAGTCCTCGGTCAATACGCTCATCGACGATCTGCTTTGGCCGACGACGCAGGTGACGCGCGCCATCGCCGCCGTGGCGCAAGGCGATCTCCTCGAAACCGTACAGCTCGACGTCGACGGCCGGCCGCTGCAGGGCGAGTTCCTGCGCTCGGCCAAGATCGTCAACACCATGATCAAGCAGCTTAAGGTGTTCACCTCGGAAGTCACACGCGTCGCCCGCGAGGTTGGCACCGAGGGCAAGCTCGGCGGCCAGGCGCAGGTGCGCGAAGTGTCGGGCGTGTGGAAGGACCTCACCGAGAGCGTCAACTCGATGGCGTCGAACCTCACTGCTCAGGTGCGCAACATCGCCGAGGTGACGATCGCCGTCGCCAATGGCGACTTGTCGAAGAAGATCACCGTCGACGTGCGCGGCGAAATTTTGCAGCTCAAGGAGGCCATCAATACGATGGTCGATCAACTGCGCTCGTTCGCCTCCGAAGTGACGCGCGTCGCCCGCGAGGTCGGCACCGACGGCAAGCTCGGCGGCCAGGCGATCGTGCCCGGCGTCGCCGGCACCTGGAAGGACTTGACCGACTCGGTCAACGCCATGTGCGGCAACCTCACCGATCAGGTGCGCAACATCGCCCACGTGACCACCGCCGTGGCGCGCGGTGACCTGTCGCGCAAGATTACAGTCGACGTGCGCGGCGAGATTCTCGAGCTGAAAGACACCATCAACACCATGGTTGATCAGCTCAACGCCTTTGCCTCGGAAGTCACCCGCGTTGCCCGCGAGGTCGGCACCGAAGGCAAGCTCGGCGGCCAGGCCCAGGTGCCCGGCGTCGCCGGCACCTGGAAGGACCTCACCGACAGCGTCAACTTTATGGCCGGCAACTTGACGGCGCAGGTTCGCAACATCGCCGACGTGGCGACCGCAATCGCCGGCGGCGACCTGTCGAAGAAGATCACGGTGAGCGTCTCGGGCGAGATCCTGCAGCTTAAGGAGACCATCAACACGATGGTCGATCAGCTCAACGCCTTCGCCGGCGAAGTGACGCGCGTTGCTCGTGAAGTCGGCACCGAGGGCCGGCTCGGCGGCCAGGCCAACGTGCTCGGCGTCGCCGGTACCTGGAAGGACTTGACCGACTCGGTCAACTCCATGGCCTCGAACCTGACCGCACAGGTCCGCAACATCGCCGAGGTCTCCACCGCCATCGCCAACGGCGATTTGTCGAAAAAGATCACGGTCGACGTGCGCGGCGAAATTCTCGAGCTGAAAGACACCATCAACACCATGGTCGACCAGCTCAACGCGTTTGCTTCGGAAGTCACCCGCGTCGCGCGCGAGGTCGGCACCGAAGGCAAGCTCGGCGGTCAGGCCGTGGTGCGCGGCGTCGCCGGCACCTGGAAGGATTTGACCGACAGCGTCAATTCGATGGCCTCGAACCTGACCGGCCAGGTGCGCAACATCGCCGAGGTGGCGACCGCCGTGGCGCGCGGCGACCTGTCGCGCAAGATCACGGTCGACGTGCGCGGCGAAATTCTCGAGCTGAAAGACACGCTCAACACCATGGTCGACCAGCTCAACGCGTTCGCCGCCGAAGTGACGCGCGTCGCCCGCGAGGTCGGCACCGAAGGCAAGCTCGGCGGTCAGGCGCAGGTGCCCGGCGTCGGCGGCACCTGGAAGGATTTGACCGACTCGGTCAACTCGATGGCCGGCAATCTCACCGCGCAGGTCCGCAACATCGCCGAAGTGGCGACGGCGATCGCTGGCGGCGACCTGTCGCGCAAGATCACCGTCGACGTGCGCGGCGAAATCCTGCAGCTCAAGGAAACGCTCAACACCATGGTCGATCAGCTCAACCGCTTCGCGGGTGAGGTGACGCGCGTCGCGCGCGAGGTCGGCACTGAAGGCCGCCTTGGCGGCCAGGCCAACGTGCCGGGCGTCGCCGGCACCTGGAAGGATTTGACCGACTCGGTCAACTCGATGGCCGGCAATTTGACCGCGCAGGTCCGCAACATCGCCGAGGTGACGACGGCCGTCGCCCGTGGTGACTTGTCACGCAAGATCACCGTCGATGTGAAAGGCGAAATTCTGGAGTTGAAAAACACCATCAACACCATGGTCGATCAGCTCAATGCCTTCGCCTCGGAGGTCACCCGCGTCGCCCGCGAGGTCGGCACCGAAGGCAAGCTCGGCGGCCAGGCGGGCGTGCCGGGCGTTGCCGGCACTTGGAAGGACCTGACCGACAACGTCAACTTCATGGCGTCGAACCTCACCGCCCAAGTGCGCAATATCGCCGAGGTGGCGACCGCCATCGCCGGCGGCGACCTGTCGAAGAAGATCACCGTCGACGTGCGCGGTGAAATGCTGCTGTTGAAGGACACCCTCAATACCATGGTCGAGCAGCTGCGCTCGTTCGCCGCCGAGGTCACCCGCGTCGCGCGCGAGGTGGGCACCGACGGCCGGCTTGGCGGCCAAGCGGTGGTGCCCGGCGTCGCCGGCACCTGGAAAGACCTGACCGACAACGTCAATCTCCTGGCGGCGAACCTGACCACGCAGGTGCGCAACATCGCCGAAGTGACGACGGCCGTCGCCCGCGGCGACCTGTCGCGCAAGATCACTGTCGATGTGAAGGGCGAAATCCTCGAGCTCAAGAACACCATCAATACGATGGTGGATCAGCTCAACGGCTTTGCTTCCGAGGTCACGCGTGTCGCCCGCGAAGTCGGCACCGAAGGCCTGCTCGGCGGCCAGGCGGTCGTGCCCGGCGTCGCCGGTACCTGGAAGGACCTGACCGATACCGTGAACGTGATGGCCGCCAACCTGACCGAACAGGTGCGCGGCATCGTGAAAGTCGTGACCGCCGTCGCCAATGGCGATCTCAAGCAGAACCTCGCGGTGAAATCGAAGGGCGAGGTGGCGGCGCTGGCCGAAACCATCAACAACATGACCGATACGCTCGCGACATTCGCCGATCAGGTCACCACCGTGGCGCGCGAGGTCGGCGTCGAGGGCCGCCTCGGCGGCCAGGCCAACGTGCCCGGCGCCGCCGGCACCTGGAAGGACTTGACCGGCAACGTCAACCTGCTGGCCGCCAATCTGACCACGCAGGTCCGCGCCATCGCCGAGGTGGCGACCGCGGTGACCAAGGGCGATCTGACCCGCTCGATTCAGGTGGAAGCGCGCGGCGAAGTGGCCGAGCTCAAGGATAACATCAACACGATGATCGACAATTTGCGGCTCACCACCGACCGCAACACCGAGCAGGACTGGCTGAAGACCAACCTGGCGAAATTCACCAACATGCTGCAGGGCCAGCGCGACCTGACCACCGTCGGTCGGCTGCTGCTTTCCGAACTGACCCCGCTCGTCAACGCCCACCAGGGCGTCATCTATCAGATGGAGAACGAGGAGACGCCCGGGCTACGGCTGTTGGCGGCTTATGCCGATGATGGCGTGAACGGTCACCCGCACGCGCTGCAGCTTGGCGAAGGCCTTATTGGCCAATGCGCGGTCGACAAGCGGCGGCTGTTGATCACGGAAATGCCGGAAGACGCCGTGCCCATCAGTTCGGCGCTGTTCAAGGTAGCGCCGCGCAACAACATCGTGCTGCCGGTGCTGTTCGAGAACCAGGTCAAGGCGGTCATCGAACTGGCGTCGATCCACGAATTCACCGCCTTGCAGACGATGTTCCTGGAACAGCTCACGACCTCGATCGGCATCGTGCTCAACTCCATCGAGGCGACGATGCAGACCGAAGGGCTGCTCAAGCAATCGCAGCAGCTCGCCGGCGAATTGCAGGCGCAGCAGAGGGAGCTGCAGCAGACCAACGAGCAGCTCGAGCAGAAGGCGCAGCAGCTCGCCGAACGCAACGTCGAAGTCGAGCGCAAGAATCAGGAAATCGAGCAGGCCCGCCGCGCGGTCGAGGAGAAAGCGACCGAGCTGGCGCTGACGTCGAAGTACAAGTCTGAATTCTTGGCCAACATGTCGCACGAGCTGCGCACGCCGTTGAACTCGATCCTGATCCTGGGACAGCAGCTGACCGAGAATCCGGAAGGCAATCTTACGGCAAAGCAGGTCGAGTTCGCCAGAACCATACACGGCGCCGGCACCGATTTGCTCAACCTCATCAGCGATATTCTGGATCTGTCGAAGATCGAATCCGGCACTGTCACGGTGGAGGCCGACGAAATCTTCTTCGCCAATTTGCTGGATATGGTGGCGCGCCCGTTCCGTCACGAGGCGGACACACGCCAGCTCTCGTTCGACGTTCACATCGACCCCAATCTCGGGCGTAGTTTGATCACTGACTCCAAGCGCCTGCAGCAGGTCCTCAAGAACCTGCTGTCGAACGCTTTCAAGTTCACCGCGCAGGGCGGGGTGCGGCTTAGCGTGAGTACGGCGATCGGCGGCTGGAGCGCCGGTCATCCGGTCTTAAGCCAGGCGTCGTCGGTTGTGGCGTTCGAGGTCTCTGATACCGGTATCGGTATTCCGTCGGAAAAGCAGAAGATCATCTTCGAGGCCTTCCAGCAGGCCGACGCTTCGACCAGCCGCAAGTATGGCGGCACCGGGCTAGGGCTCGCGATCAGCCGCGAACTGTCAAACCTGCTCGGCGGCGAGATCCACTTGCGCAGCGCTCCGGATGCCGGCTCGACCTTTACGCTCTATCTGCCGATAAAATATGTCGGCTCGACTACGGCGCCGCGGCCGGCGCCGGCGAGTTCCGGTCCGGCGCCGGCTGCCCCGGTTGAGCGCGCGATCGAGCAGATTCCCGACGATCGACTGGAAGTTCAGCCCGGCGACGCCATTCTGCTCATCGTCGAGGACGACCCGCACTACGCCCGCATCCTGATCGACCTGGCTCGCGACAGGGGGTTCAAGGTGCTGCTGGCGATGCGCGGCGACACTGCGCTCGAGCTTGCTAAGCAGTATCAACCGACGGCAGTGTCGCTCGACGTGTTCTTGCCTGACATGCTGGGCTGGAACGTGCTCAGCCAGCTCAAGCAGAATCCGCTCACGCGCCATATCCCGGTGCAGATCATTACCCTCGACGAGGATCGTCAGCACGGTCTTGCGCGCGGCGCGTTTTCGTTCGTCACCAAGCCCACCACACGCGAAGGCGTTTCCGACGCCTTGGCGAAGATCAAGGACTTTTCGCAACCCCGCCGCCGGCGTTTGCTGGTCGTCGAGGACAACGCGGCCGAGCAGATGAGCATTCACGAACTGCTCGGTCATAACGACATCGAAATCGTCAATGCCGGCACCGGCAAAGAAGCCCTTGATATCATGCGCCGGCAGAGCTGCGATTGCGTGGTCCTCGACCTGCGCCTGCCCGACATGTCGGGCTTCGAGGTGCTGGAATCGATGCGCGCCGAGCACGCGCTGGCCGACGTACCCGTCGTCGTATTCACCGGGCGCGAGCTGTCGGCCGACGAGGATGCTCAGCTCCACACCATGGCGCGCAGTATCGTGGTCAAGGGAGTGGAGTCGCCCGAGCGGCTGCTCGACGAGACTGCGCTGTTTTTGCATCGCGTCATTACCGATCTGCCGTCGGAGAAGCAGCGCATGCTCGAGCGCCTCAACTCCTCGGACGAGGACCTTATCGGCCGCACCGTGCTTCTTGTGGACGACGATCCGCGCAACATCTTTGCGCTTTCGAGTGTGCTAGAACGGCGCGGCATGCATGTCCTAACCGCGACCACTGGCAGCGAGGCAAACGCGATCATCAAGGAGACGCCGTCGCTTGCCATTGTGCTCATGGACATCATGATGCCGGAGATGGACGGCTATCAGACCATCGAGATCATCCGGCGCGATCCGGCGTACCGCCGCCTGCCCATCATCGCCCTGACCGCCAAGGCCATGAAGGGCGATCGGGAGAAATGTCTCGAGGCGGGCGCCTCGGACTATCTGGCCAAGCCGGTCAATACTGAACAACTGCTCTCCGCGTTGCGGATGTGGCTCCATCGCTAGGCGCGGCTGTATGAACAATAACAAAGTCAACGTCCTTCTCGTCGACGATCAGCCGGCGAAGCTCCTTGCCAACGAAGAAATCCTTCGTGACCTCGGAGAAAATCTGGTCAAGGCGTCGTCGGCGCGCGAGGCCTTGGAATTTCTGCTCAAGAATGAGGCCGCCGTCGTCCTGATCGACGTCTGCATGCCGGAACTCGACGGCTTTCAGCTCGCCGCGATGATCCGCGACCATCCGCGCTTTCAGCGGACGGCGATCATATTCATCTCCGCCATTCAGGTGGACGACGTCGATCGGTTGCGCGGCTACGAGATGGGCGCGGTCGATTACGTGCCGGTGCCGGTTGTTCCCGCGGTGTTGCGCGCTAAAGTCAAAGTGTTTGCCGAACTCTATCGCAAGACCCGGGAGCTCGAGCGGCTCAACGTCGAGCTCGAGCGGCGCGTGGCGGAGCGTACGGCGGAGCTCGAAGCGTCGAATGCGCGCCTTATCGAAAGCGAACAGCAATTGCGGCTGGCGACCGAGGCTGCCGAAATCGGCCTTTGGGACGTTGATAATGTGACAGACACATTATTTTGGCCGCCGCGCGTCAAAGCCATGTTCGGCATATCGCCGGACGTTCCAGTGAGCATGGCGGATTTTTATGCTGGGCTGCATCCCGAAGACAAGGAAGCGACCGGCAAGGCGTACGCCGCGGCTTGTGACCCGAAACAGCGGGCGATCTATGACGTCGAGTACCGTACGGTCGGGAAGGAAGACGGCACTATCCGCTGGGTCGAAGCCAAAGGCCGCGGTATATTCGATGCGGATGGCAAGTGCGTGCGCGTCATTGGCACCGCCCTCGACATCACCAAGCGCAAGGAGGCCGAGGGGCGACAGGATCTGCTGGCACGCGAGGTTGATCATCGCGCGCGCAATGCGCTCGCGGTCGTTCAATCGATCATCCGTCTTACCCGTGCACGCAGTGTAGAGGAATATGTGACGGCCGTTGAAGGGCGCATCAAGGCGCTGGCCCGGGCGCACGCGCTGCTCTCGGACTCGCGCTGGCATGGCGCGGATCTGCGTGTGCTGGTGACGGAGGAATTGGCCCCCTACCGGACCGCTGAGGCCGACAAGATCGATATCGAAGGTCCCAATTTCTCGCTGCAGCCGCATATGGCGCAGGGGCTTGGTCTCGCGCTGCATGAACTCGCCACCAACGCGGGAAAACATGGCGCGCTATCTTCCTTGGCCGGGAGGATCAGCTTGACGTGGCAATTGCGGCCGGACTTTCTGGTTTTGCGCTGGGTGGAAAGCAGCGGACCGCGGATCAAGCCGCCCGCCGCCCGCAGCTTCGGCCTGAACGTCATCCGCGCCAGCATTGAGCAACAGCTTGCCGGCAAGGCGACGTTCGATTGGGAGCCGACGGGGCTGCAATGCACTTTGTCGATTCCTTTGTTCAAATCAACAAACGAGTATGTGCCAAATGCAGGCGAGTCGGCAGACGCAGGTTCCGCGCAGCCGAAGAGGACGAGCAATCGACGCGTGCTGCTGGTTGAAGATGAGGCCCTTGTTGCCATGATGATTCAGGAATGCCTCGTGGAACGAGGGCATTCCGTTCTTGGCCCGATCAGCTCGGCGTCGGAAGCGCTGGCGGCAGCGAAAGAGGGCGACTTTGATGCCGCCATCCTCGACATCAATCTCGGTGATGGCATGGCCTATCCCGTGGCCGAAATATTGTCGTCACGCGGGGTCCCGTTCGTCTTCGTCACCGGCTATGAGGCCGATGCGGTGGATGACCGGTTCAGCGAAGTGCCTGTCCTGCAGAAGCCGATCGAACGGCAAATGCTGCAGAAAATCTTCGTGTCCTAAAGCGCAATCGCTTCAGATTGATCGATTAGCGCTCTAACTTTTTGATGGAGCATGATCTTTTCGGAAAACCGGCTTCCACTTTTCCGGATCATGCTCTAGCCGAGGCGCAGACTAGCGATATCGGGCTCATCGTGAACTCATCGTCGCCGTTGCAGGCAGCGGTCCCGGTCAATCTGGGAGCCGGACATCGCTCGTCGGAAATAAATGGTTGAACACGACGAGCCCGATGATTGACAGCGGTGCGGCGAGCAATGAACCGATCGGTCCCCACATCCAGGTCCAGAACGCCAGGGCCAGGAGGATCAGGAGGGGATTGAGGGTAAGCCGCCGGCCGACGATCGTCGGGGTGATGAAATGACCTTCCATGGTCGTCAGCGCAACGAACGCAAGCGGTGCGACCAGCGCCTGACCGAGCGACGGGAAGCTGACGAGGCCGACGCCGAACAGAGCCACCACCATGACGGCAGGTCCGACATAGGGAACGTAGTTGAGGACCGCCGCCAGTACGCCGAAGATCACTGGACTCGGAAGACCTAGAAGCCAGGCTCCCGCGGCCACGACGATGCCCAGCGCCGCATTGATGATCGTTACGACGGTGAGATAGCCGGCCAGATTGTGCTCGATATCGCTGATGATCTTCAAGAAGCGAAGCTTGGCGTCCCGGTTCGAAAACAGGGTAACCATCGTGGAGCGCAACGAAGTCTGGCCCACGATAAAGAACAGCAGCGCGGCGAAGAACAGCAGCAACTCGCCGGCCGCCGGAGTGAGGAACGCGACAGCCGGCAAGACAATGTTGGGCGAGGCGGCATTAGCCGTGCCCGCCTGACCGCCGAACAGCGTACCCTCGAGTTCGCGCAGCGCGGCGAGCGGTGGTTCGAGCACCGACAGCCGTTCGCGGACGGTCGCCTCGATTTCCGGCATGCGCCCGATCCATTCACTGACCGGGCTGGCCATCACAGTGACGATCACGCCCAACGCGCCGAGAGCGACGAGGACGATTACAAGCGCTGCAATCCACGGCGGAACGCCATGACGCGCGGCGCGCCGCACCAACGGCGCAAAGGTCATGCCGCCGATCGCGGCGGCGAGCAGCGGCATCAGGAGTGGACGGCCGACATAGAGAATTGCGCCGAAGAGCAGTAAAAAGATACCGACGGTCGCGGCGCGTCCGGCCGATTGCCACATGTCTTGGACGCTATCGACGGGCTGCGGATTCTTGATGTCCAGCGCGTAGCGCTTTTCACGGCTGGCACGGATGTAGTCCACAAGATCCTCCGGGGCATCACAAAGGCCAGCCAAGTATCGTGTCGCGTCAACTCAAATTCAGAGCGGTCGGTTCCAACCGGTCAAATTCGACGCTTGCGGGTGGCCGGCTCATTGGATCCAGCTATTTTGATAGCGCGCCTTGCCGAAGGCGCGAACTGATTGGCACGTCGCCAAAGCTCGATCCTGCTCAACGCGGCAGGGTCGCAGCCGGTCGCGCCGCGCTTAGCGCGTCTCGCCCCCCGTGAAAAAGCGGCATCGCGGTGGAACCTGATGCCACCGCAAGGACTTAACCTGCGGGGTGTCCTCAAACGCGGGGGTGGACGTGTCGCAGACCGAGGTGGGTTTGGCTGAGTTCAGTGTGGGCCTTTGGCCCGCGCTTTTTCGTTCTCAGCCCCTCCGTGCGCAACTGACCGCAGACTTGGCCGAGCCCAATCGGCTTCTCGACATGCTACCCGCCGCTCTCTACGTCACCGATGCTGCGGGTCGAATTGTCTATTTCAACGAAGCCGCGGCGGCGCTGTGGGGTTGCCGCCCGAAGCTGCACAGCGATCAATGGTGCGGCTCGTGGCGATTATTCTGGCCCGACGGCACGCCTCTCCCGCACGACCAATGCCCTATGGCTATGGCCCTGAAGGAGGGTCGGCCGAACCGCGGTCACGAAGCGATTGCGGAACGGCCCGACGGCACCCGGGTGCCGTTCATGGCGTTTCCGACGCCGCTCCATGATGCTTCGGGCACTCTCATCGGCGGCGTGAACATGTTGGTTGACATCAGCGAGCGTCAACGCGCCGAACGCATCAGCCGCCGTCTGGCTTCGATCGTCGAGTCCAGCGACGACGCCATCGTCAGTAAAGATCTTAACGGCACGATCGCTACCTGGAACAAGGGGGCGGAGCGGCTGTTCGGATACCGCGCGGACGAGGTTATCGGCAAGTCGATCACAATCCTCATCCCGCCCGATCGTCGAGACGAAGAGGTCGGCATCCTTGACCGCATCAGGCGCGGCGAGCGTATCGATCATTTCGAGACAATACGCCGGCGCAAGGATGGCAGCCTCATCGATATTTCGCTGACCGTATCGCCGCTGACGGACGAATCGGGAACAATCATCGGCGCCTCGAAAATCGCGCGCGACATTACTGAGCAAAAGCGCCGGGAAGCGCAGATCGCGCTGCTCGCGCGCGAGGCGGATCATCGAACCAACAATCTGCTGGCGGTGGCGCAGGCCACCGTGCATCTCACGCATGCGGGCACGGTTGCCGGATCTGAAGGCGGCAATTGAGGGGCGACTACGCGCGCTCGCCAATGCTCATGGCATGCTGGCGCAATCGCGTTGGGCTGGCGCCGATCTGCACGATCTCGCGATAAAGGAGCTGTCGCCCTATTTCCGCAACGGCGATCCCCGGGCGCAGATCGACGGCCCCAACCTGCTGCTGAAACCGGAATTGGCTCAAGCGATGGCGCGGGCGCTGCACGAGCTTGCGACCAACGCCGTCAAATATGGCGCCCTGTCCAGATTCGCCGGGCGGGTTAGGGTCGCGTGGTCGCTGCAGGGTGAGAAACAACTGCACCTGCGGTGGACGGAGACCGGCGGCCCACGCGTGACGGCGCCGACGAAGGAGGGGTTCGGCACCCGGGCGATTACGCGGATGCTCGGCCAGCTCAACGGCGAGGTTAAATTCGAGTGGCGCGAGGACGGCATGATCTGCGAGATCACCGTCGCCATTTAATGGCCAGTGGAAAGCGGAAGCTGTCTCGTTGAGGGTCTGCTGAGCGCACACCGCGGCGGTTCGTCACATCATGCGGCCAACGGGGCAGAACGCGCATCACGCACAGGGGCCGGAAATTGCGGGAACCTGTGTTGCAGCAACGGGATTACATGCGGGGGTGTTCATGAGTTTGGATATTCCCCATGGCCTCTCCCACCGCATCCGACGTCCTCGTTGAAACCTTGCTTGATTGGGGCGTCGATACCGTTTTCGGTCTACCCGGTGACGGCATCAACGGCATCGTAGAAGCGCTGCGGACGCACCAGGATCGCATCCGTTTCATTCAGGTGCGGCACGAGGAAGCGGCAGCGTTCAATGCCTGCGCTTACGCGAAATGGACCGGCAAGCTCGGCGTTTGTTTGGCTACCTCCGGCCCCGGCGGCATTCACCTGCTCAATGGTCTCTATGACGCTAAACTCGACGGACAGCCCGTACTCGCCATCACCGGCCTCCAGTTCCACGACTTGGTTGAGACCTATACGCAGCAGGACGTGGAGCTCGACAAGCTGTTCATGGACGTTTGCGTCTACAACGCGCGGGTCATGGGACCCACCCACGTCGAGAACGTGATGGAGCTCGCTTGCCGGACAGCCCTTTCCTATCGCGGCGTGGCGCACGTAACTGTGCCGGTTGATATCCAATCGGTACCAGTCAAATCCGGCCGCCGCTCCGACCGGAACATCGCCGGGCATGTTTCCGACGTGATGGCTTACTCCAACCGCATGCCGAGCGAAGACCAGCTCGCGCAAGCCGTCGAGATCCTCAATGCTGGCAAGAAGACCGTCATCCTCGCCGGCCGCGGCGCGCTTGGAGCAGGAAAGGAATTGCTCGCAGTGGCCGAGCGTCTGGGTGCACCCATCGCCAAGCCACTGTTAGGAAAGGCCGCGGTACCCGACGAAAGTCCGTTTTGCATCGGCGGCGTCGGGCTGTTGGGCACACGGCCCGCGCATGACGCCTTGGAAAGCTGCGACACCTTGCTGATAGCGGGCAGCTCGTTCCCCTACATCGAGTATTACCCGAAGCCCGGACAGGCCAATGCCGTCCAGATCGAACTTGATCCGAAGCGCATCGGGCTCCGCTATCCGGTGATGGCCGGTTTGGTAGGCGACTGCGCGCGTGTGCTCCAGGCATTGCTGCCGCAGCTCGCGCAGCGCAAGGATCGTTCGTTCCTGGAAAAAGCACAAGCGGGCATGAAGGATTGGAACCAGCTGATGGTGGAGCGCGGCACGCGCAGCGACCAGCCGATGAAGCCACAGGTCGTGGCCCATGAACTCAACAAGCTTCTGAGCGACGATGCGATTGTTGCCACCGATTCCGGCACCATCACCACCTGGATCGCGCGGCATCTGGCGATCCGCGGCAACATGATGTTCTCGTGCTCCGGCAATCTCGCCACGATGGCCTGCGGGCTTCCCTATGCGGTAGCCGCGGCGATCGCCTATCCGGAACGGCAAGTGGTCGCCTTTGCCGGAGACGGCGGCCTGACGATGCTGGTGGGCGAGCTGGCGACCTGCGTCAAATACAATCTGAACGTCAAGATCGTCGTCATCAAGAACAATTCACTCGGGCAAATCAAATGGGAGCAGATGGTGTTTCTGGGCAATCCGGAATACGGCTGCGATCTGCAACCCATCGACTTCGCGGCCATTGCCCGCGGTTTCGGCGTGCAAGGCTTCACGGTCGACGATCCCGCGCAATGCGGCGAGGTGCTCCGACAGGCCTTGTCGACGCGCGGGCCGGCGCTGGTCGAAGCCGTCGTCGATCAGAATGAACCGCCAATGCCGCCGAAGGTCAGCTTCAAGGAGGCGACGCACCTTGCGGAATCGCTTGCACGCGGGACGCCGGCTGCGGGCGAGATCGCCAAGACCATCGCCTCGAATACTGTACGTGAACTCGTCTAAGGCGGCCGCCGTGAGTTCCGCCGGAAAATTTGGAGCGTGTGGGCACAATTCCTGGGTTGGCACGTTGAGGAGCATGGCAACAACCAATTAGGAGGTGATACCCATGAAGAGTCTTGCCGTTCTTGCCGCTGGCGCGTTGATCGCCGGCACCGCTGCTTTCGCGCAAACAATGTCCACCAAGCCGATGACAACCATCCCGCCGAGCAGCGTCACAGTCACCGACTGGTACAAGCAGGACGTTTACGATCCGAACAACAACAAGATCGGCCAGATCTCGGACGTGCTGGTGACGCAGGACGGGCGTGTCGATGCTCTGATTGTCGGCGTCGGTGGCTTTCTGGGCGTCGACCAAAAGGACGTAGCCGTGGAGTTTGGCGCCGTCAAACAGACGATGAAGGACAACAAAGTCTACCTGACGATGAACGCGACCAAGGACGCACTCAAGTCCGCGCCCGGATTCAAGTACAACTCGAACACAACCACCTGGGTGCCTGACACCAACTCGAGGCCTGTGGGAACTCAGTAACGTCGCAGATCATTAACGCGCGAAAGCCCCGGCAAATCTGCCGGGGCTCTTTTTTGTTCACGGGTCCGGCGGCGCTTAGGCCGCTTTTCTCGGAACCTTCTTGCCCTTCTTGCGCGCCTTCGAAAGGCCGATCGCTATGGCTTGCTTGCGGCTCTTCACCTTGCCGCCTTTGCCGCCGTGTCCGCTCTTGGCGGTGCCGCGCTTAGAGCGGTGCATCTGGTTCTTGACGTCGCTTCCGGCACCGCGCGAATACCTACGCTTCCTTTTCTTGGCCATGTGAATTCCTCCTGATAAACAGCGTTTCTCAGCCGGCTCTTACCGATTGCATCTGCTATCGATCCGACTGGTGCGCCAAGGATGGCCGGAAGCGCTGTGGCATTTGCCCGCCCACAGCGGCCTGTTCGTCGGGTCGTATTTGATCCTCGGCTTTGCGCCGGCCAATGGTCCAGTTAAACGACATGCGGACCTCGGGGTTCGGTACGGTCCAGCAAGCGCCATCGGCATTCATAAAGACGACTCAGAGCAGGGCAGATTCCGGACCGTAGTCGATAAGGAAATGAGCCCAGCCGCCGCCTTTTGACGTCTCCATCGGAAGCGGGGGGTTCAGCTGTGTAATCATCGAACGGGACTCTTTTTGTTACCTGTAAACTTTGCAGATGCCGTCCGGGTTCCATTCGATCGCGTGACCTAAGCGCGCCGCGCTTGCTCCATACTGATGAAAATAAACACGCTAATTCCGGCTCCTACAGCAAAGAGGGAGGAAACGCTGAGCAGCAATGTCGGCGCTGTGCCGGGGTCACGGATCGAATGGAGGAGGCAGAAACCGGCGTTGCCGCAGTAAAAAATAACGAAGCAGGCGGATAGCCCGAGCAGAAGACCGGCCGCTGTATGGCAAACGATCGCAATAGCAAGAGATTTGTCTTCTCGATGCACGGCGCCATAACGCCAAGCATTATAGGATGGTTCCGCGGCGAATGCCGCGCCGCGCCACCTGGCATCGCGATCCTCTGCTCACTAAAGCGAAAAGTTTGCACGCGGGTCCATCTTATGGCGCACTGCCTCCTTGATTCAGATCAAGGGGATCGGCCGTGATTTACGTTATATAATGAAATTGGTGGATCGTTCGTTTTGTGAGAGCTAAGGGCCGAGAGGAGCAATAATGGAAAGTGCGACATTCCGAAAATGGCTTGTGGAGCATGGCTGCCGCGTCGATCACGGCGAACATGACCGGCGGCACGAGGGTCCGGTGATGGTCACCGTGCACCGAGAAGGTCGGAAGGCCGAAGTTCCACTCGGCGGATCGCATCAAACCCTGGACAGCCGCGTGGTGCAGCGCGCTTGTGAGGAACTAGGGCTCGATCCGGCACACTTGCCCGGGCCCGAGAGCCGCGTCTGAGGCCGAGCGGACGCGACCGAGGCGGGAAGACTAGCGGGGAGACCGGCGATGCCGTTCAAGGATCGCTCTGACGCCGGGCGCAAATTGGCTAGGGCGCTCGTTCAATACAAGGATCACGAGCCTGTCATTCTTGCGCTGCCACGCGGCGGTGTGCCGGTCGCGGCCGAGGTAGCCGCCGCGCTCAAGGCGCCGCTCGATCTGATCCTCGTGCGCAAGGTCGGCGTGCCATTCCAGCCCGAACTGGCCATGGGCGCCGTGGTCGATGGCGGCACGCCGCTCATCGTGCGCAATGAGGATGTGATTAGCATCACAGGTATCGACGAATTCGAGTTCAAGGCGGTCTGCGACGCCGAGCTCGCCGAGATCGAGCGGCGCCGTCGGCGCTATATTGGCAATCGCGAACGCGTGGAGGTCAGTGGCCGTACGGCGATCGTGATCGATGACGGTGTGGCTACCGGTGCAACGACCCGCGCGGCGTTGCGCGCCACCCGCATGCGCAATCCGAAGCGGCTCGTTCTTGCGGTGCCGGTGGCGCCGATGGACAGTATTGCCGCGTTGCGCGGCGAGGCCGACGACGTCGTCTGTCTCGAAGATCACGAGTTCTTTGGCGCTATCGGCGCTTACTATGCGAATTTCAGGCAAGTTTCCGACGAGGAAGTCATCGAGATACTCAAGCAGTTTCCCGTGCCGAAACGAAAAGACGCCAAAGAGACCGCAGTCTAAATGGATCATCCCGCATCCGGAATTGAGGACGGAGTGGGAACGCGAGACGTTCGCGCGAGGGCGGCGATTTTAGTCGGTGCAATGATGATCGTTTTGGTGCCAATTGCCGGCGCGAGTGCTGCGCCGACGCGGCTTGATTGCACTTTGACCGACACCGATGCGCAACCCGGCTCCGAACGCCGACCGATTGGCGTGGTATTCGACGACGAAAGCAAGACCTTGACGGCCGAAGACGGCGGCCGCGTGCACAACTTCGTCAAGGTATCGATCAGCAACGTCTCCATAAGCGGTCAGGCTGACGACATTAGCCTTGGAATCGACCGATCCTCTTTCGGCATCGTTTGGCAGCAATATGGAACGGACAAGGTGCATACCGAATACGGCCATTGTCTCCTGGCCCGAGCGCCGACGTGATATGAAATCCGCTTAGGATTTCGAAAATCCGACCGTCTGTGCAAACTGAATGATTTGCGCCGTCGGAAGCTGCAAAACCTTCGCTAGCGCTTCTCCAGGCACGCTCTGGCGGAACACCGTCGCCAGCCCCGCGGACGCGCAATAGAGGTAGACATTCTCGCCCACCATGGCGACACAGGCGGCGGCCGCAGCGATTTTTTCGCTTTCGGTCGTTCCGAAGAGCTTCGACGTATCGAAGGCGTAAACCAGGTTGAGCGGCGCGGTCGCTACGAAAGGCTGGCCGGTCGTCGTTTGTGCCCGCAGATCGCCGGCCATATGGAACACAATGCGGTGGCTCTCGGGCTCGTAGCGCCAAATGCCGTCGGCCATCGCCAGATAGATATCCAAGGCATAAACGTTGTGCCAATGCGGCGCGGTGCGGCCGCCGCTCTGGGGCCGATTGATGCCCCACGCTGCCCACAAAAGGTTCGCAAGCGTCTGCTTTGGCAGCGCCTGATCCGAATAGTCACAAATCGTCTGCCGATCCTTCAGCGCCTGCATCAGCGATTTGCCGCCCTCCATAGCGGGCGCCGGCAAATCGATCGCTTGCGGCTGTTGCGCAAAACCGGCCGTCGTTGCCGCAACGGCGGCAACACTCGAAAGAATGCCAACGTTGATCTCACGTCGCGTCGTCAATTGACGCTCCTGAGCGCTTACATGTGCTTCAATGCATTGCTGATAACGCAGCGGCGCGCCGTCGCGTTGATGCAGATCAAGACGAAGAATTACTCATATCGCAGCGCGTCGATCGGATTGAGGCTTGCCGCCTTGCGCGCCGGGTAGTAACCGAAAAACACGCCGACCGCTGCAGCGAACAAAAAGCCACCGACAATCGCGGTCAGCGACACGGACGCGGTCCAGTGGAACAGAAACGAGACCGCCAGGGATAGTACGGTACCCGTGAAAATGCCTGCGAGCCCGCCACTGACGCTGAGAAAGACGGCCTCGGCAAGAAACTGCAGCAAAACATGCAGCCGGCGCGCGCCGATCGCCATGCGCAATCCGATCTCGCGCGTGCGTTCGGTCACCGAGACGAGCAGAATGTTCATAATGCCGATACCGCCGACGAGGAGCGAAATCGACGCCACTGCAGCGAGCAAAAGCGCCATGATCCGGCTGCTGCTTTCGGCGGTTTCAACGAACTGGCTGAGATTGCGCACGTCGAAGTCGTTGATCGCGCCGGGCTTGATGCGATGCCGGCGAATGAGCGTGTCGCTCGCCTGGCGAATGGCGGTCTGCACCAGCGGCTGATTGACCGCTTGGATGTAAATCTGATTGGCATAGCCGGTCAGTCGGGCCTGCAGATTGTAGGGGTTGGGCCAGGGCAGATAGGGCCAATTGAGCGGCGTTTGTGGCGTGGTCGGCGCCGCGACGCCAAGCACTTTGCGTTCAGCGGTGGTGAACGGCGTCATGACAAGATCGTCCTGATCGGTGCCGAAGACCGACTGGCCCTTCGCGACCAGGATGCCGATCACCTGCAGCGGCACGCTCTTGACCAGGATAGTGGCGCCGATCGGATTTTCGCCGGGGCCAAACAACTGATGATAGACGGTTTGCCCGACGACGACGACCAAGTTGGCCTTGTTTTCGTCCTCCGCCGCGATGCCCCGCCCGGCGGCGATGTGCCAGTTCGTGACAGACGGGTAATTTGTGCTTACGCCTTGGATGGTCGTCGTCCAGTTCTGGTTGCTGTACTGCACCTGCCCGGTCTGGCGAATGAGGTAACCGACCTGCGCGACTGCAGGATCCTCGCGGCGAATTGCGCGCGCATCCGCGACCGTGAGCGTAGAGGCGCTGCCGAAGCCGGCACGAATGCCGCCCATGGTCAGCGCTCCGGGCAGGATCACGACCACGTTGGTGCCGAGGCTCTCGATCTGGTTGCGGACCGCCTCGCTGGCGCCATTGCCCACGGCGACCATGACGATGAGCGCGGCGACGCCGATGAACACGCCGAGCATGGTGAGCGCCGAACGCATCTTGTTGCGTCCAATCGCCTGCGCCGCGGCGCCGAGGATCATGAGCGCGAAGGCGAGGAAGCCGGCGGTTGGTAGCGTCGGGGCGGGCAGTCCAAACGGTTGAAAGAATGCCGCGCGTTTCGGCTCGGCAGCGGCGGGTGGCGCTGTCGGTTTGGTCACCCGTTCGTCGGCGACGATAATGCCGTCGCGCATGGTCACGATGCGGTCGGTATAGGCGGCGATATCGGCGTCGTGGGTCACAAGAACAATGGTGACTCCCTGCTCGCGATTGAGCGAACGAAGCGTTTCCATGATTTCATGCGAGGTGCGTGTATCGAGATTGCCGGTCGGCTCGTCGGCAAGAAGCAGGCTCGGTGCATTGATCAATGCGCGGGCGATAGCGACGCGCTGCTGCTGGCCGCCGGAAAGCTGGCCGGGCGTGTTGCGCTCGCGATCGCCCAGGCCGAGAAGCTTAAGCGCCGCCCGCGCCCGTTCGACGCGCACGGCACGACGCTTCGGCCCGGACGCGGCGTAATAGAGCGGTAGACCGACATTCTCGATGGCGCTGGTGCGCGCCAACAGATTGAAACTCTGGAATACGAAACCGAGGCGTTCGCTGCGGATACGGGCGAGGTCCGGCTCGCGCAGCGCCGCGACATCGACGCCCTCCAGGAAGTAATGGCCGCTTGTCGGCCGGTCGAGGCAGCCGAGAATGTTCATGAGCGTCGATTTGCCGGAACCCGATGAGCCCATGATGGCGACGAACTCGCCGGGCTGCACGGTGAGGTTTACTCCGCGCAGCGCTTCGACTTTGACATCGCCGATGACGAACGTGCGGGCGACATCCTCGACTTTGATCACCGGCTGTGTGGCTTGCGGATCCTCGCGTGACATTGAGGCTTATCTTAAAGGCGAGGCGGCGATAGACCGGACTGGCCGCCCGCCTGAACTTGCTTTCGGCGGTGATGACCTGGTCGTCTAGACGAAGGTCGCCGCTGACGATTTCGGTGAAGTTGTCGTCGCTCAGACCGGGAACGATGGTGATGGCAACCGGTCGGCCGTCACGCAGCACAAAAACCTGGGATTGTCCGCTTGTCGTAGTCCGAGCCCCCCGGGCTTCTACCGCTGCAAGACCGCCCGGCACATATCGCAGCGCTTGGTTCGGCACGCGGAGTACATCCGTTCTTTGATCGAGAATGATCGTAGTGGAGGCCGTCATGCCCGGCACCAGCGCCAGATCACTGTTGTCGACGCCGACCACGACGTCGTAGGTCACGACGTTCTGAACCGTCTGCGGCGACTGACGCCTCTGAGTTACGGAGCCTTGGAAGACCCGCTGCGGAAAGGCGTCCACGGTGAAGGTCGCCTTGTCGCCTTCCTTGACGCCGCCCATGTCGGCTTCGCTGGTATTGGTATCTACTTCAAGCTGCTTGAGGTCCTTGGCGATGAGAAACAGGGTTGGCGTCTGGAAGCTAGAGGCCACAGTCTGCCCACCGGTCACGCTGCGGGATACCACAGTGCCGTCGACTGGCGAGATGATGTCGGTGTAGTCGAGATTGAGCTTGGCACCTTCCACCAGCGCCTGGTCGAATTTGACGGTCGCCTCGTCCTGGTTGACCGTATAAGCTTGGTCCTCGGCCTGCTGTCGCGCGATCGAGTTCTGCGCGGCGAGTTGCTGATAACGCGTAAGATCGGTGCGGTCTTTGTCAAGCACTGCCTGATCGCGAAGCAGCTGGCCTTTATATTGGTCGAGTATTGCCTGATAGGGGCGCGGATCGATCTTGGCGCAAACCTGACCCGCACGCACCTGCGTGTTGTAGTCGCAATAAAGGTTCTGAATGACGCCGGAGTCGTAGGCTCCGACAATGATTGTAAGCACCGGATTGACGGTTCCTGTGGCGGTCGCGGTGCGAGTAATAGCGCCGTGCGCGGCCCGCACCGTGACGTACTGCACGGGCCCGCTTCGGTGCATGTTCCACCAAACCGAGCCGACGGCTGCGGTAACAATAACCAAACCGACCGCCGCCCAGCGACCGCGGACATTGATCCAGCGCCACCGGGACTTTGCTCTTATCGATGATGGTGAAGCTTGCAGCAAGACAGGTTTCGCTTCCGCGTAGTTAGGTCGTTATTTGTGCAGGCTCATCATATAAGCAACCACCTGCTTCACCTGATAATCGGCCAAGTAAGGATTCGGCATGCCGTTCGGCTCGTCCAAGCCCCTATGCGTCGTGGTAAGAAAGTTTTGCAGCCAGCCTTCACTGAAATCCTTGCGTTGAACTATGGATGCAAACGGCGGCGCCGGGGGGTTCAAGATCGGCGTGAAAGGCTGGTCCGGTGCCGCTACATGACAAGTCCCGCATAACATCGATGCCAACTGGTGGCCGGCACGCAAATCGTTCGCAGAACTACTTTCCTGGGCCTGGGCCGAGCAAGCAGCTATCAAAATGATGGCAAACCCTATTGATGCAGTGCGCATATCCGCTCCTCAGATTTTCCTTCATGTATCATGCTAGGTCGCGATCGACGAATATCAAACCCCGGCCTTCAATCTTCGAATGCCGGCGGGGCCTCGGAGTTCATTCAGGCCAACGTTTTCGATCGATTCATTTTCCTCTGCCGGAGATTCTTTCTCGACCTCCACGGGTTCGTTCGTAATGAGTTCTGCTGATTCATCCACGCTTTCATTATACGAATAGTGCTTTTGCTGTCGCTTGGGAATGATAGTGCAGTTTATACTGGCGGACCTTGTCGCCATTTCGACATACTCCTTATCAAGCGCAGGAATGATCATCTCATGTTTTCCGTCGCGTGCAGGTGTGCGACTGATGGGGAGATAACCCGAGGTTCGCCGAGCCACTCGACGATTTGCGGCCACGTGTCACTGAGGACTCTCTTGCCCATGAACAGACCTAGATGGCGGCCCGGGACAATTGCCTTAGCAAGGCTTCGTGCCGGGGTGCCGACCAGACGCTCGGCTGCGAACATTTGCGCGGGTGCCACCAACTCATCGTCGCGCGCCGCCAGCAAAAAGATGGGCGTTTTGACGGTCGCCAGATCGATCCGCCGTCCCAGAGCGACAAAGCTGCCGGCCGCGAGCTCGTTGCGCTTGTAGAGCTTCTCCACCGCCTCGAGGAAATAAGGTCCCGGCAAGTCAAGCGTCCAGGCATACCAATCGCTGAACGACGTTTCGAGCTGGGCCAAGGCCGCGGAACCAAGCGCTTCTTCCGTCTGCAGCACTTGCCGAATCTCTTCGGCGGCGACCGATTCAGTTCCCCAGAATTTCATCACTTTCCGTCCCGGCACGACGCCGTCGCCAAGCCGCACCAGCTCCTCAAACACTGCCATGGGGCTCCCGTCGGCGAGCGTCGACAGCGCGGACGCCGCGGCCGTGATGTCGACCGGCGCGCCCGCCAGCACCAGCTTGCGAACCTTTGTCGGAAACCGCGCCGCGTACATAAGCGCCATCCAGCCGCCTTGGCACAGGCCGATAAGATCGATTGGACTGCCGATCTCGTCCACGAGCACGTTGAAGTCGGCGAGATAATCGTCGATCCCGAGAAGCCGCATCTCTGCGTTTGCCGAGCACCAGTCGGTCACGAAAAGCCGTCGCACACCGGCCCGACCTAACGCCGCGACCAAGCTATGGCCCGGGGCAAGATCGGTGATGGCCGCGCCATGCAAGGCAAAGGGCGCGCATAGCAATGTCGGCGAACCCTTCGCCGCGGTGCTGAAATCACGCAACCGCACCGTCTTGAGTTCAAGCGCGATGGTGTTCGGCGTCGCCCATTTTGGTTCGCCTCCCGCCCGCCCGTCCGGTCCGACGGCGAAATCGGCGAATTGCTTGGCAGCCATGCCGGCGAACTCGCTCGCCGCTGCGGCAGCGAATGCCGGCCAGAGAAACACCAGATTGGGTAAATAGCGACCTGCTGGCTCATACATGGCAAACTCGACCCGATACACTATCGCGGTGCAGGTTCGAATTCGCTTTGATCTCAATCAATTACAGCGCCGTATCGCAGCTGCGCTCTTTCGCTAATCGGCTTCGCGCTCGGGCACACAGCAATGTGGAGCCTCGACGCCAGCGCCGCTTTCGCTCAGCACCACCCCGGTGACAGGATTTGCGCGGAATGTGGTGCAGCCTTTGAGGCCGAGGTCGTAGGCCAAATCGTAGATCTGCCTGAAAGTCTTCGAACGGCGTGTCCTTCGGCACATTTATGGTTTTGGAGATCGAATTGTCGACGAAAGGCTGGAGCGCGGCCTGCATCTGCAGATGGGCGCTGACCGGAAGCTCGCCGGCTGTGACAAAGCCGTTCGGCGTTCCTGTCGCTGACCCTGTTGTCCGTCGCCAGAGGTCGAGTGCATAGTCGGTGAGCATGAACGTCCTTCGGCGTTCCGTCCTCTGCCAGGACATTGCGTTCGTAAGATGCGGCAAAGATCGGCTCCAAGCCGCTCGATACGTTGCCGGCCAAGAGGCTGATCGTCCCGGTCGGTGCGATGGCGATCAGATGACTATTGCGGATGCCGTTCTCGGCAATTCCGCTGCGAATATAATCGGGCAGGCCGCGGATAAAAGCGCCGTTGAGATAGCGGTCACGCTCGCAAATAAGGAAAGCTGCCTTTCTCTTTGGCCAGCGCAATGGAGGCCCGATAGGCGGTATGGCAGATGTGCCGCATGATGGCCGGCGGCCAGAGCCAAGCGAGTCGGCGCTGCCGTAGCACAACCCGAGCATGACCATGGCGTCAGCGAGGCCGGTAATGCCGAGCCCGATGCGTCGCGAGCCGCGAGCATTCTCCGCCTGCGCGGCAAGCGGAAATCGCGAGGCGTCGATCACATTGTCAAGAAGCCGCACGGCGACGCCGCGTTGTTCGCTCGATGCCTTCGAAATCGATCTGTGCGCCGCGGCGTGAATGGCGCGACGACGAAGCGGGTGAGATTGAGCGAGCCCAAATCGCAGGCGCCGTAAGGCGGAAGCGGAATCTCCCCGCAGGGATTGGTGGCGCTGATGCCGCTCCCGGTACCAGAGATTGTTAAGATGATTGATGCGGTCGACGAACAGCACGCCGGGTTCGGCGTAGTCGTAGGTCGCCCGCAAAATCTGTTCCCACAATGCTCGCGCGCGGATGCGCCGCGTGACGCGGCAAGGCACCGGCCCGTCTTCGCCGGGCCATTCGCGCAGATACCGTTTCGCCATCGCTGTCGAAGGCCGCGGCCGGAAACACCAACGGCCAATCGGCGTCGCCGCGCACCGCCGTAATGAAAGCATCCGTGATCTGGACGGAGAGATTGAACCGACGCAATTGTCCGCTTTGATGCTTGGCAGTGACGAATTCCTCGATATCGGGATGATCGCAGCGCAGCGTTGCCATCATGGCGCCGCGCCGGGCGCCGGTGGAAAGGATGGTGCCGCACATCGCGTCCCAGATGCCCATGAAGGAGACGGCTCCCGAGGCGATATTGCCGGCGCCTTTCGCCGGCGTGCCGCGCGGCCGGAGCGTCGAGAAATCGACCCCGATACCGCCGCCCTCCTGCATGGTGAGCGCAGCCTTCCTGCAGGGCGCGGAAGATGCCGGAAATGGAATCTTCGATGGTGCCCATGACGAAGCAATTGAACAGCGTGACGTTTCGCGCCGTTCCGGCTCCGGCATGGATGCGGCCGCCCGGGAAGGAACTTAAAGTCCTGCAGGATGCCGAAGAACTTCTCTTCCCAAGTGGCGGCGTTCTGCGGCTCGACGGCGGCCAGCGCATGGGCGACGCGGCGCCAGGTGTCGACGATGGCGCGCTCGGCATGGCCGCGGTCGGCGTACCGATATTTGGTTTCCCAGATGTGATGAGAAATATCGGTTGCGAAGTTGCTCATCGGGCATCCTCAAGCAAGAGCCTAATCTGGCCAACCGGTGCACCGGGCTTCTGATCTGTATCAAATTGGCGCAAGGCGAACACGCTAGAAAGCGGCCAGCGGGAGGTTTGGGCCGTGCCAGTGCAGAATGCAGAAGTCGCGGCGATGTTCGATCAAGCCGCAGAACTCCTTGAAATCAAGGGAGAAAACCAATTTCGCGTGCGCGCCTATCGGCGCGCCGCGCGTACCATTGAAGGCCTGCCGCAAAGTGTCAGAAGCCTCCTCGCCGCCGGCCGCGATCTGTCCGAGCTTCCCGGCGTCGGCAAGGACTTGGCCGGCAAGATTTCGGAGATCGTTGAAACCGGACATTTTTCGCTCCTGGACTTGTTGAAAGCGGAAGCTGCCCGGTGAGCTTGGCGAGATTGCCACCCTTCCAGGACTCGGGCCAAAGCGGGTCAAGCTTCTGCATGACAAGCTCAAAGTCAGCACGCTCGACGACCTCCGCCGCGTCGTCAGAACTGGGCGACTGCACGGGATTCGCGGGTTTCGGGCCGATTATTGAAAAGAAGCTTTCCGCGGCGCTGGAAAAACCTGCGACGAAGCAACGCTTCAAGCTGTCGGTCGCCGAGGCCGAGGCAGAAGCGTTGGTCGCCTTTCTCCGCAACGGCGGGCGCGTCGTCGTGGCCGGCAGCTATCGCCGCCGTCGCGATACGGTCGGCGATTTGGACGTTGTGGTGACGGCCGCGGATGGCGCGACGGTCGGAAATAAGCTCGTGGCCTACGAGAACGTCGTCGAGGTTCTCGCGCACGGCCCGACACGCACAACCGTTGTGCTCCGCTCAGGCCTGCAGGTCGACGTGCGCGCCGTGCCGGAGGAAAGTTATGGCGCCGCGCTTCTCTACTTCACCGGCTCGCAAGCGCATAACATCGCGTTGCGCGGTCTTGCTGCTGCATCGCGGCTGGAAGCTCAACGAGTACGGCTTGTTTTCCGGCCGGCGGCGGATTGCCGGCCTCACCGAAGAAGAAATCTACAAAAAACTCGGACTGGCCTTCATCCCACCCGAACTGCGCGAGGATCGCGGTGAGATTGCGCTTGCAGCGGCGAACAAGCTGCCGCGTCTGGTAATCACGGCGGATATTCGCGGGGATCTCCATGTCCATTCCGACTGGACCGACGGCACCGCTCCCATCGAAGCCATGGCCAAGGCGGCACGGGCGCGCGGCTACGAATACATCGCGCTCACCGACCACAGCCGCCGCATCGCCATGACCCACGGTCTCGATCCCGCGCGGCTGAGCCGGCAGGGTCGCGAGATTGATCGGCTGAATGAGCGGCTGGACGGTTTCACAATTCTCAAAGGTATCGAGGTCGACATCCTCAAAGACGGCAGCCTCGACTTGCCGGACGCAAGCCTCGACCAAACTCGATGTGGTCGTAGCCTCCAGCCATTCGTATTTCGATCTGCCGCGCGAGGCCCAGACCGACCGCATGATCCGGGCCATGAACAATCCTTACGTCTCCATCATCGGGCATCCCACGGGACGACTTATCGGCGAGCGCGAGCCCTACGATATCGACATGGAGCGGGTGATTGCCGCCGCCCATGACTGTGGCTGCTATTTGGAGATCAACGCTCAACCCGAGCGCTTGGATTTGCACGACATGCACGTGCATGCGGCGAAGCAGGCCGGCGTAAAGTTCGCGATTTCCACGGATGCACATTCGGTCGATGCCTTCGCGTGCATACGGTTCGGCGTCGACCAAGCGCGGCGCGGCTGGCTGACCGCCGATGACGTCATCAACACCAGCTCGTTAGCCGACCTACGCAAACTTTTGCGGCGGTAGCAACGCGCCTTCCCGGCGGATGCCGATCGACCAAGATCGGCGTGGAGCCTACATTCGCCGCTCGACCCTGTTGAGCATCCGGGCAATCTGGTCCTTGAGCTTGAGGCGCTCTTTCTTGAGCCTTTCGAAGACCTCGTCTGTCGTTGGTGCGTCGCCCGAACTCGATGCGAAAGATCTGACGATTGGCTTCGTCGTATCGGCCCGCCAGCTGCCGGAACAGATAATTGGTCTTTGCGAGGCGCGCCATGATCACAGTCTCGTCAGGAAACTCCTCAGGCAATTCGTGCGGGATGTGCATCGCAATAACCTCAATTCATCCCTTGATGCAGATGAGCGGCCGCAGCCGCGCCACGCGGCGGGCGAGGCCCGCTTGTTCAGCCGCAACCACGACTGCAGTAACGTCTTTGTAGGCACCCGGCGCCTCTTCCGCGACGCCGCGCATCGAGGGACTTTTGATGATGATGCCCCGCTCGGCGAGGTCGTCGACGACCTTGCGTCCGCTCCACTGCTTGAGCGCAGCGTGGCGCGACAGCGCCCTCCCGGCGCCGTGGCAGGCCGAAGCAAACGACTTGTTTTCGGCCGTCGTTGCGCCGACCAGAATGTAGGAGCCGGTTCCCATGCTGCCGCCGATAAGCACCGGCTGGCCAACGGGGCGCAGCGCCTCGGGCAGACTCTCGTGCCCGGGGCCGAACGCTCTGGTGGCGCCCTTACGGTGAACGAAGAGTTCGCGCTGTTTTCCGTCGACCGCGTGCATCTCGACCTTGCACGTATTATGCGAGACATCGAATAACAGCCCCAGGTCGCAACTGGGAAAGAAATCGGCGAAGACGCCGCGCGCGTAATGGCCGAGGATTTCGCGGTTGGCCAACGCGCAATTGATGGCCGCCCGCATGGCGCCGAGATAGCGCTCGCCGACCTCCGAGTAGATCGAGGCGCAAGCAAGCTCGCGGTCGATCAGTTCGATGTCCGAGGCTTTTGCCGCCAACAGCATTTCCTTGAGGAATTCGGTGCCAATCTGGTGACCCAGCCCGCGCGAGCCGCAATGGATAGTCACAACCACATCGTCGGTTGAAAGCTCGAAGGTTTCTGCGACCTTTGCGTCAAAGATTTCCGCAACCACCTGCACCTCGAGATAATGGTTGCCTGAACCCAGCGTGCCCATCTCGCGCCGCTGTCGCTCTCTAGCGCGTTCGGAAACGTTTGCGGGCTGTGCGCCCATCATGCTGCCGTGTTCTTCAATGCGTTCGAGGTCGCGCGCTTCACCCCAGCCGCGCGCCACTGCCCAGGAAGCGCCTCCGGAGAGCATCGCGTCCATGTCACTCTCATCGAGCGTGATGGGGCCTCTGCTGCCGACGCCGGCGGGGATTTGGCGAAATAGCGTCTCGGCGAGCGACTTTTGCACCGGAACGACTTCAGCAACTTTGAGCCGGGTCAGCATCGTACGCACGCCGCACGAGATATCGAAGCCGACGCCGCCGGCCGAAACGACACCGCCTTTGTCCGGATCGAAGGCCGCTACGCCGCCGATCGGGAAGCCGTAGCCCCAATGGGCATCGGGCATCGCATAGGAAGCTTGCACGATACCGGGCAGGGTGGCGACATTGGCGGCCTGCTCGTAGACCTTGTCGTCCATGTCGCGAATGAGATTTTCGTCGGCATAGATGATTGCCGGCACGCGCATCGCGCCGTAAGGCTCAATGCGCCAGGTCGTTGCGTCGACGCGGGTGAAGCGGTTCGTGTCCATTAGCGGCCCGCTCAGACATCCACGACGCAGGCCGCTGACCAAGAGCCGTCGGCTTCTTGTGCCACCCGGAGTGCCGTGTAGGTCGCGCCTTTCGGTTCGCAGGCCGGCGCATGCCGCGCGACGTCAACCGGCTCGCCCCACAATGCCGCTTGCAACCCGGTGTCTTCGATCGTCACGTCAAAGCGAGCAAACAACATGCGCCGCACCGCCATCTCGTAGATGATTGCGTTGAGCCAGTCGACAAACAACAGCTCAAGATCGGGCGCTTGGCAGCCGATTTCGATCGAACTTAGCGGCTCGACCTGCGCGCGGGTGACGACTGCGGTCAATGCGAGCGCCGCTTGCTCGAAAGCCTGCTCCGGTGTCGCGCCAAAGCCGCGCACGCCGACATCGGCGTCGTGGGGAAAATGCTCCCATCCTGCGCGGCTTGCGACCGAGGGAGCGGTCACACCCGAAGCCCGTGTTTCCCCATGAGCTTGACCGTCGTCGCCTGTGGGCCGTTGTCGCCCGGCTCCTCGGCAAAAGTCACCCGCGAGCCCACGCTCAACCGGGAGAATGCATCGTCGAGCACGCTGTTGCGGTGGAAATAGATTTCCTGGCCATCGTTTGCCTCGAGGAAGCCGAACTCGCCGGACGGATCGAGCCGCACCACGGTTCCAATCGGCGGGCCTTCGTGATTTTTGACTTGGCCCTGGGCGCGGCGAACCTGATCCTGGAGCTGCCGGCGGGCGTGCTTAAATGCATCGTCAATGGCGAAGGTCAGGTCGGAATGCCGCTCATCCTCCGGCGGCGTCCTCTGCACATTCACTTCGCGGCCGTCGGGCAGCGCGAGACGAATGTGCACTTCATACAGTCCGCCTTTGCGGTGACGCTGTCCGGGCGCCTTCAGCACGACGCGGCACGCCGTGATGCGCCCCCAACGTTCTTCGAGTTGCGCGACATGTGCCGCAATAGTCTCTTCGATCTCCGGTGTCCCGGCCATGCCTTGGAATTGGATTTCAGGCGGGGTTTGCATGTCCTGCTCCAGTCGCTGGTTCAATTTGAGATTTATCGTTGAACGGGGCTTGACCGTCTTTGACGCATATCAACCTGCAACGGTGCCGCTGGGAGACGGTTCCGCGGCAATAAAAACGCTGAGATCGGCATGATATAAGCGCCCAGCCGGAGCAGGAGAGACGAAGACCTGAGGCCAAACCTGCTCTTGAATAAGGAAACCCGCGTCATGACTTCAGCTGATGGCGTCCTTTCCGCATCGAAGGCCGAGCCGGCAAAGCGCCAGACGCTCCCCGGCCAGGTCGTGCTTGTCATGCAAGGTGGCGGCGCCCAGGGCGCTTATCAGGGCGGTGTCTATGAGGCGCTGCACGAAGCCGGCATCGAGCCTGATTGGGTCATCGGCACATCGATCGGCGCCATCAACGGTTCGATTATCGCCGGCAACGAAATCCCGCAGCGGCTGGAGAGGTTGCGCGAGTTCTGGTCGCGCGTCGAAACCGGACCGCCCCGCCTGTTGGGTGTGCTCGCGCCGATGTTCGGCAACCCGTCGCACGAGCTCGCGACCCTGCTGACCGGTGTGCCAGGCTTCTTTTCACCCAACCCGGCTTTCTTGTTGGGTCCCGAGGCGGCGGTCGGCGTCGAGCGCGCCGCCATGTATTCCGTCGATCCGCTGCGGAAGCTCTTGCCCGATCTGGTCGACTTCGATCTCGTCAATTCCGGAAAGCCGCGATTCACGCTTGGGCTGGTCGGCGTTCGCGACAGCCAGATGCGATATTTCGACAGCAGCTACGGAAGGGTCGGTCTCGATCACGTGCTCGGATCGAGCGCCGTGCCGCCGACATTTCCGGCGGTACGGATCGATGGCGAGGCCTATTGGGACGGCGGCATCTACTCGAACACGCCGGTCGAAGCAGTATTCGACGACGCTCCGCGGCAAAGCTCGGTCGTCTTCGCCGTGCAGATTTGGCACACGCGCGGCCCGGAACCCGAATCCGTCGCCCAGGTCTTTGCTCGGCAGAAGGACATCATGTTCGGCAGCCGCTCGCGCAGCCACATTGCGCGGCAGGCCCAGATGCACCGCATGCGGCACATCATCCGCACGCTGGTCGGCATGCTCTCCGAGGAGCAGCGAAAGTCCTTCGAAGTCCAGGAGTTCGCCGGCTATGGCTGCACCAGCGTGATGCATCTCATCGAGATCAACGCCGAGCCGCTCGACGGCGAGACCAATTCCCGGGAATACGACTTCTCGCCCGCAACGATCGCGGCCCGCTGGCAGGCCGGTTATGACGATACGCGCCGCACCATCGCGCGGCGGCCATGGGACGATCCAGTCGATCCGGCCGTGGGGGTGGCGCTGTACGCCTCCGACGATGGCCAAAACCGCCCCATCGACGATGCTGAATAGTGAATTAGCGTCGCCATTGCTTCCGGAAAAGTCGTCACCGCCTCTCTTCGCTTGCCGACTGAAATTCAACTGCAGTTTAATGGTAGCGGTGGGGGAGCCGAAAAATGGCTGATGACGCCGACGTCATCATCGTAGGCGGGGGACTCGCCGGTCTGGTCGCCGCGGCCGAGCTGATCGAAGCGCGCAAGAAGATCATCGTGCTCGATCAGGAGCCCGAGCAGTCGCTCGGTGGTCAAGCCTTCTGGTCATTGGGCGGCCTGTTCCTAGTCGATTCGCCCGAGCAGCGGCGCATGGGCATCAACGACTCGCATGCGCTGGCGCTGGAGGATTGGCTGGGCACGGCGGCGTTCGATCGCGAAGAAGATTTGTGGCCGCGAAAATGGGCGGAGGCTTATGTCACTTTCGCCGCCGGCGAAAAACGACCCTGGCTGCGCGAGCGCGGCATCCGCTTCTTTCCCGTGGTCGGCTGGGCGGAGCGTGGCGGCGATAATGCGAGCGGCCACGGCAACAGTGTGCCGCGGTTTCATCTGACCTGGGGGACGGGACCGGGCGTCATCGGCCCCTTTGTTCAGCGCGTGCGCGAGGGCCAAAAGCAGGGACTCGTCGCCTTCAAGTTCCGTCACCGCGTCAACGAACTGACGAAATCGGGCGCGGCTATCGACGGGGTACGCGGTGACATCCTTGCGCCCAGCAACATTGAGCGCGGCCAAAAAAGCTCGCGCGATGTCGTTGGCGCGTTCGAATTAAAGGCGCAAGCCGTCATTGTCGCATCCGGCGGTATCGGCGCCAATCATGAGCTGGTGCGCAAGAACTGGCCGCCGCGCCTGGGATTGCCGCCGCGGCGGATGATTACCGGGGTCCCCGACCACGTCGATGGCCGCATGCTGTCGATCGCCGAGGCGGCAGGCGGCACGGTCATCAATCGCGATCGCATGTGGCACTACGTCGAGGGCATCAAAAACTGGAATCCGATCTGGACCGACCACGCCATCCGCGTCCTGCCCGGACCGTCGACGCTTTGGCTCGACGCGCGCGGCAAACGGCTTCCGGCCCCGCTTTACCCGGGCTTCGATACGCTGCGCACGCTCAAATACATCATGGCGACCGGGTACGATTATTCCTGGTTCATTCTTACCCGCAGAATCATCGAGAAGGAGTTTGCCTTATCCGGTTCTGAGCAAAACCCCGACCTGACCGGCAAAAAGTGGAGCCAGGTTTTGTCGCGCGCGCGCAAAGGCATTCCTGCCCCGATCAAGGCGTTCATGGACAAGGGCGAGGATTTCGTTGTCGAGCGCGATCTGGCACGGCTTGTTGAACGAATGAACGCGCTGAGTGGCGAACCGTTGTTAAGTCTCGCCCGGGTCGAGCACGAGATTGTCGCGCGCGATCGGCAGCTTGACAATCCGTTCTGCAAGGATGCGCAGATCACGGCCATTCGCGCCACGCGCCGCTATCTCGGCGATCGGCTCATTCGCACCGCGCGCCCGCATAAGCTGCTCGATCCTGCCGCCGGTCCGCTGATTGCGGTTCGCCTGAACATTTTGACGCGCAAGACGCTGGGCGGCCTGCAAACCGATCTCGACAGCCGCGTCATCGGCGCCGACGGCCTACCAGTGCCCGGGCTCTATGCCGCCGGCGAGGTCGCGGGTTTCGGCGGTGGCGGCGTGCACGGCTACGCGGCGCTGGAGGGAACGTTCCTCGGCGGCTGCATCTTTTCCGGCCGCGCCGCGGGCCGCGCCGCTGCGCGCACCGTGGGATAAGCGCGAAGCGGCCGTTTGGCTATTTTGATGTAACCCCATAGTTGCGCAGGCGACAAAGTTGATAAACTCCGCCCGTTTCGCGTGAGCCTTGACCATGAAGATCTACGAGGGCAAACGGACCATGGACGGCCTCGTTGTGACGGTCGATGGCAAGCCGCTGCCGGAGCACTATGAAGTGAAGCAATTCACCAAGCGCGGCTTCGAATGGACCTATGAGGGAACCAGCCCGCAACAGCTGGCGCTGGCGATCCTGTTCGATTACCTTGGCGACAAGGAGCGCGCCATCGCGCTGTCAGAGCCCTATATGAAAGAGGTGATCGCCAATCTCGACAACGATTGGACGCTCAACGCGATGAGGTCGATGCCTACCTGCGCAAGAGCGGCGCACGGTAAAGTCGGATTGAAGCCGCAGCCGCCTGTCATAGATGTGTTATATTGACATCAAACACCCGGCTGAGCGGCGGCACGACGGCTCCGGGACGCAACATCGAGAGCGGGAGGTTGAAATGATCGGCCAGCGCCAAATCGATTTTCGCCAGGAATACCGCTCCCGCATCCGCGGCTGGTACGACGGCTACATCCATCTCGTGATCATCTACGCGATGGGCGCCGCGGCGTTCTATATTTACATCGGGCATATTCACAACGTGACTGCGCTCGAGTGGCTAACGATCCCGCTCACCTTCCTGTTCACCAATTTGTTCGAGTGGGCGGTGCACAAATTCATCATGCATCGGCCGATCAACATCAAGGGCCTGCGCGCAATCTATGAACGCCACACGCTCAACCATCACCAGTTCTTCAGCGACGACGAGATGCGGTTCCGCGACCACAAGGATTGGCGGGTGACCTTGTTTCCGCCGTATGCGCTCGTCGTGTTTATCCTGATGTCGATCCCGGCCGCCGCGATTCTCGGCACGATATTCACGGCGAATGTCGGCTGGCTGTTCATGTGCACGACGACCGGCATGTATCTGATCTACGAGTTCATGCACTTTTGCTGCCATGTTGACGAGAACTGGTTCGTGCGGAACTGCCCGTTCGTCAACACGTTGCGCCGTCATCATACCGCGCACCACAACGCCCGGCTGATGATGGAGGTCAATATGAACTTGACCTTTCCGATCGCCGATTGGCTGTTCGGCACCTCGGACCTTAACCGCGGCCTGTTCGGCACGCTGCTCAACGGCTACGACATGCGGTTTCTGAAGAAAAATCTGCGCGGCACGCCGCGGCTTCCGGACGAAGCGGCGGCGTCTCCGGTCGGCACGAACTAGATTTAATTCGGCTAGGGCAATGCCCAACGACGTCAAAATCGTTCTTTCGGCGATCGTGCTGATTGTTGCGGCGGTGCTCGCTTACTGGAGCGGCTCGCCGATCCGCCGTGACTTTTCGACCTTCGTCATGGTGGTTGCGATCTTGATGGTCGCCGCCATGTGGGTATTCCCCGAGGCTGGGGTCAAGAAGGGCGATGTGAAGCGGGCCAAATAGCTGCGCGCGCTTATGCCGATCGTGAGCGTCGCGCGTTCGGGCCCGCGGGTTTCTCTTTAGGAACGGCCTTCGCCCTTGAGGTGCGTCACGGCTGCTGCCGCCATAGCGAGGCCTTCTTTGCGCCCGAGCGCGATGCCGTCGGCGACAGCCTTCGCGATGATTTCGGTCTGTTGTCCCGCCGGCCCGATCAGCAAGCCATACTCGCCCACAATGACGCGGGCTTTCTCAAGATCAGCTTCGCGGGTCGCAGGCGTATCCGGCATGGTGCAAGTATGCCGGGAATGGCGTTGCGAAGCTAGAGGGCAAGGCGCTGTGCCTTATGGCAAAGGAAGCCGCTTGGTGCTAAAGAGCGCCTCGCCCGGGTCACCGAATTTACCGGATTCACGCCGCCTGGTGACGCGCCAATTCGGCCTTGTAGAGCGCATACTCCTCCTGAAACGCCCTCGCGACGCTCGGCCGCTTTTGCAACCGTTCGTGGTAGCTTTTGATGGCCGGCCAAGGCGTCAGGTCGACGTGCGTCGGCACCGTCCAGTTCAACACGGTGTTGAGGTAGGCGTCGGCCACCGTAAAGCGATCGAGAAGGAATTCGCGGCTGGTAAGATAGTCGTTGAGATATTTCAGGCGTGATTTGGCTTTCCTCAGCGTGTACGGCCTGGTGCCGTCCGGCGCCTTTTGATCGAACAGCGGAACGAACAGGGCCTTGTGCAATTCGGTGCCGATAAAGCACAGCCATTGCTGCAAATGGGCGCGGCCGATGTCGTCACGCGGCGCCAGCCCCGCGTCGGGATAACGGCCGGCTAGGTGTTGCAGGATGGCGGCGTTCTCGCTGAGCAACGAGCCGTCGTCGAGGCGGAGCAGCGGCACGAGCCCGAGCGGGTAGATCTCCAGGTAATTCGCGCCATCGGGCGTGCGCTTGCTCTTGGGGTCGACCTCGATGAAACGGGCGTCTGTCGCTTGCGCTTCATACAGCGCAATCCGGCTTGCCAGCGAGCAAGCCATCGGCGAAAAATACAGGTCCATGGCACTCTCTCCCTTTTATTTTTGTACTATCTCGCATAAATTAAGGGTCGTCAAGGATTATTTGCGAAATGGTACAAAAATATTCGAATCCTCCCAAAGCGCGGCGCGGCCGCCCGCGGCAGTACGATCCCGATCGCGCGCTGGCCGATGCGGCGGAAACGTTCTGGCAGCGCGGTTATGCAGCGACCTCGCTCGACGACTTGGCCGCCGCGACCGGCATGAATCGGCCGAGCCTCTATGCGGCCTTTGGCGACAAGCACGAGCTTTATCTCAAGACGCTCGAGCGTTATCGGGCTCAGGCCCGAGCCATTAGCGCCCAGATCGTCGCCGATGACCCGCCGCTGCGCGTGTTTCTGAGGCGGTTCTACGATGCGGCGATCGACGTCTATCTCGGCGGCGGAGATGAGGCCCGGGGGTGTTACTCGATTTCGACCGCGCCAGCGCAGGCGACCGTCGATCCAGCGGTGCGCGCCTTTCTGGCTGACAGCATCCGCGGCACCGATGCCTTCTTGTCCAATCGCCTCGGCAAGGCCCGCGAGCGCGGCGAGATCGCGGCAAGCGCCGATCCTTCGGCGCTGGCGCAGATTGCGACCGCAACCATGCATACCCTCGCCGTGCGTTCTCGCGCCGGCATGTCGCGCAAGGAACTCAAGGCGATCGCCGTGGCTGCAATCGATTTGATTTGTGGGCCTGAACGTTCGCGCGGCGAAAAATCACGCCAGCGCAAGAGCAGGGAAAGAGGTCAGACGTCCGAATAGCGCCCGGCGCCGATCAAGCGATAAAGCATTTCCCGGTTTTCCTTCAACAAGCCGCTGGCGCCGTCAATTCCGTGATGGCAAAAATGCCAACGAGCAGAACGAAAAACCCCGGCGGTGCGACGCATCAAGGGGCGTTTCGGCAAACGGGGTTCAATAATGGTCGTCACCCAGCGCATTGACGGTAAGGCGCGCGCCGACCGGCTGGTCGCCGATGTCGCCGCCGCTGCGGCAAAACTTAAAGCGCATTCAGGTGTCGCACCGGGCCTTTGCGCGGTTCTCGTCGGCGAAGATCCGGCAAGCCAAGTCTACGTCCGCAACAAAAGCAGGACCGCGACCGCCGCCGGCATTGCCAGCTTTCAAGAGAACCTGCCGGCGACCATCAGCGAGTCCGCGTTGCTGGCGCTGATTGAGAGGCTTAATGCCGACGACAGGATCGATGGCATTTTGGTGCAGCTGCCGCTGCCCAAGCATATCGATCCGCAACGCGTCATTGACGCCATCGATCCGCGTAAAGACGTCGATGGATTTCATGCCGTGAACGTCGGACACTTGTGGAGCGGGGGCTCGAGCCGGGTGCTGGTTCCGTGCACGCCTTATGGCTGCCTGCTGCTGCTGCGCGACGTGCTGCCGCAACTGACCGGCGCCGAGGCGGTGGTGCTTGGGCGCTCCAACATTGTCGGCAAACCGATGGCGGCGTTGCTCTTAGCCGAGAGTTGCACCGTGACCATCGCGCATTCGAAGACCCGCGATCTTCCGGCCGTCCTGCGCCGTGCCGATATCCTCGTAGCGGCGGTAGGGCAACCGGAACTGGTGCGCGGAGATTGGATCAAACCGGGCGCCGTCGTCATCGACGTCGGCATCAATAGGGTAGCGCTCCCGGACGGAAAGTCGAAGCTTGTCGGCGACGTCGCTTTTGCCGAAGCGCAGGGGATTGCCGGCGCCATCACGCCGGTGCCGGGCGGTGTCGGTCCGATGACAATCGCTTGTCTTCTTCGCAATACGCTGATTGCCGCTTGCCGGCGTCGCGGCCAAGCTGAACCGGAAATCTGAGTCGACGCGATCAGACGACCGGCGTCAGCGCGGGCCCTCGACGAGCGCGCCGGGCGCAAACCGCAGCAGCAGCACGAACAGCGCGCCGATGAAGCACGGCATGGCGGCGGCATAGAAAATGCCCGCGGTGCTGACGCCCCAGCCGACCAACAGGCCAGTACCGAGCGGACCGAAGACCTGGCCGAGCCGTCCCATCCCCATGCCCCAGCCGATCCCGGTGGAGCGCACCGTTGTCGGGTAGATCGAGGCCGCAAGCGCAATCAGTCCGGTCCCAGTGCCGCCAACAAAAAATCCGGCCAGCGTCGACGCCACCGCCAGCGTCGCCACCGAGGAGGTCGCCTGCCCGAATACCGCGAGACAAACGCCGCCGAGGATGAAGCCCGGCACCAGCGTCTTGAACGGTCCGAAGCGGTCGACGAGAAAGCCGGACAGCGCGCTCGCGCACACGCTGCCGGCGTTGTTGAGACCGATAATGAGTGCGCCGGCGGAAAGCGAAAATCCGACGGAACGAAGTACCGTGGGCGTCCACGCCACCACCGTCACCAGCACCATGAAACACACGAAGAAGGCGGCCCAGATCAATACCGTTTTTGCCGCGCGCCGTTCCGTGAACAAGTGCTTGACCGGAACCCCTTCGCGCTCGCGTTCGGGCGAGGCGACAAGCTGGGCGTCGGGCGCAATCTTGCCCGGGGCAATACGCGCCAGCGTCCTTCGCACTTCGTCGAGACGACGGATGTTGCGAGCGATCAAAAAACGCAACGATTCCGGCAGCCACAGCGCCAGCACCGCGGCCATCACGAGTGGCACGCTGCCGCCGATATAGAAGACGGACTGCCAGCCAAAATGGGGAATGACGTATGAGGAGGTCAGCGCGCCGATCAAGCCGCCGAAGGGGAATGCCGCAAACGCGACCGAGACGAACACCCCGCGCTTGCTTGTCGGGGCGAATTCGCCGCCCAGGGCAAGAAAGCTCGGCGTCGCGCCGCCAAGTCCGAGTCCGGCAAAAAAGCGATAGGCCAGAAGCTCCGGCAGCGACGATACCCACACGATCAACAGACTGAATACGGCGAAGATGATGGTTGCGGCGACCATGAATTGCTTGCGGCCGAACCGGTCGGCCAAGGGCCCAAAGCTCAGCGCCCCAATCGCAGCACCGAACAGTCCGGCAGAGAAAACCGGGCCGAACACATTGGTCTGCAGATGAAGCGCCTGCGCGATCGCCGGCGCCGTGTAGCCGATCGCCTGGGTGTCGTAGCCGTCAAGCAACGCCACCAGCATGCACAGCACAAGCACACCGATCTGGTAGGCGGTGACCGGTTGCCGGTCTATCGTGTCGTTGACATTGATGACGGCGGCCATTGCCTTGGCTCTCGCAGGCGGGTCACATCGAACATTTGCATCTAGCACAGCGCTGCGCCAGATCGTAGAAATTGAAAAAGACCTGAGATGAGGCTGCGAGGTGAGCCGGTATGAGCGCGACGACTGCCGAAAAAATCGAGACCCTGGGCGCTTGCCTCGGGACCTATCCCCACACGCAAGAGCTGAAAAAGGGCAACGTCAAATCAGACCGGGTGAAGCTCGACTTTACCGAGATCAATCCGGTCAACCGCGCATTCCTGCTGATGGCACGCGAGCAGAAGTTCGATGTCTGCGAGATGGCCATCGTCACCTATCTGCAGGCCAAAGCCTACGGCAAGCCGCTCATGCTCATGCCGGCGACGATGATGGGGCGCTTTCAGCACGGCACCATGCTCTACAATTCCGAACGCGGTACGGTGCGGGTCGCGGATTTGCCAGGCCGCCGCGTCGGCGTGCGGGCTTTCTCACAAACCACCGGTGCCTGGATACGCGGCATTCTGTGGAAGGATTACGGCCTCGATCTCGGCACGGTGAAATGGGTGACGTTCGAGGACGCTCACGTGGCGGAGGCCCGCGATCCGCCGGGAGTTCGAGCGCGCCGCCGCCGGCAAGGACATCACCCAGATGCTCATCGACGGCGAGCTCGATGCCGCCATCTTCGGCGGCAATATGCCGGACGATCCCCGGCTCAAGAGCGTCATCCCAGATCCGGAGGGGGCGGGGAGGGACTGGTACAAAAAGCACGGCACCGTGCCGGTTAATCACATGGTGGTGGTGAAGGAGAGCCTGGCGAAGTCTGATCCCGGCGCGGTGCGCGAGGTCTTCCGCATGCTGCTCGATAGCAAGAACGCAGCGGGCCTGCCCAAACCCGGCGCCATAGACTTTGTTCCGTTCGGCTTCGACGCCGTCAAACCGGCGCTCGATCTCATGAGCAGCTATGCGTTTGAAATGAAGCTTATTCCGCGGCGCTATTCAGTCGAGGAATTGTTCGACGACACGACGCGGGCACTGCAGGCCTGACGATCTTTCCTTGCACGTTTTGCGGTGGTCTTGCGCGCGAAGGTCTTTGTCGATTCCCAACACAGGAGACTTGCGATGTGGCAAGCCGGCGACGTCACAGACTTTCCTTTTAAGAACAACGTTCCCGACCCGCTCCTTTCCGGAAAAGAGCTGCCGACATTCAAATTCGCCTTGGAGCGGTCCAAGGGAAAAATCTCGGGCGGCAGCTTTGGCAAGGAAGCAACGGTCGAGCAATTGCCGATCTCGAAGGGCATTGCCGGCGTTTCCATGCGCCTGGACCCGGGCGTGACGCGAGAGCTGCACTGGCACGCGACCGCGGCGGAATGGGCGTTCGTCCTGGAAGGCCGCGTCCGCACCACCCTGGTCGATCCGTCCGGGGGCTCAGAGATCAATGACTTCGGACCCGGCGATGTCTGGTACTTCCCACGCGGCCATGCCCATTCGCTCGCTTGCTTGGGCACAGAGCCGTGCCGCTTCATCCTCATTTTCGACAACGGTTACTTTTCGGAGTTCGGCACCTTCAGCATCACCGACTGGCTGGGCCATGCTTCGAAAAAGCTTTTGGCCAAGAATTTCGGACTGCCTGAGGCGACCTTCGAGGGCTTTCCGAGTGAAGAAGCCTACTTCGTGCGTGGCCAAGTTCCGCCGGACGACGCCATTCCCCTTCAGGGTGCATTGAAGTCGCCACCTCAAACGCACAAGTATCAACTCCTCGCCCAGGAGCCGCATTCGATCCACAAATTCGGCCGCGAATGGCGGGTCGGCGCGAGCCACTTTCCCATTTCGCAGACCATGACCGGTGTCATCCTCGACGTCGATCCAGGCGGCTTGCGTGAACTCCACTGGCACCCGAACGCCGACGAGTGGCAATATGTGATCGACGGCGATTTCAGCGTCAGTTTGTTCGGCTCGCACGGCCGCTACCGAATCGAGACGCTGACCAAGGGTGACGTGGCGTACATCCCGCAGGGATACGGGCATTCTATCGAGAACATCGGCGTCCGGGCTGGCCGAGTATTGATTGGTCTGAACACCGGCAACTATCAAGCTATCGACCTGTCGCAATGGATAGCCGGCACGCCCACCTATGTCCTCGCCGACCACTTCGGCAAGGCGCAGGCGGTTTTCGAGAAGTTCCCGAAAGAGCGTGCCTTTATCTCTCCGCCAGACGAACATGGACAGCGTGAGGTCAAGTAGTGCGCGCCTTGCAGCGGAGAATTTACGTCTTAGCTTCAATTTGATAACAGCAAGAACTCGTTTCGAGAGAAAGCCGCGATGCAACTACAAGCGCTGGGATATGTCGGCGTCCGTGCCAAGGACATCGACGAATGGGCGACCTATGGCACGCGCTTCCTCGGCATGCAGCTCGTGGACAAGAGCCGCGGCACGCTCGCCTTGCGCATGGATGATCGCAAGCAGCGGGTCATCATTCAAACTGACGATGACGAAGGTCCCGCCTTCTACGGTTGGGAAGTCGCCGATGCCGCGGCGCTCGACGCGTTGGCCGCGCATCTGGAAGCGCGCGGCGTGAAGGTTGCGCGCGGCTCGCGGGCGCTTGCCGAAGAAAGGCGGGTCAAGGATCTCATCGTCTTTTCTGACCCGGTGGGCACCCGGCTCGAGGCATTCCACGGCGCCGAGATCGCGCCCGAGCCGTTCAAGCCGGGGCGCTCGATCTCCGGCTTCCGCACCGGTCCGCTCGGCATGGGTCACGCGGTGCTGACGACGGAACGGATCGATGCGGTCGTGCCGTTCTACACCGACGTTCTCGGCTTCCGGCTCAGCGACTATTTCGTGCGGCCCTTCAAGGCCTATTTCTTCCACGTCAATCCGCGCCACCACAGCCTTGCCTTCATCGAGACCGGCAAGAATGGCATCCATCACTTGATGGTCGAGCTGTGCTTTCTCGACGATGTCGGGCAGGCCTACGACCTGGCACTGCGCAAGCCGGAGATGATCGGCACCACGCTCGGCCGTCATACCAACGATCAGGTCACCTCGTTCTATTCGTGGTCGCCCTCGAAATTCCTGGTCGAATATGGCTGGGGCGGCCGTAGCATCGACCCGGCGAGTTGGACGCCGCAAGAGCGCACCGATGGTCCCAGCCTATGGGGGCATGATCGCATGTGGCTGCCGCCGGAGAAACGCGAAGATTCCCGCGACTTACGTATCAGCGTTGCCGAAGCCGGTGGCCGTGTCGCCGCTCAATGTCATGGACGGCAATTATCTGCGCGCGCGCGACGTCTGCCCGTGGTGGAACGCCAACGTCGCCGCGCGCAAGACTGGTTGATCGGTCTTTAGGATCAGTATTCCGCTGACGCGCCGCACGGCGGTCCATTGACCGGAACATTCGCCCGTGTCGGTGCGCCACGATCCACGGCCGCTATTTCCAACCAGGCGGCCGGAACCGTTTGCCGACCGGCCGCCTTCGGCGACAACGACGCGGACCGAGCCGTTGGGGGCGACCGCACCGGCAGCCCGGTAGTTTTGCTCCTCGGGCTCCACGCGGCCGTTCACGATCCGCAAGGAATAACGCAGCGCCCGGTTACAATCGCCTTGCAGCGTGTAGATCACCACGCTCCAGTCGCCGTCAAAGGCGCTGGACGCGAGACGCGGCGTTCGATGACAGGCTAGCGCTTGCCAGCCCCAAAGCGGCAAGGGTCACGACGAAGATCGAGCGCAAGACATTTTTGCATCAGTTGGCTCCGGTTTGCTCAATGTGGCTTGGTGGCCGCGTGGGCCAGGTCGGATAAGGCGGGGGTTCGGGGCTGAACGGCGTCGCACTTCGGCCCTGTTCATAGCCGGTCTGAAACAACGCTTTCATATAGTCGGGATCGAAGGAACCCTTGCTCGGCACATTGAAGTCCGCAGGAACGCTGGCGACATTGAAAGCAACGCCGCTTCGCTTCGCGACGGCGTAGGTGAGAGTGAGCATCAATCGCGTGTCGACTTGCACGGCGGCTCCGACCGACTGGCCCAGGATTGACGGGGCAAATCGCTCGACAACTTTGAAGTCCGGCTTGAGGTCGCTGTTCACCACGATGTAGAGCTGCGTGGCCGGCAGCCGATAATCGCTGGTGCTTGCCATCATGGCCGCCGGCGCGACGAAGAATTGTCCGCCGATGCCGCCATCCGCATGCATTTCAGCAAAGCGCTTGCCGTTCGCCTCGACGTCAATCAGCACCGGCGGGAATGCACCCGGAACAGAGGCCGAGGCGAGCAGCACTTTGCGGAACAGCTTCAAAGCGTCCACGCCGCCATGGGCGGCGATCGCGCCCATATTCCACACCACCGAGCGCGCGGCATCGAGGTCGGTCGTTACAACAAACAAGCGCCGACCGCTGCGATGCGCCGCAGCGATGTCGTCAAGCAGCGCCGGCGTAACTTCCCTGGCGATGAGATCCCTGAGCGGCCAGGTATCGACGAAGCTCTCGCTGGTCGAGTGACCGGCCTCGAAAATATCGGCGGCAGTCACGTTGGTGTAGGTCCGCCGCAACGCATCGTCGTAACGTGGTCCGGCGAAGACAAACGGCGCCATGAGCGCGCCGCTGCTGACGCCGGTGATGACCGTGTAATTGGGACGGTGGCCGACGGCGCTCAAACCGACAAGTAGCCCGGCACCAAAGGCGCCGTCCTCCCCTCCGCTGGAGAGGATGAGCCACGGACCCGGCTGCGGCGGCAGTGCGTTCTTATAGTCCATTTCGGAATTTGCCCAGAAACGCGCCTCCGGCATTCCGGGAACGATCGATGCCGCATCCTCGGCGGACGTGAACGGCAGGCGTGGCGGCAGTTCGGTTTGCGTGGAGGTAGCCTGGGGTGGGGGAGCGGTCTTTGTCGTGTGTCCCGGTGCGCCCTGTTTCAGCCGCGCTGGGCTGCCCGCCTGCCGATGAAATTCGGTCGTTGCCGATCCGCCCACGCCTTGTGCCGGCGCCGGCGGAGCCAGAATCGGCGCCAAAAACAGGGCAGCAGCTGCGCAGAGTGTCCGTCGCATATGCATAGTCATGCCGGATGAAGTCCCGAAACCCACAAAACAGGCTCAGCCGAGGGTTCGTTCCCGCGAATCACGCGAGACTTTGCGCTATCGGGCACATAGGACCCGCCAGTGCGAACTTCAATCACACCATGGAACTTAAACCGGATTGAACCGGAACTCCTTGATGGGAATCACAAAAGATTCGCATCACAAAGATGTGGTTCACAAAGAAGGCAATGCTGCCTTAAGCATGGCGCTCGGCAACGAACCTCGCCCCTTCGACCAGGATTGCGGCGCCGGAGCCGAATGGCGCCAGCGCCTGCTCCGCCTCCGCGACTAGCTGCCGCAATCGCGCCTTCGCTCCAACCTCGCCGAGGACGCTGACCATGGTTGCCTTGCCCGCGACCGCATCCTTGCCGGTTGATTTGCCCACGAGCGCGGGATCGCCTTCGAGATCCAGAAGATCGTCGGCGATTTGGAAGGCTTGGCCGACGGCCGATCCATAGCGCTCGAGCGCTCGGCGCTGCTGTGGCGAATGCCGATCCGAGCATGCCGCCGGCCTCGCAAGCAAAGCGCAGCAGGCGCGCCGGTCTTCATCGCCTGCAACATTCGCACCTCGTCCTCGCCGAGCCGCTGCGGACCGCCGCCGGCGAAACGGCCCTCGGCAGCGAGATCGAGCATCTGGCCGCCGACCATGCCGCCGAGACCCGGCCGCGCGGGCGAGCGCGTTGACAAGTTCGATGCGCACGGCCGGATCGGGATGCGTCTCTCGTCGGGAAAGGATATCGAAGGCGAAAGTGAGTAGCCCGTCGCCTGCCAGGATCGCCGTCGCCTCGTCGAATGCCTTGTGGGCGGTCGGCTGTCCGCGCCGCAAGTCATCGTTGTCCATGGCCGGCAGGTCGTCATGGACCAACGAGTAGCAATGCACGCATTCGAGCGCCGCTCCGGCCATCAACGCTTGTGGCCGCGGAACCTCGAACAAGGCCGCACACTCCACCACCAGGAAGGGACGGAACCGCTTGCCGCCACCGAGGCTTGCATAGCGCATCGCCTCGACCAGGCGCGCGGCCGGCTGATCTCGCCTTCCGCCGGCGTTGCCGACAACAGCCGATCGAGCAGTTCGTCGATGTCCTTGGCCGTGGCATCGAGCCGCGAGAGGAAAGGGCTGTTTTCGGTATTCATAGTTTCGTTGCCCCGGCCTTCCGGCGTCCCCATCGGTGCCTATCTGATCCTATAATTGCAGGATTGCGGAGCGCCGCCCACGGCACGGGCGATTCCGCTTCGGCATGCCGGTGAATGGCAGCCCCCAGTCAGCCGGCCAAGGACTATCTGTGACCAACGACCTCATAGCGTCAATGGTGCTTGTGATCTGGCTCTATCTCCTGGCCGGGCGCGGAATGTTCTGGCTCGCCAGGGAGCGCGATGACGAGATTCCCGCAGCGCGGGGCCTTGGCCGGCGATTACCGCCATTATCCCGGCGCGCGACGAGGCCGAATGCGTGGGCGAGACCGTGGCTTCGCTGCTGCGGCAGGATTATGCGCGGCGAATTCGCGGTGATCCTGGTCGACGACCAGAGCCGCGACGCCACCGCCCAGGTCGCGCGGGATGCGGCAGCAGCGCTTGGCGCCGCCGAGCGCCTCACGGTGCTGGCGGGGCGCGCGCTGCCGTCGGGTTGGACGGGAAAGTTGTGGGCGCAGCACCAAGGAGTTGAGGCGGCCGAGAGCTGCGGCGCAGCCGCCGGCGTACCTGCTGCTCACGGATGCCGACATCGTCTACGCCACCGGATGCGCTCAAGTCCCTGGTCGCCCGGGCGCAATCGGGCGGCTACGTGTCTGACTTCGCTGATGGCGAAGCTGCGCTGTGAAAGCCTCGCCGAGCGCGTGTTCATCCCCGCCTTTATCTTCTTCTTCCAGATGCTTTACCCGTTCGCATGGGCGAACGATCCGCGTCGCGCCACCGCCGCTGCGGCCGGCGGCTGCATGCTGGTGCGTGGCGACGCGCTCGCCCGATCGGGCGGCATGGCCGCCATCCGCAGCGCCTTGATCGATGACTGCGCACTGGCAAAGGCGTTAAAGGCACACGGGCCGATATGGCTCGGATTGACGGAACGGGTATGCAGCATCCGCGCCTATCCGGCGCTGGGTGACATCCGGCGCATGGTATCGCGCAGCGCGTACGCGCAACTGCGCTATTCGCCGCTTCTGTTGGTGGGAACCGTCGTTGGTCTGGCGGTGACCTATCTTGCCCCCGTCGTACTCGCTGTCTTTGCCGGCGGTATGGCACGGCTTCTCGGAATGAGCGCATGGTTGCTGATGGCTTTGGCCTTCCAGCCCACGCTGCGTTTCTATCGCCTGTCGCCGCTATGGGGGGTGGCGTTGCCGGCCATTGCCGCGGGCTATATGGCGTTCACCGTTGATTCCGCCTATCAGCATGCGCGCGGGCGCGGCGGCATGTGGAAGGGCCGCGCGCAAGCCAATGTTCAAGGGAACGTTTCGGAATTGCGATGAATGGTACGTGCATGAGCGACGCCGAAAACTTGGATAGCAAGGATTGGCGGTCGGGAAAGGGACATCGGGATGAGAATTTCCCGGTTGCCTCCTTCCTCATTCATCCGCGCCACCGCGACGGTGATCCTGGCGTTCTATAATTTCGTGCGCACGGCAGACGATATCGCCGATCATGCCGCACTCGCGCCGCAGGAGAAACTTGCCCTGCTGGATCGGCTCGAAGGCGGACTGATCGGCAAGAATGACGACGATATGGCGGCCGTCCGGCTGCGCCGTGCGCTGGCCGAGCGCGCCCTCTCGCCGCGGCATGCGCAAGACCTGCTGACCGCTTTCAAACTCGATGTGACCAAGCTGCGCTATCGCGATTGGGACGATCTCCTGCACTACTGCGAATATTCGGCGATGCCGGTGGGCCGGTTTGTGCTCGACGTGCACGGTGAGAGCCGCAGCGGCTGGCCGGCCAACGATGCGCTGTGCGCGGCGTTGCAGATCATCAATCATTTGCAGGATTGCAAGGACGACTATCGCAATCTCGACCGGGTCTATGTTCCGCTTGATACGCTTTCGGCCCACGGGGTCGGCGTGGAAGCAATTGGCGAGCCGCGGGCATCGCCGGCCTTGCTCGCAGGACTTCACAGCCTTGCCGAGCGCACGGAGCAGCTGCTGAGCGAGAGCGATGTCTTTCCGCTCCTGATCAACGACTGGCGGCTGTCCCTTGAAGTCTCCGTCATCAACAGGCTGGCGCATCGTCTGACGCACATGCTGATGACGCGCGATCCCTTGAGCGATCGCGTGCATCTTTCCGTGCCAAGCGCCGCCGGTTTGACGATGATCGGCATCTTGGGCGGTGCGACCCGGCGAATAGGTCGGCGGCCCACCGCCACGACCCAGAAGCCGCGGGGTGCGTGAGTGACCAAGCCCACCCCGGCGGCCGAGCGCGCCTCCCGCAGCTCGTTTTACACGGGCATGCGCATTCTGCCGCGGGCGCAGCGCGAGGCGATGTTCGAAATCTATTCGTTCTGTCGCGCCGTCGACGACATCGCCGACGATCCGGGGCCGCGCGACGTGCGGCGCGACCAATTGGCCCGTTGGCGATCGGACATCGATGCGGTCTATCGTGGCGCACCGCCACCGGCGCTTGCCGGTTTGGCTCAAGCCGTGCGCGCTTTCGATCTGCAACGCGAAGATTTTATCGCCATCATCGACGGCATGGAGATGGATGTCGTCGCCGACATCCGCGCCCCGGACCGCGCGACACTCGATCTCTATTGCGACCGTGTGGCCTGCGCGGTCGGGCGTCTGTCGGTGCGCGTGTTCGGAATGGAGCACGACGCCGGTATTGCGCTTGCTCATCACTTGGGCCGTGCGCTGCAGCTCACCAATATATTGCGCGACCTGGACGAGGATGCCTCCCTCGGCCGGCTCTACTTGCCGCGGGAGGCGCTGCGCGAAGCCGGCATCATCAGCACCGATCCCGCGACGGTGCTGGCAAATCCAATGCTGCCGGAGGCTTGCGGCGTCATTGTCGAACTGGCGAAAACCGAATTCGCTGCTGCCCGCGCGATCATGGCGCGAAATCCGCGCCGCGTCGTGCGCGCGCCGCGGATCATGGGCGAGGCCTACCGCGCCATTCTCGAGGCGTTGATCGCACGCGGTTTTGCGCCGCCGCGTCCTCCGATCCGCCTGCCACGCGCAAAGCTCATTTTCATCGTGCTGCGTAATCTCTTGTGATGCGATGAGCGGGACAGTCCACATCATCGGAGCCGGCCTTGCCGGCCTTGCCGCGGCCGTGCGGCTTGCGTCACTCGGCAGAACGGTCGTCGTGCACGAGGCCACGGCATTCGCCGGCGGCCGCTGTCGCTCTTATCATGACGCTTCAGTCGGGATGACGATCGACAACGGCAATCACCTTCTGCTTTCCGGTAATCGCGCTGCGCTCGACTATCTGCGCAGCATCGGCGCCGAGCATCGGCTGGTCGGTCCGGCAAAAGCGGAATTTTCCTTTGTCGACCTCGCTAGCGGCGAACGCTGGACGCTGCGCTTCAATGACGGGCCGGTGCCGTTCTGGATCTTCGATCCGAGCCGGCGCGTACCGGGCACGCGCGTCCTCGATTATCTGTCCTTGGTGCGGCTATTGTCGCCGCCGGCCGGCAAGAGCGTCGGCGAGGTCATTGCCTGCAAAGGCGTGCTCTACCAGCGGCTCGTCGAGCCGCTGCTCGTCGGCGCTCTCAATATCGAGCCTCCGCAAGGATCAGCCCGGCTTGCGGCAGCGATTGTCCGCGAGACGCTTGCCGTCGGCGGCCGTGCCTGCCGGCCGCTGATCGCGCGTGAGGGGCTTGGCGCGACGCTGATCGAGCCCGCGCTGTCCTTTCTGCAGCAGCGTGGCGCCGCGGTGCGCATGCAGCATCAGCTCCGCGGTATCCGCTTTGCCGCCGAGCGGATCGAGGCGCTGGATTTTGGTACCGAGACGATTGTGCTCGGCGCTGAGGATGTGGTGATCCTCGCGGTGCCGCCTTACATCGCGATGTCCCTAGTACAAGGTCTCAAAGGGCCGACCGAGTTCCGCGCCATCGTTAATGCGCATTTCCGCATCGAACCGCCGGTGCAGCAACCGCCCATCCTCGGGGTACTCAACGGAACGGTGCAGTGGATTTTCGCCTTTCCCGGCCGGCTTTCTGTCACCATCAGCGCCGGCGATCGGCTGATCGACACGCCGCGGGAAGAACTTGCCAAAACCATCTGGGGCGAGGTCGTGCGGGTGACCGGGCTGCCGGCAAATTTGCCGCCCTGGCAGATCGTGCGCGAACGGCGCGCCACATTTGCCGCCACGCCGGCGCAGGATGCCAAACGTCCGGGCCCCGGTACCGCATGGCCCAATCTCATTCTCGCCGGCGATTGGACAGATACCGGCCTGCCCGCTACCATTGAAGGCGCGATCCGATCCGGCAACCGTGCCGCTGACATAATCGCGAAATTATCCTGATCGACGAGACTCTCGAACAGCCCATCCAAACGGCTCAGCGAACAATGCTTGCTCCTCCGCTCGACGAAACCCTCGAACCGCACATCCAAAAGGCGACGCAAGCGTTGCTCGCCTGCCAGCGCCCCGACGGCCACTGGGTGTTCGAGCTCGAGGCCGACGCCACCATTCCAGCCGAGTATGTGCTGCTGCGGCACTATCTTGGCGAGCCGGTCGATGCCGCGCTCGAAGCCAAGATCGCGGTCTATCTGCGCCGCATCCAGGGCGAACACGGCGGTTGGCCGCTATTTCGCGACGGCGATCTCGACGTCAGCGCGACAGTCAAGGCCTATTTCGCGCTGAAGATGATCGGCGATTCCATCGACGCCGATCACATGCGCCGGGCGCGCGAGGCCTTGCTCGCCCGCGGCGGCGCCGCGCGCGCCAATGTGTTCACGCGCATCATGCTGGCCCTGTTCGGGTTCATTCCCTGGCGGGCGTTGCCGGTGATGCCGGTCGAGATCATGCTCTTGCCGAAATGGTTTCCGTTCCATCTCGACAAGATCTCGTATTGGAGCCGCACCGTCATCGTTCCCTTGTTGGTATTGATGGCGACGAAGCCGCAAGCGCGGAACGCCAAGGGCGTGCGCATCGATGAGCTGTTCCTCGAACCGCCGCAGAGCATGGGCCCGGCGCCGAAGGCGCCGCAGCAGAAGGCGTCGTGGTTCTGGTTCTTCCGCTGCGTCGACAATGTCTTGCGCGCGACGGAGCCGTACTTCCCCGCGGGCACGCGGCAGCGCGCCATCGATCGCGCCGTCGCCTGGGTGAGCGAGCGATTGAATGGCGAGGATGGGCTCGGTGCGATTTTCCCGGCCATGGCCAATAGCGTGATGATGTTCGCCGTACTCGGCTATCCGGAAAATCATCCGCAACGCGCCATCGCCCGCAAATCGGTCGAGAAGCTTCTCGTCGTGCATGAGCAGGAGGCCTATTGCCAGCCCTGCGTCTCGCCGATTTGGGATACCGGGCTCACCTGCCACGCGCTTCTGGAAGTCGGCGGCGAGCGCGTCGTCGGCGAAGTCGAGCGCGGCCTCGACTGGCTCGTCCCACAGCAGGTGCTCGACGTGCGCGGCGACTGGATCGCGCGGCGGCCCGATCTTCGCCCCGGCGGCTGGGCTTTCCAATACGCCAACCCGCATTATCCCGACGTCGACGACACCGCCGTCGTGGCCATGGCCATGGACCGGGTGCAGGGCTTGTCCGGCCGGAAAGACTATGACGCGAGCCTGGCGCGCGCCCGCGAATGGATTGTCGGCATGCAAAGCGAGAACGGCGCCTGGGGCGCCTTCGATGCCGACAACGAATATTATTACCTCAACAACATTCCGTTCGCCGATCACGGTGCACTGCTCGATCCGCCCACGGAAGACGTTACCGCACGCTGCCTGTCGATGCTGGCGCAGTTCGGCGAGACGATAACGGGCAATGCAGCCGTAGCGAGAGGCGTCGATTATTTGCGCAAAACTCAGCTCGCCGACGGCAGCTGGTACGGCCGCTGGGGCATGAACTACATCTACGGCACCTGGTCGGTGCTTTGCGCGCTCAATGCTGTCGGCCTCGATCGCCACGCGCCGGAAATGCGTAAAGCCGCCGAGTGGTTCATCGCCATCCAGAACGAGGACGGCGGCTGGGGCGAGGACGGTTCGAGCTACAAGCTCGACTATCGCGGCTACGAGCTCGCGCCGAGCACAGCATCACAGACGGCGTGGGCGGTTCTCGGCCTCATGGCGGCTGGGGAGACCGATCATCCGGCTGTCGCGCGCGGGATCAAATATCTTGCTGACACGCAAGGCGCGGACGGCTTCTGGAACGAACCGCGCTACACCGCGACCGGCTTCCCGCGCGTGTTCTATCTGCGCTACCACGGCTATGCGAAGTTCTTCCCGCTGTGGGCGATGGCGCGCTACCGCAATCTCAAGCGCGGCAATACGCGCGCGGTGGCCTACGGGATGTAGCCGTCATTCCGGTTCGCCGGCGTCCGGAATGACGCGATAACTACGCCGCGCTTGCCGAAGTCTTGGCTGCCTTGGCGGCCTTCTCGCGCGCTTCGTTCGCTCGCATTTGCGACAGCGTCAACTGCACGTTGCTGTCGAACACGTATTGCGCCGGCCGCTGGTTCTCCATCGGGATTTCCGGCGCCATCGGCCCTTCGGTTCTCACGCCACGCCAGGCGATTGCCAGCGCCTCGAGCGGATGCTGCATGATCGCTTCCGTCGCGGTCGCTTCGTAGCCGCAATGCGCCATGCAGTTGGCGCACTTCTCATACCGACCGGTGCCGTAGGCATCCCAGTCGGTGGTTTCCATCAACTCGGTAAACGTCTTGGCGTAGCCCTCGCCGAGCAGATAGCACGGCTTCTGCCAGCCGAAGATGTTTCGCGTCGGCATGCCCCAAGGGGTGCAGTGGAATTCCTGGTTGCCGGCGAGGAAGTCGAGGAACATGCTCGAATGGGTGATGTTCCACTTTTTCTCTTTACCCAGCGCGAAGACCTTGCGGAACAGTTCCTTGGTCTTGCGCCGATTGAGGAAGTGCTGCTGATCCGGCGCGCGCTCGTAAGCGTAACCAGGCGAGATTGAGACGCCGACGCCGAGCTCTTCGGTGAGGTCGAGGAACTTGGCGATATCCTCGGCCGGATGGCCGTCATAGATCGTGCAGTTGACGTTGACGGTAAAACCCTTGGCCTTCGCCGCCTTGATGGCGGACACTGCCTTCTCGAAGCCGCCCTCCATGCACACCGACTTGTCGTGATGCTCCTTGAGGCCGTCGAGATGCACCGAGAAAAACAGGTAGGGCGATGGCTCGAACAGGTGCAGCTTCTTTTCCAGGAGTAGCGCATTGGTGCACAGCGAGACGAACTTCTTGCGCGCCACGATGCCGCTGACGATCTCGCCGATCTCCTTGTGGATCAGCGGTTCCCCGCCGGGAATGGCGACCATCGGCGCGCCGCACTCGTCGACCGCGTCGAGGCACTCCTGCACTGACAGGCGCTTGTTCAGGATCGCATCGGGGTAATCGATTTTGCCGCAGCCGAAGCAAGTGAGATTGCAGCGGAACAGCGGCTCCAGCATGAGCACGAGCGGGTAGCGCTTACGCCCAGTAAGCCGTTGCCGCATGACGTACGCCCCGACGGCCACCTTCTGTCGCAGTGATACGGTCACAATCGTTCCCTTCTTCGCTTTACCCGGATGCCGGAGGGCCGCCTCGCGCTAGACCTTCGCGGCCGCCCGCTGTGCCGTCCTGCCGTCCGTTAATTCGGGCGGTAAACGAAACTCGATGGTTTCCTGCCGGCCTGTCAGTTCCGAAACTTCGACGGGACCCAGCCGGCGCAACGCGTCGATAACGTCTTCGACCAGCACCTCAGGCGCCGAAGCTCCGGCCGTAATGCCCACCGTTTGCGCCCCGTTAAACCACTCCGGATCAACCTCGCTGCCATCGGCAATGAGATAGCATGGTGTGCCACCCTCGTTGCCGATCTCGCGCAGGCGGTTTGAATTGGAGCTGTTCTTCGCGCCAACCACCAGAATAACGTCCACAAGGGTCGAGAGTTCGCGGACCGCCGTCTGACGGTTCTGCGTGGCGTAGCAGATATCGCGTGTTTCGGGCCCGACAATGTCGGTAAATCGGCGGTGCAGCGCGGCGATGATACCGCGCGTATCGTCGACGCTCAGTGTCGTTTGCGTGACATAGGCAACCGGCGTGTCGGACGGAATGTCGAGAGACGCGACGTCGTTCTCGGTTTGCACCAGCGTCACCGGCTCGGAGATCTGGCCCATCGTGCCCTCAACCTCCGGATGCCCGGCATGGCCGATGAGAATGAGACGCCGCCCCTGCGCTACATAGCGCTTGCCCTGATTGTGTACCTTGGTGACCAGCGGGCAGGTCGCGTTCAGCACCGGCAGCTCGCGTGAAGCCGCCTCTTCTTCGACGCTTTTGGCGACGCCATGGGCACTGAAGATGGTGACCGCGTGGGGAGGAACCTCGGAAAGATCCTCAACGAAATGTGCGCCTTTGGCCTTCAAACTCTCCACTACGTGCTTGTTGTGCACGATTTCGTGACGCACGTAGACCGGCGGGCCGTATTTTTGCAGCGCGCGTTCGACGATCTCGATGGCGCGGACCACGCCGGCGCAAAAACCGCGGGGCTGAGCAAGGATGACTTTCATCAATAACCTCCGGGCCGGGCCCCAGACTGCGGCGTTGCGCCGCAACAAAGGCCGTCCGCCATGTTCCACATCCAATACTTTGGCCACAACGCCGTGACAATCAAGTTGGCCACGACGATGTGACAATCAAGCCCGATTTTCGCGCTCGCCGCCGGGCTTTGATCAAAAGTGGCGCGTTTACGGTACCATTGAGGGGAAACGCACCTTCTGTCCAAGGCACTATGCCCGGTAACAGGGCATTCCCGCAACCTGGCGCCGTCTAGGCCCCGGCAGCGAAAAAATAGGAAAATATCCACGATTTCACTTTTGCAGGATTTCGGGGCATCTAGGGCCGCCGGTGGCCCGTCCATGAATGACCCGAACACCGCGGCGCCTGGTTGCGCGGCGGGGCCAGTCGCATATGTAGCGGAGCCGGCCGCAGATGTGGCCAAGTCAAACTGTCGTGCCTCCGTTTTGCCGTTCTGTTAACGCCTCAAACGCCGGTTTATCCCCATTATAGCTCCATGAAAACGCTCACCGCTTTTGTCGTCCGCACGATTGCCCTGTGCATTCATTACCCCCGGTGGGTTATCGCCGTGGCGCTGGCGCTTGCGGTCGTTTCGGGCTGGTACGCCGTCACGCATTTTTCCATGACGACGGATATCAACCAGCTGATTTCCAGCAACAGTGCCGGACGGCAGCGGGAATTGGCCTTTGAGAGGGCCTTCCCGCAATTCGACACGATCATCGCTGTCATCGACGCGCCGACGCCTGAACTTGTCGAAGATGCCGCCCGTACTTTGGCGGCGCGGCTATCGCAGCAAAAGAATTTCTTCCGCTCGGTCGAGGATATTCAGGGCGGTGCCTTCTTTGCCCAGAACGGACTGTTGTTCGAGACCACCGAGCAGCTCGGCCCGCAAATGAGCATGCTGTCGCAGGCACAGCGACTTATACAAGAGTTGGCATCCGACCCGAGCCTCCGCGGCGTTATCCGCGCCTTACAGTACGGCCTCCTCGGCGTGCAGGGCGGCAAGATCAAGCTTGACGACATGCGTTGGACGTTCACGCTCGCGGCCAATACGCTCGATCAGGTCAGTGCGAATAAGCCGGCGAGCTTTTCCTGGCAGGCGCTGGTCCAGGGCCATGAGCCGAAACACAGCGATCTGCTGCGCTTCCTCAAAATCCAGGCAGTACTCGATTATTCGGAGCTGGAGCCCGGGCTGAAGGCAAGTGACGCCATCCGGGCTACCGCGGCGGACCTCAACCTGGGCTCCACTTATCAGGCACGCTTGCGCCTGACCGGTCCGGTGCCGATGAACGACGACGAATTTGCCACCATCAAAGAGAATGCGGTGCTCAACGCGGTACTGACCATCGCCGTCGTGCTCTTCATCCTGTGGCTGGCCCTGCGCTGGTGGCGAATCATTTTCGCCGTGTTCGTGAGCTTATTCGTCGGACTTTCCATCACCGCGGCGCTCGGCATGCTGCTTGTTGGCACGCTCAACCTGATATCAGTGTATTTTGCCGTGCTGTTCGTCGGCCTCGGTGTCGATTTCGGAATCCAGTTCAGCGTACGGTATCGGGCAGAGCGGCACGAAGTCGACGGTCTGCACGAGGCGTTGCTCCATGCCGGTCGGCGCGCCGGCGCGCCGTTGACTCTCGCGGCGTTCGCCACCGCGGCGGGCTTTCTCTCGTTTCTACCGACGGCCTATAAGGGCCTCTCCGAACTCGGTTTGATCGCCGGGCTTGGCATGCTGATCGCCTTTGTTACTAGCATTACCTTGCTGCCGGCGCTGCTTGGCCGGCTCAAGCCGCGGAGCGAACCAAACCCGCTTGGCTACGCATTTCTTGCGCCGGTCGATGATTTCCTCGAGCGTCATCGCGTACTGATCCTGATCGTGACCGCACTGCTGATTTTGGGAGCATCGCCGTCGCTGATGTGGCTGCGATTTGATTTCAACCCGATGAACCTGCGCAATCCCAAGGTCGAATCGGTCGCTACCTACCTGCAGCTCGAGAAGGAGGAGGCGGGCGGCTCCAACAATATCGAGGTGCTCGAGCCGACACTGGCGGAAGCAGACCAGGTAGCCGTCAAGCTCAAGGCGCTGCCGCAAGTTGCGCGCGTCACGACGCTTTCGACCTTCATTCCGGATCAACAGGAGCAGAAGCTGCCGATGATCCAGGCCGCCGCCAAGGCGCTCGAACCGGCGCTTTCTCCGCCCAGCGTAAGCCCAGCGCCGACAGACGCGGAAAACCTGGCCCTGTTCAAGTCAACGATCGATGCGCTGAACCGCCTAGCCGGAAAATTCCCGGGTGCTGGCGCGGACGCGGCCAAACGCCTGGCTGAGGCCATGACCGAGCTTGCCAAGGCAGATCCGGCAGCGCGGCAACGGGCCGAGGTGGCGTTCGTGCAGCCACTGAAAATCGCGCTCGGCGATCTGCGCACCCTGCTTCAGGCGCACGAGGTGACCCGCGACAATCTCCCGCCCGACCTCGTCGCGCAGTGGATTACGCCGGATGGTCAGGCACGGCTTGAGGTCGCCCCGAGCGGCAACGCCAACGACAATGCGACGTTGCGGACCTTCGCGCATGACGTTCAGAATGTGGAGCCGAAAGCCACCGAAGGTCCGATTTCGATTCTCGAGGCGCGCCGCACCATCATCAAGGCCTTTCTCGAGGCTGGCGCCTGGGCGCTGTTATCGATCGCGGTCCTGCTGTGGATCACATTGCGGCGGCTGGGCGATGTGTTGCTGACGCTCATCCCGCTGCTCGTGGCCGGCGTGGTCACGCTGGAAATCTGCGTGGCGATCGATATGCCGCTCAACTTCGCCAACATCATCGCGCTGCCGCTGCTGCTCGGCGTCGGCGTGGCGTTCAAGATTTATTACATCATGGCGTGGCGCGAGGGGCAGACCAAATTATTGCAATCGGTGCTCACGCGGGCGGTGACGTTCAGTGCCTGCACGACCGCGACCGCGTTCGGGAGTTTGTATTTTTCCAGCGATCCCGGGACATCGAGTATGGGCAAGCTTCTCGCCATCTCGCTGTTGACGACGATGACCGCGGCGGCGTTTTTTCAGCCGGTGCTGATGGGCAAGCCGCGCGAGGAGAGCCTGCAGCAGCATGCCAAGCGCAAAAGCCTGGCCGCCGTCTCGGATTGAATCGCGCTAAATAAGCCGCGGCGCTAACGCTCGGCGGAATTCGCCGGCTTCTGCGCCGCCGCGGAATTCGTCGGCTTCGGCGCAACTTGAGACTTGCGCGTCGGGGGCGGTAGCGGCGGCGGGTTCGGATTAAAGCGCGGATCGATCTCGTTGAATGCCGTATCCGGCAAACGCGTCCAAGTCCGGTCTTGGCCAAACAGCGAGATGCCGAGATAGCCGCGGACCACAAGCGTCTGGCCGTCCGGCGTGAGCGTCATCTTCGCCTTGTAGATGCTGCCATGGCGAGGATCGAGAATGGTTCCATCCTCATATTTCATGCCGTCTCGCTTCATGCCGCGGATGATCTCGAGTCCGAGCCAGGGCTGGCCGCGCCGGTCATCGCTGCATTGATCGCAAACGACGTTCGGGTCTTCGCCCGGCTTCATGTACATTCTCACGATTGTTCCGGTATAGATGCCGCCGCCGCGATCGGCGATGAGAAACCAGCCGTTGGGCTGGCCGTTTTCATCGGTCGCCTGCCAAAGGCCCACTGCCGTCTGCTCCGCCGCCGGCGCGTGGCTGGCGCCGATGAGCGACAGGAGCACGGCCGCAACCAAAGCTCTTGTTCGCATCCCGCTCTCCGCTCAATCGTTGGCCCATCGGGCGACAGTCGCCTTATGTCGCGATTAACATACTCAATAGATTTGCGGTTCCGCTAGCCGCCAGCCGTTGGCCCTCTGCGCTTCCAGCATGCCAGCATAGATCAGGGCGAGGGGCGAAATTTTGAACTTAATATGCACACTGGTCGTCGTGTTGGCGGAATTTGACCGTTTTCGCGATTGGCTGCAGAAGGACCTTGGCGCCGGGAGGGTACCTACCCGGCCAGCGTGATATCTGCGGGCTTATCGTTGAGCGCTTCGATCGGCGGGCTTTTTTACTCGAACCCCCGGCATCACGCTTCTCGATCGTGGCGCCCGGCGAGGAAAGGCCGGCCGCCCGGCCAATGTGCGCTGAGAAGGGGAGAAACGAACAATGGCCAACAAAATCGTGATCAGCTGCGCCATCACCGGCTCGATCCACACGCCGACAATGTCGGAGGCGCTGCCGATCACGCCCGATCAGATCGCGACGCAGGCGATCGACGCGGCCAAGGCCGGCGCGGCGATCCTGCATCTGCACGCGCGCGATCCGAAGGATGGGCGGCCGTCGCCGGACCCGAACATTTTCCTGCAATTCCTGCCGCGCATCAAGCAAGCCTGCGACGCGGTGGTCAACATCACCACCGGCGGCGCCGTAACCATGACGGTGGAGCAGCGCATGTCCGCGGCGCTTAAACTCTCGCCGGAAATGTGCTCGCTCAATATGGGATCGATGAACTTCGCGCTCTATCCCATGGCGCGGCGCTACAAGACCTGGAAATACGACTGGGAGGAAGGCTATCTCCTCAATTCAGACGCTTACATCTTCCCCAACACGTTTCGCGACATCGAAAAGATCTACAAGGCGCTTGGTGAGGGCCACGGCGTGAAATTCGAGCACGAGTGCTACGACACCGGCCATCTCTACAACCTTGCCCATTGCATCGACCGCGGCCTGTTCAAGCCGCCGGTCTTTTTGCAGCTCATCTTCGGCATTCTCGGCGGCATCGGCGCCGATCTCGACAATCTCGTCTTCATGAAGCGCACCGCCGACAAATTGTTCGGCAAGGATTATCTGTGGTCGGTGCTCGCCGGCGGACGTCACCAGATGAATTTTTGCACCAACGCTGCGATGCTAGGCGGCAATGTGCGCGTCGGCCTTGAGGATTCGCTCTATATCGGGCCGGGCAAGCTTGCCGCCAGCAATGCCGAGCAGGTGGCGAAAATCCGCCGCATCGTCGAGGAGCTCGGCTATGAGATCGCCACCCCGACCGAAGCCCGCGCGCTGCTCGGGCTCAAAGGTGCCGATCGCGTGAACTTTTAGCGGCTAAAACTGGCCTTGACCCGATCAACGGGCGAACGCTAAACGGAAGCTTCTGGCAGGGCGGTTAGCTCAGCGGGAGAGCACATCCTTGACATGGATGGGGTCGCAGGTTCGATCCCTGCACCGCCCACCAGCCTTCGCTTGTCAGAAGAGCGAAGGCTACCGCGCCGAAGCCCAAAGGACACAAAGGAGAGCCGACTTCCGCGCGCTATTGGCGTCGGCGGCCCCTCACATTCCTTCGGCCTTTTTGCGCTTGTCGCATGCGCTCCAGTATTGCGGCCATTTCATTCCCACCGGGATCTTTCCGGCGGCCTTGTCGGCCTTCCATTCCTTGCCGCAGGCGCGCTCGCGCGCAATCATGGCCTCCCGTCCGGGTGACATCGGCTTCGCCCCCGGCGTGGTTGTCGTCGCCGCCGGTGGAGGCGGCAGCATCGGCTTTGTCTCGGCCGCCGGCGCGGGCGGTGGCGCCGCGGGCTTTGTTTCGGCTGCCGGCGGGGCTGGGGGGGCCGCCTCGGCTCCGCACTGCGATTTACGGAAATCGTTCCATTTCATGCCGTTGAGAGTGCCGGCCGCTTTCGCGGCTTTGTACTTGGCGCTGCACTCCTGCATCGTCAGCGCGTGAGCCGAAGTGGCCTCTAACGCGGTGGCACCAACAAGCATGGCTAAGCAGACGGTAATGTGACGTGCAAGCATGGCTCGGCTCCAATTCTTGGGTAACTTCAATGAAGTTCTCTTAGCTGCCGGTGGCGTCCGACATGCACTTCTTGGTGAAGCTCGTCTGTGCCGCACCGTGCAAATTCTGCGCGGCGGCCTGGTCGTTGCAGCATTTCTTGGCGAAGCTTGTCAAAGCGGCGCCGTGCAGGTTCTTGCCGGCCGCCTGCACCTTGCAGCTATCGTCCGCCATTGCAGCGGTGGCGACGCAACAAAGCGCCGTCAGAACAAGTGCGATCGTCTTCATTTTTCTCTCCCTAGTCTGAGCCGCTCAAAGTGTCCGAGCGGCTTAACGCCGAAAACGGCATTCACCAAGGCCATCCATCACGTCGGCTTCAGCGTTCCGTTCGGCGATGCCTTGTCGATGATCTCGGGCAGGAATTTTGCCAGCATCTGAAGCGTCTGGTCGACCGGCAGTCCGAGATGGCGGGCGAATTCCTGAACCTGAGAGTTTCCGAGTACCGCCTTCAACTGGTCTTCGGTCACGGGAAGATTGGCGCCGGGGCCGAGCCATGATTGAACCTGGGCGTTGAGGCCACCCTGCTGCAGGGCGGCAACGAGCCCGTTGAGATCGTGATACTGCGTTTTCGCCAGCACGCCGTTGATCAAGGCCGGCACGGCTGCCGCTTCAACCTGGCCTAATGCGCCCTTGAGTACGTCGCCAAGGCCCAAATTATCCAACAAACCCATGATCGTCCTCCATACGCAGAGTGATCACGCGATCACGCTAGGCAGAATTCATGTCAAAGCCGCGAAGAGAGCCTACTCGAACCGCGACGCCCGCACCAGAGGTTCGGAAGCTCACGAACGTCCGAAGCGGCGAGAATCCCGAAAGAAGAAACTACTAAAATTCCAATCTAGTTAGCGCGTTTGCGCGACGACAGACCGAAGGCCGCGATCGCCGCGAGCACGAGCGAGATGAGGACATTGTAGCCGGCGAGCGAAAGGCCGAAGAGGCGCCACGCCGCCTCATCGCAACGCACGAGATGGACCGACTGCAATTGATTAAGCAGCGGCCCCTTGGCGCTGAAGTCGGAGATTGGGCCCGAGCAATCGGCGGGGCCGGGCCACCAGCGCCATTCGACGCCGGCGTGATAGGCGGCGAGCGCGGCGCCGCACAGCATCGCGGCGAGGATCGCAAGGAAACCGACGGCAATGAGCTTCCGCGGCGCGCGCACCAGCGCCGCGATCGCCAGCAGCAGGGAGAGCGGAATGACGATGTGATAGGGCAGCCGCTGCTCGAGACAGAGCGGGCAGGGCGGCAGCTTCAGCACGACTTCGAAATACCAGGCGCCGAGAAGGGTCGCGGTGCTGAGCACGAAGATTGCGAGCGCCGCGCCGGTGGCTGGCTCGCGGCGAAGTTGATCGCTCCAAGTCGCCTTCATGCCCATCTCTTTGTCTTCGCGCTCTCTCGCCGTGACGCGGACAAGCCGCAGCAATTTGCCAATTGTAAGGGTGGATGCAAGACCGATCCTTGGCTTGGCGCAATTGCCGAGAAAGAGAGCCGACGATATAGATACGCTCTAGGCCCGTGTGGCGGAACTGGTAGACGCGCACGACTTAAAATCGTGTTCCGCAAGGAGTGGGGGTTCGATTCCCTCCACGGGCACCATCCTCGAAATTTATCTCCGATTGGGCTTCCGCCTCGGGCGCCGCGTCATCATTGGGCGAGGAATTGTTCGCAGGTGCTAAATCCGTTGGGCGAGCCCAAAGCCACTTTGATTCATGATTTTGCTGGAGCAAAAACCAAAAAAAGGCGCCGGCGGACAAACAACGCCAGCGCTAACTTCGCAGTTACAGTTCAGCAATTCGTCAGTTGCGTACGCAGCGAACCTGAATGCAACGGCATCCGCGAAGCGCTTCAACAAGGAGCAACACCGGACAGTTAGGGCAGCTACTGCGCCTGTTTGAGCTCCGGATGCGCGTTAAGCCGCGCCGTGTTGAGCACATGCACGATGAAGCAGACGATGGCGCCGGCGGCGAAGGGCAGCGCCGACCATACGTACAGCCTTTCCACGGAGAGACCGACGAACATCGCGCCGAGGAGCGGACCGATAATCGATCCCAGACGACCAAGGCCCAGCTCCCAACCCGAGCCGTTGGCGCGCAGCGAGGTCGGATAGATCAGCGCGCCGGCGACATTGATTCCCGACTGGATGCCGAGCACCAGGAAGCCGCCGAAGAAGGTCGCGGTCAGCAAGGCGGCCGCCGAGGTCAATCCCGCATAGCCGATTGAGGCAACGACGGGCACAGCGAGCGCGAACAGGATGGCAATAGCGAAGAAGCGATACCGCTGCAGCCACCAGCACAAGGTCAGCGAGCCGACCGTGCCGCCGACCTGGAGCGCCGCTCCGGCGAGCGCAGCGGTCTCCTGCGGCAACTTCGCGGCCGCCATCAGCGTTGGTGTCCAGCTGATCAGGAAGAAAAAACCCATCAGGTTAAGCGAGAAGAGCAGCCAGACCAGCGGCGTAATCAACCACATTCCGTTGCGGAACAGATAAACTGGATTGGAAGACGGAGCTTGCTGCTCGTCCTCGATGACGAATCGTGCGTTCGCGGGCACCTTAATATCGGGACGAATCGTCGCGATCAGTTGCTCCATCCTCTGCCGCTGACTTTCGTGCAGCGCCATGTATTTGATCAATTCGGGAAGCCCGATGATCGCCGCGAGCGCGGTGACGACAGGGACGACGCCGCCGACATGAAACAGAACCGGCCAGCCATAGTGCGGGACCAGCGTTGCGCTGATCAAGCCGGCAAAAGCGCCCCCCATAGGGACAAAGCCGACGGCCACGATTGCCAGCGTCGCACGCAATCGTCGGGGCGCCGATTCGGCGTTGATCGCCACTAGGTTGGGAATGACGCCGCCGATACCGAAGCCGGCAAAAAACCGCAGCCAGAACAATTGCGTGAGATCGGTCGAATATGCCGCCGCGAAGGTCAGCGCGCCGAACAGCAGGTTTGAGGCGATCAGCGCGGTCTTGCGACCATAACGGTCGCCGATCCATCCCATGAGCTGGGAGCCGAATAAGACGCCAATGTTGCTGGCGGTGAGCACCGGTCCGAGCGCGTGCCGTGGGATGCCCCAATCGGCAACGAGATGCGGCGCGGCAAAAGCGATGGCGCCGATATCATAGCCGTCAATGATCCCGATCAGGACCGTCCATATGAGCAGCTTGATCTGGAATGGACTTAATCCGCGCTCGTCGAGCAAACGCGAAATCTGGATTTCCGGCAGGTCAGCCATCATCCCCCCTTACGAAGACTTCTCATTGTACGACAGCGTCGTGCCCTGCCGGCAAAGGTAGGCTACCGTCTAGGCGAAGAAAACCGCTCTCGCAACAGAGCACTATTCGAGACCTGCGCTGCCATCGAGGTTCCAATGCCCATGTCGCGCTGGGCGAGGCCCGCTCGTTCGGCTGTTGCGCGGTCAAGCGAGTTCGGTCTTACTGAAGCGATGCTCTAGAAGGTGCGGCAGGGAGGGCGAGATGGAGTTTGGCTATTTCACGCTGAGCGATAATCACTACGAAAACAACACGCGCTCCTCGAATCAGTTCGTGGCCGATATCACCGCCGAGGCGCTTCTGGCCGATAAGCTCGGGATGCATTCGGCGTGGATCGGCGAGCACCATTTCAACTCGCTCGGCGTCTTGTCCTGCCCGGATATCGTGCTTGCCTACGTCGCCGCCAACACCACCCGCATCCGGCTCGCCCCGGCGGTGACCGTGCTGCCGCTGCATCATCCCATTCGCGTCGCCGAACAGTGGGCGACGCTCGATCTTCTGTCCGGCGGCCGGGTCGATTTCGCCGCCGGACGCGGCTACGACCAGCGCGAATATCTGCCGTTCCATGTCTCGTTTGCCGACAACCAGGAAATCTTCGAAGAAGGCCTCGAGCTGGTGCGCGAGCTTTGGCGGGCGGACGGCCGCATTTCCCATCACGGCAAGTATTATTCATTCGACGACGTGCGCATCACGCCGAAGCCGGTGCAGCGGCCGATTCCAACCTATGTCGGATCGTTTTCCAAGCCTTCGATCGAGCTTGCGGCGCGATTGGGCTGCGGTTTGATCGTGGCGCCATTCGCCGCCGCGATGAGCTATGGCGGGCTCAAGCAAGTGGCCGACCTCTATCACGAAAGCTGCGCGCGCCACGGCAGGAAGCCCGGGCGGCTGATGTGCAGCTACTTCACCCACTTTGCCGACAACAAGACGCAGGAAGATGCGCAGCGCGGCCGCCAGATCCGCTATTACAAAGAGTGCGTGATTCCGGCCTTTCCCAGCGACCCGAAGACGGCGCCGCCGAGCTACCGCTATTTCATCGACATGGTCGAGCGGCTGCACAAGGTCAAGCCGGAGGATCTGACCGAGAACTCGGTGCTGCTCGGCTCGCCAGCGCGCATCATTGATACCTTGAAGAAAGTCGAGGCCGCCGGCTTCGCCGAGGTGATCCTCTACTTCAATGTCGGCTTAAAGCCGCACGCGCAGGTCAAGGACGAGATGGCGCGTTTTATGGCCGAGGTGGCGCCTGCCTTCGCCGGCGCGGCGAAAGAACACGCGGCGTAACAGTCCAGATCACGGCAGCTTGGGCTGATAAACCAGCGCCTCCGCCGCCGCTTCACTCGATGTGGGCTCGAGGGCCGGCAATTCGCCGGCGGCTTCGAGCACCGCATAGACCACCGAGCAGATATGCGAGTTGATCCGCTTCAGATCACTGAGGATGTCGAGATGCAATGACGTCGTCTCGAGACTCTCCGGACGGCCTTCGCGCAGCCGCTCGAAGTGGCGATCGGCGGCCTCGAGCTCGGCTTTGCGCAGCGCAGCCTTTTCGCGCAGCAGCCGGCGGGCGGCTTCCACGTCACCGGTCATAAAGATGCCGAAGGCGGCCTGGAGGTTTTCGCAGACCCGCTTATGGAAGGCGGTCAGTTCCGCCGCGCCTTCGGCGGAGAATTGGTAGTGCCGCTTGATCTTCTTGGCGGCGAGTTCGCACAGATTCTTGTCGATGATGTCGGCGATATGCTCGAGATTGATGGTGAAGGAGACGATCTCCATGGCGCGGCGGCCTTCGCGCTCGTCGAGGCTGCCGCGCGTCAGCCTGGTGAGATAAAGCTTGATCGCTTCGGTGAGGCGGTCGACGACATTATCCATCCGCGACACCTCGCCAACGAGCTTGCGGTCGTTGGTCATGATCGCCGCCATGACCTGACGCAGCATGACCTCGACGGTGTCGCCCATGCGCAGCGTCTCGCGCGCGGCGTTGGCGAGCGCGAGGGAGGGCGTCTCCAACGCGCTTTCGTCCAGATAGCGCGGGACCGAGGGATCCGCAGGTCGCGTGCGTTCGGGTAGGACACGCACGAGTAGTGCAGCGACGGAGTTAAGCGGGGCAATGAAAAGAGCAGCCAGCGCCACGTTGAACAGCATGTGGAACTCGGCCGTCATCTTCGCCGCGTCGGGTTGCAACAGGGTCAATTCGTGCGCCAGTGGCCGCAGAAACGGCAGCACCAGCAGGATGCCGACCACGCGATTGAGCAGATTGCCCAACGGCAAGCGCCGGCTCGCGGGATCGCCGCGGATTCCGCCTTCGATCAGAGGATTGATAGCGCTGCCAAGATTGGCGCCCAGTACCAAGGCAAGTGCGGCCTCGCCGGTGATGAAATGCGAATAGGCAAGCGACATCACCAGCAGCACTATGGCGACGCTGGAATGGGCGGCCCAGGTCAGCGCCGCCGCAATCACGATACACAATACAGGATCGTGGGTCATCGAACTGAAGACGACGCGCGCCGCCGGCGCCTGCTCGGCCGGCGCGAGCGTGTCGACCAGAATGTGCAGCGCCAGCAGCATTAACCCGAGGCCGATGGCGATGCGTCCGAGCGCGCGGGTGAGACTTTGCCCGCCGGCACGGAAGGTGACGAACCCGATGACCAGCAGGACTGGCGCTACGGCCGAGATGTCGAAGGAAAGCACCTGCACGATCAGCGTCGTGCCGACATTGGCCCCGAGCATGATGGCCAATGCGGGCACGAGACTGACCGCGCCGTCGGCCACCAACGACGTGGTCATGAGGCCGGTTGCGGTGCTACTCTGCAACAGGGCCGTCAAGGCGACCCCGGCACCGAACGCCGTGAAGCGGTTGCTTAGTGCCTTGCCGAGGAAACGCCGGAGGTCGGGGCCGAACGCGCGCAACACGCCGCTGAGGACCATATGCAGGCCCCACAGCAGCAGTGCCACGCCACCGAGGAGATCGAGCAGGACCAGGCTGCCCATCACACCACTTGCTCCGCGCTGTCAGTCAGGCAACGGCGCATGGCGCCGGAGAGCTACGGCGCATGTAGGCCCGACGATGGAAGCGAGACAACCCTGGAACGCATGGAACGCGCCTGGTGACGCGGTGACGACAAAATCAGCTTCCGTTTGCGAAGCGCTCACGGATCGAGTTCGGTGTCCCAGTAGAGATAATCGAGCCAGCTTTCGTGCAAGTAATTTGGCGGGAACAGCCGGCCGTTGCGGTGCAGGTGCTGCACCGTCGGTTGGAACGGCCGTTGCGACGGAAACATGTCGGCTTCGTCCGGCGTCAAGTTGCCCTTCTTGAGATTGCAGGGCGAGCAGGCAGCGATAACGTTGATCCAGGTGGTGTGCCCGCCGCGCGAACGCGGCAATAGATGATCGAAGGTTAGGTCGTCCCGCGTACCGCAATACTGGCAGCAGAACCGGTCGCGCAGGAACACGTTGAACCGCGTGAAGGCCGGATGGGTCGAAGGCTTCACATAGGTCTTCAGCGACACCACGCTCGGCAGCTTCATCTCCAAGCTGGGGCTGTGAACGGCGCGGTCGTAATTGGCGACGATGTTCACTCGTTCGAGAAACACCGCCTTGATGGCGTCCTGCCACGACCACAGCGACAGCGGGTAGTAGCTCAGCGGACGAAAATCCGCATTCAGAACCAGCGCCGGAAAGCCTGATGGCGATACGTGAGCGTTCAAGGCAACGTTCCTACCGCAACTCAACATGCCGCACTGCGGCGTCGGCAGCTAGTTTATATTAAGGCGTGACAGGATTGTGAAGCCCGCCCCGGGGGTTACGGACGATCAGCGATTGCCCGCGAAATTCCGCGCCAAGAACTCGCCGCCATGGCGCAGCCCGTCGGGATCGATGCCGTGGCCGATGCCCGTCGACAAATGCCATTGGACCGGCACGCCGAGCGCCGCGAGGCCTTGTGTCGCGGCAAACAGCGCCTGCGCCGGAATGAGCTCGTCCTGATCGCCGTGAACCAAGAGCACTGGCGGACGCGATTTGATCTCGGGGGCGACGGATTCCGGGCCGGCATTGGGCGGCAGCACCAGGAGGCCCGAATATCCGACGATCGCCGCCGGCGGCACCGCCCGGCGCAACCCCACATGCAGCGCCATCATGGTCCCCTGGCTGAAGCCGACGAGCGCAAGTGCCGAGGGCGGCAAACGATGGCGAGCGAGCTCGGCATCGATGAAGCGCTCCAGCACCGGCGCCGCATGGTTGACGCCGACCCAGCGCTCGTTCGGATCGCGGAAGGTGAGCGCGAACCACTGCCGCCCGACCGGCGCCAGTTCGCACGGCTCCGGCGCATGCGGCGACACGAATGCCGCCTGCGGCAGCAGCGTCTGCCAGGCGCGGCCGATCTCGATCAGATCGTTGCCGTCGGCGCCGAAGCCATGGAGGAACACGACCAGCTGTTGCGCGGTGCCGGAGCGCGGTGCGAGTCGCGGACCATCGAGCTCAATAGTCATTCACGTTCCCTGTCGTTTGACGCGGCGTTGCGAACAAAACGCAGGCCGAAGACCGCAGTCAAAGCCTGCCTGCTTTAGCCGCAGAGGCAATGAGCTGTCTATGTCAGAACGCCAAGGCTGTGCGGCTGGCGGCTACCCCTTGCGTCGACAGTCGTTACGCAGTTACAATTTTACTGGCCGGGTGTCCGCCGTCCTGTCGCGGCTACGGGGAGTTGATCTCGCCTGATGCGCTGGGTTCGCACCATGAGGCGGTTTTGCGGAAGCCTGGGGCTGGCCGCGCTGGCGCTCCAACTCGTCCTGTCATTCGGCCACGTCCATCTCGAGGGCGTGCATGGCGTCCTTCGGGGGACGACGGTCGCCGCCTCGAGCGCGCAGGCGCCGCAGCTTCCTGCGCAGCCCGGCGACGACCGCGACGACTATTGTGCCGTTTGCGCCACGATTTATCTGGCGTCGAACTCGTTCGTGCCGCAGGCGCCGGAACTGCAGGTGCCTGTTGCTTCTCGACCCGTCGAACATTTTGATTACGCCGTAGTCGATTTGATCGCGCCGCGCCGGGCGCCATTTCAGTCGCGCGCTCCTCCGCTGGCCTGATTTCAAGGTCGTTGCTGATCTTGCGTCCTGCCGCGCTTACACGCCGGCGATGCGCGCAGGATTGAACGCGGCATCTTCTTAACGTTCATCGCGTCGCGACAGCACGACCGCCAGTAATCGGGTGTTTGGTTCATTCCCTGCAGCATTCAAGGCGGAGCGTCATGTCCATTTATGTTCACTGCGCGTGTCGCGGGCTTTTCCTGGGCGGCTCAGCGCTGCTCGCGTTGTTCGGGCTCGGCGAAGTCGCAAGCGCGCAAACGCAGCTTCCCCAGGTCGTCGTCACGGCGCCGAAGCAAAAGCCGAAACCACGTCCCCAGCACGTCCGCGCCACACCGCCCGCGGCGGCGCCGGTCACGCCGGCCGAGCAGCTCAACGCCAAAGCCGACGCTTTCGATCAGGGGCGCAGCAATCTCTACACGACCATCGGCACGACATCCGACACGATCAGCAACGCTACCATCGACGCGCTTCCGGGCGGCACGAATCAAACGGCCGAGAAGATTTTGCTGCAAGCGCCCGGGGTCTCGCAAAATTCCGCCGCCAGCGGCCTACTCCACGTGCGCAACGATCACGCCAACGTGCAATTCCGCTTCAACGGCGTCATGCTGCCCGACGGCGTCACCGGCTTCGGCAGTATTTTCGATGCCAACTATATCGGCAGCATCGCCTTGATCACCGGCGCGCTGCCGGCCGAATTCGGGATGCGCACGGTGGGTCTCGTCGATATCACCACCCGGGCCGACATTTTCAACAATAGCGGTACCGTCGGCGTTTACGGCGGCAGTCAGGGAACGATCACGCCGTATTTCTACTACGGCGGCACGTTTGGCAGCAATTGTCCGACGGCCGCACCTGCGCCCGGAACGCGCACATTGCCCGGTGCCGATTGCTTTGCCGGCGTCCAGTATTTTTTCACCGGGCGTTATCTGCAGACCAACGAAGGCATCGAGAATTCGACAGCCTCGTACAGCCCGATCCATGATTTCTCGCAGCAGGAGAAGGGCTTCGCCTATATGTCGACGTTCATCGATCCGACGATGCGGTTGAGCCTGATCGCAGGAACCTCCTACAGCACGTTCCAGATTCCCAACGTGCCCGGCCAGCCGGTGGGGTTGAATGGCAATCCTCCGGTGACCAGCGCGTTCGGCGTCACCAATTTCAATTCGGCGCAGTTGAACGAGAACCAGACCGAATTTACCCAGTACGGCGTGCTGGCGCTGCAGAAATCGCAGAACGGCTTCGACGGCCAACTGTCCTATTTCACCCGCTACAACGAGTTGCATTACACCCCGGACCCTATCGGCGATCTGCTCATCAACGGCGTAGCTTCGGACATACTGCGCACGTCCTATACCAACGGCATGCAGGGCGACGGCTCCTATCAGATCAATCCGGCGCATACGATCCGCGCCGGCTTCACCGTCAGCGGTGAGCAGACCTTTGTCGGCAATTCATCGCTGGTCGAACCGGCCCCGGCGGGCGTGGCAATCGACGCGCCCGAGACCATCGTCGACAACGTCGCCAAGCTCGGCTGGCTCGCCGGCGTCTACGCTCAGGACGAGTGGAAGGTCACCAACAACTTCACCGTCAATGGCGGCCTGCGCTTCGACCAGATGTGGCAATACGTCAATGCCAATCAGCTGAGCCCGCGCATAGGTTTCACCTACAAGCCATTCGAATACACATCATTCCATGCCGGTTACGCGCGCTACTTCACGCCGCCGGTGTTGGTGGAGGCAGCGCCCGCCAATATCGGTTTGTTCAACGGCACGACCGGCGCGCCGGTGAGCGGCGGGACCAGCCCGGTGCTGCCGGAACGGTCGCATTATTTCGATGCCGGGATCGATCAGAATATTCCGTTCGGATGCAACAAGCCGGCGGCCAAGGACTGCGCCGATCTCGATCTCGGCGTTGATGCTTACTACAAGATCGCGACCGATCTCATCGACAATGGCAACTTCGGTCAGGCCCTGGTGCTCAGCGCTTTCAATTACGCGCAAGGGTACGTCGAAGGCGTTGAGTTCAGTGCGAAATTTCACAGCGGGAATTTTCAGGCCTACGGCAACCTTGCCGTCGGCGAAGAGAGAGCCACCAACGTGGTGTCAAATCAATATTTGTTCAACAGCGTCACGCCGCTCGCCGATCTCGGCGGCATGACCCAATTGCAATACATCGACACCCACTGGATCTACACCGATCACACCCAGCTGGTGACCGGTTCCGCCGGCGCCGCCTATAAGTTCTGCGGCCGGCCGGCCTATGCCGGAGAGATGTTCAACGGCTTGCCCGGCGCCGACGCGCCGTCATTGTGCGGCATCAGGCTCAGTGCCGACATGATCTACGGCAGCGGGCTGCGCAGCGGTGATGCCAACATCTCGACGGTGCCACCCTACACGCAGTTCAACTTCGGCATCGCGCGCGAGTTCCTGCTGCCGGATTATCCGAAGCCGATGACGCTTCGCTTCGACATCATCAACGCGTTCGACAGCATCTACCTCATTCGCAGCGGCACCGGGATCGGTGTGTTCGCGCCGCAATACGGTCCGCGCCTTGGCTTCTTCCTCGGCGTGTCGAAGAAAATCTGAAAAGGAGAAGAACAGGATGTCCGGCCAAAACCGCAATGAGGCTCCCTCGATGTTGTTCGACCGTTCGTTCATGCTACCGGCACCCAATGGTCATCAGGAAGACATTGCCGAAGCTCTGGATCACATTGCAAAAGCGCTCTCCGCAATCGACCACAAGCTCGCAATTCTGATCGCCGAACTCGACAACGATTTTTGGCCGTTAGCCGGCTTGCAGCGTCACTTGACGAGCAAACCTTCCTAGTCACCGCGCTGCTCTCGCTTCAGAATGCGGTATGGAAACGGCCGGCAAAAACATTCACCGGCCCGCGGTCGGTGTTGTAGGCAGGATTGACGATGAACTGATAGTCGAAGGTCAAGTATGTCGAGGAGGCGAGCGCGTAGCTGTAATAGGTCTCGATGATCTGCTCGAGACCGGGATGCGGCAGCATTGCCGTCGCCGACCAGGATGCCGAGGCCGCCGTCATTGAGAAATGCCTCGTGCACGCTGGAAATGCCGTTGACGATGCCGGCTAATCCGACCGTGTCGTTTGGGCGGCCCCATTGCTTGCCCTTCAGCGAGAGGCCGGCGGCGACCGTGCGGTCGATGTCGGTGTATTCATACGGCTCGATGTTGCCGTCGGCCCAGCCGGCGCGCATGAAGACACCGAGATCGGATGTGATTTCCTGCTCGAGGTTCATGTCGACGCCGCCGCGGCTCCGATATTCGCGCACCGCGGCGATATCGGCCGGGCCGCCGGTGATCGCGGCCAATGCGATCGCATCCTCGTAGCTGCCCATGCGGCCGCGGCTGAGTAAGCCGGTGACGGCGATCTTGCCGGGATGTCCCCACAAATCGTAGCGGCGCTCGATTTCGCCGATCCATTGGAATTGCCGCGAATGTCGGATCGAGTTCGGTGCTGTTGGGCACGATCGAGAGATCGAACAGCCCGCCGCGCAGCGTCCAGCTTCCCTGATACCATTCGGCCGCCGCGCCGTAAGTGTAACCCCAGGCGTCGGCGGCGTAATCGAAAGTGCCGGCGTCGATCAGCGCCCAGTTCATGAAATCGTTGCGCGGATTTTGCGCATATTTGTTGGTATCGAAGACGTCGGAGACCGAGAACTTGCCGATCGTGATGACCAGCCGGTCGGCGGTGTGGGAGCCGGCGAACTGATTGAAGTCGGCGTCCACTTTCTCGGTTTCGCCGCCAAGATCGATTGTCTGCCGGATGAAGGTCCGTTGGATGCGCGGATACGGAACCGAGGCGCCAACCTTGAAAGCGGCGCCGCTGGGGAAGCCGGCGATGCCCTCGGTGTTGCTCAGCCCGAAACCCTGATCGATCTCCGGATCGATCCAGAGCTCGGCGCCCTGCCACAGCTTGAACCCCGCAGCGAGCGTGGCATCCCAAGTCTCGCGTCCGGCATTCGGAGCCAGGCTGTTCACGCCGCTATAGGGCGCGCGGAACGGTGCCGCATATTGCTCGATGAAAGTGGTTTGTCCGTGCACGACGAACCAGCCCATGTCGAGCGCGGCCGGTCCTTTGGTGAAGAGATCGGGATCGATACTGTCGCTCCCAAACCGGTAATCGAGTCCCAAACGCAGAGCCTGTACAGCGAGATCGGAATCGAAGCGCTGGGCCGCGTCCGGGAATGTGACCCCTCGCAACCCGTAATCGGTATAGAGATATTCGAACCGCGCCGCCCAGCTCGGCGTCAAAGCCAGTTCGATCGCCGGCGCCGACTGCACCGCCGACCCGCGGCACCATGAATAGCGTTTCTTCCTCGCCCGGTTGCGCCGTGCCACCAACCGGCACGCCGGCAATTTGCGTTCGGGTGAATTGGTCGTAGCTCCAGGCAAAGCCGCCTGTCGCGTATATGAGCCAATTTCCGGGAGCATAACCGATGCGGGCGCGCACCGTGCCGGACATCTCCACTTGCTCCTGATAGCTCGCCTGGCCAATCAGCGCGGAGGATATGTTCTGGCTGCCGCCAAGGACGCTAGGAAACGACATGTCGGCCTCGACGCCGAGGAGAAAGTGCGAGCGAAACATGTAATTGTAGCCGGCCTGTAGCCCGAGCAAATCGCTGCCGGTGCCCTTGAAGACATTGTAGGTGTTGAAAAAATCGAGAGAGCCGGTGAGGCTCGGCGTGGTTGCCCCATTTTGCGTTGCCGACCAATTCGAGCTTCCCCAGCCATATCCCAAGTGACCGCCCGTATAGAATCCGCTCCAATCGTAGGCGGAGGAAGTGCTGGATGGTATTATTGGAGCCTTCGTCACCATAAAATCGTCCGCCGCGAGCGCGGGCGGCGCGGTCGCCAGCACAACCACGATGACAGCCCCCGGCAATAGCTTCTTCACCGCGACCCATCCCCACCGCGCCCATTCTTTGATATTTTTATGACATTCAGATTTTTCATTAGGGAGATACCGTCGCTCCCTTATCCGAACCATGGCCCGAGCGCGATAGCGTCGCCGCCCTGATCGCAGGAAATGGCGCGACGTGTCGTGGCAGCAACATTGCGGCTGGAATGTCGCGGTTCAAAACTCGGCGTGAAACCGGCCGGCAAAAATATGGACCGGCCCCCGGTCGGCGTTATAGGCGGGGTCGGCGACGAACTGATAATCGAAGGTGACCACTCGACCACGAGTTGAGGCTGTAGGAGTAATAAGTCTCGAGGATCTTCTCCAGTCGGTAATTGAGCGCGCCGTCGCCGATCAATATTCCGAGCCCGCCGGCGGCGAAGTAGTCCCGCGCCTCGGGCGAGAGGCCGTCGAGGACGCCGGCCACGCCGATTTTGTCGTCGGGGCGTCCCCAGGAAGTCCCCTTCAGCACGGCGCCGGCGGAAACGCTTTCGTCGCAATCGGTCCAGCCGATGATTTCGTCGAGACCCGGGCTCCAACTCGCGCGCGAGAAAACGCCGAGATCGGTCGGTGATCGCCTGCTCGAGATTGGCGTTGAAGCCGTAATTGGTTCGTACTTGGCGAACCAGCGTGATGTCGGGATAGTTCGGAGTTGTGATCGGCTCGGCGAGGGCGTCGGCATAGCTGCCCATATTGGCGCGGTTAGCCCAGGCCATCAGCCGCAATTTGCCGGGCTGCGAGACCAGCGAATAGCGCAATTCGAGTTCGGCGATATACTCGCCGTCCGGAAAACGCATGTCGAAATCGTCGGTGTTGGACACGGCGGGAACCAGGAAGTAGCCGGCACGAAAAGCCCAGACCTTCTGGTTCAGTTCGGCCATGGCGCCCCAGGTGTAGCTGATCTGGTCCATGGTCCAGTCGTAGGCGCCACAGCAATCAATATTCCAGTTGAAAAATTGCGTTCGCCCGTCGTTGGGCATAGGCGTTGTTGTCGAAGAAGTCGGTGACCGCGAGCCTGCCGGCGATAACGGTGATCCGCGAAATGTCCTCCTTCCCGGCCATTTGGTTGGGACCGTCCGCGATGGTCTCCTGTTCGCCGCCGAGGCCGAACGTTTGCTGTACGTAGATGCGCGCCAGGTCGAAGCGCGGCATCGGGAAGCTTGCCTTTTGCGCTTCAAAGTTGGGGAAGGCGGCGATGCCGTGAGTGGCGCTCAGCCCAAACCCTGGGTGATTTCCGGATTGACGTAGATCTCGGTGCCGTCCCACGGGCGAAATCCGATGAATGCGGTAGCGCTGACGGTATCCTGCGCTTGGCTGGCGCCCGAGAGGCTGTTCGGGCCTTCGTAGGGCGAATGGAAAGCCGGATAGCCCTGCTCGATGAAGGTGAACTGGCCGTGGATATTCCAGCTGTCGGGAGCGATCGGCCATGGATCGCTGCTCGCCTGTGCCGCCGTCGCTCGGCGTCCGACGCGCCGAGCTTGTAGTTGAGCCCGAGCCGCAGCGTCTGGATGTCGAACACCGACTGGTAACCCGTGCCCGAGGGAAAGACGCCGGCGACGGTTCCGAAGCGGTCGTAGAGATATTCGATCCGCAGCCGTCCAATCCGGCGCAATCGCGACCTCGGCGCCGAGACCGAGCGCCCAACCGGTGCGCGTGAGGAGAATTTTGTCCTCATCGCCGGCGGCATTGGTCTCGCCGAAGCGCGCCTGCGACCAGGCGAATCCGCCGGTTGCGTAGATCAGCCAATGATCGAACGCGTAGCCGAAGCGGCCGCGCAGCGTCGCGATATAGTCGATCTGGTCGGTGACGGTCGTGCCCTGGGTCGTTTCTCCCGTAAAGATCAAGCCATTCTCGAAAAACTGCGGGAACGTAACATCGGCTTCGATTCCGAGAAGCAGCCGGGACGGCAAAACGTAATTGTAGCCGGCCTGCAGGCCGCCATAGAGACTGCCGAACGCATTGCTCGAAGCGCTCGGATCGGGATCGGACAGCGTGCTGTTCGCGCGGCCTAGACTATAGGCGGCGTGCCCGCCGACATAGAAGCCGGTCCAGTCATAATAGGAGGCCGCGCCGCCGGCGCCTTTACCGGCATGGACGCCGGAGAGGTCGTCAGCATGGGCGCGACTTGCCAGCGCGATCAACGATACGCCAGCAACCAGCAGTCTCTTCATCAGTGCGCCGCCACAATGTGTATGAAGCAATGGCAACAGTATATAACCATGGCTACACTTTGCAATATCAACTACAGACTGCTGACCCCACCTGCACCTAAGACTTCTTCTGGCCGCCCAAACCGGTATGGTCGAAAGATCAAAACATCCGATCGACGCGCCAGCGTCAACTTTTATGATTTAGAATTAAAGCAGATCGAAAGTGGTGGATGTAGATTGTGAAGTCGATCGTCGCAATCTTACATCGTCGTTGTTAAGTGCGTGACGTTGGCAACGACGTTCTGGTCGATAGCGTAAAGTTTGGATTAGCTGGTCATGGAATTGCGATGAGCAAGCCAACGCTCAAGCCAAGCGATTGTTCATGCCCACTACTGAAAGAGTAGCTGTAGCTCGGTTCCAGAAACCAACCGAATTTTCGCTCCGGCCATGGCCAGAACATGAAATCGAGTGCGGCCTCGCCGCCAATTTTTCCCGCACCGCCCGCCGCGTAAGTCCATTGCGGTCCCACGCCGACCATGAACTCTACGGTATTTGACAGCGTGAAGGGCTTTTTGAACAGAAGATCGGTGTCCCATTCCGTATGACCGCCGCTGAACAGGGGTGCCGTGCCGGCTTCGATCTCCAGCCAATCCTTGACGGGGGTGAACTCTACGGCTGCGGCGGGGCCGAAACTGAAGCCGCCATTTCCCAGGCTCCATTCGCCCGCACCGCCGATCTCGACCACCGCAGCGGGTTCTTTTTCCTCGGCCTGTGCCTTGCCCGCAAACAGCAGTAGGGCGGCCATCAACCTCAGCGTTGCTCCAAACTTGATCATTCAGCGCCACCCTAGACAAATATACCATACCCCTCTATACTAAATTTTTGCAAGGAACAGAACACACAGAACACGATGACTCACACCATTCGCGAAAAAACCAAGCTGTTAGCGCGCGTGCGACGCATCCGCGGCCAGGTCGAAGCCATCGAACGGGCGCTTGAGGCGGAGGTCGGTTGCGCCGACGTGCTGCAGGTCATCGCTTCGGTCCGCGGTGCCGTAAACGGACTCATGGCCGAGGTGATCGAGGACCATGTCCGCTGTCATGTGAGTGCGCCCGCACTCGCGGCGAGCAAGCGCGCCGAAGGAGCGAACGATCTGATCGAGGTCGTACGCGCCTACCTGAAATAATCCGTTTCTCGCAAAGCGAGGGACCCATCATGGCGGACACGTTGCCAGGCGCCCACTCTCACGTCTTTCTCGGCGAAGGCCATGAGCGCAACGAGCGCCGCACCTGGATGGTGATCGCGCTCTGCACCGTCATGATGGTTGCCGAGATCGTCGGCGGCCTCCTGTTCGGCTCGATCGCGCTCATTGCCGACGGGCTGCACATGTCGACGCATGCGAGCGCGCTGCTGCTTGCCGCGATCGCCTACAGCTATGCACGCCGGCATGCCGAAGATGAACGTTTCAGCTTCGGCACGGGCAAGCTAGGAGATCTGGCGGGATTTCACCAGCGCCATCGTGCTGGCCATGATCGCGCTCCTCATCGGCTACGAGGCGCTGACGCGTTTCATCTGGCCGGTTCCGATCCACTTCCACGAGGCCATTCCGATCGCGGTGCTCGGACTGGCGGTCAATGTCGCCAGCGTGCTGCTGTTGAGCGGCGGCGGCCGTCACCACGGCCATTCCCATTCCGGTGGCACCGGTCATGAGCATGACCACGAAGAAGCCCATTATCTGCAAGCCCGCAGCGGTGCGGTAACCCTCGAAATATTCGAAGACGGCGTGCCGCCGCGTTTCCGGCTCTCATGCGCGGGCAAAGATCTTGCTGCCGATGAGGTCGCCATCGAGACCGTGCGCCCAGGAGGTGAGCGCCAGGTCTTTGCCATGGCGGCGCGCGGCGGCTATTTAGAGTCAATCGACCAAATCCCCGAGCCGCATGGGTTCGCGGTGCGCGTCTCTCTCGACCGCGGCGGCGATATCCACGTGGTCGAGTTCGTCGAACATGAGCATGCGCACGGCGCGGCGCAGCGCGACAACAACATGCGTTCCGCCATTGTTCATGTCCTGGCCGACGCGGCCGTCTCGGTGCTGGTCATCATCGGGCTGTCGCTCGGACTGCTTCTCGGCTGGGCGTGGATGGACCCCGTTGTGGGTCTGGTCGGAGCCGTCGTCATCGCAGCGTGGGCCTATACCCTGATACGCGACACCGGCGCCATTCTCCTCGACATGACTCCAGATCGCAGCATGGCCGAGCGCATGCGCGCGATGATCGAAGCCGATGGCGATCGATTGACCGACTTGCATTTGTGGCGTCTCGGTCCCGGTCACCTCGGTGCGATCGTCTCGGTCGCAACGCCGCGGCAACGCGGGCCGGACTATTATCGAGCGCTGCTGCGCCGATTTCGCGCCTTGTCGCACGTGACAGTGCAAGTGCAGCAGCAATAGCGTCGATCATCGCCGCAGTCGCGGCGGGACAATTTCCGCGCCCGGTTTTAAAGCATTCCAAATTTCGATTTTAGAACAATCCTAACAAGAAATAATCCAAACAAAGGTTAGAATAGAGCCATTCTAATATTCGGGAATATTTACAAAATCACTTGACGATCACGGTCAGCGCGTCGCACTCATTGCGTGCGTGTCGGGCGGCCGCGCCGCTCATTGCTGAGAGAGCGATGACAATCTCCTCCCGCAAACGCCTCCGGTTAATTTGCCCGTTGCTCCGGCTCGGTGCAGCTGCGGCAATCATGGCCACTGTCGGCGCGGCCGATGCGCAAGAGTTCAACGCCTTCCAAGACTTCAGCGCATTCCACGAAATCGAAACCAAATACATTTTCGGCAATTTTACCGTCGGCTCGTCGACCGGAATCGAGGGCGAAAAAGCGTTCGAGCCGGAAACGGAAGCCGATTTCGGCAAGCGCGGCGGGCGCTACGCTGCGATCGAAACCGAGCTCGAGCTCGAGTACACGCCGACGCAGTACATGCAAATCGAGTTTGGTCCGACGGTTTCCTACTACAATATTCAAAACGTGCCCGGCCTCGACAACCGCAACATGGGCGGCGTCAACGGGTTCGAGGCCGATTTCCGATTTCTCCTCCTCGACCGTGGCCCATCGCCATTTGCGGTCACGGTGTCCATCGAGCCGGAATTTCACAGCCTCGACGAGACCAGCGGCGCCGCGGTGTCGAACTTACGGTCTGGAAACCAGAGATTGAAGCCGATGCCGAACTCATCAAGAACCGGCTGTTTCTCGGCTTCAATCTGCTCTACGAGCCGGAAACCACGCAGACAGCTTGCCCGGCGGCTCAGATCAGCGAATCGACGCTGGGAGTATCATCGGCGCTCGCTTTCCAAATCATTCCCAATGTCGTGGTCGGCGCTGACCTCTGGTATCTGCGCCATTACGAGGGACCGGTTTCAACTCCTTCACCGGCGATGCCGTCTATCTCGGCCCGACCTTCTTCTGGCAGATCGCGCCCAAGGTGCTGATGAGCGCCGCTTGGGAGGCGCAGGTCGCCGGCCGCGAGGTCGGCGTCATGCCGGCCCTCGATCTGACGGATTTTTCCCGCCAGCGCGCAAGGTTGCTGCTTGAATTCGAATTTTAAGTTCGCCGCGACGGTCTTTGCCGGCAGCTGCGACCCGCAACTCGAAGGAGGAAAACGATGAAAACAAATTTTGCGTGGGTCAGATCGATCGCTGCATCCTGATGGCGGCGACCGCGATTTTGTTCGCCGGCTCCGGCGCCCGCGCGCAAGAAGCGGCGGCGGTTGCGATCTCGGTCAAGGGTCATCAATTCCAGCCGGCCGAAATCCATGCGCCAGCCAACAAGCCGCTCGCGATCCGGGTGAAAAATCTCGATGCGACGCCGATGGAATTCGAGAGCGTGTCGCTGCGGGTGGAGAAGGTCATCGCCGCCGGCGGCGAAGGCGTCGTCAACGTCCGCGCGCTGGCGCCCGGCCGCTACGAATTCTTCGACGACTTCCACCAGCAGACCCGCGGGTTTTTGGTCGTGCAGTGACGTCGGGCGCTTCCGATCCGCCGCTTTGGCGACCGTGCCGCTTTCAATCGCCGCGCGCGCTTTCGATGATTTCGCTGCTGTCGCGGCGATACGGTAATAGGTCCATAGAATCCGCGCCGCTACGGCGCGCCAAGGCCGCCACGGGTCCGCCATGGCCTGCATCTCCTTGGCGGTCGGTCGCGCCGGCAGCGCGAATGCGACCCGGGCGGCTTCCTGCAGCGCAAGATCGCCGGCCGGCCAGGCATCGGCGTGACCGAGACAGGACAACAGATAAATGTCGGCGGTCCACGGACCGATGCCGTGGACCGCGGTGAGCGCCGCGTGCGCATCCTCGGCAGCCAGTTCGCCGAGCGCCGCGAGCGCCAAGTCGCCGGCGGCGACGGCGCGCGCAATGGCCTTCAGCGCGCGGATTTTCGGCGCCGACAGCCCAAGCCGGGCCAGCCGCGCCGGACGGGCGCGGATAATGGCTGCCGGATCGAAGGGATCGAAAGCCGCCGCGAGCCGCCCCCAGATGGCGTTGGCGCTCGCGGTCGAAAGCTGCTGCGCGACGATGATCGCGGCGAGGCCGGCGAAGCCGTCAGGTCGGCGGCGCAGCGGCGGCCGTCCCGCCGCTGCCAGCAGCGCGGCAAAGCGCGGATCGATTTGGCCGAGTGCCGCAAGCGCGGCGTCGAGATCGGCCTCGGTGTGAATGTGGGATTTTGTCATTCGGTCCGATTATTGCCGCGATCAGTGTCTGAAACTTCGGACGTCGCTCCGGCTTGATTGAGCGAGTGAAGCCACCTTCGTCAACCCGAAAAGCTTGGCGTCCATGTACACGCGTATCCTTCGCTTTGCGCCGAGCCCGAACGGCTATCTGCATCTTGGCCACGCCTATTCGGCGCTGCTCAACTTCGACATGGCGCGCGAATTGCGCGGGCGGCTGCTGCTGCGCATCGAAGACATCGACCGCGCGCGCTGCCGGCCGGAATACGAGGCGGCGATCTACGAGGATCTCCGCTGGCTCGGCATCGCCTGGCAGCAGGACGTGCGCAGGCAAAGCGAGCATCTCGACGATTACCGGGCGGCATTGACCGAGCTCGAAGCGGCGGGGCTCCTTTATCCGAGCTTCGAGAGCCGCGGCGAGATCAATGCGCTCGTCGCCGAACGCGACCGGCGCGGCCGATGGCCGCGCGACCCTGACGGTGTGCCGCTTTATCCCGGCCGGGCGCGGGCGCTGTCGCCGGCCGAACGCGAGCGTCGGCGGGCGGCCGGCGAGCCGTTCGCGCTGCGGCTCGCGATGGACGCGGCGGTCGCGCGCGCCGGCGTGCTGACCTGGACCGAGACCGGCATGGGCCCGCAAGGCCAATCGGGTATCGTCACCGCGGCGCCGCAGATGTGGGGCGACGTCGTGCTCGCGCGCAAGGACATGCCGACCAGCTATCACCTTGCGGTCGCCGTCGATGATGCCTTTCAGGGCGTAACCGACGTTGTGCGCGGGCAGGATCTGTTTTGGTCGACCAGCATTCACCGCCTGCTGCAGGCGCTGCTCGGCCTGCCGGAACCGACCTATCATCATCACAAGCTCATCCTCGATGCCGGCGGCCGCAAGCTGTCGAAGTCGACCTTGGCGGCGAGCCTGCGCGACCTGCGCGCCGGCGGTGCGACGGCGGTGGATATCAGGCGCATGGTGGGGCTCGGACGCTGAATATTACCCCCGAGCTTGTTTTGTTCGTTTCCCCGCCGTGCCATCCTGCGGGCGGCGGCGGGGGGCTGCCATGAAGCGATTGAGGACCAAAAAATCGGCCGGCAAACCGGCGCGACGCCCGGCGCGGCGGCGCGTGTCGCCGGCGCAGTCCGCGCGCGCGATCGAGGCATCGCTCGCGGCCTACGCGCACGACATCCGCACGGCGCTGACCGGCATTCTGGCGCTCGGCGAGCTGCTGGCGAGCTCCAATCTCGGCGAACGCGAACGGCGCTGGGCTTCCGGCATCAAGGCCAGTGCCGAGCATCTGACCTCGCTCACGACCTTGATGATCGACGCCGCCAAGACCGATGACAAGACCAATGCAGGGGCGGTCAGGCTGCAGCAGGAGGCGTTCCGGCCGCGCCGTCTGATCGAGGCTTTGGCGGAATCGCTCGCGGCGCGGGCGGAGACCAAGGGCCTCGCCGCCGAAGTGACGGTCGCCGACAATCTGCCGGATTGGCTCGTCGGCGATGCCGTGCGGCTGCGGGCGGCGCTGGAAAACCTCATCGACAATGCGGTGAAGTTCACCGAGCGCGGTGCGGTGCGGCTTGAAGTCGGCGCCGCGCGGGCGCCGCGCGGCCACGTCAAGCTCGTCTTCACCGTGACCGACAGCGGCATCGGGCTCAAGGCCGCCGAAATCAAGCGGCTGTTCCGTCCGTTCGCGCAGGCGAATGCGGACATCGCGCGGCGTTACGGCGGCGCCGGGCTTGGGCTCGCGGTGGTCAAGGCGCTCGCCAAACTGATGGGCGGCGATCTGAAAGTTACCAGCACGCATGGTCGCGGCTCCTCTTTCAGCTTCGCGGCGGTACTGCCGATCGCGCCCGCGGCGGCGGCGGGAAGCGCGCCGCCGCAGCAGACGGCGGCGCCGGCTCGGCCGCTCGCGGTGCTCTGTGCTGAGGACAACCCGTACGGCCGGGTCATCCTCAACACCATCCTCACCGAACTCGGACACCGCGCCGATTTCGTCGGCTCCGGCGAGGAAGCGGTCGTAGCGGTTGAGCGCGGCTACGACGCGGTGCTGATGGACGTGACGCTGCCCGGCACCGACGGTCTCGAAGCGACGCGCCGCATCCGCGCCCTGCCTGGCCCCGCGGCCGCAACGCCGATCATCGGCATCTCCGGCCGCACCGCGCCAGGCGACGAAGAAGCCGCTCGCCTGGCCGGCATGAACTTCTATCTGCGCAAGCCGGTCAGCCCGAGCGCGCTCAGCGAGGCGCTCGCGGCGGTGGTTCGTCATTCCGGGGCCGAGCAAAGCGAGGAACCCGGAATCCATAACCACGGCCTGTGACTATGGATTCCGGACTTGCCGCTGCGCGGCAATCCGGAATGACCGCATTATTTCGCGGTCGTTCCCTCAACGATCCGCACCAGATCGCTCATGATGCGGTTTAACTCGAAATCCTTCGGCGTGTAGACCTCGGCGACGCCGGCCTGTTTCAGCGCGCTGGCGTCCTCCTTCGGGATGATGCCGCCGACCACGACCGGCACATCGCCGGCGCCTATCTCTTTCAGCTTCGCCATCACGTCGGCCACCAGCGGCAGATGCGAGCCGGACAGGATCGACAGCCCGACGACATGCACGTTCTTCTCCGCGGCCGCGGCGGCGATCGCGTCGGCGGTCAGCCGGATGCCGTCATAGACCACGTCCATGCCGGCATCGCGGGCGCGGGCGGCGATCTGTTCGGCGCCGTTGGAATGGCCGTCGAGGCCGGGCTTGCCGACCAGGAATTTCAGCCGCCGGCCGAGTTTCTTCGACACCCGGTCGACCTCGGCGCGGATGTCGTCGAGGCCCTCGGCGTCGTTGCGCATGGCGGTGCCGACCCCGGTCGGCGCGCGGTATTCGCCGAACGCCGAACGCAGCGCAAAGCCCCACTCGCCGGTGGTGACGCCGGCTTTGGCGCAGTCGATCGAGGGCTGGCATGATGTTTGACGCCGCTTCTCGCCGCCTTGCGCAAGCTCGCGAGCGCTTCGGCGACCGCGTCGTTGTCGCGGTTGGCGCGCCAGGCTTTCAGCCTCGCGATCTGGCCGGCTTCGGCTTCTTCGGAGACGGTGAGCACCGCCTCGGCGGCGTCCGCCAAGCGGCGAGGCTTCGGTCTCGACGAAGCGGTTGACGCCGACCACGATCTGCTCGCCGCGCTCGATCGCCTCGACCCGGCGCGAATTCGATTCGACCAGCTGCTGTTTCAGATAGCCGGATTCGACGGCGGCCACCGTGCCGCCCATCGCCTCGATGTGTTTGAGCTCCTCCTTCGCCGCGCTCCTGAGCGCCGCGACCTTGGCGGCGATCACCGGCGAGCCGTCGAAGACGTCGCCGTATTCGAGGAGGTCGGTCTCGTAGGCGAGGATCTGCTGCATGCGCAGCGACCATTGCTGGTCCCACGGGCGCGGCAGCCCGAGCGCCTCGTTCCAGGCCGGCAGCTGCACCGCGCGGGCGCGGGCGTTCTTCGACAAGCGTGACCGCCAACATTTCCAGCAGAATACGGCTGACATTGTTCTCCGGCTGCTGCTCGGTGAGCCCCAGCGAGTTGACCTGCACGCCGTAGCGGAACAGCCGCTGCTTGGCATTGGTCACGCCGTAGCGCTCGCGGGTGATCTCGTCCCACAATTCGGTGAAGGCGCGCATCTTGCAGATTTCGGTGACGAAGCGCAGTCCGGCATTGACGAAGAACGAGATCCTTCCGACCACTTCGCCGAATTCGTCTTCGCGCGCATTCGCCAGAAGCCTTCACCGCGTCGAGCACGCCGATGGCGGTGGCGAGCGCAAAGGCCAGCTCCTGCACCGGCGTCGCGCCCGCCTCCTGCAGGTGATAGGAGCAGACATTCATCGGGTTCCACTTCGGCATTTCCTTGGTCGTGAACAGGATCACGTCCTTGGTCAGCCGCATCGACGGCGCCGGCGGAAACACATAGGTGCCGCGCGACAGATATTCCTTGATGATGTCGTTCTGGGTCGTGCCGGTGAGTTTTTGCCGCGGCACGCCCTGCTCGTCGGCAAGCGCGACATAGAGCGCAAGCAGCCAGGCGGCGGTGGCGTTGATGGTCATCGACGTGTTCATCGCGCCGAGCGGGATGCCGTCGAACAGAACGCGCATGTCGCCGATATGCGAGATCGGCACGCCGACCTTGCCGACTTCGCCTTTGGCTAAAGGATGGTCGCAGTCGTAGCCGGTCTGGGTCGGCAGATCGAAGGCGACCGAAAGCCCGGTCTGGCCCTTGCTCAGATTCTTCCGGTACAGCGCGTTCGACGCCTTGGCGTCCGAATGGCCCGCATAGGTGCGGAACATCCAGGGCTTGTCGTGTAAAGGCTTAGCGCGCTTCGGCTCCTCGCCTCGTGGCTCGCCGCGCGGCGCTTCGCCTTCACCCTTGGCGCTCAATGGCTGCTGGCGGCGCGGCTGGTCGTCCATCGATTTATCCCGCTTTCCGGCGCGCCGAATGTGACGCGAATTCTATTGCAGCGCAACATGCAACTCCCTCTCCCCGCGTGCGGGGAGAGGGTTGGGGTGAGGGGGCTTTCCCGCTGGGCTCAGAATCGCGGCGGCGCCCCCTCACCCTCGTTCGCTTCGCTCACTCGACCTCTCCCCGCACGCGGGGAGAGGTAACGCAATTCTCTGTCGCGCCGCCTAGCCGCCGCCTTCCTTCCCGACCGTGAACGACTCCAGAAACCGTTCGCCGAGCTCGTTGTCGGTCGGACCCAGGAACATCACCTCGATGAAATAACGGTCGGTGAGAACGGCGCGGACCTGATAGCTGTCCTCGGCATCCTGCATCACAAATTCCCGCGCCGGAAATCCGCCGATCGCCTCGTTCTCGTCGGAAACGAGCTTGTTGCCGCTGGACATCGCCTTGACGACGGCCTCCAGCAGCGCCGGCGCCTCCGGCCCGGGCGCGCCGCTTCTGGCTTCATATTTCACCATGAAGACCAGGTTGGCTCCGGCCGTCGCTTTGTCGACGGCAAAAAGCGCGGTCTCGACAATGTGCCCGCCGCGGTCCTCGCTCTTCAGGCTTGGCTTGCCCGGCATCTCGATCTGAAACCCGCCGGTGGCCGGCGCAAATGTCTGCCAGTCGGCGGCCTGCGCCGGCGCCGACGCGAGCGACGCAAGACCGAGTGCCACTGCCATGAACGTCAGACGCATCCGCATCTCCTAGGGCTTTGTTGCCGCAGCAAAGCTCAATCATCCGGGAAAGGCACCGCGCTCACAAGAGGCGATGGTGCGAACTCCCTCTCCCCGCGTGCGGGGAGAGGGTGGGGTGAGGGGGCGTTTCCGCCGGGCTCAGAATTGCAGCGCTCAGAATTGCGGAGAGGCCCCCTCACCCTCGCTTCGCTCCGCTCGCTCGACCTCTCCCCGCGCAGCGGGGAGAGGTGAACAAACAAACTCGTTCTCGCGACGCATATGCGCCCGAGTTTCGTGAACGCCACGTCCGTAGGGTGGGCGAAGGCGCAAAGCGCCGCGCCCACGCCACGCTTTTCTGAAGTCACTGTCCGCGTGGGCTTCGCTCCGCTCAGCACCACCCTACAAAGTTCACCGCAAATAAAAGGAGGCGGAACGCCGACAAACGTGTTTCCTAACCTCCGCATCTTTCGGATGCGGCGCGCGCCCTGGTCTCTTTTCCCTCCCCCGCGTGCGGGGGAGGGTAGGGGAGGGGGCACGCTCGCCTGTCGGCGTTCCACCGCGGTTCTGACCGTTGGGCCTCTCGGCCCGCGGGCGCAACTCCAGGCCAGGTTTCCTGGGACGCGGCAGGACGTCCGGCCCTGTACGGGCGCCCCAACCGGGGGGCGCAGGCCTCGCGTTCTTCCACGGGCGTTACCCGCGCCCGCCTGTCCCAGTCCAGGGAAGCACCTCCCGGACCGGTCGTAGTGCCGGTCAACATGATGCCCGAAGCTGCCCGGGAGCGGACTGTATCGGTCCGACCGCGGGCACCGCACTCGCTCCACCTTCAGGAGTACCCTCGGCCGAAGGCGTCCTTCACCGAGCGAGATTCGATCGCGGCTTGTAACTAAAGTAGAGACAAATGTCAATTGTTTGTCACATTCCAGAGGACAATAATGCAAACAGAAGCTGCAATTTCCCACAAAGCAAGCAATTCTGTTCGATATTTGTTCTTGGTTGTGCTACCTAAGCAGCTATCAATTGCGGGGAATCAGTCGTGCCCTTCGACCAGCGGGTTTCAATTACAGACAACGAGCGGCTCCGAATTCCACAGCGCGAGGGGTGGAACTACATTCAGGTGCATTTTCGGCGTCCGCGCGCGTCCCGGGAGGTTGGGATTGTGCTGCCGGTGGGGTGCGGGAAGTCTGGGCTTATCGCAGTGGCCCCGTACGCTGTCGCTGCCCGCCGCGTTCTAGTAATAGCGCCGGGCACGAGAATTCGGGGCCAGCTCGGCAATGACCTTCGAGCAAACAGCCCAACAAACTTTTACGAGCGCTGCGGTGTGTTTTCGCCGGACGAACAGTTTCCGGAGGCCGTTGTAGTAGCTAGCGGCCGGGTTAATCTCGATGATATCCGGCACGCCGATATCGTCATTGCCAACATTCAGCAGATCGCAGGCGACGAAAACCGATGGCTTGACGAATTAGAGGCGGATTTTTTCGATCTCATCCTTGTTGATGAAGCACACCATAATACTGCGGCGAGCTGGCAACAGGTGAAGCGTCGCTTTCCTGCTGCGCGGATCATTAACTTGAGCGCGACGCCGATGCGCGCTGACGGCGGCCTGATGGAAGGTGAAATTATCTACAGCTTCCCCGTGCTTAGCGCGATCCAAGCTGGCTACGTCAAACGACTTCGCGCCAAGATGTTGCGGCCCTCTGAGCTACGCTACGTTGACCGGGCCGGCGGACAAGAAAGATTGATCGGCCCTGAAGAAGTACGCACCCTCGGAGAGTTTGACGCCGAATTCCGCCGCGGTATCGTCATGTCAGATGAGACGTTAGGTTCGATCGTTGATCAATCTATTGCCGAATTACAGCGTCTTCGTCGAGAAGCAGACGAGCCGCGACTTAAGATCATCGCCTCTGCTGTTAATCTTGATCATTGCATCCAGATCACGGAAGCCTTTCAAGCACGCGGGCTTCGAGCGGCCTACGTTCATTCACGCGAAGGTCAAGCGAATGAACGCATCTTTCAACAGTTGGAAAATCACCAACTAGACGCCATCGTGCAGGCCCGAATGTTGGGGGAGGGCTTTGACCATCCACTTCTCGCCGTTGCAATGGTGGGAAGCATTTTCGCCAATTTAAGCCCCTTTGTTCAATTTGTCGGCCGCATCATGCGAGCCATTAGACAGAACGAGCCGGGACACGTTCTCAACCAGGGGGTCGTTGTCTTTCACGTGGGCGGGAATATTGCGCGCCGCTGGCAGGACTTCCGACAATTCAGCGAAGCCGATCAAGGCTTCTTCGACGGGCTTTTGCCGGAAGTTGAGGACGTGGATTTCACTGGCGATACCGCCGAACGCGAAGCGGGCGGCGGTGGTTTCGAACCCGTGGAAATCTTGGAAGAGCGGGGTGTGCGCGCATCAGACATGGTGCCCATTGGCGACCCACAAGCTGCCGCGTTGCTTCAGCAGCTCGTAGAACTAGGGGTTACGCCGGATCAAGCTGCTCACGAAATTCGCCGGCTTAGGACAACGCGCCAAGATACCCGCGAGGCGCGCCGTAATGCGTTAAACAACCGAGTTCAAAACGAATGTGGCGGTGTTCTTGGCCGACTTCAACATCCGTCCGCGAGGCAGAACGCTTGACCCGCGTCGGCGAGATCACAATTTTGCATGGGTCGTCGCGGAGCTAAATCGCCGTGTGAACGAACGCGTTGGCGGACAAATGGCCGACCGTCAGAATTTCTCTCTCGACCAACTAAACGCGGCCCACGAAGCTTTGCCTGAAATAGTGCGACAGTTCGAGGAGCAACTCCGAGATGCCGCGGCCTAGGTCGCTCATACTCACAATGGAGTGGACACACGCCGGTCGAGCGCATGATTGCCGTTTCAACAAAAATCATCGTATCGAAAAAGGCCAACGGCGCTTGACCATTAGGTCGGAGGGAGACGAGCATCACTACTGTGTCGTATGCGCAAAAGGATTTTTGGTCGCTGACATAAAGCGTTTGCAGGATTTGCTTGAGAACGCAGAAGGCCAGACTAAACCTCCGAATAGTTAAAGGCCCAAAGAAGCCCGATGGCCCACGAACGGATTGAGCCCGTAGGGCGGATTAGCGCAGCGCAATCCGCCACTCGGAATCGCAAAACGGCGGATTACGCCTTCGGCTAATCCGGTCTGCGGGCTTAAGATGACCGCAACGATAGATTTCCGAAGGACGGCCGATGCCCGACCACAGGGTGTTTTCGCAGGAGATGTACAGGGCCGCGCAGAGATCCCGTCGGATGGCTTCTTAGCGCCGAGCGGCTGCGAGATGCAGCCGAGGCGATATTGCAACATGAAGTGCAGTATGAGGTTTCTTATTTCCGAGCTTACGATGCCGCCGTAAAGGAAGCTCAGGCAATAGCATTTGCCGAAGGCAACGACTGTGGTAGCGCACAGATATCGGCCAGAGCGCCGAACTACCCGCCGGCACAATTGCTCTACGCATACGCGATCGAGAACGTACTAAAGGGAATAATCGTCGCCAACAATCCGAGACTGATCGGGGGCGAGAAACTTAACAACGCACTGAAGTCCCACGATCTATTCGAGTTGGCGAAGGATGCGACGGTTACAGTACACGTCCAAGAAGAACCGGTAATGAAGGCTCTGTCGCAGCTTTCCATTTGGGCCGGGCGCTATCCGGTCGCACTCCATCAGCGCGAGCACATGGGCGCGCCGAATTCAGACGAATTGCTCGATTACGGCTCTCGCAATCCGGTCATGCGTTTGTTCTTCGACCGGACGTTTAAAGAGTTAGAGAGCAAACTGCCGAAGCCATTGGAGAATTGCTTTGATGTGGTTGTCGTCTTTCGGCCGCCGGGTACCTAGTGGTCCCGGGCGGATTAGCGCAGCGCAATCCGCCACTCGGAATCGCAAAACGGCGGATTACGCCTTCGGCTAATCCGCCCTACGACTGCGCGGCGCCTCACTGTCTGGCTCTCGGCGACACGGCCAATCCGAGGAAGACGAGGACAGCCTGGTTGAGACGCAGGATATCGGCGTCGTCTAGGCGGCCGATCCGCGCGCCGAGCTTTAGCCGGTCTTGGCGGTCGTTTCGCTCGCCGGGTGACCGTCGTGCGAAAAAATCCTTCCGCTAATTATTTTGGTGGGCAGGCTCTTATCGCCGGCCTCATCGCGCAGACGCCGGGCATCCTTTGCGGTCAAGAAGGCCGAAACCAGGCCGATCGCCACCGGAATGATCACGGCTGCTATTTTGAGCCACATGGCCATTGTACTCCTCTTAAGAGCAACGATTGATCTGTAGGTAACGGTTTCGCCTTCACTGTTCAGCGGCATCGCCCTGTCCCCCGTATGCGGCGCTAACGTTAAGTAGAAATTACATGCGCAGGCAATCGGGGACAAGGGAGGACGCCTCCGCCTAGCGCATGGCCTGGTCGCGATGGGCTTCGATCTCCTCGGGCTCGCGCTGGTCAAGCATCGCGAGCTTGCTGCTCGGCTCGCCGAGCGAACGCAGCAATTCATCGAGCTTGCCGTGGATCGCCTGGGTGTCGCGGTGCTCGGCGCGCTGGATGAACAAGGTCATTACCCAAGTGGCGACCGTCGCGAAGCTTTGCCAGTTGAAGGAGGCAGCGTCGAAGACGAGCCACACGCCAACATAGGCGGCCACGACCACGAAAGCCAAGGGGTGAGACGTGGAGACGCCGACAAATGTCAGCCAGGCGCGGATGCGATGCATGGCGGAAAACGCCGGCCGATTGGCCGGGTTCCGTCAAATCGCAGAGTAAGGCCGCGATGCCGGTTCCCGGGTTTCGCTCAAGCTTGTACTCGCTTGCCTTCTCACCTCGTCACCACCGGGCTTGACCGCGGTGGCCATGCTGAGGCGCAGCTCTGAAAATCCATCGGCAAATCCGATCGGGCTTTTCTTCTGCATGGATTGCTCCCGGTGTTCGCCGCCGCCATGACGAAACAGATATGGCGCCCTTGCCGCCATCGGGACCTGCTCAATCCCAGCGATAAGTGCCGGCGGTTTTCCGTCCCGCAGGGCCGGCGAGGACCAGCGCCCAGAACACCTTGTATTTCGAGTTGGGCGTCGCGACCGCGGCGATGCCTAAGCGGGTGACGCCGGCATTGAGCATGTTGGCGCGGTGCGGCGGTGAATCGCGCCAGCCGGAAAACGCTTCCGCCAGCGTGTGGTAGCCGGCGGAAATGTTCTCCACCGCGACGCTGCCGCTCAAGCCGGCCTTGCGGATCCTTTCGGCGAACGGTCGCGCGACGTCGTGGTCCATCTTGTCGTGCGCGGCCATGGCGTGGGCCTGGTCGCTGGCAAAGCGCATCAGCTCGGGATCGACGATGACGGCGCCAAGCCCGTTGTTGCTGCGATAGCCGGAGATCATCGACGCTGCGGCGGCGGCATCGAGGGTGACATCGGCCTTGCTCAGGTCCTGATAGAAGCTGGGCTCGCTGGGCGCCGGCGCCTCGCCGGCGCAGCCGGCCAGCGCGGCGATGCCGATCACGACGCCGCAGAAGACGAGCGCGGCAGATGGCCGAGTCAATTTAATCCTCCCCCGCCGCGCTTCGCTCCGCGGGGAGGAAGGCGCGTGCCGCGCGATGGTGACGCCGATGTTCAATTTACTTATTGCCGCTGGCCGATGGCGTCCGCAAGTTTCCCCACGGATCGACCTTCTGATTGGCGTTGACGTCTTGCGTACGCTTGATCATGGCCTTGTAGGCTTCGTCGTTTGCCTTTTCATACGCTTTCTTTTGCTCTTCTTGGGCCTTTTGCCGGTTGGACTCGGGCAAATTCTCCTGCGCATAGGAAGCCTGCGTCAGCAATGCCGAAACGACCAGCGACGCGGTCAATGTCCTCAGCGGATAACTCATAGTGCTCCATAACCCATAGTGCTGCGGTTGCGGGCCTGCCGTTGACTTGCGTCAGCGCGTGGCGAGCTTGGCGCGCATGGTAGCGACGAAGCGCTCAAATTCAACCGTGTCGCCGGGCCGCGGCGGCGCGGCACCCCAAACGGGCTTCGGCCACAGCGGATCGGTCTTCCAGCGCGCGACAATGTGGATGTGAAGCTGCGGCACCACGTTGCCGATGGCGGCGATATTGATCTTGTCGCATTTCGTCACGTCCTTGAGCACGCGCGACACCTGGGCGATTTCGGTCATTAACTGCGGCGGCTTCATCGCCAAGGTCGATGATCTCGCTGACGCCCGCGCGCCGCGGCACCAGGATCAGCCACGGATAGTCGGCGGCGTTGATCGAAAGCACGCGCGACAAGGCAAGATCGCCGACCGGCGCGGTATCGTTGGCAAGCTGCGGATGCAACGACAAGCCGGCTTCGGACATTTTGCTGCTTCTTTGTTGTCATTCCGGGGCCGGTCGAAGGCCGGAACCCGGAATCCATACCCACGAGCGCTGGGATTATGGATTTCGGACTTGCCGCGGCGCGCGGCAATCCGGAATGACGCGCGCTACTTCCCCAGCGCCTTCTCGTACGGATAAATCACGTCGCCGGTCTTCAGCGCCGGCGGATAGACCACGATTTCGGTTTTCAGATCGCGGAACTCGTCGACGCTGTTGCTCGTGATGTTCTGAAACTGCACCCCGAGCATGCGATCTTCCGCCCACTCGCCGTTGGCGCCGAAGCTGATGTCGCCGACGATGGTGGGGAACGTGGCCTTGTGCATGTAGGCGGCGAGCGCGTCGTCCTTGAGGCTCTTGGTGGCGGCGATGGCTTGCCCGAGCACCTGCAGGTCGGCATAGCCCATGACCGGAAAGTAGGCGAGTACGTCGCTGCCGGCGGCCTTGGCGCGTTCCTGATATTTGTTCAGGAACTCCTTTGCGCCCGACGTCTCGGTATCTTTGAGCGGCAGCCAGGTCTCGAAATTGACAATGCCGTTGAGCATCGGCCCGAGCTGCGCCTTGAGCGCGGTCGATTGCAAACCGACCATGCCGCCGCCCCACAGCTTCGGCTTGTAGCCGATCTCGTGGATCGCCTTGATCATGCCGACGGTGTCGAGCGGGTAGGAGCAGATCACCACGAGGTCCGGATTGGCCGCCTGGATGGCGCGGACGATCGGGGCGAAATCGACCGTCGCCGGCGGATAGTTCTTGTCGTAGATGATCTTGAAGCCGGCGGCTTTGGCGTTCTCGCGCGCGCCCTCGCAGACATTCACGCCGAACTCGGCGTCGGCATAGGCGAGCGCGACGGTCTGCGGCTTGGGGTTTTGCGCTTCGGCCACCTTGAAGAAGCCGCGGGTAAAGGCCGGCTTCGGCGTTGGGCCGTTCGGCACCATGGCGAAATACATCGGATAGTGGAACGCGTCGTTGATGGCGGTGCCGGCGAGGCCGATGAACAGCTTCTTGCGCTCGATGGCGATCGGCATGGCGGCGGCGATCTGGGTCGAAGCGTAGCCGGAGACGATCAGGTCGACTTTGTCGACGTCGAGGAGCTTGGCGTAGATGCCGGGCACCTGCGCCGGGTCGCTGCGGTCGTCGTAGTAGACGAGCTTGACCGGACGGCCGAGTAACCCGCCGGCCGCATTGGTGTCGTCCTCCCAGATCTGCATGGCCAGCAGCGCCATCTTGCCGTTGGCCGCGAGCTTGCCGGTCAGCGACATGCCGAGCCCGATCTTGATCGGCTCGGCCGCTTGTGCCGGCGGCGCTGGCAGCGCGGCGATGAACAGAAGCGCCAAGCCGAGCCGTCGCGATCGTGCGGACATATAATTCTCCATGAGTTTCCCGTCATTCCGGGGCCGGCCGCAGGCCGGAACCCGGAATCCATAACCGCAAGCGCTGGGATTATGGATTCCGGACTTGCCGGTTTGCGGCAATCCGGAATGACTTCCCCGATGCTCGCACGGCCACCAGTGCCAAAACAATCAGCGCCGCGGCAAGGCCAACTTGCGTCTTCACCATGGGAAAGACCAGCAGAAGCGCGCCGGCGCATGGCAGACCGACGATTTCGCTGGTGGTGAAGCAGCGCTCGAGCGCGAGCCGCAGCAGGAAGGCCACCGCGACCGCGAGCACGACCAGGTCGTATATAAAGACATAAGGCGTGGCGATGAGCGCTGCGGCGGCGAGCGCGGCGGCTTTGAGTTCGTACGCGGCGCGGCTTCGCCACAGCATGACCAGCGCGACGGCGAGGGTGATGGTGCCGACGGCCTGAACCGTCCAGGCAAGTGTCTCACCGGCGCCGTGCGCGCGCATAAAACCGAACAGGCTTTGCAAGCGGCTCCATTCGGTGGCGCCCTGGTCGAGAATGACGCGGCTGGTGACCGGCACGCTGTCGGCGAATGCAAGCCAGCTGGCGCCGCCGAAAGCGAGCCACGCCAGCGCGGCAAAGCCGGCCGCGACCAGCGCCGCGACGGCAAGTGTCAGCCAGCGCCGGTCGGCGATCAGCACGAGCGGAAACAGCAAGCCGAACTGCGGCTTGTAGGACAGAAGCCCGAGGCAGACGCCGGCCAGCGCCGGACGCCGCTCCAATAGTCCGAGCGTGCCGCCGATCAGCGTCGCAGTGAGGAAACCGTTTTGCCCGGCGGTGACGTTCCAGAGCGCCGCCGGGAATCCGAGCGCGAGGAAAACGCCGGCGCGGCCGCCGAGGATGGTTCCCAGCGTCACCGCATAAGCCGCGAGGGTAGCGGCGAGCCAGACGATCGCCGCGACGAGATAAGGCAGCAGCGCCAGCGCCGCGGCAACAAACAAAAATGTCGGCGGATAATGCCAGCCGTAATAGTTGGCGAAGGCGTGGCCGACGGCGCGCTCTTCGGCCGCCTTGTGTACGGGCCAGTCGTAAGCCGCGGCGGGTGTGCCGTCGAGCGTGAGCCGTCCCGCGGCGAAGACGTTGACGAAGTCATTGGCGATCGGCTGGCCTTGCGGGTCGGTCAGGAACTGGCCGTCGCGATAAGCACTGCCGAGCACGATCAGATAAGCCAGCGCCAGCATCAGCCCGGTCAGCGCGACGAGGCGGGCGGCCGGCAATTGCGGGACCGGCGCAACGCGCACACTGTTCTCAGCGATTTCCTGCCCGCTCATGCCGCGACGCTCCGCGGGCTGAGCGCGCGGCGTGCGATCAGCGCCGTCACGACGAGCACGGCGGCGAAGCCGACCGGCGCCTTCACGAACGGGAAAATCAGGATCAGCAGGCAGGCAAGCCCAATGCCGGCCATGTCATGCGGCAAAAATCCGCGCGCGCGGCCGAGGCGGAACAGGAAGGCGAGCGGTACGCCGAGCACCACGAGGTCGTACGTATAGAGATACGGCGTCGCCAGCATGGCGCCGGCGGCAAGCGCCGCTGCCTTGATCTCGTAGGCGGCATCGCTCCGCCACAGCAAAACGATCGCGGCTGCTGCGACCAGGGCGACCGCGGCTTGCACGGTCCACGCCAGCGCCTCGCTGCCGCCGAGCGTGCGGACGAGTCCGAAAGCGGTTTGCAGCTTGCTGAAGTCGGCATGGCCTTCGGACAGAAAGGCCTGGGAGGTGTGACCGACATTGGCAAAGAACGCCTGCCAGGTGTCGCTGCCGAAGGCGAGCCACGAGGCCGCCGCCATCAGCATCGCGACGATCGCGGCGGTCGTGAACGCGCGCCAGTAGCCGCCAGCCGCGAGCGCGATCGGAAACAGCAAGCCGAGATGCGGCTTGTAGGTGAGGAGCCCGAGCAGAACGCCGGCGGCGATCGGCTGCCGCTCGAGGAGCACGAGCGCGCCGCCGATAAGACCGGCGGTGAGGAAGCCATTCTGCCCGACAATGAAGTTGCCGAGCACCGCGGGAAACGCCGCCGCGAGCAGATAGCCGACGCGGTCGCCGATGATCGCGCGGATGGCGGCGAGGTAAGCCGGAAAGGTGCCGAACACCCAGAGCAGATAAGCGGGCGCGTAAGGCAGCAGCGACAAACCGGCGGCGATGAACAAAAACGTCGGCGGATAGTGCCAGCCGAAATAGCCGTCGAAGGCGTGCCCGACCGCCGCCTCCTCGACGAGCTTGTGGGTCGGCCAGTCATAGGCAGCAGCGGGATGGCCTTCGAGCACCAGCCGCCCGGCGGCCCAGACATTGACGAAGTCCGACGGCACGCCGCCGCCGTCGGGTGCCACGATCCAAATGCCTTGCAGATAGGCGGTGAGCAGATAGACCGCGTGCGCCACGACGAGCGCAAAGCAGATGAGCTCCACCGGCCGGTCGAGCTTGGCGCCGGGGGCGCCGGCGGCACCGGCGCTTTGCTGCGGCGCCATCTGCAGAAGGGCCATTGGCCTTGCATCCCGCTTAAGATTGCGGCGAAGCTAGGCGGCCTGGCTTGAGGAACCCTTAAATACCCAAAGTACTTATTGCACTGCAATATCAAGTGCGGCACACTGCCGGCGCTTCGATGTCGCGATTGCGGATGTAGCGAACGAACATCGCTGGAGACGGGAGTCCACCATGGCCGTCGCGCAAAAAAAGCCCTCGGCGGCGCCGCTCAAAGACCTCTACGACATCGGCGAGGTGCCGCCGCTGGGGCATGTGCCGACGACCATGCGTGCCTGGGCCATTCGCAAAGAGCGTCACGGTCCGCCTGAAAAGTCGATGCAGCTGGAGGTGCTGCCGACCTGGCCGATAGCCGAAGACGAGGTGCTGGTCTATGTCATGGCCGGCGGCGTCAACTATAACGGCGTCTGGGCAGGCCTTGGCGTTCCGGTTTCTCCGCTCGACGTGCACAAGAACGCGTTTCACATCGCCGGCTCGGATGCGTCCGGCGTGGTGTGGGCGGTCGGCTCCAAGGTCAAGCGCTGGAAGGTCGGCGACGAGGTCATCGTTCACTGCAATCAGGACGACGGCGATGACGAGGACTGCAATGGCGGCGATCCGTTGTTGTCGCCGTCGCAGCGCATCTGGGGTTACGAGACGCCGGACGGCTCGTTCGCGCAATTCTGCCGCGTGCAGTCGCGCCAGCTCATGGTGAAGCCGCCGCATCTGACCTGGGAAGAGGCGGCCTGCTACACGCTCACGCTTGCCACCGCCTATCGCATGCTGTTCGGCCACCCGCCGCACATCCTCAAGCCCGGCGACAATGTCTTGGTCTGGGGCGCCTCGGGCGGCCTCGGCGTGTTCGGCGTTCAGCTCGTCGCCGCCTCCGGCGCCAACGCCATCGGCATCGTCTCCGATCAATCGAAATCGGAATACGTGTTCAACCTCGGTGCCAAGGGCGTCATCAATCGGAGCGAGTTCAAGTGCTGGGGCGCGATGCCGAAAGTCGGCACGCCGGAATACGATGCCTGGGCGAAGGAGGCGCGGCGCTTTGGCAAGGCGATCTGGGACATCACCGGCAAGCGCGACGTCGACATCGTGTTCGAGCATCCGGGCGAGGCGACCTTCCCGGTGTCCTGCCTAGTGGTCAAGCGCGGCGGCATGGTCGTGTTCTGCGCCGGCACCTCGGGCTACAACATCACCTTCGACGCGCGCTATGTGTGGATGCGGCAGAAGCGCATTCAGGGCTCGCACTTCGCGCATCTGAAACAGGCGAGCGCCGCCAACCGCTTCGTCATCGACCGGCGCATCGATCCCTGCATGAGCGACGTGTTTCCCTGGGAGAAGATCCCGCACGCACACGAATTGATGCGCACCAACCGCCACAAGCCCGGCAACATGGCCGTGCTGGTCAACGCGCCGCGCACCGGCCTGCGCAATTTTGACGACGTGCTGGAGGCGGCGTCGGTGCCGGAATTGAGCCGGCAGTCGTCGCGGGCTTAGTGTCCCCTCATGCTCGCGCTTGTCGCGAGCATCCGTCTTTGCTTTTCAACTCAAGCTTCGGACGTGGATGGCCGGGACGAGCCCGGCCATGACGGATCATGTGCGGCCCGCGCGCGCCCCGCGCAATCGGGGCCTTGACGCCGATTGCAACTGATTGCCGGCTTCAGGCCTGCAGTTGAATGACCCGCGTATCGAGCCTGTTACGCACGAGGTTGAGGTGGGACTTCATCGTGAAATAAAGGTCCGAATGCCGCATCGGCACCCCGAGAGCGATGAGTTCTCGGTCAAGACTTTCAACCTGGGCCTTGAGTTCAGCAAGGTCTTTGACAGTGATATTATCTTTCAAATGACGCTCGATGCCCCTGAGTCGTTTGTATAAGGATCGCAATCGATATTCGACGAACCAGCGGTAAATTCGGGGGCCATAATTGAACAAGGAAGGAATGATGGCGATTGCCGTCAATAAGACGGCAAGGGCGCGTTTGACGTAATTGGTAACCCAGAACGGCAGGTAGCGATTGAAAAGGGACGGGCCGTTTTTGAAGAACTCGCGAGCCTCGTCGGCGACGGGATATTCCGGGTCGGCCGGCGTCGGAAATTCATTGAGATGCTGGAACAATCCCGGAGCGCTATGCACTTCCGTCATCGCCGCGGCCAATAGATCAATGATTGCGGGATGAAGATCCTTGTGCACAAGCACCACGTTGGTCGTGGCGATGAGGACGACGTCCTCAGCCGGAAATCTTCCGCTCATAATCGATTACGCCGCGCGGCAGCACCAATCTGACAAGATAAGGAAAGATGCGCGTGAAAGCTTCCGTATCGGTGAAGCTCATGAGCCGAAAGTCGGGACTTTTCAGCATTGAATCGAGAATTGGCGATTCGGGAGGGAAATTGAGAAATAGCGCATCGATCGTTTTGTTCTTCAGGGCCTCAAAAGCCTGTAGTGGCGTGAGATAAAGCAACGTGCTGTTGTCCGAAGTGACGCCGGCTTTGTTTAAAATCCGCTCGCAGACGATTCGTGTGCCGCTGCCTTGCGGGCCGAGCGCGATGCGCCTGGCTTTGAGCTGCGTCAATTCGCTGAGATTTTCGCCTGTGGACGAGAACAGCCAGAACACCTGGTAATCGATCCGGCCGAGGGAAAGAAGGTCAGGCGCCGTTTCGGCATCCGCAACGCCGCCCTGCATAAAGCCGATTGGAACTTTCCAGCTGCGATCGTTAAGTAGCTTCAGATTCTCAGCCGAGCCATCGGTTGAGATAATATTCAGGGTGACGCCTGAGCGTGCCAATATACTTTTGTAGCGGTGGGCAAGCGCTTCGAAATGCCCGCCACGAAAGGAGCCTGCAATGTCGACTTTCGTCGGCGGCGTGGGAAAAACAAATCCTAGCGCGATCCAGATCGCCGCGATCAGGGCCGCAGCAACGGCCAGCGCCGCGAACAAGTGTAATCGTGTGTAGCCAAGCATCGGTTCCGACCCAGCCTAGTCTTTTAGCGAACGAGCTTTCAGCCGGAAAGACTTCTTGTCGCAAAAATAGACAGCGCGCGCTCGGAATAAGCCGGCACGACTGTTACGGCATAGCGGAAATCGATCAAAACGCACCGATCAATTTCGATAGATGAGTAACGCGCCCTAGTCGCCCTTCCTTACCCGCGTGATCGCGGCGTTGAGCTCGCCGCCGTAAATGAAAATCCAGGCGCTGTAATAGAGAAACACCAGCGCGATCATCGCCGAAGCGAGACCGGCATAATAAGTCGCGTAGGCCTGCGCGAAGTCGGCGAGGTAGCGGCCGAAGGCGATGCCGCAGAGGAGCCACAGCACAAGCGTTGCCAGGATTCCCGGCCATACATTGTTGAGCCGCCGCCGGCCAGCCGGCAGCCACATGTGCAAAATGAACAACGCGACCGCGAGCACGACGGCGCCGATGCCGAAACGCGCAAAGTCGAAATGGGGCGCGAGCGGTTCGAGCCAGGGCGCGTAGGCGACCGCCGCCTTGAACATCAACGGCCAGAGCACGACCAGAAACGACAGCGCAAGCATCGCGATCGCGCTGACCAGGACGTAGCCGATCGACTCAAGCCGCAACAGCCACCAGCTGCGCTGCTCGTAGAGCCCGTAGGCGCGATTGAGCCCGATGCGCAGGCTCTCGACGCCGCTCGAGGCGAAATAGACGGCAAACACGGCGCCGAAGCGTCAGCACGCCGCCGCGCGTGGTGGTGAGCACGTTATGAATCTCGCCGGCGATTGGGCTTGCCACCTGCCGCGGCCAGGCCGCGAACATCAGCCGGGCGACTTCGTCCGCCAAGTTGCCGGAACGCAGAAAGCCGGCGAGCGCCGTCACCACAATGAGAAACGGAAACACCGCCATCAGGGTCGACAGCGCGATATGGCTCGCAATCGCCCAGCCGTCGTCGCGGTTGAAGCGATAGAACGCTTCGACAATGACTCGGAAAGAGAGGCGGATCGTGTGCAAGCGGCCCTACAGCGTGGTCGGCTGCAGAGGAGATACGTCATTTGCCGGCTGCTGCGAAGTCCGGGGGCCCGGCCGCTTCGACGCGCGGCTCGTCGAGTACAGGCGCGCGCCGCAGAGCCATTTCAAGCCTTGGCATGCCGGCCGTCTCTCGCGAATGCTTTCGCGCTGCGGCGCGGTCGCGCCGAGCTGAGATGACAGTTATATGTCAGTGATTTCCATTGGACACTCTGATGCTGGACTATCTTTTACGGTTCCTTGTGGGTGGAGCCGCGGTCTGCGGCTTCGCCGCATTCGGCGACATGCTCCGGCCGAAAAGCTTTGCGGGCCTGTTCGGAGCCGCCCCATCGATTGCTCTGGCGACGCTTCTTATCACCTTGTCGCAAAAAGGCCGGCCGTTCGCGGCGGTTGAGGGGCGCTCGATGATCGTGGGGGCCTTCGCCCTGGCTCTCTACAGCTGGGCGGTCTGCCTCCTGGTCAAGAAGCTGATGCTCTCGTCCCGGACAGCGACCTTGGCAGCCGCTTTGATCTGGTTCGCCGCGGCGTTCGGCCTCGCCGGCATTTTCTTTGGGCTCCCATGATTGTTCGGCTCAATCCGTCGGCCCTGCGGCAGACCCGCTGGTACGAGTATTTGATCAGATTCGTGCTCGGCGGGGCCATGACCGTTGCCGCCGGCCTCATTGCTTCGCGCTATGGCGCGGTCGTCGGCGGCCTGTTTCTCGCCTTTCCTGCGATCTTCCCGGCGAGCGCGACGCTGATCGAAAAGCACGTGCGTGAGCGTCAGGAGAAAGCGGGCGCCTCCGGGACGCGGCGCGGCAAGGAAGCGGCCGCGCTTGACGCCACCGGCGCGGTGCTCGGAAGTTTCGGGCTCGCGGCGTTTGCTTTCGTCATCTGGCTTGTGATCGAGAGTTCACCCGTGCTGGCTCTCGTTCTGGCGGCCGCGACGTGGCTCGCCGTCTCCGTGCTCGCGTGGCTCGGTCGGCGTTGGTTGCGAAAAACGGGCCCCTGCCCTGGGTGATCAGACCGAAAATGGACGAATTGGCTTTTGTGCACTGCACGCGTAAGCTTTGACCTCCAGCCGGGATCGTCGCAACGGAGCACGGAGCCTGCTTATGTCGCTTGCTGAATCCGCAAGGCCCGCCGGCCATGAACTGATCGGCACATTGCGCCAGGCGGTGCAAGCCGTTGACGCCCTGTTCGAGGACGCGCGCCGCGCGGTTGCCGCGCGGGTGACGGTCGAAGGCCGCACGGTGGCGCGCATGTTCGACCGCGAGCAGCGCGCCACCCATGGCCTCGCCTGGCTCGCGACCTATGTCGAGGCGCTCCGGCAGCTGGAGTCCTATGCGGACCGGCTGACGGCGGTGGGCAATTTCGGCGAGACCGAGGAACTCCTGGTGCGCATCGGCGCCGGTGAGTATCTGGCGCAGATCGTCGGCGGCATTCCGATGAGCCAGGGCGAGATCGTGCGGCTCGCCGACCTCGGGCTCAACGCCGCCGCCGTGGCGGCGCGCCTTAATCCAGCCGTCGAACACCTGATCGCTTACGGCAATACGGCGCCGCGCCGCGCGCGGCTGGTCGAGCTGATCCGCGAGCAACAGGAAGCGACGATCGGCGCCTGCGGCCTCGAGGACACGCTCGAACTCGATCCGCGAGGAAATGCGCAAGTTCGCCGACGGGCAGGTGGTGCCGCATGCGCAGGAATGGCATCTGCGCAACCACTACATCCCGCTCGAAATCATCGCGCAAATGTCCGAGTTGGGCGTGTTCTCGTTGACCATCCCCGAGGATTACGGCGGCATGGGGCTCGGCAAGGAATCGATGTGCGTCGTCTCCGAGGAACTGTCGCGCGGCTATATCGGCGTCGGCAGCCTCGGCACCCGTTCCGAAATCGCGGCCGAGCTCATTCTCGGCAGCGGCACCGAAGAGCAGAAGCGCAAATGGCTGCCGAAGATCGCGTCCGGCGAAGTGTTGCCGACGGCGGTGTTCACCGAGCCCAATACCGGCTCGGATCTCGCCTCGCTGAAGACGCGGGCAGTGCGCGAGGGCGATACTTATAAGGTCTATGGCAACAAGACCTGGATCACCCATCCCGTGCGCGCCGACCTGATGACGCTGCTCGTGCGCACCAATCCGGCCGAGAAGGGCTATCGCGGCCTGTCCATGTTGCTCGCGGAAAAGCCGCGCGGCAGCGATGAAAATCCGTTTCCGGCCGCCGGCATGTCGGGCACCGAGATCGAAGTGCTCGGCTATCGCGGCATGAAGGAATACGAGATTGCGTTCGACGGTTTCAAGGTGAAGGCCGAGAATCTGCTTGGGCGGCATCGAAGGGCTTGGCTTCAAGCAGCTGATGGCGACGTTTGAATCCGCGCGCATCCAGACCGCGGCGCGCGCCATTGGCGTGGCGCAATCGGCGCTCGAACAGGCGCTGAGTTATGCGCTGGCGCGGGTACAGTTCGGCGAGCCGATCGCCAATTTCCCGCGGGTCGCCGACAAGCTCGCGATGATGGCGGTCGAAATCATGATCGCGCGCCAGCTTACCTATTATGCCGCGCGGCAGAAGGATTCCGGCCGCCGCTGCGATCTCGAGGCCGGCATGGCCAAGCTTCTGGCGGCCCGGGTCGCCTGGGCGGCGGCCGACAACGCCGTGCAAATCCATGGCGGCAACGGCTTTGCGCTGGAATTTCCGGTGTCGCGGATTCTCTGCGACGCCCGCATCCTCAATATTTTCGAAGGCGCCGCCGAAATCCAGGCGCACGTCATCGCTCGGCGCTTGCTCGATGGGTCGAACTGAATAGTGACGAATTCAGTTCGTGCCGTCATTAGTTCGTCATGGCCGGACTTGTTCCGGCCATCCACGTCTTCGCTGTGCGGCCCTGAAGTGGGGATTCCCGTGACATAAGCGAGCGAAAGCGACGCCGTTCTTTGAACAGCCACGCGCGGGCATGACTGGTCCAGTGAGCGCCGCCATTCGTCGACGACGACGTTCCAATTAGTCCGGTCGGAGTGCCGGTTGTCCCCACAGCTAGCAAATTGCGCTTTGCCCTCTGGACCAACGTCGGACCGCAATCCCGGAATGTCCGCGCTGGGTGGCTGCAAACCGAGGCGGCCTCCTGACGTGACCGGGGTTCCGCGAATGCCGCTACTTCGAATGCGGCGTGCCCAAGTATGGGAACTCCTTCAGGGTGTCGGCGTGGGGCTTGAGGCCCGTGGGCGGACACTCATTTTTCGTCAGAAAGGCGATGCGGTAATTGATGACATCGTCCGTGAAGACGCGGCCGTTGGGATATTTTGCCGGCTTCGACGGATCGAAGCTTAGCACGTCGGGAAGCGTGCCCTCTTTGTCGATCTCGGCAATCGCCTCCTCGCGCGTATAATTGCCGGTGTGCCCCATCAGATGCACGAACTGGTCGAGCCATCGCTTGCGGTCGTTGACGGGCTCGCTCGCGTTGTATTCTTCCTTGGTGTCGTCGGTGTTGAAGAAACTGCTGACGCTCGGATGGCCCGCGCGATCGATGTGAACCAGTTTGCCGTCGCGTCTTACACTGCACCGCCCCAGATGTGGACGTCGGGCCTGGGATTAAGCTCACTTGTCGGCAGCTCGATCACAGTCGAAAACACATTCGCTTCCGTATTTGAATCCACACCGGTCCAGGGCGACTTGCTGCCGAGATGAGGCTCGGTGAAGTTGCGTTTGCCCCTGATATCGAACAGGTTCTTGATGCCGTCGAAATCGAAAAAGAATGCGTCGCTGCGGCTGCCGGCGAAAAAAGTGTAGGAGCCAGTCTTGATGATGTTCGGCTTGGCGCTGAAGGAGACCTCGCCGTCGGCGATTATCTTTGTCCCCACCACTTCGGCCGAGCGCGACTCCGGGCCCGTCGCCATGAATACGTTGACGGTCTGCCTGCCGTTCTGCGGCTTCGAGAACACATAGCTGAACGCGATATCCGTCAGGTAATCGCCGTCGGTATCGATATTGACGCGATAGATTGCGTCGGGATCGAGTGCGTCCGCATTGGGGTTTGCATTGAGGATGATGACGGTTCTGTTCTTGTCAGCGGGCGATTGGAATGCGTACAGGTCGCAGAGGTCCAGTCGTTGATCGCCCAACGGCGGGCCGAGACTAAGTCCGGTGAAATGATTTGACATTGCCCTCTCCTGCTAATCGAAGAAGATTTCCATTTCTGGGGTGGTCACCGCGCGGCGGGTGTACAAAGCGCTAACTGCTGATTGCGGTAGTGCGCGATCCTTGAATATATGCCGCGCGGTATGCCGGCGCAGGATATCCTTCGCGGTGTTTGCTGCGGCATCACAAAGACGCGAGGACGATACGCGCGCGTTGTGTCAAAAATAATTCAAATCCGATGACCAGACCCCATCATCGCTTAATGGAATGGTCCGGCCGTGCTCCTGCCCCGCCAGCGATCGAAGCTGGCAAGGGGCACCGAAGACACAGGAGCACGCCATGTCTCTGAACCTCGACAATGCGATTGCTGTTATCGGCATTGATATCGGCAAGAACTCGTTCCACGTCGTCGGCCTAGATGGTCGCGGTGCCATCGTGCTGCGGCAAAAATGGTCGCGTGGCCAGGTCGAGCCCGGCTAGCCAATATGCCGTCCTGCTTGATCGGCATGGAGGCGTGTGTTGGTGCGCATCATCTCAGTCGGAAGCTCAAGGCGCTTGGTCACGATGCGCGGCTGATGCCGGCCAAGTACGTGCGGCCCTACTCGAAGGGACAGAAGAATGACTTCCGCGATGCGGAAGCGATCGCCGAAGCAGTGCAGCGTCCGACGATGAAGTTTGTGGCGACAAAGACAGCCGATCGGCTCGACTTGCAGGCGCTACACCGGGTTCGCGAGCGATTGGTCAGCCAACGCACCGGCATTATCAATCAGATCCGTGCCTTCCTCCTGGAGCGCGGCGTTGCGGTGCGGCAGGGTCAGCGATTCTTGCGCGCCGAGTTGCCTCGCATCCTCGCCACACCTCCTGATGTGCTATCGCCACGCATGGTGCGCGTCATCGAGGAGTTGGCCGAAGACTGGCGCCGGCTTGATCAGCGTGTCGATCACTTATCTGACGAGATCACCGTCGCTGCGCGTCAGGACGCCGGATGCGAGCGGCTGGTGAGCGTTCCCGGCATTGGACCGATCATCTCCAGCGCTATGGTGGCCGCAATCGGCACCGGCGATGCGTTCTCCAAAGGCCGCGACTTCGCCGCTTGGCTCGGCCTCGTACCCAAACAAATCTCGACCGGCGACCGCACCATCCTCGGCAAGATATCGAAACGGGGCAACCGCTACCTGCGCGTTCTTTTCGTGCAAGCGGCGTGGGTCGTGCTAATCAAGCCACAGAGCTGGGAACGTCACGGGCTCAAAGCCTGGATCGAGGCAGCCAAGAAGCGACTGCACCGCAATGTTCTCGCCATCGCACTCGCCAACAAGCTGGCCCGCATCGCTTGGAGCGTTCTAGCTCGTGGCCGAACATTCGAAGCAAGGTCAACCTTTGCGCCAACCGCTTAGTCTGCCTGATGAATTGACTGTTACCTGCCGAGGTCTGCGAGAGGATGAGATGAGATGGAGGTTCGGTCTTCCCGGCGCATGCGAACACTGGTGACCCATCTGGCCCGTTCGAGGTCTGTCGCTTAATGAGATCGCACGCGCGCTGATATCCATGATGGCCAGGAGCACCAAAGCTCCAATCAGAGGCCGGATACATTGATGCAAGACCGCTCACCGCCAACTCAACGAAGTTCTCTTGCAACGCACGGCCGGACCATACATTGGGTCAAAACCAGGCGCGATCGCTTCGGCTTGTGACGTCAGCTGCTCTCCTGACGGCGACATTCCCTGCACGTCGCACGGCCGCGGACCGGCTCGACCACGATCGCAATATGTGCAAGAGTTTTGCGCATGTATGGGCTCTCTATTCTTGTACTCGCGGTCATTGTGTATGTCGCCGCCTCGATTCGCGTATTGCGCCAGTACGAACGCGGCGTGGTCTTTTTTCTCGGCAAGTTCGAGGGCGTTCGCGGCGCCGGGCTCACGCTGATCTTCGCGCCGTTTCAGCAAATGGTGCGCGTATCGCTTGCGCATCGTCACGATGCAGATCCCTTCGCAAAAGATCATCACCAAGGACAACGTCTCAATCGATATCGCGGCCGTCGCCTACTATCACGTTTCCGATCCGGAGAAGGCGGTGATCGCCATCGAGAACGTCTACAACGCGATCAATCAAATCAGCCAGACGACGGTTCGTAATGTGGTCGGGCGGTTCAGCCTTGATCAGCTGCTTTCGGATACCGCCAGCATCAACGAGCAGATCAAGAACGTGATCGACGGCCACACCGAGCCGTGGGGCACGCAGGTGACGGCGGTGGAGATCAAGGACATTACGCTGCCCGACAATATGCAGCGCGCCATGGCCAAGGAAGCCGAGGCCGAGCGCGAGCGCCGGGCGAAGATCGTCGCCGCCGAAGGCGAATACCAGGCTTCGGTGAAGCTCGGCGAAGCGGCCGACATTATCACGCAGCATCCCGTGGCGCTTCAGCTGCGCACGCTGCAGACCATGGCCGAAATTGCCACCGAAAAGAACTCGACCATCATCTTCCCCGCACAATTTATGACGACGGTGCAGGAAGCCATCGCCATATTGGGCAAGGATTCACTTTCCAAATAGCTTTGTTTGAAGGTCTTCTAGGTCCCTTTGATCCGCTCGTCAGATCCCTCCGCAACCGTTACTTCCGTTTGGCCAACAGCAAAAGTGAGAGCACTATGTCCCATCACCTCGATTTACCATTAGCGCGGCAGGATATTCGCCTCGACATCACGGACCTCTATGTGTTCCGCGGCGAGATCGGCACTGTTTTCGCAATCAACGTCTGCCACTCGATCTTCGGTCCAATTCCGACGCCCGGCTATCACCCGGAAGGGATGTACGAATTCAAGATCGACCTCGACGGCGATGCCGTCGAAGACACGACCTACCGCATCACCTTTGACGAGCGTGACTCGACTGGCAAGCAGCGCTTCGTGCTGCGGCGGATCACCGGGGCCGAGGCCGTCGACCCGAATGCGTCCGGCACCGTCTTGGCTCAGGGCGCCACCGGCGAGACGGTCACTGGAGCAAACGGTCTGCGCATCTGGGCCGGCAAGGCCGGCGACCCGTTCTGGATCGAGCCCGATGTGCTGCATGCGGTCGGCCATGCGTTCCAGGACGGCACGACCATCGACCTGAGCGGTTGGGATCCCAGCAAGGCAAAAAACCTGTTTGCCGGTCAAACCGTATATTCCATCGTGCTCGAGGTGCCCGATGCAGAACTGCTCGCCAGTACCTCCGGCAAGAAGCGGATCGGCGTGTGGGCCTTAGCGACGCTCGCCACCGACGCCGGCGGCTGGCGCTCGATCAATCGGGTCGGCCTGCCGATGATCCATCCGCTGTTCACGCAGTTCAACGAGGACCTCGGTAATCGGCTCAACGCCGGCCGACCGGCTGACGATTTCGCGACCTACGGCGACATGGTTGCGAAGGCGATCGCCGGCGTTGTCGCGGCCAATGGGACCTCCGAGGATCCTGCTGGGTATGGCGCGAAGGTGGCCCATCGCTTTTTCCCCAACATCCTCCCCTACGAGGTCGGCTCCCAGGCCACGTTTGGCTTCGCCGAGTGGAACGGCCGCTCTTTGACCGACAATGCGCCGGACGTGATGTTCAGCATCGCGGCCAATGCTCCCGTCCGGCTTGGCATCGGCAAGGAATCGGTCACTGCGAAGCCCTCTCACGCTTCCCTTATGTGCCTCCCGCAGCGTGAGGGGCCGAGCCAGGCCGCGATTGAGCCCGGCGAGTTTGCTGTTTTCGCGTTGATGAGGAACTCGTCCAGGGAGCGAGGAGCGTATTGCTAGGCACAGCTTCTAATCGCGATGGATGTCCTAGCCGGAACCCATGCCGCGCCCGGATTTCGCTTTCGCGCATTCCGGGCTACAAGTAGTTCCATGTCACGAATTTCTGTCTCATTTCCTGGTTCCGATCGCCATCGGCGCGGTCGCGGTGGTGCTGCTGCTCGGCCTCGTCAATATGATGCGCGGCGGCTCGGGCAATACCTCGCAGAAGCTGATGCGCCTGCGGGTGCTGCTGCAATTCATTGCCATCGTCATCATCATGTTCACGATCTGGATGATGGCAAAATGATGCTGGCACTCTCTTTCTGGATTCCCGCTGCCGCGGCGAATGAGCGGAACGTATCGGCATGGTCGTCCTCAACAAAATCTATACCCGCACCGGCGATGACGGCACCACCGCGCTCGGCACCGGCGCCCGCCGCAAGAAATACGACCTGCGCATCGCCGCCTATGGCACGCTCGACGAGGCCAATGCCGCGATCGGGATCGCGCGGCTGCACACCGCCGGTGACGCCGCGCTCGATGCCGCGCTCGGGCGCATCCAGAACGATCTGTTCGACGTCGGCGCCGATCTATGCATGCCCGATAAGGGCAAAGGACCGGGCGGCGCGCGGCTTACCGTCACCGCGGCGCAGGTGACCTGGCTCGAGAGCGAGATCGACCGGCTCAATGCCGATATCGCGCCGCTTCGATCTTTCATCCTGCCAGGCGGCAGTGCGGCGGCGGCCTATCTGCATCTTGCCCGCACAATATGCCGGCGCGCCGAGCGGCTCGATTGCCGAGCTTCAGGACAAGCCGGACGAGAGCGTCACGCCCGAAGTGCTGAAATACGTCAATCGGCTGTCCGATTATCTGTTCGTCGCCGCGCGTCACGCCAACGATAAGGGCGCCCGCGACGTACTCTGGAAGCCCGGCGAAAACCGCTGACCAACAAAAGCATCAAGACAACGCCAGACAACCGGGAGGAATGCATGGGCCGGCTCGAAGGCAAGGTTGCGATCGTCACCGGCGCGGCCAGCGGCATCGGCCGCGCCAGCGCGATTTTGTTTGCGCGCGAAGGGGCGCGGCTCGTCATTGTCGACCGCAATATGGACGGGCTGAGCGCGACCGCAGCCGCCATTAAGGAGAATGGCGGGCGCGCCGAGGCTGTTGCGGCCGATGTCAGCGACGAAGATGAGGTCAAGGGTTTCGTCGACCACGCGCTCGGAAAATTCGGCGCGCTCGATGTCGTTTATGCCAACGCCGGGATTCTCGGCGATTTCGTACCGCTCCTCGAACAGACGGTGGAGGAGTGGCAGCGCGTGCTGCGGGTCAATCTGCTCGGCCCGTTTCTGGCGATCAAACACGCCGGCAAGCACATGATCGAGAAAGGCCGCGGCTCGATCGTTCTCACAGCATCGACCGCCGGGCTGCGCGCCGCTGCGGGGCCCGCGCCGTACAGCGCCAGCAAGGCCGGCGTGATCAATCTGGCGCAGACGGCGGCGAATTCATTTCTCGGCACAGGCGTCCGCGTCAATGCGATCTGCCCTGGGCTGATCGAGACCGGCATGACCCGGCCGACGTTCGAGCGTGCGCGCGAGCGTGGCACCGCGGGCAAGATCGGCCAGCTTAATCCGCTGCAGCGCGCCGGCGCGCCGGAGGAAATCGCCACCATGGCGCTGTTTCTCGCCAGCGACGAGTCATCCTACGTCAACGGCCAGGCCTTTGCCGTTGACGGCGGCCTGTCCAGCACCCTGCCGTTCGTCCGGCCGATCCGGTAAAGGCCGGTCAAATGCGGCCATCCCGGCCCCATTTGCCGGTCCCGCGGACCCTCGCGGCGTTGACCGGGAGCGCGCCCGCCGGTACGTTCCCGCACCGCAGCATCGCCGGAAACACTGCTGCACGGCGATAGAGTAGCCGACAGAAGCCAAACCTACTGAACGAAAGCCATGAAGATTCTCGTGCCCGTGAAGCGGGCGATCGACAAGGACGTGAAAATTCGCGTCAAGGCAGACGGCTCCGGCGTGGAGCTTGCCAACGTCAAGATGTCGATGAATCCGTTCGACGAGATCGCGGTCGAAGAAGCGATCCGGCTGAAAGAGGCGGGCAAGGCGACGGAAATCGTGGCCGTCTCGATCGGGCCAGCGCAGGCGGCGGAAACCATCCGTACTGCGCTCGCCATGGGCGCCGACCGCGGCATCCTGGTGAAGACCGACGGCCCTCCCGAGCCGCTCGCGGTGGCGAAGATCCTCAAGGCGATCGCCGACGCGGAACAGCCCGGCCTCATCATCATGGGCAAACAGGCGATCGACGATGATTGCAACCAGACCGGCCAGATGCTGGCGGCGCTGCTCGGCTGGCCGCAGGGCACGTTCGCCTCCAAGGTGGCTATCGACGGCGATGCGCTGATGGTCACCCGCGAAGTCGATGGCGGCCTGCAGACGGTGAAGCTCAAGATGCCGGCGATCGTCACCACTGATCTGCGGCTGAACGAGCCGCGCTACGCCTCGCTGCCGAACATCATGAAGGCGAAGAAGAAGCCGATCGAGGACAAGAGCGCCAGCGATTACGGGGTCGACATCAAGCCGCGGCTCGAAGTGGTCAAAACCGCCGAGCCGCCGGTACGCAAGGCTGGCGTCAAGGTCAAAAGCGTGGCCGAACTCGTCGACAAACTAAAGAACGAGGCGGGAGCGATCTGATGCCGACGCTTCTTCTCGCCGAGCACGACAACAAAACGCTTAAGGACGCGACCAGCAAGGCGCTCACCGCCGCCAAGGCGCTCGGCGCCGATGTGCATGTCCTCGTCGCCGGCTACCATTGCCAAGCGGTCGCCGATGCCGCGGCCAAGCTTGACGGCGTGGCCAAGGTCTTGCTGGCGGACGCTCCGGCCTATGAGCACATGCTGGCCGAACCCACCGCCGCCCTGATCGTCTCCCTGGCCGGCCCCTACGAAACCATCATGGCGCCGGCGACGACGACCGGAAAGAACATCATGCCGCGGGTCGCGGCGCTGCTCGACGTGATGCAGATTTCCGAGGTCACCAAGATCGTGGCGCCGGACACGTTCGAGCGGCCGATCTATGCCGGCAACGCCATCCAGACCGTGCGCTCGCACGACCCCAAGAAGGTGCTGACGGTGCGCACCGCCGCCTTCCAGGCGACCGGCGAAGGTGGCACGGCGCCGATCGAGCCGGTCGCCGCCGCGGCCGATCCCGGCATTTCCGGCTTCGTCGGCGAGGAACTCTCGAAATCGGAACGGCCGGAACTGACTTCGGCGAAGATCATCATTTCCGGCGGCCGGGCGATGCAAAACCGCGAGAACTTCACTAAATACATAGAGCCGGTGGCCGACAAGCTCGGCGCTGCGATGGGCGCCTCGCGCGCCGCGGTCGATGCCGGCTATGCGCCGAACGACTGGCAAGTCGGCCAGACCGGCAAGGTCGTGGCGCCCGATCTCTATATCGCCGTCGGTATTTCGGGTGCGATCCAGCACCTCGCGGGAATGAAGGATTCCAAGGTCATCGTCGCCATCAACAAGGATGAAGAAGCGCCTATCTTTCAGGTCGCCGATTACGGACTGGTGGCAGATCTTTATCAGGCTTTGCCGGAGCTGGCACAGGAGCTGGAAAAACGCGGTCGGTGACCGAAGGTGAGATAAGGCCGGCGCGGTGGTAAACGCGCCGGAGCGATAGTTTGCTAGTATTCGTTGATTCCCAACGTCGCACGAATGTGACTGCAGTTACGTTGCGAACTTGGGAGTCGGGACACTAGATCATCAGAGAAGGCAAGCGAGGATGGTCGAAGTGAAAGAGCGACCGACGACGCGCAGTGAACACGCCGGTACGGCGCATCCAATCCGCAAGGTCGGCGTGATTGGCGCCGGTCAGATGGGCAACGGCATCGCCCATGTCTGCGCGCTTTCCGGCTTTCACGTCTTGCTCAACGACATCGACGTCGAGCGCATTTCCGAGGGGCTTGCCACCATCAGCGGCAATCTGGCGCGCCAGGTCAGCCGCCAGCGCATCAGCGACGACGACCGGCAGGCCGCGCTCAAGCGCATCACCCCGGCGCAGACGCTCGGTGACCTCGGCGACTGCGATCTCGTGATCGAAGCCGCGACCGAAAAGGAGGAGGTCAAGCGCAAGATCCTCACTGCGGTCTGCACGTTCCTCAAGAGCGAGGCGATCGTCGGCACCGGCACATCCTCGATTTCGATCACGCGGCTTGCCGCGGCCACCGACCGGCCGGAGCGGTTCATCGGCATTCATTTCATGAATCCGGTGCCGCTGATGGAGCTGGTCGAAGTGATACGCGGCATCGCCACCGACGATGCGACCTTCGAGACCACCAAGCAATTCATCACCAAGCTCGGCAAGCAGATCGCGGTCTCGGAGGATTTTCCCGCCTTCATCGTCAACCGCATCCTGCTGCCGATGATCAACGAGGCGATCTACACGCTCTATGAAGGCGTCGGCAATGTCGAGGCGATCGACACCGCGATGCGGCTCGGCGCGCATCATCCGATGGGCCCGCTGGAGCTCGCCGACTTTATCGGGCTCGATACCTGCCTGTCGGTCATGCAGGTGCTGCACGAGGGACTGGCAGACTCCAAATACCGGCCTTGCCCGCTGCTGGTGAAATACGTCGAGGCCGGCTGGCTCGGCCGCAAGACCCGGCGCGGCTTCTACGATTACCGCGGCGAGAAGCCGGTGCCGACCAGATAGCTTCTGGTTAGCTCGCGAGCGCCGCGCCTTCGGTGAGATCGGCCATGTGGCTGGCCAGCGCCTTTTTGAAAGCCGGGCGGGTTTCGCAACGCAGGCGGTAAGCTTCCAAGATCGGCATCGCCGCGGTCAATTTCGTGCGATCGGCGACGCGCAATACCGTCGTCATCAACAGATCGGCCGCGGTGAAGCGGTCTTCCAGATAGTCGCGGCCGTCGAGCCAATTGGAGAGTGCGGTCAGCCGCGTCTGCGCCGCCTGCAGCAGCGCCGGGCGGCGCTGCTTCGCCCACTCCTCGGATGCATGGAAAACCTCGAGCGTAACCAGGTTCTGAATGTGCGGCTCGATCGAATTGAGCGCGGCGAACATCCAGGTGGTCATGCGGGCACGGCCGTTGGCGTCCGCCGGCATTAAGGTTTGCGACCGTTCCGCAATATGCAGGACGATGGCGCCGGACTCAAACAGCGAGAGGTCGCCCTCTTCGTAGACCGGCACCTGTCCAAACGGCTGCAACGCGCGATAGGGTTTCGATGCCTGATCTTCGGGACCGATCAGTCGTGTTTCGTAAGGCAGTCCGGCCTCCTCCAGCGCCCAGCGCACTCGCAAATCCCGAACCAGGCCTTGCGCGAAGCCCGGTACCCAGCGAAACGCGGTCACTCTGATCATTGCCGACGCCCCATGCTTGCATTGAGTTTTAGGGCCTTACGCGATTCAGCCGCGGCAACAAGCCGGAGTGGGCGAGATGGCCGGACGACAGACGAAACGTCTATGCGCGATCTGTCGTCCGTCCTCACCTCTCTGCTCAGCTACTTCATCAGTTCGACGAACAGGCCGATGACGCACACATAGCCGAGCACGAAGATGAGCGTGCGGATGTAGGGCAGGGCGGCGAGGTAGACGACGGCATGAGCGACTCGCAGCCAGAAGAAGCTCATGGTCCAGAAGGCCGTCATGGAATTGTTCTTTCCGGCCACCTGAATCACAAGCACGAGCGCGGCAAACGGCGCGAACGTTTCCACTGCGTTCATGTACACCCGGTCCGCTCGCTTGCCCCAGAGCGGCAGCGGCCGCGGCTCTGGATCGACGTAATTCGGCGGCGTGAGAAAACCGTTGGTGACGACTTGAGCGACGACATAGGGAATCCACAGCGATCCCGTCAGCAAGGCGGTAAGTGCCAGGTATTTCAGTTCAGGTGACATCTAATTTTCCCTTCCCTCGAAGTGGTTCAATGGACTTAATGCAGAGCACTTGTAGCCCGGATGACACAGCATCCGGGATCACCTTTTAAAATTCGCAATGCGGGTTACGCCCGAGCCAGCCATCGGGCCGGCCACTTCGGGCCGGACCCGTTGGGCGAGTCACCATATCAATCGCAGCATGAATCCGAAGTCTTCGGCTCCTTGTAAGTCGCTGTCGGATCCACGACCGCGCCGTCATATTTGTCGTGGTGGCGCACCCATGCCATGCCATATTTCAGGCCTGCTTCATCGCGGCCCTTGGGGGCGAGGTCGAGGAAGTTGTAGGCGCCGATCAGAATATCGAGACCGCGTCCGTAGCTCGAATAGGTGTGAAAAACCTCGCCGGCGGCGTTCTTGTAGAACACGCTGGTGCCGGGCCGTTCCTCGCTCGGGAACTCGGTGATTGCGTAGTTGTAGTTCACGACGCCCTTGGCCTTCTCCTCCGGCGTCGCCGACACCTGGTAGTCGAAGTTGAAGTCGTTGCCGAACGACGACACCCACTTGAAGCGCCAGCCCATGCGCCGCTTGAATTTCTCGATCTGCGCAAGCGGCGCGCGCGATACGACAACGAAGGCGACGTCGCGCTGGGCCAAATGGATCACCGCGCCGTCGAAATGATCGGCGAGCAGCGAACAGCTCGGGCAACCTTCATTCCAGTCGGGACCGAGCATGAAGTGATAGACGATGAGCTGGCTTTTGCCGCCAAACAGATCGGCCAGCGTCTCCTTGCCGTCGGGGCCGTCAAACACATAGTTCTTTTCGACTTTTTCCCAGGGCAGCTCGCGACGCTTTTTGCTCAGCGCGTCGCGCGTCGCGGGTAAAGGCCTTTTCGTCCGCGAGGTGCGCCTTGCGCGCCGCGAGCCATTCATCGTGAGAGACGATCTTGTGAGGTTCCATAGTTTTGCCACCCTACGGATCACTGTGAAGGCGTCATCCAGCCGATGCCGGCGCCGCCGGGTTCGAGCAGGATGACGATGCGGCCGACTCCAGGCACATCGAAAGCCGGCTTCATCACCTTGGCGCCCGCCTGGGTCGCCTTTTTCACGCGCGCGTCGACGTCGTCGACGGCGATGTACGACATCCAGCTTTCCGGCACGTCCTTGTACTCCGGACCGCTGATTTCGAAGATGCCGCCGACGGGTTTTCCGCCGGCCATGGCGAGCGTGTAGGTGCCGCCGCCGGGCATCGGCATCGAATCGTAGCTCCAACCCAGCGCGTCGGCATAAAACTTCTTGGCGCGCGCGACATCACGCGTCATCAGTTCGTTCCAATGGAATTGACCGTGTGACCAGCTCATCTGACGACTCCACTGTTGGGGATCGGGATTTTTAGTTCAGCCTCGTATAGGCGAGTGTTGTGTCGCTTAGGCGAAAAGCTTCTCCAGCTTGTCGAGCGCGCCATTCCAGCCGCCCTGATGGCGGTCGCGGCTGCCTTCGTCGGCGAATTGCTCGTGCGTCACCGTCAGCAGGGTGCCGTCGCCATCCGGCTTGAACAGCACCGTCACCAGCGATTCCTGCTCCGGCGCCGTTTTCCATGCCCAGGTGAACACCAGCTTCTCGTTGGCGATCACCTCGCGGTAGACGCCGCCGACATCGTGGCTTTCGCCGCCGGGCGTTCGCATCTGGTAGCTGTAGCGGCCGCCGGCGCGTGGGTCGCTCTCGGCGCTGATGCATTTGACCTCGCCCGGCCCCATCCAGCGTGTCATTTTTTCCGGGTCGGTCCATGCGGCGAAGACTTTGGCGGGGGACGCTTTGAGCCGCCGCTTGAGGGTGAGACTTGGTTTGACGGCGAATTGGACGGACATGACTCTTCTTCCTCCAGGAATGCGGCGAGGCGGTTGAGGGCCTCGGACCAGAAGCGTTCGTAGCGATTGAGCCAGGCGATCGCGTTTTGCATGGGCGCGGCGTTGAGGTGGCAGGTGACGGTGCGGCCCGATTTGGTGCGCGCGACCAAGCCGGCATCGGACAGCACGTCGAGGTGCTTCATGATCGCCGGCAAGGACACCGCGAACGGCTCCGCCAGCGCGCTGACCGAAATCCCGGGCTCCTCAGCGAGCCGCGCCAGCAGGGCGCGCCGCGTCGGGTCGGCCAGCGCGGCAAAGGTGCGATCGAGGGGCTCGGCGCTATACTTAACCATACAGTTAAGTATAGGACGGCCGGTCCGGGAGTCAAGTGGTGGCTGCAGTGGGTGGGTGAGCCTTCACTTCTGCAGCGCACCGCTTCGCGCCGGCCGCGATTGCCTTGACAGTGCACGGTTCCGTTGCCACGCTCGCGTAGCAAAACTGTGAAACAAAGCACGGTCGGGACAACGACCGTAATCCCGCATCAAAACACAACGGGGGGATCCCAATGACGCGAATTGGTAGGACGATGCTGCTTGCGGGCGCGATGGCGCTGCCGCTCGCAGGTGTTGCGACGGCGCAAGAGACCGGCGGCGGTGGCGGCGCGGGTAATGCAAAAGCGCCGGCGATCCCGAACGTCAGCCAGGCGATGCTCAATGGCGCCGCCAAAGACAGCAAGAACTTCCTGGCGACCAACGGCAACTACGATCAGACCCGCTTCCATCCGGCCGACCAGATCACCGCCAAGAACGTCAAAGACCTGCACGTGGCCTGGATTTTCCAGACCGACGTCAGAGAGTTCGATGGAGACATCGCCGATCGTCGTCAACGGCGTGATGTATGTGACCACCTCGTTCGACCACCTCTATGCCATCAACGCCAAGACCGGCGAGCAGCTCTGGCACTACAAGCACGACATGGGTCCGATCACGGTCTATTGCTGCGGACCTAATAATCGCGGCGCCGCGGTCTATGGCGACAAGGTCTACCTCGCCACGCTCGACTCCCAGCTCGATGCAATCGACGCCAAGACCGGCAAGCTGGTGTGGTCGCAACAAATCGCCGATCCTTCGCTCGGCTATAGCGAAACCATGGCGCCAACGGCCGTCGACGGAAAAATCCTAGTCGGCACCAACGGCGGCGAATACGGCATCCGCGGCTTCGTCAAAGCTTTCGATGCCAAGGACGGCACGCTGCTGTGGACGTTCAATACCATTCCGGAGAATTCGGTCGGCGTCTGGGCGACCAAGGACGCCACCGGCCGCGACATGCACCGCGATATCGCCGCCGAGAAGGAACAGCTCGGCAAGTCCGGCGATCCGTACAAGACGCTGGGCGGTGGCGTGTGGCAGAATCCGTCGATCGATCTTGCCACCAAGCGCATCTATTTCGTGGTCGGCAATCCGTCGCCCGATCTCGACGGATCGCTGCGACCCGGCGACAACCTCTATACCGACTCGCTGGTTTCTGTGGATCTCGAGACCGGCAAGCTCGCGTGCTATTTCCAATACATCGCGCACGACCTCTGGGATCTCGACGCTACCAGCCCGACCGTCCTGGTCGACGTCAAGGACAAGAGCGGCAAGACCGTCCCGGGCGTGCTCCACGCCGGCAAGACCGGCTACATCTATGTGAACGACCGCAAGGATTGCAGCCTGATCCGCTTCTCCGAGCCGATGGTGTCGCAGAAGGACCGGTGGACGCTGCCGACGCCCACCAAGCCGCTTGACCCCGGCTCGGCGCGTATGTTCCCCGGCGCCAATGGCGGCGTGGAGTGGTCGCCGATCGCAACCAATCCCGGTCTGGGCATGGCGTACGCGATCAATCTTGAGCAGGAAATGACCTACACCGTAGCCAGTTCGCCCTATCCGGGCGGCAAGCTGTGGCTCGGCGGCGCGTTCACCAACGTTCCCGGCGGCGTCCAGGCCGGCAACGTGACTGCGGTCGACTACAACACCGGCAAGATCAAATGGCAGGTGAAGACGCCGCAGCCGATGATCGGCGGCATTCTTGCCACCGGCGGCGGACTGGTGTTCGCCGGCGAGAGCAATGGCTGGTTCAAGGCCTATGACGCCAAGAGCGGCAAGATCCTGTGGACGTTCCAGGCCGGCGCCGGCGTCAATGCGCCGCCTTCGTCCTACATGGTCGGCGGCAAGCAATACATCGCGGTTGCGGCCGGCGGCAACGTGCAGGTCGATTCCAAGCGCGGCGACAGCATCATCGCCTTCACCGCGGAGTAACACGCCCGAACCCTTCGCTGCGATTTAAAGGACGGGACCGGAAACGGCCCCGTCCAATTTTTTGGTACATTCATTCCGGGGCTGAGCGTAGCTCGCCGCTGCGCGGCGCCCCGGAATGACTTTGCAAGGATGGCAGATGCGCATGAAAGCGCTTTTATCCGGGGCTCTTCTCGTTCTCTCCGTCTCCGCGGCGCTCGCCGACAGTATCGAGGACAAGGCGCAAATCTGTACGGCGTGCCACGGCGAAAACGGCGTGCCGCCACAGCAGGTGATTTCGGTGCCGATCATCTGGGGGCAAAACCTCGGCTATCTTTTCTTTCAGTTGCGGGATTTCAAGTCCGGCGATCGCAAGAACGATCAGATGACGCCGATCGCGGAGGGGCTCGCGCGTGAGGACCTGATGCCGCTGGCGCAATATTTCTCAAAGAAAGCCTGGCCCAATTTGCAACAGCCGCACGCCACGGCGGAACAGGCGGTCGTGGCGCAGCGCGCCAACACATCGGTCGTCTGCACCAGCTGCCATCAGGAAGGATTTAAAGGCGACGGCACCCAGCCGCGCCTCGCCGGTCAGGAGCGCGGCTATCTGGCCAAGACGATGCTGGACTTCCGTAGCGGCGCGCGCGCCAACAATCCCGGCATGCACGATCTCATGCTGTCGGTCTCGGAGCCCGAGATCGCGGCGCTGGCGACCTGGCTGGCGGGGATGTGACGCCCGTCATTCCGGGCGCGGCCCTTGGGCCGCCGCGGAATGACATCACTTCGCTTCAAGCTTCACCCGCACGTCGGTGTTCGCCGCCAGATCGAGCGCGGTCTTGCCCTCTTTATCCTTCAGCCCGCGGTCGGCGCCGCGGTGAAGAAGAATGTCGACGGTTGCAGCGTCGCCCTGCGCCGCGGCGATCATCAGCGCGGTGCGGCCGCGATTGTCGGCGGCATCGAGCGCAGCACCATGCGCGAGCAAAATGTCGATGACTTGGGCGATCGCGCGGGCATCGATGTTCTCGTCGTGCCCGGCGGCCCACATCAGCGCGGTCAGGTCATTGGCGTAGCACTCGTTCGCATCGACCCCTGCATTGAGGAGTGACTGGACAATGTCGGGCGAGCCGCGGGCGGCGGCATAGACGATGGCCGGCTTCCCGGTGGCGTCGCGGGCTTTCGGATCGGCGCCATGAGCAAGCAGTTCTTCGACCATCCGATCGCTATCCTTGAAGGCGGCGGCAATCAGCGGCGTTACGCCGGAACGTCCGGCGAGATTAGGGTCGGCGCCTTTCGCCAGCAGCAGTTTCACGACCGCGTTCTTCCGCCGCTCGACGGCGGCAAGCAGAGCCGTCGAGCCGGCAACATTGCGCGCATCGATCGGTGCGCCGCGATCCAGGAAGAAACCGACGAGGCTCACATGGCCGCCGCGCGCCGCATAGGCGAGCGGCATGGCGCCGAGCCGGTCGCGGGCCAATAAAGAGGCGCCGGCATCGAGGAGCTTGCGCACCAACGCTTCGCAGCCGCGGTCGGCGGCCGCGAACAGTGTCATGTTGATCTGGACCGAGACGGCTTCGGACTTGATCAGCTCGTAATTGCGCTCGACATCGCTGCAATCGTCGTCGGCGTGTGCCGCCGAGATTGCAGTCGGGGCAACAAGCATCAACGCAAGCAGCGTGGTGCGAAGCAGAATTTGCTGAAGCATCTGATCAATTTAGCGTAGATCGAGGAGCGCGCCAGGCGTTAACGCAGCGTCAACTCTAACTGGCTTCGGACCGCCCCCTGCAGCACGTTCTTAAGGTTAAGCGGCTTATTGAGGGAATTATGACGCGGCAAAGCGTCATGTCATGTGGCTGTCCCATGCAGAGCACGAGCCTCATTGCTGCATTCATGTCCGCCCAGGTCGGCCAATTCCAGCTCGCCGCCGCGGGCTATATGGCGCAAAATGATCCGGATAGCGGATCCTCGGTCAGCCAGCTCATGGACCCCGCGCAGCAGAACCTTAACCCGCTTGCCAACGTCGCCGCCGGCATCGGAACAAGCCTCGACGTCATTGCCTGACGCTAGTCTTGTCGTCCGCTAGCGCGGCGCTGACGAGCTTCACGCCGTCGGCACTCGCCCATTCCGCGGGCCCGGCCATTTCGCCGATCTCGCAGCCGGACGGGTCGACGATCAGCGTCGTCGGCATGCCGAAAGCCTTGCCGGCAAGCTTCAAGTCCTGGAACACCTTCGCGCTCTGATCGGCGTAGTAGGCGAGATGCGTGACGCCGGCCTCTTTCAGGAAATTAAGCGGCTTTTCGGGATCGCGGGTGTCAATATTAATCGCAACTACCTCGAAATTCGGGCCGCCGAGGCTGGCCTCCAGGGTGTCTAAGGCCGGCATTTCCCGGCGGCAGGGCACGCACCAGGTGGCCCAGAGATTAAGAAGCACGGTCCGGCCGCGCCAATCCGCGAGGTTTCGTTCGCGGCCCGCGGCGTCCTTGAAGGCGAGGTCAGGGACCAGGAACGGGGTATGCGCCACCGCCAAGGCCGCCACTTGCCCATGTGCCAGCGGCGCGATCCGGCCGGCGGTAGCGACCGCCGGCGCACAGGCCGCCGCTGTGGCCGCTCCGGCCGGATTGCTTCGCAGCCGTTCAATCCCGTATACCCCGGCGAGGACGGCCAAGGTTCCGCATAGCGCGATCACGGCACGCACGTGGCGGCGACGGACCTTGGCATACGGCTTGGCAGATCGCTCCTGCATCAACAAAACCCCGGCGCAACCTTCATGTGTAGTCCATCATGAGCAACAAAATGTGGGGCGGACGCTTCGGCTCGAAACCGGACCCGATCATGGAGGAGATCAACGCTTCGATCGATTTCGACCGTCACCTGTACCGGCAGGACATTGCCGCAAGCAAGGCCCATGCGGCGATGCTCGCCAAAACCGGCATCATTACGGCGCAGGATGCGAAGCAGATCGCTCACGGTCTAGACACGATCCTGTCAGAGATCGAAGCCGGCAAATTCAAGTTCAAGCGGGCGCTCGAGGACATCCATATGAATATCGAAAGCCGGCTCGGCGAGGTGATCGGGCCGGCGGCCGGGCGGCTGCATACGGCGCGCTCGCGCAACGATCAGGTGGCGACCGACTTCCGGCTGTGGGTGCGCGATGCGATCGATGAGATCGAAGCCGCGCTCGCCACCTATCAGCGGGCGCTGGCCGAGAAGGCGCTCGATCATGCGGCGACGGTAATGCCAGGTTTCACCCATCTGCAAACGGCGCAACCGGTGACCTTCGGCCATCATTTGCTCGCTTATGTCGAGATGGCGGCGCGCGACCGCAGCCGCTTTGCCGATGCGCGCAAGCGCCTCAACGAAAGTCCGCTCGGCGCCGCGGCGCTCGCCGGCACTTCGTTTCCGATCGATCGCGCCATGACGGCGAAGACGCTCGGCTTTGCGCGCCCGATGGCGAACTCGCTCGACGCCGTCGCCGACCGCGATTTCGTCCTGGAGACGCTGTCGGCGTGCGCCATTACCGCTGTGCATCTGTCGCGCTTCGCCGAAGAGATCGTGATCTGGTCGTCGCCGCTGGTCGGTCTCGTCCGGCTCTCCGACAAATTCACCACCGGCTCGTCGATCATGCCACAGAAGCGCAATCCCGACGCCGCCGAGCTTATTCGCGCGCGGACCGGCCGCATTGTCGGCGCGCTCACCGCGTTGCTCGTGGTGATGAAGGGCCTGCCGCTCGCCTATCAGAAGGATATGCAGGAGGACAAGGAAGGCGCCATCGATGCGCTCGGCACGCTGGTGCTGTCGCTCAATGCCATGACCGGCATGGTGCGCGACATGGAGCCTGACATCGCGCGCATGCGGCAAGCGGCGGGCGAGGGTTTTGCCACCGCCACCGATCTGGCCGACTGGCTCACGCGCACGCTCAATCTGCCGTTTCGCGAGGCCCACCACGTGACCGGCCGGATCGTGGCCAAGGCGGCCGAAGCGGGCATTGCGCTCGACCAGTTGCCGCTTGCGACCATGCAGGCGATCGAGCCCCGTATCACCAAGGCGGTCTTTGCGTGCGCTCTCGGTCGAGGCTTCGGTGAAAAGCCGTGGAACTTACGGCGGCACCGCGCCGAAAAACGTGCGCGCGCAGGCCAAAGCGCTGGCTTAAGCGGCTCGATCACAAGACTTAAACTGCCGTGGCAGAGCGAATAAACGTGCTGGCAAGGTGTTGTCGCCAAAATCTCGCCGCTGCGATCCGATCTGCTATGCTGCTGTCGCGGGAGCCTCTGGGGAGCGTCTTTTGGCCCATGATCGCCTGAGCGTTACTTTTGCGCTGGCCGTGCTTGTGGCCGCGGCCTGCGGGCTCGCGGCCTGCGGGCGCAATGGAGACCCGCTGCCGCCACCCGGACCCGTAGCGGCTAATCCGCCGCCGCTCGGGACCGCGGCGCCGTCGCCGGTACCGGGTACGACGACCGATGGGTCCGCCGGTGCGGCAATGGCGCAGACCAACGCCCAGAAAAACGGCTTCGACAGCTTTGGCAATCCGGTGGCACCGCCTGGTCAGAAAAAGTCATTCTTGCTCGACCCGGTGCTGCAATAGCCGCCACCGAGCCGGCGGTACCAATTCGGAAAACCGGTTTCCACCCCGGATCAAGTCCGGGGCTGGCATTTTCCGGATCATGCTCTAAACACCCTTTCATGCATCACTTTGCCTATCGCAACGGCACACTGCACGCCGAGGCCGTCGATCTAGTCACGCTGGCGGAGGCCGTCGGCACGCCCTTCTATTGCTATGCGAGCGCGACGCTTGAGCGGCACTATCGTGTCTTCGCCGACGCCTTTGCCGACGTCGACGCGCTGATCTGCTACGCGATGAAAGCCAATTCCAACCAGGCGGTGATCGCGACGCTCGGCGCGGCTCGGCGCCGGCGCCGATGTCGTCTCCGAGGGCGAACTGCTGCGCGCGCGGGCGGCCGGCATCGCGCCGGAAAAGATCATGTTCTCCGGCGTCGGCAAGACCGCGCGCGAGCTAGCGCTCGCGGTCGAGCAGCGCATCCTCTGCGTTAATGTGGAATCCGAAGCCGAGCTCGATCTCCTTGCCGAGATCGCCGCTGGCAAAGGCCGCCGCGCCGATATTTCGATCCGCGTTAATCCCGATATCGACCCCAAGACCCACGCCAAGATCTCAACCGGCAAGGCCGAGAACAAGTTCGGCATTCCGATCAGCCGCGCCCGTGAGGTTTATGCGCGCGCCGCCAAGCTCGAAGGCGTGCGCGTCACCGGCGTCGACATGCATATCGGCAGCCAGATCAGCGAGCTCGATCCGTTCAGCGACGCGTTCGCGCTGCTGGCAGACTTCGTGCAGGTGCTGCGCGCAGACGGCCACACCATCAGCCACGTCGATCTCGGCGGCGGTCTCGGCATTCCTTACCGCGACGACAACGAGCCGCCGCCGAATCCGGATGCCTATGCGGCCGTCGTCAAGCGCGCGACCCGCGGCCTCGGCTGCCAGCTGATTTTCGAGCCGGGCCGGCTTATCGTCGGCAATGCCGGCATCCTGGTCACACGCGTGCTCTATGTGAAAGCGGGCGAGGCGAAGACCTTCGTCATCGTTGACGCCGGCATGAACGATCTTGTGCGCCCGACGCTCTACGAGGCCTACCATGACATCCGGCCGATCCGCGAGCCCCCGGTCGGTGCGCCGCGAATCATTGTCGATGTCGTCGGACCGGTCTGCGAGTTGGGCGATTTCATCGCGCTTGACCGCGCCGTCGTCGCACCGAAGCCGGGCGATCTCCTCGCCGTGATGAGCGCCGGCGCCTACGGCGCGGTGCAGGCCGGGACCTATAATACCCGCCCGCTCGTCCCGGAAGTCCTTGTTCGGGCAGACGAATGGGCGCTGGTGCGGCCGCGCGTCACGGCCGAAGAGTTGATCGCGCTCGATCGCCTGCCAGCTTGGCTTTGATCTTGCTTCAAATGTGCATGAAATAGCTTTGTACCGGCGGAGAGTGCCTTGAACCCGCCCTCATGCTAAAGTGTTGTTGGGCGGAGCACCCCTCCGCGGAGATATTGGTGACGGACACCTCTTCGGGCCAGCCTGCTCCCGCACATGGGAGCACAGAGACAGCGACGACCCGCTCGGTGCTGAGCACCGCATTGCGCCGTGCCCGCTGGACGGTGTTCTGGGAACGGCTGTGGCCCGCGCTGGCGACCCTTGCCACCGTCATCGGGCTTTTCCTGACTGTATCCTGGCTTGGACTATGGCTGTGGCTGCCGCCGCTCGGCCGCGCCGCGGTGCTGGTGGCATTTGCGATCCTCGCGCTGGCCGCGCTCCTCCCGTTTGCCGCCTTGCGCATACCCGCTGTTGCTGAGGGTTTGAGCCGGCTCGATCGCCGGAGTGGTTTCCGGCATCGGCCGGCGACGGCTCTTGCCGATGAGATGGCGGTCACGCCGGAGGATCCCTACTCGCTGGCGCTGTGGAAGGCCCATGTTGAGCGGACGCTCGATGCCGCGCGCGCCTTCAAAGCCGGCTGGCCGTCGCCCCGCGTTGCGGCGCGGGATCGCTACGCGCTGCGCGGCCTCGTTCTGATCGCCACCATTGCCACCTTCATCGCCGCCGGCGGCGAACATTGGAAGCGCGTCGCGGCGGCGTTTGATTGGCAGGGCGTGGTGCTGCCGGCGAATTTCCGCGTCGACGCCTGGGTCACTCCGCCTACCTATACCGGCAAGCCGCCGATTATTCTCGCCGGTATTCATCCCGGCGAAACCGGCCGGCCCGGTGAGACCGGCGAGCCGGTATCGGTTCCCGTCGGCAGCACACTGGTGGTGCGTGCAACCGGCAAGCTCGATCTCGACATTTCCGGCAAGGGCGGCGTGATCGCGGCCAAGGAGGACGTGCGTGCGCCCGCCGGCACGCAAGAGTACCGGTTCAAGATCACCGGCACCGGCGTCGCCACGCTGCGTGGAGTAGGCGACGACCTGACGTGGCCGTTTAACGCCATTCCCGACAAGCCGCCAACCATCGCGCTCGCCAAAGATCCCGAGCAGCAAAATCGCGGCTCGCTGCTCTTGTCCTACCGGCTCGAGGACGATTACGGAGTGACCGAGGCAAAAGCGACATTTGCGCGCAAAGAAGATCCGGCGGCGAAGAACGAAGCTGCACATCCGCTCTACGGCCCGCCGGATTTCGCGCTGGTGCTGCCGCAGGCGCGCACCAAGAACGGTGTCGGCCAGACCATCAAGGATCTCACCGATCATCCCTGGGCCGGCGCCGAGGCGGTGATGACGCTTGTTGCCCACGATGAGGGCGGCAACGAGGGCAAGAGCGAGCCGTTCACATTCCGCCTGCCGGAGCGTGTCTTCACCAAGCCATTGGCGCGGGCATTGGTTGAGCAGCGGCGCAATCTCGCGCTCGATGCTGGCGCCCGCCCGCTCGTCACCACCGCGCTCGATGCGCTGACTATAGCGCCGGAGAAGTTCACGCCGGACCTCGGCGTGTATCTCGGACTGCGCGCGATCTTCTTGTCGCTCATCCACGCCAAGACTGACGACGATTTGCGTGATGTGGCGGCGCGACTTTGGCAAATGGCGGTCGGCATCGAGGACGGCGACATTTCCGACGCGCAAGCCAACTTGCGCAACGCCGAAGAGGCGTTGCGCCAGGCGCTCGAACGCGGCGCGTCCGACCAGGAAATCAAGCAGCTCATGGACCAGCTGCGCGCGGCGATGGACCGCTTCATGCAGTCGATGCAGGAGCAACTAAAGAACAATCAGCAGCTCGCGCGCCCGCTCGACCGTAATAATTCGCGGACCTTGAGCCAGCGCGACCTCAAAAACATGCTCGACCGGCTCGAGAACCTGGCGCGCAACGGCGCTAAGGACGCCGCGCGTCAGCTTCTGCAGGAGCTGCAGCAGATGATGGAAAACCTGCAGATGGCGACGCCGGATATGAACGGCGACGACATGGACGACATGATGTCGCAACTCGACGAACTCGGCGACATGATCGGCAAGCAACAGGACTTGCGCGACCGCACGTTCCGGCAGGGTCAGGATCAGCGCCGGCAAAACGGCCAGCGCGGCCAGCAAGGCAAACAAGGCCAGCAGGGCCAGCCAGGACAACAGGATCAGCAGCAGGGCGAGTCGATGGAGGACCTGCGCAAAAATCAACAAGCGCTGCGCGACCGGCTCAACAAGCTGCTTGAGGAATTGAAGAATCGCGGCTTTGGCCAGAATCAGCAAGGGCAGCAAGGCCAAAAGGGACAGGGCCAGAACGGTGCAGATCAGCTGGGCGAGGCTGGTGAGGCCATGGGCCAGGCCCAGGGCGATCTCGGCGAAGGTAACGCCGACAGCGCCGTCGAGTCGCAAGGGCGCGCGCTCGACGCGCTGCGCAAGGGCGCGCAAGGGCTCGCCCAATCAATGCAGCAGCAAATGGGACAAGGTCCCGGTCCCGGCCAGAATGGCCGCATGGGACTGCCGCGCGCGCAGCGCGACACCGATCCGCTCGGCCGTCCGCTGCGTGGCCGCGACTACGGCGACGACTACACGGTGAAAGTGCCCGGCGAGATCGACGTACAGCGCGCCCGCCGCATCATCGAAGAATTGCGCCGGCGGTTTGGCGACGTCGGCCGCGCCCAGGAGGAACTCGATTACATCGAGCGGCTGCTCAAGGACTATTGAGCGCGGGCAGACTGCCGCGCTTTGCACCGAATTCCCCAAACAATTGTTAATTTCTTCCAACCGAATGTTAACGGTTCCTTGCTAGCAGGGATTCCCGTCGCGCAGGTTTGCGGCGGCGCAGAGGTCTTTGTGGCATCGCTCGGCTCCGAACACGCGCCACGTTCGCACTGGCGCACGTCCTTTCGTCTTGCTTGGCGCCCGTCGCGGCCCGCCTCCTGGCGCGCAAATCTTAACGACGCGATCGGGCGCCTGTACGCGCTCTTTGCCGACGGCAGCGACTCCTCCCTGGTGCGGCGTCTCGCCGGTGCCGCCTTCCTCATTCGCGTTATCAGCGCGGCGATCGCCTTTGTCTCGCAGATTTTTCTGGCGCGCTGGATGGGCGGCTTCGAATTCGGCATCTACATTTATGCGTGGACCTGGGTGCTTTTGATCGGCGGCATGGTCGACCTTGGCCTCGGTTCGGCCGCGCAACGGCTGATTCCCGAATACACCGAGCACAAGCAATTCGCGCTGCTTCGCGGTTTCATCGGCGGCAGCCGCTGGATGGGTTTCGCCATCGCCACCATTGTCGCAGCCGTTGGCGCTATCGCGGTGACGATGCTGGCGCCGTATATCGACGCGAAGACGGTCATTCCGCTGTACCTGTCTTGCGCTGCGCTGCCGATCTTTGGGCTGGGCCAGGTGCAGAGCGGCATCGCGCGCTCCTATAACTGGGTCAATCTCGGGCTCACGCCGGTCTACGTGCAGCGCCAACTCGTACTACTGGCCCTGATCGGGTGCGCCTACGCGCTTGGCATGCCGACAGACGCGGTCACCGCGACGCTTGTCGGCATCGTGGCGCTGTGGAGCGTCACCCTCGGCCAACTTGCGGTGCTCAATCGGAGGCTGTCGACGGTGGTCGAGAAGGGACCGCAAGTCTATGCCCTGCGTCCCTGGCTCATGACCGCAATGCCGATCTTCGTGGTTGAGGCCTTTTATCTGCTGCTCACCTATTCCGACATTATCGTTCTCCAACAATTCCGCCCGCCGAACGAAGTCGCGATCTATTACGCTGCCGCAAAGACCCTCTCGCTCGTTGCCTTCATTTATTTCTCGGTGGCGCAGACGATCGCGCACAAATTCGCCGAATATCACGTGACCGGCGACCGCAAGCGCCTCGCCGCTTTTCTCAAACAGTCGGTGCGGCTGACATTCTGGCCGTCGCTGGGCTCGATTTTGGTGCTGCTCGCGCTCGGCCGACCGCTGCTGCGCCTGTTCGGCCACGACTTCGTTTCCGGTTACTATCTGATGTTCATCATCGCCATTGGGCTTCTGGCCCGCGCCTCGGTCGGGCCGGCCGAACGGCTCCTCAACATGCTCGGGGAACGGCGCTCCTGCGCGCTGGTCTATGCCTCTTCGTTCGCAATCAGTCTCGGGCTGTGCGTTTTGCTGATCCCCTGGCTGGGGCTTGCCGGCGCCGCGATTGCGACTTCGGTGGCGCTGGTATTCGAATTGGCGAACCTGTTCTACATCGCCAAATACCGCTTAGGCCTCCATTGCTTCATTTTCGGCGGCCCCAAGGAATGCTGAAGGTGCGCGTATGACGGTCACAGCCTCGGCGATCGCCAGCGCCCGGCGCGCCGTGCTCGCCGACCGTTACGCCGCGACCTCGTTATCGGTTGAGTGGCGGGAGATGGCGCAGCTTGCGTCCATCGCGGACGCATGGCGCGAGCTTGCCGCGCGCGCGCTGGAGCCGAACGTCTTCTATGAGCCGGCTTTTGCGCTCGCGGCAGCACCAATCCTGGCGCGCGACGCCGGCGCGGTGTTGGTCTGGTCGGGAGTCAATCCGCGCCAGCTGCTCGGGTTCTTTCCGGGGCGGATCGAAATGCGGCGGTACGGCATCAAGCTGCCGCTCCTGGTCGGTCTGACGCACCCCTATGGCCCCCTAGGCGTGCCGCTGGTCGAGCGTGAAGCGGCCGAGCCGGTCATCGGTGCCTGGCTGGCGCACCTTGCGACCAGCGCGGCGCTGCCGGCATTGGTGCTGTTACCGTTGCTGCCGGAAGACGGTCCGTTCGCCGCGGCGCTCGCATCCATTCTGCGGCGCGCGCAGATGCCGGCCGCCGATTTCAATCGCCATCAACGCGCGTTGCTCGAGCCAAAGGGTGAGCGGTCGCTCTATGTCAAGAATGCAGTCGGCCGACGCCAGCAGAAGGAGTTGCGGCGGCGCTGGCGGCGTTTGAGCGAGACCGGAGCGGTGTTGCTCACCGCCGCGACAGAGCCTTCCGCGGTCGCCGCCGCGCTGGAGGATTTTTTCACGCTCGAAGCGAGCGGCTGGAAGGGCGAAGTCGGCACGGCCATCGTCAAAAATGATGATCTCCACCGCTTCATCCGGACAGCGGTGGATGGGCTCGCCGCGGAAGGCAAGGTGACGGTCGACCGCATCATGGTCGATGGGCGCGCCATTGCCGCCACCATCATTTTGCGCAGCAGTCACGGCGCTTGGTTCTGGAAGATCGCCTACGACGAAAGTTTTTCGCGTTTCTCGCCGGGCGTCATGCTCAGCGTCGTCGTCACCGACGAGATCCTCGGGGACTTAAACGTCGTGCGCGCTGACTCCTGTGCAACGGCGGACCACCCGATGATCGACCGCCTCTGGCGCGAGCGCCTGCCGCTCTGCGACCGCCTGTTCGCCGTGCGCCCGCAAGCGCCGTTTTGGCCCGCGCGGCGGCTGGAAGGACTGCGTGCGGCCGCTATTGCCGGGGCCAAGAGAGTCCGCGACTACCTTCGCCCATGATCGGCGAGCGTACAGGCGCGGGGAACGGCCACCATTCGTTAACCTCAAAACAACCCCTGAGCCAGTAGTCTTCGCCGCTGATCCGGACGGGCACGCAATGTTGAGCGGTCACTCGCTGGCTAAGACCATTGGTCAACGGGGCCCCGTTCTCGCCGCCGGCGCGACCGGATTTTTGATCGGCGTCGCCGCATTCCTGCTTGTCGGCTTTCATGGAGTCCTGCGGCTGCTCAGCGCTGGACCCGAACTCCTCGTCGCTACGGGCCTTTGTACGCTGCTCGCGCTCGCCGGGCTCGCAATCGGCGCGTTGATCGCTTTGGCACGGGCGCACCGGCGCAATATTTCGGCGGACATCGCGCTCAACAACATGACCCAGGGCCTGAGCATGTATGACGGCGCTGCCCGGCTTGTGCTCTGCAACGAGCGCTATATGGAAATGTCTCAGCTGCCGCGCGAGCATTTCCGAGAGGGTATGCCGTTTCGCGAGATTCTCATTCGCCGCGCGGCGAGGGGTACGTTCGCCGGCGATCCCGATGAGTACATCGCCGATTGTCTGAAGAAAGCGGCGCAAGGGCGCACGGAAGCAAAAACGATTGAGCTCAAGGACGGCCGTACCATTTCGCTGGTATTTCGCCCCTTGGCCACCGGCGGCTGGGTATCAACCCACAACGACGTTACCCAGCAGCACGCGGCCGAGAAGGAGCGCGATTCACTGCGCGAGCGCGAGGGGCATCGGCTTTCGATCGATGCGAAAATCGCTGCATTCCGCGCGCGGGTCGAGAACGTGCTGTTGACCGTCGGTCAAAGCGCTACGGCGATGAATGCGGCGGCACGTGCGCTGCTCGCCACCTCGGATCACACGCTTGTTTGCACTGAAGGCGCAGTGCAGGGATCCAACGAAGCTTCCGCCAATGTCGAAACCGCGGCGGCAGCCACCGAGGAGATGTCCACTTCGATCAAAGAAATAAGCCGTCAGTTGTCACAGACGGACGAAGTGGTCCGCAGCGCGGCGGCCCACGCCACCGCTACCAACGACGAGATCGCGGCGCTTGCCCGGGTCGCGCAACGGATCGGCGACGTCGTCAAGCTTATTCAGAATATCGCCGAGCAGACGAACCTCCTGGCTCTCAACGCGACGATCGAGGCGGCACGCGCCGGCGACGCCGGGCGCGGCTTTGCCGTCGTCGCCTCAGAGGTGAAGTCGCTGGCCGTGCAGACGGCGCGGGCTACCGAGGAGATCACGCGCGAGATCTCGTCGGTGCAGAGCTCCACCAGCGATGCCGTCGCGACCATCCGCGCGATCACGCAGCGAATGCAGGATGTCAACCGCTATACTTCGGATGTCGTCGCTGCGGTCGCGCAGCAGGAGGCGGCAACCGGGGAAATCTCGCGCAACGTCACCGGCGCCGCCGCCGGTACCAAGGCCGTCGTTGAGGTGCTCGGCGAAGTCGCCAACGGCGTAACGCAAACGCGCAGCTCGGCGGAATCGATGCTCGCCGCATCGGAAAAGGTCGAAAGCGCTACCGTCAAGCTGCGCGGCGAAGTCGAAGACTTCCTCAGAACCGTGGCGGTTTAGCGCAAATTCGGGTAGTGTCTCAGTTTGAAGAGACACTACCCAAATTCGCGAGAAACGCGCACGCTCCGCAGGCTTCACCGCCCCGCCGCGTAACCTTGCATGCCGCGCGGATTGGCGGCGGCGCGACGGCGACGGCCCTCGCGTGCGGCGGCCGTGAGCCGGCCTTCCGACCAGTCCGGGCCGACCTCGACAATGTGACCGCGCCGCTTCAGCTCGGCGACGGTTTCCCGCGGGACGCGGCCTTCGAGCACCAGCACGCCGGGTCGCGCCGCGCGCGGCCAGAACGAACTCGGAAAATGCTCGGAATGCCAAGCGGGCGCATCGATCGCTTCCTGAAGATTGCAGCCGGCGTGCACGTGACGCAGGAAAAGTTGGGTAATCCACTGATCCTGTTGATCCCCGCCCGGCGTGCCCCAGGCGAGATACGGCTCGCCGTCGCGCAAAGCCAGCGTCGGCGTCAACGTCGTTCGCGGCCGCTTGCCCGGCGCCAGCGAGGCGGGATGTCCCTCTTCCAGCCAGAACATCTGCGCGCGGGTGCCGAGGCAGAAACCAAGCTCGGGAATGACCGGAGAGGATTGCAGCCATCCGCCTGAGGGCGTAGCCGACACCATGTTGCCAGCCTCATCCACGATATCGAAATGCACGGTGTCGCCGCGTGTGCCGCCGAGCCGACCGACGGTCGGCTCGCCGGCGCCGGCTGCGTCCGCCCCGTGCGGCCGGCTTTCGCTGAACAGCTTTACCACGGCGCCGAATCCTTCGATCGATCCGGGCCGCAATGCCAGCGACGCGGTGTGGTGGACGAGCTTGCGCCGCTCGGCGTTGTAGGCGTCGGAGAGGAGCGTCGCCATCGGCACTTTGACAAAATCGGGATCGCCGTAAAACGCTTCGCGATCGGCAAAAGCGAGGTTCGCGCACTCGACCTGCAGATGGATAAAGTCCGCTCCGGCCGGATCGAGCCCGTCGAGGTCGAAGCCCCTGAGCAGCGCCAGCTGCTGCAACATCACCGGTCCCTGTCCCCAGGGGCCGGTCTTGCAGACCGTGTAGCGGCCGTAGTCGTAGGTGAGGGGAGGCTCAACGCGCGGCGCCCAGCGCGCCATGTCGTCAGCCGCGAGCACGCCGCGGTGCCGCTGCCCGCTCGTGTCCATGATGGCTTGCGTGCGGCAGAAGCGATCGATGGCTTCGGCGACGAATCCCCTTGACCAGGTTTTGCGCGCGCGTTCGATTTGCGCGGCCCGATCACCGCCGGTGCTCTCGGCTTCTTTGAGAATGCGCATGTAGGTGGCCGCCAGCGTCTTGTTGGCGAACAGCGTTCCGGTTGCTGGCACCGCGTTATTCGGCAGATACACCGCCGCCGAGGTCGGCCATTGCTCGCGGAAAAGTTCGGCGACCGTGGCAATGGTGGCGTTGGCGCGTTCGACCAAGGGATGACCGTTCTGCGCATAGCCGATCGCCGGCGACAGCACTTCGCGCAGCGACATGGTGCCGTAGTCGCGCAGCAACAGCATCCAGGTCTCGAACGTGCCGGGCACGCAAGCGGCGAGGAGGCCAGTGCCGGGCACGAGATCGAGGCCTTCGCGCCGATAATGCGAAATCGTTGCTTTTGCGGGAGCCGGTCCTTGCCCGCAAATCACTTCCGGCTTGCCGCGGCGCACGTCGTAAACGATGACGGCCACGTCACCGCCCGGCCCGTTGAGATGCGGCTCAACCACTTGCAGCACGAACGCCGTCGCCACCGCGGCATCAAAGGAATTGCCGCCTTTCTCCAGCATCGCCATGCCGACGGCGGTCGCGATCCAGTGCGTGGAGGCGACGACGCCGAAGGTGCCTTCGATCTCGGGCCGCGTGGTGAACGGATTCGGATTGATGTTGGTCATGCCGGACTTTAGCCCGCATTGAGCGACCCGCCTACGCCCGATTCATTCACGAGTTCGGGCGGGGCTTAAGGTGCGCCGAAGCGCGCAGCCGGAAAGCGAGATGGCCGGGCGGGCGACGGTCGCCCACAGCCGAGGCTCGGTGACGACTGCCGGATGAGGGCAGTCAAACGCGCGGTGCAGACAAATCAACAGAAGGGCTGTTTGATCGACGTTCACCAATTCTGTGGCCGGCGCTTCTGAGACCCCTGTCGGCGAGGTATGATGATGTCAACTCGGCCTGCCTAGTTCGCGAGCCGGCAGAAGCCGCATCTTATGGATTATGAGTAAAATCATGTGTGCTTTCCTGAAAAAGATAGTCGCGGCGGCGGTTTTTGGTATCTCCGCTGCGGCGCAACTGCAGGCGGCGCCCGTCAGCGCGGCAGCTCAGCAAAACACCTCGATGGTCGAGTGGGTGCAAGCCGGTTACTACGATGAGACTTATCGTGCTGCTTGTCCGGCCGGGCAGCACTTTGCCTGCTGGTACCAGCCGTACGGTTACCGGTTTTGCGGCTGTTGGCCGGGAGGCGATCGCCCCGCCTGTCCTGTTGAGTACCACTATGCCTGCCGGTACGGGCCAAACGGCTCTCTGGACTGCGCTTGTTACTGAACCAAGTCAGCTCAACCGGTCGGCATCAGCCGACCGGTGAGTCGCCGAACGTCCGTTAGTCATTTCAGATTTGTTGCGGCGCGCTTGCTAGCTCGAGCTGGCGGCGGCCGGGACGAATTTGAGCGCGACGCCGTTCATGCAGTAGCGCAGCCCGGTCGGCTTGGGGCCGTCGTTGAAGACGTGGCCGAGATGGCCGCCGCAGCGCCGGCACGAAACTGCCGTCCGGGTCATGCCGAAGGTGTGATCGGTTTTTTCGTCCACCGCTTTGTCGAGCGGTGCCCAGAAGCTCGGCCAGCCGGTGCCGCTGTCGTACTTCGTCTTCGAAGAGTACAGCGGCAGGTCGCAGCCGGCGCAAGCGAACGTGCCCGCGCGATGCTCGTTCAACAACGCACTGGTGAAGGGCCGTTCGGTGCCTTCGTGCCGCAGCACCTGATACGCTTCGGGGGACAGGAGTTTGCGCCATTCCTCATCGGTATGGGTGACCTCGTAGCCGGTCGCCGCGACGGCGGAATGCGGCCAGGTCAAACGAGCAACGGACAGCGCCGCTAGTGCGGTGCCGGCCAAGAAAACCTGTCGGCGTGTGAGCATGTTGCGTTCCTCCTGAGCCTAGTCGTCTATAAACGAGGCTGGGGCACGCGTCACCGGTGCGAGCGGTAACGAAACAGGCAACATTTGGTGAAGTGCCGAATATTCGCAATGACGGATCGGCGAGACGCTATCAGATTTTGCGGCTGTCGTAGGCCCAATGCAGGGCGCCTGGCGTTGCCGCGGGCGGCAGGTCACATCGCCCGGCTCGCAATGGCCTTGCAGGTGGCGGACGTGGCGGGGAATGGCCTTCCAGCGCTTGATTCGCCGTGCGTGCTCGCCGGGGATGCGCGGGCCCATGTAGGTGTCGTTGACTGTGACGATTTTCTTCCGCACCCGCCGACCGTGTTTGCTATCCACACGCGCGCAATTTATCTGGTCCGTCCGATGTCCGCGCAAAAAAACCGGGCCCTCGAAGGGCCCGGCCTGAGGATCGTCAGCGTGGGGGCGCTGGCGATCACCTCCAGAGGGGAAGAGCTGCATGCTGGCGGCCGCGGATCTGGGAGGATCGGAAACGACTCGCCCAACTGCAGCGTAGCAACACTATGCAAAGCGCAGTGTCGGCGCACAACGCGCCAGCAGGCATGCCAGCCATGCAATACCGGCAAAAGGTGGCAGATTACCCGCGAGCGTTGCGGAGTTCGCGCATTACGGAATGTAGCCGGATCTAAAAGCTCCAACGCTGCGCGTTGGCGACAAGAAAATCGCGAAACGCCTGGACGCGCGCGACGGTCTTGAGTTCTTCCGGATAGACGAAGTAGGCATCGAGCGCGATGGGATCGGCATCGGAGAAAAGCTGCACCAGCCCGCCATCGCCTTCGACCAGATAATCCGGCAGCATCGCGATACCGATGCCGCGCTGGCAGGCGCGCAGGATGCCGAGAATGTTGCTGATGACGAGATGGGGCGTGCGCGGACCCTTGCCGTCGCGTGCCACCTCGACGAGCCAGCGCGAGCGCTGCAGATAGATCGGCACGTTGCCGCCGAGCACCAGGATACGGTGATTGTCGAGATCGTCGAACGTGCGCGGTGTGCCATAGCGCTTGAGGTATTCGGGTGAGGCGTAGACGTGGAAGTGGACTGAAAACAGCTTGCGCTGGATCAGATCCGGCTGTGTCGGCTGGCGCAAACGGATGGCGACGTCGGCCTCGCGCATAGCGAGGTCGAGCTCTTCGTCCGTGGTCAGAAGCGTGACGCGGATTTCCGGGTAAAGATCGATGAATTCGCCAAGCCGCGGCGTGAGCCAGTGCACGCCGATGCCCGGCGTTGTCGTCACCCGCAGATCGCCGTTCGGCCGCTCGCGGCTGTCGGTCAGCTTGGCGCGCGCGGCTTCGAGTTTCATGAATACGTCGTGGGCGGTGCGAAACAGCAAATCACCCTGCTCGGTCAGGATCAATCCGCGGGCATGGCGATGAAACAGGGAGACCGCCAGCTCCTGTTCCAGTGCGCTCACCTGCCGCGACACTGCCGATTGCGACAGTCCCAGCTGTTCACCCGCATGGGTGAAGCTGCCCGCTTCCGCGGCGGCATGAAAGACCTTGAGCTTATCCCAATCCATGGCGTGCTTTCTGCCGCTCCGCACGTGCGCGAGAGGCGAAAATCATTCGGCGGCGACGCGCGGCTCGGCTTCGCCGTGCGCAGCAAGGAATTTTTCGGCTTCGAGCGCAGCCATGCAGCCGAGGCCCGCGGCAGTGACCGCCTGGCGGTAAACCTCGTCGGCGACATCGCCGGCGGCGAACAGGCCCGGCACCGACGTCGCGGTCGAATGCGGCGCGGTCTTGATATAGCCCGACGGCTTCATCTGCACCTGGCCGGCCACCAGCGCGGTGGCGGGCGAATGGCCGATGGCGATGAAAATGCCGTCGACCGGGCGCTCGATAATTTCGTTGGTCTTGAGGTTGCGCAGGACCGCCGCTTTGACCTTGCGCGGGCTCTCGTCGCCGGTCACGTCGTGCAGGACGGTATTCCAGAGCACCGAGATTTTGGGGTTCTTGTACAAGCGCTCTTGCAGGATACGCTCGGCGCGGAAGCTGTCGCGCCGGTGCACGACGGTGACCTTGTTGGCGAAGTTGGTGAGAAACAGCGCTTCCTCGACCGCCGTGTTGCCGCCGCCAATCACCAGGACTTCCTTGCCGCGATAAAAAAAGCCGTCGCAGGTGGCGCACGCGGAAACGCCATGGCCGCGGAATTTCTGCTCCGACGGCAGTTCGAGCCAGCGCGCCTGGGCGCCGGTCGCCAGCACTAACGCGTCGGCGAAATAGACATCGCCGGAATCGCATTCGATGCGGAACGGGCGCTTGGCGAGCTCGACCTTACTCACGTGGTCAGGCACAAGCTTGGTGCCGACATGGGCCGCCTGCTTCTGCATCTGCTCCATGAGCCATGGGCCCTGGATCACATCGGCGAAGCCCGGGTAATTTTCGACATCCGTGGTGGTGGTTAATTGACCGCCGGCCTCGATACCCTGGATCAGGATCGGATCGAGCATGGCGCGGGCGGCATAAATCGCCGCCGTATAGCCGGCCGGCCCGGAGCCAATAATGACGATCTTGGCGTGGGTAGTCTTGCTCACCGACGCATCCGTTTTGTTGAGGCGGGCGTCTAGAACGCCCTGCCGCGAAGCCCCGCGAAGTCGGTGTCCTTGACTTCGGTTGAGTTGGCCGCAATTGCCCGGAAACATGCCCGGCTTGCCGCCATCCGCCTGGAATTTAGGGATTTTCAGGAGCTATGCAAGACGCGCAACCCGCTACCCCCAAAAAGGCAAGTGAGGGGAAAAAGCTCTTTTCATCAAGGCGATAAGCGAACGAAACGCCTCGCGCCGACGCCGCGCCCGCCCGGAACCGGCTTTTAGAGCTTTGAGCCGAAACGAACGCTTAGCCCGGCGCCCACATCATTCAAGAGGCGCGCAAAGCGCCTATCGGCGAGCTTGGACGACCTTGTTGCGGGTGTCGTCGCGGCAGCGGCGCCAATTTCAGGCAAATATCGCAAAAATCCGAGTGTGACTGTTAGTTCGTACGCAATCGCAGTTCCGTACGCAGTTCCACTGACAGGAGTTGTCGCCAGTCATTTGGGGGAGGGCGCGGCGACGACCATGGGAGCTGCCAGGATGTACCTATCGAAGCCTCAGGGGAGACGCCAATCGGTCCGCAGCCTCTGCCACCGCGCGGCGAAGATTCAGGCCGGGACCGGTACTCGGCCTCGGGATTGTGTGGTGGTCGATATTTCGGACAATGGCGTGCGGCTGCATGTCGACGGCTTTGATGTCCCCGATGAATTCGTGCTGATCCTTTCCGGCCGCGGAACCGTCGAAGAGTGCGCATGCGTGGTGGTTTGGCGGCTTGGCGACGAAGTAGGCGCCAGGTTTGTCAATGTCGTCCGGTAACGAGGAGAGGCGAGGGGAGACTAGCCGTCTTGCTTGCACAACAAAAAAATCCCGCCGCGAGGGGGCCCGCGGCGGGATTGCTTAAAGACTTAAGCCGAACGGCTCAGCCGAGCGACTGCTTCACCCGGTCCGGCGTCATCGGCAGGTGACGCAGACGCTTGCCGGTCAGCTGGGCGACCGCGTTGGCGATCGCCGGGGCCACCGCCGGCACGCCGGCTTCACCGATGCCGGTAGGCGGATCGTTGGTCGAAATCACCGCCACGTCCATCGGCGGGACGTCGGACATGCGCAGCACCGGATAGGAGTTGAAGTTCGTCGCCTGCATCACGCCGTCCTTAATCGCGATCTGCTCGATCAGCGCGGCGCCAACCCCGAACGTCATCGCGCTCTTGATCTGCGCGGCGACGTTCTTCGGCTGCACCACCTGGCCCGGATCGACCGCAGCCCACAAATGGTGGACCTTGATCTGCCCGCTCTTGGTGTCGACCGAAACCTCGGCCGCCACGGCGGTGTGGCTGTGCAGCGCGTCCGAGTAGGCGATGCCAACCGCGCGGCCGTTGCGCTTGGTCTTGTAGTTCGACATTTCCGCCGCGCGCTTGAGCACATTGGCGGCGCGCGGTGAATCCTTGAGCATGGCCAGACGATAGTCGAGCGGATCCATCTTCTTGAGCGCGGCAATCTCGTCCATCATCGTCTCGATGGCGAATTTGGTGTAGCCCGCCGCGATGCCGCGCCACGCGCCGACGTCGACGCCGCGCGCGGAACGCACCCACTCCACACGGTGGTTTTTCACCGCGTAGCTCATTTCGCCGCCACCGCCGGAGACGATGTCCTGCTTGATCTTGGCCCACAGGTCGGGCGGCAGGATGCGCGCGAGATAGGACTCGTTGACGATGCGCTGACGCCAGCCGACGATGTTGTTGTCGGCATCGAGGCCGATCTCGATTCGCTGCGCGGTCAACGGCCGCAGCTTGTCGTTGCGGATGTCGTCCTCGCGGCTCCAGATCATCTTCACCGGCTTGCCCGGCATGTTGAGCGCCAGGATCAAGGCCATGATCATGTCGTCCCCGTCCGAGCGCCGGCCGAAGCCGCCGCCGAGCAATTGGGTGTGGACGTGGACTTTGTCCGGCGTGGTTTTGCCGACGACCATGCCGAGGATCTTCATCGTGCCCGGCGACTGATTGCCGGACCAGACGTCGATCGTGCCGTTATCGGCCCGTACCGTAACGTTCAATGGCTCCATGCACATGTGCGAGACGTGATCGGAGAAGTAGTCGGCGGTGACGACCTTGGCGGCGCCCTTAACCGCCGCGTCGGCATCGCCAATCTTCACCATATCGACGCCGGTCTGACTCCAGTCGGCGGCGATCGCCCGATAGTCCTGCAATACACGGTCATCGTCGTAGGTCTGCGCCGGCGTTTTCTTCGACCACGTGACCTTGAGCAGGCCTTTGGCTTTCATCGCGGCGTCGATCGTTTCCGCGATGACGCCGACGCCCGAAGGCAGCGTCACGATCTTGACGACGCCCGGCACCGCCTTGGCAGCCGCGTCGTCGATCTGCTCGGCGCTTTCGTATTGCACGTGCGGGAACAGGATCGTCGCATACAGCATGCCGGGCAATTGCGTATCGATGCCGTATTGCGCCGTGCCGTTGACCTTCGAGGGCACGTCGATGCGCCCGGTGTCCTTGCCGATGAGGCGGAACTGCGAGGACGGCTTGAGATCCGCCTTTGTCACTTCCGGCAGCGGGTTCGGCACCGTCGCGATCTTGGCAATGTCGCCGTAGCTGATCTTGCGGTTTGACTTGGCGTGGACGACCATTCCGGGCTCGGTCGTGAGTTCCTCCGCCGGGACTTTCCAGGCCGTCGCTGCGTTGGCAATGAGGATCTTTCGCGTCTGCGCGCCAATGATGCGCAGCTTCTCGTAATAGCCGGTGACCGAGAAACTTCCGACCGTCGTCAGTTGCATGTTGAAGATCGGATTGCCGTAAGTCTGAGCGTCGTCGGGTGTTTCCGAGACGCGTACCTTGCTCCAATCGGCGTCGAGGTCCTCGGCGAGAATGAGCGGCAGCGAGGTGCGCACGCCTTGGCCCATCTCGACCATGGGCGCGACGATGGTGACTATGTTGTCCTCGCCGATCGTGACCCATGCGTTGGGGGTGAACGAGCCGGCGGCGGACGCCGTTTCGCTGTTGGGGACCGAGCCGAAGGCGACGGCGACGCTGAACGCGCCGGTGGTCACCAGGAAGGAGCGGCGTGATAGCGCTTGGATATGGGTATCGTTCAACATGGCGGCCTCCCTCACCCAACGCTCTGAATGGCTTCGATGATCTGGGCATAAGTGCCGCAGCGGCAGATGTTGCCGTCCATGTGCTCGACGATCTGTTCGCGCGTCGGCTTTGGATGCTTTGCCAGCAAATCCGCCGCCTGCATGATCTGCCCGGACTGGCAGTAGCCGCATTGCGGGACCTGATGGGCGATCCAGGCCTTCTGCAGCGGATGGCTGGAATCCGGCGACAGGCCTTCGATGGTCGTAATCTTTTTGTTGGCCACCTGAGAGAGCGGTGTCTGGCAGGAGCGTACCGCCTTGCCGTCGAGATGCACGGTGCAAGCGCCGCACAATCCGGCGCCGCAGCCGAATTTCGTGCCGGTCAGTTTCAGATGTTCGCGAACGATCCACAGAAGCGGCGTGTCGGCGTCAGCCTCCACGCTTGCGGGTTTGCCATTGATGGTAAAGGCAACCGTCGTCATGAGTACCTCCCCTTCGTTCGGTGCTCGTGAGAATATGGCTGGTGATTGGTCCGCGCCTCGTTAAGAGCGGGCACGGTTGGTACCGTCCGCATATCGGACGAGTCTTTAGATATTCGTAAGGGAATTTTAGAAGCGATACAAGGTGCGCACGCCCGCCACGCGCGGCGACGAAGCGCCGCGTGGGCCGACGCCCGCAGTCACGGCGAGCTAAAGCCCGCCGTGACCAAAAGCGGACTACTTCCACTCGACCTTGACGATCTCGTAGGCCCTAGCCCCGCCCGGGGTGACCACCTCGACCTGGACGCCCTTTTTCTTGCCGACCAGGGCGCGAGCAAGCGGAGAGGTAATTGAGATCTTGCCCTTCTTGGCGTCAGCCTCGGGCTCGCCCACGATCTGCCACACCGCCTTCTTGTCGGTGTCCTCGTCGATCAAGGTGACGGTCGCGCCGAACGTGATAGTTTCGCCGGAAAGCTTCGAAACGTCGATGATTTCGGCGCGCGCCAGCTTGTCCTCGAGCTCGGCGATGCGGCCCTCGTTGAGCGATTGCGATTCCTTCGCGGCGTGATATTCGGCGTTTTCCGAGAGGTCGCCGTGAGTTCGCGCGTCGGTAATCTGCTGGATGATGCGCGGGCGCTCGACTTGCTGGCAGTGCTTGAGTTCGCCCTCAAGCGCAGCATAGCCCGCCGCGGTCATCGGAATCTTGTCCATCGGTCTCGATCTCCATAACTCGCAGAGACAAAATTCAAGTCGCGAGCCAAAGCTTTGTTCGGCCCCGCGGCTAAAACCCTGTCTCTACACGTGCCGTCGCTCTGGCTGTTCCAATTCTGGATCAGAGGCGGCCGCAAAATAATTTTGCAGTGCACATACCTCGAGGTCGCCCCCGAGATAGGCCTTGATACCCTGCGCTGCGGCGACGGCCCCTGAGAGAGTGGTGTAGTACGGCACTTTATGCAAGAGGGCTGCGCGCCGCAGCGACCGGCTATCGGCCAGCGCCGTAGCCCCTTCCGTGGTGTTGAAAACGAGCTGGACTTCGCCGTTTTTGATGGCATCGACGATATGTGGGCGGCCTTCCGCTACTTTGTTGACTTTGATCGCCGCGATCCCCTCGCCGGCGAGGTAGCGCTGGGTTCCCGACGTCGCCAGCACCCGGAAACCCGAACCAGAGAGCAGGCGGACCGACTCGACAATGCGCGGCTTGTCGGCATCCTTGACCGACACGAAGACGGTCCCACTCTTCGGCAGTCGCGTGCCGCCGCCCAGCTGGACTCTTGACGAAGGCGACATTGTAGTCGCGATCGATCCCCATGACTTCGCCGGTCGATTTCATCTCCGGCCCGAGCACGGTATCGACCGCCGGTCCGAAGCGCGCGAACGGGAAAACGGATTCCTTGACCCCGATGTGGCGAGCCGAGGCGAATTCGAAGCTCTGCGGCTTTAAAGCGAAGCTCTTAAGCGTTTCGCCGGCCATGATTCGCGCCGCGATCTTGGCGGCAGGAACGCCGGTGACCTTGGCGACGAAGGGCACCGTGCGCGAGGCGCGCGGATTAACCTCCAGCACGTAGATGTCGCCATCCTTGATGGCGTATTGCACGTTCATCAGGCCGCCGACCTTAAGCGCGAGAGCCAACGCGCGGGTCTGTCGGTCAAGTTCGCCGATCACCTTGGCCGAAAGGTTGTGCGGCGGCAGCGAGCAGGCCGAATCGCCGGAATGGATGCCGGCCTCCTCGATGTGCTCCATGATGCCGGCGATGTAGCTGTCGTTGCCGTCGGCGAGACAGTCGACGTCGACTTCGACGGCGTCGGTAAGGTAGCGGTCGATCAGCAGCGGGCGCTTCTCCGATACCGCGAATTCAGAGGGCCGATCGAGGTCGGCGGCGAGCCGGGCGACGTAACGGTCGAGTTGGTTGGCGTCATGCACGATCTCCATGGCGCGGCCGCCGAGCACGTAGGAGGGGCGGATCACGATCGGATAGCCGACCGCATCGGCGATAGCGCGGGCTTTTTCCGGACTTGTCGCAATGCCGCTCTTGGGCTGGCGCAGGCCAAGCCGGTCGAGAAGCTCTCTGAAGCGGTCGCGATCCTCGGCGAGGTCGATGGCGTCCGGCGAGGTGCCGAGGATCGGAACCTTCGCTTTCTCCAGGGGCTCAGCGAGCTTCAGCGGCGTTTGTCCGCCGAACTGTACAATGACGCCGTGCAGTGTGCCGTTGCTGCGCTCGGTATCGATGATCTCGATCACGTCTTCGGCGGTGAGCGGTTCGAAATAAAGCCGGTCAGAGGTGTCGTAATCGGTCGACACCGTCTCCGGATTGCAGTTGACCATGATGGTCTCATAGCCCACGTCCTTGAGCGCGAAGGCGGCGTGACAGCAGCAATAATCGAACTCGATGCCCTGGCCGATGCGGTTCGGGCCGCCGCCGAGAATGACGACTTTCTTTTTATCCGAAGGCGCGGCCTCGTCTGCGGAACGGCCGGCGAAAGGCACCTCGTAGGTCGAATACATGTAGGCCGTTGGTGAGGCGAATTCGGCGGCGCAGGTGTCGATCCGCTTGAACACAGGTCGTACGCCGAGCGCGCGGCGACGCGTGGAAATCTCCTCGGTCGCGACGCCCGTCAGCCGGCCGAGCCGAGCATCGGAGAAGCCCATGGATTTCAACCGGCGCAACGCGCCGGCCGTGCTCGGCAGGCCTTTGGCGCGGATCTCGGCTTCGGTTTCGATGATGCCGCGAATTTGCGCCAAAAACCACGGATCGATCCGGCCGGCACTATGGATTTCGGCATCGCTCATGCCGAGCCGCATGGCCTGCGCCACCCTGAGAAGGCCATCCGGCGAAGGTGTGCCGAGCGCGGCGCGGATCGCGTTCTTGTCGTCGTCCTGGCCGAGCCCGGCGATGGCAATTTCGTCGAGACCGGTAAGTCCGGTTTCGAGCGAGCGCAGCGCCTTCTGCAGGCTTTCCTGAAAGGTGCGGCCGATCGCCATGGCCTCGCCGACCGACTTCATTGAGGTGGTCAACACCGGCTCGGCGCCGGGAAACTTCTCAAAGGCAAAGCGCGGGATTTTGGTAACGACGTAGTCGATCGTGGGTTCGAAGGAGGCGGGCGCGGCACCGCCGGTGATGTCGTTGGCGATCTCATCGAGCGTATAGCCGACGGCAAGCTTGGCAGCGACTTTGGCGATAGGAAAACCGGTCGCCTTGGAAGCGAGCGCGGAAGAGCGCGAGACGCGCGGATTCATCTCAATGATGACAAGGCGGCCGTCTTCCGGATTGACCGCGAACTGCACGTTGGAACCGCCGGTCTCCACCCCGATCTCGCGCAGCACCGCGATCGAGGCGTCGCGCATGCGCTGGTATTCCTTGTCGGTGAGCGTGAGCGCCGGCGCCACCGTGATCGAGTTGCCGGTGTGCACGCCCATCGGATCGATGTTCTCGATCGAGCAGACGATGATGCAGTTATCGTTCTTGTCGCGCACCACCTCCATCTCGAACTCTTTCCAGCCCAGAACCGATTCTTCGATCAGCACCTCGCTGGTGGGCGAGGCGTCGAGGCCGCGTTCGACAATCTCGATGAACTCCGCCTTGTTGTAGGCGATGCCGCCGCCGGTGCCGCCGAGCGTGAACGACGGCCGGATGATGGCCGGAAGCCCGATATCCTCGAGTGCCTCCAGCGCCTGAATGAGCGTCTTGATCTGGTGCGAGCGCGGCGTTTCCAGCCCGATCTTCGTCATCGCATCGCGGAACAGCTTGCGGTCCTCCGCCTTGTCGATGGCGTCCGCGGTGGCGCCGATCATGGTGACGCCGAACTTCTCCAGAATACCCATGCGCCGGAGCGACAGCGCCGTGTTGAGCGCCGTCTGTCCGCCCATGGTCGGAAGCAGCGCGTCGGGACGCTCCTTGGCGATGATCTTGGCCACGATCTCCGGCGTGATCGGCTCGATATAGGTGGCGTCCGCCAAGTCCGGATCGGTCATGATGGTCGCCGGATTGGAGTTGACCAGAATGACCCGATAGCCCTCCGCCTTGAGCGCCTTGCAGGCCTGGGTGCCGGAATAGTCGAACTCGCAGGCCTGGCCGATGACGATCGGTCCCGCGCCAATGATCAGGATCGAAGAGATGTCGGTCCGCTTGGGCATTGCTTCCTTATCGAGGCACAAAAAAAGGGCGCGCATTTCGCGCGTCCCCGCGCGCTCTCAGCGGAGTGGCCAACGGTCGGCCGCCGGAAAGCGCCTTCTTCATATAAGAAGGCGTGGGTCCGAACGCAAAACCGCTGTCCGTTTGAGCTGCTGACGCACGCCTGCGAGCGCGGGGGCTCTTTAGACCACAAACGCCGGGCAGGGAAGGGCCGGCCAGGTTATTGAAAAGTCACGCGTCCGCGTCGGTTTTAACATTCGCTAGCCGGCGGCTCTTCGCCAAGCGCAACCGTTTGCGGCCGTCTTCGTTGTATCCCCGGTAGCCGCTATCCCGCCGATCTGACCGATGTTGGAGAAACGCCCGGAATTGCCGTTTTGGATCGCCCTGGGGGCCATGGCGCTCGTCTCGCTCATCGCGCCGCTGCGACGTGACCCGGTGCGGCAGAACGTGTCGTCAGCGGACGCGGAAAAGGACAGGCCGTTCGGCGAGCCGCGCAGCTCCGAAGAACCGCAGGCTATTGAGCTGAGCCGGGCGCTCGAGCGTGGGCGCGGCCGCCGCGCCGCACACCCCCTGCAAATTCCGTGGCAGGGCTGGAAAGACATTTCCTGGCGCACCTATGCGGAAATGCAATCGGACCGGCTCCTGTCCATCGCCGGCGGCGTGGCGTTTTTCGTTCTGCTTGCCATCTTTCCCGCCATCACGGCGCTGGTGTCGGCCTACGGCCTATTCTTCAACGCCTCGACCATCGCCAACAATCTTTCGCTGCTGCAGGACGTCGTGCCGGAAAACGTGCTGAGCATCGTGCACGAGCAGGCCGCGCGCATCGCCGCCAACAGCGGCGGCACGCTCTCGACCGGCATCGTCGTCGGTATTCTGGTGTCGCTATGGAGCGCCATGAGCGGCGCGAAGGCGATGATCGACGCTCTCAACGTGATCTACGAACAGCAGGAAAGCCGGAGCTTCATCAAGCTCAACCTGGTGGCGCTGGCGTTCACGCTCGGCGGGTTTGCGGCGTTCCTGCTTGTTATCGCTTGCTTCGTCGTCTTGCCGCCGATGCTTTCACTGATCGGACTAGGCAGCGCGACCGCAACGCTTGATGCGGGTCCTGCGCTGGCCCGCGCTGTTTTTGATCCTGTTGATCGGCCTCGCCTTACTCTACCGCTACGGACCGGATCGGCGCGCGGCGCGCTGGCAATGGGTCAGCGTCGGCAGCATCTTTGCCGCAGCGATGTGGATTTTAGCCTCCTGCCTGTTCTCCTGGTACCTCGCGAGCTTCGCCAACTACAACGCCACCTATGGCTCACTGGGCGCCGTCATCGGCCTGATGATGTGGCTGTGGATTTCAACCATTGTGGTGCTGCTTGGCGCCGAGCTCAACGCCGAGATCGAGCATCAGACGGCGTCGCGATTCAACGGTCGGCGAGGAGAAGCCGCTCGGGGCGCGCGGGGCGGTGATGGCCGACACCGTCGGGGCCGGGCAAACTTAAACTTGCAATTCGCTCTCACGCTCGTTACTACTTCGCCGGCTCCCGCTCAGCTTCTCCCACCGATTTGCCGTTCACCGAAATCACGGCGCGATAGGCGTTCGCCAAGCCCGCGCCGACGTCCGAGCGTTGACCATCCGGCTTGGCGGTTGACATGATAATCGTGCGGATATCGCCGGGCTTGAGCGAAGGTTTTTCTTCAAGCAAGAGCGCCGCTATGCCGCTGACATGCGCGGCAGCGACCGATGTTCCGGTCGTGATCTGATACGAGTTCGCCGGGCGCGAGCGCCAGAACCTCGACGCCCGGGGCGGCGACCGCAATGTACTGGCCGCGATTGGCCATCTTGAATACGTTGTCATGGCTATCGGTGGCGGTGACGGCAATGACATTGGGATCAGCCGCCGGATACAACGGTGCGGCGTTCGGTCCCGCGTTACCGGCTGCTGCTATCAGAACGATGCCTTTGTCGTATGCCGCCGCCAGCATGCGGTGCAATATCGCGTCCGCGGGCCCGGCAAAGCTCATGTTGACCACGCGCGCGCCATTGTCCGCGGCCCATTGCAGGCTTTTGTAAATGGCAAACGAGGTTCCTTTGGCTTCGCCCGGGGAATCGCTGAACGCCCGCGCCGCCAGCAGTTGCGGATTGAGCGCGATACCGGAAAGCTTTCCGTGTGCAGCGATCGCCCCGGCCATGGCGGTTCCGTGCTGGTGCGGATTATCGTCGCCGCCGAGGGCGTCGAAGCTTTTCACGATCATGCCATCGAGATCGGGATGCTTCGCGTCGATCTTCGAATTGATCAAGGCAATCGGGATGTTTTTGCCGGTCGCGACTTGATGCGCTTGGTCTATCTGCAGTTTGCTCAGCACGTATTGGGCGGCGTCGCCGTGCGTGCTGGAATGAGCCGGCGTAATATCTTCCTGCAGTGTGAAAATGTAGTTTGGCTGCACGCTGGCGACGCCGCGCTCGTTCTCAAGCGTGCCGATGACGTCCCCGAGCGGACGGCGACCGCCGACCCGCCAACGATAAAACGTGCTGCCGATCAGCGGGAAGCTTTGCGAACTCCAGTCGCGTCAAATTGTACCGCCGCGCGATCTGATCGATCGATTGCGGCGTGGCGCTTGACGAAAACGCAGTGATGATTTCGTCGGGAACGAACCGCCGCTCTCCGCGCGGCGGCACGCCGCTGCCACCGTTGTTGGCGCCGCCGCCGCTCACGCCAGCCCGGACACCAGCACCACCACCGCTGTCACCGCCAGGAGCCGGCAGAGACACTGTGGTGCGGCCGCCACCGATCGGCGGCTCGGTTCCCCGTCCACCGCGATTGCCGGGATGGCCGCCATCGCCGCCGCCGACAATTCGGGGATTTCCGGGACCCCGACCGCCCTCATGGCTCGCGCTTATCGTGTTGCCGCCGGAAGGCCGCTTGGCAAACCTTCCTGCGCCACGACGCGGCACCATTATTGGCTTCCGCGGTCCCCCGCTAAAACCGAAACCGCCCATCCGTCCAAAACCGCCGAACGCGTCGGCCGGAGCCGGCCCGCCGACGCAGAACACAGTCAGAAAAAATAAGCCGCAGAGCATCAGCGCCAGAATGGGCAGCAACCTTCTTGAGTTGGGTCGCATGGCACGCTCCCTGCCAGATTCATTCAGCCGCGGCGATGAAGCCGACGACTTTGTCCTGCTGCAATGTCTTCACCACGCGGGCGAGATCCGCCTTCGGAAGTTTGGCCGCCGCGATACGCACCCGATAGAGGCCGCCTGCGGATGGCCCGTCTGCGATGCTCAGTTTGTTCGTTTCCAGGAAGTTGGTGATATCGGCGGCCGCGGCCTGCGGCTGGAAGCGGATCAGGACATAGCTGCCTTTATCGGTGACATCCGTCGGCACAGAAGCGGTTTCGTAGCTGGCTGCGTTTCTTTCCTTGAGCACGAATCCGGCAATCAGCCCGGCCTGCAACATGATGGCGAGCGCCGCCACGCTCGCCGACCAGGCGAGCGTTCGCGGTGAAAGGTTGGCGAAAAATTCCCGGATGCGCGCGCCGAGATTGATCGACGACGCTGCGCGCCGCGCCGGTTCGGCGTCAATCTTGGCGAACAGCGCTTGCATGGCGCGCGGCGAGGGCGCGCCCAGAGTCTCGTTGAGATGGATTGTTTGCGCGAACTCCTCGCGGACCAATTCGTAGCGACGGGCAAGTTCCGGATCGCGGGCGAGTGCGGCTTGCACGCGCTGCGCATCAGCGAGGCTGAGCGTCCCCGCGGCATGCCAGGGCAGCAGCTCTTCGATATCGCCGCGCGTGTCATTGTTCGCCGTATTCATGGCCAGCCTCGATCGATCCCCCGCTCCTTCAGGAGCTCGGATAATTTCTTGCGCGCGTAAAACATACGCGTCTTCACGGTGGCCTCCGGGATGCCGACGATTCCCGCGACTTCCTCCACCGATTTCTCGTGGTAATAGACCAGGTCGACGATCTCGCGATGCTCGGCGGAAAGCTTGGCCAGGCATTGCCGCAAGGCCGCTCCCTTGTCCTTCTTTGCCAGCGCGATCTCGGGATCGTCGGCCTGATCCTCGATCGCGTCCGCCGCCTCGTCATCCAGTTCCTCCTCGCCGCGACGGCGCAACACTGACAGCGCTTTGAAGCGGGCGATACTCAACATCCATGTCGAAACCGTCGACCGCCCCTCGAACTTGTCGGCTTGCCGCCACACGTCGAGAAAGACCTCACTGATCAAATCCTCCGCCGTTGCCTCGTTGCGCACCATCCGCAACACGAACCGGTAGATGCGGACGTGGTGACGCGCAAACAACACCTGCATTGCGAGCCGATCGCCGCTGGCGACCCTTGCGATCAGAACCTCGTCCGAAGTCGTCTGCATCGGCAGGGCTGCGGCTCATGGATTGGTCGCTGGCGGCCGCGCGCAGGTTCAAGCGAAATCGATAAAAATTTGCGCGGCCCGTCGCGCGCCACAACGCGCCGACCAGTTTCTCTTTTCAAGTCTCATTGGGCAAGCCGACGGCCCGCACGATTTTATGGGTGCTGTCGGCCGGCTTGTCGCAACCGTGGTTTCCAAGGGGTTTCGCCGATCGTGACCGCGCAGGACCTCGAATAAGCCGACGCCCGACAGCGATGATCGACACTCTGCGTGAACCTTTCTCCCGCAGCCGCGACCAATGGGTATTGGAATTCAAACTCAACGCCAAACCCAAACTCGGAGAACGACCATGTCACGCAAGCTCATCCTCAGCATCGCAACTGTGGCCACGATCGCTATCGCCAGCTTCGGCACCAACTCGGCCGACGCCCGCGGCTTTGGTGGTGGAATGGGCCGCATGGGCGGCGGCAGCCATCTCTCTGGCGGGCGGACGCTGACCCCGATCCTTAACCCCGGCCGGCCTGGTCGTCCTGGCCTTCCCGGTCGCCCCGGCTTCCCGGGCCGTCCCGGCCACTGGGTCTTCCATCATCACGGACACTTTGTGTTCCGTGGCGGTCGCTGGATCGTCCTTGACGAGCCGGTCGGCGAAGCGGCAATCGACGCGCCTGTCGCTGCAGCCCCGGGCCCCTGCACCTGTCTGACCAAGACCTACACGCCGGACGGTCTTGTCGTGTTTGCCGATGTCTGCACCAAGGAAGCGGCCAGCGCGCGAGTCGATGGCGGCGCCACCAACGCGACGCCGGCGCCGAGCTCGAGCAGCGCACCGGTCGAGAACAAGGCTGCCGACGCGGACCAAGCGCCGACCTCGTCGAACTACGCCGGCCGCACTTACGCGGATTATCTGGCGGCTAACGCCCAAGCGGCGTCCGAAGCTCCGCCGAAGAACTGACAGTGCTGGCAACGCGCGTCCGCTTGCACCCAGGATCAAAATGAAGCCGCCTGCGACACCGTCGCAGGCGGCTTTTTGTTGACGGCCTTTTATGCGTGGCCTTAGCGCGGCCGCGCATAAAAGGTGGTGCGCGCCTGGTTATGGCCGATATTGGCCGGGGAACGGAGCGCGGCGAAGCCGGCGGTGTTGAGTTTTTCAATCATGGCGGCTTGGGTGTAACGCGTGAACCCAAGCCGCGAGCGCACCCGCCAGTAGTCGGACACCAGCGTGCGCGCGAGGCCCCACAACGCGGCAAAGAAAAATCCGTTGCCTTGGCCAAATTGCAGCAGCGTCCATGCATCAATCGCCGCCGAGACCTCGGGCTGGATGACATCGCTGACGACAAGCAAGCCGTCGGATCTCAAAAGCCGATGAAATAGCGTGAACAGGGCGCCGGCGCCGATTGCCGTGAGATATTGCGCGACCGAGTGCAGGACGATGAGGTCGACCGAGTGCGGTTGTAGCTGCGCAATCTCGTGCGGCGCGACGACGCGAATCTTGGGATTATCCGCGAACCGCTTTTGCAATCCGGCGCGCACGCCGGGCGCTGCTTCGCATAGAATGAGCTCACCGGCGTCGTCGGCCACGAGATCGGCGTGGAGCGCGTCGCCGGCGCCGTAGTCGAGCACGCGAGCATCGGGTCCCGGCACCAGCGCCGCAATCTCTTTCGCGATTAGCCGATAATGGACGTCCTTATGGCGGGCATTGACGTAAATGGAATTTGGGCGATCCCAGAACGCGAGCCAATCGGCGATCATTCGCGCCATAGCTCGAGCAGCGGTCCCTTGGCGCCAAACACGGGATCGGTGGCGGGCAGCGGCACCTTCGGGATAGAGGCTACCGCTTTGGCATATTCCGCTTTGGTGCCGCGGCAAAGATTGTATTTGCCGGTCGGCGGATAGGCGCCGATAACCACGAGGTTAGGGCTCTGCGTCATGCACTGGTGACCCGTGCCCGCCGGCAGAATGACTATATCGCCGGCCAAGATGTCGATCTCCCGGCCTTTTTCTCCGCCGAAGCGCACCTTGGCGCGACCGCGCGCGATCCCCATCGCCTCATGAATCATGGAATGATAGTGAACGTACGGGTAAATGCCGTTGCGCCACATTTCACCCCAACCATTTTCCGCAAATGTGCCTTCGATCAGCTTTTCCGGGTCGGGGGTGCCGGTGAGATCAATGCCGCCGCGATAGAGCACAAACGGCAGCGAAGGATTGTTCGGAATCCTCCCGTCGTCGGCAAACATGTACGAAATCGGGGTGGTTGGCTTCGTCACGGTCAGCATGGCATCGTCGTCTCACCGTCCGCCGGCCTGCTCTTTTACCCGAAATGAGGTTGAAATTGTCTAACCCGAGGCAAGTTCTTCCTCAGGTCGGCTTTGACGCCCGCATTTGGGCGACAAACCGCTTGAACAACCCATGACTGTCACGCGGGCCGGGCGACGCCTCAGGATGGTATTGCACCGAAAATACCGGCTTATCCTTAAGCGCCAGTCCGCAATTTGAACCGTCGAACAGCGAGATGTGGGTCTCAACCGCGACCGGCGGCAGCGTCGCTCGATCGACGGCAAAGCCGTGATTCATGGAGGTAATCTCGACTTTCCCGGTTAAGAGGTCTTTGACCGGATGATTGGCGCCATGATGGCCCTGGTGCATTTTCATGGTCTTGGCGCCGACGGCGAGGGCCAGCATCTGGTGGCCGAGGCAGATGCCGAAAACCGGCTTCCGCTCGATCAGCGCGCGGATCACCGGCACGGCGTATTCGCCGGTGGCGGCCGGATCGCCGGGACCGTTGGAGAGAAAGATGCCGTCGGGCTTGAGCGCCAGAATGTCGGCGGCCGAGGTCTGCGCCGGCACCACCGTCACCTTGCAGCTATTGCCGGCGAGCTGGCGCAAAATGTTGCGCTTGATCCCGTAGTCGATGGCAACGACGTGGAATTGCGCCGGCTCGCGGAGTTCTCCGTAGCCTCCTTCCCATTGCCACGGCGTTTCGTGCCAGGTGAAGCGCTGCGCCGTCGTCACCATCGGCACCAGGTCCATGCCGACGAGCCCGGGCCATTGCCGCGCTTCGCTTCGTAGTGCGGCGAGATCGAAGCGGCCCGACGGCTCATGCGCGATCACCGCGTTCGGCATGCCCTTTTCGCGAATGAACGCGGTGAGCGCCCTTGTGTCGATGCCGGCAAGCCCGATGACGCCGCGGGTTTTGAGCCATTGATCGAGATGCCGGGTGGCGCGGTAATTCGACGGCGCGGTGATCGCGGAATGCAGCACGACCCCGCGTGCGCCTGGCGTCGCCGCGAGATTGACGGTCTCGATGTCATCCTCGTTGGTGCCGACATTGCCGATATGCGGGAAGGTGAAAGTAATGATCTGCCCGGCATAGGAGGGATCGGTGAGGATCTCCTCATAGCCGGTCATTGCCGTATTGAAGCAGACTTCGCCGACGGCATGGCCGGTGGCGCCGAAGCCTATTCCTTCGAGCACGGTGCCATCGGCAAGGACCAAGAGCGCCGTCGGAGTGGGTTCCGACCAGCCGGAATCGCCTTGTTCAGGTGTCATGAACGGCCTACATAGCCGCGGGCCTTGGCGGCGTCAAAATCTTCAGGGCGTCTTGCGGCGCAGGCTTGGAGGCCGAAAACGACGTGGATTGGCTCACGGTATTCGGTCTGTTTGCCGTGACTGCGATGCTGATCTTCTATGCGCTCGAGGATCGCGGCCCTATTTTCGTCCTGGCGTTCGCCGCCGCTTGTGCCTTGGGATCAATCTATGGATTTATGCAGGGAGCTTGGCCGTTCGGACTGGTCGAGGCGGTCTGGGCTGTGATCGCGGCGCGGCGGTGGTGGATGCGCGCTCAACGCATGCCCGCGCAACAATGATGAGGTCGATGTGCTCCGCGATGAGATCAACAACGCACTGAAAGAGGCGATGAAGGCTGGCCAGACGCGCCGCGTTTCGACGCTGCGGCTCGTCAACGCCGAGATCTTGAAGCGCGAGACCAGCGCCGCCGAGCGTGTCAAGCTCACCGAGGCCGAGATCCTCGACGTCATGGGCAAGATGATCAAACAGCGCCAGGAATTGCTCGACATTTACGAGAAAGCCGGCCGCACCGATCTCGCTACGCAGGAGCGCGAGGAGATCGAGATCATCTCCGCCTATCTGCCCAAGCATCTGTCGGACATCGAAGCCGGCGAGGCGATCTCGGCGCTGATCAAGGAGCTCGAGGCCGCTACACTCAAGGACATGGGCCGGACCATGACGGCGCTCAAGGAGCGCTTCGCCGGACGGATGGATTTCGGCAAGGCCAGCGCGATGGTGAAGAAGCTGCTGGCGGGGTGAGCTTCAACCGAAGAGCTGTGGATAACCGGGACAATCGCCCCCGGCCCGGCCGCCGAAACGCCGCCGCCCTCTATTTAGACCGCTTTCGCGCTACGCTGCCGAATCACCATGCGATTCTCGCCGCAATTTCTCGATGAGCTGCGCGCGCGGCTTCCGGTTTCGGAAGTCGTGGGCAAGCGCATAAAGTTGCGTAAGGCCGGACGGGAGTGGAAGGGGCTCTCGCCGTTCAACAAGGAAAAGACGCCATCCTTTTTCGTCAATGACGCCAAGGCGATGTGGTTTGACTTCTCCTCGGGTAAGAACGGCAACATTTTCGATTTCGTCATGCACACGGAAGGGGTGAGCTTCCCGGAAGCGGTCGAGCGGCTCGCCGGTCAGGCCGGCATCCCCATGCCGGTCATGACTCGGGAAGCGCAGGCGCACGAAGAGCGGCGCAAGACCTTGCACGACATCGTGGAACTGGCGGCCAAATTCTTCGAGGCAACCTTGGCGTCGCGGGCTGGCGCACGTGGCCGCGGTTATCTTGCCGACCGCGGCATTTCATCGGCGACGCAGCTTAAGTTCCGGCTCGGCTATGCGCCTGCCGAGCAATACGCGCTCAAGGAGCATCTCGGCGCGGCCAAAATTTCCGTCGAAGACATGGTGGAGGCGGGGCTTCTGGTGGCCGGTGATGATATCGCCGTGCCCTATGACCGCTTTCGCGACCGGGTGATGTTCCCGATCAGCGATTGGCGTGGTCGCGTGATCGCTTTCGGCGGCCGGGCGCTCGATAAGGAGGTGTCGGCGAAATATCTCAACTCGCCGGAAACGCCGCTCTTCCATAAAGGCGCGACGCTCTACAACATCGCCAACGCCCGCAAAGCCGCGCACGAGGGCGCGCGTGTAATTGCCGTCGAGGGCTATATCGACGTTATTGCCATGGTGACGGCGGGATACGAGGCAACCGTGGCGCCGCTCGGCACCGCGCTCACCGCCGACCAGTTGGCGCTGATATGGCGGATGGCCGACGAGCCGATCCTCTGCTTCGACGGCGACGAAGCCGGCCGGCGTGCGGCCTATCGTGCGCTCGATCTCGCTTTGCCGCTCATCAGTCCGGGTAAAAGTCTGAAGCTCGCGGCCCTTCCAGACGGTCAAGACCCGGACGACCTTGTGCGTTCCGGCGGCCGCGAGGCGGTCGAGGATGTGCTCGCTGCCGCGCGACCGCTCGCCGATATGCTGTGGGCGCGCGAGACCGAGACGGGCGCGTTCACGACGCCCGAACGGCGCGCCGCTTTGGAGGCGCGTCTCGGCGAGGTGACGGCGACCATCGGCGACGAAACTGTGCGCCGGTATTATCGGCAGGACTTCTCCGCGCGGTTGCGCCAGCTGTTCGCGCCGATCGAGACCGCAACGCGCCGCCGCAATTGGAGCGAGAGGGGAAGTCGGGGCGGGGCGACAGCCCGAACGTTTCCGCCCCGCGCCAGGTTCGACCGCGACGAGGGTTATCTCGCAGCCAGCCCCCGGCTCGCGGCAGGTCCGCTCCATCGCGGTCACCGTGCCGCCATCCCGCGCCGCGAAGCACTGATCCTGCAAGCCGCACTCAACCACCCTTGGCTCCTTCACGATCGCTTGGAAGAGCTGGCCGAGACCGAATTCCGCCACGCCGACGCGATGCGCCTGAAAGGAGCGCTGATCGACGTTCTCGCCCACAGATTTGGCCAAGGGCTTGAGGAGGGGGACGAGCCTGCCCGTGAATTAGGCGGCGCCGTAGAGGTCGACCGGACGGAACTTTTTGCCGAGCTTACGCGCCGCGGCTTCGCCGAACTGCTCGCCCGCATCGAGCGCGCGATCACTACGCCCTCGGTCTGGGGCGCGCGGCCGCAGGCGGCCGCGGATGACGTTTTGCTGACCTGGAAGCAACTTCTTGCCTTGCATCGGCAATGGCATTCCCTAACTAGGGAGCTGAAGGACGCGGAACTGGCCCTTGGCCAGGACAACTCCGAGACGAACTACACGCGGCTGCGCGACGTGAAGGCCAGGTTGTCCACAATCGATGGCACCGAGGCCCTGATAGAGGGCTTTGGCGACCGGTCCGGTCGCCCCGGGCGTTCGATGTGAGCTTTTGGCGCCTAGCGCTTTACGCCTCGGCGGCGAGAGAATAAGAGGGCGGTTCGCGCGGTAACAGGGTTAGTCGGAGCTTAACGGAGTTCCGAGACAACTGAGGGGCTCGATTTCGGGCGGCGCCGAAAGCGCGTTTGCCCTTTTTGCCGTGGGCCGGTGCTCTTGAGCTTTCAGAGCGTTGCCCGGAATGGAAGTCCGTCTGCCCAGCTGGGGAATGACCATAGGGTAGGGGCACAAAAGGCGAAAGCCGTGTAGGGACAGGCGTTCGTGGAGACAAAAATGGCAAGCAAGAGCGTGGGCAGCAAGACGATCGCGAGCAAGGTCAAGGCCGCCCCGCAAAAAGAGGGTGAGGCGCCGGAGAAGGACGCGCCCGAAACTCCGGATGCCCCGCTGCCGCTCCTTGATCTCTCTGACGCCGCCGTCAAGAAGATGATCAAGCAGGCGAAGAAGCGCGGCTATGTCACCTATGAACAGCTCAATTCGGTCATGCCGTCGGAGGAAGTCACCTCCGAGCAGATCGAGGACGTACTGGCGATGATGAGCGAAATGGGAATTAACGTGGTGGAGACCGAAGAGGCGGAAGCCGAAGAGGAAGGAGAAGCGCGCGAGGAGCCCGAGGAGGAAGAGACCGAGGCCGGCGAACTGGTCGAGGTCACGCCCAAGACGCCGGCCAAGTCCGAAGCCAAGGAGCCGGCCGAACGCACCGATGATCCGGTCCGCATGTATCTGCGCGAGATGGGCTCGGTGGAGCTTCTGTCGCGCGAAGGCGAGATCGCCATCGCCAAGCGCATCGAGGCCGGCCGCGAGGCCATGATCGCGGGGCTTTGCGAGAGTCCGCTCACCTTCCAGGCCGTCATTATCTGGCGCGACGAGCTGAACGAGGGCAAAGTTTTCCTGCGCGACATCATCGACCTTGAAGCGACCTATGCCGGCCCCGACGCCAAGAACGTTGTGCCGGCAGTGCCGGGTGGCGATCCGCCGGCGGGTGCGCCGATCGGCGTCGTCGGTGGCCCGGCAGGCTTCGTGCCCCAGCCGGCCCAGCCGCCGCAAGCGATGGCGCCGCCTTCGGCCCCGCCGACCGCGACGCCGTTCAAGCCGGCCGGCAACGGCGCTGATGGCGATGCCGAAGAAAATCTCGAAGCCGCGCTCAGCGAAGCCGATCTGGACGAGGACGATCTGGAAAACTCGATGTCGCTTGCCGCCATCGAGGCCGAGCTCAAGCCCAAGGTGCTGGAGACGTTCGACAAGATCGCCGACAGCTTCAAGCGGCTGCGCCGCCTGCAGGATCTCGACATCCAGAACAAGCTCAAGAACGAAACGTTGTCGCCGGCGCAGGAGCGCAAGTCGAAGAAGCTCAAGGAAGAGATTATCCAGGAGGTGAAATCGCTGCGCCTCAACCAGGCGCGCATCGATGCGCTCGTCGAGCAGCTCTACGACATCAACAAGCGACTGGTCGGCCATGAGGGCCGCCTGATGCGGTTGTCGGAGAGCCACGGCGTCTCCCGCGAGGACTTCCTCAAGAACTATCAAGGCTCCGAGCTCGACCCGCGCTGGCTCAACCGCGTGTCGAAACTCTCGGCCAAGGGCTGGAAGAATTTCGTCGCCCGCGACAAGGACCGCATCAAGGAATTGCGCGGCCAAATTCACGCGCTTGCCACCGAGACCGGGTTGGAAATCCCCGAGTTCCGCAAGCTCGTGCACATGGTGCAGAAGGGCGAGCGCGAAGCGCGCCAGGCGAAGAAGGAGATGGTGGAGGCGAATTTGCGCCTCGTCATTTCCATCGCCAAGAAATACACCAACCGCGGCCTGCAATTCCTCGATCTGATCCAGGAAGGCAATATCGGCCTGATGAAGGCGGTCGACAAATTCGAGTATCGCCGCGGCTACAAATTCTCGACCTACGCGACCTGGTGGATCCGCCAGGCGATCACTCGCTCGATCGCCGATCAGGCGCGCACCATCCGCATTCCCGTGCACATGATCGAGACCATCAACAAGATCGTGCGCACATCGCGCCAGATGCTCAACGAGATCGGCCGCGAGCCGACGCCGGAAGAGTTGGCGGAAAAGCTCGGCATGCCACTGGAGAAAGTGCGCAAGGTCTTAAAGATCGCCAAGGAGCCGTTGTCGCTCGAGACTCCGATCGGCGACGAGGAGGATTCGCACCTCGGCGACTTCATCGAGGACAAGAACGCCATCCTGCCGATCGACGCCGCCATCCAGTCGAACCTTCGCGAGACCACGACGCGCGTTCTAGCCTCACTGACGCCGCGCGAAGAGCGCGTGCTGCGCATGCGCTTTGGCATCGGCATGAATACCGACCACACCCTGGAAGAAGTCGGCCAGCAGTTCTCGGTCACCCGCGAGCGCATCCGCCAGATCGAGGCCAAGGCGCTGCGGAAGCTCAAGCACCCGTCGCGATCCAGAAAACTCCGCAGCTTTCTGGACAACTGAGGCCTTCGGTCCCCGGCGTGACCCGGGGATGAAGCATCCGGTCGCGCAAGCTGAGAAGATAACTAACCGCTTTCGTTCTGTGGCGACGTAGTCGCTTGCCTCATTGAAATCCTGGAGGCGGCTGCGCCGGTGACAAACCTTTTGTCGCATGAAGTGTTATCGTGGTGGAATCACAGATCACCAACGCGCGGAACATTACAGATGACCAATGCGCGGAACATCAAAGTCATCGCTGCGGTTGCAATAGTTGCGTCGATGCTGAACGCGTCCGAAGCGTTCGCCTCTCCTGCGTCGGCGCGGTGCTTGCAATGGGCGCAATCGCAACTCGATCCGTACGATCTCAACGTCATGCGAGCGTCGGTCTCGGCTTCCGCCAGACTGGCCGTGGCGATCAGGCTGCGATCACTGAAGGCGCAATGCCGGGCGGGCTTGCGAAACCACCCGCGTCATTCCGGATAGCGGGGTAGGGGCGGGATCAATCCGGCTTAGCGGCCGTGGGCCGTTCACCAGCTCATTTCGAGTTCTTTGCTGGCGTCGAGCAACGTTAGCGGCCGGGGCACCGGCCCGCACGGCGGTTCCTACAGCTACACGGGTTCTATTCCGGACTAAGCGGCGAAGTCCTTTGGGCCGGCTTACTTGATCGCCAAAATCTCCGCCTCGCCGCCGGCGACCTCGACGCTGTCGCCGACTTGCTTGCCGAACAGCGCGCGTGCCAATGGTGAAACATGCGACAGCGTGCCGCGCGGGGGTTCCGCTTCGTCCTCGCCGACGATGCGGAAGGTCTGGGCGCGGCCGTCGGCGCGCCGCACCGTGACGGTGGCGCCGAAATGCACTTCGCTCACGTCCGCCGGCGGCTCGATCACCTGCGCGCTTGCTCGCCGCGCCGTGAAGTAGCGCAAGTCGCGAAGCGCCGCGGCGGTCGCCGCCTTGTCGCCGTTCTGCACCGCTGCCGCGTGCGCGGATTGAGACGGGCGAGCTCGTGCTCGATCGCTTCGAGCCCTTGCGCGGTGACGAAATTGGGATGGCTGGACACCGGCCGGTCGGGCAGCGCGATCGGCTCGCCGTCGCTCTCCTTGACGAACGCGCGGCTCATGACGCGTGCCGCCCTTGGGCTTCGAACAGATAAATGCGCATCGTCCCTATATGGGATGCGGCCAAGCCAGCGGGCAGAGTGCGGCCGTCGCTCAACTCGGGAATATCAGCGACAGATTGGGCTCGTGCGCCTCGAGGCGCAATTGCGTTGCGCGCGGATAGGTGCGCACGCGCGGAACCCGGCCCTCCTTGAGCCAGCTTTGCATGCGCCGCCAGTATGCCGCGGTGAGGAGTTCGCCGTGCGCCTCGCGAAACAGCCGGCGCAGTGCGGGCGTCGGCAGCTTGAGGTGCATCTCCAGCTCTTCGGGAAGAAAGATCTCGCCCTCCTCGAAGAACCAGTCCGGCGGGTCTTCCTCCCCCGGTTCCCGGTCGGCGTTGGTTCGCACCTTCACTTGCGTCAGTTCCTCCAGCGCGTCGTAGTCGAACAGATAGACGAAGCGCAGCGAACTGACCCCGTAATTGCGGCCGTCCAGGTCGCGATTGAACACGTTGATGGCGGCGTTATTGCGGATGCATTGGCCGAGGCGGATCACCGCCATTTCCGCCTCCGCCGGCACGCAGCTCGCCAGATAGAGCGGCAGCGGCACGACCTTTCTCTGCACGATGAGATGACGCAGCAGCACCTGATCTTGCTCCAGCCGGACGCTGCCTGCCGCGTGCTGCGCAAGGTCTTCCAGAAGCTCGGCGCCGAACATCCGGCGCGGCAACGCTATATCCGAGTAGATAATATTGTCGAGCATGCTGCCGGAACGGTTGAGCTCGTGGACGCGGTGGTATTTGGCCAGTACCGACTGCGGTCCGTCGAAGCGCGCCCATTTGTAGCTCGCCGAGGGCTGGTCGCGGATGACTTTGAGCACGACGTCGACTTCCGGCGCGGTGAAAGCAATCGCCACCGAGCCGCGCGGACCGCGGGCGTGCTCGAGCGGACGGCGGTCGGTATCGAGCGCCTCGGTGATTTGCCGCATCACCGTGACCTTGCCGACGTGGTTGTAGCCGACGGTGGTATAGTGAAGGCCGCGCGGCCGGCTTGGCATCAGCTTGAAAAGGTAGTCGACCAGCTCGTGATAGCGGACCAGCGTGACGTGAAAGTTCGCCAGCGTCGAAGAGAACACGTGGGTCAATGTCGCCCGGCGCAGGATGACGGCGTCCACTTCGACGCCGTGCTCGCGGTTGAGCAGCGCCAGCGCCAGCGGCCCGGTCTCGCCGGCGACGGTGATGGCGCCGACGATATAGGCGCCGCGATTGCGGTAGAAACCGGCGTCGATGATCTCGATGCGCTCTAGCCTGCGTTCCGGGCCGATCCGCAATTCGGTGTTGATGCGCTGGGCAACGAGCTGCGCATCGCCGGCAAGATCGCGGAACGGCGCCTCGATTCCGGGGACAGCCAGGATCTGCGCGACGATTTCCGGCGTGATCGTATCCGCGACCGGGATGACGCGGACAATATCGGCCGCTGGCGTCGGCGCCGGCGCGGTCTCCGGCGTGAGCGGCGCCCACAGCTCGCGAAACAAGGCGCGGCGAATGGCGGCGAGATAAGCGAGCGCGAGGTCGGCTTCGTAGCGGCCGGAGATGTCCGAACGAAATATCTGCTCGACCCGCGGCCAGATGGCCTCGCGCTCGGCGCGCTCGCCGCTGTGCACCGCCTGTTCGAGGACGGGAATGATCTTCGCGAGCGAGACCGAAAAAATGGCGATGCGCTCCTGGCTCAGCTCGATCGCGCGCTTCCAGGTGCGGGTCTCGAATGCTTCCTTGGCGAGCCAGGGTATCCGCCGCGAGCGGGCATAATAATCGTCGAAGGCGCTGATGATGATGGCCGCGAGTGCCGCGCTCTTTTCCGCCTGCGAGGACGCCTCCTCGAGCGCGGCGAGCCCGGTATCGACAATGGCCTCGGTTTCGAGCGTGCCGAAATCGCGCTTGGAACGGAGCACCGTCATGCGGCTATTATAGCGCGCCCAGAGGCCGGAGAACTGGCATCATGCGCGGGCACACCTTCCCGACGGCGGCCGTAGTTGTGGCCACTCTCACATGCGCTTTCTTCGCGCATGCCGCGCCAAAATCGGCGCAACGCCCAGGCGAGAAGGCTTGCCGTGAGGCCGCGAACGGGCTCGTCTCCCTGCTCGACGCCAAATTGGACGATACCGCCAACTATCGCGCGACTTTTGCGGCCGTGGTGGAGACGTGCGGCCCAGCGGCTCCACCCGCCAAGCGGAAGGTGCCGCCGCCAAACCGCGAGATTTGTCATGACCTGGCAGCAGCCTTGGTCGACATTATCGAGGATGGGAAAATGAACACGCCGGCCTTTGTGAAGGCCCGAACCAGTTTCGCGGAGACCTGTCCGCCGCGTTAGCGCGCAGAGGCGGGTCGTTGGAGGGGATTCGGCATGTGGAAGACTGCACTGGGTGTTGTTTTGCTCGTCGTTTCGTTAAACGGTGCGAGCGCTCAAACCAGGATCGAGGTTAACCTGCATTGGATCACCGACAGCAACGGCTGCAAGGTTTGGGACTCGCTGCCGAGCGCCAACGAACGCGTGAGCTGGTCGGGTGGCTGCAAAGACGGGTTTGCCGACGGTAAAGGCACGCTGATCTGGTACGTCAACGGACGCCGACACGGCGTCTATGAGGGCGAAATGCAGGGCGGCCATTGCGCGGGCCGCGGCACGCAAGTCTGGCCAACCGGCGCCCGCTACGAAGGCGAGTGGCAAGGTGATCGTGCCGAGGGCCAGGGCACCTATCGCGCCGCCGACGGCGAGGTGTGCTCGGGCGCTTGGCGCAACGGATGCTTTCAGGGAAAGTGCAGCTGGACGGTCGGCAATCCGCAGTGTCCGGCGGAGTAGTGCGGGAATCGATCTGAAACGGCGACGCTAGCCCGCCCAGGCGAGCTTGGGCGTGCCGGGGTCGACGCCGGTTTCGCCCACCACGCAATTTCTTCCGGCGGATTTGGCGAGATAGAGCCTGCGGTCGGCGCAGTCGAACAGTCCGTCATAGTCGGAGGCGTCGTCGGCGCAGGTGGCGAGCCCGATGCTGACGGTGACGAGCGGTATGCCGGCGTCGGCATCGGCGTCCATATGGCTGGCAACGTCGTGGCGGATGCGCTCGCCGAGCGCCAGCGCCGCCGCCCGCGTCAGGTCCGGGACGATCACAACGAATTCCTCGCCGCCATAACGGAACACGGCATCGTCGGTGCCGACGGTTGCCATCACGATGCGCGCGATGCGCAACAGCACGATGTCGCCGGAGGCGTGGCCGAAACGGTCGTTGAAGCTCTTGAAGTGATCGATGTCGATGATGAGCAGGCTCAGTGGCCGGCCGGCGAGCGCCGCTTCCTCGACGCGTTTTCTGCCCAAATGTTCGAGTCGCCCGCGGTCGAGCGCGCCGGTGAGTGCGTCGCGGCCCGAGCGCGCCAGCAGGTCCTCATAGCGCTCGCGATAGGTGAGTAGATCGAAAACGTCCATGATCCGCGGCGGGCGTTTCTTCCGGTTCCCCGCCAGCTCCACGCGGCGCAGATAGGCCGCGCCGAGGCCGCTGTAGATCGCGACCATCGCCATTTTCGCGGCCCAGCCGCCGAACAGCACCGCGAGCGGCGCGCCGGTCAGAAAGCGCAAACCGGCATAGAACGCGAGCTGGTCGAAACTCAGCACCAGCGCGCCGGTAAACATCAGCCGCGCCAGCATGCGGCCGGCAAGGAAAGCGCGTGAGCGCTCGTAGATCAGAATCATCATGATGCAGTCGACGAACAGCACAAGCGTGCCCCACACCATCAGCGCGCCCATCTCGTCGAGGAAGTCGAAATCGGCTTGGCGGTTCGCCGCCAGCGCTTGGGCGCCGTGCTGCCGAGTGAGAAAGGCGAGCGCGAATAGAAGGAGATTGCCAATCAACAGACCGTAGATCGGCTGGCGCACCACCACCGCGTCCTCGCGGATATAGACCAGAAGCAGCAGCATCAGCTTGCCGGTGAACAGCACCGTCGAGCCCGGGGAGGCGACAATGCCGAAGGGCAAGGCGACATAAAGGATGCTGGCGAGATAGGTTTCGAGAAAGTGCATCACGCCGAGCGCGCAGAAAAAGGCGCCGATGCCGATGCGATGGCGCGCGCGGAACAAGCCGGCGAGCACGACGAAATAGATCGGCGCGTCGGCGCCGAGCAGGAGCGCATTTATAGTGGCGTTGGAACTGAACTGGGCGGCCAGGGTGGCCGCAAAGTCAGACATCGCAGGCTTAGCTCCCGCGAGCCCCCTCGAATTCCCCCAGCGGGAGCTCGCCCGCAACTTGCTACCATCGGGTGGTTAACGGAGCCGCAACGCGCGGCTGGCTCTCGGCTCCCGGTCCGTCGCGAGGGGGGGATTCGGCGGAAGGGGGTCCCTTGCCTTGCTGAAGCACGCTGGACAGAATCAACCGTCACCTCTGATGAGGACGATCCATGTTCAACAGCCGTATCTCTCACGCGGGAGCTGCGCTTGGTATCGCGGCTTGCACGTGGTTACTGACCGCATCCGACGCTTTCGCATTTTCCGCGTCCTTTCGCTGGTGCTCCGGCTCTCCGAGCTTTGCACTCACGGACGTGCCGCAGGGAACGACCGCGCTGCAATTCGCCATGACCGACCTCAACGTGCCGAATTTCCATCACGGCGGCGGCAAGGTCGCCTACAGCGGCGAGGGGGCGGTGCCTTGCGGCATCTTCTCGTCCGGCTTCACCGGTCCGTCGCCGCCGCCGGGCCAGGTCCACACTTACGAGTTCACCATCAAGGCACTCGGGGCGAACGGCGCCGTACTGGCAACGACCAAGCCGAAGCGCAAATTTCCCGAGTGACGCTGCAAGCCGCCAATTATCGTCGCATCGGCGCAGGGCGGGCGGAAGAGTTGTAAAGCCGAGTGGGGTCGGCGCGCGACTTTCGCCGCTACGGCGATCATCCCCACGCTTGCGTTATAGCGCCGCGATGGCGCTGACTTCGACCAGAAGCTCCTCGCGCACCAAGCGGTCGACGATGAGGAGCGTGTTGGTCGGATAGCCGCCGGCGAACAGGCGCGGAAATTCGCGGGCGCGATATTGCGCGAACTTCGGAATGTCCTCCGAATGCACGAGGTAGCTGGTGAAGGCGACGACGTTGGAAAAATTCGCGCCCTGCGAGGCGAGCGCTGCGGCGATATTGCCAAACACTAAGGCGCATTGCGCCTCGAAATCAGGGGGCGCCTTGCCGTCCTTGTCCATGCCGACTTGGCCGGCGATGAACAGAAACTCCGACGCCTTGACGCGCGCTAGGTTCGAATAGGCCGCGAGCGGCTTGCCGAGGCTCTCGGGGTTGAGGAACTGGATAGGAGGCATGAACAGCTCCGGGCCAGGTGGGATCGGGATCGCCCGAGACTACCGCACCCTGGCCGCCGCAGCATCAGTCCACGCGCCACTCTGAGTAAGCTTTTTCCCTCACCCTCGCGCCCGAGCGCGTGATGTTCTTGATCTTGAGCGGCGGCTTGCCGGACTTTTCCGCGATCTCGCGGTCCTGCTCGATCAGGAAGCCGTGGGCCGGCTTGTCGCCGTCGATGCCGCCGGTGAGCGCGCGCGGCACCTTGCGGTTCGAGCGCTGCGAGCCGTCTTCATAGACGACATCGAACATCACGAATTCCGAATTCAATCCCGGCTTTCTGGGCATGGTTGTTCTCCTGATTTTTATTTGAGCCGGAGAGAAGCGGCAATACCGGCGCCAGTGTGGCGCCGGCGGGTTTCCAAGCGTGATCTTATCCGAAAACTGTGACGCCTTTTCGCGATCACGCCCGTATATCGATCACGCCCGTATATAGTGAGCGATCAGACCGATTGCAGGTTGGTCGCGGCGGACTTGCCGCTGCGACGGTCGGCTTCGATGTCGAAGGTCAGCTTCTGACCTTCATTGAGGTTGCTCATCCCCGCGCGCTCGACGGCGGAGATGTGAACGAACACATCGGGGCCGCCATTGTCCTGCACGATGAAGCCGAAGCCCTTCTGGGCATTGAAAAACTTAACGGTACCTTGAGCCATGATGGCCTCCTTTAGAAAACGCGTCATGCGTTTTGTGGCCGCACGAACGATTCATGCGGTCCAAATCCGGATTTTGCGTGTTCTTGGGAAAGGCCCTGTAGCTGTTAGAAGGGCGAGACGGCAAGGCAGGCTCAATCGCGAATGGCGCGTATATAGGGAGGCTGCGGCGATTTGGCAATTGCCTTTCAGTGAGGCGCTCGCGTGCGCCTGCATCAGCGAACGACATTGATTAACGGTATTTAATCGCGGCTCGATTTGTTCCGTCGCCACGACATGGCCCCGCCGTCAGCACCTTAACGTCGGACCCGCGCCGGATTCGGTCCTGACAACGCGGCGGTGGTGAGGGCCCCACATAAATGGAGCAAAGATGATGTTGCGTATCTCGCATTATGTGACGTTGGCCGCCGGCGCGGCCGCTATGTTTGGGCAACCGGTATTGGCGCATGGCGCGCATGCACATCGCGGCAGTTATTGGCACTATCGTCATCACGTAGCCTTTGTGTCGCGTGCTCGTTTTGCAGAGGCGACACAGACGCAAAATGCCGGCGGCTTTCCGCCTTTCGGCTACGGCGGCGGATATTTCGATCAGTATGCCGCGCCACAAGCAGATGCCAACCCGGGTCGGCATTTTGGCGCAGTGCCGGAAGCGCGCGCACAATTGGCAGGCCTCGTTGAGCAGCAGGCAAGCGCCAATGGCGTGCCGGCCTCGCTCGTGCATCGCGTGATCATGCGCGAAAGCGGCTACAACCCGCGGGCCGTCAGCAGCGGCAATTACGGGCTCATGCAGATCCGGCTCGGCACCGCACACGCCATGGGCTACTCCGGCTCGGCCGCTGGCCTGCTCGACGCCGAAACCAACATGACCTACGCGGTGCGCTATCTTGCCGGCGCCTATCGCGCCGCTGGCGGCAACGAGAACCGCGCGGTCGCGCTCTATGCCCGCGGCTACAATGCGCCGCGCTACCAGGAGGCTTCGTATACGCCGCCGTCATCGGCTGGATCTTTCCATGCGCCGGCGTACGGGAGCGGGGCTACGGCGCAGTGGTTCGGCTACGTTCCGCCAGGCGACAGCCAGCCAAACGGCATTCGCGCGCAGCGTTACCGTCACCATCCGGTCTAGGCCGGCTTGCTGTCGGCGGGTTTTTTGAGCCCGCCGACAGCGACGCCCTTTAACGCAATGACGCCGATTGATGAAACACGCTCGTGTGCCGTGTGCGCGCGATAAGGCGGACGAAATGGATGCGTTATTCCAAGGCCTCAATGATGCGCACGTCGCGCACCGCGCCATCGCCGAGCGCCTTCAGAGCTTCCTGATAGGCTGGGCAATTATACGCGGCGACGGCCTTTTCAACGCTCGGAAATTCATTGACGACGACCCGCTCCTTGCGCCCAGCTTCGAAAATTGCCGCGGCGGTCCCGCGCGCGAGATAACGCGAGCCGAAAGGAGCGGTCGCGGCCGGCGCAAGCTTGGCATAAGCGGCGAGTTTCTCCGGATCGGAAATCGAATGATAGAAGACGATCCAGTAGGCTTTCGGCATCGGCAAATCTCCTTGGACTGACAAGCGAGCTGTGTTGCTCGTTTAAGCGTAACGCAGAGCTGGCAGAAGAGCGTACTCGCGCTTTCTATCGCCACGGAGTAACCTTCGCAATCAGCGTCATTGCGCAAAATCGCGGACGGCGGGGATGTCGTTTTGGAGCACGCTGTTCGGCCGCGGTGCGGCTGCCATGGCGGAAAAAGTCCCGGAGCCCGTCCACTACAAGGGCTTCGTCATCCGCGCCGCGCCATACAGGAATGATGGCCACTATCAGACCGCGGGGGTCATCGAGCGCGAGGCCGACGGCGTGCACCAGGAACACCGCTTCATCCGCGCCGACGCGTACGCGTCTTACGAAGACGCGGTGAAATTCACGATCGGCAAAGCGCAGCAGATGATCGATCTGCAGGGCGAACGATTATTCGGGTAAGCGGGAGTTCAGGCCGCGACCTCGCCTTCAGACGAAGCTTCGCGCTTGAACCGCTTCACCGTGCGTTGCAGCTCGGCGACCTGGCTTTCGAGTTGCGCGACGCGCTTGCTTAAATCGCCATCGGGCGATGCCGGCGTGGCGGCGGTGTCGGTGAAGGCAAGGCCGATCTCATCGCTGCGGCGCCACTCCACATGCGCGCGCCGCGTCTCATCCCGCTGCGGGATGTGGAGTTGGACAACGTCGGGGATGATGGCCGTTTGCGACAAGATGATCCGCGCCCCCTGATCGGATAGGTCGCGAACCAGGCAGCTCATCACCCCCCGCAGCCGGTCGAAATAGACAAAGCCGCGCAGGAAACTCTTATGCCGTCTCGATCCGCGGCGTTCGCTCATTTTTGGTTTCCGCAACCGGGCGTAAGTGCGTGAATTTACGACCGGACGGTTAATCCAGCCTTACGGACGGGATTTGCGATTTGGAGGGCGCGGGGCGCGCACGCGTTCGTGCTTCGCGCCTTGCGGGGCCGCCAAATTTACCCTCTGCGGTGTCTGCGCCCGGTCTTCCGTCCGACCGTCCGACCACCATATTTATCGGCGGCGGATGCCTTCCTGGGTCCGCTGGCTTTGGTGTGGCCGGGACCGGATGGTTGATCCGGATCACGGAACCGCCAAACACCGCCGCTACAACCCAATGACGACGTTCCATTCGCGCCGCTAGGGCGTTCGGAATAGGCCGAGGGAAGAAACATGAATTTTGACAAATACACCGACCGCAGCCGCGGTTTCGTTCAATCTGCCCAGTCGCTCGCTGCGCGCGAGGGACACCAGCAATTCGCGCCCGAGCACCTGCTCAAGGTGCTGCTCGATGACCCCGAAGGGCTTGCCGCAGGTCTCATTGACCGGTCGGGAGGCAATTCCCGCCAGGCGCTTGCCGCCGTCGAAGCAGCGCTTGCCAAGCGCCCGAAGGTTTCCGGCGGCGGCGCCGGACAGGTTTATCTCGACCCCGCTTTGGCGCGCGTGTTTGAGACCGCAGAAAAGGCCGGTGAAAAAGCCGGCGACAGTTTCGTTACCGTCGAGCGACTGCTGCTGGCGCTCGCGCTCGAGAAGGGCAGTGAGGCCGGCAAGATTCTCGCCAATGCCGGCGTAACGCCACAAAATCTCAATGCCGCCATTGAGGCGCTGCGCAAGGGCCGCACCGCCGACTCCGCGTCAGCCGAAAATGCCTACGACGCGCTGAAGAAGTACGCCCGCGATCTCACCCAGGCCGCTCGCGACGGCAAGCTCGACCCGGTCATCGGCCGCGACGAGGAAATCCGCCGCACTATTCAAGTGCTGTCACGCCGGACCAAGAACAACCCGGTGCTGATCGGCGAGCCTGGCGTCGGCAAGACCGCAATCGTCGAGGGTCTGGCGCTTCGCATCGTCAACGGCGACGTGCCCGAAGGCCTTCATGACAAGAAATTGCTCGCGCTCGATCTGGGCGCGCTGATCGCCGGCGCCAAATATCGCGGCGAGTTCGAAGAGCGCCTCAAGGCCGTGCTGCAGGAGGTGACGTCTGCGGCCGGCGCCTACATTCTCTTCATCGACGAGATGCACACCCTGATCGGTGCGGGCAAGGCTGATGGCGCTATGGACGCCTCGAACCTGCTCAAGCCGGCGTTGGCGCGCGGCGAACTGCATTGCATCGGCGCCACCACGCTCGACGAGTACAAAAAGCACGTCGAGAAAGATGCAGCCTTAGCTCGCCGCTTTCAGCCGATCTACGTCGACGAGCCCAGCGTCGAAGACACCATTTCGATCCTGCGCGGGCTCAAGGACAAGTACGAAGCGCATCATGGCGTGCGTATCACTGACGGCGCACTCGTCGCCGCGGCGACGTTGTCGCACCGCTACATCACCAATCGCTTCCTGCCCGACAAGGCGATCGACCTTGTCGATGAGGCCGCCGCGCGCCTGAAGATGCAGGTCGATTCCAAGCCGGAAGAGCTCGAACTCGATCGATCGCGAGATCATCAGGCTCAAGATCGAGCAGGAGGCGTTGAAGAAGGAGCATGATCCCGGGTCGCGTTCGCGCCTCAGCGGCCTGGAAACCGAGCTTGTCGCGCTGGAGAAAAAGTCCGCCGACCTCACCGCGCGCTGGAAGTCGGAGAAAGAAAAGCTCTCCGGTGCCCAGAAGCTCAAGAACGAGCTCGATCAGCTGCGCGTCGAGCTTGCCAACGCGCAACGCCGGGGCGAGTACCAACGCGCCGGCGAGATTTCGTATGGCCGGATTCCGGAGATCGAGAAAAAGCTCAAGGCGATGGAAGGTGCCGAAGGCAAAGGCGCGATGGTCGAAGAGGCGGTCACCGCCAACCACATCGCGCAGGTCGTCTCGCGCTGGACCGGTATTCCGGTCGATCGCATGCTCGAAGGCGAGAAGGAAAAGCTTCTGCGCATGGAAGAGCAGATCGGCAAACGTGTGGTCGGCCAGGCCGATGCGGTCAAGGCCGTGTCGACGGCGGTGCGCCGCGCGCGCGCCGGCCTGCAGGATCCCAACCGGCCGATCGGCTCGTTCATGTTCTTGGGCCCGACCGGCGTCGGCAAGACCGAGCTGACCAAGGCGCTCGCCGAATTCCTGTTCGACGACGAAACCGCGCTCCTGCGTATCGACATGTCGGAATACATGGAGAAGCACTCGGTCGCGCGCTTGATCGGCGCGCCGCCCGGCTATGTCGGCTACGAGGAAGGCGGCGCGCTGACCGAAGCGGTGCGCCGGCGGCCTTATCAGGTGGTGCTGTTCGACGAGATCGAGAAGGCCCACCCCGACGTGTTCAACGTGCTGCTGCAGGTGCTCGATGACGGCCGCCTCACCGACGGGCAGGGTCACACCGTCGATTTCCGCAATACTTTGATTGTCATGACCTCGAACCTTGGCGCCGAAATCCTGGTCAACCAGCCGGAAGGTCAGGACACCGAGGCCGTGCGCGATCAGGTCATGGCGATCGTGCGCGCAAGTTTCCGGCCCGAATTCCTCAACCGGATCGATGAGATCATTCTGTTCCACCGGCTGCAGAAGTCGGAAATGGCGCGCATCGTCGATATCCAGATGGTGCGTCTCGCGAAACTCCTTGACGACCGCAAGATCACGATCAAGCTCGAGGCGAGCGCGCGCGATTGGCTGGCCGACAAGGGCTGGGACCCCGCCTATGGCGCGCGTCCGCTCAAGCGCGTGATCCAGAAGTCGATCCAGGACCCGTTGGCGGAGTTGATCCTCTCGGGCCGCATCAAGGACGGCGAGAAGGTCGTGATCTCAGCCAGCAAGCAGGGACTCAAGTTCAATGGCGAGGTTGCAGCGGCGGCGTAGCTACGGCGTCGTTGATGCGCTCGCGGACCTGCTCCACAAAGTAACGGGCCTGCCCCTTCGGCAGGCCTTTTACTTCAAGCGGGTTGAGCCCGCCTGAGCTTTCCACGCTGATCGTGTCCCAGATCAAGCCGCGGGTGTGCGCCACCTCGGCGATATGGGACAGCGGCAGATGCTCGTCGGTGCGGCTCCAAGGCGTCAGCCAAAAGCTGACGACGCTGGTGGAAATGCCGACATGGTCGGCAACCATATGAAGTGGAAAAAACAGCTGCGTGAACTTTCCGGTCCAGAACGCCCACCATCGGCTCGAGCGCACTTCGATGCGATCAGCCGCGGCAGTCTCGGTCACGGACATTCCTCGCAGTAACGCGTGCTAGTGAACTTGGGCGACACGTCCGGGCCCGTGCGCCATCAGCGCGTCGAGTTGCTCGCGGTTCTTCTCGAACAACGCCAATGAGGTGCCGTCGAGGACGCGTCCGCGCGGCAGCTTGATGCGCATCGGATCGACGAAGCGGTCGTTCACCAGGATCTCATAGTGCACGTGCGAGCCGGTCGAGAGCCCGGTCGAGCCGACGAAGCCGATGATCTGGCCCTGCCGGACATGGCTGCCCACATCGAGGCCGCGCGCGAAGGCGGTCATGTGGCCGTAAGCGGTCTCATAGCCGTTGGCGTGGCGGATGCGGACATACTTGCCATAGCCGCCTTTGAGTCCGATCTCCTCGATACTGCCGTTGCCGGCGGCAAAAATCGGCGTGCCGGAGGGCGCCGCCCAATCGACGCCGGTATGCGTCTTCATGTAGTGGAGCAGGGGATGATTGCGTTCGCCGAACCCCGAACGCATGATGCCGACCGGCACGGGTTTGCGCACGAGGAACTTCTTCGCGCTTTTCCCGGTCTCGTCATAGTAGTCGTAAATGCCGTCGTCGGCCGTCTGATAGTGGTAGTACTTCTTGGTCTCGCCGCCGACCGTCAGCGAAACGTAGCGCACCTCGTTGCTGGTATCGCCGTTTTCATTGTCCGCATAAAGGACATCCAGGGAATCACCGGGCTGCACCTTGCGCTGGAAGTCGACATCGTAAGAGTAGATGCGAACCAGTTCCTCGATCACCGCCGGCGGCATGTTGTTGCGCAAGCCGGTCTCGTAGACGCTCTGATAGAGCCGCACGCCGCTGGCATCGTCGTCGTTGCTATCGTCGCCACCGGCCTCGGCGATATCAGTGTTGATGTTATGGATATCGGCCGGCACGTAGGTGCCGCGGTCGGACAGCGCCACCGCCGCTTCGACTGCGCTGTCGTCGGCGATGATGAGACGCAGCGGCTGCATGTGTCCGAGGCCGGCCGCGGCGGTGAGCACCCGCAGCTTCTCGCCCTCCTTCAGTCCGCCTTCGCGCGCGCGCGGTCCAAGTACCGCAATGATCGCCTTGATCTCGTCGGGCGCGGCGCCGAGCTCGCGCAGGATCGAACCGACCGTCTCGCCCTTTTTCGCCGCGACGGAATGTTCGCTCCAGTCGTTGCCGCCAATCGTCTTCGGCAAGAGCGTGATATTCTCCGGCACCACGCGCGCCTCAAACCCGACATAGGGGTCGGCGTCACCCTCGGCGGCGTAATTCAATCTCAGCCCCGGTGTGACGCTGGCGTCGGCATTAGCGAGTA
>CAWHUO010000021.1:0-7370 GCA_963832605.1 uncultured Alphaproteobacteria bacterium | reverse complement strand
ATGAAAGCGGCTTTCAGCGTTTCGCCCACGCGCTCACCACAGCGGTCGACATGGCCGCGCGAGCCTATCAGCGCGACGGCAACTTGTCGGGGCTCGCCACCGGCCTAACCGATCTCGACTCCCGGATGGGCGGATTGCAACAGTCCGACCTAATCATCCTTGCCGGCCGCCCGGGCATGGGTAAGACCGCGTTGGCGACCAATATCGCTTATAACGTCGCCAAGGCGTGGGTGGGCGAGGTTCGCGCAGACGGCAACACGGCAACCGTCGACGGCGGCATCGTCGGCTTTTTCTCGCTGGAAATGTCGGCCGAACAGCTTGCGACCCGCATCATTTCCGAACAGACGGCAATACCCTCGAACAAGATCCGGCGCGGCTCCATCGACGAAGCCGATTTCGAGAAAATCAAGGACGTCTCGATCGAACTGCAGAATTTGCCATTCTACGTCGACGAGACCGGCGGTCTATCAATCGGCCAATTGGCCGCGCGCGCGCGCCGGCTCAAGCGGCAGCGCGGCCTCGATCTCCTGGTGATCGACTATATTCAACTCCTGCAGGGAACAAGCCGCCGCTCAAGCGAGAACCGCGTGCAAGAAGTCACGGAAATCACCACCCGGCTCAAGGCGCTCGCCAAGGAGCTGAACGTTCCCATTCTCGCGCTCTCGCAATTGTCGCGGCAGGTCGAAGCGCGAGAGGACAAGCGGCCACAGCTTGCCGATTTGCGCGAGTCGGGCTCGATCGAGCAGGATGCCGACGTGGTGCTGTTCGTCTTCCGCGAGGAGTACTACCACCAGATGCGCAAGCCCACGGAAGGGAATCGAGAAAAATTCGCCGAATGGCTTGCCGAAGGCGAGCGCGTCGACGGCAAAGCCGAAGTGATCATCGGCAAGCAGCGCCACGGCCCGATTGGCACCGTGGAATTGCAGTTCGATGCTGCCGTCACGCGTTTCGCCAACCTCGATACCGCGCACCGGTCAAGCTTTTAGGCGGCCCTGGGCCGCACGTCGCGCTCGATCGCCACGCCATTTTCCATCCGGACCTTGGTCAGATCGTGCATCGCCTGCAAATTGATCCAAAACTCGGCGCTAGTGCCAAAGAAGCGCGCGAGCCGAAGCGCGGTGTCCGCAGTCACTGCCCGCTCACCCTTGACGACGGCGCCGATACGTGTAGCGGGCACGCGCAGAGCGAGCGCCAGAGCATTGACCGACATTCCGAGCGGCTTAAGGAACTCCTCGTTCAGCATTTCACCTGGATGGGTTGTCACGCGATTGGGCGTTGCAACTCCCTTAGTGGTAGTCAACGATTTCGACATTGGTCGGACCCTCCTTGGTCCAGCTGAAGCAGATGCGCCATTGATCGTTGACGCGTATCGAGTGTTGCCCCCGCCGATCTCCCGTAAGCGCCTCAAGGCGATTTGCCGGCGGTACGCGCAAATCGTTGAGATCACGCGCCTGGTGCAGCATATCGAGCTTCCGCAGTACTTGTTTCTCGATGCCGCTGAAACGCTTGACGAATGCACCCATCCATAGGGATTCGGTGTTGCGATCGCGAAACGATCGGATCATGCACCTGCGAAGATATATTGCGCTGAGTTATACGTCAAGCGTACAACGCGTTGCGGCATCGGGCGCGGTTAAGGCGGGGAGCAAACCGCGAGATCGAGCTGGCGCTTTACCCCTGCCGCGGCGCCGGTCATAACGCGGGCCATGGCGCTTGCAGAACCCCTGCCCGACCCGGCGGGCCCGAACATCGACCCCGAGACCGGCGGGACGCTTACCATCGATCTTGACGCCGTCGAGGCGAACTGGCGTGCGCTGGCGCACCAACTTCTCACCGTCGAATGCGCCGCCGTGGTCAAAGCCAATGCCTATGGGCTCGGTCTCGAAGCGGTCACGGCAAAGCTCGCCAAGGCCGGCTGCAAGACTTTTTTCGTGGCCGATCTGGCCGAAGCCCGCCGCGCGCGAGCCCGGGCGCGGGAGGCCACAATCTACGTGCTCAATGGCTATTCGCCCGACGCAGCGGGCGCCTTCGCCGAGCTTAACGTGCAGCCGGTAATCAACTCTACGACCGAGTTGGCGGAGTGGGACGCTTTCGTCGCCGCCAATAACTGGCACGGCGGTGCCGCCATCCACGTGGACACCGGCATGAACCGGCTGGGCATTTCCGCGGACGAAGCCGCGGCGCTGGCGCTCCGCGTGCAGCACGAAAATCACGGTATCACGTTGTTGATGAGCCATCTCGCCTGCGCCGAAATCGCGGATCACCCGCGCAACGCCGAGCAGATCCGGCTCTTTCGCGAGCTGCGCATGCTGTACCACGGCGTGCCCGCCTCGCTGGCCAATTCCTCGGGGATCTTCCTCGGCGAAACGGCGCATTTCGAAATGGCAAGGCCCGGCGCCGCTCTCTACGGCATCAATCCCACCCCCGGTCGCGCCAATCCGATGCGCGCCGTCGTGGAACTGACAGGGCGGATCCTGCAAGTGCGCAAGGTGCCGCCAGGCGAGACGGTAGGCTATGGCGCCGCGTGGACGGCACGGCGCGCCTCACGCGTTGCCATCGTTGCACTGGGCTACGCCGACGGCCTGTTGCGTGCCGCCAGCGCCACCGACCGCAAGGGCGGCGGCGCTGCCATTGTGGCGGGCGCACGCTGCCCGATCGCCGGTAATATTTCGATGGATCTGATTTGCGTGGACGTCACCGACCTTGCCGATGGAGCCGTCCGCCGCGGCGACATCGCGACGTTCATCGGCGAGCATATTCTTGTCGACGAGGTCGCCGCATCGGCCGGCACTATCGGCTACGAAATCCTGACCCGGCTCGGCCCGCGTCTCCATTTGGTCTATCGGGGCGGTTGAGGTTACTTGAGATGGTCGCGCGCGCACAAAACTTCGTCTGCCAAAGCTGCGGTGCAGCCTCTGCGCGCTGGACCGGCCGCTGCGACGCCTGCGGCGCTTGGAATACGCTCCTCGCGGAAGGCGCTGCGGCGCCGGCGCGCGCGGCGCGCAAGGGCCGCCTGTTCGTCATCGAGCCGCTCAAGGGCGAAACCCTCGAAACGCCGCGGCTTTCCTCGGGCGTCGCCGAATTCGATCGGGTTACCGGCGGCGGTCTGGTGCGCGGCTCGGTGCTGCTTCTTGGCGGCGACCCCGGCATCGGCAAATCGACGTTACTGATCGAAGTCGCCGCCGCCTACGCGCGCCGTGGTCAGCGCGCGATTTATATCTCGGGCGAGGAAGCCGTCGCGCAGGTGCGCCTGCGCGCCGAGCGGCTCGGTCTTACTGAAGCGGCGGTCGAGCTTGCGGCGGAGACCTCGGTTGAGGACATCGTGGCAACGCTCTCGCAGGGGCGGGCGCCGCAACTCCTCGTTATCGATTCAATCCAAACCATGTGGACGCAAACCGTCGATGCCGCCCCCGGTACGGTGACGCAGGTGCGCGGTTCGGCCGGCGAGCTTATCCGTTTCGCCAAGCGCACCGGTGCCGCCGTCATCCTGGTCGGCCACGTCACCAAGGACGGACAAATCGCTGGCCCTCGCGTCGTCGAGCACATGGTGGACGCCGTGTTGTCGTTCGAAGGCGAAGGCTCGCAGCAATTCCGCATACTGCGCGCCATCAAGAATCGGTTTGGCCCGACCGACGAGATCGGCGTGTTCGAGATGACTGGGGCGGGCTTGCGCGAAGTCCCTAATCCGTCCGAACTATTCCTCTCCGAACGCGAACTCGGCAGCGCCGGCACGGCGGTCTTCGCCGGGATCGAGGGAACGCGGCCGTTGCTGGTGGAGATTCAGGCCCTGGTGGCACCAACCTCCCTCGGCACGCCGCGCCGCGCCGTCGTCGGTGGACCCGAGCCGCCTGTCCATGGTACTCGCGGTACTCGAGGCGCATTGCAGCGTCCGCCTCTCCGGCCACGACGTCTATCTCAACGTTGCCGGAGGGTTACGCGTTACCGAGCCGGCAGCCGATGTTGCCGCCGCCGCCGCTCTGGTGTCCTCGCTTGCGCATGCGCCATTGCCGGCGGATGCCGTGTATTTCGGCGAAGTGTCGCTGTCAGGCGCGGTACGGCCGGTGGCGCAGACGGCCGCGAGGCTCAAGGAAGCGCAGAAACTCGGCTTCGCCCGAGCGATCGTTCCCGAAGCCGCCCGCGCCGAGGCCCCCGAGGGCTTCTCACTCGCCACCATTGGCACGCTTGCCAACCTCGTGGTCGACATCGCGCGGGACGGCACGCCGGCGCTGCGGCGCGTGGGCCGTCAGGAGTAATCGACCGGATTTGCCCACCATCGGCTGCATTTCTAGACTGCAGTTAAAGACAAAAATCGGGGCTGTTGAGCGCCCGACAAGGCGGATGACGGCGCCGCCCGGCCCGGCTATACACGCAGCCGACCTTTGCGATCGCGCCCCCGCCTCCCGTTAATAAGGCCGGATCAGCCAGCAGCGAGCGGACAGCCGACCATGCCGATCACCCTGCTCGATATCGTGCTTATCGTGGTAATGCTGATCTCGGGCCTGCTCGCCATGGTGCGCGGCTTCATGCGCGAGGTGCTATCGATCATAGCTTGGGTATTAGCCGCCGGGGCGACCTTATATTCGTATTCCAAGCTTTTGCCGTTCGCCAAACAGTACTTCAATAACGACATTGTCGCCGCGGTCGCCGTCATCGGCGGTGTCTTTCTGATCACGCTGCTCGTGGTCTCGGTCCTGACCGTCAGAATCTCCGACATGGTGCTCGACAGCAGCGTCGGGCGCGCTCGATCGCACGCTTGGCTTCCTGTTCGGGCTTGCCCGCGGCCTGGTGATCGTGGTCGTGGCCTTCATGTTCTTCACCTGGCTCGTTCCCGATCGCAGCCAGCCAGAATGGGTGAAAGCCGCCAAATCGCGGGTCGTCCTGACCGGGACCGGGCAATGGCTGATGTCCATGTTGCCGGAGGACCCCGAAGCCACCATCTTGAAGAAGTTGAAGCGGCCGCGGCCGGAGGAAACCGATACTCCGGACACCGCGCCGGATCAGCATGGCGAACTTGACAAAGCCAGTCGCCGAAGCTCGCGCCGGAACGCGGTAATTGCTCTAGCTCGGGCGAATCGTGCATTGAGAGATTGCGGGCCGATGACCATGACCGAACCTGGCCTTCTCGATCTCGATGACGACCGGCTGCGTGAAGAATGCGGCGTATTCGGCATTTTCGGTCATCCCGATGCCGCCGCGATCACGGCACTCGGCCTGCACGCCCTGCAGCATCGCGGCCAGGAGGCCGCCGGCATCGTCTCCTTTGACGGCAAGCGATTTCATTCCGAGCGCCGCCTCGGGCTTGTCGGCGATGCCTTTTCCGGCCGTGAAGTGATCGATCGGCTGCCGGGCAACGCCGCGGTCGGCCATGTGCGCTATTCGACGACCGGCGAAACCATCCTGCGCAACGTGCAGCCGCTGTTCGCTGAGCTCAATGCCGGCGGTTTTGCGGTCGGTCACAATGGCAACCTCACCAACGGCCTGACGCTGCGCCGCCAGCTCGTGCGCGAAGGCGCCATGATGCAGTCGACGACCGACACGGAGGTGATCCTGCATCTCGTTGCGCGCTCGCACCGCAACCGTTTCGTCGATCGTTTCATCGAAGGGCTGCGCATGCTCGAAGGCTCCTATGCCTTCGTCGGCCTCACCAACAAGAAACTGGTCGGCGCCCGCGATCCGCTGGGCATTCGGCCGCTGGTGCTCGGCAAACTCGACGGCTGCCCGATCCTTGCCTCGGAAACCTGCGCGCTCGACATGATCGGCGCGCAATACGTGCGCGATGTGGAGAATGGCGAGGTTCTCGTTTTCGACGAGGACGGCGCGCATTCGCATAAGCCGTTCCTGCCGATGCCGCCGCGCCCCTGCATCTTCGAATACATCTACTTCTCGCGGCCGGACTCGATCATCGGCGGCCGCAGCGTCTACGATGTGCGCAAGACCTGCGGCGCCGAATTGGCGCGTGAAGCGCCGGCCGCCGCCGACGTGGTGATCCCGGTTCCGGATTCCGGGGTGCCCGCGGCCATTGGCTATGCGCAAGCATCCGGCATCCCCTACGAGCTCGGCATCATCCGCAACCACTATGTCGGCCGCACCTTCATCGAACCGACGCAGCAAATCCGCGCGCTCGGCGTGCGGCTCAAGCACAGCGCCAACGGCGCCGTAGTCAAAGGCAAGCGCATCGTCCTGATCGACGACTCGATCGTCCGCGGCACGACATCGGTGAAGATCGTGCAGATGATGCGCGATGCCGGCGCCCGCGAAGTGCATTTCCGTATCGCTTCGCCGCCGATCACCCACCCCGACTATTACGGGATCGATACGCCCGAAAAGGACAAGCTCCTCGCCGCCACCCACGATCTCGAAGGCATGCGAAAATTCATCGGCGCCGATTCGCTTGCCTTCCTCTCGGTCGACGGCATCTATCGCGCCATGGGCGAGAAAGGGCGCGATCCGGTGCGGCCGCAATTCACCGACCATTGCTTCACCGGCGAATACCCGACCCCACTCACCGACCGCACGGCGCAGGACGCCCCGCCGCATCAGCTGTCGCTGCTCGCCGAGGCGAGCTGAGGAATGCCCCTGCCGCTTGCCGATCGTATCGCGCTTGTCACCGGCGCTTCGCGGGGTATTGGCTACGCAACGGCGTTGGCGCTGGCGCGCGCGGGCGCGCATGTGATCGCGGTAGCGCGCACGGTCGGCGGTCTCGAAGAGCTTGACGATGCGGTGCGCGCCGTTGGCGGCTCAGCGACGCTGACGCCGCTCGATATGCGCGATTACCCCGGGCTTTACCGGCTCGCTGCCGCGCTCAACGAGCGCTACGGCCGGCTCGACGTATTGGTCGGCAATGCGGCGATCGCGGGCGTGCCCTCCCCGCTCGACCACATCGAGCCCAAAGCCTGGGACGACACAATGGCGGTCAATGTCACCGCCAACTGGCATCTGATCCGCGCCATGGACCCGCTGCTCAAACGCTCCGATGCCGGCCGCGCCGTGTTCATCACTTCCGGCGTCGCCACGTCGGCCCGCGCCTATTGGGCACCTTACTCCGTGTCGAAAGCCGCACTCGACGTGCTGGCGCGCACCTACGCGGAAGAGACAAGCTCGACCAGCATACGCGTCAATTTGTTGAATCCCGGCCCGACCCGCACGCGCATGCGCGCCTTGGCCATGCCGGGCGAGGACCCGATGATATTGCCAACGCCCGACCAGGTGGCGGAGAAAATTCTGGAGCTATGCCTGCCGAGCTTTTCCGCATCCGGGAAGCTCTACGACTTCCGCGCCGACAAGCTGCTTGAGTTCATACCACCGGCCTGAGAGTTTTTTGCGGCAGGATTCGGTGCGGGAGCTGCGATTCAGTTCAATGCCTTGCCAGC
>CAWHUO010000020.1:0-6834 GCA_963832605.1 uncultured Alphaproteobacteria bacterium | reverse complement strand
AGGGCCGGATGACGGCGGGCAGTCCGATATCGTCGAGCGCTTCGAGCGCCCGGATGAGCGTCTTGACCTGGTGCGAGCGCGGCGTGTCGAGCCCGATCCGCTTCATCGCCTCGCGGAACAGCTCGCGATCCTCGGCCTTGTCGATGGCGTCGGCCGTGGCGCCGATCATGGTGACGCCGAATTTGTCGAGTACGCCCTCCCGCCGCAGCGACAGTGCCGTGTTGAGCGCGGTCTGCCCGCCCATCGTCGGCAGCAGCGCGAACGCCGGGCGTCTCCTTCTCGATGATTTTTTCCACGATCTCCGGCGTGATCGGCTCGATGTAGGTGGCGTCCGCCAAGTCCGGATCGGTCATGATGGTGGCCGGATTGGAATTGACGAGGACGACCCGATAGCCCTCCGCCTTGAGCGCCTTGCAGGCCTGGGTGCCGGAGTAGTCGAACTCGCAGGCCTGGCCGATGACGATCGGACCCGCGCCGATGATCAGGATCGAGGAGATGTCGGTCCGTTTAGGCATTGCTTCCGCATTTGTAGGCACAAAAAAAGGGCGCGCCGTTCGCGCGTCCTGGGCCGGCGCCGGGGCTCGGCCCCGCGCGCTCGGGTCTTTAGACCGAGAATCGTCGCGGAGGGAAGGCCTGGATCTGTGACGCGGGCATCACGCCGGATCGACCGGCGAGACCTGCGTTTTCGGATGCCGTGAAACGCGAAGCGGTGCGCCGCGCCGGCAGCCATCTCCGCTTCGATCGGAAGCGGAAGTGAGCGAAATGGCGAATACGTCGCCATGGGCCAATAGCAAACATTTGGCCTTTTGCCAACTGGCTCAGAGCCACAAAAGTCCAAAGATAATGGTCAGGACCGTGAGCGGTGCACCCGCCTTGAAATAGCTCCAAAAATCTAATTCCACACCTCGCGCCTTTGCCCGCTGCGCCACAATAAGATTGGCAACAGAACCGACCAGCGTGAAATTCCCGGCCAGCGTCGCCGCCATCGCAACGGCAAGCCAAGCACGTTGCGGATCATGTAAATTGGGAATAAGCGATTTCAGTAATAGCACCGCCGGGACGTTGCTGACGACATTGGATAGAACTGCCGTGACGCTAGCCAGGGCTACAATATTGTCCAGGTGCTGACCGTCGATCCAGGCGCTAACACCCGGCGTAATCGCCACCTTCTCGAACCCACCGACGACAATAAACAACCCGACGAACATCACAAGAAGCGGCCAGTCAATCTCGATATAAACCTTTTCTGGTTTCACACGCCGCGTGAGCAGCAAATAAGCTCCGCCGACGATGGCCACCTTGGCGGCTGGTTGGCCGAAGAAGAACAGCGCGACCATAACTACCATAACAAAAATGGACTTTGCCATTAGCGGTCCGTGATAGCGGGTTGATATGTTGATCCTCTCAAAATGATCATGCGTAAGGAATTCACTCGGTAGGATAACGAGATGAGAACAGCACAGATCACGAGTCCAACGACTGCGATTGGCGCAAGCGCCGCAGCAAAGTCGCCATACGGAATGCGGGAAAGGCTTCCGATTACAATGTCTTGGGGATTTCCAGTGATGGTCGCGACACTGCCTATGTTAGATGCGGTCGCCGTCGCCAAGAGATAGGGAATGGGATTTCGCTTCAGCTTTGTTACGAGTTCCAGCACAAGGGGGGTCATCACCAAGCAGATCGTGTCGTTGACCAGGAATGCCGAGAGAACCCCAGAGCAAAGGACCACCATTCCAAGCAACACAATCGGGCGTCTAACGGAGGCTGCGATCCAGTAGGTAATGACGCGAAAAAATCCTGAAAGGCGGAGATTGGCGACAAGGATCATCATACCAAGCAGCAGCACGATCGTATCGAAGTCCACCGCGTGATACGCTTCTTCGAGCGACAACACGCCGGTGGCGACCATCAAACTGCCACCAAGCAGGGCCGCCCCAGCCCGGTCAATCCGGTAAACGGGTATCTTGCCGAACGCTACGACAACGTAGGTCGCAAGGAAGACCAACCACGCGGCAATAATCGTCGTATCGGGCATCCAGCTCATTTCGCCCATCAAGCCTTGGCGTAGCGTCTAAGGCAAGATGCTCGCCATGTCGCATATGGGTCGTTCGCTACCGAGGTGGCCGGCAGAGGAATGTCCGGTTCAACCGGCAGCGGACATCGAAGGGACATAAAGAAGCGGGTCAAGCCGTATCCGCGACGGGCTCATTGGTAGGACTTAGCGCGGCCGGGCGATGAACGCCAGGCGCGCCTGATTGTGCCCGATGTTGTTCGGCACGCGGCGCGCCGCAAAACCTGCGGCGGCGAGCTTTTCGATCATGGCCGCTTCGCCATAGCGGGTGACCCCGAGGCGAGCGCGCAGACGCGAGTAATCCGAGACCAGCGTGCGGGCGAGACCGCGGAAGGCGGCGAGCAGAAATCCGTTGGCGGCGGCGAACCGAATGAGCGCGACGGCATCGGTTGTGGCCGCGACATCCGGCGGATCACGTCGCTCACCAGCAGAACGCCGCCCGGTCGCAGCAACCTTTGGAACAGTGCGAACAGCGTTGCGGCCTCCTCCGGCGTGAGATATTGCGCCACCGAATTCAGCACGATGAGATCGAGCGAATTTTTCGGCAATCGCTCGACCTCCTGCGGCGTGACCGCACGGATTTTCGAATTCTTGCTTTCGGCAAGGCGCGCGGCAATGCCGGCACGCAGCCGCGGCGCTCCCTCGCACAGCAGCAGCTCGCCGGCAGCCGCCGCGACCAGATCGGCATGAAGCGCCTCGCCGCAGCCGTAATCGAGCACGCGCGCTTGCGGTCCGGGCACCAGCGCCGCGATCTCTTCGGCGATCAGCCGATAATGGACATCCTTGTGGCGCGCACTGACGTAGATCGAATGCGAACCGTCCCAGAAGGCCAGCCACCCGGTCGTCATGCGCGCCACAGCGCGATCAGCGGCCCGTTCGCTCCGAGCACCGGATCGGCGGCGGGCAGCGGTACTTTCGCGATGGAGGCGAGCGCGTTGCTATGGTCGGCCTTGCTGCCGCGGCAAAGATCGTATTTGCCGCTCGGCGGATAGGCGCCGATAACAACGAGTTCGAGACTCTGCGCCACGCACTGATGACCGGTGCCCGCTGGAAGGACGACGACGTCGCCGGGCGTGATTTCGATCTCCAGGCCCTTTTCGCCGCCGAAGCGCACCGTGGCGCGCCCGCGCGCAATGCCCATCGCCTCGTGGATCATCGAATGATAGTGCACGTAAGGGGAAATGCCGTTGCGCCACATGTTGCCCCAGCCGTTCGACGCGAACGTCTTCTCGATCACCGTTTCCGGATCGGGCGAGCCGGCAATATCGATGCCGCCGCGGTAGACAACGAGCGGCAAGGCGGGATTGTTAGGGATTTGCCATCGTCGGCAAACCTGTAGGTGACGGGGGCGGTGGGTCTGGAGGTGGTCGGCATGGCTTTCGATCTCACCGCAGGGCGGCCCGGCAGTTCTACAGGAAATTAGGTTGAAATTGTTTAACCCCCGACTCTGCCCTCCCCCGCTTGCGGGGAGGGTTCTTTGATTTTCCCTCCCCCGCTTGCGGGGGAGGGCAGGGTGGGGGGCCGGGTCCCCCCTTGACTGGCGCCCAGGCGTCCATGCCATGCAATCGGCTCAAGCAGCGCGTTTCCTGCCGCCGGCGGCCTGAGGCGGCGCACCGGTGTGTTCTTGAGCCGTCGAGCGGCACGGCGCAGGTCGTAGGCGGCCTGCAGCCTGAGCCACATCTCGGCAGGCGGTGCCGAGAAGGCGCGTTCCAGCCGCACGGCGATGTCGGGGGTGATCGGCGATTTGGCGTTCACGATCTCCGACAGCGTCTTGCGGCTGATGCCAACGCCTTCGCGGTCTCGGTGACCGAAAGCTTGAGCGGTACCAGCACGTCCTCGCGCAGGGATTTGCCGGGATGTGGGGGCTTGAGCATCGGCATGTCGCCTCCTCAATGGTAGTCGACCAGATCGACGTCGATGACGTCGGTATCCTCGAAACGAAAGATGATCCGCCAATTGCCGGATACGCTCACGCTCGCCCCCTCCCTACCCTCCCCCGCTTGCGGGGGAGGGTAGGGAGGGGGAATCGTTGGCGAGCGGGTGCAGTCGCAAACCGGGAAAGTCCATGTCCTGCGGCATCCGCGCGCTATCGAGATCGGCAAGGATGCGGGCAACCTTCTTCCGATATGCGGCGTGAATTTGCGATGGATCGTCACGCTCGTAATAGCGCTTCAGCCCGCGGTGTCGGAAGCTGCGAATCATTCGGAAATGTAAGGTGTAACCTTCCGGGTGCCAACATCTGCTTTTTCACGTCCGTTTGAAGTCGCGCATCATCCCAACGAACTGCGCGAACAAATAATGGCTGTCGCGCGGGCCGGGCGACGCTTCGGGATGATACTGCACCGAGAACACCGGCTTGTCCTTGAGCTTGAGCCCGCAATTGGAGCCGTCGAACAAGGAGACGTGGGTTTCCACGGCATTCGCCGGCAGGCTTTTGCTATCGACGGCGAAGCCGTGGTTCATGGAGGTGATCTCGACCTTGCCGGTTAAGAGATCCTTCACCGGGTGGTTGGCGCCGTGATGGCCCTGGTGCATTTTCATGGTCTTGCCGCCGACGGCGAGCGCCAGCATTTGGTGGCCGAGGCAGATGCCGAATACGGGTTTCTGCTCGATCAGCGTCTTGATCACCGGCACGGCGTATTCGCCGGTGGCGGCCGGATCGCCGGGGCCGTTGGAGAGGAAGATGCCGTCCGGCTTGAGCGCCAGAATGTCGGCGGCCGAGGTTTGCGCCGGCACCACCGTCACCTTGCAGCGATTGCCGGCGAGCTGCCGCAGGATGTTGCGCTTGATGCCGTAGTCGATAGCGACGACGTGGAATTCCGGCTCGCGCAGTTCGCCGTAGCCCTCGTCCCATGACCAGGGCGTTTCCAGCCAGGTGAAGCGCTGACCTGTCGTTACCATCGGCACGAGGTCCATGCCGAGCAGCCCCGGCCATTCCCGTGCCTCGCGGGCAAGCGCGGTGAGATCGAAACTGCCGGACGGCTCATGGGCGATCACCGCGTTGGGCATGCCCTTCTCGCGAATGAAAGCGGTCAGCGCGCGGGTGTCGATGCCGGCCAGCCCGATGATGCCGCGGCTTTTCAGCCATTGATCGAGATGCCGCGTGGCGCGGTAGCTCGACGGCGCCGTGATCGCGCTGTGCAGCACGACGCCGCGTGCGCCGGGCGTTGCCGCGAGATTGACGGTCTCGATGTCGTCCTCGTTGGTGCCGACATTGCCGATATGCGGGAAGGTGAAGGTGATGATCTGGCCGGCATAGGACGGATCGGTGAGGATTTCCTCGTAGCCGGTCATCGCGGTATTGAAGCAGACCTCGCCGACGGCATGGCCGGTGGCGCCAAAACCGCTGCCTTCGAGCACCGTGCCGTCGGCCAGGACCAGGAGCGCCGTGGGCTTGGGCTCGTCCCACACCTGTTGCGGCTGCGGTTGTGTCAGCATCGACAAGCGCCTAAATCTTCTGCACACCCGCCGAAAAACCGGCGAACTTGCGAGAGGCCATAGCCGTGTTGCGCGACGAGATCAATAATGCGCTCAAGGACGCCATGAAGGCGGGCGATAAACGCCGCGTTTCGACACTGCGGCTGGTCAATGCCGCAATTCTGCAGCGTGAGACCAGCGCCGCCGAGCGCCTGACGCTGACCGACGCCGAGATTCTCGACGTCATGGGCAAGATGATCAAGCAGCGCCAGGAATCGCTCGACATCTACGAGAAGGCCGGCCGTACCGACCTCGCCGCCCAGGAGCGCGAGGAGATCGAGATCATCTCGGCGTATCTGCCCAAGCAATTGTCGGACCTCGAAGCCGCCGAGGCGATCTCCGCGCTGATCAAGGAACTCGAAGCCGCCACGCTCAAGGATATGGGCCGCACCATGACGGCGCTCAAGGATCGCTTTGCCGGGCGGATGGATTTTGGCAAGGCGAGCGCGCTGGTGAAGAAGCTCTTGGCGGGGCGGTGCATCCGCTACGCCCGCTTTTTGCGCTTCTGCTGCATGTAGGAGCGCAGCACCGCGTTGATGCGCCGCTGATAGCCGGCGCCCTCCTTCTTGAAATAGTCGAGCACGTCCTCGTCGACTCGGATCGAGATCGCCTTCTTTTTCGGGGGAATGACGAGGATCGGCCTTCGACCAGTCGACATCCTTGAATCGCTCCAATCGGGATCGTTGGCGATCGAGGCTTCGATCTGCTTATCAGTCATGGCGTCGAGCGCGCGCCCAGTCAGTCTTGCCCTTCCGGCGCGGAGAGTCGCGAGAGACGATTGTGATATTTTTTTCTTTCGGTTCTGCTGGCTCGTCGCGCCGAGATGATCCAGCATAGGTCGTCCCGAAACGTACAAACGACGGCAAGCTCTACGCCGTCAAGAAAACCGAAAACCACATAGCGCGCTTCACCCTTTCGATCGGACCGGTACACAATTGTTGGCCCGTCAAAAACAAAGCGTATCTCGTCGAAGTCGATTTCCCGTTCGCGAAGAATCCAGTTCGCGTTTATTGTCGTGCCACCCAAAGCCGCGAACTTTTGCGAACAGTTCGGAAAATTCTTCGGCCATAGCCGTTTGTCCCGCGGTGAGCGATGAACTCGTTCATACTGTTTCTCCGTGGTCAGGCGGCGGGACGCATTATCCCCATCTCGTCCGCTGCCGTTTGTATATACAATCGTATTTGCAATGTCAATGTCCTGTGAATAACCAGGGACAACCGCGGCCGCCCTTGCCGCCGCGTTTGCCTGCCCTATCTTCGCGCCACAGCTGCGCTACGCTGACAAAT
>CAWHUO010000019.1:0-506265 GCA_963832605.1 uncultured Alphaproteobacteria bacterium | reverse complement strand
CCGAAGTGGCCCGTTTGGCGGGAGTTTCCCTACGTTCGGTCAACCGCATTGCGGAAGAAGCCCCGGTCGTTCATGTCGATGATGCTGCGGAACGAGAGAAGCGGCAGATCGGCAGACCCAGCAAGGTAGAGAGTTTCCGGAAATTCATCGCCGCGATCCTGGAAGAAATTCCGGAACTACCTTCTCTGGAAATCCTTCGACGGGTTCGAGAAGCAGGCTACCCGGGAGGCAAAACAGCGCTATATGCTTTGGTGAGCTCCCTGCGCCCCAAAGGAATCAAACCGCTGGTCCGCTTCGAAGGCCTTCCTGGGGAATTTAGTCAGCATGACTTTGGTCAAGTCGACGTCGAGTTTCTGGGCGGAGCGATTCGTCGCATCCACTTCTTTGCCTCTCGACTGAAGTACTCCCGATACCTCTGTGTCAGTGTGGTGAAGGACGAGACCGTTGAGAGCTTGGTCCGTAATCTGGCCGAGCATCTGGACCGCTGGGGTGGCGTTCCGTTGCTGTGCGTGTTCGACCGGCCCAAGACCGTAGCCTTGAAGTGGCAGAGGAATGGTGAAAGTGACGGAATGGAATCCGGTCTTCGCTTACGCCATGCTCGAGATGGGCATCGGCGTGGAGTTGTGCTGGCCGTATCGGCCTCAGGAAAAAGGAACCGTCGAAAATCTGGTGGGTTTCGTAAAATCTTCTTTTTTCAAAGTACGACGCTTTCAAGATGAAGAAGATCTCCAGCAGCAACTGACCGGCTGGCATCGCGAAGTGAATCAGGAGCGTCCGTGCCGAGCCACGGGAGTGTTCCCGACAGTACGTCTGATCGAGGAGCGTGCGCGGCTTCGTCCCTTGAAAGTGCGCCCGGAAGATCTGGCTCTGCGGATTCCTGTCTATGTCGGCCCTACGGGAACCGTTTTGCACGACGGACATCCGTACTCGATGCCTCCGGAAGCGATCAGCATGCCAGCGACGTTGTATCTGTACGCCGATCAGGTGCGTATCACAGCGGGCCGATACGAAGCGATCCATCCCCGGAAGTTCACTCCCCACGAGGGTTCTACACTGTCTGCTCATCGCGCCGCGATGGTGGCAGCGGTGTCCGGCAAGCGAGGCAAGCGCTATCTGAAACGTCAGCAACTATTAGAACTGGGAGAGCCTGCTTTCCTTTACCTGACAGAAATCGTCCACCGCCGTCCACGGCAGTGGTACTACGACGTCGATCGACTTCACGACCTTCTGCAAAGCCACGGTCCGGAAGCTCTCCGCCGAGCGATGGAGGAAGGAATCAAAGAACAGGTGTTCAGCGCCACTTCTGTCGAGTGCTTCTTGCAGCACTCGCTCATCTTTCAGGAGGTGATCCCATGAAGAAGAGAGTACGAACTTTCGATCCGCCCGATCAACCGATGGCCACCGGGAATGACCCCCACAATCCGAAGAGTCTGGAACTCTCCGAGGGTCAGTTCGAGGCGCATTTCCGGCGCCTCAACCTGGCGCATATGCGCCGGATCTACCGGGAGGTGGCCGTTCGGGCGGAGAAGGAAAGTTGGTCGTATCGGGACTTCCTGGCTCTGCTGCTGGCCGAAGAAGTAGCACGACGGAAGCAAACGCGGCTGCAGCGCTGCACCCGCAATGCTCATTTTCCTTTCTTCAAGACCATCGAAGAGTTCGACTTCACCTTGCAGCCCACTCTCCGCGAATCGGTGATCGGCTCCTACCTCGGGTTGGATTTCGTCACCGAGGGGCGGTCTCTGATCCTTCACGGCAACACGGGCCGTGGCAAAACTCATCTGGCAGTGGCCATCGGATACCGCGCCATTCAAAACGGCTTCGAGACACTCTTCACGACGGCCGCAGAACTCATCGAAGATCTTTCCAATGCCAGCAAGAAGGGACACCTCCAGGAGTCTCTGGAATCCTACACTCACCCTCACGTCCTGGTGATCGATGAAGTCGGTTATCTGACCTATGGACCCGATGCCGCCAACGTCCTGTTCCATGTGGTGAACGATCGGCATCTGAGAAAGCGACCGATGATCTTCACAACCAACAAGCCACTGACGGAATGGGGGAAGGTATTACACGACGAAGATATGGCGGCAGCTATCCTGGATCGAGTCCTTGAACGCGGGCGGTTCATCCACCTCGGCGGACCCTCCGGAAGGACGCGTCATCTTAACCTCGAAGAGATCTTGCCGGCAGGTACAGACCGTGCCAGAATTTCCGGAATCGGCGTGCCAGAATTTCCGGAACCCACAGATGTGAGGCAAGATGCCGGAAAGACCTGGCATCAGGTGGACAGGGCGCGAAGTGAGTGGGAGTTCCCTCTCTTTCAATTCGTCCATAATTGTGTGTCCGAAGTCAAACATCAGGGCCTTAAGCATCTGTGAATTGTATTCCCAGGAAGGAACGACAGACCAGTACCTGGCTGCCAGTAACCACCACAACCGCCAAGCAGTGGCAACACACGTGCCTGTGTACCTACTTGGTATTTCTCTTGTTCGGCCAGAGCCGCAACCTGAAGAGGAGCATTTATGAAACAGCTTGTAGCAGAAGCCCCCGAATCCACCGCGCCGACGTCAGAAAGCCGGTGCTCTCTTCCACACCGGCGTGCCATGCAAACGCTCCCAGGCAAACGGCGCAACGTCCGGCTATGCAAACGTGGCAACGCTGCGTCTATGCAACGGGACAACGCCTCTCCGTCCGCAGGGGGCGGGTCTCAAACCCTCCCTTCCCCGCTCAGTGCTTCAGCGCCGGATCGGCCTGTGTGATGCTGCCGGGCTCGAGCTTCGTTTCGATTGTGAGCTTCTGGTGGGGCAATAGATTCACGTCGGTGTCGAACGTCCGGTACCCCGGCAGATCGATCTTCACATGATGCTTGCCGGGAGCCACGAGCATGGCGCGCCCGATCCCGCCGAATTCGTGCGCGGTGCCGGCGTACGCGCCGTCGACAAACACCGCGGCCCGGTCGGGTGAAACCTTCAGCTTGATCTCGGAAGTCACCGCCGAATACTCGGCGCGAGGATCCTTCTCCATCGAGACATTCACGGTGCTTTCCTTGCCCGGTTCGATGGTGAGTTTCTCGACGAAGTCTTTGTAGCCGGCCTGCCGGACGGAAATCTCATGCTCGCCAGGCAGAAGAAAGATCTCCTTATCGCCCTTGAGCTCGTCGACGTAACCCACGTATTGCCCGTCGATCCACACGCCCGATTTCTTGTCGGCATCGGTCTTGGCGACGAACTGTAGCCGTCCCATCACCTGATTCTGCTGATTCTGCGCGCGAGACACAGCCGGTAGGACCAGCAGCGACAGAAGGGTGCAAACAAGTGCCCGGTTGATAGCGGTCCGCATAGCGATCATCCCCTCTGGAATCGCCTGGGAACGATTCCGCTCACGAATGACATCGTAATACGCGGAAGCCACTGTTGAACAGCGCGCGTTGAACCCGCGGGCCGGACCGGCGGACGGTGTTGAGCCCAGGCGGGCGTTCGGGAGCTTTACCCTTATTGCACCAGCCGGCCAAGAGTTTTCGAGGGATTTGACGCAACGTGTTAGTTTTGAAGTGTTCGCCCCTCAGAGGACACTTGACGGACACGCTCGCATCGATCGAAGCCGGAAGCACGTCGGGGTCGGAGAAGCGCCGCAGCTCGCGCGTGCCGCTCGCCGTGCCGATTACGGTCAGCGGCGTCGACGCTCTTGGCGAGCCTTTCCGAGAACTCACCACGACGCTGAGCGTGAGCTGCAACGGCTGCAAATACAAGTCGAAGAACTACGTGCAACGCGATTCGCTGGTGACGCTCGAGGTGATGCACCCGAATCCAAGGCTGAGTTCGCGTGTCGTCAAAGGGCGGGCCCGGTGGGTGCAACGGCCGAGAAATCTGCGCGAGCAGTACGAAATCGGGCTCGAGTTCATCGTTTCCGGGAACGTCTGGGGACTCCAGTCTCCACCGCCTGATTGGTTTCCGCACCCCGATGATGAAGCGCTGCTGAAGGAGCAACAGGAAAACGTCGCCGCGGTCGCGCAGGAGCTTGTTGCCGAAATTGCGGCGCCCGAGGGAGCGAATTTCAAAACACTGGACGAGGCGTTGGAGGCCGCCGCGGCGACGCCGCCCATTCCCACAGTTACCTACGAGGAAATCGACATCTCAGGCGCCGTCGGATTCATGCCCCAGGAATCGGCGCCCGCGGATCTGAACGCACGGCTGCAGGAAACGATCGCCACGTCGCTCAAGACGATGATGAACCACATCGCGGAAGAAGCGGCCGAGCGTATCGCGGCGCGCATCGCCTCCGCAATCGACGAGGCGCGCACCGCGTGCGGCCTGGCAACCGATGAATTCGAGGAAAAAATACGCGAGACGCTGGAAGTGGCGCTGAGTCCCGAAGAGCTCGATGCACAAACGGCTTCGGCGCAAAAGCAGGCCAAGAAACGCGCGCGCAAAGCTGCGAAAAAGAAAGCCAGGCAAGCCAGTAACGCGGAAACCGACAGCCGGTAAATTACCCTCCGTTCTCTTGCAATTGCGCCGCTGATGGAGATAAGGTCTTGGGCGGCATCGTAATGTAACCGGGTGGTGATCGAGTTCGTCTCTACGACTGGGGGATCTCCATGAAAGGAGATTGGAGCGCCGATGATTAATAGACGAAAATTGTTGTCATTAATGGGAGCGTCTCCTGCGCTTTTGGCCGCCGCGACGGCCGAGGCCAAGGAGAAAAAACCGAAAAACAAAGATGGCAAGGCTTCGATGGAGCCGAAGATCGCGGCGTTGAATCCGCGGGGCATGCCGCCTCCGATCACGCTGATCCCGATGGCGCCGCGGCTCAGCACGCTCGACGGGAAAACGATCTTCCTCGTTTCCGACGGCTTCCCGGGCGCGGACCATTTTCTGGCGCAGGTGGCGAAGTGGTTCGCGACGAACATGCCCAGCGTGAAAACCGTGTACCGCCTTAAAGCCGGCGGCTTCGCGGACGACGATCCCAAGCTGAATGCGGAAGTGAAGGCAGATGGCCAGGCCGTCATCATGGCCATCGGTCATTGAAGCACCTGCACGCCAGCGACCGTCGGTCACTGCATCGAATACGAAAAGATGGGGATTCCAGCCGTTCCGATGGTGACGATCGCTTTTAAGGATCTCGCCAAAACCAACGCCGCAAAACGAGGCATGCCGCTCCAGCGAATCGTCTTCACCCCGCATCCGGTGTGGGGCAAGACGGACGAGCAGATGTACGCCTACCTCGAAGGCAACGACCCGGTGAGCGGCAAGCCGCTCATGCCGGAAGCGGTCGCCGACCTCACCCGGCCGCTGACGCCGGATGAGTTGAAATCCGGCGTGGTGACGCCTCCGGTGGGCGCGCCAACCTTTACGGACACCTCCGACAACCTGCAACAATATTATCTCGATAACGGCATGACGGACTTCATGCCCATCATCCTGCCCACGCAGGAAAAAGTGGACGCGATGCTGAAGGGAACGAGCCACAAGCCGGACGAAGTCGTCGGCAAGATGTCTCCGGCGCGGGGCGCGTTCCCGGATTGGTCCTACAACGTGCAGCAGGCAGCGGTCAACGCGGTGATGGCGGGAGCGACGCCGGATTACTTCCCGACGCTGCTGGCTATCGCATCCACCGGCATCTCGGCCCTGTTCAGTTCCACGAACTCGCTGGTTTCCGCGGCGGTCGTCAACGGGCCGATTCGCGACAAACTGCAGATGAACTACGGAATCGGCGCGATGGGCCCGTTCAACCAGGCGAACGCGATTATCGGCCGCGCGTGGACGCTGATGTCGAAGAACCTCTGCGGCGGCGGAATCGCAGGCGAGACGTACATGGGCTCGCAGGGCAACGTCATCAACTACAACAACCTGATCATTCCCGAGAATGAAAAGGACAGCCCCTGGACGCCGTTCCACGTGCAGAAGGGATTCAAGCCGACCGACAGCGTGATCAGCTTCTTCTTCGGGTTCCTGATCACGCAAGGGCAGGGCGGGCGCGGGCTCGGCGTAAAGCCGATTCCGCTGTATCACGAAGCGATCTCCTACAACGTAGGACCGTTCGCTTCGCTCTTCGGCGCGCTGATCCTGGCCGATCCGCTGGTGGCCAACGGTTTGGTCGAATTGGGTTACAAAACCAAGGAAGACCTGGCCGACTGGTTGCAGAAAAACACGACCATCTCGGTGAAGGACGTCAAGTCGATGCTCTTCAGCATGCTGCCGCGAGGCCCGCAGGCAGCAGGTCTGACGGACGACTCGATCATCCCGAAGTGGCCGCGTGCGGACGCGTTCAACTTCGTCGCGGTCGGTGGACAGACCAACCCCTACCACCAGATCGCGAACATGAGCTACCGCTTGAGCGTCCAGATCGATAAGTGGGCGTGACCATCCGATGAGGATGGTCACACTGCTTGCCCTGAGCACAGTCGAACGGAGGAGGGCGCCCTGCTGTGTTGCCCTCCGAAGTGTCTGATCCGACCAGGATCGTCACCCTGAGGGCGGCGCTTTGGTTTTTGCCGCCTCGAAGGGTGTCTCCTCACGATCCGAAACGTCCCAGGCCCTCTCTGCGGTTGTCACGTCAATGGATTTTCACTTCTCAACCCGAGCCACCCGCCTCCAATACACCCTTGTAAACGTAAATCTCAACCTCGACAGGTATATTCGGCAATGTGATTCAAGACTTCAACGTAGTGCTGTGCAACCATGCGGGTGTCCCGGGAAGAAGGACTGGTACGAGAACATCATCATACCAGCGGCTCGGTACTCGGTGTTTCTGACTCGAGTGCGGGGTTCGGTCATAAACCGCTCCAATAACGGAATATGCTTACAATCGGGTCGGAAAATTAGAATGACGTCGTTGTTGGCCCTCTCTTTGTTCGGCCTCGCCGTCAGCGTCGCATCGGCCCAAACACGACCGGCTGTCGACGAGCTCTATAGAGACCTTCAATCTGATGGAAAAACCGACCAAGCGGCCGCCCAACTGTTGAGAATTGCGAGATCGGATGAAAGGCAACAGAATTCTAGGCCGCGCATTTACCAATGCTGATCGCAGAGGATCCAATACCTACAACGGCTGAGGTTCAGCGGGGACTTACGATCCGTCCCGTTTGGCAGAATGCCACGATGCTAGCGGGGAAACTTAGGATTCGAGCTGCCATACCTGCACTCGTCAAATGGCTCACTTTCAGCACGTCGCCTGGCCTAGGTCTTGGCACCGGAGAAGAAGCCCTAGTAGACAGTCCCGCTGGTATGGCCCTTGCGAATATCGGTGATCCCTCGATATCAAGTTTGCGGCCACTTCTCTTTCGACGCGATCCAAACGAACGTTACCATGCGCCATACTTGTTGCTGCGTTACCATGCGGCATACGTGTTGCTCTACATCGACTCTCCTAAAGCCGAGAGGGTGCTCCGCGATTATGTCGCCCGAGGTCAGGATCGCCGCTTGGCCGACCTTATAGGTAATCGTCTGGAAGTGTTGGCAGCACACAAATCAAGTCACTAAACTCGTTGGGGCGGGTGGCCCAGAAACGTCCCCTTATTCGGTATCGTCGGGCTGGTCGACCGAAAACCTCGATTCCTATATTTCCTGCCACGATAAAAACGCGGAGGGTGCCCCCCCCAGGTTCGGTGAGAACCTGGGTCTAGGGGCGTAAAGGCCCACGGAAAACTAAACTAGACGGCTTACTTATCCCAGCAGTCGCAAGCCCAGCAGTTTTGCCGTCTTCCGCAAATCGCCGTCCAGCGTGGCTAACGGCAAGTCGCGCCGAAGGGCCAATTCCAGATAGATTGCGTCGTAGCAGGTCAAGCGATGCGCGCGGCAAAGCGTCAGCAGATTTGTGAAGGCGCGATTGGGAGCTTCGTCGTCCCGCTCGATCCCGAGCTTGCCCAGATCCGCAATGAAGGCGTCGGATTGCGCGGGCGCGATACGTCCCTTGCGTTCGGCCAGCGCAACGACGTTCGTAACTTCGATGAACCACCAGGCCGGTACGAGCGCCGTCTCGGTTCCCAGCCGCCTGAGCAAAGCCGCCGTCTTTGTCGTCGCCTCGTCGCCAAACAGCCACGCCATCGCGATCGAACAATCCAGCACAAACACCGCGCTCATCGCCGCCCTTCGGCGATCAGATCCTTAACCTTCAATCCGCCGAGGGACAAGCTCGCGCCCAGCCTCTCAATCCGCGTTATGGCTGCCACGCGCTCTTCCGCGGTTGTTTCCTTCTTTATGGGCACGAGCTTGGCGACGGCCGCGCCGTGCCTCGTGATAACGATCTCCTCGCCTGCCTCGACCTTTTCCAGCAATTCGGACAAGTGCGTTTTCGCCTCGTAGGCGCCGACCGTGTCCCTGCTTCGCCCCATGCCTCGCTCCTCTTTTAGACTAGTCTAAGACTAGTCTAGCTGCCATCGGCCGCTGCGTCAATGCCCTAAACGTTCGGAGGGTAAACCGCGGCGCTCGGTATCGCGGCGCGCCCTCCCCATTTTGTGGTGTCCACGCCCCGCACGAGGAACCACAGGGGCAGCGCCATCATGGCGATCAACAACGGCAGCATTTGCCAAAAAAAGGCGTATGCGGGTGCCAGTACAAGGGCAAAGGCGTTTGTCATTTGACCCAGACCGCCGAGCACCCCCAAAATCCCAAGGAACCTTGGAAGAAACCCCGATTGATAAATCAAATATTCTATGACGACGGCTGCCGCTCCGTAAAACACGGGCGCGCTGCTGCCGTAGCCGTACAAGGCCAGCGAAAACCGTGCAAACGAATCGAGTCGACCGTTCGAGAGTGCCTTCAGGTGTTCGGTGCCTCCCGCAACCAACAGTGCAGCCAGATGAAAGAATTCGGAAGCTCCGAACACTGCTGTGGATACCAGCCGGAAGAACGCCGCCAACAGGGCAAGATTTCTCTCGACCCCTCTTAGCAGTACGTACAGAATCCGGTCGGTGAAACATCACACAGCGTCTCGATGAGATAGCCGGCGAATCCCATGCGCAGCAATGCCAAATGGCTGCTCGCGGTTTGTGCGGACACCGCGCCACCGCTTGATTCACCGAACAGACCAGCTACAAACGAAATGAGGATTAAGATTGCGCCAATCCTTCAGTACCACTGCACGGAGCGGGCGCAGCTCTCTGCGAGCTGGAAATCTTCTATGGGGGTCGTCGCAGGACCAATTCCTCGCATATCCGTACCTTTCCCAATCTGAAGTACTCGGAGAGCGGACGTGCAGCCAGACCATCAGCCGTTTCTTAGTTTAGTTACGCACGCGCTTATCTTGGTGTTTCAAGGTCAATTGGTGCGACCTGCCGAACTTTCGCACCACGAGCTCATCGTGGGCCTCTCGACCATTTGGTTCGGTGGATTCGCAGTCCGTTAAGCGGCCTCGAATCCCCCTGGGTCGACACAGCTGTCAAGTCTTAAACAAGGAGCGAAGAAATGAACGCTATCTATTTTCGGAAAGCGAAATCTTCTGATACTTATCGGAGGGGCCTTCAGTTAGATTCTTCGCATTCGGTCGAATGTCGGTCCGCGCCGCAACCGATGCAGCATGTATGTATTGTAAAGCAAAGGGCGGGTGACGGACTCTCCGTTTCCCATTTTCCTATAACAGTTCAGCTTTGGCGTGTTGGTGTGGGCTGGCCAACCATTCACCCGGCCTTGCCGGTCGAATAGCTCTGAAACCTAAAGCCACGCCGCACCGTATCTATACTCGGGACTTGCATCCGGTTCGACGATGGGATAAAGATACGCGGGGCTTTTTGCGGGTATTCGGGTGGCTACCCGGCGGAAGGCGTTTGGGGGAATATCCGAGGGGGATTTCTCATGCGATTCTTGAACGGAAAAAAAGTGTGGCTTGTCGTGCTGGCGCTGCTAATGGCGGCGGGCCTTTCAGCCACGGCGGCCAAGGCGCAGGACACCAAAGCGCTGCTCGATTCGGGCAAGAACGCCGACTCATGGCTGACGACCGGCCACGATTACATGGACTGGCGCTACAGCGAGCTCAAACAAATTGACGCGAGCAACGTGAGCAAGCTCGGGCTCGCCTGGTATTACGACACGGATTCGGACCGCGGCACAGTCGAGTCGACTCCGCTGGTTTCCAACGGCGTGATGTACGCGACGCTGCCGTGGAGCGTCGTCGTGGCTCTCGATGCGGCCACCGGAAAAGAAAAGTGGCGCTGGGATCCGCAAAATCCCCCACATGAACTTCCCGCCCGGATCGGTGGGAAAGCCGGATAAGGTTCGCGCGGGCCCGAGCGTCTGCTGCGGCCCGGCCAACCGCGGAGTGGCGATCTACGACGGCAAAGTGTACGTCGGCACGCTCGACTACCGCCTGGTCGCGCTCGATCAACAAACCGGCAAAGTCGTGTGGCGACGCAGACGATCAGCGACAGCAAGGACTACAGCATCACGGGCGCTCCCCGGATCGCGAACGGCAAGGTGATCATCGGCAACGCCGGCGGCGAATACGCGGTTCGCGGGTTTGTGGCCGCGTACGACGCGGAAACGGGCAAACAGCTCTGGCGCTTTTACACCGTGCCCGGCGATCCAGCGAAGCCCTTCGAAAACAAGGCCATGGAAAAGGCCGCGCCCACCTGGGACGGCGATTGGTGGAAGCTGGGCGGCGGCGGAAACGTGTGGGACGGAATCGCCTACGATCCCGAACTCCATGATGATCTACATCGGAATCGGCCAGGGCGGTCCGTGGGTGCAGGGCTTCCGCAGCCCGATCGGCATGGAGAATTTGTACCTGTGCTCGATCGTCGCTCTGAATGCAGACACCGGCAAGTTCGTGTGGTATTTCCAGACGACGCCCGCCGATGAGTGGGATTACGACGCCACGCAAGGCTTCACGCTTGCCGATCTGAAGATCGACGGCAAGATGCGCAAAGTGATCATGCAGGCGCCGAAAAACGGCTACTTCTACGTGCTCGATCGCAAGACGGGACAATTCATCTCGGGCGCGCCGTACGTGCACGTCACGTGGTCCACCGGACTCGACCCGAAAACCGGACGCCCGCACGAAGCTCCCGGCATGCGCTACGAGGACGAACCGAAGGACGTCGCGCCCGGACCGGCAGGCGGCCACGCGTGGGAAGCGATGTCTTATAACCCGAGTACGGGCTTGGTCTATCTGCCCGCGCTCGACAGCACCTTCCATTACGTTGCCCAGAAAGTATTCAGCCCGGAACTCGGCGTCTACAACTGGGGAATCGTGCTCGGCCCGCCCGACCCCAAGCATCCGCTGCCGCCGAACCACGGATTCCTGACGGCGTGGGATCCGGTCACCGAAAAAGAAGTCTGGCGCGCCGATCTGATGAATGGCGGCGGCACGTTCACGACCGCGGGAAACCTCGTATTCTGCGCTTCGGACTCCGGCGATTTCGTCGCCCTCAGCGCCGACAAAGGCCAAAAGCTCTGGTCGGCGAAGCTGAGGCCGGGGTTCGCAAATCCAGTGACGTACATGATCGATGGAAAGCAGTACGTTGCAGTCCTTTCGGGACGCGGCGGCAAGGCGCGGATTTATGCGTTTGAGCTGGATGGCAACGTACCGCTTCCAGCAGCGGCCTTCCGGTGTCTCGGACAACGCATTTGGCCCTCCGCCTCCTCCGGCACCCGCGCCCCAGGCGCCGACGCACGAAAACCAGCCGCAGAACTAGGAGCAGTTGAGCGTCGGCAGTTAAGAGCTAAGAGCAGGAAAAAACGACGGCCGGCGATCGATCGCCGCCGCCGTTTCGTTTTTCGCGGCAGTTCCTCTCGGTGTTGGAGAGCATCGGCGCATCAATCTCCTGCAAGCGCGGGACGCGCGGCACAAGTTAGCCCAAGCCCGGGGGCTGGGAACGTAGCAAGGAAATCGCAAGCGTCGTAGGTGCGGCACCCTCAGTCGAACACGAAGTTCGGAGCAAATTCGATACCGCCGCTATCCTACTTTCCCTTGGCCTCGACGTAGATCAGATCGAAGACGGTTCCGTCGCTTTGGGGTTCCACGCCGACGATGTGCAGGTTCTTTTTCGTTCCGGCTTTGAACAGCATTCCGCCCTGATCAGGCTTGTCGTTGTCGCACGTCAGCGACGGCGAGGAGTCATTCTCGCGCGAGGGTTCGCTCCCGCCATTGGTGCAATCCAGGACCGTGCCATATTTCGCTAGTGCCTTCCTGTAAAACGCCGCGATCTTTCCGGGCGCGTCATCCGATTTCATTTTTACGACGACCAGCTTGGCGCCGTAGCCGCCTCCCCAGAAGCCCAGGCGCGCCGCGTCGGAGCTGTCTTTGCTGTCCTTGTAGGGCCGCGCGCCAGGATAAAAGGGCAGACCCACGTCCCGTGCCGTAGCCTTCCCGCTCACGATAAGGCCGGCGCTGCCCGATTCCTGTGCCTGAACACGAAGGCCCATCAGGAGCGTCATTGCCACGAGTGCGGCCATTGCTGCGGCCAATCCGCGCATGCCTTTTCGTAATCCTGTTCGCCGATCATTTCGCATAGGAGCCCCTCCTCATGCTCGAAGATACGCGGCAGCCGCGCGAAAAGTTCCGTTGCCAGCCGGCGCCTCCCGCGGCCCTTGCGGGCGTCACGCTTGCGCGTGTATCGTGGCTGCTGTGGAGGGCGTCATGCAGAAACTTGTGATGAAAGCTTCGCTGGCACTTGCGCTGATCGCCGGACTCATGGCCGCTTTTGCACCTGCCGCGGCCGCGCAAGGTAAGGAACAGGATCGCGTCGAAAATGCCGGGAGAGTGATGAAGGAGATCATGGATGTTCCCGACGACATTCCGCAGAGCGTGATCGACAAAGCGGATTGCGTGGTCGTGTTGCCATCGGTGCTCAAATTCGCGATTGGCATCGGAGGCAGCTATGGCCGCGGGGTCATGACGTGCCGCGGCGGAGCGAATTTCCACGGCCACTGGGGCCCACCGACGATGATGGCGCTCGAAGGCGGAAGCTTCGGGTTGCAGCTAGGAGGTCAGGCGACCGATTTCGTGTTGCTTCTGATGAACTCAGGAGCTGCGTCGAGCATCCTGAGCAGCAAGGTAAAGCTTGGGGGAGACGCGTCGGCGGCGGCCGGACCGGTGGGCAGGAACGCGTCGGCTGAAACCGACGTGGCGCTGCGCGCCCAGATCCTCTCGTATTCGCGCGCCCGCGGATTGTTCGCCGGAATATCGCTCGCCGGCTCGACGCTCCGGCCGGACAATGATGCGAACAAACGACTCTACGGGAAGGAAATATCCGCGAAGGATATCGTGCTCAACCACGCCGTGCCGCCTCCGCCGTCGGCGCAGCTCCTGTTGGCGACGCTGAATGCGAGGTCGCCGAGGAACAAATCAGGCAATTAGAGCGCGCATGACCCTGCCGAGAGTCTCCATTCCGTGTGGGCGATACGCTCGCACGCGCCTTGGGCTATGGAGTGCCGAGGCTCCCCGCCGCCCCCTTGGGCGGAGCTCGCTTGTCCTGAGCCTGCCGAAAGGCTTCGCCTCTTTACGCCTTGCAGAAATGCATCCGCGAGGCTGCTGAAACCTGCTGTGCTTTTCGACCCGTGAGCTCACACCTGCTATCGATCGGCGCGTGGGCGTGCGAGGCATCCTTCAGCTGATCCCTTGGCCTGAGCGAACGCGAAGGGTCGTCGCATCGTGAATTGCAATTTCGCAAGTGCGGGACTATAAATAGGACGCCCCGGGGTGCGGGGCGATTGCGGGCGGAATTTCGGACATTTCGACGCGAGGTGCGGCGATGAACAGGCGAAAAATGCTGTCGTTTCTCGGGCTTGCCCCGACGTTGCTGACATCAGCGGCGTCGGCCGAGGCCGAGAAGGCCCAGGCAAAAAAGAAGGACGGAAAGGCACCGGCCGGCGAAGCGAAGATCGAGGCGCTCAACCCGCGTGGCTTTGCTCCCGCGATTCAGTTGGTGCCGATGGCGCCGCGCCTGGCGTCGCTCGACGGCAAGACGATCTACCTCGTGGGCGACGGATTTCCCGGCGCCGATCATTTCCTCGCGCAGATCGCGCTGTGGTTCAAGAAGAACATGCCGAGCGTGACGACGGTATACCGCCTGAAGGCCGGCGCGCTCGCCGATGACGATCCCAAACTCTGGGCGGAGATCAAGGCCAAAGGCAACGCCGTCATCATGGCGATCGGCCATTGAAGCACCTGCACTCCAGCGACCGTCGGTCACTGCATAACGCTTGAAAAGATGGGCATCCCGACCGCTCCCATGGTGACGATCGCGTTCAAGGACCTCGCACTTTCCAACGCCGCGCAGCGCGGCATGCCGCACGAAAGAATTTGCTTCACTCCTCATCCCGTATGGGGCAAGACAGACGCGGAGATGTACGCCTACCTCGAAGGCAACGATCCCGTGAGCGGCAAGCCTTTGATGAAGGAAGTAATCGGTGCGCTCACGGATCCGCTGACGGAGGACGAACAGAAAACCGGCACGGTCCCGCCGAGCGTGGGGCCGCCGGCGTTCTCGGACACCTTCGACAACCTGCAGCAATACTACATGGACAACGGGATGACAGACTTCATGCAGATCGTCTTGCCGACGCAAGAGCGGCTGGACGCGATGCTGAAGGGAACCAGCCACTCGCCGGATGAGATCATCGGAAAGATGAGTCCGGCGCGCGGATCGTATCCCGATTGGACGTTCAACGTGAGGCAGGTGGCGATCAACGCCGTCATGGCCGGGTGCAAGCCGGAATATTTGCCGGTCGTGCTCGCGCTCGCGGCGAGCAGCCTGACCGCGCTTTCGAGCTCGACCAATTCGTTTACGGTGGCGGCGGTGATCAACGGGCCGATCCGCGACAAGCTCAACATGAACTACGGCATCGGCGCGATGGGTCCTTTTTCGCAGCCCAGCGCGGCGATCGGGCGCGCCTGGACGATGCTCTCGAAAAATCTCTCGAATTCGGGCATCCCCGGGCAGACGTATCTCGGCACGCTCGGCAACAGCACCAATTTCGGCAACCTCATCATTCCGGAAAACGAGAAAGACTCGCCTTGGCAGCCGCTGCACGTGCAGAAAGGTTTCAAGGCCGAGGAAAACGTCGTCAGCGTGTTCGTGGGATTCAGCATCTCGCAGGGGCAGGCGGGCGTTGGCCTCGGCGTGAAGCCGGTGCCGCAATACGATCAAGCGCTGGCGTACAACTTCATTCCGTTTGGCCCGCTTTTCGGCGCGACGGCCGTGCTGGACCCGCTGGTGGCGAAAGGACTGGTGGAGTTAGGCTACGACACCAAGGAAAAGCTCGCCGATTGGCTACAGAAGAATTCAAAAATCTCGGCGAAGGATGCGCGCTCGACTCTGTTCGGCTTGCGCTGGGTGCCGGACCCGAATACGGCGGACGACACGATGATCCCGCGATACGCCCGCGCGGACGCCTACAATTTCATCGTGGTCGGCGGACAGACGAACCCGTACCACATGGTGGCGAACATCAGCTACCGCGGCAGCGTCTCGATCGATAAGTGGACGTGATCATCCGACAACGGCGCACGCACACCCGCTCGGCCGCCGTAGAACGATTCCCGCAAATGCCTTGCAATCCGTGTGTTACGGAACTATAACCGTGATTGGGGCACGGAGTCGGCCAAAGGCTTGCCTTCGGGTTCTTGGGGCCAGAGGAAACGGGGTGGTGAGATGAAGATCAACAGGCGAAAACTGCTGTCGCTGATCGGGATGTCGCCAGCGATTCTGGCGGGCGCATCGGGCTCCGCTGCGGCCGAGGCTGACAAGAAAGCAAAAACCGCGGCTCGCAAGCAAGCCGGCAGCAACGAATACAAAATTGTCGGGCTCAACCCGCGCGGCGTCCCTCCCCCGATTCACCTGATTCCGATGGCGCCGCGGCTCTCGACGCTCGACGGCAAAACGGTCTACCTCGTCGACACCGGATTCCACGGCTCGGACGCGCTGCTCACACAGGTGGCGGGATGGTTCAGCCGCAACAAGCCGAGCGTGACGACGGTCTTCCGTCGCAAGGCGGGGCCGTACGCCGAAGACGATCCCAAGCTCTGGGCGGAGATCAAAGAGAAAGGCAACGCCGTCATCATGGCCGTCGGTCATTGAAGCACCTGCACCCCAGCGACCGTCGGTCACTGCATAACAACTGAAAAGATGGGCATCCCGAGCGTGCCCATGGTCACCAAGGCATTCAAGGAATTGGCGGTTCTAAACGCCGCGAAGCGCGGAATGCCTCACGAGCGCATCGCGTTCACTCCGCATCCCGTGTGGGGGAAAACGCCCGAGGAACTGCGCGTCTACGTCGACGGTCCCGACCCGGTCAGCGGGAAGCCGCTGATGCCGGAGATCGTCGATTTCCTCACGGTTCCGCTGAACGCCGACGAAAGCAAATCGGGAATCGTCGAGGTCTCGACCGGCCCGGCGACCTACGGTCCCGACACGCCGAAAAATCTGCAGCAGTATTACCTCGACAACGGCATGACGGACTACCTGCCCATCATCATCCCGACCGAAGAAGCCGTCGAGGAGATGCTGACGGGCACGAGCCACAAGCCGGACGAACCTTTGGGGAAAATGGCGGCGGGCGCGTATCCTCCGTGGACGTACACCGTGCGGCACGCGGCGATCAACGCGGTGATGGCGGGATGCCGCCCGGAATATTTCCCGATCGTGCTGGCGATCGCGTCGTCAGGAGTCGCGTCGCTCTTCAGCTCCACGAACTCGTTCGCATTTTCGATGGTCGTCAACGGGCCGATCCGCGACAAGCTGAATATGAACTACGGCATCGGCGCACTGGGCCCGTTCGCGCAGCCCAACGCCACGCTCGGGCGCGCGTGGACGATCATGTCGAAAAATCTTGGGAATGGCGGCATCCCCGGCGACACCTACCTCGGCTCCGTCGGCAACAATCTGAATTACAACAACGTGGTGATCGCCGAGGACGAGGCGAGCAGCCCGTGGGTGCCGTTTCACGTGCAGCGCGGATTCAAGCCCGAGGAAAACGTGGTGAGCATCTTCCGCGGTCTGGGCGTGGTCCCGGGACAGGTGGCGCGCGGCAGCAGCGTCAACGTGAACCCGAAATTCGACGAGCAGCTCAGCGACCTCTTCAGCACATTCACCGGATTTTTCGGCGCGCTCGTGATCGCCGACCCGCTCGTGGCGAAGCGCCTGAAGGAACAGGGCTACGACACGAAAGAACAGCTGATTCAGTGGTTCTACAAGAACACGGTGCAGACGGTAAAGGATTACAAAAGCCGCAACTACGCGTACCTCTTCGATTATCCGCGCGCCCTGCAGGGAATCGAGCCGTACGCGTCGTGGTACAAAATGCCGGACGACGCCATGATCCCGCATTTCCCGCGGCCCGAAAGCTTCAACATCGTCGTGGTCGGCGGCCAGACGAATGCGTACCCGCAGGCCGCGAACATGAGCTACGGCGTGAGCATCTCGATCGATAAATGGGCATGACGATCCGGCGAGGATCGTCACCCAGAGCGAGCAACGCGAGTCGGAAGGGTGATTCCTCGCGAATCTGACCCAGGATCTCGCTCCTCGTGGAGTGCAGGAGCTTGCTCCCGCACTTTTGGGCGAAGCTTGTTTCGCCGAGTGGACATCCCGGCGCTACGTTTAGACCTTCAACCCGGGCCTGCTGTGGGGTGTAGTGTAACCGTCTTTCCACTACGGCCGTCTGCTTGGATAACCCTTCGCTCAATCCTTGGCCTGCCCGCGTTGGCGCCGCGCGGCTGGGGCTGTAAACTCAAAACACTATGAAGCCCACCCTCTCCTTTGTGCTGATCTCGCTGGCGGCGTGCGTGTGTGTCGCTTCTTCGGCGCACGCGCAGAATGTAGCAATGCCGGGGCAAGGCTGGATGCCCCCGCAGATTTTCCAGCTCACCGGAACCTGCACCGCCGAGATCGCGCCCGACAAGGCGTTCATCGTCGGCGGCGTGTCGAGCAGTGCCGTGCAGCCGGAAGACGCGATCGCACAGCTCGACAAGCAAATCGCGGCGATCCGCGAATATGTGAACGACAATCACGGGCACCTCGAATTGATGGAACGCGTGCGCACGCTCAAAAATCCGTCGCAGCAGCCCAACCGCGTGGATACGGAGCCGCCCTTTGAGGTCGTCCAGCGGCTGCAAGCCGATTTCCCCGCGACTGCGCCCGTCGATGCGATTTTGCAGAAGCTGATCGAGCTTGGCCTCGATCGCTTCGGCGACAACATTCTCAATAATTACCAGCGCCGCGAAGCTGTGATCCGTTTCCGCGTCAGCGATTTCGACGCCAAGATGCAGGCCATGCAGGACGCCTGCACCGCCGACGCGTGGGCGCACTTCTGCAAGATGGCCGACCCGTCCGTGTGCACGTCGCGAATTCCGCCCGCTAATCTCGATCTGCTCTCGTTCAACGTGCGCTCCGAGGAATCGCTCCTGCGCCCCGATGGCGGCGGCAGCTTCCCCTGGCAATTCTCCTACAGTCGCATGCAGCGCGCGCCGCAGCCACAGGATTTGCTAGGCAACGTGACGGTTCATCTCGATGGAAATATCCTGCTGAACTATCGCCCGCAGCCGAAGGAAGCCTCCAAGGACGACAAGCCTTGAAACCGACCCCGGTGGGCCGCCCGGGCGAAATCTTTGGCTGGGCTCCGGATCCCCAGTGGGGTGTACTTGACTGGAGAATCCTCCTGATCTGCCTCGGAGCCGGATGCTTTCTGAAGGGATTAGTGTCCTTGTGGCATCACGAGTTTCAGGCTGCCCTGGGCCTGCTATCTCTTGTGGCCGCAGTGCTGATCGTGCTGCGAAACGCGCCCTTGTTCATTTTGGGCATAGTCATGTTCATCGCAGTCAATGCTGGGATCACGGCTGTCGTTGACCACAGGTACGACTCGTTGGCCATGGCCGTGGTTTCGTACCTGCTCGCCGATCTGATGGTTCGCCTCGAACTTAAGAAGAGGCGCTGTTTCTAGACTCGATTCGTCGTCCCCTTTGGACGGAGCCATACGATCGTGGGAAAAAGAATCCTATCGAGTGTCGCTCTTCTGATCGGGCTGCCGATCGTGCTGCTCGCTGTGCCTGCTCGTGCCGCCGCCCCGCGCGCGTCGATTCCGCAGCGTCTGCTGCGCACGATCCAGATCGGCGCGCCGCAGGGCCTCACCGTCGCGCAGATCCAAAAAATCGCGGCGAATCAGCAGACCGAATACACCACGGACATCCTGGCGCGCTCCGCGCTGCTCGTCCTGCACGAAGACAATCTCGGCCTGATCCCCTACAGCGAGCTGTTCGATTCCGTCCTGAATCATCTCGTCCGCGACGGCAACGCCTTTCAGCCGCCGTCCGGCCTCCCGGATTTCCGCGGCAAGGAAACTGTCTTCGCGATGACGTACGCCATGGTGATGAGCGGCGCGCAGGACCAGGCGGTCAGCCTTCTCGGCCCGCATCTTTGGAATGGCAGCCAGTACAAGCACGCGGTGGTGCTTTCGGCGCTGCGCAATATCGGCACGCAGAGCGCGATCGGCCTGATCCAGCAGTACGCCGAAAAAGGGCCCGACCGCAATCTCGGCGAGGCCACGCTCGCGGATGAAGACTATCCGTCGCTCTCGGATATCTACGCGCGCTGGAACATGATTCCTCCCGCGCAGCGCACGCAAGACAATCTTCGCGTCATCGTGCAAAGCGGATGCGAACAGCGCGCCGTGATGGCCGCCTACTGGCTCGGCTTCTTCCCGAAAAACATCGACCCCAACAAGCAGGACGCCGAGATTCAGGCGCTCGAGGCGCTCTTCCACACGAATAGCGGCTCGTGCGAAATGATGGAGCACGTGATCGCGCTGAAATCGCTCGCGCTTCGCGCCGCGAGGTCGCCGGCCTACTGGCAGCGCCTCGCGTCGCAGACAACCAACGTCTGGGAGCAGCACCAGATCGTGATCGACGCATGGGGAAGCTGGGGCGCGAAGTTCACGCCCACCGCGCTCGACATGCTCGGCACCGTGCCCGCGCAGTACGTCCAATGGGAGCTGCTCGACGGCAACCTCGACACGCGCATGGGCGAGCGCTATCGCACCTATTGGGACATCTGGATGCCCGCGAATATTTGGCTCATCCAGCAGGAGGACGAGTTGACGCGCCCGCCCGGCCCCGAATCAATGGACGAGCGCAATCTCAATACGCTGCTCGCGTGGCTCGAATCCGGCAAGCGTCCGCAGGACCAGTGGGTGTGGAATCATCTGCTCTACCACTTGGCCGCGCTCGTTGCGGGCGACGACACGTTCCGCCTGCTGCGCCTCTTCAACGCGCTCCCGCAGCGCGATCAGAATTGGTGGATCGTCCAGGATCTGCGCGATCCGAATGCGCTGCCAATCCTGCGCTACTGGGCCGCGCTCCCCGCGCCGTCAGCGGCGCAAAGAAATCAGCAGCAGATGCTCGAGGGTGCGATCGCACGCCTGCAGAATGTCGCCGCACGCGGGTCGGCCGGCGCGAACGGAAATTCGGCAGTGTGCTGCGGTCCCACCGAGGATTGCCTGCGCCAGCAACTCAGCGCTAGCGCTGCGTCAAGTCCGGCTGTAGCGACGAGCACAGCGAATCCGTCGGGAGGTGGCGGCGCGAGGGACGCATTAGGACCGAGCGCTTCCGCTCCCGCGAGCGAATCCCTCGAGATTCACTCCGGGGACGAAGCGCGCGCCTGGCTCGCCCGAAAATCCGCCCCACCCGAAGCTTTCGCCATCCGCTTCACCGACGACCCGAAGCGCAGCGCCATCGTCACCAGCAAAAGCGGCACCGAGCAGCACTGGCAATATCTGTACGATTGCTGGCGCAACACGGACGCAAAAGGCACTGGCCGGTGAAGGTTTGAACGTAGCGCCGGGTTCTTCAGCCCGGATGTGTTTCCAGACTTTCTCGTTTTTTTCGTGGTGTCGATTAAGAATGGCCTCGGCGTCGCATGCAATCGCTCGCAACTGCCTCTAATCGCCCAATGCGGTCCGTTCGCCAGCGGGGCGTGAGCGCCACTACATGCTGCGGGTAAGTCTGCGCAGCGATAACTCACTTCGCTCGCGACGTTTTTCGAGGGGCTGAAAGCCCCACGCTTCCACCTGGGAGCCGCGCGTGCCCGCGCCGGCTTTTTGCAGCGGTTCCTGCCTGCCCCGGGCGCCCTCACGAAGGGAGCGTTGTCCAAGTGCCGCGTTCGCGCATTTTCCGAAGGCGGGCAGCCGTTGCTCCCCGGTGGAAGCGTGGGCCTTCAGGCGCGCGAAGAGCGCGCCCACAATAAGGAGGGCTTCAGCCCCGGGTCGCTGCCTGCCGCGCGGCCTTCGACGCCAGAATCTCCGGCTTCGCAATCTCCGGCGGCGTGGCAAACAGATCGCCCGCCTTGGCCATCAGCGCCTTCGCGATTTCTCCGTTCAGGTGAGCGTTCCGCCCGTTCTCGTCCGTAAACGTATCGAAGATGCCGTATTTATACGGCCCCATCTTGATCGCGTACCACGTCAGCGTCCCCGCCTCGCCTTCCGCCAGCGGCTGCGCCGACTTCAAAAACTCCTCGACCTCTTTCTCTTTTCCCGGCTTCGCTTCCAGCTGCACCCAAATCGCAAGCTTTCCCATGTTGTTTCCCTCCATCTGGTCTGATGCCGCGCCCGCTCTTTGGTGACAACAGACGTTGGGCACCGTATAAGTGCGGATTTTATTCCCTTGCAAATCGGCCTATTTTTTCTGCAGTAAGAGGGGACTGGAGCAGCCCCCCAGCGGGAGCTTACAAAGCCTCAAAAAGCCGATTTTGGCGGTTTTTCGACCATGAGACACTACGCCACCCATCGCGAAAAGGGCCGGCGAGCCATGCAAGCCTATCTGGATCTTATAGATACGGCGGAATGGCTGAAGAGCGAACTGCGCCTGCCGCTCGATTCTTTCGACCTGACGCTCGCGGAGTTTCGCGCGTTGGAGTTGTTGAACCGCAAGGGGCCGCTCACGGTGATAGAGGCCGCGCGCGAGCGCAAGTCGAGCAAACAAAATCTAATCTGAAGATGGCGCGAACGACGCGGCTGGGTGCGGCAGTTCGTCGTGACGCGACCGCCTGCGACGTTCAAAGACACCCACCAGGCCAAGCCGAAGAGGCGTGAGAAACGAGGCGGAAGGCCAATCGGAGTGATGACCCTGACTCCTTCGGGGAGGAGATTCGTTCGCGATGTGATCCCGGGCTAATCCAGGAAGCGGCGGAGGTGAGGGAGACGGCGGCGAATGAATCCCTCTCTGTTCCAAAGCTCTCAAGTTCTCCTTCGAGAAAAATCCGCTGTCCGCACTCGCTCCACCCGGCCGTTCGCCGCATTCCGGCTCCACCGCCTCCAGCATCGGCACCAGCAAAGCATTGTTCGTCGCTGCCTGTTACAACTGGATTTAATAGATAACCTATTAAAGACCCCGCTGAATGGTGACTGCATTGTCATTTGGAGCCTGGAAAAAGCCCAGCCACGGACCGGCACGTTTGGCTGCTCCTACAATCTCTCGAATCGTCTCAGGGTTTTTCGCGGGCGCCGGCGCCTACTGGTTGCGGCTCCGGTCTCTTCGACGGGATAGCGCATGTTTTCTTGTATCCTTCCATCTAGGATGGGTCATCGTATTGACGTCGGTCCTGCAAAAAGGAGGCACTATGAAGCTCACAGGCAAGAAGGCTCTTATTACCGGCGGCAACAGTGGCATCGGTCTTGCCACAGCCCGACTTTTCATTGCGGAGGGCGCGCAGGTCGCCATTACCGGTCGCGACCAGAAGACGCTCGATGAAGCGATCGCCGAACTTGGATCGAGCGCGCGTGGCTACCGCGTTGACGTCACCATTGCGGAAGATCGCAAGCGGCTCTTCGCAGCCCTGGCCAAAGATTTCGGGAAGCTCGACATTGTCTTCGCCAATGCCGGCATCTCCGGCCGGACTCCTACCGGCTCGACCGACGAGGCCATTTTTGAGAACGTGATCCACACCAACCTTAGTGCCGCTTTCTTTACGGTGAATTCAGCGGCGCCTCTGCTGAACGACAACGGCAGCATCATCTTTAGTGGGTCGGTACATAACTATCTCGGCCAACCTGGCGTCGCCGCATATGCAGCCACCAAGGGTGGTCTCGTCTCGATGGCGCGTTCCATCGCCGCCGACCTTGCACCGCGCAACATTCGCGTGAATGTCGTCGCACCGGGCGCGATCAAAACTCCCATTTGGAAGCGCGGGCCCCGCGCCTCTATTTCCACGGACGAATCCGCTAAGGTGGAGAAGTTCTTCTCTTCTGCGGTTCCGCAGGGCCGTTGGGGCGAGCCGGAAGAAATTGCCAAAGCCGTGCTCTTCCTCGCGTCGGACGATTCCTCGTACGTCAACGCGGTCGAGCTGATGGTGGATGGCGGAGCCACGGGTGCCCCGTTTGGAGCTCCCATTTTTCAGGACGCGTCTAGGCCAAGTTGGCAAAAGCTCATGCGGAAGGAGATCCGCGCTGAAGTGAAGGCCGCCCCTACGAACTCTGAACTCCTGACTCTCGATTGGCCTTAGGGTTTTTCGCGGGCGCCGGCGCCTACGGGCTCCGCGCCGGGTTCCTGCGGATGGACGAATGGCGCTGAAGCTTGCGGCGACACGGGTGCCTGGGCCGGCGGCGGTTCGGGCACTACGATTTCCCAATCGCAGTTTTCGCGGATGCACGAGCGGAAATTGCCCTGCTTCGTCCGCTTCTCGACGACGAACGGCGCGCCGCACTTCGGGCACGGCTCGGGGAGCGGTTCATAGGGCGTGGTGAAATCGCAATCAGGATAGCGCGAGCAGCCGTAGAAGATGCGGCCGCGTCCTTTGCCCTTGGCTGTGCCGCGGCGAACGAATTCGCCTTCGTTGCACTTCGGGCATTTGATGCCGAGCGTGATCGGGCGCGTGTATTTGCACTTCGGATAGTTCTGGCAGCCAATGAAATCGCCGAAGCGGCCGGCGCGGCGGAGCAAAACGCCTCCGTCGGTGGGGCATTTTTCTTCGAGGACCACATCAGGCTGCAGCGCTTTGCGCGTGCCGCTCGCGAGCCGCCGCGTCGTCTTGCAATTCGGATAGCCGGTGCAGGCGAGGAAGGTGCCGAAGCGGCCGCGCTTGATCGCCATTTCCTTCCCGCAATTTTCGCAATAGATCGTGCCGGTTTCGCCCTCGGAATCGTCGTGGCCGTGCTCGGCTAGGTCGCGCGTGTAGTCGCAATCGGGATAGCGCGAGCAGCCGAGGAAAAATCCGTGGCGGCTGATGCGCTCGAGCAACTCGCCCTGGCCGCACTTTTCGCACTTCTCGCCCGTCTTGATGCCCGCCTTGTACGACACCATCGAATCGGCCGCTTTATCGAGATCGACTTCGAAGCGATCCCAGAACTCCTTCACCGACGAGCGCCAGGTGAGTTTCCCTTCCTCGATTTCGTCGAGCTCGTCTTCCATGCGCGCGGTGAAGGTGACGTCGAAAATGTCCTCGAACGCTTTCACCAGCAGGTCGGCGACAGTTTCGCCCAGGCGCGTGGGCGTGAAGCGGCCCTGCTCCTTGTTGACGTATTCGCGATCGACGATGGTCGAAATAATCGCGGCGTACGTGGACGGCCGGCCGATGCCCTTTTCCTCGAGCTCCTTCACGAGCGTCGCTTCCGTGTAGCGCGGCGGCGGCTCGGTGAAATGCTGGTCGGGACGAACCGATTCGAGGCGCAGCTTTTCGCCCTCGGTGACGCGCGGCAGCGTGCGGCTGTCGGTATCGCCCTCGTCTTCCTTCTCTTCCTCTTCCTTCACGATCTGGTAGACCGCGAGATAGCCGTCGAATTTGATCACCGAACCCGTCGCGCGGAAGGTGTAGTCGGCCGCGGAAATGTCGATGGTGGTCTGGTCGAAAACCGCCGGCACCATCTGCGAAGCGACGAAGCGCTGCCAGATCATCTGATAGAGCTTGAACAGGTCGTCTTCGAGATACGGCTTCACGCTCTCGGGAGTGCGCGCGACATCGGTCGGGCGAATCGCCTCGTGCGCTTCCTGCGCATCCTTTTTGGATTTGAAGAAGTTCGGCTTTTCCGGCATGTACTTCGCGCCGTAGGCGGTGCCGATGTGCTCGCGGACCTGATCGAGCGCGTCGTTCGAGACTTTCACCGAATCCGTGCGCATGTAGGTGATGAGCGCCACGGAACCTTCGGAGCCGAGCTCGACGCCTTCATAGAGGCGCTGCGCGAGCATCATGGTGCGCTTGGCGGTGTAGCGCAGGCGGTTGTAAGCGGCCTGCTGCAATTTCGAGGTGGTGAACGGCGGCGGCGCGAAGCGGCGCTTTTCTTTCTGCGCGACGCTTGCGACTTGCCACGCGGCGTTGGCGACGGCGGCGACCACTTTTTGCGCTTCGGTTTCGTTCGAGACTTCGATGTCTTCGCCCTTGTGCTTGATGAGCTTGGCTTCGAAGGTGGGCGGCTCGCCGGCAGCCAGCAGTGCGTGGATTGTCCAATATTCCTTGGGCACGAAGGCCCGAATCTCGCGCTCGCGCTCGACAATCACCCGCAGCGCGACGGTCTGCACGCGGCCGGCGGATAGGCCGCGACGAACTTTGTCCCAAAGGAGCGGCGAAATTTTGTAGCCCACGAGCCGATCGAGGACGCGGCGCGCCTGCTGCGCGTCGACCAGGTTTTCGTTCACCTGCGTGGGATGCTCGAAGGCCGCCTTGATGGCTTTTTGCGTAATTTCATTAAACATGACGCGATAAATTTTCGGCGCCGCGCCACGGCTGTCGGCCTCGACTTTCTTCTCAGGCTTGGCCTTCGCGGCTTCCTTCGCGCCATCGCCATTCGCGCCATTTTCTTCGGCGTGCTTCTCGGCGGCCGCCGCGACAACCTTCGTGTATTTCTTGGGCTTGCTCAATATTTCCTTGAGGTGCGCGCAGATCGCCTCCCCCTCGCGGTCCGGGTCGCCCGCCAGGTAGATGGCCTCCGCGCCGGATGCGGCTTTCTGCAGGTCGCTGATGACTTTCAGCTTGCTGGGGATGACCTCGTAGGTCGGCTCGAAAATATTCTCCGAGGTGACCGGGATGGGCTTGACGACCTTCTTTTCGGCGGCTTTCCCTTTGGCTTTGGTTTTGCGCTTCTTCTTTTTGTTGCCGTTTTCGCCGGGCAGCAGGATACCGATGGTCTTCTTCGGCAGGTCCATGACGTGGCCGTAGGACGCCTTCACGTTGTAACCGCGGCCGAGATATTTATTGATGGTCTTGGCCTTGGCCGGCGATTCGACGATGACGAGTGATCTTGCCATTTCGCTAGTCCAGTACCTCGTTTCCCTTTCTTTCCTGCCCAAAAGATGCGTCCGGGGGCTGATCCGATTCACATGCTTCCGCGACCCTGCGAGAGCTACCATCCTAACCTGTTGTGGGCGCGATGATTACAACAGGACTTTCAAGAATTGCTTTCCAGGTAACTGGCGTACCACGCCTTTGAGCTCCAAGTCAAATAGCGCGGCCAGCACCTCGGAGGAAGTCAGCCCCGAATTCTCGACCAAATCGTCCACGTGGCGGGCCTCATCCACGCCCAAAAGCCCATATAAAGGTCTCTCCAGGGGCGCCAAACCCTCCTCGATCAGGGCGGCGCGCTCTTCATGGGAGATGGATTCGTGGCGTTGCCGGGAACGCCAAAGACTTCCCGGCCAAATTCCATGGCGAGGCGCGCCGTAATCAGCGAGCCTGAGTATTGCGCGCCTTCGACCACGACTACACCAAGGCCCATCCCGGCGAGGATCCGGTTTCGAATCGGGAAATTCTGGGGTGCCGGGAAGGTGCCCCACGGGAATTCGCTGACAACCGCGCCGCGCTGGGCGATTTCCTCGAAAATCTTCTTGTTCTCCTTTGGGTAGACCACGTCGATGCCGCAGCCGAGGACGCCGATCGTGGCTCCCTAGGCCGATGCCAACGCGCCTCTATGGCCGCAGGCGTCAATGCCGCGTGCCAGGCCACTGGCGCTGACCAGGCCGCGGTCCGTCAAATCCTTGGAGAGTCTCTCAGGCATTTGATTCCCGTGGGGCGTTGGGCGACGCGCCGACGATCGAGATGACGCGGCGCCCTAGAAGCTCAACCTTTCCGCGAGCATACATCAGAGGTGGCGGATCGTAGATCTCTTCCAGGCGCTCGGGGTACTCGGGCTCGTCGCATGTGAGCAATCGGCAACCCGCGGCCTGAACCTGAGCCAGTTCCTTGGCGGCGTCGCTCCAGGGGCGGCGCGAACGCAGGATTTGGGCCACGGCGGCGGGCAGGCGCTGGCCCTCGAGCGCGGTGAGTGAAGCGGCGAAAATGGCGTCGGGACTGCCGAGCTCGCGGAGCAGCTTGCCGGCCATGCGCGCGCCAAGGCCGGGAGTGGGCGCCAGCCTACGTAATCGTCAGCGTGCATTGAGAGGGAGACCCGCGGCGAGCCTACGCAGAGGTTCGCGAGACGTCAAGCGCGGTAAGTACTTAGAGGGGCATATGTTGAATCACGGGCTGCGGGCCGAGGAGCAGCAACTCGGGGAAGAGTCTGGCGATATGCTATATTTGTCGGTCGACGAAACAATAGAGGGAGACTGTGGGCAAGCTGCGGATCTCGATTGTCGAATACCTGAATACGGCGCCGCTGGTGTGGGGATTTACGGATGGGCCGCTGGCGGGGAAGTACGACCTGTCGTTCACGGTGCCATCGCAGTGCGCCGAGGCACTGCGGCGCGGCGATGCGGACGTGGCGATCATCCCGTCGATCGAATACCAGCGGATGGAAGGCGTGGGCGCCCTGCCGGACATGGCGATTGCGGCGAAGCGCGAGGTGCGCAGCCTGCTCGTCGTGTCGAAAAGGCCGATCGACATGGCCAAGCGGATCGCGCTCGACACGAGTTCGAGGAGCACGGCGGCGCTGGTCCGGATCCTCGCGCGCGAGCACTGGGGCATCCAGCCGGAATTTGTGGACGCGGCGCCAGATGCGGCCGAAATGTTGAAACACGCGGACGCGGCGCTGGTGATCGGCGATCCCGCGCTGCGGATCTCGCTAAAGATGGAAGCGCTCGCGGGAAAAGCGCCCGGAGGCGGCGAGTGCTGCCAGGGCGATCCGGACGACATGCCGGTGCCGGGATTCGAGACCATCTTCGTCTACGACATCGTTCACCAGTGGCGCGAGATGACCGGGAAGCCGGCGGTGCTCGCGATCTGGGTAGGGAAGCGCGAGGTGTTGACGCCGGAAGTGGTGGCGGATTTTCAGGCGTCAAAACGCTATGGCCTCGAGCACGTGCGCGAGATTGCGGAAGCGGCTTCGATCAAGCTCGATCTGCCGCCGAGCGCGCTCGAGCGGTACTTGACCGACAACATCCACTTCGATCTGGACGAGGAAAATCTCGCCGGGCTGCGACTCTTCCACGAAAAAGCAGCGGAAGCCGGGCTGGTCTCGCGCGCGCGGCCGATTGAATTCGCGGCGGCGGGCGCAGCAGCAGGCACGTCTGGCCGTGCGAATCACGCGCATCTGTAAACGAGGATCCTAGCGGCTCATGGGCATCACACCAGAAGAAGCGCTCGACCTCTTCAATTCCGACGACCTCATCGGCATCGGGATGGCGGCGAATGAAGTCCGCCGCAAGAAAACCGATCCACGCGTGGCGACGTATCAGATCGACCGCAACATCAATTACACGAATTTCTGCACCGAGTATTGCTCGTTCTGCGCGTTTTACCGGCCACTGGGATCGAAAGAGGGCTACATTCAGCCGCTCGAAGCGATTTACCAGAAGATCGAAGAGATGCTGGCGCTCGGCGGGACGGGCGTGCTGCTGCAGGGCGGCTTGCACCCGGATCTGAAAATCGAGTGGTACGAGAATATGCTGCGCTCGATCCACGAGCGTTTCCCGCAAGTGCACTTGCACTGTTTTTCGGCGCCCGAAATTCTGTGTATCGCCGAGGTTTCCGGGCTTTCGATTCGCGACACGATCGCGCGCCTGCGCGATGCGGGCTTGCAGTCGATTCCCGGAGGCGGCGCGGAGATTCTCGACGACGAAGTGCGGCACCGCATCGCGCGGCTGAAGTGCAAATCCGAGGAGTGGGAATCCGTTCATCGCGAAGCGCACAAGCTCGGCATGCGCACCACGGCGACCATGATGTTCGGCTGCGGCGAGGAATACCGCCACCGCGTAAACCACTTCGAGCGCATTCGGCGGCTTCAGGAAGACAACGGCGGCGGATTCACTGCGTTCATTCCCTGGATTTTTGCACCCGAAAATACGCCGCTCGGGAAGAAAGTGCCGGAAACGACGGCGTTCGATTACCTGAAGACGTTGGCGATCAGCCGGCTCTACCTCGACAACATCGACCACATCCAATCGAGCTGGCTCACGCCGGGAATCAAGGTGTGCCAGGTGGGATTGCAGTTCGGCGCGGATGATGTGGGCAGCATTTTGATCGAAGAAAATGTGGTCTACGCCGCCGGCGTGCGCAATCGCACGAATGAAGAAGAGCTGCGCCGCATCATCTCCGACGCGGGATACATGCCCGCACAGCGCGACACCCTGTATCGCTCGTACGTGTGGAAGCCGCCGGTCGCGGTTCCCACCGCCGCTTAGAACCTTCTCGTTATTTCAACGGACCTTCGCTGCTCGTTCTTGGGCGTGCAGGAATACATGCTGCGGGTGAATCTGCGCACCCTTCCTTCGTCAGGGCAGAGAGGAACGCGCTTCGCGCGGAATTTTATCGGCGGGGCTGGAAGCCCCGCCCTTCCACCGAGGAAGCCTTAGGCGACCTGTCTCGGAGTCGAAGCTGCAGGTCCGACTTCCCAAGAAGCGTGCGTGTGACGAACATCACGCTTGTGCTTGCGCATCCATTCCGAGAACAGGGCCTCGAACTCTTCGCGAGTGTAAATCCCCTTGCGAATCGGAAGCGTGTTCATGGCGTAGACAGTCGCCGTGAACCGCTCGTCTCGGGAAGCCGATTCCAGCATTTCGTCGAAAGACATCGCACCACCCCGCGCGGAGATTCAAAGAAAACTGGACGACAGCGCCGTGCGTTGCGGGCGTCAAACGACTTTCACGGGCGGATTCTACATCACGCGTTTGGAGGTCAGCGGATAGGACTGCAGGCCGGGGTCGGTGGTCGGGGCGATGGGGGTTTGCGGCGCGGCGGCGGGTAATTCGATCGCGACGCGCGCGCCGTAAGGCTGGTTGTTCGTCAGCGTGATTTCGCCCGAGCACTCGTGGACGATGCCGTAGCAGATGCTCAGGCCGAGGCCGGTTCCTTTGCCGACAGGCTTGGTGGTGTAAAAGGGATCGAACGCGCGGTTGAGGTCGGCGAAACCGGGGCCCGAATCGTCGAATTGGATCAGCATGCGGCCGTCGTGATGCGAGGCGTGAATGTCGATATCGCGATGCACGCTTTCGCTGACGGCATCGATCGAATTGTTCAGAACGTTGAGCAGGACCTGCTTCAGCTCGTCTTCGCCGATTCCCGCGGGCGGCAGCTCTTCGTCGACTTCGAGCTTCACGTGGATTCCGCGCGCACGCAGGTGATATTCACGCAGCTGCAGGACGTCGTGGAGCGCCGTCGCGAGATTGGCGGCGCGGAGAGTGGAATTATTCTGGCGGCCGAAACGGAGCAGGCCGTCGACGATCCTCTGCATGCGGCGCGCTTCATGCGCGAGCTTTTCGACGCGCGGCGCCATCTTGGTTGCACGCAACTCGTCGTGAAGCAGGTCCGCGTAGCCAATCACGCCCGTGAGCGGATTATTGAGTTCGTGGGCGACTCCCGCGACGAGCTGGCCGAGGCCTGCGAGTTTTTCGGAACGCACGAGCTGCTGGTGCAGGCGCACGTTTTCGAGGGTCACGGCGAGGTCCGAGGCGAACACCTCGAGCTTGACCATCTCGGATGTTTTCGAGTCGCCTTCGTCCTTCGAGCCGGATAGATAGAGGCATCCCACGTGCGAGCCGCGCCACGAAACCATGGGAATGAGGACGAGATCGGCCTCGTCCGACATGCGGAACGACTGGCTGCTCGCTTCGCTTTCCGTGGAGCGATGCTTCAGCGATTCGATGGCGTAGCCGCCGGAGTGCTCGCGCAGCGTGTCCTCTTCCTGGGGCGAAAAGCCGCTCGAGCCCGAAAGGTAGAAGCGGCGATCTTCGCCGAGCAGGAAAAGCGCGGCCCGGCTGAAGCTGCTTGTGTCGGTGATCGCTTTGGCGACTTCGCCGCAAAGAGTGATCGGGTCACTGCCCGCCAGCAGGCGCGACGTGATCTGCGAAAGGCGGCCGAGCAATTGATTTTCAGCTTGCGTCCGCGCCGTGGTCTCTTCAACGGCCTTGGATTTATCTTCGAGCAGCGTCAGCACCATGCCCAGCGCGACGAGAATTCTCGGTACATTCCAAAAATCCAAATCGGCCTGAAATTTCGGCGCAAGATAGTGCAGGATCGCGCCGATCGGATACTCGGCTCCCCAGGCGACGAACCCCGCCATGACGGTGCGCACGCCCAGCGAGGCGCGTCCATAAAGCCGAGCGAAAAACAAACCGGAGAGGCCGTAGGTGAGTCCGAGGATGGCTGAAACGGCGACCCACGAATTGCCGAGCAGTTGTTCGTGAATCGCTCCAATCCCAATGACGAGAAGCCCGGCCGCGAAATAACGCCCCAGACGGCGGGATGCGAGCAACGAAAAGGCGGCTGCGCCCAGGAAGACTGCTGCAATCGATCCGGTTGCAAGCCACGGTATTCCCCACTTGAAGCCGATCGAGAAGGACTGGGCCACCATGGGCAGGCCCAGGAAAAGCATGAGGCTGGCACGCTTGCGCGAGTCGTTGGGCTCGAATAAGACCGACGAGAGAAATACGAGGCCCGCGCCTTCGAGGGCAGCGAAATCAACTGCGGTGACAAAGCTTCCGAGCACTCCCGCATGAATTTCGAGGGCTTGCGCGAAGAAATGCAAGAAGGTCAGTGCCCAGGCAAATGTCCAGAGCCGCAAGCGCGGCGAGGGAGTCCCGCGTTGTATGGATACAAAGATTCCGACCAGGACGACCAGCACGATCACGATCGGCAGGGCGGCGGGAAAGATAAACACGTAACCTCCGAGTCAACATAGTAAAGATAGCCAACAGGCCGCGCAATGGAGCAGGGGTACTACGAGTAAACATGGAGGCACGCCGAAGAGCAGGCGAAGCTAGCTGGAAGCGGCCGGCATCGTGGTAAGGCTCATTTGTTGAGTATGTTGCGAATGTCGAGCAGAACCTCGACATCTTCTGGAAGATCGAGCGGCTCGGCGGGCACAAGAACGCCTCGCACGAATTTCGCGCGAATGCGCGGAGGACGCGATGAGGGACGATCGGCCGGGGCCACCGCGCCGGAAGAGGCGGGCGCCGCCGTTGAGCCGAACGCGCCGGAATCGAGGGCGAGATTGGCCAGGGCGTCCGCTTCGCGATTGCTCTCGCGGCGAACGTGCTCGACGACAAAGTATTCGAACTGGCGCGCAAGCTTCGAGGCGCGCTCGTAAAGCGGCTTGAGGTCGGGGCTTTTCACCTTGTAGCGGCCCTGCATCTGCCGGACGAGAAGTTCCGAGTCGCTGCGGATGCGCAGCGCGCGGATGTCGTGAGTTGCGGCGTAATCCAGAGCAGCGAGGAGCGCGTAGTATTCGGCGACATTGTTGGTGTCGCGGCCGAGTTTCTTGCCCAGCTCGAGGATGATTTTGCCGTCGGGGTCGCGCATCACGACGGCGTAAGACGCCGGGCCGGGATTGCCGCGCGAGGCGCCGTCAATATTGGCAACGTAGACGCCCGAGGGCGGGCCTGCCGGGCTTGAATCCGAGAAGAGGCGGGCGCTTGTGTGCGGCGAGGTTTTCGCGGTTCGGGTCATGTCCGGCGGAAAGTCTCAGCACTCACCGTGCGCCGCCGCCGACGCGGAGGCTTGCTGCGCGGGACCGGAAGGCGGCGCGCCAGCTTCGGACGCCTCGATATAGTAGAGAATGCGCGTGCAGGTCTCGCAGTGGAAGAGATCGTCGTCGCCCGTCGCGCGGCGCATTTCCTGGATCACGTGCGGCCGGACGATCATGCCGCAGGCACCGCATTTTTCATTGCGAACTTCGGCGAGCGCGATGCCGTTGTGCTTGCGGACGATACGATCGTAGTGGTCGAGCAGATTCTCGGGGATATCCGCGACGGCGCGGGCGCGTTCGGCTTCGAGCGCGGCAATATCTTTCTCGGCAGCGGCTTTCTCGGCGTCGATTTTGGCGCGCTGGCCGCGAGCGGCGTCTTCGACTTCCTTTAGATCCTTCTCGAAGGCTTTCACGCGCCGGTCGTACTCTTCGGCGTTGACCATCTGCTCGAGGAGGCGGTCCTCGGCCTTGGCGATTTCGGCCTCGGCCATCTCGACTTCGTGCTGGAGGGCCTTGTAGGCCTCGTTGGTCTTGACCTGCGAGGTCTGGTCGCGATACTTGCGGACGCGCTCTTTCCACTGCTCGACGTCAAGCTCGTATTTCTTGCGTTCTTTTATGGTGCTGAGCTGCGCGGCTTTGCTCTGCTCGACGGCAGTCTTGGCGGCGGTCACGCGGGCGTCGACCTCGGCGGTCTTCTTCGGGAGGGCGGCGAGCCGGGCGCGGACTTCGTGGAGCCGGATATCCACGGCTTGCAGATCGAGCAGGGTTTGGAGAATCTTTTGCACGGCTGCGCGCATTCTAACACAGTGTCGCGTCTCAGCCCGACTCGCAGGGCCCCGGCGGGGGTGCGGAGCAGAAGCCAGTTCGAAGCCAGGCTAGTCGTCCTTTTCGCGGCGTTTATCAGGCGTCTGACCGTCAGGCGAGCCCGTCTCGAAGAATTACGGTTTTAGCGAGCCGATTTTCAGCCCGGACAGCAAACACCTGGTGTTCATTTCGCGCAGCGCGTTCGGGTCGACAACTTTGGAAATCGATGGTGCGGGGGTAGAAGGCCACAACGCGATTGTCAACGGTTCGCTTGTTTTCGATCCCGACGGCACGCTCGAATTCCTCTCACCGAGGAATCAGCCCGGCCTGGAGCTCGGGCTTTGCCGAATCAAATATATCCCCACGCCTTGAGCTGAGTCCCGGCTTCCGCGATCCGCTTTTTCGCGTCGCACTCGCACGGACTCTGAAGGCGATCCGCCAGCCGCCCTCTGGTTGCGTCTCAATTTGGCATTCGGCCAACGGAAGCACGGTGAGAATGGGAGCCAGAGCGGTCGTCCGATCATCGCTTTTGCGCCGGATACTTCAACTGGATGATGTTCGGCCCGTTCTCCCCGGCCTTTGGCCATCCGGCAACCGGGCGTCCTCATTTGCAGGGACACTGTCGATTTTGTCTTGACAACAATTCGGCCGAGGTGTAACGAGGACACTCGCATTGGGGCGGGGTGGGAAGGATACCAAGATCACGCGAGGGAGTTCTGGTGTGTTAGGGGATACCAGGCACTGCCTCGTCCGCACGTTTCAAGCCCGGACAGGGGTCCGAATCCAGCAAGACGTTGGAGGGACCATGAAGCGGATCACGGCCCAGTTGGTCGTCGTGGGTGTGTTGTTTTTCGGTTGCTGTGCCGGGCTTTTTGCGCAGGCCACATCGCAGATCTCCGGGACAGTCACGGACGCCTCCGGAGCAGTGGTAGCAGGCGCGCAGATTACCGCGACGCAAACCAACATAGGAATCTCCCGTGGCATCACGTCGAATACGAGCGGCGTGTACGTGCTGCCCGATCTGCCACTTGGTCCATACCGGATAGAGGTCAAGAAGGAAGGCTTCACGACGTTCGTGCAGACGGGCATCGTTTTGCAAGTCGGCACGGCTGCTACCGTCAATCCAACGTTGAAAGTTGGCGCCGTTTCGCAGTCCGTACAGGTGGAAGCTACGGCGCCGCTGGTCGATACCTCCACTACCGGCGTGGGCCAGGTGGTCAACTCGCAGTCCGTTGTCGATCTGCCCCTCAATGGCCGCCAGGTGACGCAGCTCATCACGCTGGCTGGGGCGTCGAACCCCGTCGAGTACGGCTTTGGCCAGGCGCCGTCCGTTGGCAATCTGGTCTCCAGCAAGAACTACCCGAACGAGGCCTTGGTAAGCGTTGCGGGCGGGATGCTGAACGGAACTACGTACCTCATGGATGGAGGAACGTACAACGATCCGTTCAATAACCTCAACCTGCCTACACCTTTCCCGGACGCAATCCAGGAATTCAACGTGCAAACCAGCGCGCTCCCGGCCCAGTATGGACAACACTCCGGCGGCGCCGTCAACATGGTCACCAAATCGGGCACCAATCAGCTTCACGGAGATGCGTTCGAATTCGTTCGCAATGCGGATTTCAACGCCAGGGATTACTTCACCGCGTCGGCGGCTCACCCAAACGGGCTGAGCGACGGCCTGAAGCGCAATCAATTCGGCGGCACCATTGGAGGACCGATCAAGCGGGACAAGGTGTTCTTCTTCTTGGGCTATCAGGGCACGTTGATTCGACAACAGCCAGCGGCCAGCGTGGGCGTCCTTCCCACCGCGTCGGAGTTGATGGGCAATTTTAATAACTACATAACAAATTGCTTTAACGGTCATCCACCCACATTGAATAGCGCCTACTTCACGGGCAACGTGCTGAACTATGCGGTTCCGTTGGAGGTTACGAACTTCGCGAGCCACTTCCCGGTGGGCGCGGAGCCCTGCGGCAACGTTACGTACCAAATCCTCGCCAATCAAAACGAACACATGGGCGTCGGGAGGGTCGATTACCAGATCAACTCCAAGCAGAACTTGTTCGTACGTTATTTCGGGACTCACAGCCTGGTGCCATCGAGCTTTACCGGAAACGAGCTATCGGTTGTGAACGCGGGAACGGACGACACGGTGAATTCCCTGGTAGTGGGACATACCTATCTGTTTAGCACTACGAAGCTAAACTCTTTCCACTTCACTCTGAACACCGACGGGGTCACGAAGTTTCAGGTGCCGATCGTCACACCGACTGACATCGGCGTGCAGGGCATGTACATTTCCCAGTCTCCCTTCACCCACTTCTCGAACATCAACATCAGCGGCGATTTCCAGAGCGCGGGTGGATTCGCCACGCCAGGTCTTGTAAACACCAAGACCTATCAGCTCTCGGACGACTTCAACTGGACGAAGGGATCCCACCAGCTGCAATTCGGGGTCGACTGGATTCGTCCCACACAAACCTCCACATTTTGCGTCTACTGCAACGGGCTCTTCACCTTCAGTGGAGCAGCTACCGGCACGGCCATGTCGGACTTCATCGCCGGGGCCCTCGATTCCATGGTCCAGCTGAATATCTCGCATGACAATGAGAATTGGAGATACATCGGGTTCTACGCGCAGGACAGTTGGAAGATTAATTCGCGGCTGACGCTGAACTATGGCCTGCGCTGGGAGCCGTACTTGGCCGGATCGTTCCCGCTCGGCCAAGTCACGCACTTCGACATGGCAGACTTCCTGGCGGACGTGCACTCTCCAAAGTATCCCAATGCCCCCGCCGGAACGCTTTATCCGGGTGATCCAGGCTTCCAAACCGGCGGGCGGCCAAACTACACAACTTGGAACAATTGGGCGCCGCGCATTGGTCTGGCGTGGGATCCCACAGGGAGCGGCAAAACCCTCATTCGCGCGTCGTGGGGAATCCTCTACGATATGCCGCAGACGCTTTTCTACTACAACTACGCGGGAGAGCCGCTCTGGGGCGAAAGCATCGCGATCATTCCTCCGACCGGGGCAGCTGCATGCGCGGCACCGGCGCCAGCTGGTACGTGTGATACATTCGTGAATCCTTGGGCTTATTACCCCGGCGGGGGTGGGAGCCCGTTTCCAACCACGCAGAATGCCACAACGCCATACCCGAAGTATTCATATTACGAGTCGGTTCCATTGCACGTCCACAACACTTACGTGGAACAGTGGAACCTGACGATTCAGAAGCAGCTCGGAGCAGCCTGGGTATTAAAAGCGAGCTACCTGGGCAACGACATCGTTCACTTGTGGACGGACCAGGAGCTGGATCCCGGGGTCTACATCCCTGCCTCTCAATGGGATGTGAACGGGGGTTGTACAATCAACACCGTCTACTACAAGCCCTGCGATTCGACCTTCAGTACCAACGCGCGGCGCCTGTTCTCGCAATTGAATCCGAGCCAAGGGCAATTTTACGGAACGACCGAGTACCTGGACGACGGCGGGACGGGCAGCTACAACGCGCTGATCGTCTCGGCGGAGCACCGCTTCTCCAACCACTTCTCGATGTTGGGGAACTATACCTATTCGCACTGCATCGCCGATCCGCAGACCACGGAGCTTTCCGGCCCGGTTTACACCGATCCTGCGGACCGACGGTTCGACCGCGGAAACTGCCTGGCGGTTGACATTCACCACAACTTCAATCTCTCCGCCGTTCTTCAGTCTCCGCATTTTTCGTCGCGAGCGCTCCAGTGGGTCGCGGGAGACTGGCAACTTTCGCCGATCGTCAGCGTACACTCGGGCAGCTATTTTACGGTGACGATGGGTGGTGCGGACACCGACGTCGCGGGCACGGGAATCGGCGGGCAACGTCCCAATCAAGTGCTTGCTGACCCTTACTGCACGCCCAAGAGTGTCAACCCGAACGCGAGTCTTCCTGGCTACTGCTGGATTAACGCAAGTGCGTTCGCTCCGCCGAATGGAGGCATCCTCGCAAACGGAAACGAGGCAGGTGGCCTAGGAAACGAGGGTGTGAACAACCTGGAAGGCCCCGGCTTTTTCGATGTGGACTTCGCTTTGTCGCGGCGGTTCCCAATCACGGAGAGGCAATCCTTGGAGATCCGGTGGGAAACCTTCAACGTCGAAAATCGCGTCAACTTCCTCAATCCGGGTACTGCCGGCATTGGGGCTGTGGGCACCAACAACACCGTCACAGGCAGCAGCACGTTCGGCAAGATTCAATCGGACGTTAGTCCCAGAATCATGCAGTTCGCGATCAAGTACATGTTTTAGCGGGCGGGTGTGATTTGCGAAGGCGCTCTCTGTTGCAGGTGTTGATCCGAACGATCAACACCTGCCCCTGAGGGGCGGCCTCCTAGGAAGCGTTCTTCGTGCTGCCGGTACGGGCGCACTTTTTCGCATCGCATTCGCATTAACTCTCAAGGCAATCCGCGCGTCACCCTTCTTGTTGCGTTTCAATTTGGCATGCTACGTTCGCCTTTGGCGTGCAATCTAGATTAGGCGGGCACGCTACTCTGAATTGGTTTCTGCTTCGCGCACGACTCCTTTATTTCAAGAATAACGAATGCGCAAACTTCTGAACGATCTGAGCATTCGCGGGAAGCTGGTGCTCCTGATCAGCGGCTGCGTCTGCGTCCTCACCACCGCTGTGCTCACTGTGGTGTGGATTCAGAGCGTGCGGCAGGTGCGCGCGATCGTTCAAGAGCAGCTTGGGGCAAATCGCCAGTTCTTTGCCTCCGTCGAGCGCAACCACTACCAATCTCGCGTGTACAAGGGCACGGCCATCGCCGCTTCACCGGCTGTGATTCAGGCTTTGGAACACCACGACCGAGCTGCTGCTTGCGCGTTTCTGTCGCAACTCGTGGCTTCTCCGCGCTTTGGCCCCAACGACGACGATCTCGATTACGTTTCCATCCGTCCTGTCGATGGCTCGATCCTCGGCTTCGCCATCCAGCACCATCCGGTCTGCGACTCGCAGATTCTTTCCTGGCATCTCGCGGACGTACACGAAGCGCTCTCCGGTGCTCCGGAAATCACCACTTGGAGCGGACCCGACAACGCCGTGTATCGCATTTTTGCGTTTCCCGTCCGCGGCGCGAGCGGACCCATCGGCTTCCTCAATATCGGCTTCGAAGAAGATGACGGCATCGCGGCCAGTGCGAAGCTTCGGTCCGGAGTGGACGTCGTGACCTGGCAGGAAGGCGAGGAAGACCATGTGCACATCCTCGGGGTCAGCGATCCGAGCCTCCGAGGGCCGCTGACGGAGGTCTTCGACAAGAACCCCGATCTTCAGCATCCTTTCGATTTTCACACTCGCAACGGCGAATACGAGGGCGAGGAAGTACTGGTGGCCGACACCGGAGTGATCGAGCACAATCCCGCCGGCGTGCACATGGCGTTCATTGAATCAGTTACGCGCCGCATGAGGCCTTTTCGAGTTCTCGAGGAATTTCTGGCCGGGCTCGCTCTCGCCGCCCTGCTGCTGGGCACCGGCCTGGGATTTTTCTTCTCCGGCGTGATTTCCGCTCCTCTTGTGAATCTCGCGGACGCAGCGCGGGAGATCGAGCAAGGGAAGTATGAGGCGATCGAATCTTTCCGCTCCGCGCATGCGGACCGCTGTGAAGCCAGGGATGAAATCGGCGATCTCTCCCGCGCGTTCGTGGACATGGCCCGAGGCCTCAAGCAGCGCTTCGCCATGTCCAAGTACATGTCGCGCACGACGTACCAGATGCTCGAGCAAGGTGCGTCGGCAAATCCCGCGGGCGAGCGCAAGTGGCTCGCGCTTGTCTTCTCGGATGTGCGCGGCTTCACCGCCTTCTCCGAAAATCGCGATCCCGCGCTCGTGATCGAACGGCTGAATGAAGTCCTCGGCCTCGAAGCCGATGTGGTCCGGGGGCACGGCGGCGACGTGGATAAATTTGTCGGTGATGCCATGTTCGCGTGGTTTTCCGGTTCCGACCGCTGCCGCCACGCCGTCGACGCGGCGGTCGAAACTCTTTCGGGGCTCCAAACTCGTTTTGGGGGCAAGGCCGGCACGGAAATCGGCTTTGGCATCCACGTCGGCGAGGTCGTCGTGGGCAGCATGGGCAGCCAGGATCGCCGCGACTACACCGCCATCGGACGCAGCGTGAACCTTGCCGCGCGATTGTGCTCCGCGGCCAAATCCGGGCAGATTTTGGTTTCGGAGGCCGTCGCCACGGAACTCGAGGATGGCATTTCCCTCAATCCGCTCCCTCCGATCTCTGCGAAGGGATTTCCCGAGCCCGTCTGCGTCTTCGAAGTCCATTCCGCGAAACCGTCGCCCAACGCGAACTCCGTCCTGCCCCCCGTCACGAGCCTCTCCTAGGAAGGCGATTTACCAGCGGATCAGTGCTCGCTTGCGCGTTCTTTCTCGTAGAGTTGTTCGAAAAACGCGAGCTGCGCGGGATTCGGCACCGGGCCGATTTCGGCTCGATCGCCCAAGACCATCGGCCGATCGCTCGTTTTGTCGTTAAAGGCCGGCCACTTCGCCAAACCTTTTCCGTTTGGATCGCCGTTTGTCGCGAAGTTCACCCAATACGACGAGAGCATTTCCGAAACTTGATGATCGAGATCCGTCCACGCGCGGGGCGGCAGCAGGTTTTGGAAAATATATTGGGCTTCGGATCCGTGAGTAGCGCCCGAACCAAAGCCACCGCGAGAAGTCGAGCCAACGGGCGCAGGGGGATCGTGCGTGAAGTAATAGAGAAACGCTTTCGAATGCCCGGTCTTGGTCTGCGCGCGTGCCCAAATGCGGTTGACAAACGCCAGCTCATCGCGAAACGCGGCAAGTTGCGACGCGTTCGCTTGCTCGTCCGAGTCCGCCGGATAGAGCTCCAGGAACGCGTCCGCCTGGTCGGCGAAACGCGCCCGCGAACGCTCGATGAACTTCTGGGCCGTCGTGGGCCGAAGGAAGAATGTTCCTTCGTCCTTGTTCGATCCGCTGATGAACGGCACATCATTCTGCCTGCCCTCGGCGAATACCATTCCGACGTCTTCTGGAAGAAACCATCCATCGATAACGGGTCCTCCGCCGCGGCCGCCTTTGAGCAAATCTTCCGCCGGCAGCGCGCGCAGGTCTTCCAGGCTTTGAGCGTGCAGCGCCTCAGCCATTTTCACGCCGGATTCTTCCGCTTCCGCGAGCGTTCGTGCGGGCGCGAGAGAAATGCCCATCCACGCGCCGCTTTCACCGGACGCCCGCTGGAACAGCCCTTTCGCCTGCGGCGATCCCATGAGATTGGCAATGCTGGCTGCTCCGGCCGAATCGCCGAAAACGGTCACGCGGTGCGGATCGCCGCCAAATGCGGCAATGTTCCTCTGGACCCATTCGAGCGCGGCGACCTGGTCCATGAATCCGTAGTTGCCCGAGGCATGATGCTCGGATTCCTTGGTCAACTCGGGATACGAGAAGAATCCAAACACGCCCAGCCGGTAGTTGATGGTGACGAGCACCACGCCCTTCTTGGCCAGCGCTTCCCCGTTGTAGCCCGGAGCCGATCCGGAGCCGGTTTGATAGCCGCCGGGATGAATCCAGACCATCACAGGCCGCCGCTCGCGGACCGAGGTGGCGGCGGTCCAGACGTTGAGCAAGAGGCAGTCCTCGCTCATTTTGGGCGGATTCGCCGCGGGAATCGCGCCGCGGAATGCCGGCTGCATGCAGTTCGCCCCGAATTGATCGGCTTTCCGAACACCGTCCCAATGCGCCGCGGGTTGCGGCGGGCGCCAGCGTAGTTTTCCCACGGGTGGCGCGGCGTACGGGATTCCAAGGAAAACGCGGACGGTCGCATCCGAGCCCGCAATACCGGAGACTAAACCAGAGTCAAGATGAACCGGTTCCTCGATGTTCACCGAGGAGATAAACCATCCTCCCAATGCAAGGATAGCCGCAAAGCAGAACGCCGCTGGTCGCATGGAAACCCTCCTTCAGGACCTCATACTACGCCGTCATCCAGGCCAACTCTCGATAACTCGGATCACTGGACAAGCGGACTACCAGCCTAGCATTTGTCTGGCAGCGTTGACCCGGCAGATCAAAATACAAACTCGCGGAACAACCACGCGCCGGCGGATGAGTTGCCGGTAGAATGCGGACGCATTCGGAGGAGAACGCATGCCATACGTGCAAGTGACGTGGGTGGCCGGGCGGACACCCGAGCAAAAGAGAAAGCTGGCCGAGCGAATCACCGACGCGCTCATCGAAGAAGGCCGGGCGAAACGCGAGAATATTCAAGTGACGTTCGTCGATCTACCGCCGACGGATTATGCCGAGGCCGGCCTCACCGTGGAGGATCAGAAGCGCACGCCGTAACACCGGGCTCCGCCGCTCAACGGTTGAAAACTACTGCTTTCAGAGATAGCATCACGCCGCACGATCATGATGAGGCGAGGCAATGGCGCCTTGCATTCCCACGATCCGCAAGACAGTAGATGTAACAGGGGGAATGCATGCCGGGAACTCCGTATCCGAAAGAGCAGATGCATCGCATCGTTTACACGAAGCTTGACGCCACAACAGATTGCAGAGAAGCTGGGCCCGGCCGCTGCGAGCGGGCCGACGAGCGCCTCGCCGCTCTCCGATGTTTTCGCGGGCAAGTCGATCCGGGTCGTCACCGACAACGGCGGCCCAACGCTCGCATACACATTCACCGGGACCAATCGCCTCTCGTTGGCTGAGAACGGCGGCGCTTCGGTGAATGCAGGATATGGCGCGCTGACGCTGAGTAACGTCGCGTTCTTCTCGCACATGATCCCGGGCACGCAGCGCGGCTACGCCGTGGCGATCGACCAGGGCACGAACCTGGCGACGGTATTCGAGCTTTGGTTCAGCGGCTATAAAGACAATCGCGAAGTGCAGCGTGAGATTTACTACGGCTACGTCGAGCAGCCCGGGCAGCAGGCCCCGACCGCTCGCCATGTGACGACGAATCGCGTCGAGGGCCACGGCTTCTACTGGAAGCAGGATGCCGGCGCGGAGACGCTCGAATTCTTTCCCTCGGCGGCTTACTCGAACTTTGTCGAGCTGTCGCGCCTGGGCGGTGAACTCAGCTTCTGCGGGCCGTCCGACTACATCAAGATCAACGACGACCGGTACATCTACACGCGCACCGAATGCGAGTTCTCGGGCACGTTCACGGCGTACGTGATGGACCTGAACCGCATCGAGCAGGTCGGCGTGCGGCTCGGCTTCGACGCGAGCGACGCGCTCGGAATATTACGTCTTCCGCGGCAAAGGCCAGTGGCTGGGGCAGCTCGCGCAGTTCGAAAAATTCGGCGATGAGACCGGCTCGCCGGTTCCAGCGGCCGCGCCTGGCCAGACTCGCGGCGAAGGGCGCGCGGCGCGTCTACCGGCCGTTCGAGACGATGGCGAAAATGACGAAGGCCGAAGTCGACGCCGCCTGCGCCAAGAGGACGACGGCGTTTCCGGCTGCGCACCACCGGGCCCGGCTGCTGGCATGGGCGGCAATCGCGGGCCGAACACCGATTGGCTCGCGGGCAAGACGTTCACCCTGCGCTACGACAACGCGCCGGCCATGGAATACCGCTTCGAGGACGCCGACACACTCAACTGGCGCAAAGAAGGCGACAGCGGCTGGACCAAGGCGCGCTACCAGGGCTGGGAATCGATGCCGGGAGTGATCATGTTCGGCCACCTGCTCGAAGGCGCGCCGAACCATGACGGGCACGCGATCGTGGCGGATTTCGATCAGGGCCTGGTGACGTGCTTCAACGGCTTTCTGAACACGCCCTATTTCGCCAACGAGGCGGGCGTGAAGACGCTCTTCGGCGTGATCGAGATGGAGGGCCTGATTCCGCCGAAATACAACCGCCATCAGTTCACCGAGGAGATGCTCGGGCGCGCCGTGAGCCAGAACTACGCACCGAGCTTGACGTCGATGCACCTGTACTCGACGCCGCATTCGCTTTCGTGGATTATCTTCACCGGCACCGATGCCGGCGGGCTCCAGTGGAGCGGGCCGGCAGCCTACGTGAAGGTTCGCGACGGCCTGTATTTCATGTATTGGCTGGAGGAGGCCTGCAACGGCACGCTCGGCACTATTCTGGTGAACTTGCACACGATGCGCGACGTGGGGGTCGGCTATAACTGCGGCGAAAACGGCCTGGGCATGAGCGCAGTCGGCGCACACGAGCGGCTCGCCGGCCAGTTCGACATCAGACGCTTCTATCAGGTGCCGGCCTCAGGGGGTGCGGTATGACCAAGGACACTACTTCCACGCGCCGATCGTTTCTGAAAGGCGGCGCATTGCTGGCCGCGCCGCTGGCCGCCGTCGCAGCACCCGCTGCCATCATGGCGGATGATGAGCTGAAGGCGCGCGTTGCAAGGCTCGAGAACGAAGCTGCGATCCGCGAGCTGCACCAGACCTGGCTGCGGCGGGTCAATACTAGAATGGACGACACGACTAGAGCGGGCGACGCCGCCACGCCGCTGTTCGCCGATTCCGAAGGCGCCTCGCTCGGCCAGTCCGTGCGCAGCATCACGACGGATCACGCCGGGCAGCCGGACGCGATCGATGTCGCCGCGGACGGCAAGAGCGCAGCCGGGCGATTTCATTGCGTTGTCGAAACCGAAACCGCGATCGCGCAAGACTCTACGCTGGCGCAGATGGCGCACGCGCAAGGCGGCGGCTTCGTCCGGCGGACGGAGCGCCGCGTGCTGAAAGTCGAATATGTGAAGACCTCCGGCGCGTGGGCGATCGCAAAGGTCGAGTTCGCGACCATCTAAGAGTCGGGCGTCTCGCTTCCAATCACGCGGGCTTTTGGGTCCACACGCGAATGGCTTTGACCGGGGTGGTCGGGCACACGACCTCACACGCTCCGCACCCGACGCACTTATCGTTGACCACGGGGTAGGAGATGTACTGCTGCTCGTCCCACGTGATTTTCACCGCATCGTAGGGGCACGCGAGCTCGCAGGCGTCGCATTCCTTCTTGCCGAGGGCCGTCAGGCAGACGTTGTTGTCGACGAGCGCGTCTCCGATGATGTATTTGTTTTTCTGCTCGAGAGGGAGCGCCGTCAGCGCGCCGGTGGGGCAAACCTGGGTGCAGGCATTGCACGTTTCCAGGCAATACTTGTAGTCGCGGTCGTATCGAATGATGGGCGCCCCAAAGCCTGCCAAACTCGCTTCATGACCGGTATCCGGGAGAATAATTTTCGACGGGCAAGAGTGCACGCAGTTGTTGCAACGGATGCACAGCCCGGTAAAGCGATCCTCCGGTACGGCGCCGGGGGGGCGCAGCAGCGTGTCACTCTTGCGATATCGCGCCGCTCCGGTTCGACGCGCCCACAGGGCGAGGAGCACGCCTCCCGCGCCGGCGAAGAATGCTCGACGGGCGTCGGGCGACTTCTGCGAGGACGCACTCGACTTCAATCTGGTCCACAGGGCTTTCCTTGCGTAAAACAGCATGTCCTGAAGTCCGCTAAGAGGGCAGATGCGGACGCACCAGGCCATGCCAAAAACAAAAGTGCCTCCCACCAAAACGCCCAGACCGAGGCAGACGAGAAACACCGATACTGGATTCGTCGCCTTGTTCAGGGCGAACGGGCTGCTGAAAATGCACAGAGGGTCCATCCACAGCAGCACCGGATATCCCGCCACGGCGCCCACGAGAGTGAGAATCGCTACGTATCGGCCAACCGGGGGCAGCTTGCTCCACCACCGCGTCTTGCGCAAACCCACGCGTGAAGTGTTTTCGAGCAGGAAACCGGTGGGACAGAGATACAGGCAGAACCACCGCTTCTTGAATGAACTCGCGACGGCTACGATCAGCGCCAGGATCGCTCCTACACCGACGGAACGCGCGGCGATGCTCGAAGAGAGGGCGACGAACGGACTCACTTGCTGGAAAAATCGTGGCGCTGCCACCCACGGGAGCAACGGCCAAACCAGCACGACCGCGCCGACAAAGCAAGTCAGCTGAATCACTCGCCGCGGAACGCGATGGAGAAACGTCATCCCAAATACGCCCCCTGCTGATGAAGCAGGTCTTGCAGCTTCGCTACATTCACGTTGCGAGGCTTGCAATTATTCTGGATGCACAACGCCGCGGCCAGGCCCGCAGCTTGTCCCGTGACCCAGCAAACCGGAATGAGCCGAGTGATATCCGCAACGTCGAATTCGGCCGATATGCATCGCCCGGCAGCGAGAACGTTTTCGACCTTCGCGGGAACGAGCGAGCCGTAGGGAATCTGGAACGCGGGAGCATTCGCGTAGGCGCCGGAGTAGCCGATGACATCTCTGAAGGTGGCGCCGTTGCGGATTTCGTCCACTTTGAGTTTCTTGACGCCGTCCAGGAGCCGGCTGAGCCGCACGCCTAGTTGAGGGGCGGTTTCGGTCAGGTAGACCTGTTCGTTCCCCGCCTTTTGACGGAGCTTCTCGACATTACCCCAGGTTCCGATGCGATGTTTGAGTTCGAACTCGGTGAGATCCGAGATGTCCAGAGCATCGCCGACCGGCCCTCTCATGTTGAGCCAGTTCACATGGGGCGCGGGCGTGGAGTTTCCGGCGTGACCGCTGAAGTCGTTCACCCGTCCCTTCGAAGGCCTACCTCCTTCATCGGGCCTCCCAATGGAAGGCTTGGTCGGATCTTCCGATCCTCGTCCCGGGGCCATATCGACTTCATCGATGTTTCCGATTCGGCTGATCAGACCGATGTTGGTTTTGACTTTATCGAAAGCCGCGCCTGCGGCCGCGTAAATGTCGCCGTCTCCCGAAGCATCGATCACGATATCGGCGAGAATTGCCTGCCGTCCCGACTTGCTCTCGAAAACGGCGCCGCGCACGGCGCCTTTGGAATCGACGATGGCGTCGACGCCCCAGCAATCGAGGTAAGCCGTGACCCCTGAATCGAGGCACCATGCTGGCCAGCAGATATTTGAATGCCTCCGCGTCGATCGTCGGGTAAACGGGCGCCCTGTTGCGATCGATGATGCCGTACTTGAGCACGTCGAGCTTGTTCATGAACTCTTGGCCGATGCCGAAGATGACCTGCTTGTTCTCGCGGTTGTAGAGCGGAAAAATTCCGAGGCACGAGGCCGCCGGTTGCCAGCCCTCCGAGATATCCGTACCTTTCCACCAGAGTGACGTCGACGCCCAGCCGCTTGGCGAAAAGGCGGCTGCCGTTCCCGCCGGACCGCCTCCGACGACCAGGACGCTTGTCTTGTGCAGAACCGGCACGTCGCCTTACGCGGCTGCACGACCTTGCCGCCGACACCGCGCGGGGACCCTGGGTTCCGTTCGACCGGTCCTTCCGTGTGCTCGAAGCGGCGGTCGAGTGTCGCCCTGAAGCTTGATCAGCCAGCGTCCATGAAACCAGGCATCAGCGATCCGGCCGCGAACAACCCGCCTGCGGCAATCGAGCGACGCATCAATTCTCTACGTGTCAGGTCCTTTGGCATGTTTCCCCCCGGTCCGACAGTTAGCCGACCCGAGCCGAATTTCGGTGCACTTACCCTATGCGGCGCCAATACTACACCCGGCACGAACGGGCGGACAATGATTGGCACGCTCGCGGAGCGCCGGGGAGGGTACACGAGGGATCGCCTTGCCGCGCGAGTAAGCACGGAGTTAGGATTGGGCATCGTGCGTCGCCAAATACCGCGCCCCGACCCGATGGACACCTTGATCGTCCTGCTCGACGAAAGAAGGCAAGCCGGCCGAAGTGCCTACGATTCGATTTCTTTGGAGCGCGCGATCACCCGGCAGGCCGACGCGGTGCTGCGTCGCGCGTCTCGCGCCGCCGTCGAGACGAGCCGGCGACTTGCGGCCGTGAGCGCGAGCGGTCAGGGCGCGATCTGAACGGTCATCGTCGGACCGACGGAATAGTTGTGGCAGCCGGGAAGCGGAGGCGATGTGCAGCGCGCCGTCGCGACGAAGCTTTGCTCGGACGCGTCCACGTCGTACGCGTAGCCCTCGCGGCTGGGTCTGTGCATCTGCATCGAGCCGTCGGAGAGGAGTTCGTCGAGCGAAGCGTACTTGCCGTTTTGGACCTGGTACATTCGCTCGGCCTGCGCGATGGCGATCAGATCGTTTTGCGCGCCGACCGCATCGATCGTTTGCACCGGCGTGGTTGCGCCGGCAGATTGGTCCGACCTAAGAAAGTACTTGTAGACCATCAGGGCGATCAGCGCCACGACCAAGAGCCCGATTACGCTGCCCAAACCTCGCATAAGCCACCTCGTGTTTCGCTGCTTCTATGGCACCACACCGGTTGGCCAGCCGCAACTTTCGATGGTGCGGGTGTGCGAACTGGCAAACAGGCGAAGGCGAGGCGCAAGGCGAGTGGCTCTAGTATCCTGCCGGCACGTGCGCCGAAAAGGGTGCGGCAAGCAGCGCTCCTACAATAGAAGATTTGGGATTGCCTATTTCTGGGGTGAAGCCCTCGCAGACGATCGCTGCAAACTAGCGCGAATTCGCCGCCTGTTCTAGCGAACGGACAGGATCACTTTGCCGATATTCTTGCGGTCGTGGATGTACTGATGGGCGTCGGCGGCCTGCTCGAGGAGGAAGGTCTTGCTGATGACGGGTTTGATTTTGCCATCGGCGTACAGGCGGAAAATCTCTTCGAGTTCCTTGCGCAGCAACGAGCCGCGCGAGCGCACGCGCCCGAGGTTCACGCCGATCACAGCCGCATTCTTCTCCATCAGCTTCAGCGGATGAAAGCGCGGGGTTTCGAGATACGCGCGGGCAAGCCGCAGCCGGCTTCGTTTTCCGTCTGGACTCGCCCCAGCCGAAAAGCCGTAGACCACCAGCCGGCCGCGGGCCCCAGGCACTCGTAGCTGCGCGAAAAGGATTTTCCGCCGATCGGGTCCATCACCATTTCGATGCCGTCGGGCGCGTATTTGCGCACCACCTCGACGAAATCGCTTTTTTCGTAGTCGATCGGCATGGTCCACGCCGATTTTGCGCAGATATTCCTGCTTGGCCGGTCCCGCCGTGCCGAAGACGACCAGGCCGCGGGCGCGCGCCAGTTGCACCGCCGCGATTCCCACGCCGCCCGCCGCGCCATGAATCAGGATGCGATCGCCCGGCTGCAGATTGCCCATCGTGAACATCGCGTGATACGCGGTCAGGTAATTCACGGGGATCGCGGCGCCATCCTCGAACCGCATGCCGGGCGGCAAGCGATACGCCTGCGTCGCAGGCACGGCAGCCCATTCCGCGTAAGCGTTGAAATCGGGAAGAGCCGTCACGGCGTCGCCCGACGCGAAGGGGTTCGCCCTCGTCGCCGGCCTTTGCTCCGGCAGCGGTTTTTTCCACCACGCCCGCGATTTCGAGCCCGGCGACAAAAGGCGGCTTGGGCGTGCCGGGATAGATTCCCATGCGCTGCAGAGGTCGGCGAAGTTGACGCCGATGGCTTTCACGCGGATCAGCACCTCGCCCGCCTTCGGCTGCGGGATCGGGCATTTGCTGAAGTTCGAAAACTTCGGGCGGCCCATACCGCCTAACGACGAGCGCGCGCATCTAACTCTCCTTCGTGCCCAGCCCGCGCGTAAATCCGGTAACCAACACTCGCGCGAGATCGTCCCATTCCAGCCGGGAAGTCACTCACCCTCCCGGCTTTTCATTTGGGAAACGGCCATCCTATCTTAAACTGTTGGACTTTGCGCAATCATGAAAAGCAAATATAGACGCAGAATCTGTCTTACCGCCACGGCGCTGCTGGCCATGGCCTGGACGTGCTTCGCAGCCAACCGTTCTCCGGCCAAGCCGGCGGACGCGCAACCCGCTGTGCTGACGGCAATGCAGGACGAGCTCGACCGGTCGATGGCCACGCTCTCCAAGGCCGATCCGCCCGCCTACTTCATCAGCTACACGATTTCCGACCGCCAATACGTCAGAGGTCTCGGGATCGAACGGCGCGCTGCTTTCGAGCACGGACGATCGCGGGCGCTGGCTCGAGGTGCAGACGCGAGTCGGCAGCTATCAACTCGACGACACGCACAAGCTGCCGAACCAGCAGCCCAGCTGGACCAGCCCGGGCACGTCCGCGTCCTCGATGACGACATTCCCGTGCTGCGGCGCGAAATCTGGCGCGAAACCGACCAGCAGTACCGCGCCGCCGTCGCAAGCCCTGATCAAGGTAAAGACCAGCGAGCAAGTGCAGGTGCAGACGGCTGAAGGCGCGGCCGCCGGATTTTTCGCACGAACCGCCGCAGACGTATATCGGCCCGCGCGTTGAAATTCACGTGGACCGCAAGCCGTGGGAAGAGCGCGTGAGGAGATACACGGCCGCGTTCAGCAAGTCGCCCGCCGTGCTGAATTCGATCGCCACGTTCACGGCGCTAGGCGACGAATCAATATCAGGTGAATACCGAAGGAACGAAGCTGGTGTTTGGCCAGATTCACTACCGGCTCGAACTCTTCGTGCAGAGCAAAGCCCCGGACGGCATGGACATCGACCGCTACGCCAATTTCGACTGGCTCGATCCGAAGGACGCGCCGAGCGAGAAGACGTCTTCGCCAGCATTCACAAGCATGATCGAAGAAACCGAGGCGCTCGATAAAGCGCCGCTCGTCGATCCCTATGCCGGGCCCGCGCTGCTCACCGGCCGCGCCGCCGCCGTCTTTTCCACGAAGTTTTCGGCCATCGCGCCGAAGGATTCCGCCAGAAGGACATCAACGAAGGCCAGACGTTCACCAGCAAGATCGGCGAGCAGATTTTGCCCGATTTCATTTCGATCAAGGACGATCCCACCGAGAAGACCCTCGACGGCCAGATGCTGCTCGGCTACTACCCGTATGACGATGAGGGCGTGCCGGCGCAGGACGTGCATCTGGTGGATCAACGGCGTGCTGAAGACTTTCCTGATGTCGCGCTCGCCGCTGGTCAATATCCCGCATTCGAACGGCCACGGACGCCGCCAGCTGGGCTACGCTCCGATCGCGCGCCAGGGCAATTTGATCGTCTCCAGCACCAACACGATGACCGACGCGCAGCTCCGCGCCAAGCTGATCGAGCTGATCAAGCAGCAGAACAAGCCGTTCGGCCTGCTGATTGACGATATCGCCGGCGGATTCACGTTCACCGGCCGCGGCAAGCCGCAGGCGTTTCAGGTGCAGCCGCTGGTGGTTTACAAAGTGTTCCCGGATGGCCGTCCGGACGAGCTCGTGCGCGGGGTGGATATCGTCGGCACGCCACTCGTCTCGCTGACCAAAATCGTAGCCACGGGCGACACAGACGGAAATTTTCAATGGTTACTGCGGCGCAGAATCGGGCTCGCGTGCCGGTTTCCGCCGTCGCGCCCGCCATGCTGATTTCCGAGATGGAAGTGCAGAAGAAGGAAACGTCCACGGACCGGCCGCCGATCCTGCCGCCGCCCGCGCACGATCCCGACGCAAAGGGGCAGCAGTGATGAAAATCTCGATCTGTGCGTTGTTCCTGGCGGCGTTTGCGATTCCTGCGTGCGCGGCGGCGAATGGCCCGGCGGTCGTTTGCGACGGCGGATCCCGGAACATGCTGAGAAAATCGACATGGCCCGTGGACGCCTGGGCCGCAGGCGGCTGGGCAACCGCGGCCGTAGCGGGTCCGGGTGCAGCCGCAGAACCGGGCGGGGCCGCAGCGGCGATTGGAGGCGGCGGCATTGCCGCCTGCTGAGCGGGTCCGGGCCCACCTAAGGAGGAGCTGGAAGATCCGGAGCAGCCGACGAGCGCCGGCAACACGACGAGGCAAGCCGCTATAAGCGCGAGGCTTACGCCATGCGGCCGGTCGGCAGCTCGCGGGCAATCCCCGGCGCGATTGCGCAACCCCTGAGTCCCCATGCGAGACTTATAGCAACCGCATGGTGTCGTTCTCAAGGCCGGAGCGCATACGGAGCGGCCGCCGGAGCCCTCACAAACCTTTGAGAAAAGATCACGGTGCCTCGTCACCATACCGCCGATTGTTAAGAGCAACAGTCTGGTATAGTGGCCAAGTCCGTAGGCAAGCCATTCGGCCTAACGAAAAAGACCTTAACACCTGCGAGGCGGCGATGAGCGTCATCGATAGCAGCCAAATCCCATCACTTGCCGTGCCGCGACCGCAAGGTCGGACGACATTTGCGGCAGGCGCTGCGCCTGATGCGCGAGAATGCGCTGACCGCTCACGGGCCGGACAATTACAATGCCGACATCATCGCCCAGCGCATTCTCTGGCGCCGCATGTTCATCATCAACGAACCGGGCGCAATCCGCTACGTGCTCTTGGACAATGCCGCAAATTACATCAAATCCGAAGTCGGCCGCCGCCTCTTGGAGCCCGGCCTCGGCCGCGGCCTTCTGACCAGCGAGGGCGAGACTTGGCGTCGCCATCGGCGAATCATGGCGCCTTCCTTCGATCCGCGCAGCGTCATCGGCTACGCGCCGATCATGACCGAGGTATCTTTGGCTCTGCTGGCGGAATGGGACACGCTGCCGGACGGAAGCGAGATCGACGCCGCCGCGGCGATGATGCACGCGACCCTGCACATCATCTCGCGCGCGATGTTTTCTTCCGATTCCGATTCGAATCGTCGATGTCGTCGAAGGCGGCGTCAGCGAGTATCAGACCATCGTGCGGCCGAGCCTGCTCGATCTGTTGCATGTTCCGCTCTGGCTTGCCCGCCTGCTTTCGCCGCAGCACACCGAAGGCATTTTCGACGAGTTCGACCAGAAAGTCGATCAGCTGTTGACCGAGCGCGGCCGCGCGCCCGATGCCGAGCCGAAAGACCTGCTCGCCCGCTTGATCGCCGCGCGCGATGCCGAAACCGGCGGCGGCATGACGGCGAAGGAGGTGCGCGACCAGGTGGTCACCATCTTCATGGCCGGGCATGAAACCACTTCGCTGGCGCTGTCCTGGACCTGGTATCTGCTGTCGCAGCATCCGGCGGTGGAAGCCAAGCTTCACGAGGAGCTGCGATGAAGTGCTCGGCGGCCGCACGCCGCGTTACGAGGACATCGCCAATCTTCGCTACACGCGCATGGTGATCGAGGAATCGATGCGGCTCTATCCGCCGGCGCACACCACCGGGCGTCAGCCGATCGCCGCCGACGAGATTCTCGGCCATCGCATCCCGGCCGGCGCCGAGGTGCTGATCATGCCGTGGCTCATCCATCGCAAGCCGTCGCTGTGGGAGAATCCGGATCGCTTCGATCCCGAGCGGTTTACGCCCGAACGCACGGCGGCGCGGCCGCGCTTTGCCTACATTCCGTTCGGCGCGGGGCCGCGCATCTGCATCGGCGCAGCATTTGCGATGACCGAGGCGATCCTCATTCTCGCGACCATCGCGCAGCGCTATCGGCTGCATCTGAAACCCGATCATCCGGTCGAGCCGCAAGGCCTGATCACGCTGCGGCCCCGTTACGGGCTGCAGATGATCCTGGAGCGGCGCGAGCTCCAGCCGCTACAGCGGCGGCGGCAGTGTCTCCTAATAAACGTCGGCCTGATAGCGGCCGCTGGCTTTCAGTTCCGCGATGAACTTCACCGCTTCGGGCGGCGTGCGGCCGCCATGTTCGGCGACGATGTCGATGAGCGCGTTCTCGACATCCTTGGCCATGCGCAGCGCGTCGCCGCAGACATAGATGTGCGCGCCGTCGTTGAGCCACGACCAGAGATCGCGGCCGACCTCGCGCATGCGGTGCTGCACGTAGATCTTTCTCCTTGCCGTCGCGCGACCAGGCGAGCGTCAGCCGCGTCAGGAGCCCGGCTGCGCGCATGGCGACGAATTCGTCTTCATAGAAGAAATCGTAGTCGCTGCGCTGATGGCCGAAGAACAGCCAGTTGCGGCCGGGCGCCTTGATCGCCTGGCGCTCGTGCAGGAAGGCGCGAAACGGCGCGATCGCCGGTGCCGGGCCCGATCATGATGATCGGCTTTGCCGGATCGTCCGGCAGCGCGAAATGCTGCGCCTTCTGCACATAGACCCTGATCTTGTCGCCGGGCGCGATGCGGCCGCCGAGGAAGGTCGAGCAGACGCCGAGCCGGGTGCGCTTGTCGATCTCGTAACGCACCGCATCGACGGTGAGCGAGACGCGGCCGGGATTGCAGTCGAGCGACGAGGAAATCGAATAGACCCGCGGCTGCAGCGGATCGAGCGCCTCGATGAAGGCTTCCGGGTCGGGCCTGATGCCGGGAAACTTGTGCAGGGCCGCGAGCACGTCGAGCGTCGCGGCATCGCCGTCCGGATCCTCGCCGGCGGCAAGCCGCTTGGCCTTCTGCCTGCGCTCGCCGCCGGTGAGATAGGAGATCAGCTCGAACAGCATGTCGGGCGCCGGCGACAGCGAGACGCCGTCGGTGAACACCTCGCGCAAGCGGACGCCCGCCGATCGGAAAATCCGGCGGCGCGTCGAGCGCGGCGAGCACCGCGGCGACCAGATCGTGGTCGTTGGCGGGAAAAATGCCGAATGAATCGCCGACGACATAATCGAGATCGGTGCCGGCAAGGTCGATATCGATGTGCCAGGTTTCTTTCTCCGAGCCCGGCTTGTTGAGGCGGCGGCGCGAGAGGAAGGTGGCATAGACCGGATTGTCGCGCGAGCGGCCGGGCAGCGTGGCCAGCGTGGGCTTCGCCGGCGCGGCGGCGTCGGATGCAGCTGCGGCGGCCGGGCGCGCCGTCGAGCTCCTGATAGAGCTGCTTGAGCATGCGCGAGGTGTCTTTGCCCCCCGGCACGCAGAGGTTCAGCCGCTTCTCGGATTTTACAAACAGCGCGTCCGCATATTCCTTGCAATTGTAGCCGCACTGGCCGCAATCCTGCTGCGCCATCGCCGCCATCAGCCGCCGCGGCAGCGGCCGGCCTTCGGCAAGCTTCATGCGGTCGGGCAACGGCATGGCCGGATCGTGCCAGGGGGCGCCGTCATCGGCGTCGTCGTCGGCGCGGTCTGCCGGCGTGCGGCGTCGCCATCGATCAGTCCCGCCAGCAATTTGGCGGCATCGGCGCTGGAGAGCGGCGTGATGCTCTCCTGCAATCCGAACAGGCCGGCGAACAGCCCATTGAGCCAGGTGCGCTGCTCCGGCGTGAACGGCGCCGACTCGGGAATGAACGACGGGATCGGCGGCCGCGGCGTCATGCTCATTCGGCGGCCTCGCGCTTCGGCCATGGCCTTGAGCGCGTCGATCTCGTGCCGGCGCGCGAAAGCGAGGAAGCTCTCGTCGCGCGAGGCGCGATGCGCCAGATAGGCTTTTAGGATGCGCTCGATGGTGCGCGGCGCTTCCTCGGCGACGACGTCGCGATAAAGCTCGCGCCCGAGCGCGGCGTTCGGCCCAAAGCCGCCGCCGACCAGAATGTGATAGCCCTCGACCGGATCCGCATCCTCGTTCGTCCTGCACCTTGCAGGCCAGGAGCCCGATCTCGGATACGAAATGCTGGGCGCAGGAGTGATGGCAGCCGGTCAGATGGATGTTGACCGGCGTGTCGAGCGCCACGCGCGTCTCGCACCAGCGCGCAATTTCTTCGGCGTGGCGCTTGGTGTCGGAGGCCGCGAACTTGCAGCCGGTATTGCCGGTGCAGGCGACGAGGCCGGCGCGGATGGCATTGGTGTTGATGGCGAGACCGAGCGCTTCGATTTGCTCGGTCGCTGCGGCAAGCTTTTCCGTCGGCACGCCGGAGATCAGCAGGTTCTGCCAGACGGTGAGCCGCAGATCGCCGTCGCCGAGTTCGCGCGCGACTTCGGCGAGGCCGCGCATCTGCGCGACCGGTCATGCGCCCTACCGGCACGACAACGCCGATCCAGTTCAGCCCTGGCTGCTTTTGCGCATGAATCGCCGATATGCGCGGTGCGTCGAACGCCGGACGCGGCGCCAGCGCGCCGGGCACCGCGCGGTCGAGCTTGCGGCCGAGCTTCTCCTCAAGGAGAACCAAGAATTTTTCGACGCCCATGGCGTCGAGCACGTATTTCAGCCGCGCCTTGGTGCGGTCGGCTGCGGTCGCCGTGATCGATGAAAACGCGCACGACCGCGTCCGCCACCTTGCAGGCGTCCTCCGGCCGCACCAGCACGCCGGTGTCGCGGGCGAAATCGTGGTGGCCGGTGATGCCGCCGAGGCCGAGCTTGAACCAGACGCCGGGCGTCAAGCCCGAAGCCGTCGTTGACCTGCACCGCCTGGAAGCCGATGTCGTTGGTGTCCTCCAGCACCGGAATGGTGCCGGCGCCGTCGAAGGCGACGTTGAACTTGCGCGGCAGGCCGTAGAGCGAGCGGTCGTTGAGGATGTGGAAATGCCACTCGCGCGCATAGGGGCGCGTGTCGATCAGTTCCTGCGGATCGATGCCGGCCGTCGGCGTGCCGGTGACGTTGCGGATATTGTCGGCGCCGGAGCCGCGCGAGCACAGACCCAAATCCTGGATCGCCTCGACCATGGCGACGGCGTTGTGCGCCTCGACTTCGCGGATCTGAAGGTTGGCGCGGGTTGTCACATGCGCATAGCCGCCGCCGTAGCGCTCGGCGAGATCGGCGAGGCCGGCGAATTGCGCTGCCTTGAGGATGCCATTCGGGATGCGCAGCCGGCACATGTATGAGTTCTGGTTCGGCGCGACATAGAACAGACCGAAGAACCGCCAGCGGAAATTGTCCGGCGGTTTGGGATATTCGCCTTTCACGGCGTGCTCCTTTAGCCGCTCATAGGTGTCGAACGGATGTTGCTCGCGCTTGAACTTTTCCTGATCGGAGAGTTTGCCGCCGGCAGCAAGCAGGCGGTTCTGCGCTTTGAGCGCGGCGGCATCAGGCCCGGTCGGTTCGGGCCAACTGGAAACGCCGCCGGCGGCCGCGGGCGCAGCAGCGCCAGCGACGCTTTTCGCCGCCTTGGCGATTTGCACACCGGCGACGAACCCTTCCAGGTAGCGCTTCTGCTCAGGGTTGAAATCGCCGGTCTCCGCCGCGCCGGCCGGTTTGAGATCGGTCTCGCTCATTCCGCCGGCACCCGCGTCGGCGCCGCCAGAGGTGCCGGCGCCGTAGTGCGGGGTTTGTGGGTGATGTAAAGCGCGAGCCCGGTGAACACGAAGCCGCCGATCAGATTGCCGACCGTCACCGGGATTTGGTTCCACAGCCACCATTGGGCGACGGTGACCTTGGCGCCCATCATCATGCCGGTCGGGATGATGAACATGTTGACGACCGAATGCTCGAAGCCCTGGGCGAAGAAGATGAAGATCGGCATGTAGGCGCAGGCGATCTTGCCGATCGTCGAGGAGGTGGTCATCGCCGCGACGATGGCGAGGCAGACCATCCAGTTGCAGAGGATCGCCTTGACGAAGACGGTGATCATGCCGGCGTAGCCGAGCGCTTCGTAGCCGGTGGTCTTGGCCTCGGCGATGGCGATGATCTTGGCGGCGACGCCGGCCGGCGCCGTGGCGCCGAAATTGGTGAGCGCGATCGCCAACAGCCCGCCATAGACGACGCTGCCGATCAGATTGCCGAGGAAGACCCAGCCCCAGTTGGCGAGCATGCTCTTGGCGTCGGTGTCGCTCTCGATCCAGGGCAGCGGCAACAAGCCGAAGCTGCCGGTGACGAGATCAAGCCCGAGCAGCACGATGAGGATCAATCCGACGGGGAAGATCAGCGCGCCGACCAGCGGCTGATTGGTCTGCACCGCGCCGGTGATGGCAAGGCTGGTAGCTGCGGCCAAAATGGCGCCGGCAAGCCCGCCGCGGATGACGAGGTCGACCGGGGATAACGCGAGCTTGGTTCGCCCGGCATTCACCATGGCGGAAGCGACGTCCGCCGGCTTCACATAGTCCATGTCTCGGCTCCAATGCCTAAAGGGCCCGCCGAGACGCCTTTCGCGGAGACATCGGCCGGCCAACGCTCCCTCTTGCTGCAAAGCAGCAAACCGCATGCCAGTTTTAGTCATTTGATTATGTTAGGTTATTTGGCTCGATCGTGCGCGGCTGCCGCGGCGGGCGGCATGGCGAGTTGAATTATTGAGCAGGGTAAAAGGGAACTTTCCGGCACCCCTTAACGCGGCACTTTACGATCTCCCGGCATGCGCACGACGGCTCTCATCTCATTGCCAGCGACGCTTCGCTCTTACGCCCCGCGCGTAGAGCCACTCCTACCCGCTCCAGCGGAACCGCACTCGCCGCTCGGCGTTCATACAGGAAACCTGGGATAGCCAATGCTCAATCTCGTCGTCACCCTTCTGATCATCGCTTTGATCGCAGCCATCCTCGGCTTTGGCGGGATCGCAGGCGCCGCGGTCGGCATTGCCAAGATCGTCTTTTTCGTCGCGATCGTATTGTTCCTCGTCTCGCTCATCGCCGGAGGTATGCGCGGCAGCTTCCGCCGCGGCCTCTAGCCGCGACGCGGCTCAGGCGCCCCTTGTCGCTCCTGGTCAAAGCGATCTCCCTTGTGAACGCGACGAATATGGGAATTTGTCGGGTAGGGGTGCGAGGCCGATCAGGGGACACTCGCGTTTTTCCCTACGGATTTGAACCGTGGCGATTAATGCGTCGCCGCCGCTTTATCCCATGTTGCCTAGTGGCTGATTGCCTCGCCTGTCCGAGGCCCGGAGCCATGGTTTACCCTGTGGGTTTTCCGGTCGAGATCATGCGAAGCCGAAGCTTCATGGTGACCTCCTTTCGTTTGACGCTCAAACGCGCCGCGTTCGCCTTATCTCTCCCATTTTTGACTTAATCGCGACCGCCCGTTGCGGCGGTTTTGGACGAAAGCCTGTACCGCCGCAGTCCGAGCATGGCTTTGGTGATCCAATAGGCGTTCCAAGCCGTACACTTCGCATTTCGACCTGTTGTCCAGTGCCGTAGCAGGTTGGGCATTTTTTGTCGTCGTGGCTCATTTCGTCTCTCCGTAGCGGTCCGATTCGTGGCCGCGAGAAGAAGCCAACTCCCTATGGTTTTCGGTCGCAACGCACCGTAAAAGTCTAGATTTAACGGGGATTTTAGAGTGGGTGAGTTTGCTGGCCGATGTCGGGAAGATGCGGCTGCACGCAGTGCGCCGTCGGCCAGGAACAGACGATGAGCCGCGGCTCGTGCGTCGTGAAGCGGATGCAGTCCGGTATGCCGAGATGGATATGGGCGAGGCAGTTGTCCCCTTCGCGCCAGGCGTTTGCCGCGCGTTCGATATTGCCCAGCACAGATGGCGCAATGGATTTGCCGTAAGCCGCGGCAAGAAGCGCCAGTACGCGCGACTCTTGACCTCGTAGGCTGCCCAGCCGGCGCGGCGTCGTGGCGGCCACCAACACAGTACCCGCGCCCAGTACGAGACCTTCAGTCGACAACGTGAGCACCGCGGCGAGAGGCTTGGCGCGCAAGCGCGCGGGCCACGTCGAATCGACCTGTTGTGCGAACGCGAGCATTCTCCTCCCCTTTGTGAGCACTGGCGACGTGATCTGGATTCTCGCCGGCTACGAGAGACGGCTTCACCCCGCAAACAAAAGAAGGGGAACGGTTTGCGCCGTGCCCCTTCACCCGATCTTTTTTGTTGAACTAACCGCCCTGCCCCGCTGCAGGGAACAAATCAATCACGCCGTGCTCGCGGCCCTTTGAGCACTGTCACGCGAGCGCAGTTGCGATGAGGCCGTTGATCCCCACCGCTCAATCTTCCTGCTGGCGGTGCACGTCGTGGACGACGACGCCGGAGCCTTGCGCCGGCATGGTCATCCATTGCTGGCGCTTGAGGGTGCGGCGGGTGTCTTCGTAGCCGCTTTGCCAGTGCTCGCGCATCGAGGTGCCGGAAAACTCGTAGTCCTTGGCGTGACCCTCATAGGCCTTCTGCTGATAGATCAGATGCAGAATGGTGATCTCCGGCAGGTCTGCCAGTTCGTCCAGCCGCCGCTGGTCGTCGTCGCTCCGTTGCTCCGGCGGGACCTTTGCCAGCGCCTTGGCCAACAGCATCTTCAGATTATGGATGCGGCGGTAGACGTCGGTCGTATAGCGCGTGCGTGATGAGTACACGATGTCCTTGTGCCGCGCCATGACCTCCTGAATGTCACGCGGCAGCACGCCGCGCGCGCTGAACAAATCGACCTGGAAAACCAGCGTGTTGAGCTTGTCGTCCTGGTCAAGCAGATGTTGCAGCGGCGTGTTGGAGACGATGCCGCCGTCCCAAAAATAATCGGTGCCGATCTTGACCATCGGCAGTGCCGGCGGCAGCGCGCCGCTGGCCATGATGTGCTCCGGCTCGATCTCCTCGTTGGCATTGTCGAAATAGACGAAATTGCCCGTGAGCACGTTGACGGCGCCGACCGAAAAGCGGCTCAGTCGCTCGTTGATCAGCGAGAAATCGACCAGCTCGGTCAGGGTGTCGCGCAGCGGACCGCTGTCATAATAGCTCGTAGCGGTGGTCGCGCCAGTCAGGCTCATCCACGGATTGGGAAAGTGCGGCTTGAAGAACCCCGGTTGCCCGGCAACGCTGGTCACCAGGCAGCTGTGGGCGTTGCGCGCTTTGCGGAAGATGTCGCCGTCCGGCGTAAACGGCCAGATCTTTCGTTCCGTGATCATGTCCCAGAACGCCCGCAGCTGACGCAGGCGATGCTCGGGCGGATTGCCGGCGATGATCGCCGAATTGATGGCGCCGATCGAGACGCCCGACACCCAATCCGGCTCGACCCCGGCTTCGTGCATCGCCTGATAGACGCCGGCTTGATAGGCGCCAAGCGCGCCACCGCCCTGCAGCACGAGCGCAATGCGATCGCAGCGCTCTGGGCGCCAGCCTTCGGATTGCGTAGGTCGTGAGGGATGGTCCTTGAGACCGGCGGGAAGGTCATGCATGGCGGGATACCCAGGTGGCGGGGGTCTGGAGAAGGTAGCTTTGCGAAAGCCGATGACCACTCGATGACAAAATGAAAAATGAAAGATTGTCATGAGATTGTCGGCATCTTTTCACGTTCTCCGCTTTGGCTGTCTGGGGAGTTTTTTGATTACGGCGGCCGGACCACCCATTAGACCGAGCGGATTTATGCGCAGGGAAGACATTCTGAAGCTGCCGTCGATGCCGGCGAGCGGCCCGAGCTATCCGGCCGGCCCTTATCGCTTCATCCACCGCGAGTTCATGGTCATTACCTATGAGACCGACCCGCAAGTTGTGCTCGACCATTTGCCGGAACCGCTCGAACCCGTCGATCAGCCGCTCGTGCACTACGAGTGGATCAAGATGCCCGACAGTTTAGGTTTCGGCGATTACACCGAATCCGGAATGGTGCTGCCGTGCCGCTTTCGCGGCGAAGAGGCCAATTTCGTCGTGCAGATGTATCTCGACGACGATCCGCCGATGATCTACACGATCCGCGATCGCCGCCGGCCGGGAGATCTGGGGCTTTCCGAAGAAGTACGCCCACCCCAAACTGGAAATCATCAAGGACACGCTGACCGGCACACTGGAATATGCCGGACAGCTCGTCGCCATGGGCACCATGGGCTACAAGCACGAAAGCATGGCTGGGAACGGCGAGCGCACCACGGCGATCCTGTCAAAGACGCAAGTTAACCTGAAAATCATTCCCGGCGTGGAGGGGCATGCGGAAATCTGCCAGCTGGTCGCCTATAATTTGACCGACATCACGGTCAAAGGCTCATGGCTTGGACCGGGGCGGCTGCACCTGGTGCCGCATGTGAATGCGCCGGTCGCCGATTTCCCGGTGCGAAAGATCATCGGCGCGCATCATTTTGTCGCCGACGTGACGTTGCCCTACGGACGCGTGCTTTACGACTACAACAAGAGCTGAAGCGCGTCACACAACTGCAATGTTGGAGGTCTTTTGTGGGAAGGATCTTCAGGTTGGCAGGGTGAAGGTGGCGGGAGCGACCGAACCGTCGCCGATTGGGCGGAATCCGCCGTTAGGCAGGAGGCTTTATGAAAGCGATGGATGTCATGGTTCGCGACGTGATCACCGTCAGTCCGGACGATGACGTTGCCGACGCGGTCCAGCTTCTCGCCGATTATGACGTCAGCGCGCTGCCCGTGGTCGATGACGACGAAAATGTCGTCGGTGTCATCAGCGAAGCGGACCTCCTGCACCGGGAAGAGATCGGGACGGAAAAGCACCGGCCGTGGTGGCTGGAAGCGGTAACGCCGGCTTCAACGCTTGCCGAAGAATTTGCCAAATCGCATGGCCGACGGGTCGCCGAAATCATGTCGACCGATGTCGTCTCTGCGTCCGAAGACACCACTCTGGGCGAAATCGCGACACTGCTTGAACGGCATCGCATCAAGCGGGTGCCGATCCTGCGCAGCGGCAAGCTCGTCGGCATTGTCAGCCGATCGAACCTGATCCAGGCATTGGCATCGTCGCAAGCGCGGAGCGGCGCCAGCGCCGGTAGCGGCGCAGATGCCGACCGCAAGATCCGCCTGGAGCTGCTGGACCAGCTCGAAGACCAGGACTGGACCGATTTCGGCGAGCGCAACGTGATCGTCAGCGACGGCATTGTCCATTTGTGGGGGCTCGTCGGCTCAGCGGAAGAACACAAAGCGCTCATCGCCATGGCCGAGGGCGTGCCCGGGGTGGTCAGCGTTTCCGATGAAATGATCCCGGCCTACGGAGTAGTGCCCGGCTGAGAGTTCGATGACAGTGGATTGGTTAGAAGGCTTTTCGCGATCGCTGACCAGGCAAGGTTCTTCAGGTCGACCAGGGGTGGATTGTCGAGTTCTGTCGTTGTCGCGGCGCGTTGCCCGCAGCCCGCCACCAGAACCGATACTTTGATCTCGCCATCGGTGTAGTAAGGATCGCCCTCACCGTTGCGTCCGTCGAGCGTCGGACCGATGCCGGTGACCTCGTAGACAGTATTTACGACCTTTGCAGCCGTGAGGTCGGCGGTGAGCAGATCGCGTTCGGCGTCGATATCGGCGCCAATATGGTGGGTGATCCGCGCGTCCTTGTGGCTCAAGCCGATGCCGCGATCGAAGGTCACCGCGCCCAGCCAGACCACCCGCCCCTCCTGCCCGCGATCAAGCACTTTCCAGAACCGGACATGGTGGCGCCGATCCGGGCTTTTGCTGACCGGCTTTTCAAAGGCAAAATCCTCCCGATTGCCCTGATAATATAAATGACTCACTGGTGCGCCGTGATAAGGCCGGTCGAGCAGGACGCTGCCGACAATCTCCATGCTCGAGCGCAGCGTAATGGGGTCGGCCGGATACCACGCCGCCGCATTCATGGCGCAAAGTACGTCTTCCTTCGCTCCAACCAGCCCAACATTGATCGGATCGCCCGGAATATCGTCGCCGGTGCGCGTGATCATTGCGAGCCCGGCGAGATCTTTTTGATGCTCATAATGCCGCCACCTCAGCGGCAGCAGGAAGTAGGCCAGAACGCCCCAGAAAATGAGGAGGGCCGTAACCACAGCGAATGCGAGCTTCAAATCTCGACGAAGGGCCTGAGGCATCTCTTGCGATCCTCAGCCTATTTGGCCCGCGCCGCCGCTTGTCGCAAGCGCTCCGGTTTAGAGCGCGATTTTACCTCTTTGCGTGGTGCTCAATGCAGGTGCGACCAGGCCCAAGTCACCGCGGTCTTTAGAGCCGCTTCAACGATCCAGCCGAGAACAACAACGCCGGCAAATCCGATAGACGCGAACGTGGCGAGTTTCGAGCGCGAAAGCTCCAGCGCCGCGACTGCCGGCCGTAACATGTCTACAGCGGCGGCGTGCCGATCGAGCTTCTGAGTTAGCGCGGCGATTGCCGCGCGGCTCTCTGCAAACCAGCGGTCGCGGGTTTCGCGATCTTCGTCGGCGCGGCGGCGCAATTCATGAATCGCCGTCTCAATCGCACCTATTGCACGGCTGATCTCATCGAGTTGCCGGACATTGCGCTCCTCAGGTGCTATGCGCCGCCTGATAGGCGGCGACATTGGCGACGTAGTTGCCGATGGCGTGGTCGGCCGTCTCGTCGATTTCGAATGACGGCGTGCCGAGCTGGATGAACGGAACCTGCCGGTAGGGAAACTGCGGCGCCGGCGGCGGCGGCATGAGGCGGAACGGCACCATCGGCACCGGGTCGTCACGATAGCGGTAGGCGCAGTAAGGTACCGAGGTGACGACCTTCACGAACGGATCGCTGCCGACGCGCGGCGGTGCAAAGGCGCCGATCTTCAGCGGCGGCTTGCCGGCGTCGATCAACAACCCGCCGAGGAGCAAGGCAAGCGCAGCGCCGAGGCTGTGGCCGGCCAGCGCATAAGGCCCTGCGCTCGCGGCGTTGCGCACGTCCGGCCAGATCGACATCGCCGAATCGTAGAAGCCGGCATGCAGAAAGCCGAGGGTCGGATGATTGACACCGGCGTGCGCGGTGATCCCGAGCGCAAGGAAATCGAGCGCCCAGCCCACCGGGTTGTGGGTGCCTTCGATGGCGATGATGCGCGTGCCGTCCCGCCCATCGGTCGCGAACGCGCAAACCGCCTGGTCGATCTTGGTAACAAAAGGCTTGGCGGTCGGATCATAGGTCGCCGCTGCGGCATTGACGAGATCGCACGTCGGTGGGGAGCATGGCGCAACCCTTTCCTTGACCGGAGCAATCTGGGTTGCGCCGGGGCGTCCACGCCCGTGAACGGGCTATTGCCGACACGTTGCGAGCGGCGGCTGTTCAAAGATTTCAGTGCTGACTTCAGCGAAAGCGCCTGGTCGTAGAGCTTGAGGAACGTCGGCGCCACGCCCGGGCAATAGCTGTGCATCGGCGCATAATGGCGAGCTGTGCGTTGAGATCGGTCGACGTCGCCAGCATGCCGCCGCTTTCCGCCAGGTTCACGGCGAGCGTGTCAGTCGTATCCGGATTGGTGCCGGTGAAATTCGCCAGCGACGCCGTGAGCGCGCCCATGGTCGCCGGCCCGCTGAAGGTGCCGATCTGATTATAGGTGGTGCCGTCTGTTGACAGCCAGACATTGCATCCGCCCCAATTCGGATCGGCACCGCCGCCAGAAACCGCGATCCAAACGTGGGGCGTCGAGCCGACCACCGCCGATGGCGGCTCAAAGATGATCGGCGCGTTGACCGAGGCGCAAGCGACATTCGTATTGATTGGCGTATTGGTTACCGGCTGCGTCGCGTAGCCCTTGGTTTCATTGTAGAATTTGACTTTGCCTGGAACGCTCACCTGCTCACTCCGCATTGCTGTGAAGAAAGTGCCGGTCATCCCCGTCCCGCATTGCGCGACAAGCGAAAGCGCGGCGTCACCAGGCGGCGGCGGCGCGGTCTCGTGTTATCGACGATGGCGGGGAGCGGCGGGCGCAGTTCTGCAAGGCCCGCATGCGCGTGAGAGATGCCGGACGAAGCCGGCATTGTCAAACACCGGGAATTCGCCGGCGCGCCGCGCGGAGCGCCATCGCCTTGAATTTCATGAACAAAAATTTTTCCATTGCGATCGTCCAAAAAACCACCAAACACGGCCGCACCGTCGCGCACTCGGAATGATTTTCAATCTCACCGCAGCGCTGCCGCTAGCTGACGCACCAGGTTTTCCTTGTATTTATTGATCCATTGCGCGTAGCGCAGAACTTTCTCGCCGCGCGCCGATGATTCCATTCGGTAAGATTCGATACGACCGGTTGATCGATTTCAGTTCGCCGGCTTGTTGCAATCTATCGATCTCTCCGTCGATGCGGGCGATGATCGCGGCGGCTTCCGCGGCCACCTCGTCGTCCGCGTAAAGCGCGATGCCGAGGCGCTCTGCCGCGGCGGCGATGGCATCGCATGCCAACCCAGCCGCATCGTCTCGGTCGCTTGTTTCGCGACGCCGCAGCCGCGCCGTCGCTGCAGCCGCGACCTGTTCGGCATCGGCGGCCCGGCGGCACCACCAGCGTGCTTCGACGGTGTCGGCACTCGCCAGCGGACCGTCAATGCCTGGTTTGGCCGCCGCGATGCGCGCCCCAGCCGGACCACGTATCGCCGCCACGGCGGCAAGGCCCAAACCCTCGCGATAGGCCGCGACCAGCGCCGCACGGGTCTTCGCCTCGCCGGCGGCGGGTTCAGCGGGGGTCTGACGTCCGCTCACCGGATCGGAACGCGATGGCGGATAAGCTCGCGGGCAATGATTCGCAGGCCCTGCAGCTTGCGCGCGTTGAAGGTGCGGCGGGTGATCTTCAACCGCCGCAAGCGTTCATCGACATCGGCGTCGAACGCCGCCCACAACGAACCGAGATTGATCGCGCGCGCGACATGGTGAAATTCGGCACCGGAAAGATAGGCGGCTGGCCAGTGCAGCGCCTCTTCCATGCGCGCGATCTCCGCCGGCGACGGCGGCAGCCGCACGCGGTTGCGCAAGTGCGCCATGCGCTCGAGCTCGCAGGTCTCCATCTGCGCGTTGAGATCGCCGCGATCGTAGACGTAAAATGGCATCGAGTTGATATGGCCGCGTGGCCGCGTGGCGATCGGCAACCGCGAGAGCGTGCGAAACGCCTCCTCCATCCTTTCCATGACGTGAACCAGCGACCAGCGGTCGGGCACGCGCCGCGTTCGCGCCAGCGGCACCGGCTTCGCAGACGCTCCGATCGCACCCAAAATGCCGGTGCGTTCGCCGCGCAATTCGGCGCGCGCCGCGGTCGCCGCGCGTTCGGCCAGCGATTGCTCCCCGTCGCTAAACTCGCCCACACCCTCGGGCGGATTTTGCTTCGGCGCCGACATCAAACGACCGAATCCCGTGCGGATGGCACGATGCTCGGCGCGATCCGATGGCTTTCATCAACGTCGGCGCTTGCCGGATAGGCGCGGCGCATATGCCGGGCGCAGTAGGGTATGCCACGCTCCAGATCCGCGTCCGGCGCGCCACAGAAGAAAAATCTGTCTGTCCCCGGTCGTCCGTGTGGCCACCGGCAAGTGCTGTTGGTCAATTCGAGCAACGTCTTGTGTTGCGTGCGTTTCGCCGGCGGGGATTGCGAGCGCTTATTCCGCCCACCGCCGCGTCGCCGGCGCGCCGGCGCAGCGTCTTTCTTACCCTGACCACCCGCCGCAGCGCTTGGTTTGGTCTTGGCGGCGCCGGCCGCGTCAGTTCCGCGTAGACGCAGCCTAAACACCTTTCCCAGCACGGCCGACCGCGAAAGGCCGAGCCGGCCGCCGATAGCGACCGCGGTCTCGCCTTCGGCCCACAGCATTCGCAACAACTCGAGGCGGTGAGCGGTCCATGATTGATTGCGCATCGTCCAACTCCAATGAGTTGCCCGCGCTGCCTGCGCCGGTGATGTCGGGGCGATTTCGAAACTTGCGGTGAGCGGCGTCGCACTTGCGGCGCGTCACCATTTATGAATATAATATCACGAAACGTGACTGTCAAGTCACCGTTTTGGACACTAGCGGGACAACACCGGATTCGTGACAATCACGCCATGGCACGTCGAGCAAAGCAGCCGCCGCCGCACACCGGCCTTTACCACGCCCGCGAAGCGCGCGGCATGTCGCGCTCGGAGCTGGTGCGGCTGTCGGGGGTCTCGAAGCAGCAATTGTCGCGGCTCGAGAACGGCCACATCAGGCTGCGGCTTGATCACTTGAAACCGTTCGCCGGCCCGCTCGGCTATACGCCGGAGCAGATGCTGCTATGGGGACGATACCCCGGCACGAGCGGCCACATCGAATCAAGCGACATACTGCGCGAGGAGCCAGCCCGCGACGAGCCATTGGGCCCGTCGGCGGGCCAGGTGCCGGAACTCGATACCCGCGCCGGCCTTGGCGGCGGCGGCCTGCCGGCACGCGAACTGCGCAAGGACGGACGCCACGCCGATGCGCTGAAGGCCGAAGGCTGGCTGTTTCCCGCGAGTTTTGTGCGCGAGCAATTGCACAGCTCGCCTGGGCGGCTGTTGGTGCTCGACACCACCGGCGACAGCATGGCGCCGACCATCGTCTCCGGCGAGCGCGTGATCGTCGACACCGGCCACAAGACGCCGACACCCGACGGGCTTTACGCCATTCGCGACACCTTCAACTGCATCGTCGTCAAGCGCCTGCAGGTGCTGCGTTCGGCGCGCCCGCCGCGGGTAAAGGTCATTTCCGACAATCCGAATCATCCAGAGTGAAGAAGCGCCGCTCGGCGAATTGGAGATCGTCGGCAAAGTGCTTTGCTGCCTTAAGCTGTTTTGAGTTTGGCGCCGCCTTATTTACTAAGCCGGACAGCGAAACACGCGCGCGACGCTCCCATTTGCCCTGTGGTTCAGCAAACGCCGGCTCTATAATTTATCATTCAAAATCAATGCATTACGAGAAAATTTATCATTGAGCTAAAACGCCGGTGCGCAGCGCCCACTCGATCTTGGTCTTCAGCGTCTGCGCATCAAATGGCTTGACGATGTAGTTGTCCACGCCTGCCTTCTTCGCGGCGATCACGTTGTCGGTCCCTGGGTCGGACGTCATCAAAATGAAGGGCGTTCGTTTGAGACCGACGTCGCCGCGCACTTCCCGAAGGAAGTCACACCCGCTCATCAATTCCATCTTCCAGTCCGAAATCACCAGACCGTAGCGTTTACTGCGCATTTTGGTGAGCGCGGCGGCCGCGGCGCCCGCATCGTCAACGTCGAGAAATCCGAGTTGCCGTAACAGTTTGCGGACAATGCAAATCATCACGCCAGAGTCGTCGACCACGAGTACAGGTATTGACAGATCTAGAGCCATGCGCCGGTCCCGGTGTGGCTTGCCGGATATTGCCGACGCGTCGGCGCCAAATCATACCCGGCCTAAGCTGTGTAAGAGCACGATGCTGCCAGCCGAGGTTGAAAATTGGGTTACCGTAGCGAAAAAAAATATGCGCCGTGCCGCCACAGTTTGCTTAAACATAATTCAACTTCGGCATCCATTGCACGAAAACAGCCTTTGGCCACGCAATCGCGGCGACGTGAGTCGGTACACCGGCGCCCGACGAACGAGGCAAAGACCTGGATCTCGGGCAATCGCAAAGCGCCGAATAGGACGACGCAATTTCAAAGCAGCGGCGCCGCCGATAGACATCTCAAGCTCGTTTTTCAGTCCACCGCCCCCTCTCAACGAAAAGCCGCAGACCATCACCGCCCGGCACGGTTCGCAGGGGTAATGCACAAGCCCCGTCGCAGGGCAGTGATTCGGGATGCGTCACAGATATAGTAACAATCGCTTGACTTTCGTCCCTATTTTCGTTACATGAATTCATCGCCGGCGCACGCAACCGCGCCCGCAAGATTGAACCGAGATGCACCCACCCCGGGAACAGCGCGACCTTCAGCGCGCGCGCCGCATCGCCCTTGCGGCGCGCGGTCACGGGAGAGGGACGATGGCATCGACGCTCGCGCAAATCGAAGCAGCCTTCGACGAAGCCGCGGCGGTCAATAGCTTCAAAATCCGGGTCGAGCGGCTGATGCGGCTTGGGCCGCACCACCCCGCAGTGCGTGCACGTTTCGGCGCGCGTGCTGACATGCTGTTCGGCCGCGACCTGACGCGGCGATCGCCACAGTCGAGCGTTGGTGGCGCGCCGAGCGCAAGGCGTTTCAGATCGCCAGCGCCTTCGGCTGCGGCACCCGGCTCTCGCTGGAAGTTTTACGCGAGCTTCGCCTCATTCTGCGGCTGATGCGCTTTCGGAGGATGGAGGCGGATTATGACCAAGCATTTACGGCGCTATGCGACGTGCAGATCGAAATCGCGGCAGAGTGATGGTTACTGGCAAGGGAGCCTGGCGCACCATGCAGACCGCCGCGGTTTCACGACGGCCCGGGCGTCACGACGCGGATGTGCAGCTCGCGCAATTGCTTGGGCGTGGCTTCCGACGGCGCGCCCATCATCAAATCTTCGGCGCGCTGGTTCATCGGGAACAGCACCACTTCGCGCAGATTCTCTTCGCCGCACAGCAGCATGACGATGCGGTCAATGCCGGGGGCGATGCCGCCATGCGGCGGCGCGCCGAGCGACAGCGCATGCAGCATGCCGCCGAATTTCTGCTCCAGCACGCTTTCGTCATAGCCGGCGATGGCGAACGCCTTCTTCATCACGTCGGGCAGATGATTGCGGATAGCGCCGGACGAAAGCTCCACGCCGTTGCAGACGATGTCGTATTGGATCGCCTTGAGACGAAGAATTTTTTCGCGGTCGATCGGGTCGAGTGCAAGGAACTCGTCCGCCGGCAAGTTCGGCATCGAAAATGGATTGTGGGAGAAATCGATCTTTTTCTCCTCCTCATTCCACTCGTACATGGGGAAATCGACGATCCAGCACAGCTCGAAGCGGTGCTTGTCGATCAGTCCCAAATCCTCGCCGATTTTCGTCCGCGCTGCACCGGCAAATTTGACAAAGGCCTGCGGCTCGCCGGCGATGAAGAATACGGCATCATCTGCGTTTAGGCCCAACTGCAGCCGGATAGCTTCGGCTCTCTCTGCACCCAAGTTATTCGCAATCGGCCCTACGCCCTCAGGCGCCTGAAGCCATTTTCTTCGTATTTCATCCGCTTCTTGGCCGCGCCCGGCATCTAATGCTCTTTTGATCTCCAACCTCACCGCATTGTCAGTGACTTCTGAAGTTGCGGGACGTTGTCGCCAGAATATGTAACCGAGCCCAGGCTGCCCCTCGCCCTGCGCCCACGAATTCATGCGGTCGCAAAACGCCCGCGAGCCACCGCTCTTGGCCGGAATCGCCCACACTGCAGCCTTGGCGTTCGTCTCAAGAATGCGGGCGAAAATCTTAAAACCGGAAGCGCGGAAAATGTCCGAGACGTCCTGCATGACGATCGGATTGCGCAGATCCGGCTTATCGGTGCCGTATTTGCTCAGCGCCTCGCCATACGGAATGCGTGGCAATTTCGGCGTCACCGGCTTGCCGTCGCCGAACTCTTCGAAGACGCCGCGAATGACCGGCTCGACCGCCTCGAACACATCGTCCTGGGTGACAAAACTCATCTCCAGATCGAGCTGATAGAACTCGCCGGGCGAGCGATCGGCGCGCGCATCCTCATCGCGAAAGCACGGCGCGATCTGGAAATAGCGGTCGAAGCCGGAGATCATGATCAGCTGCTTGAACTGCTGCGGCGCCTGCGGCAGCGCGTAAAACTTCCCCGGATGCAGGCGCGAGGGTACGAGATAATCACGCGCGCCTTCCGGCGACGAGGCGGTGAGGATCGGCGTCTGAAATTCGAAAAAGCCCTGATCCTTCATCCGGCGCCGCAGCGAATCGATGATCGCGCCGCGCTTCATGATGTTGCGGTGCAGATGCTCACGGCGCAGGTCGAGGAAGCGATATTTGAGCCTGATGTCTTCCGGATAGTCCTGCTCGCCGAACACCGGCATCGGCAATTCGGCGGCACGCCCCAAGACCTCAATCTCGCGGACGTAAACCTCGACGGCGCCGGTCGGCAAGTCGGGATTTTCAGTTCCCGCCGGCCGTTTGCGCACCTTGCCGTCGACGCGAACCACCCATTCCGAGCGCAGCGTCTCCGCCACCTTGAAAGCCGGGCTATCCGGATCGGCCACCACCTGGGTGAGGCCGTAATGATCGCGCAGATCGATGAACAGCACGCCGCCATGGTCGCGGATGCGGTGGCACCAGCCCGAAAGGCGCACCTCGCTGCCGATGTCGCTCGCTCGGAGCGCGCCGCAAGTGTGGCTGCGATAGCGGTGCATTGCTGCTTACATGCTCTCTTTGTGCTGTTCTGACCGGAACGCGGAAAGCGCATGCAAGCACGCCTTTGTCAAGGCGAGCATTCGCGGCCTTGAGCCGGGTCAGAAACGCAGCTCAACGCTCTGGTGCACGGTTGGGCCTTCCCGTTCGGCAAAAGACAGCAGATAAGTCCGGCATGGCGAAAGCACGAACAGGCAAGAGGCGCACCGCAGCCGCCCGAATGACCACAGCAGAAGCCGCCGTCGGCGCGCTTTTGGCTCATGGGCTCGACACGGTCTACGCGCTACCCGGCGTGCACAACGACGATTTTTTCGACGCGCTCGCAAGGAGCGCCGCGACCATCCGCACCGTCCATACCCGTCACGAGCAGGGCGCCGCCTATATGGCGCTCGGCGCCGCGGTGGCGACAGGAAAGCCGCAGGCCTATTGCGTGGTGGCGGGGCCGGGCCTTCTCAACTCGGCGGCGGCGCTGCTGACCGCCTACGGCATGAATGCGCCGGTGCTGGCGCTGTTCGGCCAAATTCCGCAGGAGGCCATCGGCCGCGGCTTGTCGCATCTGCACGAAATCCGCGACCAAGCCGCGATCATCGCCCGGCTCGTCGATTGGTCGGCGCGCATCCGCGCACCGGAGGAGGCGCCACGCCTGATCGCGAAAGCGATTCAGTCGATGTTCACAGGCCGGCCCGGCCCGGCGGCGCTGGAATGCGCCATCGATGTCTGGGGGCGCTCCGGCCCGGTGTCGGCGCAAGCGCCGCTTCCGGTGCGCGCCACGCCGATCGACGAAGACGCCATCAAAGCCGCGGCGAAGCGCCTCGGCGCAGCTAAACGGCCGCTGATCGTCGCCGGCGGCGGCGCGCAGGACGCCTCCGCCGAGGTGACACGCCTGGCGCATCTGTTGCAGGCGCCGGTTGTGTCGTATCGGCGCGGCCGCGGCGTCGTCGATGATCGCGTTCTCCTTTCGGTCAATCTGCCGCTCGGCCGCGAATTGTGGGCCGAGGCCGACGTCGTGCTCGCCGTCGGCACCCACCTGCATTACGCACTCCTGCACTGGGGATTTGACCGCGATCTTTCGATCATCCGCATCGATGCCGATCCCAACGAGCCGGCGCGCATCACCAAGCCTAAGGTCGCGCTGATCGGCCAGGCGGCGCCAATTTTGCGCCGGCTGCTCGACGTCCTGCCAGCACACAATACGCGGCGGCCTTCGCGTACGCAGGAGATGCAGGAGCGCCACGCCCAGATGCGCGCGCGCCTCGCGAAACTCGAGCCGCAACTTTCTTACCTGGCGGCAATCCGTGCTGAATTGCCGGAAGACGGCATCTTTGTCGATGAAGTCACGCAACTCGGCTTCGTCTCCCGGCTTGCTTTTCCGGTTCACCGGCCACGCACCTACATCTCGCCGGGCTATCAGGACAATCTCGGCTACGGCTTTGCCACGGCACTCGGTGCGCAACATGCGCGGCCGGACGTGCCGGTACTATCGATCACCGGCGACGGCGGTTTCCTGTTCACCGCGAGCGAAATGGCAACCGCGATGCGCCATCGCATTCCGTTGGTGACCGTCGTTTTCAACGACGGTGGTTTCGGCAATGTCCGCCGCATCCAGGAGGAGCGCTACGGCGGTCGCTTCATCGCCAGCGATCTCGCCAATCCCGATTTCGTAGCGTTCGGGGAAAGCTTCGGCGCGGCGGCCATGCGCGTGAAAGGCCCCGACGAATTGCGGCAGGCGCTGCGGCACGCCTTTGCGCGACGCGACGGCCCCACCCTCATCGAAGTGCCGGTCGGCATCATGCCGAGCCCGTGGGAGTTCATCCTGATGGGGCGGGTGCGCGGCGGCTAACGCGACGCAGGGCGATGTTTTAGATATCGAGATCGCGGATTAGCCCGGTTGAAACGAGAGCCATGGTGGTGAAAGTCGCGCTATTCCGCCACTTGCCGGTGGATTAGGATAGGATTCAGCCGTCAGCGGCAGGTGGTTCACTATCACATTCTCAATGCACCCGATCACGACAACGTCCGAACTTGCCGCTGTGTGCGGGCGCATGGCCTCCCACCCCTTCGTCACGGTCGATACCGAGTTCTTGCGCGAGACCACCTACTACCCGCTGCTGTGCGTGGCGCAAATGGCCTCGGCTGACGAGGCCGTGGTCGTCGATGCGCTGGCGCCAGGCATCGACCTCGCTCCGTTCTTTTCGCTGATGGCCGACGAGAAGGTGATGAAGGTCTTTCACGCCGCCCGTCAGGACGTCGAAATCGTGTGGCACCGCGCCAAGCTCATTCCGCATCCGATCTTCGACACCCAGGTCGCGGCCATGGTGCTCGGCTACGGCGATTCCATTTCCTACGACCAGTTGGTGCAGCGCATTACCGGCGACACGCTCGACAAATCACACCGCTTCACCGACTGGACGCGCCGGCCACTTTCCGAAGCGCAGCTTTCGTATGCCATCTCCGACGTCACACATCTGCGCCACGTCTATCACGCACTGGTCGACGATCTCGGCCGGCGCGGCCGTGTCGACTGGGTGCAGGAGGAGATGGACGTGCTGACTTCGGCCGACACCTACCGCATGGACCCGGACAACGCGTGGCAGCGGCTGAAGACGCGCGTGCGCAAGCCGAAGGAGCTCGCCGTGCTGATCGAGGTGGCGGCCTGGCGCGAGCGCGAGGCGCAGTCGCGTGACGTGCCGCGGTCGCGGGTGCTCAAGGACGAGGTCATCGCCGACATCGCGGTGCAGGCGCCGACGACGACTGAGAAGCTCAAGAGCCTCCGTTCGCTGCCTAAGGGCTTCGAGCGCTCGCGTTGGGGCGAGGCGATCGTTGCGGCGGTGGCGCGCGGGCTGGCACGCGATCCAAAAACACTACCGCACCCGGCGCGCCTGCAGCCAGTGGCCAACGGCACCGCCGTCGTCGAATTGCTCAAAGTGCTGTTGCGGATGATTTCCGAAAGCCACCATGTCGCCGCCAAGGTCATCGCTACTGTTGACGATCTCGAACGCATCGCCGCCCATGATGCCGCCGACGTGCCGGCGCTCTCAGGCTGGCGCCGCGAACTGTTCGGCGAAAAGGCGCTAGCGCTCAAGCACGGCAAGCTTGCGCTGGCGATCGAAAAGGGCAAGGTCGCCACAGTCGAGCGCGAGTGACCGCCTCATCTTTCTTGCGAAGGCGGCGGGCCTATTTGGTTCCAAACTTTTTGGTGCCGGCCCAAAGCGAATACAGGTAGCCCAGCAGCAACACCGCATAGGTTACGACGAGCACCCAACCTGCCTTGTTCATGAGATGCGAAAGCGTGGCCCAGAGCGAGACCACAAATCCGAGAATGTAACCGACCGTGCCGCCGATCAAGAGACCGCGCAACGCGATCCAATCGTCGGACTTCCGCACGAACCAGTTGATGAGCCCGAACTCTATCAATGTCAGGCCCAATAGCCGAAAGCCCAGCGCGGCGCCGACGCCAGGTTCGATGCCGTACGTGACGAGCACGGCCTGTGGGCTCAACAAAAGCCCGACTCCGTTGAGCACGGAGATCACGGCGATGACCAAGAAGAAGCGCTTCAGATTTTCCATTTCGTCCCCCCGCTGTCGCTGCCCGCCGGCAGCGCGGTTCGCCGTGCGTTATAGTAAAGGCCCCACGCGTCACCTTTAGCGTCGCGCCACGGCATTCAAACGCACCGTTGCGGCCTTGGCAACGCTTCCCAGCGAACCGATGATAATAATCACCCCATCAGCATCACAGGCTCGCGCCCGATGAGCCGGGCGAGCCCGCGCAGCCGGCTCAAAACCCGCTCACCGGCGAGTGCTGCGGTCTCGCCGGGAAGGTGCAGAGCAAGGCGTTGCCGTTCCACCGCAAGCCGCGTCCGCGGGAGCACGCCAGGCATCGCAGCGGACACGACATAGGCCAGCCGCAGCGCCGCACCGAGCACGCGCGCGCGATCGATCATGCGGGTCGATGCCAGCTCACGCAGCCGCGGCGAGAGCTCATCGTCCATCACCAGCCCGACATGGCGGTAAAACACCGCCAGTGCCAGATAGGCGCGGCCCGGGTGGTCGATCGCGGTGAAACCGCCATGGGCGATGATGTTGAGCGATTGCTCACCGCGGTAATCGGGATGCGCCCGCCAGCCGATATCGGCAAGCAGGCATGCGGCGTGACGGAGACGGCTTTCCTCGGCGGTTTCATCGAGGCCCGAGGAGGCCATAAAGCGATCGGTCCAATCGATCAGTTCTTCGCCGTGGCGCGGAGAGCGCGATCGCAATCGGTTCAATACGCGCGCTGCTTCGATCAGCGCGTCCTTCTCCTTGTCTCTTTGCTTGAGCAGCGAATAGAGCAGACCCTCGCGCACCCCCAGCGCAGAAAACACCACTTGGCGCGGCTTGCCGATGCGCAGGACGTATTCGAGGACCAGCGCCGCATAAGCGAGCAACGGTCGCCGTGCATTGTTCACCACTTCGATATTGGACAGCGTCTCGACATCAACCCGATGTACCAGGCGGGCGAATTCAAGCGCCTCTTCGGCGGCGATCGCATAGCCGTGCATGACGTGCAGCGGATATCCGGTCTGCCACATGTGCAGCCGCGCCAGCGCCCGCCACGTGCCGCCGACGGCATAGAAAGTGCGGTCCTCGCAGCCTTTGAGCACCGGCAAATTGCCAAGGGTTTTCTTGACGAATTTTTCCGCCTTCTTGATCGATTTCGCGGAAATGTCGGCCAAGGCGAGACCGCCGAGCGGCCGGGTCAGCCCGCGCCGCGCGCGCGTGCCGTGAACATCGACGAGCTCAAGCGAGCCGCCACCGAGGTCCCCGACTACGCCGTCCGCGAGATGCACGCCGGAGATCACGCCGAGTGCGGTCAACTCGGCTTCGCGTGCGCCCGACAGGATGTCGATGTCGGTTCTTATGATGCGTTCGGCGAGCTTGATGAAGGCCGGACCGTTCTTGGCGTCACGACAAGCGGCAGTGGCGATGGCCAAGACTTTGCTCACGCCCATAGTCGTGCACAGCGCGCGGTAACGCTTGAGCGCGGACAACGCCTGTTCGACTGCGTCTGCGGCAAGTAGCCCGGTCGTCTGCACCTCGCGACCGAGCCCGCACAACGCCTTCTCGTTGAACAGCGCCGTGGGGCTGCGGGTGAGGCCCTCGTAGACCACGAGCCGCACCGAATTGGAGCCGATGTCGACGACGGCAAGCGGCGGACCGTAGTCGAGACGTCCCGGAGCGTCGATCCTGGCGCGGTTCATTGGTCGAAATCAGCGCAGAGCAAACGGTGGAGCGTTTCGCCTCGCGCTCACGCTCGCTCCGGGCGATGCCGCAGTCGGGGAATGGAATCCTTGGGCGACTTTCCCTGACCCGACAGGCTTGGATTGGTCATGAAATAGGTTTGGACATTGAAGCGTTCCTCATCCGCGCTCGGCTTGATGCGGGACGAGGAGCCGTCGGCAAGGAGCTGCCAGCTTTGCTCATTATCTTTGAGGTTCGCCACCATGATCTGATCGAGCACCTGCTCGTGCACGGTGGGATTGAGGATCGGGCAGAGCACTTCGACGCGGCGGTCGAGGTTGCGCGGCATCATGTCGGCGGAGGAGATATAAACCGCGGCCTTGGCATGCGGCAGGCTGTGGCCGGAGCCGAAGCAGTAAATGCGACCGTGCTCGAGGAAACGGCCGACAATGGATTTGACGCGGATGTTTTCGGACAGGCCGGCAACCCCCGGCCGCAGGCAGCAAATGCCGCGCACCACCAGTTCAATCGCCACGCCGGCGCTCGAAGCGCGATAAAGCGCGTCGATGATGTCGGGATCGACCAGCGAATTCATCTTCATCCAAATGGCGGCTGGACGGCCGGCCTTGGCGTGCGCGATTTCCTCGTCGATATGCATGTGGATGCGCTTGCGCAAGGTCAGCGGCGACACGGCCATGCGCTCGAGCCCGGCGGGCTCCGCATAGCCGGTCACGTAATTGAACACCCGGGCGACGTCGTGGGCGATTACCGGATCGGCAGTGAAGTACGACAGGTCGGTATAGAGGCGCGCCGTCACCGGGTGATAGTTGCCGGTGCCGACGTGCACATAGGAGGCGAGCGCGGCACCCTCGCGGCGGACCACCAGCGAAAGCTTGGCATGGGTCTTCAGCTCGATGAAGCCGTAGACCACTTGCACGCCGGCGCGCTCAAGATCACGCGCCCAGCGGATATTGGCTTCTTCGTCGAAGCGCGCCTTCAGCTCTACGACCGCGGTCACCGATTTGCCGGCCTCGGCGGCCTCCGCCAATGTTTTGACGATCGGAGAATTGGCCGACGTGCGGTAGAGCGTTTGCTTGATTGCCACCACGTCCGGGTCGCGCGTCGCCTGGTGCAGGAAATCCACCACCACATCGAATGACTTATAGGGGTGGTGAACGATGAGATCTTTCTGCCGGATGGCGGCGAAGCAGTCGCCGCCATGATCGCGGATACGGCCGGGATAGCGCGGGGTGTAAGGCACGAATTCAAGGTCGGGCCGGTCGAGCTTGGCGATCTGCGACATCTCGTCGAGCGCCAGCACGCCGTCGACCTTGAACACGCTGTCATCGGCAGCATCGAGCGCCCGCTGCACGAAGCGCTGCAGCTCCGCCGGCATATTCGCTTCGATATCGAGCCTGATCACCAAGCCGCGGCGGCGGCGCTTGAGCGCGGTTTCGAACAGCCGGACCAGATCTTCGGCCTCTTCGAGGACTTCCAGCTCAGAGTCGCGGATGACGCGGAACGCGCCCACCCCCTTCACCGCGTAGCCAGGAAACAGTTTGCCGATAAACAGGCTGGTGGCGCCTTCGACCGAAATCAGCCGCACTTCACCGCCGTCTCCCGCCTGCGGCAGGCGCACGAAGCGTTCGATGCGGTTCGGCATGCGGATCAACGCATTCATCGCCTTGCCGTCCTTGGCGCGTGCGAGCTGCAAGGCGATGGAAAAGCCCAGATTGGGAATGAACGGGAATGGATGCGCCGGATCGACGGCAAGCGGCGTCAACAACGGGAAGATATGCGACAGGAAATAATCTTCGAGCCAGGACTTCTCTGCTTTGGTGACATCTGGGCCGTCGATCAACACGATGCCGGCTTGGGCGAGCGCCGCACGCAGCTCGCGCCACTGCGCCTGCTGATCCTGCACCAGGATCAGCACCGCCTCGGCAATGCGAACGAGCTGCTCGGCGGGCGTCAATCCCTCGGGGCTTTTCGTGCCAATACCGGCGCGCACTTGCGCGCGGAGGCCGGCAACGCGCACCATGAAGAACTCGTCGAGGTTGTTCGCCGAAATCGACAGGAATTTCAGCCGCTCCAGCAGCGGATGTCCGCGATTAGCCGATTCTTCCAGAACGCGGCGGTTGAAATTGAGCCACGACAGTTCACGGTTGATAAAGCGCTCCGGGCTTTCGGCCAGAGCCGACGCTTCGTGCCGTTCCGCCGGTTCGGCGAGCCGCTCAGGCGCCTCAAGTTGCTGCACCTGATTGGGTTCGAGCGCGATAGCGGTGGCTTGGCCGCGATCGACCATGGTTGCTCCCTGCTCTTCCAGCCTCACACTCGCCGGCCTCGGTAACGATTCGATGACTTCTCAGCCACTCAGATAAGGCGGCGCCATGTCCGCCCCGTCAAGCCTCCACGAGGGCAAAGGATCAACAGCCGGATCGGTGCCGCCGCTAGAGCCGAAAGATCAAAGGGTTACAGCCCTTTCATGCTTGACGGCTTGAGCCAGGAAGCCTATCTGCCGCTGGTCGGTCAGCAACGGTAACTGAGCGATTTTCAAACCCGGCAAAGAGGCCATGGGCAGTACCAACTTCGGTGCGATCGGCGCGTTGGCTTTCGCGTCGGCCACGCCGGCTAACATCAAGGTCGTGCGCGGCGTCGATGCCTGCGTGATGGTAAGCGATCGCTGCTAACGATCCCTTCCCAACGCTCACGCCGAGACCGCAAGCGCGGTAAGGAGGTGAGCGATGAGAGTCTACAAAAAACTTGAACGGTGACCGCCGGCGCTTCCCGCCCGCGGACGCCATCAACGATAAGGCGCACGAGCGGGACGTGGCGGAAACGCGTAGCGCGCCGATTGCGGTTTGCGATGACGCGCGCCTGCCGCCAGTCCGTGCGGACGGGCTTCCTGGGCTCGGCAATGAACTGGATCGTCTTTACGCCTCGCTGGAAACGGTGACGGCGGAGGACCATCCGCGTACCGCGCGGCTATTGGCTTCGAGCACCCGGAAACTGGCGCAAAAGGTGATTGAGGAAGCGGGCGAAGTCGCGCTCGCGGCGGTCAAGCACAATAATCGCAACATCGTCCGGGAGAGCGCTGACCTGCTCTATCATCTGGCTGTGCTGTGGCGCCGCGCCGATATCGGGTCTGAAGACGTCTGGGCCGAGATGCGGCGCCGGGCCGACAGCCTTGGCATCGCGGAAAAGCTGCCAAAGTCAGTATCTTAAGATCCGACATTACATCCATTACGTAAAAACGGCCGGGGGAATCCCCGGCCGTTTCGGTTGCTTTAGAGGTCCCAGAAGGAAGCCCGTTCAGCCGAGATCAGGCAAGGTCGAAGCGATCGGCGTTCATCACCTTGTTCCAGGCCGCCACGAAGTCCTTCACAAACTTCTCCTTCGAGTCCGCGCACGCATAGACTTCGGCGAGGGCGCGGAGCTGGGAGTGCGAACCGAAGATCAGGTCGACCCGGGTGCCGGTCCACTTGACCGCGTTCGTCTTCCGGTCGCGGCCCTCGTACACGCCATCGGAGCCAGCGGGCTGCCATTGCGTGCTCATGTCGAGCAGGTTGACGAAGAAGTCATTGGTGAGCGTCTCGGGCTGTTTGGTGAAGACGCCGTGCTTGGATTGCCCGGCGTTCGCGCCGAGCACGCGCAGGCCGCCGAGGAGAACCGTCATCTCGGGCGCCGTCAGTGTCAGCAACTGCGCCTTGTCGATCAACGCCTCCTCGGGCGCCATGAGGTGACCGCTGCGGTAATAGTTGCGGAAGCCGTCAGCCAGCGGTTCGAGCGGCGCGAAGGACTGGACATCAGTCTGCTCCTGCGCGGCATCCATGCGCCCGGGTGTGAAGGAGACCTTCACGTCGATCCCGGCGGCCTTCGCGGCCTTCTCGATCGCCGCGTCGCCGCCGAGAACGATCAGGTCGGCGAGCGAAACCTTCTTGCCGCCGGTCTGCGCGGCGTTGAACTCCTTCTGGATCGCTTCGAGCTTCTGCAGCACCGTCGCGAGCTGCTTCGGCTGGTTAATCTCCCAGTCCTTCTGCGGCGCCAGCCGAATGCGCGCGCCATTCGCTCCGCCGCGCTTGTCGGAGCCGCGGAACGTCGACGCCGACGCCCAGGCCGCCGAGACCATCTGAGAAACCGACAGCCCTGAGCCGAGGATCTTCGCCTTCAGAGCAGCGATATCCTGCTCGGCGACCAGTGAATGGTTCACTGTGGGGATCGGGTCTTGCCAAATCAGAATTTCCTTCGGCACGAGCGGACCGAGATAGCGCACAACCGGACCCATGTCGCGATGCGTCAGCTTGAACCACGCCCTGGCAAACGCGTCCGCGAATTGATCCGGATGTTCATAGAAGCGCCGCGAAATCTTCTCGTAGGCAGGGTCCATCCGCAGCGACAGGTCCGTGGTCAGCATGGTCGGCACATGCTTCTTCGACTTGTCGAAAGCGTCCGGGACGGTGGCCGCGGCGCCTTTCGCCTTCCATTGATAGGCGCCAGCCGGGCTCTTGGTCAGCTCCCATTCGTTGTTGAACAGGTTGTCGAAGAAGTGGTTGCTCCACTTTGTCGGCGTCTGCGACCAGGTGACTTCCGGGCCGCCGGTGATGCTGTCGGCCCCGAAGCCCGTGCCATGCTTGCTCTTCCAGCCAAGGCCCTGATCTTCGATTGCTCCGCCTTCCGGCGCCGGACCGACCAGCGACGGATCGCCGGCGCCGTGGGTCTTGCCGAAGGTATGGCCGCCGGCAATCAGCGCGACGGTCTCCTCGTCGTTCATCGCCATGCGGAAGAACGTTTCGCGGATGTCTTTGGCCGCCGCGACCGGATCCGGCTTGCCATTCGGCCCTTCCGGATTGACGTAGATCAGGCCCATTTGCACGGCAGCGAGTGGATTTTGCAGCTCGCGTTCGCCGCTGTAGCGTTCGTCGCCCAGCCACGTCCCCTCGGGGCCCCAGTAGAGCTCTTCAGGCTCCCAGACATCGGCGCGGCCGCCGCCGAAACCGAACGTCTTGAAGCCCATCGAGTTCGAGGGCGACGTTGCCGGCGAGAACCATCAGGTCGGCCCAGGAAATTTTCCGGCCGTATTTCTGCTTGATCGGCCACAACAACCGGCGCGCCTTGTCGAGGTTGGCGTTGTCCGGCCAACTGTTGAGCGGCGCGAAACGCTGCTGACCCGCTCCGGCGCCGCCACGGCCGTCGGCGATGCGGTAGGTGCCCGCGCTATGCCACGCCATGCGGATCATCAGCCCGCCGTAGTGGCCGAAGTCGGCGGGCCACCAGTCCTGCGAATTCGTCATCAACGCCGTGAGGTCCTTGATCACGGCGTTCAGGTCGAGGCTCTTGAATTCCTTGGCGTAGTCGAACGCCTCGCCCATCGGATCGGACAAGGAAGAGTTCCGGTGGAGCGCTTGCAGGCTCAGCTGGTCCGGCCACCAGTCTCGGTTCGTGTGCATGACAGGGCACTTGCCCGCGCTCTTGTCAGTCTTTGCGTCCATGTCTCTCTCCGATCGTGCTCTGTAATTTTTCTTCGAGTTATTCCCTTTGGAGCATGCTGTCTGCTCCTCACGTGCGGGGGCGCGGTTGGGGGTGGACCGTATTTAGGTGCGCTTGGCCATTACGTCTAATCGTATTGCCTACGGATGTCGATAAGTATAACTTATCGACATGATCACCTTACGCCAGCTGCGTTATTTGGCTTCGCTTGCCCGCCACCGCCATTTCGGCCGGGCGGCAGAGGAGTGCGCGATCACCCAACCGGCGCTGTCCATGCAGGTGCGCGAGCTCGAACGCGAAATCGGCACGGAGCTGGTAGAGCGCCGGACCGGCGAGATCGCGCTCACCGAGACCGGTTTGGAGGTGGCGCAACGCGCCGAACACATTCTCGCCGCCACCCGCGATTTGGTGGACTTCGCGCGGCACCGCGACGTGCTCAGCGGCGAACTTCGTCTCGGCATCATTCCGACGCTGGCGCCCTATGTTTTGCCGCGCGTGTTGCCGCAACTGCAGGCCTCCTACCCGCGATTGCATCTCGAAGTGCGTGAGACTCAGACCAAGGTGCTGCTCGAGGAACTTGCGGGAGGCGACCTCGATACCGTGATGTTGGCACTGCCCGTGGACGGCGCCGACATGGAGACGCTGCACCTGTTCGACGATCGTTTCCTGCTCGCGCTGCCGGCCGCCGATCCGCTGCCCGTGCACAGCCGCGTCGCCGCCGCCGACGTCGATGAGCGCCGGCTGATCCTGCTCGAGGAGGGACACTGCTTACGCGATCAGGCGCTGGCGTTCTGCGCCACCCGGCGCGACACGCCGGCCGGCCTCGGCGCCACCTCGCTCGCGACCGTCATGCAGATGGTGGCGAATGGCTATGGCGTGACGCTGGTGCCCGAAGTCGCCACCGATGTCGAGGTTCGCGACAGCCGCGTGAAGCTCTTGCGCTTTGCGGAGCCACAGCCGGCGCGCACTGTCGGGCTCGTTTGGCGGCGCACCTCGCCGCGCAAACGGGATTTCGCGGCTTTGGGCGAAGTCGTCACGCAGACACTCGGCCTAGCCCGGGGGCAAGGCGCCGTCGCGAAAAATCTCCGCCGCGAGCGCACGCGTAACCGGACGCCCTCGGCGTAACGCCTCGTGGTCGAGCGCGATCACGGCGGCGCGCGCGGCCGCGAACGAACGCTCAATCCGTGTCGCCAGATAGCCGACGACGCCCTCGTCGAGGATGAGCTGGCGATCGGCCGCAAGCTTGACCATAACCGCGCGCAGCAGGGCGTCGTCGGGCGGATGCAGCGTCGCCACCGGCAAGGCCCGCAACCGCGAGAGAAGGTCGGGGATCGCGACGGGCCAGGCAGCCGGCAGTAAGCGCGCAGTCAGGAGCAGCGAGGCGTTTTCCTCACGGGCAAGATTGATGAGATGAAACAGTGCGCGGTCGTCTGTCCCCATTGTGGCATCCTCGACCACCAGCGCCCCGGTTGCGAGCGCGGGTGGAAGCGCGACTTCGCCGAGCGCGTGACCGGAAATAACGCGTGCCCCTGCCGCCGCGGCCCAGATCATCGCCAGATGGGTCTTACCGGATCCTTCGGGCCCGATCAGGGCGATCGCATTGGCGGGCCAATCCGGCCAGCTGTCGATCAGACTAAGCGCTGCTTCGTTGCACGGCCCGGACAAAAAATCCTCGCGCGCATAGCTTTCAGCGTGTTCAAGCGCGAGCGCGAGCTGGCGCGGGCGAGAGGACATGGCGCACTCTAAGTCGGATGGCTTCCGGTGTAGAGCGGGCTGGTCCGATAACGCGCTAAGGCAAAACGCGTCAGCACGCCGGCGGCAGCGGCAAGCGGGACGGCGAGCAAGAGCCCGACAAAACCGAACAAATAGCCGAAAGCGAGCAAGGCGAAGATAAGCCAGACCGGATGCAGACCGACGCTGTCGCCGACCAGTTTGGGTGACAGCACGTTGCCTTCGAGGAACTGGCCGACAAGGACGACGCCGACCACAATGAGAATCCGTGTCCAGTCTGGAAAAAATTGCGCTAGCGCCACGCCGAACGAAACCACGAGCGCGGTCAGCGATCCGACATAGGGAATGAAGGTCAAAAATCCGGAAACCGCGCCGATCAATACCCCGAAGCTTAATCCCGCGAGCGTCAATCCGATCGCATAATAGGTGCCGAGGATGACGCACACGGTGAGCTGGCCGTGCAGATAGCCCGAGATCGCCTTGTTGATCTCGCGCGCAAGCCCACGCACCGTTTCGCGCTGGTGCACCGGGATCAGATTATCAAACGCCCCCACGACCCGGTCCCAGTCGGACAGCAGGTAAAACGTCACGACCGGCGTAATGACCAGGAGCGAGAAAATGGAGAGGAGCGCTTCGCCCTTGGTCCACAGTGAGGAAAGGATATCGGTCAGATAGCCCATAGACTTGTTCATCAAGACGGCGAAGGGCCCCTCGCCGCCAGCCGCCGTGTTGCCGATGATGCCTTGCAACCAGGTCTGGCTCGCATCGGTGACCAGCGACTGCAGGCGGTGCACGTAAGCCGGCACATGCGCAATGAAGGCCGAGAGCTGATTTGCGAGTACCGGCGCGATGAGAATGAACAGCCCCGCGAACAGCAGCACGAAACCGCCGAGGATGACGAGCGCGGCCACGAGCCGGCTCACCCCGCGCTTGCTGAGCCGGTTGGCCAGAGGATCGAGCAGGTAGGCCAGCGCTGCCCCGGCCACGAAAGGCAGCAGGATATGGTGCAGCAGCCATAGCAGGCCGCCAAAAACCAGAAGGGCGGCGACCCAGAATGCGATTTGCCGCTCGATGCGCATGACGCGACCCTCAAGACCCAGTGTCCCGATAGCGAAGCTCGCATGCGTTTACCGCCTATTCGTGTGCGAACTTCGGAAAATCAAACGGACACTGAAAAAACTTATGCCGCTAGGGGTACTTTGGACATGAAGTTTTTTATGCAATTTGCCGCCGGATCGGAGGAGCTTCGCATATGCCGCCCTCCCCGGTCAGTGCCCGGTGCCGAACGAATTCATATGGCGAAGCCACTCGGCGAGATAGAAGGCGATCGAGAGCAAGGTCAAGACGGCGACCAGCCCGGCGACGATTGTCGAGATCAGCGTCGCATCGAACTTAAATCCCTGTTCGGCCAGAACCACCGTGGCAAGCACGATTTGCGCCACGGTGTTGGCTTTAGAGACCGGTAACGGCCTGACCGGCATCGGCTTACCCACCAGCCAGGACAGCATGAAGCCGGAGATGATCATAATGTCGCGCGACACGACGAGAATGACCAGCGAGAGCGCCAACGCGCCAGCGATCCCGAGCGCAACGTATATCGACACAATAAGCGCCTTGTCGGCCAACGGATCGAGATAGGCGCCAAGCTCGCTCGTCATGTGGAAGCGCTTGGCGAGGAAACCGTCGACGGCGTCGCTGATGCCGGCTGCCAGGAATAGAGCAAAGGCGGCAAGCATCTCTCCCGAGATGATCGCCCAGACCACGATCGGCACCAGGATGATGCGGCCCAATGTGATGAGGTTTGGGATACTCAAAACGCGCCCCGGCTTCCTCCCGGCGCGCCCCGCTCCCGAACCCGGTTTTCCCGAGTTCGGCGGCTAAAGTGTCGAAGCCGGAAACATCCGGCCGCGGCGCGCCGTCTTTGTGTCCCCACTATATAACCGTGCCGTGCGCTTGCGCACCCGCCGATTCCAACGTAGGAGGCGCGAGCAATCCCTCCCCCACCCGGGAAGGGTCGTTTTGCCGATTGGTGGGTCCGTGAAAGAGGCACGCTACGCGGCTGCCGGCGTCGACATCGATGCCGGAAACCGCATGGTGGAATTGATCAAGCCGCTGGTGCGCAGGACCGCACGGGCAGGCGCGGACGCCGAGATCGGCGGCTTCGGCGGCCTGTTCGATCTCAAGGCGGCCGGTTTCTCCGATCCAATCCTCGTCGCCGCGACCGACGGTGTCGGCACCAAGGTCAAGATTGCAGTCGAGACCTCGCGCCACGACACAATCGGCATCGACCTCGTCGCCATGTCGGTGAACGACCTCGTCGTACAAGGCGCCGAACCGCTGTTCTTCCTGGACTATTTCGCCTGCGGCAAGCTTGATCTCGAAGTCGGAGCGCAGGTCGTCACCGGTATCGCGGCGGCGTGCCGGGAGTTCGCGTTGCGCACTGATCGGCGGCGAGACCGCGGAAATGCCTGGCATCTATCAGTTCGGCGACTACGACCTCGCCGGCTTCGCCGTCGGCGCGGTGCCGCGCGCGGAGCTGCTGCCGCGCAGCGATGTGGCGGCGGGCGACGTCGTCATCGGCCTTGCTTCATCGGGCGTGCATGCGAACGGCTTTTCTCTGGTCCGCCGCATCGTTGCCGCCTCCGGATTGTCCTGGGACGCCCCGGCCCCCTTCGAGCCCAAGCGAAGTCTGGGCGAAGCCCTGCTCACGCCCACGCGGCTCTATGTGCGCTCCTGCCTCGCCGCGATCCGCGCCACCAAGGCGGTGAAAGCGCTCGCACACATCACCGGCGGCGGTTTTACCGAGAATATTCCGCGCGTGCTGCCGCGTGGCCTTTCAGTATCGCTGGATTTGGACCGTGTGCCTGTTCTTCCGGTGTTCAAATGGCTCGCGGCTACAGGTGAGGTTGGTGAGCAGGAGATGCTGCGCACCTTCAACTGCGGCATCGGCATGGTGGCCGTGCTCGACGCGAAGACGGCGGGCGCGGCAACCGAGCAGTTCACGGCGAACGGCGAGACCGTGGTGCGGTTGGGCGAGGTGGTTACCACAGACGGCGTCGCTCGCGTCGACTTTCGCGGGCGCCTCGACCTCTCCTGGCAAGGCGCATGAGCAGGAAGCGCGTCGCGGTACTCATTTCCGGCCGCGGATCGAACATGACGGCGCTGATCGAAGCGGCCAAGGCAAAAGACTATCCCGCCGAAATCGCGCTCGTGGTCTCGAACCGGCCCGACGCTCCAGGCCTCACCCGTGCGCGTGAGGAAGGCGTCGCGACTGCCATCGTGGATCACACCGCGTTTGGCGAAGACCGCGAAGCGTTCGAACGCGCGCTTGACGATGAATTGCGGGCGCACCGGATCGAGCTTGTGTGCCTGGCCGGGTTCATGCGGCTCTTGACCCCCTGGTTTGTTACGCGCTGGAGCGGCCGGATGCTCAACATTCACCCCGCATTGCTGCCGGAGTTCAAGGGGCTGCACACCCACCGCCGTGCGCTCGAAGCCGGCGTCGCGCGGCACGGCGCAACCGTCCACTTCGTCGTGCCGGAAATGGACGCCGGACCGATCGTGGCGCAGGATTTGGTCGCGGTGCGTGAAGGCGATACCGAAGAAACGCTGGCGCAGCGAGTGCTTGAGGTCGAGCACCGGATCTATCCGCGCGCCTTGCGTGCGCTGGCCGAAGGCCGGGTGCAATTCCCTCACGACGGCTGACCAACGCAGAATCGCGGAACACTCGCGCCGCTCGCGTCAAAACAAAACCCCCGGATGCGAACCGGGGGCTACAGGATCCGGGACTTTCCGGCATTCGCTTACGCAACTTTGAGATTCTCTGCCGAGGTCCTGCCGCGATTGGTAACGAGCTCGTACTCGACCTCTTGGCCCTCATTGAGCGTGCGCAAGCCGGCACGTTCGACGGCTGAAATGTGCACGAACACATCCTTGTCGCCGGTTGATGGCTTGATGAAACCGTAGCCCTTGGTCGGATTGAACCACTTGACGGTGCCCTTCTGCATCGTCTGTCTCCTAAATCAGTTCATATGTCAGCGAAGACGCGGAATAGCCGCCGCACGCCGCGTGCAGCTGCTGCGATTCCGCGCCACAAGCAAGATTTTGGGAAAAAGTCCGAAACGTTTGTGTCGCCAAGACAGCACCGGCCGGAAGGCCAAAATCCGATTGCCAGTAAAAAAAAACCCGGACAAATGCGGCGCAAGCATGGCTGTCACGACAAGCAGGTCTCTGCTGGAAGCACTGCGCTCAACCGGAGTTGCGGCTGCGGTTTTATCGTTAATGAAATGTCGCCGCACGCGTGTTGAAGTTACGGATGGAGAAAGAACGCAATAGCCATTATCAGATAGGCCGCCAATAGCTGCAGGCCTTCCAGCCAATTGCTCTCTCCGTCCTGGACGATGACGTTGACGATGAGAACCGCGAGCACCGTCGCGACCAGCTCGAAGGTGTTAAAGACGAGGTTCATCGGTTGGCCCAAGAGCGCGCCGAGGATAACCAGGAGCGGCGCAACGATCAGCACGATCTGCGTCGCCGAGCCGATTGAGATTTGCAGCGCGAGGTCCATCCGATTCTTGCGCGCAACCAGAACGGCGGAAAGATGCTCAGCGGCGTTGCCGATGATCGCTACAAAAATGACGCCGATGAACAATTGTGACCATCCGAGCTTGTCCACCAAGGGTTCAATGGCGCGCACGAGAATATCGCTCACCCAGGCGACGGCAAGCGTGGCAATGACAAGGATTGTTACCGCACGCGCGATACTCCAATGCGGCTGGAATCGACCAGCCGCTTCCAGGTAAAGGTGCTTGTGCGTGTAGAGCGAGAAAAAAAGATTGGCGCCGTACATGCCGATAAGCACCAGAGAGACCAGAACGCTTAGACCCTCGACCGCGCCCGCCGCGGTCTCGCCTGCCGTCTCGAAAAAAATCGCGGGCACGACGAGCGCTATGGTCGCAAGCAACAGCGTCGAGCTCTGCGCCAGAATGCCGGTCCTATTGAAGGTCTGTTTCTCGCGCGGCACGCCACCGACAAACATGGCGAAGCCCAAAACCAACAGCAGATTGCAAATGATGGACCCGGTGATCGACGCCTTGACCACCTCGATCAGTCCGGCTCGCAGCGCGAATATGCCGATAATCAGCTCAGTCGCGTTACCGAACGTGGCGCTCAGCAGCGCGCCGATGGCCGGCGTGGTTCGCGTCGCCAGTTCTTCCGTTGATTGGCCGATAAACTTCGCCAGCGGCACAATGGCTAAGGCGGCGAGGAAAAAGACGACAACCGGCGAGGCGCCAGCAAATGCAGCGCCGATCGCGAGCGGCACGAAGGCAAGAAGCGCGATAAACAGCTTGTCCATCGGGCTCAGGATATCATCAATCCGAGTTCCGCCCAGATCGGAAGCGGCACCGTCACCTGAAGGTTCGGGCTCGGAAGACGATCACCACCACCAAGGCAACCCGCGCGCGGCTCAGCCGACGATTTCCTTGCCGCTGAAGAACTGGCCGATTTCCTTTTGGGCGGTGTCGGGAGCGTCAGAGCCGTGCACGGAGTTTTCGCTGATCGACTTGGCAAATTCCTTGCGAATAGTGCCGGGTGCCGCTTTGGCGGGATCGGTCGCACCCATGAGATCGCGATAGGCCGCGATTGCGTTGTCGCCTTCGAGCACCTGAACAACCACCGGCCCGGAAATCATGAAATCGACCAGCTCGCCAAAGAACGGCCGCTGCCGGTGGACGGCGTAGAACGCCTCGGCCTGCGGGCGACTGATCATCACGCGCTTCTGCGCGATAATGCGTAGTCCCGCTTTCTCGATCATTGCATTGATCGCACCCGTCAGATTCCGGGCCGTTGCGTCGGGTTTGATGATCGAAAATGTGCGTTCGATCGCCATCAAATTGTCCTTTGGGAAATTGCGGATGTGACGTCGAAGTGCGCGGCTTATAGCCGTCGCAAACCGGCGCGGCAAGCGGCGCCAGCGCGGCAGATCGGCCGCTCTCCTTGTACAAACTTCGGGCCCTCCGACCGCGGGCGAAACGCCGGCTAGGTCTTATTGTCCGGGTTCGGCGGCTGTTGCGGCTTCGCTGGCTTCACCGGCTTTTTCTTCGCAACCTTCTTATCGACCGCTACAGGCGGAGGCGGCGCCGGCTCCTCGACGCGATCCATCTCACTGAGGCGGCCGCCCTCGAAACGGTAGACGCCAGGCCGCGGACCGGTCTTGAACGTCATGACCACATTACGGTCGCCATTGGGATTGCGCCCGAGGTTGACGGCAGTCGCTTGCCCCAGGCGCGAGACGACCTCGCATTCGCTCATGCCGATGGCGACTCCCCCACCCAGCAGGGAAGCCATGTCAGGCGAGGCCGCCCCTCCGGCCGCCGTATTGTCCGCGCCGGGTGGCGTTGGCACCGGCGCAGCCATCCTCGGACAGGCGCCGTTGGCGTCGACAAGATCGTTCGCCGTGATCGGACGGTCCAGTCGCGTATCGCTGAGGTTGGAATAAGTATAGCCGCCTTTGTTGCCGAACACGTCGAGCGGCTTCCTAAACCAGGAGGCGCTGGTATCGAAATCCAAACTGCCGCAGCCGGAGAGCGCGATGGCCATCGCCAGCGCCGCCACCGCGCCGCAACGATTTGATACAACAAACACTTTAGGCGCCCCCTTCAGAGTGCCGTCCCCCAAGCAGCATGCGCCGGTTTGTGGTGTGATCGTGGCGCAAGCCTGCGGGTAACGCTTCCGCGTCACATTGCACATCGTAGACTGAATCGGCTAAAAGTAAAAAAAACGATGAGAGGACAGGCATTTGGACGCGTTCTAGGCTCGGCTAAGCAGACCGCCACAATGTGACAACCGTCACGGACTGTTCGTCAATCCGGCACGAGACTGACATCCGCTCCAAAGTGTGCCCGAAAGCCAATCGCAACTCCCTGGGGACCCATCTATGCAATTGCAATTCGTCGGCTGCGGCGATGCCTTCGGCTCGGGCGGACGATTCAATACCTGTTTCCATCTCGTCGGACGAGACTTCAATGTCCTCATTGATTGCGGGGCAAGTTCGCTCATTTCAATGAACAAGCTGGCGATCAATCCCAACGAGGTCGGCGTCATCTTCCTCACGCACTTTCACGGCGACCATGTCGGCGGCGTGCCATTCTTCCTCCTGGAAGCAAACTATGTGACCAAACGAGAGCAGCCGCTCACCATTGCCGGACCGCCAAGCCTCAAGTCACGCTATGCTGAAATCATGGACGTGGGCTTTCCCGGAACCCAGAAATTGGAATATCGATTCCCATTCCTCCTGAGCGAATTGGAGATCGGCAAACACAGCGAGATCGGGGCTTTAAGGGTGACCCCGTTTCACGTCCAACACGACGACCGCGCCGGCCCTTGCCTCGGCTTCCGCTTCGAGGCGGAGGGTAGGGTGATCGCTTTTTCCGGCGACACCGAATGGACGAATTCGCTCATCGACATCGGGTTCGAGGCCGACCTCTTCATTTGCGAAGCCTATACCCGCGACAAACCGGTAGCCACGCACATGGCGCTATCTTCGCTCGAACGCCATCTCGACCAGATTCGGCCCAAGCGCCTCATTCTCACGCATATGAGTGACGATATGCTGGCGCGCCGCGCCGAGCTCCCGTTCGAGACCGCCGAGGACGGGATGATCGTCAAGCTGTAATCGGCTTAGATCGGCTCTAGGCGCCGAGCGCAGCTTCGATCACGGCCAAAGCGGCAGCGGCCTTGGAGCCGTCAGGCCCGCCGGCTTGCGCCATATCCGGCCGTCCGCCACCGCCCTTGCCACCGAGCGCTTCGGCGCCTTTGCGTACCAGGTCGACAGCGTTGAAGCGCGGTACGAGATCGTTAGTGACTCCGACGACGATGCCGGCCTTTCCATCGTCGGTGACGCCGACAATGGCGACAACGCCGGAGCCGACTTTCTTCTTGCCTTCATCGGCAAGGCTGCGGAGATCTTTGAGATCGATGCCTTCCACCGCGCGCGCCATGAGCTTCACATCGCCGACAGTACGAACGCCGTCAGCGCTGTCGCTCTTGGCGCCGCCGCCCATAGCGAGTTTCTTCTTTGCTTCCGACAGCTCCCGTTCAACGCGCTTGCGCTCGTCGAGGAGCGCGGCGACACGGTTCGGCATCTCATCGATCGGCACGCGCAATTCGGAGGCAGTGTCCTTGGCCACCTGCATGAGATGATTGGCGTGTTTGCGTGCCGCAAACCCGGTCAGCGCCTCGATGCGGCGCACGCCGGCCGCAACGCCAGCGTCGGCAATCACGCTGATCAGGCCGATATCGCCGGTACGTCGCACATGGGTACCGCCACACAATTCGACCGACCAACCCATCGTGTTGCCGCTGCCTTCGCCCATGGCGACCACACGCACCTCATCGCCATATTTCTCGCCGAATAAAGCCCGCGCTCCTGAGGCGATAGCGTCGTCGCGGCTGAGGAGCCGCGTGACCACCGGCGCATTCTGCAGCACGATGTCGTTGGCGATATCTTCGACGCGCTCGATCTCTTCGCTGCTCATCGGCTTCGGGTGCGAGAAATCGAAACGCAGGCGATCCGGCGCCACCAGCGAGCCCTTCTGCGCCACATGATCGCCGAGCACCTGCCGCAAAGCCTCGTGCAGGAGATGAGTGGCGGAATGATTTTGCCGAATGGCGCCGCGCCGCTTGTGATCGACTTTAAGCTCAAGCGCGGCGCCAACCTTGAGGTCGCCCTGCTCGACGGTGCCGAGGTGCACATAGAGATCGCCGGCGCGTTTTTGTGTGTCGGTGACGTTAAAACGCACGCCCTCGCCCGTCATCGCGCCGGTGTCGGCGACCTGACCGCCGGATTCGGCGTAAAACGGGGTCTGGTTCAGCACGATGGCGCCGCTTTCGCCCTTTTGCAGCGCGTTCACTTCCTTGCCGTCGCGAAGGAGCGCGACCACGACGCCGGCCGCGTCTTCGGTCTCGTAGCCGAGGAAGTCGGTGCCGCCGTGTTTTTCGCGCAACATGAACCACACCGCTTCGTCCGCCGCCTCGCCCGAGCCGGCCCATGAGGCACGCGCCTTTTTGCGCTGCTCCTCCATGGCGTCGGTGAACGACGCAATGTCGACACCGATGCCGCGCGGCTTGAGCGCATCCTGGGTCAGGTCGAGCGGAAAGCCAAAGGTGTCGTAGAGTGTGAACGCGGTGACGCCGTCGAACATATCGCCCTTCTTTAGCGACTTGCTCGCTTCATCGAGAATGGCAAGCCCGCGTTCCAGGGTCTTGCGAAAACGGATCTCTTCCAGCTTCAGCGTCTCGGTAATCAGCCCCTCCGCACGGTGCAATTCCGGATAAGCTTGTCCCATCTCGCGCACCAGCGCGGGCACCAGCCGCCACATCAGCGGGTCCTTGGCGCCAAGAAGCTCGGCGTGGCGCATGGCGCGGCGCATGATACGGCGAAGCACATAGCCGCGGCCCTCGTTCGACGGCAATACGCCGTCCGCAATCAGGAACGAACTGGCGCGCAGATGGTCGGCGATGACGCGATGCGAGGCTTTGCGCTCGCCCTCGGGATCGACGCCGGTGAGGTCGGCGATCGCCTCGATCAGCGCGCCGAACAGATCGATCTTGTAATTGTCATGGGTGCCCTGGAGCACCGCCGCCATCCGTTCGAGGCCCATGCCGGTGTCGATCGACGGCCGCGGCAGGTCGACGCGCTCGCCGCCTTTGGCCAGCTGCTCGTACTGCATGAAGACGAGATTCCAGATTTCGACAAAGCGGTCGCCTTCGGCTTCGGGACTGCCCGGCGGGCCGCCCCAGATATGGTCGCCGTGATCGTAGAAAATCTCCGAGCAGGGCCCGCACGGCCCGGTATCGCCCATAGCCCAGAAATTGTCCGAGCCGGCAATGCGCCCGATCTTGCTGTCGGGCAGGCCGGCAATCTTCTTCCACAGTCTGAACGCCTCGTCGTCGTCGACATAGACGGTGACCATTAGCTTGTCGGCCGGCACGCCGAACTCTTTGGTCACGAGATTCCAGGCCAGCTCGATGGCGCGCTCCTTGAAATAATCGCCGAACGAGAAGTTGCCGAGCATCTCGAAAAACGTGTGGTGCCGCGCCGTATAGCCGACATTGTCGAGGTCGTTATGCTTGCCGCCCGCGCGGACGCATTTCTGCGCCGTCGTCGCCCGCGTATAGGGGCGCTTTTCCAGGCCGGTGAAGACGTTCTTGAACTGCACCATGCCGGCATTGGTGAACATCAGCGTCGGGTCGTTGCGCGGCACGAGCGGCGAGCTCGGCACGATCTCGTGCCCCTCGCGGGCAAAATAGCCGAGGAAATTCGATCTGATGTCGTTGACGCCGCTCATATGCGGTAACTCTCTAACGGCACAGCCGTTTCCTGTCCAGGAAACGCGCGGTCAAACGCGCAATTGCAGTCAAACCACAAAGCATATAAGCGCTCTTGCTCCCGGACGCGCATCCGCGCAGCGAGTTTGCCCAATGAACGATGGAAGTGCCCCCCTCCCCCGCACCTTCGCCGAACGGCTGCGGGCGGGCCGGTTTGTCATGACCGCTGAGGTCGCCCCGCCGGTCTCCTGTGATGCGCAAGACCTGCTGCGCAAGGCGACGCCGCTGCGAGGGCTCGCCGACGCAGTCAATCTCACCGACGGCGCCGGCGCCCGCGCCCATATGAGCGCACTCGCGGCGGCAACCATCCTTCTCGGCGCCGGGATCGAGCCTATCCTGCAGATCACCTGCCGCGACAAGAACCGCATCGCGCTGCAGAGCGAACTGATGGGCGCGGCCGCACTCGGCGTCCGCAACATTCTGGTGCTCACCGGCGACGACCCGAAAGCCGGCGATCAGCCCGACACCAAACCGGTGTTCGATATCGATTCCAAGATGCTGCTCGAAACCGCCAAGCGGTTGCGTGACGATCATACCCTGCCGACCGGGCGCGAGGTCGCCGGCAAGGCCGCGTTCTTCCTCGGAGCCGCCGACCTGCCGATCGATCCACCGGCCGGCTGGCAGCCGAATTCGCTGCGCGGCAAGCTCGCGGCCGGCGCCCAGTTCGTGCAGACGCAGTTCTGCATGGATGCGGCTATCGTGCGCCGCTATGTCGGGGCGCTGGCAGAAGCCGGCCTCACAGGACAGCTCGCCATCCTGGTCGGCATCAATCCGTTGCGCTCGGCCAAGTCGGCGCAATGGATGAAGAGCCACCTGCACGGCACGATCATCCCCGACGCTTTCATCGCGCGCATGGACAAGGCCGCCGACCCTGCCCGCGAGGGCGTCCGCATCTGCCTCGAACTGATCGATGAGCTTGCCACCATTCCCGGCGTCGCCGGCGTCCACATCATGGCGCCAGGCAACGACGCCGCGATTCCGGAAGTGATCGCCGAAGCCAGAGGCCGCGTGCACAAGGCGGCGGGATGAGGCGGTTCGATCGGCATCACGCCCGCCGCCGCCCGAGGCACGCTGTCACGCCGCGTGCGGCTTCATCTCCTGGATCCCGGTAAGCGGCATGGAGATGATGCAGGTAAGGCCGCTAGGCTCGTAGGCGACAGTGACCACACCTTCGAGTTCTGCGGCCAGAACGGTCTCGATCAGACGCGAGCCAAACCCCTTGCGCGTGGGAGGCGTGACCGGCGGGCCGCCGCTTTCGATCCATCGCATCACCAGTTGCTGGCCTGCACCCGGCTTGGGAACGTCGATTTGCCATGAAACGGCGACCCGACCCTTCGGCGTCGACAGCGCGCCATATTTCGCCGCGTTGGTGCAGAGTTCGTTGACGGCCATTGCCAGCAGGAGCGCGCTGCGCGGCGACACGCGAACCCGTGGTCCCGCCATTCGGAGGCGGTCGGAGTCACCGGCGACGAAGGCGGCAACGGCATTTCTGACGACGTCGACGAAGTCGGCACCGACCCACTGTTCCTCGGTGAGGAGATCATGCGCACTCGACAGAGCCATCAACCGCGCTGTGAATGCGGCCCGTGCATCCCCTATCGCAACGCCGTCCTTCAAGGTCTGGTTCGCGATCGCCTGCACGGTTGCCAGCGTGTTCTTGATGCGGTGATTCAGTTCATTTGCGAGCAGGGTGCGGTGCTCCTCATTGGCCCGGAGCGCGTCGACCATCCGGTGACGCTCGGTCACGTCGTTGCACACGACCAGCACGCCGCCGATACCGCCCGGCTTGGTTTCGTCGTCGATCGGGCTGAAGCTGTATGTCCACCAAACATCCTCGCGCCGGCCGTGGCGGGTTACGGGCACAAGATGGTCCTCATGCCAAGTCGCGCCCTGACCGGCGAGAACCATTTCGATCTGCGGACCGATGATGTCCCAGATTTCCTCCCAGCACTCGCGGCCCCGCTGTCCGAGCGCGCTTGGATGTCGCTCGGGGCCCATGGTCTGACGGTAGGCATCGTTGTAGAATTAAATCAGCTCAGGCCCCCACCAGATAAACATGGGATGCCGGGTGTTGAGCATCAGTCTCACGGTCGTGCGCAGACTTTGCGGCCAGGATTCCGGCGGCCCGAGTGGTGTTGCCGCCCAGTTATGGGCGCGCACGAGCGCCCCCATCTCGCCGCCGCCGGCGAGGAAGCCGAGGTGGCCCTCGGCACCCTGATCAGCGGCTCCTGGTGCAGCTTCGCTCACGCACATACTCGATAACCATTCAAATTCGCTTCCTGCCTGATCCGAAGATAACAGGGACTCCCCCTGGCGCAACGGTCCAGAACCGATGGGCGGTCCCGCCGCATGGTGTTCTATTTGGTCCACATTGCAAACATTCACTTTGCGCCATGCCACACTTATCCGGAATGGCCCGCCGCTTCCTCCACCGTGCGGATGTCGACCTCCGATTTCAGCGTGCGGTGCACCGGGCACTTGTCGGCCATTTCCACGAGCCGCGCGCGCTGTCCGACATCCAGATCGCCCTCAAGCGTGATGACCCGCTCGATGCGGTCGATCATACCTTCTTTGGTTTCGCACTCGGCGCAATCGGCAGCGTGAATTTTGTTGTGCCGGAGACGAACCGAAGTCCGCGTCAGCGGCAGCTTTTTGCGATCGGCGTAAAGCCGCAGCGTCATCGACGTGCAGGCGCCGAGCGCGGCCAGCAGGAGATCGTACGGACCCGGCCCGCTGTCGAGCCCGCCCACCTGCACCGGCTCGTCCGCTACGAGATGGTGTTTGCCGGAGATGACGTCCTGCTGAAAGGTTCCGCGCCGCGTTTCGCGCACAATGACGGTGCCGGGCGCGGCTTCCTCTTCGGCTTCGGCCTCCACCGGCATCTCAAGATAACGCTCGGCCCAGGCAGCGATGACGTTGGCGACATAGGCATCATCGCTGCGGCGGCTGAGCAGATGATCGGCACCCGTGAGCGAGATGAAGCTCTTGGGGTGCTTGGCTGCGATGAAGATACGGCTGGCGTTTTCGATACCCACGATCTCGTCGGTCGGGGCATGGAAAATCAGCAACGCCTTGTGCAGGCTGGCGATCCGCGCGGCGAGATTTTGTTCGGCGATGTCGTCGAGCAAAGTCCGGCGGATGCGGAACGGCCGGCCGTGGAGCGTCACTTCGATTTCGCCCTTGGCGTCGATTTCGGGAAGGCGGCCGCCGAACAGGCCGGCAACATGCGCCGGATCGAACGGCGCGCCGATCGTCACCACGGCGCGGGCCTCGGCGATGCGGTGCGCGGCGGCAAGCACGGCGGCGCCGCCGAGACTGTGGCCGATCAGGATCGCGGGCGCCGCGAGCGTTTGCCGGAGATGATCCGCGGCGGCAACAAGATCGTCGACGTTCGAGGAGAATGTCGTGTTGGCGAATTCGCCTTCGCTGCCACCAAGCCCGGTGAAGTCGAAGCGCAGCACGGCGATGCCGTGCATCTTGAGGCCTTCGGCGATCCGGCGCGCCGCCCTGATGTCCTTGCCGCAGGTGAAGCAATGCGCGAACAGCGCCACCGCCCGCGTGGCACCATCCGGCCGGTCCAGCAGCGCGGCAAGCTTTTGACCATCGGTGCCGGAAAAATCGAATTTCTCAGCCGGCATGGGCACCTCCTATGGCCGTCGCACTGCCAATTTGTCGATATCCTAGCCGTTCCGGCTACCGCATCCACCCGCGCTCCTGGAATAGGGGATCTGCGCGCTATCCGTCGATGGTGGAGGTCTCGGGACTTTGGCATCGCTTATTTGCGCTCGATCTTCTCTTCCGCAACAAACGCCAAGACTTCAGCCCCCTTCGCGGCGCAGGGCGAAACGGAATTCTCTATATTTAGCAAAATCTTAACGCGTTTATTTGATTTTAATCTGATTTTCTTTGTGCTCCGGCGGGCGCAAAAAAGGCCGCACGATAGCAACGGGGCTAACGCGACTGCCCAGGGCGCAAAGACACAAACGAACGCACCAAATCCTTGTTCGCGGATCGTTTTGAACCCGGAAAGACAGCATGGTTCGCACGTCTGATTTTCGCGTCTCTTACAGAATTGGCTCGCTCGGCGCGGCGGGCATCCTTGGCCTCCTGATTGTCGGCGTCATCTACTTCATCGGTTCGGATATCCAGTCGCGCTATCAGAGGATCTCCACCGCCGCCGCCGCCGTTGAGACGACGACCAAGGACCTTTTGATCGCGCTGCTCGAATCCCGCCGTCATGAGAAGGATTTTCTGCTGCGCAAGGATGAAAAATATATCGGGCTTCATGCCGCGGCCAAAAAAGCCGTGAACGACACGTTCAATCTCCTACAGCAGCGGTTGGAAGCGATAGGCCAGGCCCGACTGCTGAACGACGTCAAAGCACTCCAGTCCGGCTTCGATGTTTATGCGGAGAATTTCCAGGCGATGGTCGAACTGCAATCCAGGCTTGGCCTGACACCGGATACGGGACTGGAAGGCGCGCTCCGAACTTCGGTTCACGGAATCGAAGGCACACTCGCGCCGTTCAAGAATTCGAGGCTCAACGAGCTGATGCTCATGATGCGTCGCCACGAGAAAGACTTCATGCTGCGACGCGACGACAAATACCGCGCTCAGTTCAATGAATCTGTCGCCATTTTTGCGGAAGCGCTTGGCGCGTCGGCGTTCTCGGCGTCCGACAAGAGCGACATCGCAAAGAAGCTGTCTGCCTATCAGAGCGATTTCCTGGCCTATGTCGACACCGCACAATCGCTGTCGAGCAAACAGAGTGAGACGTCAGAAGCATTCGCTAAGATCGAGCCCGGGATCGCAGCACTCGCGCAGTCCGCCGCGACATTCGAATCGGAATCGAACGCCAAAGCCGATTCGACGCGCAGCAACACCGCACTTCTATTCGAGCTTGCGGCGCTTGTCATACTCCTCGCGGTCTCATTTTATGCCTTCTTTGTCGGTCGCGGCATCAGCAGGCCGCTGACCTCGCTGATCGCATTGCTCCAAACGCTCGCGGCTGGCGATTACGCGGTGGAGATCGACGGCGCCGATCGCAAGGACGAGATTGGCGACGTCGCCAGGACCGCCCGGGTCTTCAAGGACAACGGGCTTGCCAAGCTCCGTATGGAGCGGGAGCGGATAGAGGCGGAGCGGCGCGTGGCAGCCGATCGCGAATTGGCGGCGGCCAGCAAGTTACGCTTGGAGCAGGAGCGGAACGAGGCCGAGAAACGCGCAGCAGCCGATCGCGAACTGGCGGCGGCCGACAAGTTGCGCATGGAGCAGGAGCGGAATGAGGCTGAGAAGCGTGCGGCCGCCGATCGTGATGCGGCGGCGGCCGAGATGGCGCACCAGTTCGAGGCGGCGGTCGGCGGCATCGTCCAAGCAGCGGTAATGGGCGACTTCTCGAACCGCGTGATGCTCGACGGCAAAACCGGCCTGGTCCTCAATGTGGGCGGTGCGATCAACGCGTTGTGCGAAAATGTCGAGCGGGCGCTGGAGGACCTGGCCGGGATGCTCACGGCGCTGGCTGCAGGCGATCTCACCAAGCGCATTACGGCCGACTATCAAGGCGACTTCGCCACCTTGAAGCAAAGTGCAAACGAGACCGCCGGCGCGATCGGTTCGATGATCGGGCAGATCAAGCAGTCGATCCACGAGGTCGCCAATGTCGCAGCCGAGATCTCCACCAGCACGACCGACCTTTCCCAGAGGACCGAACAACAGGCCGCCAGCCTGGAAGAGACCTCGGCCTCGATGGAGCAAATCTCCGCCACCGTGCGGAAGAACGCGGAGAACGCGCAGCAGGCCAACCAATTCGCGGTTGAAACGCAAGAGGTTGCGGAACGCGGCGGTGCCGTTGTCGGCGACGCCGTCGGCGCCATGGCGGGGATCGAGGAGTTCCTCGCACAAGATAGCCGACATCATCGGAGTGATCGACGAGATCGCCCGGCAGACCAATCTCCTTGCGCTCAACGCGGCGGTCGAAGCAGCGCGCGCCGGCGAGGCGGGGCGCGGCTTCGCCGTGGTCGCCACCGAGGTCCGCAGCCTCGCGCAACGCTCCTCGCAGGCGGCAAAAGACATCAAGGGTTTGATCACCAACAGCTCGAGCCAGGTCAAGAACGGCGTCAATCTCGTCAACCGCGCCGGCACCGCGCTCGCCGAGATCGTCGCTTCCATCAAGAAGGTCGCCGGTGTCGTATCCGACATCGCTGCGGCAAGCGCCGAACAGGCCATGGGCCTTGAACAGGTCAACAAAGCTCTGTCGCAGATGGACGAAGTCACGCAGCAGAACTCGGCACTGGTCGAGGAGAACGCGGCGACTGCCAAGACACTGGAAAGCCAGGCCAAGGCCATGAATGAGGGGGTCAGTATCTTCCTGATCGACGGCGCCGGCGAGGTTATGGTTGAAAAAAGCAAGGCGCGAACATCGGCGCTGAGGGTTGTCGCCGACAATCGGCCGACGAGGCCGGCGCGTACCGCTACATCGAAAGCCGGTTAGGGCCTGCGTTAGCCCCATTCGCCGCTACTCCCAATTGCCGGCGGGCCGCGCGATTTCGCATCGACCGCGCAAAACGCAAAGAAGGGCTGCCCCTAAGGACAGCCCTTCCATTGTCAGGCCGTGGCCCGGTCGCGTAGGCGATTGTCTGCCTTACGCGCGTGAGCCCGATGGCGGATTAGACCACCTAGGCGAGGACCTCGGCAGAGGCGAGGATCCAGTTCACGAATGCCGGCGACCGCGGCGATAGACAATGAGACACTGGATCACCTCCTTTCAGTTGTTAACGATGGCTCCAATATAGCGCCGTTTCTGCAATTCGAAAGACTCTGTGTACGACCCGTCGCCCGCCGCAGCCAAAATGGCGAGAACGCCCGCCGCCCCGGCTCGCGCATGACGGCAAGTTGGCAGCCCCCCTGGGCGTTGCGACAGCCGAGCTTTTCGGCGGGCACGGCACCTCGCTACCGTCGTTGATAGCTATCGCCACCAAGGACGAGGCAGCATCATGCATCGCCCAGAAACCAGCAACCTAAGTTAACGTCAAAAAGCAGCCTGATGCCAATTTCTTAACCGGATCAACTAATTTTTGAATTTTAACTCAGGTTCCCACGATGACCGTGGCGCCCTCTGATCGTAAACGACCCGAGCCATCCCGCTATGCTTCACACGTCAAACGTTCGCATGGCGTACAAGATAGGCTCACTGGGCGCCGTCGGCATTCTCGGCCTGCTGCTTGTTGGCGCAATCTATTTCGTCGGCTCGGCGACGCAAACGCGCTACCAAAAACTTGCCGCCGCCGCCAGCGCCGTTGAAGCGACGACCAACAAGCTTCTGATCCAGCTGCTCCAATCGCGCCGCCATGAAAAAGATTTTCTGCTGCGCAAGGACGATCAATACGTCAAGCAGCAATCCTAGTCGGCCAAAGCCGCGAGCAAAGGATTTGGTCTCGTAATGAAGCAACTGGCCGCGATGGACCAGGTTCCACTGGCGAAGGACATTAAGGCGCTTGCCGAGGGCTTCGATATTTATGCGAAGGACTTTTCGGCGATGGTCGACCTGCAGCACAAGCTGGGCCTCACGCCGGGGACCGGTCTCGAAGGTGCGTTAAGAGAAGCTGTCCATGGAATCGAAGGCAGTCTCGCGCCATTCAAGAACGCGGGTCTGAACGAGCTGATGCTCATGATGCGCCGCCACGAGAAGGACTACATGCTGCGGCACGACCTCCGCTATCGCGATCAACACAAAGCCGCCGTCAAATTTTTCGCCGAAGCGCTGACAGCTTCCGTACTTTCCGATTCCGACAAAAACGACATCGTGGAAAAACTCTCTGCTTATCAGCGCGGCTTTCTGGTCTATGTCGACACGGCCCAAGCGTTGTCGCGCGAACAAAGCGATACCTCGGCGGCGTTCGCCAAGATTGAGCCCGGCATTGACGCCCTCGCCCAATCGATTGCGAAACTCGAGGCGGATGCCAACGCCGAAGCCGACCAATCGCGTACTCATACGGCGCTGCTCTTCGAAATCGCCGCCTTGGCGACGCTCTTCGCCGTCTCGATCTATGCCTTCGTCGTCGGCCGCGGCATTACCAAACCGCTGACCGCGCTCGTCGGGCTCCTGCAGAAACTTGCCGCCGGCGACTATACCGTGGAAATCGATGGCACCGATCGCAAAGACGAGATCGGAGACGTCGCCAAGACTGCTCTCGTCTTCAAACAAAACGGACTCGCCAAATTCCGCATGGAGCAGGAGCAGACGGAGGCGGCGCAACGCGCGGCAGCCGCGCGCGAGGCGGCGGCCGCCGAGATGGCGAGCCAGTTCGAGGCGGCGGTCGGCAGCATCGTCCAGGCGGCCGTGGCCGGCGACTTTTCCAAGCGGGTGGCGCTCGCGGGCAAAACCGGCGTGATCCTCAATGTCGGAGGCTCGATCAACGCGCTGTGCGACATGATCGGGAACGCCCTGGACGACCTTGCCAGAATGCTGGGCGCGCTCGCCGCCGGCAATCTCATCGAGCGAATCACGGCCGAATACCGGGGCGACTTCGCTGTACTGAAGCAGAACGCCAACTTCACCGCCGAGGCCATCGGATCGACGATCGCGCAGATCAATCAGTCCGCTCGCGAGGTCGCCAGCGCGTCGGCGGAGATCTCGACCAGCACGACCGACCTGTCGCAGCGGACCGAAGAGCAAGCGGCCGGCCTGGAGCAGACTTCGGCTTCGATGGAAGAAATCTCGGCGACGGTGAAGAAGAATGCCGAGAACGCCCACCATGCCAACCGTTTCTCGGCTGAAACGCGTGAGGTCGCGGAACGCGGCGCTGCTGTGGTGAGCGACGCCGTCACCGCGATGGCGCGGATCGAAGAATCATCGCGCAAGATATCCGACATCATCGGCGTCATTGACGAGATCGCCCGGCAGACCAATCTGCTCGCGCTCAACGCCGCCGTCGAAGCGGCGCGCGCGGGCGACGCGGGCCGCGGATTCGCAGTGGTGGCAACTGAAGTGCGCGCCCTGGCGCAACGCTCGTCGCAGGCGGCCAAGGACATCAAGGATTTGATCAGCAAAAGTTCGAGCGAGGTCAAGGACGGCGTCGATCTGGTCAACCGTACTGGCTCGGCGCTCAATGAGATCGCAGCGTCGATCAACAGGGTGTCCGGCATCGTGTCGGACATCGCGGCAGCAAGCGCCGAACAGGCGACCGGGGTGGAAGAAGTCAATAAAGCGCTGGTGCAGATGGACACCGCCACGCAACAGAATTCCGCACTAGTCGAAGAAAACGCGGCGACCGCCAAAAAGCTGCAAAGCCAAGCGAATGCCATGGATGAACTGGTGAGCATCTTCCAAATCGACGATGCTGGCTCGCCGTCGCGACCTGCTGTACCGCATGGGGACAGCAGGAAGCGAATTCCGACCAGGGACCGTCCTGCACTATCGATGGCAGTCTAGTGGGCGATGCGCCCACGCCGCGTGACCGGTCCTAAGTTCACCGCCCCAGCTCCCGCATCGCCGCATCCAGCCCCTCCAGCGTCAGCGCATAAATCCGCCCACCGAGAAGCTGGCGCATCATTCGGATCAATTCCGTGAATTCCCATTCGCGCTCGGCAACCGGGTTCAGCCACACGCAGGACGGATAGGTTGCTATTCCACGTCCCATGGCCGCCTGCGGGATGTATGCCGGAAATGGATGACGTCAATTTCGTCGCCCTCGATCGTGTAAAAGATGAAATAGCGGAAACGAGGCATAACGATCAAACGCACATTCGGCTCGTCAACTTCGCGGCCCTGATACGGCACGTCGGCTAGAGCCATCGCTCGATCGAGCAAGTGCGTTACGACACGCGATGCGGCCGCCGGATTGTCTTTGCTGATATAGGCATGAATGCGCTCGAGATCGTCGAGTGCCGGGCGCGTAATGCGAACCCTCATCTCCCGTGACGACGGTAAAACGCTGCCAATTCCTCGTGGGTCGCGAATTCACCGCGCCGCGCAGCATCAATGCCCTTGCGCACGGCCACCCGCTCCTCGTTGGTCAGACGGAATACCTGATCACGCCAGCGCTCAATTTCGTCAACGGATTCCTCAACCTCACCAAGCAATTCATCCGGCAAGGCCGCGATCCGATCCAGCAGATTTTGAAGTTTTACGTTCATCGGAGGAATAAATAGCATGACGCGGGCCAAAACTCCACGCAGCCTATCTCCCCAGCTCCCGCATCGCCGCATCGAGACCTTCGAGTGTTAGCGGATACATGCGGCCGCCGAGAAGCTGACGCATCATGCGGATCGATTCAGTGAAATCCCATTCGCGCTCGGCGACCGGATTGAGCCAGACGCAGGACGGATAGGTGGCGGCGACGCGCTGCATCCACACATTGCCCGCCTCTTCGTTGAAGTGCTCGACTGAGCCGCCCGGCGCCACGATCTCATAAGGTGACATTGACGCGTCGCCGACGAAGATCACCTTGTAGTCGTGCGGGTAAGTGTGCAGCACGTCCCAGGTCGGCGTCGTGTCGGTCCAGCGCCGCGCGTTCTCTTTCCACACTTTCTCGTAGAGACAATTGTGGTAGTAGAGATGCACCATGTGCTTGAACTCGGTCTTGGCGGCTGAGAACAATTCCTCGGTCGCCTTGACGTGCCAATCCATCGAACCGCCGATATCGAAGAACAACAGCACCTTGATGGTGTTGTGCCGTTCCGGGCGCATCAGGATGTCGAGATAACCCTTGTTCGCGGTGCCCTTGATGGTGCCGTCGAGATCGAGCTCGTCGGCCGCGCCGGTGCGGGCGAACTTGCGTAGGCGGCGCAGCGCCAGCTTGATGTTCCGCGTGCCGAGCTCGACGTCGCCGGCGAGATCCTTGAACTCCCGCTTGTCCCACACCTTCACGGCGCGGAAATTACGATTGCCGTCCTGGCCGATGCGCACGCCTTCGGGATTGTAGCCGTAGGCGCCGAACGGCGAGGTGCCGGCGGTGCCGATCCATTTTTTGCCGCCCTGGTGACGGCCTTTCTGTTCGGCCAAGCGCTGGCGCAGAGTTTCCAAAAGTTTGTCGAGACCGCCCAGCGCCTCGATCTGCTTCTTTTCTTCCTCGGTGAGATGCTTTTCCGTGAGCTTCTTGAGCCATTCGAGCGGAATGTCGGCAGTCAACGCGTCGGAGATGAAATCGAGGCCCTTGAACACGTGGCCGAAGACGCGGTCGAAGCGGTCGAGATTGCGCTCGTCCTTCACCAGAGCCGAACGGGAGAGGTAATAGAAATCCTCGATGCGCCGGCCGGCGAGGTCCTTCTCCATCGCCTCCATCAGCGTGAGGTATTCGCGCAGCGTCACTGGCACTCCGGCCGCTTTCAGCTCGTGGAAGAAGGTCGCGAACATCTAAACATTCTAGACCTGACCGATCCAATTCGCCTACATCGGCATCGCTCTCTGCAGGCATAATACGGCAAGCCGTTGATATAATTGTATTTTATGACGTTTAAAGATATATCTTGCGTTACATCTTCGTGTGATCTATCTAAAGATATATCTCAGACAGGAGCATGCATATGCACGGACACTACGAAACTCACTACGGATCTCACGGTGACAGGCACTGCGGCGGCCGCCATCGCCGCGGCCGCTCTCGCGACCACGGCTACAGCGACCGGCACGGTCATGGTGGCTCGGACCGCATGGGGCCCGACGACATCCGCGCCGGACGTATGCTGGCGCAGGGCGATCTGCGGCTCATCGCGCTCGCCTTCATCGCCGACGCGCCGCGGCACGGCTATGAGATCATCAAGCTGGTCGAGGAGAAGACCGCGGACTGGTACAGCCCGAGCCCCGGCATCGTCTATCCGACGCTGACCTATCTCGAGGAAGCGGGCTACGTCACCGGCTCGACTGAGGGCAGCAAAAAGCTTTACGCCCTCACCGAGGAAGGCCGCGCCTACCTCGCCGCCAATCGCCATCTCGCTGATGTCGTACTCGCCCGCCTCACCGCGCTCGGCGAACGCGCGATGCGGATGCGCCGGGCCGCGGAAGACGAGCGTGACAGCCGGCGCGCGCTACCGCCGCTGGTCGATGCCGCCTTGGCGCATCTGCGCGAGACCGTCGGCAAACGCCTCGATGACGATGCCGAAGCCCAATCGCATCTGGTCGAAATCCTCGCCCGCGCGGCGGCCGACCTGCAGCGGAAGTAGGAACTGCGTCCGCTCACCCACGACGCGAAGGCGGGTCAGACCGGGACGCGGACGGTGGCCCGCAAGCCTCCGAGCGGGGAGTCGCCGAGCGTGATGTCGCCGCCATGGGAGCGCGCGATGTCGCGGGCGATGGCCAAGCCAAGTCCGGTCCCGCCTTCATCCTGATTGCGCGCGTCGTCGAGGCGCAGGAACGGCTTGAACACGTCCTCGCGCAGCGCCGGGGGGATGCCCGGCCCGTCATCATCCACCGTCACTGTGAGCCAGCGATGATCGCGATGGCCGGTGATCGCGACGGTGGATGCAAACCGCGCCGCGTTGGAAACGAGATTCGCGAGACAGCGTTTGAACGCCGCCGGGCGTACGCTCACTTCCGGCGGGCCGTGGAAGGCAGCGGTCGCCTGATGCCCGTGGCGCTCGCTGTCGACTTTCAGCTCCTCGAGCATGGCAGCGATATCGGTCGGGGCCGACTGCTCGCCCAAATCACCGCGCGCAAAGGCGAGGTAGGCTTCGAGCATGCCCGCCATTTCGTCGACGTCTTTCTTGATCGCCTCCACCTCCGGGATGTCGCCGAGCAAAGCCAGCTCGAGCTTGAAACGGGTCAGGATGGTGCGCAGATCGTGCGACACGCCGGCCAGCATGGTCGTGCGCTGCTCGATGGCGCGCTCGATGCGGGTTTTCATTTCCATGAATGCCGCCGCGGCGCGCCGGACTTCGCGCGCGCCACGCGGCCGGAAATTCGCCAACTCACGACCCTTACCGAAGGCTTCGGCGGCGTCGGCCAGCCGCACGATCGGACGAATCTGATTGCGCAGGAACAAAATGGCGATGGTGAGCACAACGAGCGAGGTCACCACCATCCACAGCACAAAGACCCATGCATTGGAGACGTAGGCGTCGGCACGGCGCGCAAACACGCGCATGATCGTGTCGTCAAGCTTGATACGGATTTCTAGGATCGAGGAGCGGCCCACGGTGTCGATCCAGAACGGCAGCCCGATCTGTTTGCGGATTTCGTCCGACAGGGCCGCATCGAGCTGCGAGAAGAACGGTTTTGGGCCGGGCGGCGGCAATTGCGTTTCCGGAAGGAAATCGACCACGAGGCCGAGCCGTTCCTGAGCGATGCGGCGGAGCTGGGCACGATCGGCACCCTGCGGGTAAGTTTTGTAGACGTCGATGAGTGTGGCGATCTCCTGCGTCACCGCCGATGACAGGTAATAGTTGACGAGGCTCGACTGCCGCTCGACGAACAGCAGGGCGAAGACCGATTGCAGCACCACCATGGGCACGATGATGATGAGAAGGGCGCGAGCATAAAGTCCCTTCGGCATGATCATCTTGAGCCACTGGGTGAAGCGCACCCACGGGCTGGCGATCGGGGCAGCGATGGAGCCGGCGGCGACGGCGGCGCTTGGCGGCGATCATCAGCTGGCTCGCCGCGCTGCGGATGCGTCCGATGCCGTCGTCCAACGTGGTCATGGTGCCGCTCACGGCGCCGCTACCAGCCGGTAGCCTAAGCCGCGTACGGTCTGGACGATGACGGGGTTGGCCGGATCGCTTTCGACCTTGCGGCGCAGCCGGTTGACCTGGACGTCGACAGTGCGTTCGCTGACGCCGTCACCGTTGCCGGCAAGCGCCTGCCGCAAGACCGTCTCGCCCACATTGGCGGCGAGCACGCGCAGCATATCCCGCTCGCGGTCGGTGAGGCGGATCGTCTCCTCGCCGCGGCGCAGCTCCCCGCGGCCGAGGTGGAATACGAACGGACCGAAGCGCACTGATTCGGCGGGCGGAGCGCTCGGCGGCCGGGCGCGGCGCAGGATGCTGCCGACGCGCAGCGACAGCTCGCGCGGCTCGAACGGCTTCGCCAGATAATCATCGGCGCCGATTTCGAGGCCTTCGATGCGGGCCTCCTTCTCGTCCCGGGCCGTCAGCATGAGGATCGGCACCGCTGATCCGGCGCGGATCGCGCGGGCCAGATCGAAGCCGTTCTCGCCCGGCATCATGACATCGAGGATAAGGAGATCGAAGTTGAGACTTTCGAGCTTGGCTCTCGCCTCGCGTGAACCCTCCGCGGTGGTGACGCGGTAACCCTCGCCGACAAGGAAGCGCAACAGCAGCGCGCGGATGCGGCGATCGTCATCGACGACGAGCAGATGCGGCGCGTCATCGGCCGGCTTCGCGGCGAGTGTCGTCATAAGGCTCCGTCTTTGCCGTTCGGTCGTGTGCGGTCGGCGGTTGCGATCAGGCGCAGGACGCGTTCGCGGTCTTCGACATCGATCATGCCGGCGAGAAAGCGGCGCGCGATCTCGCGGGCGCCAGGCCCGAGCTGGTCGAGCACGCGCCCGATGCGCGCGGTCTGCAGCCTGGCAAAATTCATCGCCAGGGCTTCGCCTGCGGGACTGGCATAGAGCAGCCGCTGGCGCCGGTCGGCGCCGGCCTTTTGCACGACATAGCCTTCATCGATCAGCTGCTTGAGCACGCGGCCCAGCGACTGCTTGGTGATCTTCAGGACGTCGAGCAGCTCGGCAACTTTCATACCAGGGTTGCGATTGACGAAATGCAGGACCCGGTGATGGGCGCGTCCGAAGCGGAGCTTTTCCAGCACCTGATCGGGGTCGCCGACGAAGTCGCGGTAGGCGAAGAATAGAAGCTCGATGAGGTCCCAGCACGGTTCTCGCGCTTCGGCCGAGGTTTCGACCGGCGCGGTCGCGGAGCGGGAACTACTCGGTGCTGTCAGACTGATGTCGGCCATGATTTTAGCTGTACCATTATGTCAGCCATATTGACATATTTCGGTTTGATTGATACCCCCAAAAGCGCAATGTCACGGCAGCATCGTGCTTGGTTTCATTTGGAGCGCGACGTTGTTCGGGCGTCGAACGGCGCTCTCATAGGGTAAATGCGACCATAGCGGGAGTCCTTTCCCGACGCAAAAGCCCGCGGCTATGCGCAAGGGCCCGCGCAAAGCGCGAAGACTTAAGGCACGGAACGGGCCATCATCCGTGCCGAGGGAGACAATGCCATGGCGGTGTCTTTCGACCAACGTCCCGACCTCGTCTGGTTCGACGGCAAGCTCGTCCCGACCGCTGATTGCAAGATCAACGTACTCACGCACGGTCTGCATTATGCCAGCGCCGTGTTCGAGGGCGAACGCGCCTATGGCGGCGAGATTTTCAAGAGCCTCGAGCATTCCGAGCGCCTCAAGCGGTCGGCGCAGCTGATGGATTTTGAAATCCCTTACAGTGTTGCCGAGATCGAAGCCGCCAAGCGGCTCGTTCTCGAGAAGAACAATCAGACGGACGCCTACGTGCGGCCGATCGCCTGGCGCGGCTCGCAGCAGCTTGGCGTTTCCGCACAGAACAATCAGATCCACCTCGCCATCGCGACCTGGGAATGGCCGAGCTATTTCGATCCCGCCCAGCGGCTTAAGGGCATCCGCCTCGACCTCGCGGAGTATCGCCGTCCCGATCCGCGAACGGCGCCGGCACTGGCCAAGGCATCGTGCCTCTACGCCATCTGCACCATCTCCAAGCATCGCGCCGAGCGGCGCGGCTACGCCGACGCCATGATGCTCGACTGGCAGGGGCGCGTCGCCGAGTGTACCGGCGCCAACATTTTCTTCGTCAAGGACGGCAAGATCCACTCGCCGATCGCCGATTGCTTCCTCGCCGGCATCACCCGCGCGACCGCGATCGCCCTTGCGCGTCGGCACAATATCGAGGTGGTGGAGCGCCGCATCATGCCGGAGGAACTCGCAGGCTTTTCCGAATGCTTCATCACCGGGACCGCCGCCGAGGTGACCGCGGTTTCCGAAATCGCCGACTGGACCTTCACGCCTGGCCGCATCACCCAGCAATTGATGAGCGATTACACCGCCGAGGTGCGACCGAAGGGCAAAGCCGCAGCGGCGTAGACGATCGCGGTAAAAAGGCACGCTGTGGCGTTTGCAGGTGAAGGTGACGTTGTTTGAGGCGACCGGAACGCGGTAAGCTCCCATCGTAATGAATCAGGCCGTCCGCCCACGCATCGCCGCCTCCGCCTGTCCGCACGATTGTCCGTCGACCTGCGCGCTCGAGATCGAGGTTTTCGGCAAGCACACCATCGGGCGTGTCCGCGGCGCCGAGGACAATGCCTACACGGCCGGCGTGATCTGCGCCAAGGTCGCGCGTTACGCCGAGCGCGTCCATCATCCCGATCGGCTGATGCAGCCGCTTGCGCCGCACTGGCGCCAAGGGGAGCGGAGAGTTCGCGCCGATCTCGTGGGACGACGCGCTCGACCTTGTCGCCGAGAATTTTATCCGCGCCGAACAGGCGCATGGCTCCGAAGCGGTTTGGCCGTATCTTTACGCCGGCACGATGGGCTACGTCATGCGCGACGGCATCCATCGGCTGCGCCATGCCAAGAAATACTCCGGCTTCTTCTCCACCATCTGCGTCAATCCGGCCTGGACCGGCTTCATCGCCGGCACCGGCAAGCTCGCCGGCACCGATCCGCGCGAAATGGCGAAGTCCGACCTGGTCGTGATCTGGGGCACCAATGCGGTGAACACCCAGGTCAACGTGATGACGCACGCCACCCGCGCCCGCAAGGAACGCGGCGCCAAGATCGTCGCCGTCGATGTCTACATGAACGGCACGATGCGGCAGGCCGATCTGCCGGTGCTGATCCGGCCCGGGACCGACGGCGCGCTCGCCTGCGCGGTGATGCATTGCCTGTTTCGCGACGGCAAAGCCGACTGGGATTATCTGGACCGTTACACCGACGCGCCGCACGAACTCGCCGAGCACCTCCGCACACGCGACCCGCAATGGGCGTCGCGGATTACCGGTTGCCCCGTTGAAACGATCGAAGCCTTCGCCCGCATGGTTGGCGACAACAAACGCGCCTATTTCCGTCTCGGTTACGGATTTTCGCGCTCGCGCAACGGCGCGATCAACATGCATGCGGCAAGCTGCATCGCCGCGGTCACCGGTGCCTGGCGCTACGAGGGCGGCGGGGCTTTCCACAACAACGGCGCCGTCTTCCACCTCAATGCCGCTTTGATCGAAGGCACCGACCTGCGCGATCCTTCGATCCGCATGCTCGACCAGTCGCGCATCGGCGCCATCCTGACGGGCGACGCGGACGCGCTGCGCGGCGGGCCGCCGGTCACGGCCATGCTCATTCAGAATACCAATCCGGTTTCGGTCGCTCCCGATCAGGAGACGGTGAAACGCGGCTTTGCCCGCGATGATCTATTTGTATGCGTGCACGAACAGTTCATGACCGACACCGCCAAGATGGCGGACGTCGTGTTGCCGGCCACCATGTTCGTCGAGCACGACGACTTCTACACCGCCGGCGGCAGCCAATACATTCTGTTCGGCCCGAAGTTGATCGAGCCGCCCGGCGAATGCTGCTCGAACCACGAGGTGATCTGCGCTCTCGCCAAACGGCTCGGCGCCGAACACCCGGGCTTCGCGATGACACCGCGCGAATTGATCGACGCGACCCTGCAACAGTCCGGCTGGGGAACGCTTGCGGAGCTTGAGGCCAATCGCTGGATCGACTGTCAGCCGGATTTTACCGCCGCGCATTATCTCGACGGCTTCGCCTATCCGGACGGCAAATTCCGCTTCAAGCCGGACTGGCCGACGGTGCCGTTCAAGCGCTGGCACCGGACCCATGCCCCGCCCTCGATTCCCGCCCTGCCCGACCACTGGGACGTGATCGAGGAAGCGGACAACGAGCACCCGTTCCGCTTGGCGACCTCGCCGGCGCGGGGCTTCCTCAATTCGAGCTTCACCGAAACGCCGACCTCGCGCGCGCGCGAGCAACGCCCCACGGTGATGATCCATCCAGCCGACGCCGCCGCGCTCGCCGTTTCAGATGGCGATGAGGTCCAGCTCGGCAACCGGCGCGGCGCTGTGCGCTTGCATGCGCGGGTGTTTGAAGGCGTTCGCCGCAGCGTGCTGATCGCGGAATTGCTGTGGCCCAATTCCGCCTATATCGACGGCCGCGGCATCAACACGCTGACCGGCGCCGATCCGGTGGCCCCCTTCGGCGGCGCCGCCTTCCACGACAACCGAGTTTGGCTGCAGAGGCTGGCGAGCTGATTTTTTTCGGATCGAGCCAGCGAGGAAATTGAAATGCCCAGGCTGCGTTACATCGAGGACAGCGAGAAGACCGCGCATGCGCGCGAGCTGATCGAGTTGGCCAGACGGAAGGGCGCGCCCGATCCGCGCGTGGTCAGCGTGATGACGCGCAGCAAGCTCGGCACCGCCTGGGTCGAGTACTGGAACAAGCTCCTCTATCAGGGTGTCCTGCCGCACAAGCTCAAGGAGATGTGCCGCATTAAGATCTCGGTCGCGCATCAGTGCGGCTATTGCTCGACGGTGCGCTCGAACGCCGCCAAAGCGGAAGGGCTAACCGAAGCCATGATCGACGAGATGTTCGATTACGCCGGCAGCAAGCAGTTCAGCGCGCGCGAAAAGGCGGCGCTGCATTACGCCGATTTGTTCAAACAGGGCGAGCACGCCATCGATAAGGACGAGGTCTATGCCGATCTCGCCAAGCACTTCAGCGACGAAGAGATCATCGAGCTCGGCTTGTTCTGTGCCGAGGTCGACGGCGTCGGCAAGTTCGTCAAATCCCTCAATGTGCTGAGTTGGGAAGAAGCCTGCGAGCTTAATCCCAAGCTCAAGGCCGAAGCCGCGCAGGTCGCCGCGGAATAAGGCCGTCGCGCGACCGCACCAACGACAACCTAACGATCGAGCTGCATCATTCCGACCGCCGCGCGCCCGAGCAGGCCGTAAGGATTGGCGAGCGTCTCCAGGATCTCGAAATGGTTATACTCGGCGCCGGCAAGTAGCTCGACCGCCTTGCCTGCCGACTTCGCGGCGGCGGCGAAGTCGCGGGCCTGGCGGAGAAATTCGGGCGTCTCCAAGGTCCCGTGCGCGACCATAATCGGGCAATTCAGGCGATCGACGTGCCGACGCGGACTGAGCGCTTCGACGATTGCATCAGTGAATCGAATATAATCCGAACGCGCAGAAAGCCGCACCGGCTCCAGGTCGTACATGCCGGAAATGACAAGACCGCCGCGCACCGAATCCGCCGGTAGACCAAAATCGCGGGCCCAGTCGGTGGTCAAGATGACGCCGGCGAGATGCCCGCCCGAGGAATGGCCGCAGACATAGAGGCGCCGCGGATCGCCGCCGAAGCTCGACGCATTCGCATAAACCCAGGCGACCGCGCGACGCACCTGATCGGCGATCGGCATAAGGTCGCCGCCGGTCGTGACCACATTGTCGAAATCGAGGGCCGCGAAGTGGGCGCCGGCACCGACAAACATTTCGGCCGGAAACGCGACATTCCTCGCCTCGCCTTGCCGCCAGGCGCCGCCGTGAACAAAAACACAGACCGGCGCGTTGGCGACCGGCGCGGCGTAGAGGTCGAGCTGCTCATTCGGCGCGCCGCCATAAGCCAGACGCCGCGGCTCGCCCAGGCGGGCGCGCGTCACCGCGCTGTTGGCCGCAAAGCGCGCCAGGAGTTGCGGCATGTTGGGCGCGTATTTGATCTGCGTGTAGGCGTCATCCAGCTCCTCCTGGTCCATGTCGAGAAAGACGCGCGGACCTTTTTTCCGCACCAGCGGGGTCTGTGCTTCTGCAGCGGCTGTTGCGACTTTTTGCGTGGCCTGCGTCACCGAGTCATACCTCTTGTCCTGTGAAATCGGCGCGAACGATAGCGGAAACCACACGCCAGTCTAGCGCCCGCGGACCGCAATGATCTCGACCGAAAGCTGCACTTGGTCGCCGGGCCCGCCGCAGTAATGAGCGGGCTGCGAAACCCAACGCAGAAACCAGAACAGTCGAAAGCGCAGGCGCTTGAGCAGGCCCATTTCAAGGATTACTTCGGGGCTTCGCGCTCGGCCGGGGCCCCCGCCCAGCGTGCCATGGCTGCATCGTCTTCGGCCTTGGCTTCGACCCAGTCCGTTCCTGCCGCCGTCTCCACGCGCTTCCAGAACGGCGCCCGCGTTTTCAGGTAATCCATCAGGAACGACGCCGCGGCGAATGCCGCCTCGCGATGGCTCGATGCCGTCACCACCAGCACAATCGGCTCGCCCGGCGCAATTCGCCCATGCCGATGGATCACGGTCACGCCGAGAAGCGGCCAGCGCGCGCACGCTTCCTCGACGTGGCGCGCGATCTCCGCTTCGGCCATGCCCGGATAATGTTCGAGCGTCAGCGCCGCGATGGGCTCGCCGTTTTCGTCGGCGCGGCAAACACCTGTGAACGTGACGACCGCGCCGATATCGTTCCGCCCGCGCGTTAACGCCGCGGTTTCGGCGGCGACATCGAACGCCTCGCGCTGCAGCCGGATGGTGGCGGACATTGATCGTACGCCTTAGCCGCCGGTCATCGGCGGAAAGAACGCGATCTCGCCCGCGCCCGCGATCGCCGCGTCAGACCGCACATGGCGGTGGTCGATAGCGGCGCGGATCACCTTCGCGTTCTCGAACGCGTAAGCATACTGCTCGTCGCGCCGGGCGAGCCAGGCCATGAGCTCACTGATCGTCGCGACGCCCGCCGGTGGATCGATCTGTTCCTCGGCCTTGCCGACGCGCTCACGCACCCAGGCGAAATAGACAAGCTTCACGCATCCTCCCGGCTCAGGTGATGCAGCCCCGCCTGCAGGTAATCCCACCCCGTATAGATCGTCAGCAGCGCTGAAAGCCACAACAGCGTGATGCCGATCTTGGTCACCACCGGTACGATCGCGTCACCGGCATCGCCGGCGATGAGAAAGCCCACGGCAACGAGCTGCAGCGTCGTCTTCCATTTGGCGAGCCGCGTCACCGGCACGCTGACGCGCAACTCGGCGAGATACTCGCGGAGGCCGGAAACCAGGATCTCGCGGCAGAGGATGACGATCGCGGCAAACAGCGACCAGCCGTGAATGGTATCCTCTGCGGCGAGCATCAGGAGGCAGGATGAGACCAGGAGCTTGTCGGCAATCGGGTCGAGCATGCGGCCGAGCGAAGACTGCTGCGCCCAGATACGGGCGAGATAGCCGTCAAGAAAATCGGTGATGCCGGCGGTAATAAAGATGGCGAGCGCAAGCCAGCGCAGCCAAAGCCCGCCGTCGAGAATACTTTCCCAGAACATGCAGCCGACCACGACCGGTATGGCGACGATGCGGCCATAGGTCAGAATGTTAGGCAGCGCGAACGGATGCGCGCGCAGCCGGCCGGTTGTCGTGGTTGTCGAATTCATGCCTGCACCATAATCCCGCAGCACTGCGGCCAACAGGGCCCTGCTGCACATGCCAGCCTCGCGGCATCCGCACCGACAGCCCCTGCCCGCCGGTCAGCCTGAGGTCTGCTCACGCCGCCCCCTCGTGGAAGAACTCATAGATGCGCCGGGCCGTTTCGGCGCTGATACCGTCGACTTGCATCAAGTCCGTGACCGCGGCGCGCTCGATGGCTTTGAGCGTACCGAAGTGATGCAGCAAGGCACGCTTTCGCGTCGGCCCGATGCCGGCGATCTCCTGCAGGCCGGCCTCGCGCAGATCGCGCTTGCGGCGTGCCCGGTGCGAACCGATGGCGAAACGATGCGCCTCGTCACGCAGCCGCTCCACAAAATAGAGCACCGGGTCCCGCGGCGGCAGCTTGAACGAGTCGCGGCCGGGAATAAAGAAGGTCTCGCGGCCGGCGTCGCGGTCCGGCCCCTTAGCGATAGCGACCAGCGGAACCTCGACGCCGAGTTGGGTCAGCACTTCCTGTGCCGCACTGAGCTGCCCCTGCCCGCCATCGATCAGGACGAGGTCCGGCCAGGGGAACTCATCGAGCTCGGCCGACTTTTCCGATTTAAGCGACGGTAAAATGATTGGCATTTCCTCACGCGGCTCGCCGCTTGGCGGCTCGCCCCCGTTTCCTCCGAACGAAGAAGCCACACCCAGCGGCGCTTCGGCGATGAGCCGCTTGAAGCGGCGCGTAAGGACCTCGCGCATCATGGCAAAATCGTCGCCGGGCGTGAGATCAGTCGAGCGGATGTTGAACTTGCGGTACTCCCGTTTGCGAAAGCCCTCGGGTCCGGCGACGATCATTGCGCCGACTGCGTTCGAACCCGCAATGTGGCTGTTGTCGTAGACCTCGATGCGGCGCGGCACCCGCGGCAAGCCAAAGGTCTCGGCGAGTTGACGTAACAGCCGCTGTTGCGAGGAGGTTTCGGCAAGCTTGCGACCGAGCGCTTCGCGCGCATTGGCAAGCGCATGCTCGATCAAATCCTTTTTTTCGCCGCGCTGCGGCACCACAACCTCGATCTTATGCCCGCTCTTGGTGCCGAGCGCTTCCGCGAGCAGCGCGCGATCCTCGATGTCATGCGAGATCAGGATCAAGCGCGGGCACGGCTTGTCGTCGTAAAACTGGGCGAGGAAAGCGCCGAGGATTTCAGCGGGCGAAATTGACCGGTCGGCTTTGGGGAAATAGGCGCGGTTGCCCCAGTTCTGCCCGGTGCGGAAGAAGAACACCTCGACGCAGGCAAAGCCGCCCTGCTGGTGAAGGGCAATAACATCGGCCTCCTCCACCCCGCGCGGATTGACGCCCTGATGCGACTGGATGGCTGAGAGCGCCGCCAGGCGGTCGCGATAGACGGCAGCGCGCTCGAAGTCGAGTGCCAGCGAGGCCTTTTCCATCTCGCCGGCAAGCTCATCCTTGACCGCCTTGCTGCGCCCGGAAAGGAACGCGTTCGCTTCGCGCACCAGCACCGCATACTCGCTGTAACCGATCTCATTGGTGCACGGCGCCGAGCAGCGCTTGATCTGATGCAACAAACAGGGCCGAGTGCGGCTCTCGAAGAACGGGTCGCTGCATGACCGCAAAAGGAAGGCGCGCTGCAGCGCGTTGATGGTGCGGTTGACGGCCCAAACCGACGCGAACGGCCCGTAATAATGGCCCGGCCGGGCACGTGCCCCGCGATGCTTGAGAATCTCCGGAGCCCAGTGATCGGACGTGATCAGGATGTAAGGGAATGACTTGTCGTCGCGCAGGAGCACGTTGAAGCGCGGGCGCAGGCGCTTGATTAGGTTGGCCTCAAGCAGAAGCGCTTCCGTCTCGGTGCGGGTTACGACGAATTCGAGCGCGCGGGTAGCGGCGATCATGCGCTCGATGCGGGTATCGAGTCCGGCCGGGCGCGCGTAGGCGCGAATGCGGTTTCTGACGTTTTTCGCCTTGCCGACGTAGAGCACGTCGCCCCGCGCATCGATCATGCGGTACACGCCAGGCTGTGCCGGCGCGAGCTTGGCGTAACGGATAATCGCGTCCCGGCCCGCAGCCAGGGAGCTTTCGTCCTGATCGGCGCGATTTTGGACAGTATCGGCCTCATCCGATTCCGGAAGCGACGCCTCCTCGTCGTCCTCCACGGCCTCAATCTCGGGTTCGATATCCTTCTTCGGAACGCTCATTGCTTCGGAATGCTCGTGCTTCTTTGACTGCAGCCCCGGGCGTCACATCGGCGCGATCATGGGCGCCTCGACCTCGAATTGGCCGCGTACCGCGGGAGATCGGCCAATCACATCGGGATACCAAGGCGAAGGTAAGGTTTGCAGCGGCGGACGGCCAGTGTTCGAAACCGGCCCCTTCGCACCCATCTCTCTACCGCAAAGCTGATGGCGCTGATGCGGATTTCGAGGACCAACGAGGTTCCCAATATTTGTATTCTTCAAAAATTAGAAGTTATTTAACCATATTTCAGTCTATGTTAAAACATAATTAGGTATAATTTTGTCGGCGCACAGACTATTTTCGCCACAATATTGCCAATAAATACAACAGAGCTGTGTCCTTTATGCACTAGACGTAGAGCCGCCCACGAATACTATCCGGGAACCTACGCGCAACGGAGATCCTCAGATGAAGCGTTTGTTTCTCGCGGGAGTAGGCTTGCTGGCGCTGGCGGGGGCGGCAGCCGCGGCCGACCTACCGCCCGGCCCCGGCCCCTACTACAAAGCACCGGCCTATCTGCCGCCGGTCTATAACTGGAGCGGGTTCTATCTCGGCGTGAATGGCGGCGGCGGTTTCGGATCGTCCAATTGGGATTCGGCCGGCGAATTCAATATGACCGGCGGCCTCGTCGGCGGCACCCTCGGCTACAATTACCAGATGGGGGCTGCGGTCTTCGGTGTTGAAGGCGACATCGATTGGAGCGACATCAGCGGCAAGACCACCGGTGGCGGCTGCGTCGCCGGCTGCACGACCAGCGATTCCTGGCTGTCGACCGTACGCGGGCGCATCGGTTACGCAGCCGACCGCTTCATGCCCTATGTCACCGGTGGCGGCGCGTTCGGCAACATCAATGCTTCGACGCCGGGCCTGCCGGGCGCCGGCACGACGAATGCGGGCTGGACCGTCGGCGCCGGACTGGAATTCGCTGTCGCGCCGCGCTGGACGGTCAAGGCTGAGTATCTCTACGTCGATCTGGGCAAGTTCAATTGCGGCGCCAGCTGTGCCGCAGGGGCTGCGACCGATAACGTCTCGTTCACGACCAATATCATCCGCGCCGGCGTCAATTACCGGTTCTGATCTCCGCATAACGACGCGGAGCGCAAACGAGCAAACAGCCCCGGGGCAAAACCCCGGGGCTTTTTCTTTGGAGTGCACGCGCGCGAACCATGACTCGCGCGCAACACCGGGACGCAAAAAGGAAGCGGAGCGGAACCGCAGAATAGTCGTCCCGTTGAGCGTCCGCGTGCCTGGTCGGTGTGGCACGGCAACTTGCGTCAAACACGGAGATCACCATGCGTCGTCTATTGATCGCGAGCGCGAGTGTCTTTGCGCTCATGGCGCTGACCAATTCCGGTCATGCGGCCGATATCCTGCCTACCAAGGCGCCGCCTATGATGGCGCCGGCGGCAGTGCCGGCTTTCAGCTGGACCGGCCCTTATATCGGCGTAAACGGCGGCGGCGGCTGGGGAAGCTCGTCCTGGGATTCCGCCGGCGCGTTCAATCTGTCGGGCGGCTTGGTCGGCGGGACGCTCGGCTACAATTATCAGATTGGCCCGGCGGTCCTCGGCGTCGAAGGCGACGGCGACTGGACTGATCTCACGGGCACCGGCACCACACCCGGCTGCGGGCTTGGCTGCACCACTAGCAATTCATGGCTCGCCACGGCGCGCGGTCGTCTGGGATATGCAGCGGACCGATTCATGCCCTATGTCACCGGCGGCGCGGCATTCGGCAATATCAATGCCTCGACACCCGGATTTCCCGGCGCCAGTGCCACCAATGCAGGCTGGACTGTGGGCGGCGGACTTGAGTTCGCGATTTCCCGCAACTGGTCGATCAAAGCGGAATATCTCTACGTCGATCTCGGGCACTTCGACTGCGGTCTCTCCTGCAGCCTCGTCGCCCCCGACCATGTCTCATTCACCGCCAACATCGTGCGTGGCGGCGTCAACTACCGATTCTGATTTCTTCTGATGGCCCGCGCATAAACTCTCCTATGCCGACCATCGGTCGGCATAGGAGTTGACCAGCCGACGGCTAGGCCTTCAGCGTCGTGGCGGCGAAGGCGGGAACGCGTGCGGCGAAATCATCGAGCCAGGCGACGAGGCGCGGGTGGTCGCCGCGCCAACTTCCGCCAAAGCGGAGATCGCGATAACCGAGCACGCAGGCGAGCGCGATCTGCCCGACGTTTGGCGGCTCGGTGCTCGAGCCGAGCGCCGGCGGCGCCGCTTCAAGCACCGCGAGCGCGCGCTTGACCTTGCCGGCCTGGTGATCGAGCCATTTCGCGTCGTGGTGTTCGGGCGCGCGCCAGCGGCCTTCATAGACCGTCAGGATCGAAGCATCGAGAATGCCGTCGCATAACGCCTGCAGCCGCAATGCCGCAAAGCGCGCAGCCGCCTCGCGCGGGATGATTCTGCCGCCGCCCGCGCGATGGTCGAGATATTCAAGGATCAACCGCGAATCGTAGTAGGCGGCGCCGTCCTCGGCGATCAGCACGGGGATTTTGCCCAGCGGGTTCTGGTCTCGGATCGTATCGCGCGGATCCATGGTATCCGCCGGCTCGATCTTCACATCGTCCAAGCCGAGCACTGATATCGCGATCTGGACCTTGCGGCCGAACGGAGAAGGCGCTGCGGAACGAAGGATCATCATGACGGCACCATTGAATCGTTTCATGCGGCCGCATCGAAACCGCAAAATCAAAGATATGACAACTGCGCGGCGGGAGTGCCCGCCCCGCAGTATCGTCTACCCCATCCTCGCGCGACGCGGCCGCGTCTTTCTTATTACTGATTATTGAAGCGCGATCTTTGCGGAAAACCGGAGTCCACTCCGGAGCAAATCCGGAAGGGGTTTGTCCGGACCATACTCTAGCCGGTGACGACCAGATTGACCGCCTTTGGACCCTTGCCTTTCTTGTCGGGCTCGACATCGAAACTGATGCGCTGCCCCTCGATCAGCGACTTCAGCCCCGCGCGCTCCACGGCGGTGATATGGACGAACACGTCGCGACCCCCGTCATCGGGCTTGATAAAGCCGTAGCCGCGTTCGCCGTTGAAAAACTTGACCGTACCGGTCATTGCCATCGAGCAACTCCTTCCCCCGTGGTTGCTTCGCCGCCGGCCCCCACGGCGCGACGGCTTGGCCGGACATCCACACGGGTAAGGCTTCAGCCGCAGACGGCCTCAGCTCCGCCGGCCCCCCACAGGAGGCGGAACGTCTAAGCCAGCAACAGTTCAATTAAACCAATTTTTGCGTGTGGAAAAGTGGGCGACTACCGTCGACCGCCGACCCGACCGCGATTCCGGGGCCAACCAGTCGGTTCTGATAGTTGCCTTTGGTGACAATATCCGGCCGAGGGCAGGCATCAAACTCTGCAAATCCGCCTGGAGCGTGAAAGGCGGATTGACCACGATGAGGCCGGATCCGACCAGACCGGCTCCCTCGCGCGGCGGCCCGAGCGCGAGTTCGCTGCGCAAAATGTTGGGCACGCCGAGCTTCTTGAACTGCCGCGCCAGGGCGTCGGGCGCCCCCCGCTCCGTGATCGGATACCACAGCATGTAAATGCCGGTCGGCCATTTCCGGTGCGCGGCCGCAAGCGCGTTCGGCAGGCGCATAAAGTCGGCCGCATCCTCGAAGGGCGGATCGACAACGACAAGGCCACGCCGCTCCTTGGGCGGCACATAAGCACCAAGCGCCGTCCAGCCGTCGATCGCCAAGGCTTTGGCGCGGGCCTCGCCGCGCAAAGCTCCGGCAAGCAAGGCGGCGGATCGCGGCTCTAGCTCGCAGGCGATCAGCCGGTCCTGCGGCCGCAGCAGATGTGCCGCGATGAGCGGAGAGCCGGGATAGACCCGCAGCTTGCCATCAGGGTTGAACGCGGCGAGGACGTCGAGATAGGGCGCCAGCAATGGGTGCGACGCGCCCTTTCGCCCCGCCTCCCAGAACTGCGCGACCCCCTCCCGCCATTCGCCGCTGCGGCTGGCCTCCGCGCCCAAAAGGTCGTAGCGGCCGGCGCCGGCATGGGTATCGATGACGCGAAAGGCCGCGGGCTTGCCGCGCAGATGCAGGAGAATGCGCGCCAGCACCGCATGCTTGTGCACGTCGGCGAAATTGCCGGCGTGGAAAGCGTGGCGATAGTTCATCAGCTCCCGCGGAGCGGCGGCATGACCAATTGGTCCCTGCTGCAGCTCCGCCGCGCGATCTCGGCGCAGTCGCGGAACTGCAGCTCCTTGGAAAGGCAAATCCGCACTTCGGTGAGTCGCTTCTTATCACAGCCGATCGCCATGCCGTCCTCCGAGAGACCTGGATTCGCCGTCCTGAAAGCCTCCTCGACCGCAGCCGGCGTAACGCTGAGCGGCTCTCGCAGATCGATATAGGCGGGCGGGATCTTCACCACCGCACGCGCCTTACGCACGGCCTCAAAGTATGCCCGGGGTGAGAGCCCAGAGCAGGTCCCATGACGGTCCCACTCATTGAAAATAAGATGCGGCGCCGGCATCAGATCGAGCATGGAAGAAACGATGCCGCGGTCGAGCCGCGGCGCCGGCACCTGGCAGTATTCCGGAAATCCCTTGTCATATTGCGGCCAGAGCCCGTGCACGACGAATGAATAAGGCCGCGCGCCGCATTGCAGCGTCGGGGCCTGCGCACCGTCCCGGTCGCGTTCGGCGGCAGCTGCACAGAACGACGGCGACCATGACAGCGAGAGAACGTAGAAGTCGAACTGTCCCGCCTCGTTCTGCCGCAAATCCTGAGCGGGCGCCTGCGTTATGGCAAGGACGAGAGCAACGGCAGCTACGGTAGCGCGAACAGAAATGACCATGTGACTCGCCCGATACAGCAACCAACTATTAACATTGTGACTCGCTGGCTGGAACAAAGCAAGAACGAAATACGCGAATTTAGTCAATAAGGCGGGTTGTCGCCCATTCGCTTCCTCCCCGCGTCCCAATTTCGTCGCGATGATAACCTAGCTATTTCGCGCTTCGGGATGGGGGATTCTGGGATGAGCTTTCGTGCCGCAACTCTTTTTGCGCTGTTTTCTGTCGCACTCGGATTGAGCGCTTGCGCGCCCTACAATCCCTGTCCCGTCGGCAGTCATCCCGGCCCGTACGGCTATAGATGCGTGCCGAACTATGGCCCATACGCGGCGCCGCCTCCGGGGTACGGACCGCCGCCACCGCCTGGATATGCGCCACCGCCTGGATATGCTCCGCCGCCACCGCCTGGGTCGGGACCGCCGCCGGCCGGCCCGCCGCCTCAGTGAGTTCTCACTCGCCTCGTGCCTCGCCCGCGTCGTGGCGAGGTGGAATAATGCCAATGATCCGAACTCCTCTGGCGACCTGAGGGACAGCGCATATGTTGAGCGCACGGCAAACCGCTCGCCTTTCCCGGTAAACCCGGTCGGCCGGAGTCCGAGTGGGAAGCCTGGCACCAAGCTTGATCCCGCGCGGAGGGCATATGGCTGTCTACGGCCTGTTCAAAAACAAGCCATTCGGACCGGAAGCAATTGCGACTATGACCAGCGCATATGCTGACGTGTGCCGAACTCTGGGCGTGCCCGATCGCGATCATTTGCGGGCGGACGCCGTCGCCAAAAAGGTCATCGAGTTCGCGCAGCGCGGAGAGCGCGATCCCATCCGTTTGCGCGAATCGGTATTGCAGGCGCTGCAGCACTAGCTCCTGCGGTGGCCCCTAAGGAATGAGGCGGCAACGCTGAGGGTTGAGAGCGCTGACGATCAGGGCCGCGCTGCGCGGCACGCCGGACCGTACTCCATATTGCGATCGAGCCCGACGACGCAGAAGTTCACACCCCAATCCATCCCGATCATCCCGGTATCTTCGGCGATCGAGTAATAGATCGAATGCTTGGCGCCGTCGCTGGTCACCGCCGTGCCGCTACAGAAGCGGCGCGGGATGGATTGCGCGGCCCACGACAGCTCTGCATTCTCGTGGATATGTTCGATGCCCACAATCTGTAGCTCGGAGTTCCAAAACCGGATCTCCTTGGTGCGGAAATTGCCGATGATGCGGTCAAGCGCCGGCGGAGAATCGCACGCCGGCATAACACGATCATAGCGCGGGCCGCTCAACCAGAAATTCTTCTCCAGCAGGCTCGCAGCCTGTGACTGCGAGACAAACATAACGCTGAGCGCTAACCCGAGCGTTAGCCACGCGATCCGGCCTGACATTGCCCCTCCGGCCCTTTCCCGCCCCGTTGCGCAGAACCACGGCAACCGTGCCGCGTCGCCATTTGCGGGTCAAGGGCGGCATATCACCGGACGATAAATTGCCAGTCAACGTGATATTGAAGCCACTTTTCACGAATTCTGATTGGCCGCATACCGTTGGCGCTGCCAAAGCATGATGGCAACCGCGATTCGGTCAAACGACAAGGTTTGCCGCCTCCCCCGGAATTGGCTGGACCACAGCTTTTGATCACGGGCTCTTTGCGATCAGAACGCGCAACCAAATCACCAGCATTATGGTAGCACTCGTAAGCTTGTTGCGTCTGATTCGTCGAATATGCGTCGTCGGACGCACGTTCGTCGGATATGCGGGCGTGGGGTCTCAGCCGCAATTTGTTGTTCTTCTTTGCCTTCCGCCTGCCCGCTCTCTCCCTGAGCGGGCAGAGATGGTGAGTTGTGATTTGCCGGCAACCACTGGGTTCGCCGGCTTTGGCAAGGCGCAAGCCTTTACCTGATCCGGTCGCGAGGGCGGCAGACTCTCGGGGGGAATTGGACATGGGCGAGGTCCACAAGCTCGTAAGTTCCGAAGGGTCGTTCGGTCTCTTGGCGGCGAGCCGCCTCATGACCAAGATTTTTGCGCCCTGGGTGCAGGATTTGGCACTGCTGGTGGAAACCGTCGAGCCTGTCCGACCTGCCGGCGCCTCGCCAGATTGGCAACCCGGGGCGATCGTGCGATTGCCGTTTTCCAAAAGGCTTTGCGCCGACGGCGAAGCGGTCTGCAGTCAGGTGCTGATGGCGCTCGCCGACAGCGCCATGGTCATCGCCTGTTCGGCCGCCTGGAACGGCTACCGCCCAATGAGCACGATCGATCAAACCACGCATTTCCTGCGGCCGGCGATGTTTGATGTTGTCGCGGATGCGCGCGTGGTGCGCATCGGCCGCAACACCAGTTTTGGCCGCGCGATGCTGCTCGGCGCTCACGACAAGCGGCCGGTCGGCATGGTCGCCAGCGCCTACGCGATGTTGTGAGCGCGTCGCGATCCGCTTTCAAATGCCGGCGCAAGCCTCTAAGATTGCGGTCTGTCGCGGGGAGCTGTTTGCAATGACCAGAAATGCCTTGATCGCCGTCGCCTTGAGCCTCGTATTGAGCACCTGCGCGGGCGGTATCGCGCTGGCAGGACTCTTAGGCCCCGGTCCGTGGTACGGGCCGCCCTGGCTGTGGGGCAACGACACCGGCGGAATGATTCCCTATTCACCCGAGGTCAATCGCGTGTACCGGACGATGGCAGCCGAGTATTGCGCGCGCTGGGGCCGCCTGTCGCACGTGACCAGCGTGCACCGCAAATACGGCGACTACATAGCCTTCGTGTGCATGGATCGTCCCGGCATGATCCATTGATGGTCGCCATCGGCGTTCAGCGCCAGTCGCCGATGACGGCTTGAACGAGCGTAAGTGCCGCTACCGCGGCGGTATCGGCGCGCAGAATGCGCGGGCCGAGCGACAGGCGGACCACATTCGGCAACTTCAGCAAAGAAGCCCGCTCGTCTTCGGCAAAACCGCCTTCCGGCCCGACCAGCACTGCAGCCGGCGAGCGCGGCCGACCGCCGAGCGCCGCAACCGGATCGGTCACCTCGGCATCTTCATCGCAGAAAACAAGGCAACGCGCCGGGTCACGCTCGGCAAGGAGGCGCGCGAAGGAAAGCGGCGGCGCGATATCCGGCAGCGAAAGAATGCCGCATTGTTCGGCGGCTTCTATGGCGTTGGCGCGCATGCGCTCGGCGTTGACGCGCGTGACCTGACCATGACGGGTGAGCACGGGCTGCAGCAGCGAAACGCCCATCTCGACCGCCTTCTGCACCATATAATCGAGTCGCGCGGCCTTGAGCGGCGCAAACAGGTAGTGCAAATCCGCCGCCGGGGTCTGGTCACGCGTCTTGGCGCCGACGACCAAGGAAGCGGCGCGTTTCTGCGCGGCCAGGGTTGCGCTCCACTCGCCATCGCGGCCATTAAAGACGAGAACGCGGCTACCCGACTTCAAGCGCAGGACGCTGCCGAGATAGTGCGTCTGCCCCTGCTCGAGCGTTACGGTCGCCCCCTCCTCGAGCGGCGCCTTGACGTACAGGCGCGGACTGCGAAAGTCATATCCTGGCATGAGAAAATGCGAGCAATATGAACACCATTGCAGCCGGCCACCGCTTCCGTCTATCGCTTACGGGCAGCTGCAGCGTCGCATCTGCGCGCTCAGGCAAATTCTGCCCCCTTGTCGCCGAAATCAACGAGCCTTTAATAGGCGTAGGACTTAAAGGTGTATGAGTCACGGGAGCCGGGAAAGGACATAGCATGAGGCGAAGCCTCGCCATGGCGCTGGCCTTGGTTGCCGTCGCCGGAGCCCATGGGGCATCGGCGCAGACCATACCCGCGCAGTGTAGCGCCTTCATGGGCTTGAGAACCGACGCGGAGCAAAAGGCGCTGGCGGTACGCACGGCTATGGAACACAAAGCCGAGCGCAAGGACATTTGCGCCTTGGTGACACGTTTCGCTTCGGCCGAGGAAGCTGTGGTCAAGTTCCTGGAAAAAAACAAGGACACGTGCGGCGTTCCCGAGCAGGCGATCACCAACTCCAAGACCAATCACGAACACACGCTGAAATTCCGCACCGCAGCCTGCACCGAGGCCCCCGTCGTCAAGCCGCACGTTCCGTCACTCAGTGACGCCATCAGTACCCCATCAGTAGATACGGCGGGCAATACCAAGACCGGCCGCGGAACGCTCGATACCCTGAACGGTAACCCGTTGGCAAAATGAAGCCGGTGGCCGGTTCGGTCGCCGACGCGACCGGCAATTGGGTCGATACTTTCGCGCCGGCCTGGTCACGTCCTTATCTGCGGCTCGCGCGGCTCGACCGTCCCATTGGCTCCTGGCTTTTGCTGTTGCCGTGCTGGTGGTCGTCCGCCCTCGCCGCGATTGCCACCGGCAGAGCGGCGCCGAGCCTGGTCTATCTCGCGCTGTTCTTCATCGGCGCATTTGCGATGCGCGGTGCCGGCTGCACCTGGAACGACATTGTCGATCGCGACCTTGACCGCAGCGTCGAACGGACACGCTCGCGGCCGATCCCGTCCGGCCAGGTGAGCGTGCCGGCGGCAGCGATTTTCCTCGTGCTGCAGGCGTTGGTCGGTCTCGCCGTGCTGCTTTCATTCAACACGTTCGCCATCGCACTCGGCATCGCTTCGCTTTTGATCGTGGCGGTGTATCCATTTATGAAGCGGATTACTTATTGGCCGCAAATCGTGCTCGGCTTGGCCTTCTCCTGGGGGGCGCTGATGGGTTGGGCGGTCGCTTTCGGCCGGCTCGACGCGCCGGCCCTCCTCCTCTATGCCGGCTCCATCGCCTGGGTGATTGGCTATGACACGATCTATGCCCATCAGGATCGCGAGGACGACGCGCTTGTCGGCATCAGATCGACGGCGCTTTTGTTTGGTGAACGCACCAAGCCGATGCTCGGTCTATTCTACACTGTTGCCGTGTTTTTCATCGGCGCGGCCGGAGGCGCCGCGGGCGCCGGCTTCGTCTTTGCAATCGGCCTGCTCGCTTTTGCCGCGCATGTCGGTTGGCAGATCATCCGGCTCGATATCGCCGATCCCGAACGCTGCCTCGCCTTGTTCAAATCCAACCGCGACGCCGGACTGATCCTATTTGCCGGATTGGTCTTTGACGCTGCGCTCCGCCGGCTTGCCTGATTTGCTACTGGGCGGTGAGGCCGCCGTCCACGGCGAGCGCCTGACCGACAACGTAAGACGCATCGTCTGAGGCGAGGAACAGCGCCGCGCGTGCGATCTCTTCGGGCCGCGCCGCACGCCCAATCGGATGACGCGCCATGATGAATTCCTCGACCTTCGGATCCTGGAACCAGGCCGCCAGCATCGGTGTCAGCGTGGCGCCCGGGCACAACGCGTTGATGCGCACATTCTGGCCGATGTAATCGAGCGCGGCCGTCTTCGTCAGCCCGACGACGCCGTGCTTGCTGGCCGTATAGATGGCAATGCCGCGCTCGCCGACGAGGCCGGCCGCCGAAGCGGTGTTGACAATGACGCCGCCGCCGGCGGCGGCCATTGCCGGTATCTCGTATTTCATCGACAGAAACACGCTCTTCAGATTGACATCGATAAGGCGGTTCCAGGTGACCTCCTCCTCGTCGGCCATGGCGAAGCCGCTGGCGCCGATGCCGGCGTTGTTGAAGGCAACATGCAGCCGCCCGTAGGCGGCGACCGCACGCTCCACCATGCCGCGGCAGTTGGCGTCGCTGCTGACGTCGGCGGCAATCGCCATCGCTTCGCCGCCCTCGTCGGCAATGACCGACGCGGTTTTCTGCACATCACCTTCGTTCTGGTCGACCAGCACCATGCGCCCGCCCTCCTTGGCGAACAGCAGCGCCGCCGCCCGGCCAATGCCCGAACCGGCACCAGTCACGAGGATGCCGCGATCAACAAAACGGCCGCTCATCTGATCCCCCCAAAAGCCTTTTTTCGGCCGGCACGCGTCAGCCGGCATGTTTAGCCAGCGAGATAGGCGCTGTGCAGTATATCCGGATTTTGCCGCAGCGCGTCGGGCGCGCCGGAGAAGCGGATACGCCCGCGCTCCATGACGCAAACATGGTGCGCGAGCCGAAGCGCAATATGGGTGAATTGTTCGATCAGCAGCACACCGATGCCCTGCGCGGCGAGCTGCGCCACCACCGGCACCAGCCGCGCCACGACCACCGGCGCGAGTCCAAAGGATAATTCGTCGGCCAAAAGATAACGCGGCCGGTCGACGATCGCCTGCGCCAGCACCAACATTTGTTGTTGCCCGCCCGACAGCGACCCCGCCTTCGCGCCGGCTTTGGCGCGCAGCTCGGGAAACGTCGCCAGCGCCGTTTCGACGCCGGCTTCGCGCTTCGCTCGATCGAGATGATATCCGGCGACGTGCAAGTTTTCGGCAACCGTCAGGTCCGTGAGCACGTGGTGACCCTCGGGTACGGCGGCGACGCCCTTGCGACGCACCTTCTCGGCGCGCAGCCCGGTGATCGGCTCGCCGTCGACCGAGACGACGCCCGATTGCGTGGGCAAGGCGCCGGCCGCCGCCAACACCAGACTGCTTTTTCCGGCGCCGTTGGCGCCGAGGAGCGCGGTAATGCGCCCCGGCGCGATCTCGAGATCGACGCCGTGGATGACTTCGCGGCCGCCGCGAACCACGCACAGCCGGGAGATGGTAAGGCCTGGGCTCATGCGGCCTCGCCGAGATAGGCAGTGCGCACGGCCGGATCCTTGAGCACCTCCTCGGTCCGGCCGTAGGCGATCTTGACGCCGAAATCGAGCACCAGGGTTGCGGAGCAGGTTTGCGAAATCAGATCGACGTCGTGATCAACCAACAAGACTTGGGCGCCGCAATGATCCGGAATACCAACGATGACGCGGCGCAGATGTTCGGCTTCGGTCTCGCTCAAGCCGGCACCGGGTTCATCCATCATGATCAGCCGCGGCTCGCCGACGATGCCGCGCGCAATTTCCACCATGCGGCGGTCGTTGGCCGAAAGCTCGCCGCCCATGCGATGTGACCGGTCCTGCAGACCGACATAAGCCAGCGCCTCAGCGATGATTTCTTCCCGCGTTCCCGCGCCGTGCGGCACATGATCAAGCACGGCGGCGACGTTGTCCCAGATCGAGAGATTGAGAACCACCTGCTCGGTCTGGAACGTGCGGCGGATCCCGAAAGCGGAGCGCCGGTAGGCCGCGATGCGCAAAATGTCGACGCCGTCGACCATAACCGTTCCGCGCGCCGGTCGCACGAAACCGCTGAGAACGTTAAGCAATGTCGTCTTCCCGGCGCCGTTGGGCCCGATCAGTCCGGTCACCGGCGCATCGAGCGTCGCGGTCAAATTGCTGACCGCGCTGACGCCACCGAAAGTCACGTGCAAGCCCTCTATTTCAATCACGCAAGCTTCCTCACCCAAAGCCGTGCGGCTTTCGCCCTGATCAGCCGCGACAAATCGACCAATTGGCCGGAGACGCCCTGCTGCGCGGTGATCAGTGCGTGCAGCAAACCGGCGCCAAAGATCATAGTTGCAATATTGCCGTTGATGCCGAAATCGTTGAGCAACGATGGAAACGCGCGCAGCAGCAAGCCGGCGACGATCGGCCCGGCCCAGTGGCCGGCGCCGCCGATGACAGTCAGGGCGAACAGCAGCACCGATTCGCTTGCCGGGAACGCCGCCTGATCCATCTGTCCGACCAGCCCGCAGAGCAACGCCCCGGCGACTCCGGCGAGAAAGCCGGCCAGCGTGAACGCCCAGACCTTGTAGCGGACGATGTTGACGCCCGCCGCCAAGGCGCAAACTTCGCTGCGGCGGATCATGGCCCAGGCCCGCCCCGCGCGCGAGCGCTTGTGCCAGAGCACGAGCAAATAGGCGACCAGCAGGAAAACGATGCAATAGCGAAAATAGTTCGCGTCGCTCAGCGCTAACAACGGCCGCGGCATGAAGGCGCGCTGGCCGCTGATCGTTTTGCCGGTGATGCCAGGGCCGCCGTCGGGAAAATCGATCGCCGTGATGACCACCTGAAAACCGCCCGCGATCATCAAAGTCGTCAGCGCCAGATAGAGGCCGCGCATGCGCAGCGCCGGCAAGCCAAACACCAAGCCGAAAAGGGCGGCGCTGACGCCGCCGGCCAAGATCGACAGCTCAAACGACAGGTGAGTCGCATGCCAGAGCCGCAAGGCGAACCAGCCGCCGACGCCGACCAAGGCATATTGGCACAGTGAAACCATACCGAGTTGGGCGTAGATGACGCCGACGCTCAAGCTGGCGAGCGCGAGAATGACCACGGAGGTCAGCGTCCTCAGCCAATACGCGGTCGCGATTTCGGGTATCAACAAGGCAATGACGACGGCGCCCGTGATGCCGATGCCGATGCGCAGGACCAAATCGCGGCGGCCGCCGGCGGCGGAGACGCCGTACAGGTTCTGATCCGTTTCGCCGAGCCCAGAACCAGTGCTGAACAGGGTTTGGCCATGGCGTTGCAACCACAACAGCGCGGCCACGGCGAAGATAAACGGCGCCAAACCGCGAAGCGACCCGACATAGGGGAACGGTGTACCCATCGCCTCGGCAATGCCAATCAGCAGGCCGCCAATCACAGTCGCATACAACGAGCGCATGCGGCCGGCGATGGCGGCGGCGACCGCGGGAATGACGAGGAAGGTGAGGATCAGCGCCTGCAACCGCACCATGTTGGCGAGAAGGATGCCGCTGACGCCGGCGATGGCTCCCGACATGGTCCAAGCCCAGGCATCGACCTCCAGCACCGGAATGCCGAGCAGGCCGCTGATGTCGCGATTGTTGGCCAAGGCACGCATGGCGAGGCCGAGCTTGCTGCGGTTGAAAAAGACGATCACGACGCCGACGATGGCGAGCGACAGCCCCATCGCGATCAGCCGCGTGTAGTTGATGCGAACTCCAAGCACGCGAAAGCCGATGGCATCGGTCGGCAGGCGCAACGCGCGCGGCCATTCGCCCCAAATCAACTCCATGAATCCGAGGATGATCAGAGCGAAGCCGAGCGTGGCAACGGCCCGCACGATCGGGTCGCTGTACGCCAGCCGCGGGGCGATCAGCCTACCGTAGGCGAGCGAAACGGCGGTCGCGACGACGATGCCGGCGATCCACCCGGCCCATTGCGGTCCACCCGCATCGGCGATGTTCCAGGCAATCAGCGCGGAAAGAGCGCCGACGGCTCCTTGGGCCAGATTGACCACGCCCGACGACTGAAAAAGGATGACGAGGCCAACACCGGAGAGGACGTAGACCGCTCCGGTGCTGAGCCCCGAGATCAGGAAAGGCCCGAGATCGGGCACGGTTCAGTCGGCGATGTGAGTTGCCGCTTCCATTTTGCGTATGTTTGCCAGATCCGGATCGTCGATCTGGAAACAGGACGCCTTGGTCACAAACTTGTCGTCCTGGATGACCGCCACCGATCCGGCATGGTTGGCGTTATGCTCGTCGCCGGCGCCGAAATACCAGGGGCCGCACATGATGTCGGAGCGAAATCCCTTCATCGTCTCCAAGGCCTGGTTGACGCTGGCGCGGTCGATCTTGTTCGGGTCCATCTTGAGCATCAGATCGACGATGACCCGCGCGGCGACGTAGCCGGCTTGCGAGAAGGTGTCGCGCTGATCGCTCGGATGGCCGTAAGTGTCGAGGATCGCGTGCCAGTTCTTGGTGTCGGGCGCATTCTTGTCGAGCGGCTCAAGCTCGAGCTCAACAAACGCTCGGCCGTTCCAATACGGCCCGATCGCCTTTGGAAACAGCTCATTGTAGACCGATGTCGGCGCCGCGAAGTGAATCTTCTCCGCCAGGTCCTGCTGCTCGGCCGCGGCGAAAATCGGCGTCGCCCCTTCGCGCGGCAGGCTGACCTCGATCAAATCCGGATGCAAAGCCGCTGCCTGCAGCACGATCGAAGTCGCGTCAGGCGTTGCTGGGTCGATCAGGATATTGTGATATTCGATGCCCTTTCCCGCCACCCAGGCTTTGATGCCGTCGCAGGAGAAATCGCCGACGCCCGGGATGTTCGGCGAAATGCAGACGATGTTCTTGATGCCGAACGTCTTGACCATATACATGGCCGCGCCCAGATTGCTCAGTCGCGGGCCTTCATTGGTGGGTGCGATGTTTTTGACGTGGAAGCAATCGCGCGGCACGCCAACACCGGCGACTACAAGCACGCCTTCGGTTTCGTAAAGATGCTCGTTGACCGCGCATTCGACGAAGCTCGAGTTGCCGACCATGACAACGACTTTCTTGTCCTTGACGAGCTTCGCGGCGACCTGCGCCGCCTGCTCCGGTTTCCAGCCGTCGTCTTCAATCGAATAGGCGATCGGACGGCCGTTAATCCCGCCATTCTTGTTGACGCATTTGAAATAGGCGTCGGCCGCTTGCGCCGGCGAACTGAAATCGGCCGGGCCGGTCTTCCCGACCACGGCGCCGATCTGAATCGGCTCGCCGGTGGCGACCTTACCGTTGTTCAATCCGCATTTCGGCGCGTCCGCTGCAGCCGCCGATAATGTCGCCAACGCAGAGGCGAGCCCAGCGACAGCGCAAGCCATGACTACGAGCGTGATTCGTCGCATTGAACGTTCCCCCAATTTTTGTGTTGCGCAGTGTTTTGCTAGTTGAGCTGCACGTAAGACCAGATCACTTTACCATCGGCTTTTGCCAGCGCGAAGCACGGAGTGCAAGCAGCGGTGTTTGCGATTGACTGAGATGCGCCAGCGCCGACGCGGACCAAAAAAGTTCGCAAAGCGAACAACGACGACTAGAGAACTGATACGACGAGCAAAAGACTTGGGAGGGAACAAATGAAAGCGGCCCAGTTATTCGACGTCAGCGGCTTGGCCACTATCGTGACCGGCGCGGCAAGCGGCATCGGCTTCGCCTATGCCGAAGCGATGGCCGACAATGGCGCGCGCGTGACCTTAATGGATAAAAATTTGCCGTCCCTCGACGCGTCGGTGCGCCAGCTGGCCGAGCGCGGCGGCGAGGTGCGCGGCCAGGTGCTCGACGTCACCGATCGAGCCGCGCTGCGGGCCAGCGTCGATGCCGCAGCGGAGCACTACGGCAAGCTGGACGTGGTCTTCGCCAATGTCGGCATCGACTCGCCGCCCGGCTTTCTCAGCATGACCGGCGAGCGTGACCCGGAAGGTGCGTTCGAGAACGTTTCCGACGAGCGTTGGGACCTGGTCATGGCGACGAACCTGACCTCGATCTACTCAACCATCAAGGCAGCAGTCCCGCACATGAAAAAGAATCCAAAGGGCGGCCGCATTATCGTCACGACATCCGTGGCCGCGATCCGCGGCGAAGCGATTGTCGGCATGCCCTATATGCCGGCCAAAGCTGGCGCTGCGCATCTGGTTCGGCAAGCGGCGCTCGAGCTCGCCAAATATAACATCCTCGTCAACGCCATCGCACCGGGTCCATTCATCACCAACATTGCCGGCGGCCATATGAAGGACCCAGCGACGGTGCAGGCTTTCGCGCGCTTTACGCCGTTTCGTCGTGTAGCATCCACCGATGAAATCCAGGGCGCCGCGTTGTTCCTGGCGTCGCCGGCGGCGACTTACGTGACCGGGTCGCAAATGGTAATCGATGGCGGCGTCCTGCTCGGCCAAGCGGACTGAAAACGCGTCGTTTGGTATCGCTGGCTTAATTTCGCGCGACAATCTCACGTTCGCCGCGATGCAGGGTCGGCGTCTTCGGCGACGCCCATACCCGGCGCCGCAGCAACAGCGAAGGCCGGCGTCGTGCGATAGCGCTGCGCCGCCGGCGGCGCCAGATCGGCGCTTCGATGCGCAACGCGCCGATCCGTGCGAACGGCTCCCGCAAGCTGCCGTCGCGCTCGGCGACAAGCAGCGGCAGGCCCAGGACCCGGCCCCAGGATTGCCATTCGGCCACGATCTCGTCGCTTCCGTTCGAGGAGAACAGCGGTAGCGACAGCGCCGGATCGCCGTGCTCGAGGACGACGGCGATGGCGGTCGGCGGCTCATTCGCGTTCCCGATGAGGCGGATGGCAACGCCGCGGAATGCAGCGACCGGCAAATTGAGTGCCATGCGCATGCCACCGACCGAGCGGCGCACCACGACACGTTCGCGATGAAGGTCGATAATGCGCAGGCGCTCATCCGCCGCCTCATCGGCGGCTTCGAAGCGCACGGGCAATGAGAAGGGGTCGAGCCGCAACGCGCGGCTCGACCCGGCAGCCACCCTGCCGGCTTCCATTTGACGCCCCGAATCTTAGAGCGACAATCACCTCAGACTGAGCCGATTGCCGCTCTAACATTTTGGTGGAGCATGATCTTTCGGATCATGCTCCAGCTCCCGCCGGGCTGTTGCCGCCCGGTTGCCGCCACAATGTCAGAGCGCGGTCGCAATCGGCTTAAAATCCCTGGTTAAGAGGTCGTATCGCCGCGGCGAACGCGCCGCATGATTGACGAGCCGTTGCCGCGGCGCCGGCAATTGAACCTTTTGCGCGCTGACGCAGCGCTGACGGAGCCCCGACGCATGGGTTGAATCGCGCCGGTGCCTGCCCATCTTCGGCTTGTCTTCGCTTTCACCCCCGCATAAACGGACTATTGAATGCCCTCGCTGCTCGACCAATCCGACCTCTCCGATCTTGCCGAACGCCTCGTGAGCGCCGCCCGCCGCGCCGGAGCCGATCAGGCCGACGCGCTCGCCGTCCGCTCGATCTCGCTTTCGGTCGACGTGCGCGAGGGCGCCGTCGAGGAATCGCAGCGCTCCGAGGGCGACGATCTCGGGCTGCGCGTCATTGTCGGCCACAAGCAGGCGGTGGTTTCGACCAATGATCTCAAGGGCGACGGGTTTGACGCGCTCGCCGAGCGCGCTGTGGCCATGGCGCGTACGGCGCCCGAAGATCGCTTTGCCGGGCTTGCCGATCCGGCACTCCTGGCGCGCAAATTTCCCGAGCTCGATCTGATTGATCCGGTAATGCCGGAAGTTGACGTGCTCGAAGCGCAGGCGCGCGAAGCGGAAGCCGCCGGGCTCGCGGTTGCCGGCGTCACCAAGTCCGGCGGCGCCTCGGCGTCGGCCGGCATCGGCGGCCTGGTGCTGGTGACGAGCGATGGCTTCCACGGCGCGACCATCGCTTCGCGCCACGGCATCGCCATGACCGCAATCGCCGGCGACGGCACCGGCATGGAGCGCGACTACGATTTCTCCTCGACGCTGCACGCCGCCGACCTCGACAGCGCGCAAGCGATCGGACGCCGCGCCGGCGAACGCGCGGTCAAGCGGCTCAATCCGCGCAAAGTCGCGACCCGACGCGTGCCGGTGGTGTTCGACAACCGAATTTCCGGTTCGCTGGTCGGCCACCTTGCGAGCGCCGCCAACGGCAGCGCGATCGTGCGAAAGACCAGTTTCTTGCGGGAAAAACTCGGCGAGAAGATTTTTGCATCCGGCATCGACATCATCGATGATCCGCTGCGGCCGCGCGGCTTACGTTCACGACCGTTTGACGCCGAAGGCGTGGCCGGCCGCAAGTTGGAATTGGTGAAAGACGGCGTGCTCAACACCTGGCTCCTGGACTGCGCGACCGCGCGAGAGCTCGATCTGCAAACGACCGGTCACGCGCAACGCGGCGTCTCGTCGACACCCTCGCCCGGCGCGAGCAATCTTCATCTCGCTCCTGGCGCAAAAAGCCCGGATGAGTTGATCGCTGACATCGAAGACGGTTTCTATGTCACCGACATGATTGGGATGGGCGTCAATCTGGTGACGGGAGACTATAGCCGCGGCGCCTCGGGATTCTGGATCGAGAACGGTCAATGCACCTACGCGGTCAGCGAGGTCACGATCGCGGGACACCTCTTCGACATGTTCGCAAGCCTTACGCCGGCGAACGATCTCACCTTCCGCTACGGCACCAATGCCCCAACGTTGCGCGTTGAGGGTATGACCGTTGCCGGCCACTGACGCGGTCGACCTCCCGCAAGCAGCCGCACGGCTCGCGGCGTGCGTGCGCGAAGCAGGTTTGCTCGCGCTGTCGATGTTTGGGACCCCGATCAACAATTGGACCAAGGCTGGGTCTTCGCCAGTCAGCGATGCCGATATTGCGGTCGACCAACTGCTGCGTGAAAGATTGACCGGCGAGGGCCCACACTTTGGCTGGCTGTCGGAGGAGAGTGTCGACGATCCCGCACGGCTCGGCGCGCGTTACGTCTGGATCGTCGATCCGATCGATGGCACGCGCGCCTATCTGGCCGGCCTACCGGATTGGACTATTTCCGCCGCGCTTGTCGAGAACGGCCGGCCAATCACGGCTTGTCTCTACGCTCCGGTCACCGAGGAATTCTTCGCGGCGACTGCGGGTGCGGGAGCCACGTGCAACGGCACTGCGATTTCCGCCACCAGCGGCGCTTCGCTCGTCGACGCCCGCATCGCCGGTCCGAAACGCTTCCTTGAACGATTCGCGGCGGTGGCTCCGCCCTTCACTGCCATGCCACGCGTGCACTCGCTCGCGCTTCGCCTCGCCCGCGTCGCCGAGGGCGCCTACGATATTGCTATTGCCGGTGTCGACAGCCACGACTGGGACCTTGCAGCGGCTGATCTTTTGGTGCACGAAGCTGGTGGATCGATAACGCCCATCGGGGGAGGGCTTATCACTTACAATCTTCCCGTGCCGCGGCATGGGATGCTGGTCGCCGCCGGCGGGGAGCGGCATGCGGCGCTGCTAGAACTTCTGAGGGATGAACGCCTCGCGTCTTCATGAAGCGCGAATTGCGTGCGGGTCGAATATCATGGCGGACGTTCCCAAACAGACCTCCAAGCAACTGCTGCACCTCGTGTTCGGCGGCGAACTGAACAACGCGGCCGACATCGAATTCAAAGATCTCAACAAGCTCGACATCGTCGGCGTCTACCCGAACTACGCCAGCGCCTATGCGGCATGGAGGGCGAAAGCGCAGGGCACGGTCGACAATGCCGAAATGCGCTATTTCATCGTCCATCTGCACCGTCTGCTCGAGCCGGAAAGCCAAGCGCCGCGGCGCTGAGGGACGCATGCTGTGCGACAAGATCGGGCAACAACGATGGACTCGGCCGGCCGCGGCGATCAGGAACGCTGCTGAGCTGACTGATCGGCAGCGCGGGGGAGGCTGAGGCGTGCGCGATCGACTACCGTTCGCGCTGCGGTGTTATCGGCTTGCGTCCTCGGTGGCAGCGCCACCTGTCGCATCGCGGCTCTTGGCCTGGCGCCTCAAGCGCGGCAAGGAAAATCCTGCGCGCCTTGGTGAACGTTACGGGCGTGCGGGTCTGCCGCGGCCCGCCGGCCCATTGATTTGGTTGCACGGCGCCAGCGTCGGCGAAATATTCGCCGTCATCCCCCTGATCGAGCGCATTCGCGCCATGAATTTCGCGGTGCTCGTCACCTCAGGCACCGTCAGCTCGGCGGCGCTTGCCGAACAGCGACTGCCGGCGGGTGCCGTGCACCAGTTCATTCCGCTCGATGCGCCGCGATTTGTTGGCCGATTCCTGGATCACTGGCGGCCCGACCTCGCGTTGTTCGTTGAATCCGACTTGTGGCCGAACCTCATCTTAGGATGTGCCGACCGCACTATCCCGCTTATTCTCATCAACGCCCGGCTGTCCGAACGCTCGTTCAGCCGCTGGCGTCGCGTCCCGGGCGTGATCGCGGCGCTGCTGCGGCGCTTCGATCTGTGCCTGACTCAGTCGAGCTCCGATACCCAGCGCTATGGCGAACTGGGCGCGCCGCATATCAGTTGCGTCGGCAATCTCAAGCTCGACGTGCCCGCTCCACCGGTCGATCAGGCAAATTTACGCAAGCTCAAGTCGATCATCGGCGCCCGAATCGTCATCGCCGCGGCCTCCACTCATGCGGGCGAGGAAACCGCAGTCATCGCCGCCCATCGGCGACTGCGCGCAAAATATCCCTCCCTGCTGACGGTGATCGCGCCGCGTCACCCGGAGCGCGGCGCCGGCATCGTCGACATTGCAAAGGTGGCCGGCCTTTCCGTCGCACTCCGCTCGCACGGCGAACTGCCGAAGCCCGATGTCGACATCTTCATCGCCGACACGCTCGGCGAACTCGGTCTGATCTACCGGCTCGCGCCCATCGTGTTCATGGGAGGCTCGCTCGCAAGCCATGGCGGCCAGAATCCAATCGAGGCGATCAGGCTCGGCGCGGCGGTCGTGCACGGTCCGCACGTGTGGAACTTCGCCGAGATTTACGGCACGCTCGATGCGGCACACGGCGCCGAACTCATCGCCGACGAGGAAGCCTTGACGGCTTGCCTCGCCGGATGGCTCGCCAACGCGGCGGCGCGCAAGGCCGTAGCCGATGCGGCCATAGGGACGGTGCGGCAACTAAGCGGAGCGCTCGACCGCACCCTCGCCGCCCTCGAGCCCTATTTGATACAGCTTCGGCTCGAACAGCGGGCGTCATAGAGCGAGGAATGGTCTTTTCCGAAAACCGGTATCCAACCCCGATCAAGTCCGGGGCGAGCTTTTTCGGGATCGTGCTCTGATGCGCGAGCCGGCCTTCTGGTGGCAGCCAGGCGGCGGCAGCCTGCTGCTGAGCCCGCTCGCCGCCGTCTATGGCGCGGTGGCGGCTCTGCGCATGCAGCGACCGGGACGCAGTGCCGGCGTGCCGGTCATTTGCCTCGGCAACCTCACCGTCGGCGGCGCCGGCAAGACGCCGGCGGCGCTGGCGGTGGGCCGGCTTCTTCTCGCCGCGCATGAGCGGCCGTTCTTTTTGAGCCGCGGCTATCGCGGGAGCCTGACCGGCCCGGCGCGCGTTGATCCCGCCATTCATTACGCCGCCGCCGTCGGTGACGAACCGCTCCTGCTGGCCCGCCTCGCACCCACCATCGTCGCCTACGATCGGGTGGCAGGCGCCGAAGCCGCACGGCGCGGCGGCGCGACCGTCATCGTGATGGACGATGGCTTCCAAAATCCTGCGCTGGCCAAGGACCTTGCGATCCTGCTGGTCGATAGCCGCCGAGGCATCGGTAACGGACGCATCATTCCGGCGGGTCCGCTGCGGGCGCCGCTCGAAATGCAGATCGCGCGCGCGCAAGCGCTTGTTGTCGTCGGACCGAACACCGGCGCTGCCGCCGTCGCTGCGTGCGCGCGCCGGCACAATGTCGCGATCTTCCATGGCCGTCTCGAACCTGACCGCCAGACGATCGCCGCGCTCGGCACGCGCAAGGTGCTGGCGTTCGCCGGTATCGGCGATCCGGAAAAATTCTTCGCGACTCTTGCCGACGCCGGCATCACGGTCGCCGAGCGGGCAAGCTTTCCCGACCACCACCGCTATACGGAGGCGGAGGCGCAGATGCTGATGGCGCGGGCCGATGCTGCGAACCTCGTGCTGCTCACGACCGAAAAAGACCTCGCCCGCCTCGCTGGCGATCCGCATCTTGCCGCATTGGGCGCCCGTGCAAGTGCGCTACCGGTTCGCCTCGCGATTGAGGAAGCGCCGGCGTTCGGTGACATGATCCTCAAGGCGGCGAAGCGGCACTAGCGCGCGGAGCCGGTCGTCCCGACCCAAAGTCTCCGACCCGTTTCGGCCCTATGCTGACCGCTTAAGACTTCCCCGCATAGGCAGTGGCATGCCTCTGCAGCACCGCTTCCGGCGAAGCGTAGGCTTCCTGCAGATCGACGCTCCAATACCTAAGCTCCTCGAGCGGAATGGCCACGCCGGTCACGGCGCAGCGCACGAAGGCCCCCGGCCGCACGACGCGGAAATCGCCATCGAGATATTTGACCTCGGCCTCACCGGGCGTCGGCGATGGGCGATCAGTACGATTGAGCAACTGCACCTCCGTCGTGGGGCAACCTCTGGTCCGGACGCCCGCAGCAGAAACATAATCACTTTGGGGAAAGGACGAAACCACCCTCATTTGTGACAATCCCCTGCGACAGAAGCGTCGCGCCGATGCCCTCGACGCGACGCCGGATCGATTCGATCTCAACACGACCTCACCACGACGCCGTCGCGCTTCCCCCGTTGCCGCGGTGTCCCGCGTCAGCGGACTGTAGTGACTACCATGCCGGTAGCCGTAGTGACACCAGCAATGCCGGTAGCCGTAACGCCAATAACAGTGATGCCAGTAATGCCATCGATAGTAGTGACGGCAGCGCCAGCCGCACCACACTTGAGTGAGGTTGCCTGCAGCGGCCTCGTTCGCGATCCCCGCCGGAAGCGGCGCGATCGGGGCCGCTTGTGAGACTCCGAAACCGGCCGCCAGAACCAACGCGGCGACCGCAATCGCAAATACCGTTCGAATCATGCTGTGCTCCTTGGACGCGAACCAATGTTCGCCACAGCAATAATCTGGAAGCATGATGGCGGTTCCGCGGCGACCAAGCACTGCGCGGGATGAAAAATATGTCAGACTCTCAAACTGAGTAATCTGAACCCGAACAAACTTTCAAGGAGATGAACAAACAGTCAGCTTTCAGCTGTTTGGCTCGACCAACGAACCTTGTTGAAGCTAAAAAAGGCTGCCCTGACCAGGATCGCTGTCGCGTCTGCGCCGCCGCCGCACCGGTTCGACGCGCGGTGTGGTTGACGTCTGCACGACTTCGGCGCGCGCGCCGACCAAGCCGTCGGAAAACTCGATATCGATCGGCATGCCAGTAGTCACGGCCGCGGCCGTGCGCAGCGGCCGGCCCGCTCGATCGCGCACCAGCGCAAAGCCGCGCGCCAAGACGCCGCGATAAGAGAATGCCGCGAGCAATTGCGCGCCGCGTTCCCATCGCGCCCAGCCCGCATCGAGCAGGTTATCGATTGCGAGCTCGGCGCGCTCAGCCGCCATCTTCACGCGCTTTCGCTCACCGACTATTCGCATGCGATGCGCTGTAACGTTCGCCGCGAGGCTGGCCCGCAGCCGCAGCGCCGCGCTGGCATAGCGCTCGCGGCGACGCTCTACCTGCGTGCGCAGCAGGTGCGCGCTCAGCCTGCCGCCGATGCGTGAGAAGCTGACGTGATGGATATGCGCGTTGGCGCGCAACGCGCGCACAAGCCGTTGGTCGGCATGATCGAGCCGCTGCCGCGGGAAGGCCAGCACGTCGTCGGCATTTGGCAGCGCGCGGGCGGCCGATCGCACCGCTTGCCGCCGGGACTCCTGATTGCGCAGCCAGCCGGCGAGCGCTCGCCGCTCCAAGCTCTCGACATCGAGCGCGAGTTCCGCACGCACTGGCACCGCCATTTCGGCGGCGGCGGTCGGCGTCGGCGCCCGCCGGTCGGCGGCGAAATCGATCAATGTCACGTCGGTCTCGTGGCCGACCGCGGAGATCAGCGGAATGAGGCTCGCGGCCGCTGCGCGCACCACGATCTCCTCATTGAAAGACCATAGATCTTCAAGCGAGCCGCCGCCGCGGGCGACAATGAGAAGATCGGGCCGCGGAATTTGCCCTCGTTCGGACAGTGCGTTAAATCCGGCGATGGCGGCAGCGACTTCGCCGGCTGAGCCCTCGCCCTGCACCTTCACCGGCCAAAGCAGCACATGGCGCGGGAAACGGTCGGCGAGCCGATGCAGGATGTCGCGGATGACGGCGCCGGTCGGCGAGGTAATGACGCCGATCACCGCCGGCAGATACGGCAATAGCTGCTTTCTCGCCTCGTCGAACAATCCCTCCGCCGTCAGCCTGCGCTTGCGCTCCTCAAGCAGCGCCATCAGCGCGCCCAGCCCGGCCGGCTCCAGCGTCTCGACGACGATCTGGTATTGCGAGCGGCCCGGATAGGTGGTCAGCCGGCCGGTGATGACCACCTCCAGACCGGCTTCAAGCTTGAGCTTGATGCGCGGGGCGGCGCTGCGCCAGATGACGCCGGCGATGCAGGCGCGATCATCCTTCAGATCGAAGTAAACGTGGCCATTCGAATGATAACTGACTTTGCCGAGTTCGCCGCGCACGCGCACATAGCCGTAAAACTCCTCGATCGTGCGCTTGAGCGCCGCCGATAGCTCGGAAACCGTCAGTTCCGGCAGATTGAGACGCGGTTCGTTCATTGCGGTGTTAGTGCTGCGCGTCGCCCACGGGGTCAAGACCCTGGTCGGGACCTTTATTCAAGACCCTTGGACAACCTGCCGACGTGACCTTGCGCGGGAACCTCCCCGTGCTACAGGGGCGCCGGTCATGTGTTGCAACCCATGAACATTTTGCCGTGAATATTTTACTGTTGGGCTCCGGTGGACGCGAGCATGCGCTGGCTTGGAAGATGGCGGCTAGCCCGCTCACAGACCAGCTCTTCTGCGCGCCCGGAAACGCCGGCATTGCCCTCGAAGCAAAGTGCGTCGCGCTCGACATCGCCGACCATGCCGCGGTGATCGCATTTTGCCGCAACTATGGCGTCGATTTTGTTGTGGTCGGCCCGGAGGCGCCGCTCTGCGCCGGCATTGTCGACGATCTCGAGGCCGCCGGCATCAAGGCCTTCGGACCAAGCCGCACCGCCGCGCAACTCGAAGGCTCCAAAGGCTTCACCAAAGACCTGTGCCGGTCAAACGGCATACCCACGGCCGCCTATGAACGTTTCGTCGACGCGGCTGCGGCCAAAGCCTACGCCCGCAGCCGCGGCGCTCCGCTCGTCGTCAAAGCGGACGGCCTCGCCGCCGGCAAAGGCGTGGTCGTGGCGGAAACCCTCTCCGAGGCCGAAGTCGCGATCGACATGATGCTTGGCGGCGGCCTCGGCGAGGCCGGCGCCGAACTGGTCATCGAAGAGTTTCTCGACGGCGAAGAAGCTTCGTTTTTCGCGCTCTGCGACGGCACGACCGCTATTCCGCTCGCTTCCGCCCAGGATCACAAACGGGCCTTCGACGGCGACAAGGGGCCGAACACCGGCGGCATGGGCGCCTATTCGCCGGCGCCGATCGTCGATGCCGCGATGAGCGGCCGCGTCATGGGCGAAATCGTGCTGCCGACCTTGGCCGCGATGCGGGCGATGGGCGCTCCCTACAAGGGCGTGCTCTTTGCCGGCCTGATGCTCACCGCCCGAGGGCCGAAGCTCATCGAATACAACGTGCGCTTCGGCGATCCGGAATGTCAGGTGCTGATGCTGCGGCTGATGTCGGATCTCGTCCCTGCGCTACTCGCAAGCCGCGATGGCATGCTCAGGTCGCTCGATCTGCGCTGGTTTCCGCAAGCCGCGCTCACCGTGGTGATGGCCGCCAAAGGCTATCCCGGAGCCTACGCCAAAGGCTCGGTCATCGAAGGGCTCGACGCCGCCGCCGCCGTCGAAGGCGTGGAGATTTTCCATGCCGGCACCAAAGAGGAAGCCGGCCGCATCCTCGCCAATGGCGGACGCGTCCTTGATGTCTCGGCGCTGGGCAAGACAGTAGGCGAGGCCCGCGAGCGCGCCTACGAAGCCATTTCCCGCATCCGCTGGCCCGAGGGCTTCTGCCGGCACGACATCGGTTGGCGCGCCGTGGAGCGGGAAAATAACAAACATCCGGCCGGCAGCTCGGCTAATATCGACAAAGCATGACCACCAGCGACCGTCAGAACACCTATTCGGGCATCAAGGAAGTCGCCGAGCGGCTGCGCTTCGATGTCGGCCGACTCGAAGCCTATCTGCATGAACATGTGCCTGGCTTTGCCGGCCCGATCGCGCTCAGCCAATTCAAAGGCGGCCAGTCGAACCCGACCTACCTCGTGGAGACGCCGGCGCGGCGCTACGTGCTGCGGCGCAAGCCCCCGGGCAAGCTCTTGCCCTCGGCGCACGCGGTCGATCGCGAGTATCGGGTGATCGGCGCGCTGCACGCGCAGGGCTTTCCCGTCGCCGAGCCCCTCCTCTATTGCGCCGATGAAAACGTCATCGGCACCGCGTTCTTCCTCATGTCCCATGTCGAGGGCCGCGTATTCTGGGAACCGCACATGCCCGCGTCGAATCCGGCCGAGCGCGCGCGCGTCTATGACGCCATGAATGCGACGCTGGCGCGCTTGCACAGCTTCGTTCCGGCCGCGATCGGTCTTGCCGACTACGGCCGCGGCGAAAACTATGTGGCGCGGCAGATCGAGCGCTGGTCGAAGCAATACCGCGCCTCGGAAACCGAGAAGATCGAGGACATGGAGCGGCTGATGGCGTGGTTGCCGGCGCATCTGCCGCCGCCGCAGCCGCCGCGGCTGGTGCACGGCGACTACCGGCTCGACAACATGATCATCGCCCCAGATGCGCCGCGGGTTGCCGCCGTGCTCGATTGGGAGCTATCGACGCTCGGCGATCCGCTTGCCGATTTCTCCTATCACCTGATGCAGTGGCACATGCCGCAGGCGGAGGCCGGCACCGGCTCGCTTGTTGGCTTTGATCTGGCGGCACTCGGCATTCCCTCGCTCGAGGACTATGTCGAGGCCTATGTGAAACGCACCGGCCTCGATCCGCGGCCTTATCTGCCGGTCTATTCCGCCTACAATTTCTTTCGCCTCGCGGCGATCTTGCAAGGCATCGTCGGCCGCGTCCGCGACGGCACCGCGACCGGCGCCTTTGCGGCGGCCAAGACCGACCTCGTCGGCCCGCTTGCCGCCAAAGGCTGGGAATTCGCCCGCCGAGCCGGCACCGCGTGAGCCGGCGACGCGAATGAAGACCTTCGCGCTCGCACTCGGCGGCGGCGGCGCCCGCGGGCTCGCGCATATCGCAGTGATCGAAGCGCTGGACGAAATGGACGTAAAGCCGGTCGCCATCGCCGGCACCTCGATGGGCGCATTGATCGGCGCCGCCTATGCCGCCGGCATGCGCGGCAAGGACATCCACCGCCACGTCATCGGCTTTGCGCATAACGGCGGCGAAACTACGCGGCGACTTATCGCGGCGCGCGCAGGCACGCTCGCCGATTTATTCGCTGGCGCGTTCGGCCATGCCACGCAGATCAACGCCGAGAAATTCTGTGAGCAGTTCCTGCCCGACGCCATTCCGGCGGATTTTTCCGCGCTCGCCATTCCGCTGACGGTGATGGCCGCCGATCTGCATGGCCGCCGGGAAGTACCGCTGACCACGGGACCGCTTCGTGCCGCGCTCGCCGCTTCGATCGCCATTCCTGGGCTGTTGCGGCCGGTCGTCATCGACGGCCACGTCCTCATCGACGGCGGCGCTACCAATCCGCTGCCGTTCGACCGGCTGCACGGACTTGCCGATTACGTCGTCGCTGTCGACGTCCTGAGCGTTCCGCCGGTTGAACGCGATGACATCCCCAGCGCTTGGGAATGCATGTACACCACGCTCAACATCATGGGCAGCGCCATCGTTGCCGCAAAGCTCGCTCACGCCGCGCCCGACCTCCTGATCCGGCCCAATGTCGGCATCTTCCGCACCCTCGACTTCTATCGAGCGACCGCCATCCTGCGCGCCGCCGAGGCGGTGAAGGCCGAAGTGAAGGAAGGCCTCGGCTCGCTGATCGCCGCGTAAACTGCGGCGCGGACACGCAAATCGCGCCCGCTCCGCCGCGACTAACCGACCGAGAGAGCAAAAGCTCGACGCCACGACGGCATTGTTCGTGGCTAACAAAGCCTTTCGCCGTTGTCTCGGACTGCGCGCAAATCGGTTGCGTGTTCTTGAGACCTGCCGCGCTACGCCACCTCGCTATGGCGGCGACGCGAGCCCCGGTCGGCATCTCAAGCATCGGCATTCAAAGCATCATGCCGACGACGGGAACGTTACGGCGCGTGACCAAGCGTAACCCCGAAGACGATCGCAGCAGCAAAAACGCCCGGAGCGAGTTCCAGCATGACAGTCGCCGCCACCGCCTCCGCCTGGCACCGGCAAGCTAGTGGACAAGGCCGTTTAACCGCCGCCGGCGCTCAACTATTTGCTCGGCGCGCGGCGCCAATGAAGGTCACCGTCGCTCGCGGAAAAAATCCTTGAGCAACGCGGAAGTTTCCGCTTCCGCCAAGCCGCCATAGACTTCGGGCCGGTGATGGCAGGAAGGGGAAGCGAAAAATTTCACGCCATTGTCCACCGCACCCCCCTTTATGTCGGCGGCGCCGTAATAAAGCCGGCGGATACGCGCGAAGGCGACAGCGCCGGCGCACATGGCGCAAGGCTCGAGGGTGACATAGAGGTCGCAATCGACCAGCCGCTCGGACCCAAGCCGCGCCGCGAGCCGCGCGGATGGCGATGATCTCGGCATGCGCCGTCGGATCACGGTCGGCGAGGGTCCGATTACCCGCGCGCGCCACGACGGCGTCGCCGTGGACGACGACGCAACCGACCGGGACTTCGCCGCGTTCCCCGGCGGCGCGCGCTTCCTCCAACGCCATATCCATGAACGATGCCATGAGCCGTCATGGCCGGGCTTGTCCCGGCCATCCACGTTTTTGGTTCCGTTCAGGTGTACAAAGACGTGGATGCCCGGCACAAGCTTGCAGCCGGGCCGGCCACTTCGGGCCGGACCCGGTTGGCCGGCCATGACGAGGCTGACGGGTCATGAATTTTAACAACGAGCGCGATACAGCCGGCGAACGCATCGCCAAGGTGATCGCCCGCGCCGGGCTCGCCTCGCGCCGCGAGGCCGAGGAATGGATCGCCGCCGGCCGCGTCGCCGTCAACGGCGCGGTGATCCGTTCTCCCGCTTGCAACGTCACCGGCCGCGACCGCGTCAGCGTCGATGGCGAGCCGCTGCCGGCGCGCGAACGCACGCGGCTGTTTCTCTATCACAAGCCGCGCGGGCTCTTGACCGCGCACACCGACCCGCAAGGCCGCCCGACCATCTTCCAGCGTCTGCCAGCGCAGCTCCCCCGCCTGATCAGCGTCGGCCGGCTCGACTTCAATACCGAGGGGCTTCTCCTCCTCACCAATGACGGCGCCCTCGCCCGCATTCTCGAACTGCCGGCGACCGGCTGGCTGCGGCGTTACCGCGTGCGCGCGCACGGCTCGGTGACGCAGGCGCAGCTCGACGCATTGCGCACCGGCGTGACTATCGATGGCATCCGTTACGGGGAGATCGAGGCGACGCTCGACCGCGTGCAGGGCTCGAATCTGTGGCTCACCTTCGCCATCCGCGAAGGCAAGAACCGCGAGGTGCGCAACGTATTGGGCCATCTCGGCCTCACCGTCGCGCGATTGATCCGTGTCTCGTTCGGTCCGTTTCAGCTTGGCGATCTTGCCGAGGGGGCGGTCGAGGAGGTACGCACGCGCGTTCTGCGCGAGCAGCTTGGCGACCGCCTGGTGGCGCTGTCGGGCGCGGATTTCTCCGGCCCGATCGCTCGCCACCTCCTCCGCCCGAGAAGAGCAAAGAAGCCACGCGCGGGAACGTTCAACGACAACCGATAAACTCCGCCCGCCAATCGGCCGCCGATAAGCCGACAGGGAAGAAAGCGACGAATCGGAAGTCGACCAGCCATTCCTGGCGCGCCCGTGAGCCGGAGCGCCCGGCAAAAAAGCTACGGCGCAAATTCCACGGCTCTCGCAAGAAAGAAAGGCCGAGCGAGCACTCATCGGAAAAGCCGCGCGCCGGTCTGCTCAAGGACCGAAAAGGACGCCGCGTGCTGGTCGAGCGTTTTGGCCAGAACAAGCCACCGGAACAGCCTGAGAGACCCGCGCCAAAGCACAGTCGACATGGGCGCCGTTTCGCACCTGATCGCCCCGGTGCAGGCCGTCGGCGCCCGCGGGGGTATTAGAGCGCCGTTGCTTTTGCTTGAATCGATTGGCGCTCCAAGTAATTAGTGGAGCATGATCTTTTCGGAAAACCGGATACCACTTTTCCGGATCATGCTCTGATGCGCATCGTCGGCGGACGCTTGCGCGGCCGCGCGCTCGCCGGCCCGAAATCGCAAGCGATCCGGCCGACCGCCGATCGCTTGCGCGAATCATTGTTCAATATTCTCGTCCACACCTACAACGACCCGGTGACCGACGCCCGCGTGCTCGATCTCTTTGCCGGCACCGGCGCGCTCGGCATCGAAGCGCTATCGCGCGGGGCCGCGTTCGCGTTGTTCGTCGATGACGGCGCCGAGGCCCGCGCGCTGCTGCGCGAGAACGTCGCCGCGCTCGGTCTTGGTGGGGTGTCGCGGATTTTCCGCCGCGACGCCACCAAGCTCGGTCCGGCGCATCCGCTCGAGCCGTTCTCGCTCGCCTTCCTCGATCCGCCCTATGGGCACGGGCTTGCGGAAGCCGCGCTCGCCTCGGCACGCGTCGGCGGTTGGCTCACACCCGATGCGCTCATTGTCGTCGAGGAGGCCGCGAAGCCGGGTTTCGCTGCGCCTGAAGGATTCACCGAACTCGACCGCCGCCGCTATGACGATACCGAGTTCGTCTTCCTGCGGACGGCGTAGCTCTACCTTCGCCCGAACAGCCGCTCGATGTCGCTGAGTTTTAGTTCCACATAGGTCGGCCGACCGTGGTTGCATTGGCCGGAATTGGGCGTGACTTCCATCTCGCGCAGCAGCGCGTTCATCTCCTCCGGCTTGAGCCGTCGTCCGGCGCGCACCGAGCCGTGACAGGCGATGGTCGCGGCGACGTGCATGAGGCGGCGTTCCAGCGGCAAGGTCTCGTCCCATTCGCCGATATGCTCGGCGAGATCGCGTACGAGGCCGGCGCCGTCGACCTCGCCAAGCAGTGCTGGCGTCTCGCGCAGCGCCACCGCGCCGGGGCCGAAGGACTCGATCACCACGCCGTATTGCATCAACTCCTCGGCGCGCGCGAGCAGACGCTCCACATCCACCTCGTCGAGCTCGACAATGTCCGGGATGAGCAGAATCTGCCGGGCGACGCCGCTTTTCGCGATGGCGGCCTTGAGCTTCTCATAGACGATGCGTTCGTGGGCGGCGTGCTGGTCGACAATGACGAGGCCGTCGCGCGTTTGCGCCACGATATAGGTCTCATGGACCTGCGCCCGCGCCGCCCCGAGCGGATGATCAAGCGCCTCTGCGTCAGGCGCAGCAAACGCGGCGGCCTCGGCGGCGATGTCCACAGCGAGAGCAGGGCCGAAATGAGCCGCCGGCGCGCCGACGTCGAATGCGGCTTGCTCGGGCTCGGCAAAACCGCCGCGCATGAGCGTATTCGCGCGGCGCGGGTCGTTTGGCCGTGCGGCCGATCGCCGCCAGTCCCAGCCGCGTTGCGCGGCCGGCCGGAACGCCGCGATGGTGGCGCTGCCGCCGGTCGTCGCCGCGCGGCTGCCGTCGCGGGCAAGCGCGCTTTTGAGCGCGTGGACGATGAGGGCGCGCACCAAGCCGGCGTTGCGAAAGCGCACTTCTGCTTTGGCGGGATGCACGTTGACGTCGACTTCGCGCGCCGGAAGCGCCACGAACAGAGCGACCAGCGGATGGCGGTCGCGCGGCAGATAATCGGCATAAGCCGCGCGCACCGCGCCGAGGAGAAGCTTGTCGCGCACCGGCCGGCCGTTGACGAAGAGATATTGCCCGAGCGCATTGGCGCGGGTGAGGGTCGGCAATGCGACAAAACCCTCGACCGTCACACCCTCGCGTTCGGCCGCGATTTCGACAGCGTTGGCGCGGAAGTCGGCGCCGAGCACGTCGCCGAGCCGGGCCAGGCGGCCCGTCGCGCCGGGAAGTGTGGCGGCGAATGTGACCGGCGCGCGCTCCTCGCCGGCAAGCGTGAAAGCGACGTCCGGCCGGCTCATGGCGAGCCGGCGCACCATCTCGCGCACGGCCTCCGCCTCGGTGCGATCCAACTTGAGGAATTTCAAGCGCGCCGGCGTGGCGTAAAACAGATCGCGCGCTTCGACGCGTGTGCCCTCCCCGAGCGCGGCAGGTTTTAGCTTCGATTTCACGCCGGCAGCCACCTCGATCGACCACGCGTGTGCCTCACGCCGGTGGCGCGTGGCGATCGATAGCCGCGCTACGGCGCCGATCGATGGCAGGGCCTCGCCGCGAAAGCCGAGTGTCGCAATGGCGACGAGGTCATCATCGGCAAGCTTCGAGGTGGCGTGGCGTTCGACCGCAAGCGTCAAGTCCGCTCGCGTCATGCCTTCGCCGTTGTCGGTGACGCAGATGAGCCGCCGCCCGCCGCCGTCGGTGAGCACGTCGATGCGGCTGGCGCCGGCATCGAGGGCGTTCTCGACCAACTCCTTGACCACGCTCGCCGGGCGCTCGACCACCTCGCCGGCGGCGATGCGGTTGATGATGGTCTCGGACAGCTGGCGGACGGGCATCAGCGACTCGTTTCAGTGACCCGAGTCTAACGTGGGCGAAGTGCCCATGGCGAGTAGCGAATGGCTGCGCGCCATCCGCTATCGCTGTCCGCCACTTAAAGCTGCCGCAACGCAGTGACCGGCAAAAGTCCGGCAATCCTAATCCGCCCAGCCGCGATGCACGTCGAAGATGCGGGCCGCCTCCGTCACGTCGGGAAGCTCGAAAACCGCCGGCTCGCCGAGCGCGATCTTGGTGTCGTTGTAACCCGCGTTCCAATGCTCTTCCATCGCCAGGCGGGAGAATTCGAACATCTTGCCGGCGGTTTCGAATTTGTTCGACTGGTACTTCAACTGCACAATGGTCGCGACTTTCACCCGGGCCTGTTCGGACAGGAATCGCACCTCGGGATCGTTCTGGCATTGCTCGGGCAGCTGATCCAGAAATCTGCGGAGCGCATGGCGGAATTTCTGCATTTTCCGGTGTTGCTCGAGCGAAACATTGATCCGGCTGGCGCTGTGAATTTCCATGGCGCGCAGATTGGCCGATGGAATGTCCAGCGGCACTTCGCCGTTCTCATCCCAAAGATCGACCTGGAAGACCAGCGCGGTGTAGCGCCCCCTGGTGTCGACGACGAATTGCATGGGCGAGTTGGAGACGACGCCGCCGTCCCAGTAATATTCGCCATCGATCTCCGTCGGCGGGAAACTCGGCGGCAGCGAGGCGCTGGCCAAAACATGCGCGGCGGCGAGTTTTTGCTCACGATTGTCGAAATACGCCGGCGCACCGGTGCGGACATTGGTGGCCAGCACGGTGAGGCGCATCGGGTCGGCGTTGATCAAATCGAAATCCACCAGGCGCGCCAGCGTCTCCTTCAACGGCGTGATGTCGTAATAGCTGACGGCGTCGGGGCGTTCGGCCGCCGAGCTCACCGGCGGAAACGGCCGCGGCGAAAAGAAGCCCGGCGCGCCGTGCAACATCGTGGCAAAGGCGCTGATGCGGTTGGTCCAATAGCGCGCGTGCCCGTTGCCGTTCCACGGCAGATCGGTAAACCAGGGAACATTGGGAATCCGCAGCGGCGGCTTGGTGACAGACTCCCAGAAATCGCGCAGCCGTTCGACCCGTTTCCCGGGCGGATTGCCGGCGATCAACGCACCGTTGATGGCGCCGATCGACGTGCCGCACAGCCAGTCGACATCGATACCGGCTTCATGGAGCGCCTGATAGACGCCCGCTTGATATGCGCCCAACGCGCCGCCGCCCTGCAGAACAAGCGCAACACGTTCGAAAGGATGGATGCGCTTTGCGCCTTTGGCCATGACCTCGGGGGAAGGTGCCTGATTCATTAACGTCTCCTGGACTGTCAACGCGAGCGCGGACGCGATGTTGCCACGCCACCATCGCCACTGCGAAACTCTGCGAAAAGTACGCAGAAACTCCGATGTCGGCCTGCGAGAGCCGTTCTTATGTGGGCATTTCCCCAACTTGGAGCTAGGAGTACGGCACCGGCGGCGCAAGCCTTGCTCGCGCAATACGGAAATTTGATTCAGTCATCACAAAATTGAATCAAGCGTCGCAAAATCGCCCGCTTGGTTCGCGCGTTTGCCGACATTGACGCAATGATTCGGATCGAGCCTAAGATTTGATCAACGATACAACCGAGCCCAAAATTCGATCAAGAATATTTCGATCAATCAAACGACGGCTTCGCGCGCCGCAACCGCTTGAGACCGGCGCGGTGCTTCTTGGCCTCGACGCGGCGCTCGCGCGCCGCCTTGCTCGGCTTGGTCGGCCGCCGCCGCCGCGGCGCGATCGCCGCGCGGCGAATGAGCTCGATCAGCCGGTCGAGCGCATCCTGACGATTGCGCCCCTGGGTGCGGTGGCGTTGCGCCATGATGACCAGCACGCCGTCCCGGGTGAGCCGCGCGCCGGCGAGCCGCTCAAGCCGTGCCCGCACCTCGGCAGGCAACGACGGCGATCCCCGCACGTCGAAGCGAAGCTGCACCGCGCTCGCAAGCTTGTTGACGTTCTGCCCGCCCGGCCCGGAAGCGCGGACAAAGCTCTCTTCGACCTCGCGCTCGTCAATGCTGATCTGATCGGTGACCCGGATCATAACCGGAAGGTAGCCCGCGTGAAGCGCTAGCGAAACCCGGGAGCGAACTCTGCGCCGGCCCCGCGGCTAGTCCGCGCTGGTCGAAGCGAGCCCCTCAGGCCGGCCGGCCACGGTGACGAGGAGCCCGGCGTCAAGAAGCCGCTTGGCCACCCGCCGCGCATCTTCAAGCGTCACCGCGCTGATCATCTGCGGTCGCCGCGTGAAGTAATCAATGCCGACATCATCGAGCTGCAACTGCACCAGGAGCCCGGCGATTTTGCTCGACGTGTCGAGATTGAGCGCGAAAGAGCCATTGAGATAGGCTTTGGCCTTCGCCAGCTCGTCCGCCGTCGGTCCGCTCTCGGCCAAGCGGTGGATTTCTTTTTGGATGATATCGAGCGTTTCCTCGGCGTGATCGGCACGCGTGGCGGTGCCGCCGAGGAACAAGGCGGCATGATTGAGCCAGACCAGGCTGTCGTAGACCGAATAGGCAAGGCCGCGCTTCTCGCGCACCTCCTGATAAAGCCGCGAGGAGAACGAGCCGCCGCCGAGAATGTGGTTGACGATGAAGGCGGCCATGAAATCCGGATCTTTGCGCGCGATACCGGGACCGCCGAAAGCCACCACGGCCTGCGGCACGTCGAGCTTGACGACGATGCGTTTGCCGAGCCCCTGCGGCGTGATGGCCGCGACCGGCTTGAGCTCCGGTTGCGCCGGCAGCGCGCCGAAAACGCGGTCGAGCATCGTCTTCACCGTCTCGGCGTCGATGTCGCCGACGACGGCGACTTTCAGATTCGCCCGCGCCAGGGTCCGCCGCGTGTAGTCTTTGAGATCGTCGGCGGTAATGGCGGGCGACGGTCTCCAGCGTGCCGCCCACCGGGTGACCATAGGGATGACCGGCGAACGCCGTCTGCCACCAGCGGAGGTTTGCGATTTCGTTCGGGCTGGTCGTAGCGCGCCGCAGCATTGATAAGATCTGCGCGCGGCTGATCTCGACGTCGGCCGGGTCGAAGCGCGGCGCGGTCAGGGCGAGCCGCAAATCATCGAACGCTTCGTCGCGATTTTCCGTCAGTGTGCGCAGCGAGCCGCGTAGCGTGTCGCGTTCGGCTTGAAAGCCCAACTCGATGGCCTTGCGCTCCAACCGATCATGAAAGGTCTTTGAGTTGAAATCGCCGGCGCCCTCGTCGAGCAGAGAAGCGACCAGATTGGCGGTGCCACCCTTGCCGGGCGGATCCTGGACGGCGCCGCCGACGAACGCAAAGTCGACGGCGATCAGCGGAACTGCAGGCTCGTGCACCAGCCAGGCTTCAATGCCGCCGGGGCTCACGACACGCTCGATCGTGGTCGCCGGCGCCGGCGCGGTGAACATCACAAGCGCCGCGATCGCAATGCCGGCGCGGAGCCCCCACCCTACCCTCCCCCGTTTGCGGAGGAGAGATGAATGGGGGTTACGAGAGACTGGCGGCGCGCTCACGAGTGCTTCTCCTCGCCCTGCAGGCTGTTCACGAGATAGCCGGTTACCGACGCCCGGCGGTCGAGCCAAGTCCGCGCCGCTTGACGTACTGCGTCGGCGGTCACAGCGCGGATGCGCGTGGGCCAGTCGCGGACCATGTCGACGGTCTCGCCGGTCGCGAGCGCGGCACCGTACCAGCGTGCCAGTGCCGCCTGGTTGTCCTGCGCATAGACGGCGTCCGCAATCAACCGATTCTTCGCGAGCGTTAGTTCGTCGGCGGTGATGCCATGTTCGCTGACGTCGGCCAGGATACCGTCGATCGCCGCCTCAACGTCATGCAAGGTCTTGCCCGGCTTCGGCGCGGCGTAGATGCCGAACTTGCCGTAGTCGAGTGCGGTCGGCGCATAATAGGCGCCGGCATCGAGCGCCACGCCCTTCTCCACGACAAGCCTCCGGTAGAAGCGACTGTTCGCGCCGTTGCCCAGCACATGCGCCAGCACCTCGAGCGCCTCGCTCTCACCGGGCTTGGCCGTGGTCCGCGAGGGCGCGAGATAGTAGCGGTTGAGGCTCGGCTGCTCGACCCTGGCGTCGGCCAGCGTAACCGTGCGCGGCGCCTCCTGCATCGGCTCTCGCGGCCGTCGACGCGGCGCGATTTCGGCGCGCGGGGCGATCTTGCCGTAGGTCTCCTCCGCGTCGGCCTTGACCTCCTCAGGGCTGACGTCTCCGGCTACAACCACGATGGCGTCGTTCGGGGTGTAAAAGCGCCGGTAGAACGCCAGCGCCTCATCGCGGTTGAGGCTTTCGATCTCCGGCCGCCAGCCGATGACCGGTCGGCCATAAGGATGATTGAGGTAAAGCGCCGCGTCCATCTGTTCGGCCAGGCGGCTGTTCGGGTTGTTGGCGACCCGCATGTTCTGCTCTTCGAGCACGACGTTGAGCTCGGGGCGCACGACCTCGTCGGTGAGTACGAGGCCGGTGATGCGATCGGCCTCAAGCGCCATCATCTCTTTGAGATGCTCGCGCGGTACGCGCTGGAAGAAGCCGGTATAATCGCTGGAGGTGAAGGCATTCTCCTGCCCGCCGATCGCTGCGACTTGTTGGGAGAACCGGTTGCCGGGATTCTGCGCGGTCCCTTTGAACATCAGATGTTCAAGGAAGTGAGCGAGACCCGACTTCCCCGGCGTCTCGTCGGCGGAGCCGACCTTGTACCAGATCATGTGAGTGACCACTGGGGCGCGATGATCGGGCACCACTACCACTTCCAGGCCGTTCGCCAAGGTGAAGTGAGTGACCTGGGGCTCGGCCCCGGCGCGACCGGCAGCCGCCGCAGTGGCCATCAGTACCAGCGCGACCAGCGGAATTTTCGACACGAATGGAATCTCCAACTTAATCCTCGACCCTGAGCTCCTGCCGCCCCCGGCACGCAGCCTCGATACATTCTGCCAACGATGCGCCGAAACAGACGCGAGATGACGGTCGAAGGCCACCGCTCTACGCCTCTCGCACGAGCGCGCGGCTATTTCCCGCTCTGGCCCCCTGACGGCGCCGCCGGCGGCGTCGCCGAACCGAGATTAAAGTCGCCGGCTGATGCCTGGCTCTTGACCATCGGTTTATTCGGGCCGATCCCGTATGGCTGATCCGGCGAAGGAATACGGTAGCCGGCAGGCGGGTCGGTCAAATCCTCCCGCACCGGCTCACCGACGAAGTTGGCGTATTCTTCCTTGTCAAACCACCCCATCGGATCGTACCAGGGCTTTTTGACTACCGGCGGATTGGGGGTCTGGACGGCGGTCGCCGGAACGACCCCCGGTTTCACTTTGCCGCGTTTACCCTGTTTGTTTGGATCCTTTGGCCAATCGGGGACAGGCGGCGGTCCGGCCGCCGCGGGCGGCGGCAGGTCGCGCGAGGGCGGCACAACGAGTGGTGCGCGCTCACTATAATTAATTTCCGATTCCGAACCGGCTGGCTTCGACAGGCCGAGCCTCTGCATGACCTTGCTCCAGGGGGAGTCGTCGCCGTCGCCGGCGCGCGCCATGGAGGAGCCGACGAGGAGGCCGGCCAAAGCGATGCCGAAGGCCGCGCGCGCGAGCCGTGCGCGCATGCCCATCGAGTGGCCGACTTTGCGGCCGCGATTTCCATCCTGTTGCATGCCCCTCACCCGAGCATGGCCTAAGCCTATACGTTCTTTTATCCCCGATCGGGGCGCTTTTGCGGCGCCCCGGACCAGAGCGAATCATACAGGAGCGCCGCGACACCGGCCACAATAGCCACGTCGGCCACGTTGAAGACATACCAACGGAAGCTCCAGCCGGCCCCGTCAATGTGAAAAAACACAAAATCCATGACGCCCGGCCAGTGCAGTCGGTCGATGGCGTTGCCAAGCGCCCCACCGATGATAAGCCCGAGCGCCGTAGCGGTCAGCCGGGAGGAGGCCCGCGCGAGCCAGACCCAGAGCAGCACCACCGCCACGACCTTGAACGCGAGGAGCGCCCACAGCCCGAAGGCTCCTTGTTGTTGGAAAAGGCCGTAGCTGATGCCGGCGTTCCAGGTAACAACAAGATCGATGAAAGACGTCACAGCTACGCGAGCGCGGCCGGGAAGGTCGAACGCGTACAAAAGCCAAAGCTTGGACGCCTGGTCGATAAGGACGGAGGCCACGGCGACGGCAAGGCCGAGCGGGGTCAGTGGCCCCCAAGCGTAGGCGTGGTCGGCTCTCGGCTGCGCCGCCTCCGCCATGCCCGCCTACTCCGCCGCCTTGCGCATGGCGTCCCATTCGCGCAGCGCCTGCGCGTCACGCGGGGTAACGTCGGGATATTGCGGATCGAGGCCCACGGCAGGCGAAATCTTCCAGGAGCGGGCGCATTTGCGGCCCTCGGCGCGGCGCGGCTCGACCGCGACTCCGGAGACATCGTCGAGCCGGAATGCCGAGGATGACCCCTCGCCTTCGACCAACGCCGCACCGGACGTGATGCAAACTTCGGCAAGGTCAACGTCGACCACCGCGAAGAAGAGATCGGGATCGGCGACGTGGACGATCGGATGCGCTTCGAGCGAAGACCCGAGCCGTTTGGCCGCCCGTTCAATCTCGAGTGCGCCGGTAACCACACGACGCACCTCGCGCACCTTGCGCCACTTTTCCGCAAGCGCATCATCACGCCAGCCAAGCGGCACCTCGGGGAATAGTTCAAGATGAACCGAGGAGGCGGAAGGATCGCGGGCAAGCCACGCTTCCTCGGCGGTAAAGGACAGCATGGGCGCGAGCCAAGTGACGGTGCAGCGAAACAAATGATCGAGCACGGTGAGGCACGCCTTGCGGGTGACCGAAGAGTACGGATCGCAATAGAGGGCATCCTTGCGGATATCGAAATAGAACGCCGAGAGATCGACGGTCATGAACGCGTTGAGCGCGGCGAAAATGCGCTTGTAGTCGAAATCGGCGTAAGCGCCGCGCACGAGCGCGTCGAGCTCGGTCAGCCGATGCAGCATGAGCCGCTCGAGATCCGGCATTTGCTCCGCGGCAACGCGGTCCGCCGCTTCGAAATGCGCGAGATTGCCCAGCATCCAGCGCAAGGTGTTGCGCAGCTTGCGATAGGTCTCGACGGACGTTTTGAGGATTTCCGGCCCGATGCGCTGGTCGTCCCAATAGTCGGTCGCGCACGTCCATAGCCGCAAAATATCAGCGCCCGATTGCGCGATCACATCTTGCGGCGCGACCGTGTTGCCGAGCGACTTCGACATTTTGCGGCCGTGCTCGTCGAGGGTGAAGCCGTGGGTCACCACGACGTCGAACGGTGCGCGGCCGCGCGTGCCGCAGGATTCAAGCAGCGAAGACTGGAACCAGCCGCGGTGCTGGTCGGAGCCTTCAAGGTACATCACCGTATCGTCGCCGCCGTCGACCTTGCGCTTGATCCCGGCAAGGCCGGGGAAATGCACGGCATCTTCGAGCACGAAGGCATGGGTCGAACCGGAGTTGAACCAGACATCGAGAATGTCGTCGACCTTCTGCCAGTCGTCGTTGGCGAGCTTGCCAAGAAAGCGCTCGCGCGCGTCGGGCTTGTACCAGGCGTCCGCGCCCTCTGCCTCGAAGGCGTCAACGATGCGGACATTCACATCGGGATCGTTGAGAACCTCGACCGACCCATCCGGCTTCTCCTTGATGAAGACCGCGATCGGCACGCCCCAGGCGCGCTGGCGCGAAATCACCCAGTCGGGCCTGTTCTCGATCATGCCGTTGATGCGCCGCTCGCCCTGCTCCGGCACCCAGCGGGTCGCCTTGATCGCCTGCTGCGCCAGTTGCCGAAGCGTCAGGCCATGCTGAGCGGTGCGACTTAGCAGCGTGATGGGTTTATCCATCGCGATGAACCATTGCGGCGTATTGCGGAAGATCACCGGCTTCTTCGAGCGCCACGAATGTGGGTACTGGTGCTTAAGCCGCCCGCGCGCGATCAGCATGCCGGCCTCGATCAAGGCCTTGATCACCGCCTCGTTGGCGTCACCCTTCTCGCCTTTTTCGGTGAGAACGCGCTTACCGGTAAAGCCGGGCGCCTGATCGGTGAAGCGCCCGTCGGCATCGACGGTATAGGGAATGTTCGTGTTGATGCCGAGGTTGGTTAGCCGCTTCGAATCCCCAATCCAAATATCAAAATCATCGCGCCCGTGCCCGGGTGCGGTATGAACAAACCCAGTGCCCGCATCATCAGTGACATGATCTCCGGGCAGCAACGGCACACGAAACCGATATGCCGCATCCAGACGCGCAAGTGGGTGAAAACATTCGACCGATAACAATTGGCGAGTCGAAACTGGCCGGAGCCTCTTGTAAGCCAGAACGCGAGCTTGCCGCATCACGTCGATTGCCAATTTGTCGGCGAGGACCAATCGATCGCCCTTCTTTGCCCAATTCCCTTGAGGAGCATCAGTGATTTCATAAAGCCCGTATTCAACCCTCCGTGAGAAACTGATCGCGCGGTTACCGGGAATCGTCCACGGGGTGGTGGTCCAGATAACGATACTCGCACTTTCCAGCTCACGGTCAGGCTCTACACGTCGGGTTGTTGAAGGTTCGTTTGGAAGGCGAAAGATGGTTTCATCTTCCGTTACGCGCACGGCGTAATCGATTGGAAACTTCACCCACACCTGATCCGAAACATAATCCTCGTACTCGACCTCGGCCTCGGCCAGCGCGGTCTTTTCCACCACCGACCACATCACCGGCTTACTGCCGCGATAGAGCGTGCCGTTGGCCGCGAACTTCATCAGTTCGCGGGCGATCTGAGCTTCGGCCGGATACGTCATCGTGCTGTAGTAATGCTCCCAGTCGCCGACCACGCCGAGCCGCTCGAATTCGGCGCGTTGCACGTTGATCCAGTGCTCCGCGAAGGCCCGGCACTCGCGGCGAAACTCGATCACCGGCACCTTGTCCTTGTCGCGGCCCTTGGCGCGGTACTCCTCCTCGATCTTCCATTCGATCGGCAGGCCGTGACAGTCCCAGCCCGGCACATAGTTGGAATCGAAGCCGAGCATCTGGTGGCTCTTGGTCACCACGTCCTTGAGGATCTTGTTGAGCGCGGTCCCGATATGAACGTTGCCGTTGGCGTAGGGCGGCCCGTCGTGGAGGATGAAGCGCGCCCGGCCCTTCCCGGCGGCGCGCAGCCGCCCGTAGAGAGCGAGGCTTCGCCAGCGCGCCAGCAGCTCCGGCTCTTTCTGCGGCAGGCCGGCGCGCATGGGAAAGTCGGTCTTGGGCAGGAACAGCGTTTCGCTGTAATCGCGCGCTTTTGCCGGCGTATCGTTCATGACGGCGCCTTCTAACAAGCCGTTTGCACCGCGCAAAGGGCTCTCGTTGCACAGCGCGGGCGGCTTCTAACCCTTGTCCGACGCTGCAGCCGCCAAACTTGCGATTGAAGGGAACTTTTGCGCGCCTATATAATTGACGCGGCATCCTTGGCCATTCCGTGCATGGAGATTAGGCAATGAACACCGCGTCAACGGCTTCAAACGATGTACGTGAGACGGCCAAGGACGCGCGCGAGGCCGTACGCGAAGTCCGCAAGGCTGCATTCGAGGCCTCGGGCGATCTCGAAAGCGATCTCAAGGCGCTGCGCGAGGATTTCAGCCGCCTCGCCGATCAGGTCGCCGACATCCTCGCCAATACCGGCAATGCCGCCTGGCGGCGTGCCAAATCGAGTTTGGACGGCGCCGTTTCCGATGCCCAGGACAAAGGCCGCGAGGCGGCCAGCGCCGTGCGCGAGGTGTCCGACAATTTTGTCGATGCGATTGATGAATTGATCAAGACGCGGCCCTACACCACGCTTGCCCTCGTGGCCGGCCTCGCCTTCCTCTTCGGAGCGACCTGGCGCCGCTGAGGAGCGGATAAGGACTTCGCGCTGCTCAAGCGGCGTCGAGCAGATGGCGAGGACTTAGATGCTCAAGAGCTGGATGCGCGACCTCACCCTTGCGGTCCAGGCAAGGAGCGGCGTCACCCCGGTCTTGCTGGTCTGGGTTGCGATTATTTTCGTCGCTTCGCTGACGGCATTCGCGTTCTTCTGTGTGGCCGCTTACGACTGGCTTTCACTGCAATTGGGTAGCATCGCCGCCGGTCTGATCATGGCGGGCATTTTTGTGCTGGTCGCTCTCCTTGCCGCCGTCGTGTTGGCCGTGTCGCGGCGCCGCGCCAAGGAGCGCGCCATCCTTGAACGCGCGGCGCGGGCGCATGCGACGCCCTGGTTCCTTGATCCGAAGATTCTCGGCGTCGCGCTGCAGGCCGGCCGCGCCCTCGGCTGGGAACGCATTATCCCGGTGGCGCTGCTTGGCTTCCTGGCCGCACAATGGGCGCGTGAACGGCGGCGCGAATCCGACGATGCCGGCCAATCTTCTTCTTAATCGGCCTTCTTAAATCGGCGGGAACACATCCCCTGCCCGCTTGAGCGCGGCGCGCGCCTGAGCGGCGTCGTCCTGCATCCTGCGCACCAGTTCGTCGACCGAGCCGAATACCGCTTCCGGACGGATCCACGCGATGAAGGCGACATCCATGCTTTGGCCATAGAGATCGCCGGCAAAATCAAACAGAAAGACTTCGAGCAGCACCGCCCCGGTATCGAACATCGGCCGGCGGCCGAAATTGGCCACGCCGTCATAGCGACGCCCCGCCACTGCGACGCGCACCGCATAGACGCCGTGGCGCAGTCCGCAGGCGGCATCGAGCTTGAGGTTCGCGGTCGGGAAGCCAAGCTCGCGCCCGCGCTTGTCACCGTGGATCACCTCGCCGGATACGAACCAGGGGAAACCGAGAAGCGCCGCCGCGTCGTCGAGGCGGCCCGCGCCGAGCGCATCCCGGATCGGTCCGGAAGAGACCGGACGCCCGTCCAGTTCGAACGGAGGAACAATGTCGACGGCAAAGCCATATTTGCGGCCTTCGGCAGCGAGAAAATCCGGCGACCCCGCCCGGTTCTTGCCGAAATGGAAATTGAAACCGATGATCGCGCCGCTGATGGCGAAGCGTTCGACCAGGACGTGGGCGACGAAATCGTCGGCGGTGAGGTTCGCCAGCGCGGCATCGAAGGTCAGTACGATCACCCCGTCGAGCCCGGTGGACGCGAGCAGCCGCAATTTGGCAGCCTCGTCGGTCAGCCGAAACAGCGGCTCGTCCGGTCTGAAAAAGGCCCGTGGGTGCGGCTCGAAGGTAAGCACCGCCGCCGGCTTTCCGAGCGCTTTGGCGCGATCGCGCGCGACCGCGATGACGGCCTGGTGGCCGCGGTGTACTCCGTCGAAATTGCCCATAGCGATGACGGCGCCAGACAGCGCATCATCGGGCGCAATATCGCGCACGACGAGAAAGCGTTTCGGCGCCATCGGCTTTCAATGGTTAATAAAACCTGGAGGGTAGGTGCCGTCGCGGCCTGCCCAAGTCAAGCAGCAAACGGGAGAGGCAAACCATCGTTCCGCGCGATCACACTAAACTAGGTAATTAACCCGATATTCAAATCCCGATGCTAAATGACGGCCCCGCTGGGGGAGAATGTTTGGGCGGTATCGCCTCGGAAATGAGGAGCCGACGACGACGCTCGACTCCGCGCAATTGCCCGCGCCAAGGAGCAGAGCCATGGCTCTCGATCCGTCAATGCCCGTGCTCGTGGTCGACGACTACAGCACCATGGTTCGCATCATCCGCAATCTGCTGCGCCAGCTCGGCTTCGCCGACGTCGACGACGCCCCGGACGGGGCCGCAGCGCTCGCCAAGATGCACGCCAAACGCTACGGCCTGGTGATTTCAGACTGGAACATGCAGCCGATGACCGGCTTCGAGCTGCTGCGCGAAGTGCGCTCAGATCCGACGCTCGAGCAAACGCCCTTCATCATGGTCACCGCCGAATCGAAAACCGAGAACGTGATCGCGGCGCGGAAGGCCGGCGTGAACAATTACATCGTCAAGCCGTTCAACGCGCAGACACTGAAAGCCAAGATCGAGGCGGTATTCGCCCCGCCTGACGAGGCCGCACCGGGCTACGGTCTCGATTGACCTCAGCTCGCTCCCGATAAATTTCACCACACCAGGCTTCGCGCGACCGCTTTCGGCGCCACACCGGCGGCGGCGAAGATTGCTTCCAAGCCGGAGAGATCCGGTGCTTCGCGCGAACCGACGTCTTCAGCGTGAATACCGGAAATGACGAACAAACAATCGACGCCGAAAGAAGCCGCACCCTTGAGGTCGGTCCTGACCGAATCGCCGATCGCCAGCACCCGATTGAGCGGCGGCGCATCGCCACCGCGAAAAGCGGCGGCCGTGCCGAGCGCCGCCTCATAGATCGGCGCATGCGGCTTGCCGCAATAGAGCACGTCGCCGCCAAGCTCCCCATAGGCATCGGCCAGCGCCCCCGCGCAGTAGAGGAGCTCGTCGCCGCGCTCGACCACGATGTCGGGATTGGCGCAGATCATGAACAGCGAGCGAGCGCGCATCGCCGCGAGCAGTCCGCGATAGTCCTCCGGCGTCTCCTTACTGTCGTCGAACAGGCCGGAGCACACCACATAGTCGGCGCTCTCGATCGGCGCGAAGCTGACGTCGAGCCCGGCAAAGATCGGCAGGTCCCGTGGCGGGCCGAGGTGAAATACACGTTCGCTCAGTCTGGTCTCGACAATGCTGCGCGTGACGTCGCCGGAACTTACAATCGCATCATAGGCTTCGCGCGGCACGCGCAGCCGATCGAGAATCCTCTGCACCGACGCGCCTGGCCGCGGGGCGTTGGTGATGAGGATTACCGCGCCGCGATCGGCGCGAAAGCGCGTAAGCGCATCGCAGGCCGGCCCAAACGCCGCGATGCCGTTGTGCACCACGCCCCAGACATCGCAGAGCAGGACGTCGTAGGCACGCGCCAGCGGCGCAAATCGTTCGATGACGTCAGGCAAGAGGCTCGCGCCGCATCAATTGCGACCGCCACTGCTGCGGATGAGCTGGGCGATGCCGCCGCCCGGCGCTGCAGCAATGGCAGCGCTCGAGCCGGCGGCGGCCGCCTCCATCTTGAGTGGGTCACTCTTACCGGCGTCGCCGCCGACGCCCTGCAGCGCTTCCGCGCGCACCGGTCGCGGCGGTGAAAACAGAAAGCCCTGCCCGAAGCGGACGTCGTAATCCAGAAGATCGACCACGGTTGCTTCACTCTCGATTCGGTCGGCGATCAGGTCGATACCGAAGCGGCCGAGCAAGTCGGAGAAGTCGGCGGGATGGATATTGCTCGTCGTGCTGCCGACCCGATTGAGCAACAGCGGCGCCGGCGCCTTGATGAAACGAAAACCCCGCTCGGTCAATTCGCGCGGCTCAACGCGAAGGTCGGCGAGGTTGTCCATCGAAAAGCGGAATCCCCGCTCGGCGAGGGCCGCTAGAACTCTCGTGCTCGATCGGTCCCATGCCGCGGACCGCGCTCTGAGTGAACTCGAACACCAGCGAAGGCGCGATCGCGCGGTTGGCTTCCATGAATTCGAGGAATTGCGGGAAGCCCGCGTCGGTCAACGTGGCGGCGGCAAGATTGCAGAATAAGCCGATGTCACGGTTCTTGAGCAACAGACGGCGCACCACTTGGACGCAGCGCAGCACTGACAAATGGTCGAGCTTCGGCAGCAGCGAACCCGCTTCGGCATAGGACAGGAAATCGCCGGCGGCGACGATTTCGCCGTTGCCGGCGTTGAGCCGCGACATCGCCTCGTAGTAGCGCACCTTGCGTTGCGGCAATGTCACGATCGGTTGCAGGTAGAGGTCGATCCGCTGCGCCTCGATGGCGCTGCGAACAAACCCGATGATGGCGTCCCGGTCGAGCCCGCTGAAGGCGGCAATCTTGCGTGTGCTCGGAGCGCCGGAGGCAGCGGCGGTATCCGCCGGCCTGCCGGCCATCGCCTCGGCGACAGCAGCCTGCGCCCCGTGGTCGTCGATGTCCGCCCCGCCGAGTGCGGCGTCGTGCGCTGCAACCGATTCAGCGAGCTGCTTGACCAGCCGCGAAAGCTCCTCAATCTCGGCGGCGAGCGGCTGCGCCGTCGACATCGCGCGATCGACGACCGATTCGAACTTGCTCTCCATCATGCTGAGGCGGCGGCCGAATTCTCCGACCTGGCGCGCAAGATCGCCCGAGCCGCGGGCGAGGTTGGAGACCTGATCACTCACCTCGGCGCGGTCGCGTTTGCGGCCGGCGACGGCGTTGTAGATCGCGAGCGCAGTCAGGACACCGAGCGACACCAAAGCTGAATCGGAGGCAGAGAGGCCAAAACGAAGATAGAGCACGACGCCAAGCGAGGCGGCGATAAGCGCCATGCAAAGAGCGATGAAGATGGCGCTGATGCGCACCATTCAAGACCCCATTATCGCCCGCGCGACGCCGTTCCCGAAGCCCAGACAAGGCCTCGCGCAAACACCCGCACCTTGGACCCGAATTTTGATTCGGGCTCCGACAGTATCAATGTCCACAAGCGCCGCGCCGCCGCAAGTCCGCGCGTCTCATCGCTCTCCCCTCGGTGTGGGAGAACGCAAGATCAGGCCACGGCTCTGATGACCCGCCCCACCTTGTCGAAAATCTCGGCGATTTGCGCCTCGCTCACGATCAATGGCGGAGCGATCGCAAGCGTATCCCCGGTGATGCGGATAACGAGGTCCTCGTCCTGGAACGCGCGCTCCATGGCTTCGTAGCCGCGCTCGCCCGCAGCGCCGGGCCGCGCGGCAAGATCGATGCCGGCGGAGAGTCCAACAGTGCGAATGTCGAGGATACCGGGCAGACCTTTGAGGGTCATGGCCGCGTCGGCAAAGCGGGGCTCCAGCTCCCTTGCCCGCTCGAACAGATTTTCGTCGCGATAGAGATCGAGGGCCGCGAGTCCGGCGGCGCAGGCAAGCGGGTGCGCCGAATAGGTGTAGCCGTGAAACAGCTCGATGACGTGCTCGGGGCCGTGCATGAAGGCATCGTAGACGCCCTTGCGCGCGATCACGCCGCCCATCGGCACGGCGCCGGAGGTGATGCCCTTGGCGAAGCAGAGCAGGTCGGGGATCACGCCATAGCGCTCGGCGGCAAAAGCGTGGCCGAGGCGGCCAAAGCCAGTGATGACTTCGTCGAAGATGAGCAAAATGCCGTGACGGTCGCAGCTGGCGCGCAGCCGCTCGAGGTAACCTTTGGGTGGCGGCAGCACACCGGTCGAGCCGGCCATCGGCTCGACGATCACGGCGGCGATCGTCGTGGCGCCGTGCAGCGCGACAATGCGTTCGAGCTCGTCCGCGAGATGCCCGCCCCAGTCGGGCTCGCCCTTGGTAAAGGCCTGATGCTCGCGGCTATAGGTTGCCGGCAGATGGTCGACGCCGGCCAACAGCGTGCCGAAGAATTTGCGGTTGTTGACAATGCCGCCGACCGAAATGCCGCCGAAGCCGACACCGTGATAACCGCGCTCGCGGCCGATCAGCCGCGTGCGCGTGCCCTCACCGCGCATGTTGTGATAAGCGAGCGCGATCTTGAGCGCGGTGTCGACTGCTTCCGAGCCCGAGTTACAGAAGAACACGCGGTTGAGATCGCCCGGCGCCAGCGCCGCGACCCGGCTCGCCAGTTCGAAGGACTTGGGGTGGGCGAAGTGGAACGCCGCCGCATAGTCGAGTTCGGCCGCCTGCCGCGCGATCGCGGCGACGATGGGATCGCGATTATGGCCGGTATTGGCGCACCACAGGCCGGCGAGCCCGTCGAGCACGGCGCGGCCGTCGGGGGTGAAATAATGCATGTCCTTGGCGCGGGCGATCAGCCGCGGCGCGCGCTTAAAGGCCCGGTTGGGGGTAAATGGCAGCCAAAACGCATCAAGATCGTTGGTTTGCCGCGCCAAATCGAGAGTTTCTGCCATGATCGCCTGCTCTACCGCTCACCTGCAGAGTAATGGCAAAATAATAGCAAGCGTATAGGCGGTCTGGACTCGCCTATTTCAATCAATAGGTGCAAAACTGAACACATTCGACTGTCGCATTTTGCCACACTCTTGAGTGCTTCCAATGTAGCGCAAAGTGGGGCGACAGCTAGTGGGGGTGACTTTGTCTTTGCGCCGATGCAGCGCGGACGCGCCCGACGGGGCGACGTGCCGGGTGGCGCAAAGCTATCTTGGCCAACGGGGACTGGGATGGCGAAGCAAAGACGCAAAAACAATAATTTCGATCCAAAAAGTTTGCTGACCGGACGCGGCCCCGGCCAATCGCGCGTAGCGTTCGCGCCGAACCAGGTCATCTACAGGCAAGGCGATGTTGGCGACGCGGCGTTTTATATCGAAAGCGGCTGGATCAAAATCTCCTCAGTGTCGCCAAGCGGCAAAGAGGCGGTCATCGCGATTCGCGGCGAGGGTGAATTCTTCGGCACACGCTGTCTGGTTGCCCGACGCACCGGCACAACAACCACGCTGACCGCTTGCTCGGCAATCCGGATCACCGTGTCGGCTCTGACCCGCTTGCTCCGTGAGGACCCGGACTTTGCGGTGATGTTCGCGAAGATCTTGGTGTGTCAGAGCATCCACGACCAGGAGAATTCTGGTCGACCACTTGACCAATCCGGCGGAAAAGCGTCTGGCGCGGGCTTTGCTGCAACTTGCTAACCAGGACGAGGATGGCGAACCGCGACCGATTTCCACGCCGATCAATCAAAGCCTTCTGGCCAATATGATCGGCACCACGCGGCCGCGCATCAGCTTTTTCATGAACAAGTTCAAGCGCGACGGTCTCATCGAATACCGGCGTGACGGCGGCGTTCGCGTCCGCGACGGGCTGCGCAAGTTTCTGCTCGAACCCTAGCGGGTTATCCACAGACTTGCCCACAGCATGGCCCACACACTGGTGGTGTCCCGATGTGGACATCGCAATGCCCGATTGTGTGCGAGCTTGATGACGCAACTGATTCGATGGTCCCCGGATCGAATCAGAACCGCAGCAAAAGCGTTAGGGCGAAAGGGGATATCAAGCATGAATGTTCCGGCGCGAGGTGGGGGCTTTCGCGCGCAAGCCGACGCAGTGGGCAACGAGGCGGACAACGATGAGATCCGCCGGCAGCTCGTTCGCATCGTTGGGAGCGCACCTCTAATCGGTTCGCTCCGCCTGACCAGGTTTCTCACCTTCGTTGTCAAGGCGACGCTTGCCGGCGAGGGCGCCCGCATCAAAGCCTACACCATCGCCGTCGAGGCGCTCGGCCGCGGCAGCGATTTCGATCCACAGGCCGACCCGATCGTGCGCGTCGAAGCCGGACGGCTGCGGACCGCGCTCGCACGCTATTACGCCGACGCGGGCCGCGACGATCCCGTCACGATCGAGCTGCCGCGTGGTTCCTATGTTCCGACCTTCCGCCGACCGGAGCCCAACAAACCCCAAGTGCCGGCACCCACCAAAATCGATCAATCGCCGACGGTCGACCACGCCAGCCGCTGGTCGGTTCTTGTGGAGCGGCGCCGCGAATCCGAGCGGCTGCGCGGCGCGGTGGAACGGCAATTCGTCGAACTACATGCGGAAATGCGGGCCACGCGCGTTGCGCTGAAAGATTCCCAAGCACTGCTGGGACAACAAAGCGATCGGGGTGTTGCTCGTCCTGCGCCGGCGCCGACCTTGCCGCCATTGAGCCAGGCTGCCGAAACGCCGGCGGACCCAGTAAACGTCGAACAAGTCGCGGCGCCGGCATTGCCCCGGCTGCCGGAGCCGTCGCCGCGGTTGCGATCAAGAGCGGCATCCGCGCCGTCAAAAACGCGGCGAAGGACTGCAAGCGCCGCCACCCGCGAATTTTCAGATACGCGGTTTACGCCGCCTACGCCGTTTGCCTTCTGGCGATCCTCGAAGTCGTCTTCGACATCGACCACCCCTTGCACGGCGGACCCAATAACGGCTTGTTCTTCAAGTGGTCCGCGGCTGCGGATACAACGGCCGGGCAATGGACGCACGGCGAAGCTGCGCCGGTCATTTACGTCGAACCGCCGACGCTGCTTGGCCAGACGGCCGCGACCGCGCTCTCCGCCGCGATGATCCATGATCAGTTGATCGATGTACTGGCGCGCTTCGACGATGCGACGGTCGTCGGCAACCCGCCACCAGACGGCCCAACGCCCGCTCCTCGCGCATCGGAATCCGGACCGGCGCCGCCGTCGCACTATCGCCTCGCCACCACGGCTCAATATGGCTCCGGCGACGCGATGACGGTGCGCCTGATCGATACCGCCGACAACACAACCGCGTGGTCGAAGACCTACGAAGGCAAAAGCGTCCCCGATGCGAATTGGGAAAAAGGCGCTGTCGTTGGCGACATCGGGGGATCGCTGCTGCAGCCATTCGGCGTCATCGAGGCGCGCGAGCGCAACAAACGCGCCACCGCCAGCAATTTGCAGGACACTTACCGCTGCATTCTCGACGCCAACGCCAATCTGCGCAATTTCGATCCCTCGCAATATCCGTCAGTCGAAAATTGTCTCGCCCACGCAAGCGCGGAAGAGTCGCCCGCCGTCAGCGTCTTCGTCGACCTCGCCCGCCTGTATTTGCGCAACTATCGGTTCGGGATCGTCGGGCAACCGGGCGACCGCGCCATGCTCGATCGCGCGTCGCAAATGGCCAGGCGCGCCATTGAGCTCAAGCCCAACAGCGCGCTCGCCCAATACGCGCTGCAGGACGTGTTGCTGGCGCAAGGCGACCTTTCGCGCGCGAAGGCGGCCGGCGACCTATCGCTGCGCCTCAATCCCTATGACGGCTCGGTCATTTTCGGCCGTGCCTATTTGCTGATCATGCTCGGCCAGCTCGATGAAGGCATTGCGCTCTTGCGCGAGAACTCAGCCAGAACGGCGACGACGTGGATCGGATACCACTTGGTCCTCGGGCTCGCCTCCTATCTCAAAGGCGACCTCAAAGCGGCCGCGGTCGACACCGGCCAGATCGCCAGCCCCTATTTGCCGCCCGGGCTGGTGCTGGACACTCTCGTCGCCAGCAAGAGCGGCGACCGGCTGCGCGCGCAGCAGGACATTGCCACGCTCTATCGCGCGCATCCGTCGTGGCGCGAAAATTTCCGCGCCAATGTCGCGCTGTTCCTACCGGACCCTGTCATGGTCGATCGCATCACGGCTGACTTCGCCGCCGCAGCCGCCGATATGACGCAATGACAGCCCCTACCCTGGGATCAATTTGGCACGCTTTACAGATTCAGGCCGCAGACGCAGCCGCGGGCGGCTTGGCTGAAGGCTAACGCAACAGCCGGGTCAGGGCGCGGCCTTTCGGCGTGTGAAACTCCCAATTGACCAGCGTGCCGTCATGGTCGGCATCGGCGGCCTTGAACCGCTGTTCGACCAGCGCAAGATACTCCTCCTTGCTCAGGGTGCCGTCATGGTCGGCATCGGCAGCGGTGAATTCCTTGCGGTTGACCCGGCCGCGCAGCTCCTTGAGATCGAGCGTGCCCTCTTTGTCGACATCGAGCTTATCGAACATCGCGGCGCCGGCCTTCTTCGCCTCGGCGAGGTCGACCGAGCCGTCATTGTCGGCATCGAATTGACCGACGAGCGTGGAATTCTTCTTCTGTGCGAGCGCCGGGGTCGCCGCACCAATCAGAGCCGTGACCGCTAGTGTGATTGCCTTGCGTCGGGAGATCATGACGAATCCTCGCTGAAAATGGCCCGGCATACCTAGCCATCCGCATGCGCGTTGGCTAGGGCATCCTTGCCGCTGCCACTTCGTTACGATACCAACCGCGCGATCCATTCAAACGCGACGCGGCGAGAACGGCGGATGGCCGAAAAAAACAAAGCGAGCAATAAACTCAAGGCCCGCCTGCCGCGCGGCCTCGCCGACCGCGGGCCGGCCGAGATCGCCGCGACCCGGCGGATGATGGAGACAATCCGTGCGGTCTATGAGCGCTACGGCTTCGAGCCGGTGGAGACGCCGGCGATCGAATACACCGACGCGCTCGGCAAATTCCTGCCCGACCAGGACCGGCCGAACGAAGGCGTATTCTCGTTCCAGGACGACGACGAGCAATGGCTGTCGCTGCGCTACGATCTCACCGCGCCGCTGGCGCGCTACGTGGCGGAAAATTTCGACGCGTTGCCGAAGCCGTATCGGAGTTATCGGTTCGGCTGGGTATTCCGCAACGAGAAGCCGGGCCCCGGCCGCTTCCGCCAGTTCATGCAGTTCGATGCCGACACGGTCGGCTCCGCCTCCCCGGCCGCCGACGCCGAAATGTGCATGATGGCCGCGGATACGATGGAGGCGTTGGGGATTCCGCGCGGCAGCTATGTGGTCAAGGTGAATAACCGGAAGGTGCTGGACGGAGTATTGGAATTGATCGACCTAGGCGGTGATGAGAACGCGGCGAGACGGCTAACGGTCTTGCGCGCAATAGACAAATACGACCGGCTTGGTACCGAAGGTGTGAGGCAGCTTCTTGGTGCTGGCCGTAAAGATGAGAGCGGCGACTTCACCAAAGGCGCCGGCTTATCTCCCCATCAGGCAGATCGGATTATGCTCTACGTCACCAGTATGAACGACGTGCTCAACTTAGCCGACGTGACGAATTTATCAGAAGAGAGTCGCCGTAATAAGATTCTCTACAGGAGCAACCTGTCGACACTGAAGAGTTTGGATGCAAACTTTCGCAGCAACTTGCAATCTGAGCGAGGTATTGCGGAACTGTACGACATATTTAATGCCTGCAGAGCTGTCGAGTTTGGATACGACCGCATCCGCATCGATCCCTCCATCGTCCGCGGTCTCGAATATTACACCGGGCCAGTCTTCGAGGTTGACCTGACCTTCCCGATCACGGGCGATGACGGAAAGCCCGTGCGCTTTGGTTCGGTTGCCGCCGGCGGACGCTACGACGGACTCGTGTCGCGCTTTCGTGGCGAGCCGGTGCCTGCGACCGGGTTCTCCATTGGCGTGTCGCGGCTAGCCGCCGCGTTGCGGCATCTCGGCAAGCTCGACAGCAAGCCCGAGCCCGGCCCGGTTGTCGTTACCGTGTTCGACAAGGACCGCCTCGCCGACTATCAGAACATGGTCGCGAAGCTGCGCGCGGCGAAAATCCGCGCCGAGCTTTACCTCGGCAATCCGCGCAACCTCGGCAATCAGCTCAAATACGCCGACAAGCGAAACGCGCCATGCGTCGTTATCCAGGGCGGCGATGAGAAAGCCAAAGGCGAGGTCACGATCAAGGATCTGATCGTCGGCGCCGAACTGGCGAAGCTGGAAAAAGCCCGCGAGGAGCACCTGCAAAAACAAGGCGAGGCGCAGCGCTCCGTGCCGGAAGCCGAACTGGTCGAGGCGGTGCGCCACGTGCTGACGCGCCACCGTCTGAAGACGGATTAATAGTCCCCTCAACGCATCGACACCGTGACCGCCTGGCGTGATGAAGGCGCAGGATCACATGCTTCGGACCATTCTGATCGCCACCGCCGGTGTGCTGATCGCGGTCGTCTCCGTGGTCGGCGGCATGATCATCTTCGGCACCGCCGGAGATCCGCCGGCGCTCGCTTCCATCGGCAAGCCGTTCGACAGCGTCGACTTCAGCGATCTGCCGGCGCTCGAAAAAATTCCCGCCCGCGACGGCACGCCGCTGGCGTTCCGCGTCTGGCCGGCAAGCCCCTCGGTATCCGATCCCAAGCGCGCACTGATTGCCATCCATGGCTCGTCGGCCATGAGCGCCAGCTTGCATGCTCTTGGCAAGGCGCTCAGCGCCCGCGGAATTTCGGTCTACGCGCCCGACATTCGCGGCCACGGCGCCACCGGCGTACGCGGCGACATCGACTATCCCGGCCAACTCGACGACGACCTCGCCGATTTCTCGACCGCCGTTGCCGCGCGGCAACCGGACGCGCAGCTCGTCCTGCTCGGCTTCTCCTCCGGTGGCGGCTACGCGCTGCATGCGGCGGCCACGCCGCTGGGAAAGAGATTCGCACGCACGGTGCTGCTGTCGCCGATGCTCGGCATCCGATCGCCGACCTACAATCCGGCACAGGCCTGGGCCAAGCCATTCATCCCGCGCATCATCGCGCTCGCGCTCCTCAATCGGATCGGCATTCACGCCTTCAACCATCTGACGGTGCTCGCCTTCGCCGTCGATCCGCGCCGCGCCGATCTCCTCACCGCGCATTATTCGTTCACCCTGATGCGCGCCTTCGGCACCAACGATTACGCCGCCGATCTGCGCAACGCCGCCTCCTCGATCGCGGTGTTGGTCGGGGAAAAGGACGAGCTTTTTTCGGCGGAAACATTCGCCCCCACCATTCACGCGATCCGGACCGATATTCCGGTGACCATCGTGCCGGGCTTGAGCCACATCGAGCTAACGACCGATCCGCGCGCCATTCCGGCCATTGCCGCCGCCGTGCGCGGCGAAGATTTACCGAAATAAGTTCATCTCGCGCCTGAAGGCCTTTACTTCCCGCATTAACGGCCTCCCGCGATCTTTATCGAATAGCGACAATTCCCGTGCTAAAGGGCCGCACGATCAGGACTATCGCCGCGCGTTCGCACAATGGATTAACCATACGCCGGCGTGGATGAAGACCATGCCGAGTATGGCAATGAACGGACCGGACCAGCGCGCGCAGAAGCTCGTCGCCTCCTATGTGCGCGCCGGCTACACGCCGATCGAGCCGCCGGTGCTGCAACCGGCCGAGCCGTTCCTCGACCTTTCCGGCGAGGACATCCGCCGCCGCATGTTTCTCACCAGCGATCCCGACGGCCGCGAATTGTGCCTGCGGCCGGACCTCACCATTCCGGTTTCGCGCGCCTATCTGCAATCGCCCGCCGCCGGCAAGGCGGCCGGCTTCTGCTATCACGGCGCGGTCTTTCGTCACCGCGAAGGATTGGCCGCGGAGTTCATCCAGGCCGGCATCGAATCCTTTGGCCGGCAGGACAAGCCGGCGGCCGATGCGGAGATGCTCGCGCTCGGGCTTGAGGCCACCACGCTTTATGGATTGACCGCGCCGGAAATCCGTGTCGGCGACGTTGGGCTGTTTACCGCCTTCGTCGCCGCGCTCGACTTGGCGCCGGCCTGGAAGCGGCGCCTGGTCAAGGATTTCAACAGGAAGTGGTCGCTGGCGCACGATCTTGATCAGCTCACGCTCGCCAGCGCCAGCAGTCCGCCGGAGTATCAGGGCGTGCTCGCTGCGCTTGCCGGCTCCGATCCCAAGGCCGCCCATCACCTCGTCACCGATCTTCTGTCCATCGCCGGCATTGCCGCGGTCGGCGGCCGCTCGGTTGCCGAGATTGCCGAGCGGTTTCTGGAACAAGCCGCGCTCGGCGCCGGCACCCGGCTGCCGCGAGAAACCCGCGCGCTGATCGAGCGCTTCCTCGGCGTGCGCGGCGATCCCGACGAAGCGGCGAGCGCATTGCGGGCGCTGGCCACTGACGCCAAACTTCCGCTCGCGCCCGCGCTCGATATGTTCGAGACACGCACCGGCTTCCTCGCCGCCCGCGGCGTCGATGTGCGCGCGATCCGCTTCTCCACCGCATTCGGCCGCGGCTTCGATTACTACACCGGCTTCGTGTTCGAACTGCACGACCCACGCGCCAAGGGCCCGCTCATCGCCGGCGGCCGCTATGACGGGCTGTTGACCCGGCTCGGCGCCCGCGAGCCAATCCCGGCGGTCGGCTTCGCCGCTTCGATCGAGGAACTCGCGGCTTGCGGAGACGCCGCATGAGCGCGCCGCTCGTTCTTGCCGTGCCATCCAAGGGCCGCTTGCAAGAGGCGGCCGAGGCCCTGTTCGCCCGGTCCGGGCTGGAACTCGTCAAGCCCCGCGGCGCTCGCGAATATCGCGGCGCCATCGCCGGGTTCGACGGCGTGGAAATCGCCTATCTCTCGGCGGCGGAAATCACCACGCAGCTCGGGCAAGGCGCCGTGCATCTCGGCGTCACCGGCGAGGACCTCCTGCGCGAGATGATCGCCAACACCGACCAGTCGGTCGTGTTCATTGACCCGCTCGGCTTCGGCTTCGCCAATGTCGCCGTCGCCGTGCCGCAGGCCTGGATCGATGTACGCAGCATGGCCGATCTTGACGACGTCGCCACCGCCTTTCGGCTCAAGCACGACCGCAAGATGCGGCTCGCTACCAAATACGCCAATCTGACCCGCGCCTTCTTTGCCGAGCACGGCGTGGTCGATTACCGCATCGTGGAAAGCACAGGCGCGACCGAGGGCGCGCCGGCGGCCGGCACCGCCGAATTGATTGTCGACATCACCACCACCGGCTCGACGCTTGCCGCCAACGGGCTGAAGGTGATCGAAGACGGCGTGATCCTGCGCTCGCAGGCCAACCTTGTGGCCGCCCGGGCGGCGGCCTGGGACGCCGCACGCCGCGAGACCGCCAGGCTTCTGCTCGACCGCATCGCCGCGCAAAAGCGCGCACACGCCTATCGCGAAGTGCGCACGCGCTTTGCCGGGCTCAATGAGACGCTGCTCAACACCGCGCGCGAGCAATTCGGCGTCGCGGCACCGTTCGGCGGCCCGACCTCGTCCGGGATGCTCACGCTGCACTGCCCGCCCAAGCACGTGCATGCGCTCGCCAGTTTCTTGCGCGAGCACGGCGCCGAGGCGGTCTCCGTCGCCGCCCTCGAATACGTTTATGCGCGCGAAAATCCGCTCTTTACGCGGCTGATGGCGGAGCTTGATCGCAACGGGCCGGCCGTTACCGGCTAATCGCGTCGCACCTCGCCGTGCCGCCACCAGTCGATCGCGTCCTCCAGGCGATCGTCGCCCCAGAAGATTTCACCGCCGACGGCGAAGGTTGGTGAGCCGAAAATCCCCAGCTGTTTGGCAGCCTCGGTTTCGCTCACCATGCGATCGTTGGCCGCGGCCGCATTCGCCAGTGAGAGCACGCGTCCGGGATCCTGCCCGATCTCGCGCAGGCTTGAGGACAGATTGGGCTCGCTGCCGGTTTCCTCGCCCTCTTGCAGCCAGCGCCGATAGGCGGCGCGCACAAAGTCGGCGCCCCACCCCTCGCCCATGCCGACGATGGCGACAAGGTTGGCCATGACCGATTGTTTGGCCGGATAGGGCGCGGGCAGCTTGACCGGCAAGCCGTACATCGCCGCCCGGCGCTCAAGGTCGCGCCACATGTAGCTCATCTTCGCCGGCTTGTCGGCGAACGGCACGTGCTTCATCTCCTGCAGAATCAGCAGGAGATGAAACGGCCGCCAGCGAAACGAGGCGCCGGTCGAACGCTCCACATCGGCTAAGCGCATCACGCTCAAATACGAGTAGGTGCTGCCCATCGTGAACCAGAAGTCGATCTGACCCTCGGCCATCGCGATGCTCCACTCGCCGCTCGCGGCAGTCAGCTTCGGACGTGACGACGTGGGGGTCAAGAAGAGGAATGGCTTCTGTGCACGCGGTCAAAAAACTTGTAGCAACGGAACCAACGCCAAACGCAACAGAGGACGCGCGATTGCGGAGCTCCGAGCGCCGTCAAATCCAAATTCGTCGCGACGAGCGGGCCCCGGGAATTGTCGCCTTTGTGACGATCAACAATGCCCGGCACCTCAATGCGATGAACAGCGCGCTGATGGGCGAGTTCGTCGACGCCATGGCGCAACTCGCCGCCGACACGCGGTTGCGGGCGGTGGTGCTGACGGGCGACGGGCCCAAGGCTTTCATCGTCGGTGCGGACATCAACGAGATGGCGGCCATCGACAGCGCCGATCGAGCGAGAGCGTTCATCACGCTCCTGCACCAGTGCTGCGACGCTATTCGCACCCTCCCCGTGCCCGTGATCGCGCGCATCAACGGCTATTGCTTCGGTGCGGGTCTCGAAATTGCGGCGGCTTGCGACGCTCGTATCGCCTCTGATGCGGCCCTGTTCGGCATGCCCGAAGTCAAGCTCGGCATTCCCTCGGTCATCGAGGCGGCGTTGCTACCGCTCCTAGTCGGCTGGGGGCGCGCGCGAGAGATCATGCTCCTGGGCGAGGCGTTCACTGCGAACGAGGCGCTGACTTGGGGTTTGGTCGAGCGCGCCGTGCCGGCGTCTGCGCTCGACGCCGCGGTCGAGGCCTGGATTGGCAGGCTCCTGACCTCGCGGCCGCGCGCCGTGCGGCTGCAGAAGCGGTTGATCCGGCAGTGGGAAAACCTGCCGCTTGGCGCCGCTATCGAGGCAGGTATCGACGCCTTCGCCGCCGCCTATGACACCGACGAACCCGCCGCCGCGATGCGTGAATTTCTCGCTGCGCAGAAGTCGCGCCGGCGGCGCGAATAGCGCGCCCCGTGCAGGTCGATGACCCGCTCAAACGTCCTTCCGCGCGTCGCCCGGCGGATGCGCGCTCACCCGGAACACAACGAAGTGCGATAGCGAAAAATTCACCACGAAACTCGCCAAGATGGCGACGGCCTTCGCCGCCCATACCGGTAACAGAAAAATCTCCGCGGCGACGAGAAGCGTTGCCGTGTTGGCAAGCCATCCGACAATGCCGGAGGCGACGAAAGCGAGGTACGCGCTCAGCTTGAGCTTGCGTCCGGTTTCCGCCGCAAAGGTGATCGAGGAATTCATCACATAGGACGCGCTGACGGCAACGATCCACGATAGCGTGTTGGCGGCGATCAAAGAGACGGTCGCGGCGTTGCCGCAGTGACAGAGAGCGGACACCGAAGCGAACGCCGCGAGCGCGGCCGATGAGCCGTTCAACAGCGCACGCGCGACAAGAAACACACTGTAGTCGATGACGGTGTTGACGACCCCGACGAGAGCGAAGGTGATCGCCTTGAGGCTGAGCGCGCGACCGGGCCAGCCCGCGAAGCGCCTGGCGCGGGTCCAGCCGGAGGGGGAAACGCGTGTCATCGCGCCCACCGCATATCACGTTCGAGGCGATACGCCAGCCCGAGGGCCATGATCGATTGCCGCGGGCGGCGGCTGGGTCTCCGGCGCGACAGCGGGAACTGATTACGCTATAGAACGGCGGCGTAAGGAAAGACCCCATAACCAACATGACTACCGAGCCGAAATCGGCAGCCGCGATACGTAACGGCACCTCCCCGCAGCCACTGCGCGGAAATGCGCCGGCGCTCGCACGCGACCACAGTCCCGCGGGTGCGGATTTCGGCGCTGCACCGGGTCTCTCGATTGTGGTTCCGCTTCATAACGAAGCCGCGTCGCTCGCGCGCCTGCACGGGCAGCTCGTGGAGGCAGCGCGAGCGCTCCGGCGCCAATCGCTCGCTCGCCTGCGAGGTGGTTTATGTCGACGACGGCAGCAGCGACGATACGCTGGCGATCGCCCACGCGTTGCCGGCGAGCGCGCTCGACGTCCAGGTCATCTCGCTGTCGCGCAATTTCGGCAAGGAGGCGGCGCTGCTGGCCGGGCTCGATCATGCGCGGCGCGGCGCCGTGTTGTTCATCGACGGCGACGGCCAGCATCCACCGACCCTGATCGAGACATTGGTGCGCCATTGGCTCGATGACGGCTACGACGTGGTTTATACCGCCAAGGCGCATCGTGCCGAGGAGTCGGTGGCGCGGCGCATCCTGGTGAAGAGTTTTTATTTGCTGCTGAATTGGGGCGCGCGCACCCAGATCCCGGAAGATGCCGGCGACTTTCGCCTGCTGTCGCCGCGCGCCGCCGATGCCTTGCGCCACTTGCCGGAGCGCAACCGCTTCTTCAAAGGACTGTCGAGCTGGATCGGCTTTCGCCAAATCCGCGTCGATTACGAACCCGCACAGCGCGCGGACGGCCGCACTACCTGGACGCTGCGCTCGCTCATTGGGCTGTCGATCGACGGATTGACCGCGTTTTCCGTGGCCCCGCTGCGGATTGCCACCATGCTCGGTCTCATCCTCGCCGCGACCGCGTTCATCTACGGCGCGCAGATCGTCTACGAAACCTTCGTCTATGGCGAACGGGTGCCCGGCTATCCATCGCTGTTCGTCGGCGTCATGGTGCTCGGCGGCGTCCAGCTCATCATGCTGGGCGTGGTCGGCGAGTATATCGGCAAGATCCTCTATGAGATCAAAGGACGTCCGGTTTATTTCATCGCCGAGCATGCGATGAAGACGGCCGAGGAAGCAAAGCAGCCCGAGAGCGATGCTCGCACCGCCGCCGAGTGAGTTCGATTTCATCCTCCTCGCGATGTGTGGGAGGATAACAAACAAATCTCAGATCACGACGACCTTGGTGCCGACCTTCACCCGACCGTAAAGGTCGATGACGTCCTCGTTGCGCAGGCGAATGCAGCCCGACGACACCTGCGTGCCGATGGTCCAGGGTTCATTGGAGCCGTGGATGCGATAGAGCGTAGAGCCCAGATAGAGCGCGCGCGCGCCGAGCGGATTGTCTGGCCCGCCGGGCATAAAGCGTGGCAAATCCGGCCGGCGCTGGAGCATCTCGATCGGCGGATACCAATCCGGCCACTCGCGCATGGCCGAAATCTCCTTGACGCCGGCCCAGGTGAAGCCGGGACGACCGACGCCGATGCCGTAGCGTAGCGCCTTGCCGCCGTCGGCGACCAGGTAGAGAAAGAAGTGCGGGGTATCGATGATGATGGTGCCCGGCGGTTCGTTGCCTTGATAGTCAACAACCTGACGTTCGAACTTCGGATCGGCCGGCGCGTGCGCCATGTCGCCGTAGCCCGACGGCGCGTAGCCCTGCGCCGGATCGTTGCGGGTAACCGGCTGCAGCTGCGCAGGGGCTAGCTGATAGGCGTCCTGCTGTTGCGGCTGCTGATAGTATGCAGGCGGCGGCTGGGAGGCGCCGGCCTGCTGCTGCGTCGGCGCCTGCTTATAGGACATGGCCGCGGGCTGAAAAAGGCCCGGCCGCTGTGCCGGCCCCTGGTAGTACACGGGCGCCGGCTGGTATGCGCGCTGCGGCAGCGCCAGCTGCTGAGAATAAACCGGTGCCGGCTGAGCGCCCGTCTGTGGCGGCACCTGCTGCTGATAATACGCGGGCGTGGGTTGGGAGCCGCGCTGTTGCTGCGGCTGCTCCTGATAGGAGGTGGGCGCCGGCTGGTAGCTGCGGGCCTGCTGCTGCGCCGGGCCTTGCTGATAGTACACGGGTCCGCCCGGGTACACGCGCTGCTGTTGTGGCGGCACCCGCTGATAGTAGGCGGGCGCCGGCTGGTAGCCGCGGGCCTGTTGCGGCGGGATTTGCTGCGCCGGGACCTGTCGATAGTACGCGGGGCCGCCCGGATACGTGTGCGGCTGCTGCTGATAGTAGACGGGCGCAGTCGGCTGGTAGCCCTGTGGCGGCTGCGGCGGTGGCTGCTGCTGATAGTACGCAGGGGCCGGCTGATACGGGCGCGGTATGGCGCGCTGGCCTGCTCCGTCACCAAACACGTGTTGAATGAGGCCACCGTCACCACCGGGACTGCTACCGGCATAATTGGGTTGACCGGAGTAAACGAGCTGCCAGCCGGGATCGAGCAGTTGGCTCGCCGCAGGGGTGTTGGAAGCGATCAGGAGAGGGCTGGCGCAGCCCGCGACACAAAGCGCCACGCGTGCTGATGCAAAAATACGCTGCATTCCCGAACTCTGTACTCACATTCTTTTCGCGCCGAGCCGAACCCTTCGTTCGGCGGCCCGACGAGTACAGGCGCAAACCTCGATTGTTTGGTTAATTTCGCGCCGCAGTCCTGCAGGCGGCGCTTTCTTCGTACATTGTTCATCAAGTTATAGTTTATTTTGAGTAAATGACGCGAGGTCGCGGTTAACAGAACATGAGCGAAACATCTCGCGCGGCTGCCGCGGCATTGGCCATCCGTGAAACGCCGTATTAAGCGGCCTACCTCTAATCTCGCGGCGGGATAGAGCATGATCGCGAAAAAGGCCACCTCGGATTTGATCCGAAGGGAATGCGAATTTTCGCAACGGACCATGCTTAAGCATCTGGAGCCAATGTCGGCTGCATCGGACACATCGGGCTCCAGTTGGTGAAAATTATGGCCGGGCCGCGCAAGATATTCCGCATCGAACAGGAGATGGCCGGCCCGGTGCTCGAACCGCAAATCGACGATTTGCACGCGCCGGGCTACGCCGAGATCATGCAGGAGCTGGGCGCGCTTCGCGCCTTGCTCGCTGCCGCACCTCCGCGCCAAGCAGCCGGAGCCAATACTCCGCCGCACAACGAAATTGAGCGAATCACGGCTAAGCTGCGTCTGATCCGTTCCGCGATCGCTGGCGAGGAGCCGGCGCCCGGCGGGCTAAATGGATCGCGCGTGCCGGCGGCAGGACCAACGCGCATCGCCAAGGAGCTGGAGGCCGTGATCAAAGGCTGCGAGCAGGCGACGCAGAAGATCCTTGCGGCGGCCGAAGAAATCGATCAGGCGGCGAACAACCTGTCGGCGGCGCTCAAGGGAGAACTCCGAGCAAGGGCTCGCCCAAGACATTCGGGATCGCGTGATTGCCATTTTCGAAGCTTGCAATTTTCAGGATCTCACCAGCCAGCGTGTGGCCAAAGTCCTCGCGGCGTTCGGCGGAATCGAGCAGCAGATCGCCCGCGTCCTCGACGAACTCACGCGCGAGCCGGCGCCGCCTATGCATGGGCCACGGCTGGAAAACGACCGCGGGCATGTCTCGCAGCGCGAAGTCAACTCCCTGTTCGGCGGCGGCGCTCGATCAGCCTGAATAGGCGCTAGCGCTAATCCCGAAAGCCGGAGGCCGGTCTTCCCAAAAGATCATCAGCCGCCCAAAATGCCGGGGCACCAATTGATTCAATCTGACAGGATGCGATCTAGCGCGGGGTCCGCCGCGCTGCCCCTTCCGGCGCGCAGCGCACATAGACGCTGGTGCCGTAGCGGTTGGCGACTTCGGGGTTCATCCAGCGTAGCACCATGACGCGGCCGTCGAAGGCGACGATTTCGCGATCCTGCGGACCGCCGGCGGGACCGGGCGGACCGATATAGTTCCTGCCACCGGGGGCACCCCGGAGATAGAGCTCCTGTAGTTGCGCGCTGTCGGCAAGGTACATCAAGACGCCGCCATTCGGCCCACGATTAATCACGACCGGCTGACCGCATTGGGCGCGGGCTGCGGCTTCGGTGCGCGCCCGGTCGGTCTCGTTGTGATAGGCGCCATAACCCCAGCGGCCGACGATTTCCTCGGGCCGGATCGAGGCCGGAATCTCCGGAGCAAGCGCAGCTGGCGGCGGGGGCGTCGGCTCGGGAGACGAGAACGGGTTGCTCGAGCAGGAGGAGAGCGCAAGAGCCGCAAGTGCAATAGTCGCAAGTTGACGGAGATCGCGCAGCGAGGCGCTCATAGACGCTCTCCTTGAAAGCTGGAAAGACAGCAGCGGCCGGCTTTGCCCGATCATTTGGCCGGTATAGTGACGGGCCTTCCGACTAGCGCATGATCCCGGAAAGTGGAAGCCGGTTTTCTGGAAAGATCATGCGCCACCAAAACTTTAGAGCGCCAGTCCCGCCAATCTCACGATTGTGCGTCGCACGCCATGCAACGCGGTTCGGCGAGCGTTTGCCGCTGATTCGGAACGTCGGGGAAACAAGCGCTGATTTGCGCCGGCGGCTTGACAGCTCCCATCCCGCAACTTATGTCCCTTGCGGCTTGCTGGCACTCGGCTGATATGAGTGCCAAATAACTGAAATCACAAGCCTTTCTTAGCAGCACGAACGCCGTTCGGTCCAGCGGCAATGAGGTAATCATGGCGAAGCTGAAATTCCGTCCCCTGCATGATCGGGTTGTCGTCAAGCGCATCACCGCCGAGGAGAAATCCAAAGGCGGCATCATTATCCCCGATACCGCCAAGGAGAAGCCGCAGGAGGGCGAGATCGTCGCGGTCGGTCCGGGTGGGCGCGACGAGAACGGCAAGCTCATCGTCGTCGACGTGAAGGTTGGCGATCGCGTGCTGTTTGGCAAATGGTCCGGCACCGAGGTCAAGCTCGACGGCGACGAGCTCCTGATCATGAAGGAGTCCGACATTATGGGCGTGATCGCCTGACTTTGATTCCGTCACCCTTGAGGTGGCTGCGCGACGCGCGGCCGAAGGGCAACGGCTCCGGCCGATCATCCTTCGAGGCTCGCTTCGCTCGCATCTCGGGATGATGGTCGAACACAAAACACCAGAAGAGAGGAACAAATGGCTGCGAAAGACGTACGATTTTCCACCGACGCCCGCGACCGCATGCTGCACGGGGTCGATATCCTTGCCAATGCCGTCAAAGTCACGCTCGGCCCCAAGGGCCGTAACGTCGTGATCGAGAAGAGCTTCGGCGCCCCCCGCATCACCAAGGACGGCGTCACTGTCGCCAAGGAAATCGAGCTGGAAGACAAGTTCGAGAACATGGGCGCGCAGATGGTGCGCGAGGTCGCGCAAAAGACCAATGACCAGGCCGGCGACGGCACCACGACCGCGACCGTTCTCGCGGCCTCGATCGTCAAGGAAGGCATCAAGGCGGTGGCGGCCGGGATGAACCCGATGGATCTGAAGCGCGGGATCGATCTTGCCGTCACGGCGGTCGTCGCCGACATCAAGAAGCGCTCCAAGAAGGTCGGCTCATCCGCCGAAGTCGCTCAGGTCGGCACCATCTCCTCCAACGGCGACGCGACCATCGGCAAGATGATCGCCAGCGCGATGCAGAAGGTCGGCAACGAAGGCGTGATCACGGTCGAGGAAGCCAAGGCGCTGGAGACCGACGTCGAAATCGTCGAGGGCATGCAATTCGACCGCGGCTATCTCTCGCCCTACTTCATCACCAATGCCGAAAAGATGCTGGCCGAGCTCGAGGACGCCTACGTACTCCTCCACGAGAAGAAGCTGCCGGGACTGCAGGCGCTGCTCCCCGTCCTCGAGGCAGTAGTGCAATCGGGCAAGCCGCTCCTGATCATCGCTGAGGACGTCGAAGGCGAAGCACTGGCGACGCTGGTGGTCAACAAGCTGCGCGGCGGCTTGAAGGTCGCCGCGGTAAAGGCGCCGGGCTTCGGCGATCGCCGCAAGGCCATGCTCGAGGACATCGCGGTCCTGACCGGCGGTCAGCTCATCTCCGAGGATCTCGGCATAAAGCTTGAGAATGTCACAGTGGCCATGCTCGGCCGCGCCAAGAAGGTGGTGATCGAGAAGGAAAAGACCACCATCATCGATGGCGCCGGCAAGAAGAAGGACATCGAGGCGCGCGTGCAGCAAATCAAGTCGCAGGTCGAGGAGACCACCTCCGACTACGACCGCGAGAAGCTGCAGGAGCGGCTCGCCAAGCTCGCCGGCGGCGTGGCGGTGATCCGCGTCGGCGGCGCCACCGAAGTCGAGGTCAAGGAGAAGAAGGATCGCGTCGAAGACGCGCTCAACGCTACCCGCGCCGCGGTCGAGGAAGGCATCGTGCCCGGCGGCGGCGTTGCCTTGCTGCGCGCCAAGAAGGCGATCGGCAAGCTGCATAACGACAATGCCGACGTGCAAGCCGGCATCAACATCGTGCTGAAAGCCCTGGAGACGCCGCTGCGCCAGATCGCGGAAAATTCCGGCGTCGAGGGCTCGATCGTCGTCAACAAGATCCTCGAAAACAAGTCGGAGACCTTCGGCTTCGACGCCCAGACCGAGGAGTATGTCGACATGGTCGAGAAGGGCATCGTCGACCCGGCCAAGGTGGTGCGCGCGGCGCTGCAGGATGCAGCCTCGGTCGCCGGCCTTTTGGTCACCACGGAAGCCATGGTCGCCGAAGCGCCCAAGGAGCAGCCGGCGATGCCGCCGATGCCGCCCGGCGGCGGAATGGGCGGGATGGGTTTCTGATCCCTTCGCTCATCGCTCACTCGAAAAGGGCGCGGTGCAAACCGCGCCCTTTTTGTTGAACCGCGGCATGCAGCCCTGATGAGCTAGTCGAATGCTCGCGCCGGACCGCCGAGCCTGAATTAGGCGATGACGGCCGTCAGAGTGGGAGGGCTGTCAATATGGACGGTCGAGCCGCGAATGCCATTCCACACCGCAACCACACGCAGCGTGGTCGGGATGCGGCCGGTGCTGGGGGGCACCTGTTCGTTATAGGTGAAGGCGGCGAAGGCGCTTTGGACCGTACCGTCGACCTGCAGCCCGAAATTACCGCCGGGGTAATCGTTGCCGGTCGCGTAGGGGTTCGGAACGTTGAGGATCAACAACACCGAATCCGCCACGCCGCGCGGCAGCGTGATTGCGAGCCCCGGAATGGCCGTCCAATTGCCGCTGTTGGTGGTCTGCGTTCCTGTAGTTTGCGCGAAAATCAGCATGCTCCCCTCCCTCTAACAAGCCGTGTCCTCTCGCGGCCACGCAAATTTGTAATGCGGCCTTTCTGACACTAATACAACTTTAGTGCGAACTAAGGCAAATAACAACCTGGAACCTAAGAACCTAGACCTCGCGCAAAGGGGTCCGAAAGCCTGTGGCTGTTCCGAGCATGCAGAGCCTCTCGCTCCGGCATGGATTTTCGCGCATCTTGCTTGCCTCGCAGCTACCGAAGCACGTGGAGCCCGGGAATGACCATTGCAGATGCAGACCCGTTTGCGAAATTCAAAGCGGCCCAGCGCGAAGGCTGGGCCTCCTTCGTGCCAGTTGAAATCATGACCACTCCACCTGCCGCGAAGCTGGTGAAATTTGCGCAGGTGGCTCCGGGACAGCGGGTGCTCGATGTCGCCTGCGGAACCGGGGTCGTCGCCATCACGGCCGCGCGCCACGGCGCCAAGGTCTCAGGGCTTGATCTGACGCCCACGCTGCTGGAGCGCGCGCGCAAGAACGCGGCCATCGCCGACGTCGATGTGGAGTTCATCGAAGGGGACGCCGAGGCGCTCCACTACCCGGACGGCTCGTTCGATATCGTTCTCAGTCAATTCGGCCATATCTTTGCGCCGCGTCCTGCGGTGGCGGTGCGAGAGATGCTGCGCGTCCTCAAGAGCGGCGGGCGGATTGCATTTTCGACCTGGCCGCCCGAGCATTTCACCGGGCGCATGTTCGCGTTTATCGCTCGCCACTCACCGCCGCCTCCAGCGGGCGTTGAGCCGCCGGCACCGCCGCCATTATGGGGCGACCCGAACGTTGTTCGCGAGCGGCTCGGCGCGTCGGTGGCAGACCTCAAATTTGCCCGCGATACCCTGATCGCGCCGGCACTGAGCCTTCAACATTTCCGCGTGGCGCAAGAAGCGACGATCGGCCCCCTGACCAAGCTGGTCTCGGCTTTGCAAAGTGATCCTGACAAGCTTGCGCAGCTGCGCGCCGAGTTCGACGCGCTGGCGGCTGACATTTTCGAAAACAACACCATCTGCATGCCGTTCCTTATGGCACGCGCGATCAAGACGTGAATCAACTGCACGCCGGAAGCGAATGAACCTTTTTCCGACGAGCGCGTTCAGTCGGCTAAGAGCTTGGGCGTTACGGTAAAAGAAAGACGAAAATTATTCGGACATTTCGGCCGTGCGTTCCACCAGCGGCCGAGCGCGTGTGACAGCCGTGGCGCGTAATGCAGACATGCGCGCATTAGTGACGCATTGCGAAACGACCCGTGGCGCGCGACATTTTGGGTCGTTACATTGGTTTGAACGCGCAAAAGGGATTATTGCGGCGCTTTCATGAGATATTGCGATGTCCGAGCCCATTATCGGCGTGAGGGATCAGGAGACCTTCGGTAGTTTGCGGTTCGGCGGCGGAGCTGTCGCTTTGATCGCGGTGACGACGCTCGGCGGCTGCTCGGAAGGCGTCCTCGATCCAAAAGGCCCCATCGCCTCCGCAGAACGGATGATCCTCTTTAATTCGCTCGGCATCATGCTGGCGATTGTCATCCCGACGATCCTGGCCACGCTCGCGGCCGCTTTTTGGTACCGTTCATCCAACACGCGTGCCCGCTATCGGCCGGACTTTGCATATTCGGGCCTGCTCGAAATGATCGTGTGGTCGATTCCGGCGATGACGGTGATGTTGCTTGGCAGCCTGTGCTGGGTCGGCTCGCATGACCTCGATCCAGGCAAGCCGCTCGCCTCCGCGGCAAAGCCGCTGACCGTCCAGGTGGTTTCGCTCGATTGGAAATGGCTGTTCATCTATCCCGAGCAGGGCATCGCCGGTGTCAACACGCTGACCATCCCGGCGGCGACGCCGATCAGCTTTGAGCTGACCTCCTCGGGCATCATGAACAGTTTCTTCGTGCCGCAGCTCGGCAGCCAAATCTACACCATGGGCAAAATGGCGACGCGGCTGCATTTGCAGGCGGATGAGCCGGGCACCTACGAGGGCCGTTCATTCAATTTCAGCGGCGACGGCTTTTCCGACATGCACTTTCTCGTCCATGCCCTGCCGCCGGATCAATTCGCCGCGTGGGCGGCGAAAACCAAGGGCGTGGGCCCTGCGCTCGACGCGCAGAGTTACTCCGAACTGGAAAAGCCGAGCGAAGCGGTGGCGCCGTTTACTTACGGCTCGGCCAGCGCCGGCCTGTTCGAACAGATCGTCGGCGCCGATGCAACTCCGGCACGCAACGGCAGCCGCTTCGACAATATCGTCAGCGCCGGCGTCACGCCCGACGCCCTTTGCCACACCAGTGCGGCCAATTGAGCACGGAGGACTGTGCTTTGCCCTTACTCGGCAAGCTGACCTGGGATGCGATCCCGCTCCACCAGCCGATCCCCCTGTTCGCGTCCGGGCTGATGATTGTGGCCGTCGTCCTCATCCTCGGCTGGATCACGGTGAAGGGGCATTGGCCCTATCTCTGGCGCGAGTGGCTGACCTCGGTCGATCATAAGCGCATCGGCGTGATGTATTGCGTGCTCGCTTTGGTGATGCTGCTGCGCGGCTTCACCGACGCCATCATGATGCGCGCACAGCAGGCTTTTGCCGCCGGCGGCGCGCAAGGCTATCTGCCGCCGGAGCATTTCGATCAAATCTTCTCGGCGCACGGCACCATCATGATCTTCTTCATGGCGATGCCGATCATGATTGGGCTGATGAATTTCGCGATACCGCTGCAACTCGGCGTCCGCGACGTGGCATTTCCGACCTTGAACTCGGTAAGTCTTTGGCTGACCGCGTCGGGCGTGCTCTTGACCAATATGTCGCTGGTGATCGGCGAGTTCGCCAAAACCGGCTGGATGAACTATCCGCCGCTCAGCGAGCTGCAATACTCGCCCGGGGTCGGCGTCGACTATTATCTCTGGGCATTGCAGATTTCCGGCGTCGGTACACTGATGACGGGGATCAATTTCGTCACCACCATTCTGAAAATACGCGCCCCGGGCATGAGCTATATGCGCATGCCGGTGTTCTGCTGGACGGCGCTGGCGACCAATCTGCTCATCGTCGCCGCCTTTCCCGTCCTCACCGCGACCTTCGCGATGCTGCTGCTTGACCGCTATCTCGGCTTTCACTTTTTTACCGTCAGCGGCCAGGGCAACATGATGATGTATGTCAACTTGTTCTGGGTGTGGGGGCACCCGGAGGTGTACATCCTGGTACTGCCGGCGTTCGGCATTTTCTCCGAGGTCTTTGCAACCTTTTCCGGCAAGCCGCTGTTCGGCTATCGCTCGATGGTCGCCGCCACCATGGCGATCTGCATTCTCTCCTTCCTGGTCTGGCTGCATCATTTTTTCACCATGGGCGCCGGCGCCAACGTCAACGGCGTTTTCGGCATCATGTCGATGATCATCGCCGTGCCGACAGGCGTGAAGATATTCAACTGGCTGTTCACGATGTATGGCGGCCGCGTCCGCTTCACCGTGCCGGTGCTGTGGTCGATCGGCTTCATGGTGACGTTCGCCATCGGCGGCATGACCGGCGTTCTCCTGGCGCTGCCGCCCGCCGATTTTGTCCTACACAACAGCCTGTTTTTGATCGCGCATTTTCACAACGTGATCATCGGCGGGGTCTTGTTCGGCGCCATGGCCGGCTACAATTACTGGTTCCCCAAGGCGTTCGGCTTTCGGCTCGAGGAACGCTGGGGCGCCGGCGCTTTCTGGTGCTGGCTGGTCGGCTTCTATCTCGCCTTCATGCCGCTCTATGCGTTGGGAATAATGGGGATGACCCGGCGCATGCAGCACTATGACGATCTCACGTGGCAGCCGCTGTTGATCGTCGCCGGCTTTGGGGCTCTCGTGATCCTGATGGGAATTGTCTGTCAGATCGTGCAGCTCGTGGTCTCGATCCGCCACCGCGAGGAGTTGCGCGACCGGACCGGCGATCCCTGGAACGGCCGCACGCTTGAATGGTCGACGCCATCGCCGCCGCCGCCGTGGAATTTTCCCCGGCTGCCGCAGGTCAAAGGCATCGACGCCTTCTGGACCATGAAGCAGGAGGCGCGCGGCGGCCCGGCGGCGCCGGCCCAACCGTCCGGCTATACGCCGATTGAAATGCCGAAAAACAGCGCGACCGGCTTTGTCACCGCCTTCTTCGCCGTCGTCACCGGCTTTGCGTTGATCTGGCACATCTGGTGGATGGTCGGTCTCGGCTTGGTCGGCGCCTTCGTCACCATGCTCGTCTTCGCCTGGCGTGAGCAGGAAGAGGTCGAGATTCCCGTCGCCGAGATTGCAGAGGCGGATCGCGCCTACCGTGCGGAGATCGCCGCATGAGCATGGCCGTCGCTGTCGATCCGGGCCATCCCGATGCACGATCCGGCGCCGGCGAAGCCGGACCTGCCTCGAAGCGGATCGTCACCGGGTACGGCTTCTGGATCTTCCTCCTTAGCGACATCGTCATGTTCTCGGCGCTGTTCGCGACCTATGCGGTGCTGGTCAACGCCACCGCCGGCGGTCCGAACGGAGCCGAGCTGTTCAACCAAACCAGCGTCGCGATCGAGACCGCGTGCCTGCTGCTCTCGAGCTACACCTGCGGATTGATGTCATTGGCCATCAATTCGCAAAACCGCATCGGCACCTATCTGGGCGCCGCGGCGACCTTCGTGCTCGGTGCAGCGTTTCTCGCGCTCGAGCTCCATGAATTCGCAGGCATGATCGCCAAGGGTGCGACGCCCGAACGCAGCGCCTTCCTGTCAGCGTTCTTCACGCTTGTGGGATGCCATGGGCTGCACGTCACCGTCGGGCTGCTCTGGTTGACAGTGATGATGGCCCAAGTCGCCACTAAAGGTTTTCGCGCCACCGTGCAGCGCCGCCTGCTCTGCTTCAGCCTGTTCTGGCACGCGCTCGACATCATCTGGGTGGGACTGTTCACCATCGTCTATCTGATAGGAATTGAGTGATGAGCATTTTGGAAGACGATCGCGCACCCGGCGACAACATCGTACCCGACGAAACGGACCAGGGGACATCCGGTCTGCTCGTCTACAGCATCGGCTTGGTTCTCGCCGTGATCCTCACCGCGACGTCGTTCTGGGCCGCCAACACGTCATTGCTTTGGGCGCCCGGTATTCCGCTGGGGCTTGCCGTGCTTGCCATCGCGCAGATGGGCGTCCACCTCGTGTTCTTCCTCCACATCACAACCGGCCCGGACAACACCAATAATGTTCTTGCGCTCGCATTCGGCATGCTGATCGTCTTTTTGGTGGTTGCGGGCTCTATCTGGATCATGGCGAACCTCAACGCCAACATGATGCCGACGGGCGACCTGATGAATCTGCACATGCAGCATTGAGTGCTGCTAAGTCAGAAGGCGCCGCCGGAGTTTCGGTTGCGAGCGAACGTCAGGCGACCACCTGAAGCTGCCGCGTTGCGGTCAAATGCCGGATCGCTTCATTTGCCGGCTTTGCCGCACCGAAGAAGAATCCCTGCGCCTCGGTGCAGCCTTCAGCCTTCAGGCGATTGAGCTGCTCAGCGGTCTCGACCCCCTCGGCAATCGTCGATATGCCGAGACTGCTGCCGAGGCCTGTGACGGCGCGCACGATCGCGAGGCTGTCGCCGCCATCGGCAAGATCGCGGATGAACGACCGGTCGATCTTGATCTTGTCGAACGGAAACTTGCGCAAATAGCTGAGCGACGAATAGCCGGTGCCAAAGTCATCCATTGATATGGCAACGCCCAATCCGCGCAGCTGATAAAGGATGGCCAGGGTGGCGTCGCTATCCTGCAGCAGAACGGATTCGGTGATCTCCAGCTCAAGGCGTTGCGGCGCAAGGCGCGACGCCGAAAGCGCACTGAGAACGGTCGCGACCAGGTGCGCGTTCTTGAACTGCACGGGGGAAAGATTAACCGCAACGTGAACGTTTGCCGGCCATTTTGCCGCCTGGGCACAAGCCTCGCGGAGGACCCATTCCCCGATTGGAACGATCAACCCAGTCTCTTCCGCAAGCGGAATGAATTCGAGCGGCGGAACCAAGCCACGATCCGGATGCCGCCAACGCAGCAGGGCCTCGAAGCTGGTCACCGCGTTGGTCGCTACGTTGACGATCGGCTGATAGTGAAGTTCGAACGCACCTGTCGTGATCGCGGCGCGGAGATCGAGCTCAAGCACGCGGCGAGACTGCATACGCGCGTCCATTTCAGGCTCGAAGAACCGATAAGCGCCTCGCCCGTCCGCCTTTGCGCGATAGAGTGCCATGTCGGCATTCTTTAGCAGCGCGTCGGCATCGGCACCGTCAGCAGGCGCTACCGCGATGCCGACGCTGACGCCGATCGGCATCTGATGGTCACCGATCGCGATCGGCGCGCGCATCACTTCGACCAGCCGGCTGGCGACCGTGGTCGCCGCCGAGGGCTGGTCCCTGACCAGTTGCAGGACGGCAAATTCGTCGCCGCCGAGGCGCGCAACCACATCGCCCTCGCGCACGGCGCCCTCGATTCGCTTTGCTGCGATTTGCAGGAGCTGATCGCCGCACGGGTGGCCGAGCGTATCGTTGACCGTTTTGAAGTTGTCGAGATCGAGGCACAAGACCGCAAACGTGCCGGTTCGAGTCAGATCACCCACAGCTTTTTCGAGCAGCTCGTGGAATTGCATCCGGTTCGGCAACCCGGTTAGGGCGTCGTGCCGCGCCATATGGGCGATCTTTTCCTCGGCATTCCGCCGTTCCGTGATGTCTTCGAGGTGTCGACCCATCCATCCATTGTCGGCATATGCTGGTGTGAAACGGAATAGATACGGCCATCGCTGCGCTGAAATATCGTCTTTCCCGACTTTTTCGCGCGGATCAACCGAACCGCCCATCGCTGCAGGTCGAGCAGCGTCTCGGCGCCGAACGAAACCAAATCCTCCGCCGCCTCCAACAACTCTTTCATCGGCATGCGCGGCTTGATCCGCTCCGGCGCGATATCGAACATTTCGAGAAAGCGGTCATTTACGACCATCACCTCGATGTGGTGGTTGAGCATGCATAAGCCCTGATGCATATTTTGCAGCGCAGCTTCAAGCTGCTCGCTCTTTTCATTGATGCGCTGATCGACGATCGAGCTGGCCGCCCCCAGCGCCAGCACGAACGCCGTCACCGCCGCGACAGAAAGCGCGAGCACGCCCGGCGAGACCGAAAACGGAGTGACGATGCGTGTCGGATCGGGCACGATCTCGATGGCGCCCATCGCCGTGAAGTGAAGAGTTAAAATAGCGGCGGAGAGCGCCAGTGCGGCCATCGCCGCCATGGCGACGCCCTGGCGACGGGCGGCGTCCATTGCCAAGCTACCGAAGACCACTCCGAGCACGATCGAGGCGGCAACAAGATCGGGGGACCAGGTCACCTGCCCTGGCACCTGGAGCGCCCACATTCCAAGAAAGTGCATGCACGCGATGGCAAGTCCGACGACGATTCCGCCGACCAGTGCGCTTTGTCGGAGCCCGCCGGAGACGGCGACGCCAAGGCCGACACTCATCAGCACAGCAGCAGTCAAGAATGAGGCTCCAGTCAGCAGCATGTCATACGCGACCGGGACGCCCGGTTCGTAGGCCAGCATGGCGATGAAATGGGTGGCCCAGATTCCGCAGCCGCTGGCGGTGCCCGCCGCCGCGATCCATGCCATGCGTGCGGCGCGCCGTGTCATGCGCGCGCGATGAAACAGATTGATGGTTATCAGGCTCGTGACGAAACAAACGATTCCCGCGCGGAGAACCAAACCGAAGTCATGCTCGCCGCTCAGGCACGAGAGAACGCGGAACATCTACACATCCTGCCTTGCGTATTATTGCTCCGGGCGATGGTGGCTGCTGTGAGTTCGCCCTGTCGCGCCATCTGAATTTCTGCGCCCGCTCAAGCGGGCGTGCCCAAAATCTCGTGGACACTGCTGAGGAAGGCGCCATGCAATGGGCTTTGGCATTTCAACCGTAAAGCCCAATTTAACGCGCGGCGCGGCCAGGTTCCGGTAAAATACCTACTTTGGGGCGCGCGCCGACACAGCGATCAACGCGCAACCGTCGACCGGCACCTGCACCGCAGATTTTTGCAAATCAGTTAGTCAGCAATCGAAACCGCAGCGTCCTTGCCCCCAAAAGCTCGATGACGTCGCCCTGGCGCCGCCAGTTCGTGACCTGCGCGAGCGCCGCGAGCAGATTGTCGTCGCCGCTTTGCCGTTCCGGCGCGCACTGCGCCGATTGTATCTCGCCCGGAACTATGGTGATCGAATCTGCCCCGACGTCGACTTGAGCGCGTGCGCTCGTGCACCACAGCTGGATCGAAGCCGCGCCGCTTTCGGCAATCTCGATCATCGGGATGCGTTTGGAGCCGCGCATCGGCGCCGCGTCGAGCATGAGTTCGCGGTCGAATGGAAATGCGCCATCGCTAGCAAGCGCTGGCCGAATCGACGCCGATACAACTGCGCAAAGAAGACAACAGGCGAAGCCCCGGCGCGAGCTGGACATTCCTCATCCTTGGATCGATTGAGTGAAGGCGAAGCGCGAAGCAGCGAACCGTGAAATGGGAGCTAGCGAACGGAAGACTTCTTTCGCTAGCTCCCATTCATTATTCGCAACCTGCTAGTGCGGCAATACCGCAATCTGCGGGAAGAACAGATAGCAAGCCACACCGATGATGACGAGATAGACCAGCAGCACGATGGTCCAGCCGAAATTATGGCGGATCACTTCGCCTTCATTGCGGACGAATCGACTGGTCGAAACGCCGACGCTCGCCGTCTGCGGCGCGATAGGCTTGCCGACCTCGGCGCCCACCGAATTGAGCGTCGGCAACAGCAGCAAGGGGAAGCCGAGCACCTTGCCGACCAGCGCCTGGAACGTCCCAAACATGGCGTTGGTCGACGTGTTGCTTCCGGACAATGCCACGCCAATGAAGCCGAGCACCGGCGCCACAACGATGAAGGCTGGCCCGAGCTTGGAGAAGGCGCTCGCCAACGAGCCCGCCATGCCGGAATAGTTGTAGACGTAAGCGAGCCCGAAGATGAACACGCCGACCAAACAGGCGCCCCACATCTGCGACCAGCTCTTGGCAAAGATGCCGCCGATCTCCGAGGGCTTAACGCGCAGCAGGATCACCGTGATGATCCAGGACGCCAGAATTGCCGTTCCGCCGACAAATGGCGTCCAATTGAACACTGCGCTGATTTTTGCGCCCGGCGTGATCGCCGAATCCGCCGCAACGGCCGCGTGCAACAGAATGATCTTCGGCAAATTGGACCACGGCCCGGTCCACGCGACCACCACCGCGACCAGCACCGCGATCGGCAGCCAGGCAATGCCGACATCTGCGGCGGACATGCCGTGCGCTTCCGCCCGCGCGTCGCCGCTGACCGGTACGCCGCCGTAGCCGAGCACCTGCGCTGGCCGCCAGACTTTAAGCAGGAGCAGCAGAACTACGAAACAGACGATGGAGCCGATGACGTCCGGCAGATAGGGCCCGAGATAGACCGCGGTTGGCAATTGCCCGGCGATGTAGCCGAGCGAGCCGACGACGGCGAGCGGCCACGCCGACCACATGCCTTTGCTGCCAGAAACCAGATAGAGCAGGATCCAGGGTGGTAGCAACGCCAGGATAGCCACGATCTTGCCGACCGAGGCCGAGTAGATCGGCAGCAACTCGACGAAGCTCACGCCGAGGGTGCCGGCGGTCACCGTCGCCAGCGCGATGATCGGCGCCCCCAATGCGCCGTAGGAGACCGGGGCATTGTTGGCGATGGCGGCAACCCTGATGGCGTCGAGATCCGGTATGCCAATGGCAATCAGGATCGGAGCAACAAAGGCCCAAGGATAGCCGAAGCCTACCAGTCCCTCCAGCAACGCGCCGAAGGCCCACGCGAACAGGATGGTCTGCACCCGGACGTCCCTGGTTCCCTGCTGCACCAGCCAGCGTCGGAGCTTGTCGAATGCCCCGTGGCCGACCAGGGTATTGAACAGCATCACTCCCCAAAATGTGATCCAATCGACATACCAAACGCCGGTGGCGGAGCCGTAAAGATAGGCGCGCACGCCGTCTGCGAACGGCATCTTCCAGACCCACAGGCCGAGCAGGAACGTGACGATCGAGCCAATCAGCACCGCGAGCCAGGCTGACATGCGCAACCCGGCGAGCAGGAGCAGCAACAGGACCACTGGAACCAGAGCGACCAGCCAGGTCACGAACAGATTTCCAGTAGGATCGAGGATTTGCGTAAACATTGACGGTTCCCCCCAAGTAGCGCCTTAAGGTGGCGCCTATTGCTTCGATGTGTCGGCCCGATGCCCCCACGGTCGGATGCTACGCCGTCCAAGACATCAAACGAACGAGATTTTTTGTCACCCCCCTCAAGACTAGGCGAGTCCGCCGGCAATCGCTATGGCGGAGTCGTCGCAGTTGCCACGAGGGCCGCTGCCCAATGAAAGCTATTCCTGGATGCGTGATATCGGCATACTGCAACGCACCATAAAGCCTTTGCCGGCGCCATCGCCGAGCGCGGTGCATTGAATATTGTGGCGACGCGTTGATTGCCCAGTGCTGCCCCGCATTCACCCACTTACCGGAGGATTTGCGTGAGAAATTTTGCCTCGACGATTGCCACCATCTGGCGGCTATCGCTTCCCTATTTCCGCTCGGAGGACCGTTGGGCGGGCTGCCTATTGCTCGGCGCGGTGATTGCGATCGAGCTCTCGCTGGTGGCCGCACAGGTCATCCTCAACGAATGGTACAATCGCTTTTACAATACGCTGCAGGATCATAACTGGGACGCCTTCGTCAGCGCCATCCTATTCTTCTGCGTGCTCGCGGCCGTCTATACCGTGCTCGCCGTCTATCAGACCTATCTCAATCAATGGCTGCAGATCCGGTGGCGCCGCTGGATGACGCAAACCTACCTGCGTCAATGGCTCGATGCCGCCAATCATTATCGCATGCAGCTTCTCGGCGACACCGCCGACAACCCGGATCAGCGCATTGCCGACGATCTGCAGATGTTCGTACAATACACGCTGTCGATCGGCATCGGCCTTCTCAACGCCATCGTCACGCTGTTCTCGTTTGTCGTTATCCTGTGGACCCTGTCGGAGCACGCGCCACTCACCTTGTTCGGCGCGAGCTTCAACATTCCCGGTTATCTGGTGTGGGCGGCGCTGATTTACGCCGTGATCGGCACTGTGCTCACCCACCTGATCGGCTGGCGGCTCATTCCGCTCAATTTCCAGCAACAGCATTTTGAGGCCGATTTCCGGTTTAATCTCGTGCGTACGCGGGAAAACGCCGAGCAGATCGCCGCGCTTGGCGGCGAGGCGGCCGAACGCGAGCGCCATCTCTACCGCTTCGGTTTCGTGGTCGCCAACTGGCTGGCGCTGATGCAGCGGCAGAAGCAGCTTACCTTCTTCACCCAAAGCTACTCGCAGGCGTCGGTGATCTTTCCCTATATCGTGGTGAGCCCCGCCTATTTCTCCGGCGCCATGCAGCTCGGCGGCTTGATGCAAACGGCATCCGCCTTCAACAGCGTGCAGAATGCGCTGTCCTATTTCATCACCGCGTACCGGCAGATCGCCGAATGGCGCGCCGTCATCACGCGCTTGACCGGATTCGAGGAGGCGATCGCGGCCGGCCGTGCCGCCGCGGTGACGCCGCCGGCCGTCGAGGTCTTGACGCGGCCGGGGAGCGGCGCGTTCGCCCTCGATCGTCTCAGCGTTCGCCTGCCGGGCGGCGAGCCGCTTGTCGCCGCCGAGCACATCGCGTTTCCGGCCGGCGAACGCGTTCTGGTCAGCGGGCCGTCCGGGTCGGGTAAATCGACGCTGTTCCGCGCCATCGCCGGCATCTGGCCGTTCGGATCGGGCCGCGTGATGGTGCCGAACGGCGCCAAGGTCATGCTGATACCGCAGCGGCCCTATTTCCCGTTGGCGACGCTGGCGGCGGCCGTCGGTTATCCAGCGGAGGGCGGCACGTTCGATGATGCCCGCGTCGCCGAAGCTCTGGTCGCGGTCGGGCTGCCTGAATTAGTCGAGCGGCTCGGCGAAGAAGCGCACTGGAACCGCATCCTCTCGCAAGGCGAGCAGCAGCGGCTGGCGATCGCCCGCGCGCTGTTGCACGCCCCTGACTACCTGTTCCTCGACGAGGCCACGGCAGCGCTCGACGAGGCCGCGGAGGCGGCGCTGTACCGCCTGCTGCAGGAGCGGTTGAAGGGCACGACCATCATCTCCATCGGCCATCGCTCGACGCTCAACGCCTTTCACCGCCGCCGCGTCGAAGTCGTGCCGGATGAGCCCTACTCGCGGGTGCGGGAGGTGCCGCGGGTTTCGGCGGCCGAGTGAAGTTGGCAGATGTGGATCAGGCGAGTAATCGAACCGTGCCGCCCATTCAGCGTCCTCTAAGGCTTAGGCGCAGGCACCACATCAAGTTGAGCACCGCGTTCCGTACATCTGTTGACGTTAATTGACACCCTGGAACATGCTGGTTAGCCTTCAAAAGCGAATTTTAGAGAATGACAATCGCAGCGCCGGGCTGCTTCACAGGGAGCATAGCCATGAGCACGCAACGCGAAGACGATGCACACTCAAACGGCGCCGATGAAAGCCGACGCGACTTCCTAAAGACCGCGACGCTCGTCGGAGGCGCGGCGGCACTTGGGACCGTCACCTCGCCATTAATCTCTCGCGCGGAAGCGCAGGAATTGACGCCTCGGCAAATGCCGATGCCGGGCATGGCGACGATGCCCGGCAAGGCGAACCACTGGTACGTGCCGGCGTCGGACAAAACCGTCCATTGGGGGTATTTCAGCAAGAAGCTGACGCCCTTGATCGAGATCGACTCCGGCGACTATGCAACGATTGAATGCTTGACGCATCAGGCCGGCGACGATCCGGAACGGATGATCAAGGGCGACCCGGGAGCGGAAAGCGTCTATTTCTGGACCAAGGACAAGAAGAACGTGGACCGGCGTGGCGCCGGTCCGATGGATGCTCCCAACGGGGCGGGCGCGGGCTACGGCGTTCACATCATGACCGGGCCGATCGCTGTCCGCGGGGCCCAGGAGGGTGACATACTCGAAGTCCGCGTCCTCGACATGTATCCGCGTCCCTGCGCCAATCCGCAATACAAGGGCAAGACCTTCGGGACCAACATCGCGGCGTGGTGGGGCTATCAATACAACGATTGGGTCGGCGGCGAGAAGCCGCGCGAAATTGTCACCATCTACGAGTTGGAGTCTGACGGCAGCAACGACTGGGCAAGAGCGGTCCACAGTTATCGCTGGGGACCGTTTACCGATCCGAACGGCGTCGAGCACAAGATCTACGACTATCCCGGTCTGGTGGTCGATCCGCAAAAATGGAATCCCAAACAAGGGGTGCTCAAGGGTGTGCGGGTGCCCCTGCGGCCGCATTTCGGTTGTCTCGGCCTCACGCAAAAGGAAGCCGACATCGTCAACTCAATTCCACCCGATTACATCGGCGGCAACGTCGACGATTGGCGCTTCGGCAAAGGCGCTACTCTCTACTACCCGGTGTCCATCGACGGCGCCTTCTTCTCGGTCGGCGATACCCATGCCGCGATGGGAGATGGCGAGGTTTCCGGCACGGCAATCGAATCCTCCTGGACCGGCGTATTCCAGTTCATCCTGCACAAGAAAAACGACATCGCGGCTGGTACCTTGCTGTCACGTCTCAACTGGCCGCTGCTGGAGACAAAGGAAGAATGGGTGGTCCATGGCTTCAGCTATCCGAACTACCTGACCGATCTAGGAGCCAACGCCCAAAGCGAGATTTTCAAGAAATCCTCTGTCGATCAGGCCATGCGCGATGCGTTTCGCAAGATGAGAGAGTTCTTGATGAATACGCAGAAGCTCAGCGAAGACGAAGCCATCTCGCTGATGTCGGTCGGGGTGGATTTTGGTGTCACTCAGGTCGTCGATGGCAACTGGGGCGTCCACGCCAGCATCCGAAAGAATATCTTCGCCGGCGTCGGCAGCTAGTTTGGAAGACGGAGGCGGGGGGCGCACCGCCCCCCTTTTGCATCTGTCCGGCCATCACCGATGATCCTTGCGTCGGCCATAGGACGAGGAATGGCATGCCAAAATACGAGTATGACTGCGCACGCTGCGGTCCATTTTCCGATTTCCGCCCGCTAGCGGAATATGACTTGCCGATGCCCTGCCCCAATTGCGCGGCCGAATTGCCGCGTGCCGTATTGTGCCTCCCGGCGCTCTCGACGCATGCTGCGGCTACGCGCGGCGATCCCTCGCAATTCTCGGCGACTCCCGCGCACGGCGCAGGCTGTCGATGCTGCGGCGGCAAGAATTTCAAAATTCCGCGCAAGGAATGGACGAAAAAGCTGTTGTGACCGAGAGCTAGGCTGGGGGCGATTATCATCCGCAGAGGCGAAGCCGCTCGCGGTTGTCGAAGGAGATCGCAGCATGAAAGCGAGTGTTGACGGGCAGATCGTCGCCCAGAGCGACGACATCGTGGTGGCCCACGACTACCAGTACTTTCCGCGCGCCGCGGTGCGCATGGATTGGCTGCAAAAAACCGAAAAAACCGCGGACGACCTGAAGTGTCCCCACGGCGTGCAATTTTACGACGTGGTCGTCGACGGCAAACGGCACAAGCGCGCCGCTTGGTCGTACGAAAAGCCCCGCCCGGAAATGGCGCAGGTGGCCGACAAATTCGGCTTTTGGGAAGACGTCGAGGTGGCGTGAGCGGCGCGCTTTACGCCGCCGCCGCTTTCTTCCGATTGGCCTCGAGCCGCGCATCGACCAAGGCGACCTGAGCATCGATCGCCGGATGGCGCAGCCCTTTCTGCGCGGCGATAAGCTGCACGAGCTTGTCGGCGCGCTCGATGTTCGGCGCGCCGTTCTGCAGCGCACGGGCCGCCGAGGCTGGGCGCGTCAGTGATTGCGCCGCAGCGGCATATTTCTCGAACGGCACCATATCGGCCGGGTCGGCGCCAAGCTTGACGCAGAGGTCGACCACGAAATTGTAGACTGAGCGCGAGGTCTCGATATCGCTGTGCACCGCCTCTTGAGCGGTACGCATGCCGTCCTTGGTCACACAGCGATAATTGCCCGCGAGCAGCATCGCCCATTTGGCCAGCGGCACAAAGATCGAGTCATAGACCTTAAGCTTCACCGGAAGCTCGGTCGGACCTTCCGGCGTGTCGAAGCGGATCGCGTCGATCTCGTCCTGCAACCGGCGCAGGATCGCGGTGTCCTGCTCCGAAGGAAAGCGTGCGACCTTGAAATTGGTCGGCAGCGTCACCTGCAGCACGTTGACCTTTTCCTCCGGCGGCCGGATCGCCTGGGGATCGGGGCTGCACAGCGTGATGCAGGCCGGATCAAAGTTGTTCCAGACGCTCGGATCGGTATAGGCCGCCTTTAGCGCGTCGGTATCGAGGCCAGGGATGCGCCGCAGATAGGCGAGCGGCGGCATGTTCATGATCGACATGCACGGCACTTTCGCCCGCGCCACGGCGTCCAGCAGTTCGCGCACGCCGGGAGAACGGTATTGCGGCTCCTGCATGGCGAGCCCGACGAGATCGTACGCCTTCGGATCCACATCGGACGTGCCGCCGGCGCTGACCTTGCCCGGCAGCTTGCGCGAGTCGAGTTCGACGGGTGTCTTGCGCCCCCGCACCGGCAGGCGCACGCGAAAGCCTTCGGCGTTTATCAGGTCGGCCTCGGCCGGGAGGCACACGAGCTTGATGTTATGGCCGCCGAATAACAGCTTCGACGCGAGCAGCGACCCATAGGACGCGCCCATAATCAGGATGTTGTAAGTCGCCGCCATCACACGCCTCCTGCATCACCCCCACCACCGCGAGGCCGCGCCCCGGCCGGCGAAGCGTTCGCCGTCGGCCATCACGTCCCACCAATGCTATGAGGCCACCCCGCGCGATGCAATGCGGGGGCGGAGCGACCGGCGCAAAAAAAGCTAACCGCGGTGTGAGGCCAATCTCGCGGCGGGGGCGGCGGCTCGCGCGTATCGGCGCACGGCCGCCCTCCCTCTGACCGGATGAGAAAGTGCTCTAAGGGTTACCGCCACCGGCGTCGGAATCGATAGGCGGGGGCCAAGACGGCGTGGGCGCAGGTTCGGCGGCCGGCATTGGGGCCGGCTTCTTGGCTGGCGCCTTGCGCTTTGGAGCAGCCTTCTTGGTGACTTTCTTGGCGGCCTTCTTCGGCGCCGACTTTACTGTTTTCTTCTTCTTACGTGCTGGAGCAGCCTTCTTCTTCGCGGTCTTCTTCTTAGCCTTTGCCTTCGACTTCTTCGCCATGATCGATCCTCCCGATCCATGCTAGCAAATGGGATAACGTCATCGGCCCCCCACTGGAGTCCGGGTTCACGCCACAATACCGACCGGGCCCCCCGCTCAGCCCGCGGCCACAGACGGGCGCATCGGCGAACGCTGCTGATGCTCCCAAAGCGCGGGCGGACATGGCCCCCCTGTCGCCCAATCGATCAACTCGACCGTATGGACCACCGGGATTTTTGTGCCCGCGGCGATCTGTGTCATGCAGCCGATATTTCCTGCTGCAATAATATCAGGTCGCAATCTCTCGATAGTCCCGACTTTGCGCTCGCGCAACCTTCTTGCGATATCGGGCTGCAAAATATTGTAGGTGCCGGCGGAGCCGCAGCATAGATGGCCGTCGGGCACATCCCTCACCGCAAAGCCGAGTTTGACCAGCAAGTCTTTCGGTTGCCGCGTTATGCGCTGCCCGTGCTGCAACGAACAGGCCGCATGATAGGCGACAACAAGTCCGGGCGCGTTTTGCGCCGCCGCAAACGGCAGCGTGGCGAGATATTCGCTGATATCCTGGGTAAGGCTCGCCACCCTGGCGGCGCGCCCGGCATAGGCCGAATCGGTGCGCAGCATGAAGCCGTAGTCTTTCACTGTGGTTCCGCAACCGGAAGTGGTGACCACGATGGCGTCGAGGTCGTCGACAGCGGTCCACGCCTCAATATTGGCGCGCGCTTGTGCCAGGGCCTCGTCCTCCCGGCCCATGTGATGGATAAGCGAGCCGCAACACCCGGCGCCCTCAGCCAGGACGACTTCGACACCCAGGCGCGTGAGCACGCAAATCGCGGAAGCGTTGATTTGCGGCGCCAACACATCGTTGACGCAGCCGGCGAGGAGCGCCACGCGCCCGCTTTTGCGCGACCCCAGCGCCGGAAACGTTTGCGGGGCAAGCGGTCGGTGGGAGCCGCGCCAAGGCGCCAGATGCAGCATGGCGGCAAGCCGCTTGAGACCGATCGCCTCGGCGAGTGAGGCGAATGGCTTGCCGACAAGTGCTGCTGCGAGCGCCAGCCGAAAGCGATGTGGATAGGGCATCACCATCGCGAGCGCCCCGCGCAACAGGCGCTCGTGCAGCGGACGCTGATAGGTCTGTTCAATATGCGCGCGGGCATGGTCGACGAGGTGCATGTAGTGCACGCCCGATGGACACGTCGTCATGCAGGCGAGGCACGACAGGCAGCGATCGATATGCAGGGCGACCTCCGCCGTGGCCGGGCGGTCGTTCTCGAGCATGTCCTTGATGAGGTAGATGCGGCCGCGCGGCGAATCGAGCTCATTGCCGTCGAGCACATAGGTCGGGCAGGTGGCGGTGCAAAAGCCGCAATGCACGCAGGCTCGCAATATCTTTTCCGACTCTGCCACCTGGGGATCGGCAAGCTGCGCCAGGGTAAAAGAGGTCTGCATCGCTAAACGCCCGCCCACATGCGTCCGGCATTGAGGACGCCGCGCGGATCGAAGCTTTCCTTCACCCGCCTCGTCAATGCGGCAAGTGCCGCCGTCTCGGGCTCAAAAACATCGACCACGGCGCGCACCGCAGCGGGCGCGCAGATCAGTCTGGCATGGCCGCCGGCCGCCCCGACGGTCGCGCGCACGGCATGCGCGCCAGCGTCGTCTGCAGGCGGCAAAGCGGCCCAGATCAGTCCACCGGCCCAGTCGTAAAGGAGCTCGGCCCCTGCGCTATCGGTCAGCCACTGGCCGACCCCGGCGCCGCGCGATGGGGCCGTAGAGATACGCCAAACGTAACGCGAGGCCGCCGGCCCTCCAGCGGCGAAAGGCTCCACGTCGCGGATCGACCGCCAGAGCGCGCGCGACGGCCCTTCGCCGAGCGAACCGAGCGCACCAAACGGCGCGGCGATTTTCTCCAGCACACTCTTGCGATGGACGATCGACGGGGCGACGCCTTCGATCCGGAAGGCGGTCACGGCGGCGCCCGCACCCGTGCTTTCGGCGATGCGCCCGGCGACTTGAGTCGGCAAATGCGCGGCCGCCGAGACATCGGCGGACGAGCCCATCGCCGCGGTCATGACCTTGACCGCAGTCGCATCGTCGAGGTTAAGCGCCAGCAGCGTCGTTTCGGTCTCGGCCCGCGGCAGCGTTTTGACAGTCACGTCGGTCATGGCCGCGAGCGTGCCCCAGGAGCCAGCGAGAAGCTTGCAGAGGTCATAGCCGGTGACGTTCTTCACCACGCGGCCGCCGGACTTGAACGTCTCGCCACGTCCCGAAACGGCACTGACGCCGAGAAAATGGTCGCGGGCGGCGCCCGCCTTGATCCTCCGCGGACCGGAAAGGTTTGCGGCGAGCGCGCCGCCGATGGTGCCGGCACCGGCCCCACCGCCGAGAAGCAATCCATAATCCATGGGCTCGAAGGCAAGCTCCTGCCCGCTTGCCGCCACCAGCGCTTCGATCTCGGCGAGCGGCGTGCCGGCCTTGGCCGACAGCACCAGCTCCTCTGGCTCGTAGAGCGTGACCCCTGAGAGCCCGGAGAGATCGAGCGTCGCGTCCCATTGTGCAGCGCGGCCGATGGCGCACTTGCTGCCGCAACCGACGACTTCCAGCGCCTTGCCGTCGGCCAGCGCCCACTGGATCGCTTGTTCGACCTCCGCGGCATCGCGCGGCTTGAGAGTGTCCTGCATCGGAGGTCTGGGTACCACCTCTGCCGACGAGCGGCGAGTGGCGATCAGAACCGCGGAATATCGGGGAACGCCACCTTGCCCGCATGCACATGCATGCGGCCAAGCTCGGCGCAGCGGTGCAGGGTCGGAAACACTTTGCCGGGATTGAGCAGACCCATCTCGTCGAAGGCGCATTTGAGCCGCTGCTGCTGATTGAGATCGGCCTCGGAAAACATCACCGGCATCAGATCGCGTTTTTCCACCCCGACGCCATGCTCGCCGGTGAGCACGCCGCCGACCTCGACGCAGAGCCGCAGAATATCGGCGCCGAACTCCTCGGCGCGATCGAGCTCGCCCGGCTTGTTGGCGTCGTAGAGGATCAGCGGATGCAGATTGCCGTCGCCGGCGTGGAACACATTGGCGACGCGCAGGTCGTATTTCGACGACAATTCCTGCACGCGCCGCAGCACCAGAGGCAGTTTCGACCGCGGAATGGTGCCGTCCATGCAGTAATAATCGGGCGAGATACGCCCGACCGCCGGAAACGCCGCCTTGCGGCCGGCCCAGAACAGAAGCCGCTCGTCTTCGGAATTGGAAATGCGGCAGGTCACCGCGCGGCACTGCCGGGCGATTGCCTCGACGCGTTCGAGCAGATGGTCGACTTCGGCGCGAAGGCCGTCGAGCTCGACGATCAACAGCGCCTCGACATCGAGCGGGTAGCCGGCATGGACGAATTCCTCAGCGGCATGGATGGCGGGGCGATCCATCATTTCCATGCCTCCGGGAATGATGCCGGCGCCGATGATGCGGGCGACACACTCGCCGCCGTCCTCCGAGGCGGCAAAGCCAATGAGTGCGGCGCGCGCGCATTCCGGCTTCTTGAGGATGCGCACTGTTACTTCGGTAACGACGCCAAGGAGCCCTTCCGAGCCGGTGACGATGCCCAAGAGATCGTAGCCGGCGGCGTCAAGATAGCTGCCCCCCAGCCGAATAATCTCCCCGCTCATCAGCACCAGTTCGCAGCCGAGCACGTTGTTGGTGGTGACGCCGTATTTGAGGCAGTGCACGCCGCCGGAATTTTCCGCCACATTGCCGCCGATGGTGCAGGCGATCTGCGATGAAGGGTCGGGCGCGTAATAAAAGCCGGCCTCGTCGACCGCCTTGCTGACGGCAAGGTTGGTGACGCCGGGCTCAACCACGGCAACGCGATTGTCGAAATCGACGGCGCGGATGCGATTGAACTTGGCCATGCCGAGCAGGACGCCGTCGCCGAGCGGCAGCGCGCCGCCCGACAGCGAGGTGCCTGCCCCGCGCGGCACGACCTTGACGCCTTGGCGGTGGCAGTAGGCGAGGACCGCCGCGACCTGCTCGGTCGTTTCCGGCAGCACGACCACCATGGGAAGCTGGCGATAGGCGGTGAGCCCATCGCTCTCGTAGGGCCGCATCGCCTCCTCGGAGGCAATGACGCCCTCGCCCGGCACGATCCGTTTGAGCGCCGCGACGATCTCGGCGCGGCGGGCGAGCACCGCCGTATCGGAGGGGGGCATTGCAACGGGCATCGAATTTCCTCCGCGTCTTCCCAGCGTTTTGCCGACTATTATAGCGATAACAGCGATTTAAAGCTAATCGCCGGAAGCCGTGTTGCTGAAAAACATCGCTCCGCAGAAATCTGATTGTTGTCCGGTTTTGAATTGGCTCCGACGGTATTTGCCTTCTATCGTGCAGTTGCCCCCGTCGTTGACTCGGCTTTCGTACCCGTGCGTTCGCGCGGAGTACGTCGGATGGCCCGATGAGCGGCGATAACGATCGTTCCGGCTGCACTGCGTGGCATTTCGTGTCCGCAGCAGCGGTAGCGTTGCTCGCGACATTCCTGACAATCGGGTATGCGCCGCCGGCGAAAGCCTTGCCGAGCTACGCGCGGCAGACTGGGCAGCCTTGCGGCACCTGTCACACCGATTTTGCCGGCCTTACCCCTTACGGCCGTCTTTTCAAGATCCAAGGCTATACGGCGGGCGGCGGTCCTTACCGGACGACGCTGTTTCCCAGTTCGGATGATTCTGGCACAAGCAATCAGAAGCCTTGGGTGCCGCCGCTGTCGATGATGACGGTCGTCGGATTCACCAACACGCAGGCGCCGCTGCCAGCGCCAACTGCACCCTACAACGCCAACAACAATGTCGCGCTGTCGTCCATAAACTTCATGTGGGGCGGTGCCATAACCGATCATGTCGGTGCGTTCGCGCAGGTGAGCTACAATGCGCAGCCCGCCGGAGGCTTCGGCACCGATCCCTACGGACGTTCCTGGACCTGGGATAATACGGATATTCGCTATGCCGATTCGACAAGGATCGGCGGCTTGAATGTTGTCTACGGCATTACAGCTAACAACAATCCCACCGTACAGGATCCCTGGAACACTACGCCGGCGTGGTCCTTCCCCTACGTGTCGTCGAACTTCGGTGCCGGATTCGGGCCCACCCCAATCATCGACGGCGGCTTTGCGCAGAATGTCGTTAGTGTCGGCGCTTACACGTTCATCAACGACGCGCTCTATCTTGAAGCGACGGTTTACACGACGCTCAATCCGAATACGCAAATCGACTTGGGCGCCGATCCCTTTAACTCGCCGGGGACGTTCGACGCGGCGCCCTATTGGCGCGCGGCTTACGAGCCGCACTGGGGCAACCATTGGCTCGAGATCGGAACGTTCGGCATGTACGCTCCCGTCCATCCCTGGACGATGCCTGGAACGACGACGACGTCGACGTTCCCGCAGACGGACAACTACACCGACATCGGTTTCGATACGCAATATCAGTATCAGGGCAGCAATTTCTGGATCACGCTGCGTGGCTCTCTCATTCATGAACTCCAGGATTTGAATGCCAGCTTCACCAACGGGCTTGCCGCCAATCCGACCAACACTCTGAACGAAGCGCGGGCTTATGCCTCGCTCGCCTACGGCAACAACAACCGGGTCGTGCTCACCGGCCAATACTTCACGAGTTGGGGCAGTCCTGATCTTCTGTTGTACGGCGGCAGTCCAAATACCAACGGCTGGATTGCCGAAATCGCATACATTCCGTTTATCAGCAGCTTTTCGCCCGGATGGCCGTGGTGGAACGCCCGCCTCGGGCTGCAATACACTTATTACACCGAATTCAACGGAACCACGGTCGGCGCCACCGCCAACAATACGCTGTTCCTCTATCTGTGGTTGGCGATGTAGCGGGTAAACCGGAGGGCTCGCGATGAAAACAATATTGTTGGGAGGCGCGGCGCTGTCGCTGTTGACCGTCTCGGCGTTTGCCGCCGATCTTGGGCCGGAGATGCCGCTGAAAATGCCGCCGGCGCCTCCACCCTTCACATGGAGCGGCTGCTACGCAGGCGTGCAAGCTGGCGGCGGGTTCGGTCAAACGGGTCTAACCGACAGCGCCGGTCTACTCGCCCCCCTCACCGGATTCACGTCCGCCAATGTTTCCATAAACGGTTACACACTCGGCGGGCAAATCGGATGTGATTATCAGTTCCCGTCTAATTTCGTACTTGGCATCGAAGGCGGGGCGGCTGGCGGAAATATCGGCGGCTCGTCCACGTTCGCGCCGCCGGGAATTCCCGGCGACAGTACGACCTTCAAGGAAGCGACGGACATTCTGAGCAGCGCCACCGGTCGCGTCGGATACGCATGGGACCGCTGGTTGCTATACGCCAAAGGCGGCGGCGCCTGGGCGGGCAATCGATACAGCGCGTTCGACACCCTCGCGACCTACGATTACGAGGGGTTGGAGACACGCTTCGGCTGGACCGCGGGGGTCGGTCTCGAATGGGCCCTTTGGAATGATTGGTCGCTCAAGCTCGAATACGACTATTACGGTTTCGGCACGCGCGGCGTGACGTTCATAGACAATGTCACCGGGAATGTCGGCCCCGAGAACATCAACCAGACCATTCAGGTCATCAAGCTCGGGCTGAACTTTCACGTTTTCGCAGGGTCAGCTCCTGTCGTTCCCTTAGGGTGGTGAGGAAGCGGTGGGCCCAAGGTTTTTGCATCCGCAGACCACACCGTCCGACGAAAGACGCGGACGCCAGGCCCTTTGGCTCATCGGCTCACACCTGGTTTTCACCTCGGCGCTTCTGGCGACTGTTTTGGTCGCGGCGTCACGCGCGGAAGACACAAAATCGGCCGCCGTTCCGAAGCAGGAGCTGCAAGCCAAGTTGGCCTATTGCCAAGTCTGCCACGGAGCATCGGGGCAAGGTTTTCGCGGCTACTATCCGATACCGCGCCTGGCCGGACAACAACCCGAATACTTCGAAAATCAGCTGCAGGCCTTTATTGAGCGCAGGCGGGTGAACACGATCATGTTCAGCGTGGCGCACGTCCTGAGCCCGGGGATGCTGACTTCGCTTGCGGCGAATTTTCAAGCCTTCAATCCCAAACCGCTCGGCGGCGCGCCGAAGGACCTCGTCGCTGCCGGGAAACAGATTTATGAAGAGGGAATTCCCAAGACCGATGTTCCGCCCTGCGCCTCCTGTCACGGCCCGGAGGCGAAAGGCGACGGGCAATTTCCTCGCCTGGCAGGCCAACTCAACGATTACATCTTCAACAAACTGACCAACTGGAGCAAAGAACGAGGTCAAAATCCCGCAAACCCGGACGCCTCCACCATCATGGAGCCGATCGCGCATGGCTTGAGCAAACCGCAGATCGAAGCGGTCGCGGCCTATGTCAGTTATCTGGAGTAGCGCCGTGGCCGGGATCATCAAGCTCATCACGTCATGTCGGAGCCTTCACGCCGGCGGCGGCAGCTCGTTCAAACGACTTCAAGGTCGTGCGACGGTCGAGAGCCTGCGATTGGCTTTGCCAGCGGCGATCCTCGCCATTGCTTTTTTCGCTACCGGTCGCGCCGACGGCGCCGACAGATCTGCCTCCGTCGGCGGCTTTGAAGCCAAGATGCAATATTGCCAGGACTGCCACGGACCATCCGGCCAAGGCTATCGTGGCTTCTATCCCATCCCGCAACTCGCCGGACAGCAAATCGAATACATCGAGAATCAGTTACGGGCTTTTGTTGAGCGCCGGCGGCCGAACGCCATCATGGCGAACGTCGCCCATGTCATGAGCCCGGCAATGATAACGGCGCTCGCCGAGCACTTTCATGGGCTCAATCCGGCACCGCTCGGAGGCGCGCCAAAAGGACTCGTCGCCGCGGGAAGAAAGATCTTCGAAGGCGGCGTGCCTGACGCCAACGTCGCGGCCTGCGCCGCCTGTCACGGTCCGGATGCGACCGGGAAAAACCAAATTCCCCGTTTGGCGGGCCAGCTCTTTCCCTACCTGGTCAAGGAGTTGACCAATTGGGGCAAAGAACGGGGTCAAATTGCGGCCCATCCGGACACCTCATTCATTATGGCTCCGGTTGCGCACAGCTTGAACAAGTCGGAAGTCGAAGAAGTCGCGGCCTATCTGAGTTCTCTGAGGTGACACGTTCTGTTTGGCGCACGAAAGCAGGAAGCGCGCAGATCATGAGACGCACCTGGCTAAAAATAGCGGCTTTGGCGATTGTCGCCTGTGCGCTTTCGTCGTCGAGCCACGCCGAGAGCCTCGCGATCCGCAATTGCACTTGGTGTCATGGCGCGGCGGCTCAAGGTTACACGCCGGCGCCGCGATTGGCCGGTCAGAAAGCAAAGTACATCGAGAATGAGCTTATAAGCTTTCGCGCGCACACGCGGGACAATCCGTTTTCCAAACAATATATGTGGGGCGCGTCAGCGAATCTCGGCCCCCGTGCGGTGCATGATTTGGCGGTCTATTTTTCTTCGCTGCCCGCCAACGCGGCCGATGATGGAGACAGAGAGCTCGCCGCGAGGGGCCGAACCATCTACCAGGAAGGGCTCCCGGATTTTAATATTGCCGCCTGTGTTGCCTGTCATGGTCCGAACGCCCAGGGCTTTAGCGAAATCCCGCGTTTGGGCGGCTTGGCGTACACTTACCTGAAGCGGAGGCTCGAGCAGTGGGGAGAAGGTTATCATGCCACTGCACAGCCCCCGATGCCCCGGATTGCCAGCAGATTGTCCAGGGACCAGATTGAGGCCCTCGCGTCGTACCTCAGCTTCATTAAGTGAAACTTGGCACCGAATGCGCGCCGCCGTGCCACCGCGTCCGATGGTGCACGCAGCCCGCGCGGCGAATTAGCCGTTGACACGTTGCGCCGGGGCCGCTTCAACCGCTGCGGCGCAGAATTTGCGGCCGGCGGGGGCCCGTATGCGAGAGCAACGCATCGACCCGTTGCCAAAGGAGAAAGGGAGATTTGCCGATGATGAGGACGTTGATAATGGCCGCCGTTTTGACCGCCGCCTCGGTGGGAACCGGACTGGCGCAGGATGTCTCCAAAGGCGAGAGCCAGTTCAAAAAATGCCTGCCCTGCCACAGGATCGGCCCTGGCGCGAAGAACCTGGTCGGCCCAGAACTCAACGGCCTCAATGGGCGCAAAGCCGGCACCATTCCGGATTACAGCTATTCCGATGCCAACAAGAATTCGGGCATCGTCTGGAACGAGGCGAATTTCAAGGAATACATCAAGGATCCGCGGGGCAAAGTCCCGGGGACCAAAATGACTTTCGCCGGCATCAAGAACGAGCAGGACATCAATGACCTGTGGGCTTATGTCAGCCAGTTCGACGCCGAGGGCAACGTGAAGAAGTAGCCGGTGCGGGGCGGCACTTGATCTCGCTCAAACCTGCCGGCCAGATCTTACATAGATATTGCAAAAGGTAACGCCCGCCGACGGGGGAGGAACGTCGCCATGATCAAAGACATCATTGTCAATCTGAGCGTCGGTGAACGGGCGAGCCCGGCCAGTGATTATGCCGTCTCGGTCGCCGCGGCGTTTGACGCGCATCTCGCCGGGATCGCTTTCCTCTACGATCCGATCATTCCAGTCTCGGGTGCGGGCTATATCCCCGCCGAAGTGATCGAAGTGCAGGAACGCGATAACGCCGCTGCGGCGAAGGCCGCGATCGACCGTTTCGTTGCGGCGAGCTCGCGCGCTGGCGTCACCGCCGAGCCGCTTACGCTCAGCGCCAGCTTCGCCGGCGTCGGTGATCAATTCGGTCGCATCGCACGACGCTTCGATTTGTCCATTGTCGGGCAAGCCGAGCCCGAGACCAGCGCCGTCGAAGACATCATTACGGAAGCCGCGCTGTTCGAGTCCGGCCGGCCGGTCATCGTCGTACCCTACATCCAGAAAGACCCGCTCAAGCTCGATCGCGTCATGCTGTGCTGGGACGGCAGCCGGGCGTCCACGCGCGCCATCGCCGATGCCATGCCGCTCCTTGAGCGGGCCGGACGCGTCGAGGTCGTAATCGTCGCCAACGAAGCCGGCAAGCAGGACGAGATCGAAGGCGCCGACATGGGCGCGCACCTCGCTCGCCATGGCCTTAACGTCGAGGTCAAACGCACCGTGCTGGGCGATATCGATGTCGCCGACGTCATTCTCTCCCATGCCGCCGATGCCGGGACCGATTTCATTGTCATGGGCGGCTACGGCCATTCGCGGCTCCGCGAATTCGTGCTCGGCGGCGTGACGCGGAGCATTCTCCGCTCGATGACAGCCCCGGTCCTGATGTCGCACTAAACAGCCGAGACAAACGCGAACCGACCGAAATAGGATTGCCCAAAATATAGTTGGGCATATCGTTGACGGCCGAACACGCGGCGTGTCACGTTTTCGCCGACGCTCGTCACCGCCAAGGGGTTTCGGTTTCGCCGGAAGCCGACCCGTTGCGGGGGCGCTCGCCAAAGGGCGCCAGAAAATCAAGGAACGCGGGTCGAGGAGGATCAAGTCCCAATGGCGGGCCGAGCCGCATGACCGAAATCGCGCCAAGCGCGGCCCTCGGCCCGCACAGCGGCCCCACCGTCCCCTTGCTTGAGATAGCGGACGTGACCATGCGCTTCGGCGGTATCGTCGCGCTCGAGGCGGTTACTTTCTCGGTGGGCAAAGGTCGGATCGTCGGCCTGATCGGGCCCAACGGCGCCGGCAAGACTACGCTGTTCAATTGCCTGAGTAGGCTTTATCGGCCGGTGCGCGGCGACATCCGGCTGAATGGCCACTCGCTGCGCCGTTGCGCGGCGTCGGATATTGCCGCTCTCGGTATTGGGCGCACCTTCCAGGCTCCGACCCTGTTCGCCTCGATGTCGGTTCTCGACAACGTCAAAGCCGGCGCCCACGCGCGCGGCCGCAACGGTCCTTTGGCCGACGCCTTGACCCTGCCCTTCACCCGGCGCGAGGAGCTGGAACTTGACCAAATCTCGCGCGCCATGCTGGCCTTCGTCGGCCTCGAGAAGATGGCAAGACAGCCAGCCGCCAGTCTCTCCCTGGGCGCGCGCAAACGTGTCGAATTGGCGCGCGCCCTCGCGGCCCAACCATCATTGTTGCTGCTCGACGAACCTGCCGGGGGGCTCAATCACGAAGAGGTGGCGGACCTCGGCACGCTGATCCGCTCGATCCGCGATCAGCTCCGGATCACGGTGCTATCTGGTCGAGCATCACATGGGCCTGGTGATGAGCCTGTCCGATCAGGTCGTGGTGCTGAATTTCGGCCGCGTGATCGCCGATGGATCGCCCGACGAGGTCCGTGGCAACCCGGCCGTGACCGAGGCGTATCTCGGAACGCGGCACTGATGGCGCCGATCCTGGAGCTGCGCTCGGTCAAGGCCTTTTACGGTCAGTCCGAGGTCGTGCACGGGATCGATGTCGCGGTCGAGGAAGGCGGCATGACCGTGCTGCTCGGCGCCAATGGCGCGGGCAAGACGACAACTCTCCGCGCCATTTGCGGCATGGTGCGCACCGAGGGCGAAATCCTGTTCGCCGGGCGAGCGGCTCGATCGCCGCGCAACGGAAGCAATCGCGGGACTGGGCGTCGCCCACGTACCGGAAGGGCGCGGAACCTTCATCGGCCTCACCGTCGAAGAGAACCTGCGCCTGGGCGGCTATACGCGAAGGGGCCAGCCGCACGAGAGCATGCAGCGGATGTACGGATATTTTCCGATTCTCGCCGAGCGCCGGCGACAACAGGCGGGCGCCTTGTCCGGCGGCGAACAGCAGATGCTGGCCATCGCCCGCGCCTTGATGATGGCGCCGCGGCTTCTGGTGCTCGACGAACCGTCGTTCGGGCTCGCCCCGCGCATCGTCGAAGACATTTTCACGATCATCGAGCGCATCCGGCAGGAGCAGCGCGTGAGCGTGCTGCTGGTCGAGCAGAACGCGAGCCTCGCTCTGGAACTGGCCGATCACGCCTACCTCATCGAAACCGGCTATGTCGTCGCCTCGGGCAGCGCCAAGGCGTTGGCCGACGATCCGCAAATCCGCCGTTCCTATCTCGGCTATTGACGGACTGAACGATGCATCAGTTTCTGCAGCAGATCTTCTCAGGGCCTCGCCGCCGGCGCGATCTACGCGAGCGTGGCGCTGGCGCTGGTGATGATCTACCGCGCGACCGACTTGGTGAACTTCGCGCAGGGCGAGATGGCGATGTTCTCCACCTACATCGCCTGGACCCTGGTAAACGCCGGAATGCCGTTCTGGGGCGCTTACGTCCTCACGCTGATCATCTCATTCCTCGGCGGCATGGTGATCGAACGTGTTGTCATCCGCCCCGTCGAGAACGCCCCAGTGCTAGCCGCGGTGATCGTGACCATCGGGCTGTTGCTGATCTTCAATTCGCTGGCGGGCTGGATCTACAGCTATACGGTGCAGGATTTTCCCAGCCCGTTCCCCGACCGGCCGCTGCTCGGCGCGCTGATGACGACGCGCGATTTGGGCGTCATCGGCGTGACGCTGGTCATGCTCATTCTTCTGTTCGCGTTCTTCCGCTTCACCACGACCGGATTGGCGATGCGCGCCGCTGCGCAAAATCCGGCCTCGGCGCGGCTGTGCGGCATCCGCGTCGGCCGCATGCTGGCGATCGGCTGGGGCCTGGCGGCGGCGATCGGCGCGACCGCCGGCATCATGGTGGCGCCGGTCCTGTTCCTCGATCCCAACATGATGGGCGGCGTGTTGCTCTACGCCTTCGCCGGCGCGCTGCTCGGCGGCATTTCCAGCCCGGTCGGGGCGGTGGTCGGCGGACTGATCGTCGGCGTCACCGAGAATCTCGTCGGCACCTATCTGATCGCCAGCCAGCTCAAACTGACGGTGGCGCTGGCATTGATCATTCTTGTGCTGGTGTTCAAGCCGAACGGCTTATTTGGCACCGCGATCGTGCGGCGAGTGTGATGATGGAAAAGCCCGTCACCATCATTGCGCCGCAGGCACTTGCTGCCGATCGTTATGCCGGGCTCAGCATCGACACCTGGCGATGGATCGCCGCGCTGGCGCTGATTGTGCTGGCGGTCGTGTTGCCATTCGGCTTGAGCAAATATCACGTGTTCGAGCTGACCATGGTGATGATCTATGCCATCGCCGTTCTCGGCCTCAACATCCTGACCGGCTACAATGGGCAGATCTCGCTTGGCCACGGCGGGTTTTTCGCCGCCGGCGCCTATATCGCCGCCATCCTGATGCATCGCTACGGCGTCCCGTACTGGGCGACGCTGCCGCCGGCGGGAATGATTTGTTTCATCCTCGGCGTGCTGTTCGGGCTGCCGGCGCTGCGCTTCGAGGGCCCGTATCTGGCGCTGGTGACGCTGGCGATGGCGCTCGCCACGCCGCAATTGCTCAAATATTTCGATACCTGGACCGGCGGTCAGCAGGGCATCAACCTGGTCAAGCCGCTGCCGCCGCCGGGGCTCGGCCTCGACCGCGATCGATGGCTCTATTTCGTGGTGCTCGTCGTCCTCCTGGTGGCGATCCGCATTGCCGCCAACCTGCTGCACGGCCGGACCGGCCGCGCCTGGGTCGCGATCCGCGACCACCCCATCGCCGCGGCGGCGATGGGCATCCACACCGCCCGCTACAAGACGCTGGCTTTCGGCACCTCGACGCTGTTTACCGGCGTCGCCGGGGCGCTCGCCGCCATCGTCATCGGCTACGTCTCGCCCGAGAGCTATAGCCTGTTCCTCTCCATCTCGTTTCTGGTAGGCTCGGCAATCGGCGGTATTGCGACGATCGGCGGCGCCATCGTCGGTGGGTTCTTCATCCAATTCGTACCCAATCTCGCCAACGACATTTCCGACGCCGCTCCTTGGGCGATCTACGGACTGGCCATGCTGCTGTTCATGTATGCAATGCCGCGCGGTGTCGTGGGCACGCTGGGGCCCTGGCTCACCGGCTGGCTGGGGCACATTAAAATGCGCCGCGGCGGCTTCGCCGGCGGCGATGCCGAATACAAAGAGAGGCCATTGTGACGATGAAGCGGACGATCGCGACCAGCCTCGCGGCGGCGGGCCTCGCGCTCGCGAGCGGGCTCGTCTGGGCGGCCGGCCAATACGGCCCGGGCGCCAGCGATACCGAGATCAAGATCGGCCAGACCATGCCCTATAGCGGCCCGGCTTCCGGCTATGGCGCCATCGGCAAGGCGCAGGCTGCCTACTTCGCCATGATCAATGATCAGGGCGGCATCAATGGCCGCAAGATCAACTTCATCAGCCGCGACGACAGCTACAGCCCGCCGAAGACCGTGGAGCAGGTGCGCAAGCTGGTCGAGGAAGACCAGGTGTTGCTGCTGTTCCAGACGCTCGGCACGCCGCCCAATCTCGCGATCCGCGGCTACCTCAACGACAATAAGGTGCCGCAACTGTTCGTCGGTTCCGGCGCCGACCAGTGGAACGATCCCGCGCATTATCCCTGGACCATGGGGTGGCAGCCGAGCTACGGCACCGAGGCGCACATCTTTGCCCGCTACATCCTGAAAAATCTGCCGGCCGCCAAGATCGCCGTGCTTTATCAGAACGACGATTTCGGAAAAGATTACCTGACCGGTCTGCGCCACGGGCTCGGCGATAAAGCCGATCAGATGATCGTCGCCTCGCAGAGCTACGAAACCACGGACCCGACCGTCGATTCGCAAGTCGTGGCCCTGCAAGGCAGCGGCGCCGATGTGCTCTTGATCGCGGCCATCCCCAAATTCACCACGCTCGCCATCCGCAAGGTCTACGATATCGGCTGGCGGCCGACCCAATTCCTCAATTCGGTCTCGACTTCGGTCGCCTCGGTGATGAAGCCCGCTGGCCTCGAGAAAGGCGTCGGCATCATCTCGGCGGCGTTCAACAAAGACCCCACCGACCCGCAATGGCAGGACACGCCGGCATACAAGGAATGGCTGGCCTGGATGAAGAAATATAATTCGTCTGGCAATGTCGCCGACGCGTTCAATGTTTACGGCTACGTGACCGCGCAGACGATGATCGCCGTGCTCAAGGCAAGCGGCGACAATCTCAGCCGCGAAAACCTCATGAAACAGGCCGCCAGCATTCACGAGCTGAAACTGCCGATGCTGCTGCCGGGCATCGTCATTTCGACCGCCGCGGATGATTATGCCCCGATCAAGCAGATGCAACTGCAGAAGTTCGACGGCAACAGCTGGAAGCTGTTCGGCGAGGTGTTGTCGGGGTCCGGCAGCTAGGGCTTATTCGTTAGCAAAGCGACCAGGGAGGACGTCATGACAATGAAACACGCGATCGCCGCGGGCCTGTCGGTCACCGGTCTCGTAGTCGCAAGCGCTGTAGTTTTTGCCGCGGGTCAATACGGCCCCGGCGCAAGCGACACCCAGATCAAGATCGGCAACACCATGCCCTATAGCGGCCCGGCCTCGGCCTACGGCATCATCGGCAAGACCGAAGGCGCCTACTTCGCCATGCTCAACGAGCAAGGCGGCATCAACGGCCGCAAGATCGACTTCATCAGCCGCGACGACGGCTATAGCCCGCCGAAGACGGTCGAGCAGGTGCGTCAACTGGTCGAGCAGGACCAGGTGTTGTTGATGTTCTCGCCGCTCGGCACGCCGACCAACACCGCCATTCACGGCTATCTGAACGACAACAAGGTGCCGCAACTGTTCATCGCCAGCGGCGCCGACCAGTGGAACAATCCCAAGCACTTTCCGTGGTCGATGGGCTTTATACCGAGCTACGGCACCGAGGCGCGCATCTACGCGCGCTATATCCTCAAGAACCTGCCGGATGCCAAGATCGCGGTGCTCTATCAGAACGACGATTTCGGCAAGGATTACCTCAACGGCCTGCGCGACGGGCTGGGCGACAAAGCCGGCAAATTGATCATCGCCACCCAGAGCTACGAGACCACCGATCCTACCCTTGATTCACAAGTCGTGGCGCTGCAGGCGAGCGGCGCCAACGTGCTCCTGACGGCGGCGATCCCCAAATTCGCCGCACAAGCGATCCGCAAGGTCTACGACATCGGCTGGAAGCCGACCCATTTCCTCACCTCGGTGTCGAATTCGGTCGGGACGGTGATGAAGTCCGCGGGGTTTGAGAAAGGCGTCGGCATCATCTCGGCGGCCTTCGCCAAGGATCCCACCGATCCGCAGTGGCAGGACAGCCCCGAATACAAGGAATGGCTGGCCTTCATGAAGAAATACAATGCATCGGCGAACATGGCCGATGTGCAAGGCGTCGTCGGATATTCGTTGGCGCAAACCCTGTCCGCCGTACTCAAAGCCTCCGGCGACAATCTGACCCGCGAGAACATCATGAAGCAGGCGGCCAACCTTCACGATGTGAAGCTGCCGATGCTTTTGCCCGGCATCACGCTGTCGACCAGCGCCACCGATTTCGCGCCGATCAAGCAGATGCAACTGGAAAAGTTCGACGGCACCACCTGGAAGCTGTTTGGCGACGTGATCGCGGCGTCGGGGAGCTAAAGCGCAACAGCAAGAAAATTGAAATCCACAGGAGGAACGTCATGACAACGAAACGGATGACCGCATCAGGTGTGGCGGCGGCCGCTCTCCTACTCGCAGGCGGGTTGGCGCTCGCCGCGGGTCAGTATGGGCCCGGCGCGAGCGACACTGAGATCAAGCTCGGCAACACCATGCCTTACAGCGGTCCGGCTTCGGCCTACGGCGCCATCGGCAAGGCCGAGGCGGCCTATTTCAACATGATCAACGAGCAGGGCGGGATCAACGGCCGCAAGATCAATTTCATCACGCGCGACGACAGCTATAGCCCGCCGAAGACGGTCGAGCTAGTGCGCCAGCTAGTCGAGCAGGACCAAGTGCTAGCGTTGTTCAACACGCTCGGCACGCCGCCCAACACGGCAATTCAGGGCTATGCGAACGACAACAAGGTGCCGCAACTGTTCGTCGCCACCGGCGCCGACAAGTGGAACGATCCTAAAAACCATCCCTGGACCATGGGCTGGCAGCCCAGCTACCGGATCGAAGCGCGCATCTATGCCCGCTACATCCTGAAGAATTTGCCGAACGCGAAAATCGCGGTGCTCTATCAGAACGACGATTTCGGCAAAGACTATCTCACCGGCTTGCGCGAAGGGCTCGGCGACAAAGCCGACAAGATGATCGTCGCCACCAAGACCTATGAGACCACCGACCCGACGGTCGACTCGCAGATCGTTGCGCTGCAAGGCAGCGGCGCCGACACGCTGTTGACGGCGGCAACGCCAAAATTCGCCGCCCAGGCCATCCGCAAGGTGTTCGACATCGGCTGGAAGCCAACGCACTTTCTGACCAACGTGTCGGTTTCAGTTGGAGCGGTGATGCGGCCCGCAGGGCCAGAAAAAGGCGCCGGCATCGTCTCGGCCGGCTACATCAAGGAGCCGACTGACCCGCAATGGCAGGCCACGCCAGAGTACAAGGCTTGGCTCGAATGGTCGAAGAAATATAATCCCGGCGGCAACCTCGCCGACACCAACAACGTCTACGGCTATTCCGCGGCGCAGACCATGGTCGCGGTGCTCAAGGCGAGCGGCGACAATCTCACCCGCGAAAACCTGATGAAACAGGCGGCCAGCATCCACGATCTTAAGCTGCCAATGCTGCTGCCCGGGGTTGTCCTGTCTACGAGCGCCACGGATTTTGCGCCGATCAAGCAGATGCAATTGATGAAGTTCGACGGCGAGACCTGGAAGCTGTTCGGCGAAGTGCTGTCCGGTTCCGGCAGCTAGGACGCTGCGGGTTCCGCCGGCATCGTCGTTTGCACCACCAGGCCGCGGGCGCGCGCATCGGCCACGCCCAGCGCACGCAGTGCCGTGAGCGTCAGCGCCTGTGCGACGTCGCGCTCGCGGCCCGATGCGTCGGGCGCGAGCGGACCGATCAGCCCTTCGATCAGAAGGCCGGTGAGTGCCGCCGCGGCAAGCTTCGGGTCCTGCTCGGGGAGCCGGCCCTCGGCCACGGCTGCGGCAATGCGCGTCGAAAATTCCGCCGCCAGCGATTTGCGAAAGGCCGTGCGCGCAGCGTCAAGCTCGGCGTCGACGGGCTCGGCAATCGCCGCAAAGGTAAGCCGGCGGTCACGGAGCGCGCGCGCGGCGAACGTCATGATTGCCGCCGAAAGCGCGGAGAGCGGACCGGGAGCGCCGGCAGCGGCACGGCGCAGCGCGCCGAGCTCGCGCTCGGCCAGCCCTTCAATGAGTGCCCCCACGAGATCGATCTTGCCCGGGAAGTACCGGTAGATCGTGCCGGCGGCGATGCCGGCGCGGGCGGCAACCGCCGCGATCTGCACGGCCGCCAGACCGCCTTCGCTCGCCATCCGCCCTGCCACGGCAATGATGGCGTCGTGGCGTGCGGCCAGCCGGCGGACGACGTTATCGGTGCGGCGATAGGGCATAGATCGGGCGCGAAATGGAATCAGGCGGGCAGTATAGCAAAAACTGAACCGCGATTCATGAAAATGCGCTGGCGAGATGACAGCTAATCGCCGCTAGCCGCCAGCGACTTGGCGCGGATCTTCGCAAGCGTCGTGGCCGGCGTGATCGCTTCGGGATCGATGGCGAGCCGGATGATGGCCGGCTTGCCGGAGGCTTGCGCTTCCTTGAACGCCGCGGGGAAATCCGCCGTGCGCTCGACGCTCGTGCCGAAGCCGCCGAAGGCGCGGGCGTAAGCGGCGAAATCCGGATTATGCAGCGCAGTCGCCGAGATGCGGCCGGGATATTCGCGCTCCTGATGCATGCGGATGGTGCCGTAAATGCCGTTGTCGGCAATGACGACGATGATCGGCAGGCCGTATTGCACGGCGGTGGCGAATTCCTGGCCGTTCATCAGGAAATCGCCGTCGCCGGCGATGCAGATGACCGGCCGCTCCGCATAAAGCCGCTTGATGGCGACGGCGGCGGGCACGCCATAGCCCATCGAGCCCGAGGTCGGCGCGATGTGCTGGCCGAAACGGCGGAAGCGGAAGAAGCGATGAATCCAGGCCGCGTAATTGCCGGCGCCGTTGCAAATCATAGCATCAGCAGGGAGGTTGTCGCGCAGCCACACCATGACCGCGCCGAGATTGACCGCACCGGGCTGCTCGGTCGGTTTTTCCGTCCAGGCGAGATAATCGGCATGCGCCGCTTCGGCCTGTCCGCGCAATGTAGCCGAAAGATCGAGATGCTCGAGCGCCGGAGCAAACGCCGTTGGCGTCGCGTTGATCGGCAGATGCGGGCTGTAGACGCGGCCGAGTTCTTCGGCGCCCGGATGCACGTGCACGAAATTCATCTGCGGCCGCGGAATGTCAAACAGCGTGTAGCTCTGCGACGGCAACTCGCCCATGCGCCCGCCGATGAGCACGACCAGGTCGGCGGATTTGATCCGCTCCAGCAGTTTCGGATTGGGGCCAATGCCGAGATCGCCGGCGTAGCAAGGATGCAGCGCGTCGAAGAGGTGCAGGCGGCGGAACGTCGTGCACACCGGCAGCGCATGCTTCTGCGCGAAGCCCGCGACCCTGTCCGAGGCCTCTTGTGACCAGCGGCTCCCGCCCAAGATCAAGATCGGCGCGCGGGCTGCGCCGAGAAGTTTTGCGAACTTCGCCATCTCCGCGGGACCGGGCCAAGTTTCGACCGGCGTGAAGGCTGGCGCGTCGTCAATGGCGATGCGCTCGGTCAGCATGTCTTCCGGCAAGCTGACGACAACCGGCCCGGGCCGGCCATTGGCGGCGGTGTGAAACGCCCGCGAGACAATTTCCGGCACGCGGGCGGGATCGTCGATTTCCGTCGCCCACTTGGTCATCGAGCCGAACACGGCGCGATAGTCGAGCTCCTGAAACGCCTCGCGTTCGCGCATGTCGCGCGCCACCTGGCCGACGAACATGACCAGCGGCGTTGAATCCTGGCGAGCGATGTGGATGCCCGGAGAGGCGTTGGTGGCGCCGGGCCCGCGGGTCACGAAGCAAACGCCCGGACGGCCGGTCGCCTTGCCCACGGCTTCCGCCATCATGGCGGCGCCGCCCTCCTGCCGGCAGACGGTGACGGCGAGGTCGCTGTCGTGGAATGCATCGAGCACCGCGAGATAGCTCTCGCCTGGCACGCAGAATACGTGGCGCACGCCGTGAATGCGCAGTTGATCGACCAGAACCTCGGCGGCGGTCCGCGTGTTGTCTTTACCGCGCATCGATGCCTCCTTCGCGCGCAGACTCCCCTTGCACAATCGCGGGCAAAAGTGAAATTGCCCTAAAGGGCCTCGGCGGCATGAGCGACGGAACGGACGGCCAAAAGGACGGGCAGGACGAGGTGCTTGCCTTTCTTGGCGATCCTGCCACCCACGGCGGGCAGAACGTGCAGCGCATCGACACCCACGCGGCGTCGGTGTTTCTCGCCGGCGACCGCGCGCTCAAGATCAAGCGCGCCGTGCGTTTTCCCTTTCTCGATTATTCGACACTGGAGAAGCGCAAGCAGGCTTGCGAGGCCGAGCTCGCGATCAATGCGCCCTACGCGTCCGAAATCTATCGCGGCGTCGTCCCTATCACCCGCGAGGCGAGCGCAAGACTTGCGATCGCCGGCTCCGGCAACGTGGTCGAATGGGCCGTCGAGATGCAACGCTTCGACGAGAAGCGGACCCTCGACCACCTCGCCGGCGAAATCGACGAAGCGCTGGCTGACGCGCTCGGCCGCGCCGTCGCCGCCGCTCACGCCAAAACGCGTAGCGTCGACGCCGAACCGTGGATCATGGCACTCGGCTCCTATATCGACGAACACTTTGAAGCTTTTGGGCAGCATCCGGAGATTTTTCCAGAGGACGAAAACAAAGCGTTCGCGCGGGCAAGCCGCACCGCGTACGAACGCATCGTCCCGCTGCTGCGCGAGCGGGGCCGGAGCGGCTTCGTCCGCCACATCCATGGCGACCTTCATCTCGGCAACATCGTGCTGATCGACGGCAAGCCGGTTCTGTTCGACGCCATCGAGTTCAGCGACATTATTGCCTCCGGCGACGTCTTCTATGACCTCGCTTTCCTGCTCATGGACCTCCTCGAGCGTGGACTGCCGCTCGCCGCCAATGTCGTGTTCAACCGTTACCTGGCGGAGACCCGGCGGATCGAGGACCTCGGAGCGCTGGCCGCACTGCCGTTCTTCCTGTCGATGCGCGCTGCCATTCGCGCCAAGGTCACAGCGATGCGGATGGAGCGGGCGCCCAAGCCGGAGCATGCGGCGATCGCGCGCGCGGCCCGCGCCTATTTCGCGTTCGCCCGGCAAGCGATCTCGCCGCCGGCGCCGAAATTCATCGCCCTCGGCGGGCTTTCCGGCACCGGAAAGAGCAAGCTCGCGCGGGCGCTGGCGCCGGAGGTCCTGCCGATGCCCGGGGCCGTGATCGTGCGCTCGGATGTTGAGCGCAAAGCGCTGTTCGGTGTCGCCGAGACCGAGAAACTGCCTGCGGAAGCCTATACCGACGATGTTACGGACCGTGTCTACGCGACGCTCGCCGACAACGCGCGCCGCGTCCTCGCCGCCGGGCATTCGGTCATTGTCGACGCGGTGTTCGCGCAACCGCAGGAGCGCGCCGCCATCGCCGCAACAGCCAAGGCGAGCAACACGCCGTTGCGGGGACTGTTCTTGACCGCGGATCTCAAGACCCGGCTCGGCCGCGTCGGCGCCCGCGCGCGCGATGCCTCCGACGCCGACGCGACGGTCGCGCTGGCCCAGGAGCGCTACCAGCTCGGTCGGCTTGACTGGACACCGATCGATGCCTCCGGCACCCCGGAAGCCACATTGGTGCGCGCCAGGGCGGCACTGAGAGCGTCAGCGGGCTCTGTTCAGCCGCCATAATTTGAAGTAACTCTATATTCGCCTACTTCACTTCGGCTACTTCAGATTGGAAGGGAGGCGACCGATGAAGACGCTGGTCGTTTTGGCGACCTTGCTGCTCGGTACGTTGCCAACGCATCAGGCCAGAGCGTGCGACATGGGCGCCATCGAGTCTTGGGTCAATTCCGCCTGCAAAGGCGCCGCATGTGCAACCAAGCCGATTGTTCAACAGCCGGCTGAAGGTTGCGACGGCAGTAATTGCACCAAGCTTCCGCCCGCAGCGACGAAGCCCGGCTGCGCCGGCAACAATTGTGCCGGCTGAACCTGGTTTCCTGCGTTCTTCGACCGCTTGATTGACTGACGCCGGGCTGCGCCAATATAAGCGCGGTGGAATCCGGGTCAGAAAGGCGAGATCATGGCGAGCAGTGAAGCGACGGCATCGATGGGGCACCATGGGCCCGAGGCGACGCGCCGTGACTTCCTTTACATCGCAACCGGTACCGTGGCGGCCGTAGGCGGGGTGGCGACCCTCGTCCCTCTCGTTGCCCAGATGAATCCCGACGCTTCGACCCTGGCGGCCGGCGGGCCGGTCGATCTCGACGTCAGCAAGATCGAACCGGGCCAGCAGGTCGTGATCCGTTGGCGCGAGCGTCCGATCTTCGTTTTCCACCGCACCCAGGAGACCCTGAAGACGCTGCAGGACAGCAAGCTCACCTCGCAGCTCTCCGATCCCAATTCGCAGCAGATGCAGCAGGCGCCCTACGCGGCCAACTGGCATCGCTCGATCAAGCCGGAATACGGCGTCCTGGTCGGCATCTGCACCCATCTCGGCTGCATCCCGATGTTCTATCCGCAGCCGAGCGCGTCAACGCCTGTCGCCGGCTGGCTGGGCGGCTATTTCTGTCCCTGCCACGGCTCCAAATACGACCCGGCAGGCCGGGTGTATAGCGGCGTGCCAGCGCCCTACAATCTGCCGGTGCCGCCCTACACCTTCATCAGCGATACGACCATCAGGGTGGGCGAAAATCCGAGCGGCTCCGCCTGGGATTTTGGCTCGATCCGGCAGCTCTGAAGCCGCGGCCACGTTCACTAGCGTCGGCCGATGAGGATCAAGCTGCCACAGCGCATGGGCCTGGTGCGGCTGTCGCTGCTGGCGATCATTGTTGGCATCATCACTGGATTTGGCGCCGTTCTCTTCCGGGCGCTGATCGGCCTCATCCATAACATCGCGTTTCTCGGCTTGTTCTCAATTCCCTATGACGCCAGCGTCTTCACGCCGCCTGGCCCGTGGGGCGCGTTCATCATTCTCGTTCCGGTGATCGGCGGCCTGATCGTCACCTTCCTGATCACCAATTTCGCCCCGGAAGCCCGCGGGCACGGTGTGCCGGAAGTGATGGACGCCATCTATTACAAAGAGGGCGTGATCCGGCCGATCGTCGCGGTGATCAAGTCGCTGGCCTCGGCGATTTCAATCGGCACCGGCGCCGCGGTCGGCCGCGAAGGGCCGATTATCCAGATCGGCGCCGCCATCGGCTCGACACTCGGGCAGATCATCCACATGGCGCCATGGCAGCGCATCACGCTCGTCGCCGCCGGCGCCGGCGCCGGCATTGCCGCGACCTTCAACACGCCGATCGGCGGGGTGATGTTCGCCATCGAGCTGATGATGCCGGAATTGAGCGCGCGGACCTTTCTGCCGGTCGCGCTCGCCACCGGCACCGCCACGTTCGTCGGCCGCATCTTCTTCGGCATCTATCCGGCTTTCGACATTCCGAAGGCACTGCTGGCGGCGCAGGCGCCGGCTTCGCTGGCGGCGCTGCTGCTTTATGCCCTCCTCGGCGCGATCATCGGACTTGCCGCGGCGGCCTTTGTCCGCGGGCTGAGCCTTGCCGAGGACGTCTTTGCGCGCGTCGCCAATCCCTATCTGCGCAATGTCGTCGGCATGCTGATCATCGGCGTGCTGATCTACGCGCTGTTCGTCAGCTTCGGGCACTATTACGTCGAGGGCGTCGGCTACTCCACCATTCAGGCGACGCTGACCGGCAACCTCGGCATGCCCGGGCTGTTGCTGCTGTTGTTCGTCGCCAAACTCGCCGCCACTTCGGTGAGCCTGGGGTCCGGCGCCTCCGGCGGCATTTTTTCCCCCTCGCTGTTCATGGGCGCGACCATCGGCGGCGCCTTCGGCGTGCTGGTGAACGCGGTTTTCCCGCTGGAAGGCTTTGGCGTAAGCACGTGCGCCATCATTGGCATGGCCGCCATGGTCGGCGGCGGCACCGGCGCCGCCATGACCGCCGTCACGATGATTTTCGAGATGACGCGCGACTACGACCTGGTGATGCCGAGCATCATTGCCGTCGCGCTCGCCATCGGCGTGCGCCGCCTGCTGTCACAGGAAAACATTTACACCATCAAGCTGGTCGGCCGCGGCCATTTCGTGCCGAAGGCACTGCACGCCAACATGTTCCTGGTGCGCCGCGCCGGCGAGGTCATGGAGAAAGATGTGACCATCCTGCCGGCGGATGCCGATTTCGACGCCTTCCTGCGCCAGCACGCCAATGAGCGCGGCTTTCGGCATGTGGTGGTGACGCGCGGCAACCACATTGCCGGCGTCGTGCGCGTCAACACGACGCTGCGGCGCGGCGTCGAACAGGCCTATAGCGGCGTGCGCCTTGGCGACGTCGCGCAGCGCAATTTCACCGTCGCACGCGAGGGCGACATCATGTTCGACGTGGTGCAGCGCATGTCGCGCCATGACGCCGTTATGGCGGTCGTGGTTAAAGGCCGCGGCCGCGGGCGACCCTCCGAGATCGTGGGCATCGTGTCGAAAGAGCACATTGCGGACTCGGTCGCCGCCAGCATCAAGCCGTTCGGCTGATCAGGCGCTGCCAGCCTTGATAGCGATCGCTGGAACCGCCACATCCAATCCGCCATGAACAAAGCCCATTCGCGCCCCCGAAGTCACGTCGGCTCACTCGTTGTTCGCCACAGAGGTGGAACGGCGGCGCACTTTCGCGATCATCTCCCATCCCGATGCCGGCAAGACCACGTTAACCGAGAAGCTGCTGCTGTTCGGCGGCGCCATTCAGCTTGCCGGCCAAGTCAAGGCCAAGCGCGACCGGCGGGCCACCCGGTCCGACTGGATGGCGGTTGAAAGGGAGCGCGGGATTTCCGTCGTCACCTCGGTGATGACGTTCGAGTACGACGGCCGCGTCTTCAATCTGCTCGACACCCCCGGCCACGAGGACTTTTCCGAAGACACCTATCGGACGCTCACCGCGGTCGATTCGGCGGTGATGGTGATCGACGCCGCCAAGGGCATCGAGCCGCGTACCCGCAAGCTGTTCGAGGTCTGCCGGCTGCGCGACATCCCGATCATCACCTTCATCAACAAGATGGACCGCGAGAGCCGCGATCCGTTCGACCTGATCGACGAGATCGAGAAGACGCTGGCGCTCGACGCCGCGCCGGTCAACTGGCCGGTCGGGCGCGGGCGCGATTTCGTCGGCACCATCGACGTCGCAACCGGCGGCGTACGGCTCCTCGAGGGCGATGCCGGCACCGCGGGCCGGCTGCGCGAAATGACGATCGCCGATGTCACCGCGCTAAATCCCAATCTCGACGCGGCGACGCTGAGCGGCGAGCTCGACTTGCTGCGGCACGCCTGCAAGCCTTTTGACCAAAAAGCCTTCGCCGAAGGCCACATGACGCCGATCTTCTTTGGCAGCGCGCTGAAGAATTTCGGCGTCGGCGACTTGCTCAACGCGCTCGCCGCGCTGGCGCCGCCGCCGCGCGCGCAGGCCGCCGACAAGCGGCTGGTGTCCGCGACCGAGCCCGCTTTGTCCGCCTTTGTCTTCAAGATTCAGGCAAACATGGACCCGAACCACCGCGACCGTATCGCCTTCGTGCGGCTGTGCTCCGGCAAACTCACGCGCGGCATGAAAGTCAAGCAGGTACGATCGGGCAAGACCATCAGCCTACAGGCCCCGCAGTTCTTCTTTGCCCAGGACCGCGCTCTCGCGGAGGAAGCCTATGCCGGCGACGTGGTCGGCATTCCCAATCACGGGACGCTGCGCATCGGCGATACGCTCACCGAAGGCGAGGAGCTGAACTTTGCCGGCGTGCCGAACTTCGCGCCGGAGATTTTGCGCCGGGTCCGCCTGTCTGATGCCATGCGGGCCAAGAAACTCAAGCAGGCGCTGCAGCAACTGGCCGAGGAAGGCGTCGCCCAGGTGTTCCTCCCCGCCGACGGCTCGCCGGCACTGGTCGGCGTTGTCGGCCCGCTGCAACTGGATGTGCTGAAGGCAAGGCTCGCCGCCGAATATGGCCTCGACATCGGCTGGGACACGCCTGAGTTTTCGTTCGCGCGCTGGATCGCGGCGGACGACCGCAAGCTCCTCGATCAGTTCGTGACCAGCTACCACTCGGCCATCGCCGAGGATTTCGACGGCGATCTCGTGTTCCTGGCGCGCAATGCCTTCAACCTCGAATATACCGGCGAGCACAATCCCGGCATTTCCTTCACCGACGTGAAAGACATTCACCGCCGCAGGCCGGCGAGCTGAGTTCGCGTCCGGTCAGCCACCGGCGAGCTCTTCGCGCAGGATTTCAAGCTCGAGCCATTGCTCCTCCGCCGCGGTGAGTTTCACCTGAAGCTCGCCCAGCGATGCGGTGGTTTTTTCGAAAGCGGCGCGGTCGCGCGCATAGAAATGCGGATCGCCGAGCTTTGCCTGCAGCGCGTTCATTTCAGCTTGCAGCGCGGCGATAGTCTTCGGCAGCGTCTCCAGTGCGTGCTTGTCCTTGAACACCAAGCGCCGCCTGGCGAGCGGCGGCTCGGCAACAGTCGCGGCCGGTTCTTTGGCCGCTTTCTGCGGCTCCTGGCTGGGCTTCTGCCGTGTCAGATCGGCGCCGCGCTGCGCCAGCATATCGCTATAGCCGCCGGCATATTCGGTCCAGCGGCCATTGCCCTCGGGCACGATCACGCCGCTTACCAGACGGTCGAGGAAATCGCGATCATGGCTGATGAGCAGCACGGTCCCGGGATAGTCGGCGAGCGTGTCCTCCAGCACGTCGAGAGTTTCCATATCAAGATCGTTGGTCGGCTCGTCGAGCACCAAAAGGTTTGACGGCTTGGCAAAAGCCTGCGCCAGCATCAGGCGGCCGCGTTCGCCGCCCGACAGCTTGCCGAGCGGTGTGCGGGCCTGTTCGCTGGCGAACAGAAAATCCTTCATGTAGCTGACGACGTGCTTGGCATGGCCGTTGACCATGACGGTGTCGCCAGATCCCCCGGTCAACGCCTCGGCAACGGTGACGTTGGGATCAAGACTGTCGCGATGCTGATCGAGCGCCGCCACCGCAAGCGTCGACCCTAGTCGCACCGATCCGGTATCCGGCGTTATGACACCGGTCAGCAGGCCGATCAGGGTCGTCTTGCCGGCACCATTGGGCCCGACGATGCCGATGCGGTCGCCGCGCGCAATGCGGATCGAGAAATCGTCGACGATCGGTCGTCCATCGTAGCTCTTGCCGATCCCGGAAGCCTCGATGACCAGCGCGCCCGACGGCGCCCCGGAGCCGGCGGTGATGGTGGCGTTGCCGGCGGCGCCGCGGTAAGTGCGTCGCCGTTCCCGCAGCGCCTGCAATTGGCCTACCCGGCGCATGTTGCGCTTGCGCCGGCCTGTGACGCCGTAACGCAACCAATGCTCCTCGGCGACGATTTTGCGGTCGAGCTTGTGCTGGTCCCGCTCCTCCTCGGCCAGCACGGCGTCGCGCCATTCCTCGAAATGAGCAAATCCGCGCTCCAGGCGCCGCGTCTGGCCGCGGTCGAGCCACACCGTGCTGCGCGACAGCGTCGACAGAAAGCGCCGGTCGTGGCTGATGATCACCATGGCGCTACGGCGGGCATCGAGATCGCGCTCCAGCCATTCGATCGTCGTCAGGTCGAGATGATTGGTCGGTTCGTCGAGCAGGAGGATATCCGGCGACGGCGCCAGCACGCGCGCCAGCGCGGCGCGGCGCGCCTCGCCGCCGGAAAGGTGCGCCGGATCTTCCCGCCCGGTGAGGCCAAGTTGCTCGAGGAGAAAGCGGGCGCCATGCGGGTCATCGCCCGGCCGCAGTCCGGCCTCGACATAGGCCAGCGTCGAGGCAAAGCCGGCAAAATCGGGCTCCTGCGGCAAATAGCGCACCAGCGCGCCCGGCTGCACGAAAACGGAACCGCGGTCAGTTTCGACCAAGCCGGCGGCGATTTTGAGCAGCGTCGATTTTCCCGATCCGTTGCGCCCGACCAGCGACACCCGCTCACCGGGCGAGACGGAGAGCTCCGCGCCCGAGAGGAGCGGCGTGCCGCCGAAGGTCAGTGCGATATCTTTGAGTTGAAGAAGCGGAGGAGCCATACGCCTTGTTACGCAGCCGTGTCGGGCCACCGAATACTGAGTTCAGTCCCGTTTGGGAACAGCTGCACACATAGTATGCAGGGACGGTCCGCGCGAGGCTAACTATCAATAATTATTAGCTATTCAACCGCATTTCCATTGCGTCCTGAATAAAACCCCTGAGCGCGTCAGTATCGAAAGGCTTGCGCAATATCCGTAAGTCCGCCGGCGCGGCGCGCGCGGCGTCGCTATAGCCGGTCGTGAGCACCACCGGCAATTCCGGGTACTGTGAGCGGATCTCGCTCGCAAGCCCGACGCCATCGATGGTCCCCGGCATCACGATGTCGCTGAAAACAAGGTCGATCTTGGCGCCATCCGCCAGCAATTTCAGCGCCGCCTCGGCCAACTCGCGATACAGGGTGTCGTAACCGAGATGCTCGAAAAGCGACGAGGTCACTTCCGCGACTTCCGCGCTGTCGTCAACAATGAGAACCGCCGGACGCCGCGATTGCCGGTCGTCCGTGGCCAACGCGTCCTCATCGACAACGGAAGCGGAGGGAAGCGCCGGCAAATAGACGGTGATGCTCGTACCCTGTCCGATTTTGCTGTCCGCTTTGACCATTCCGCCCGACTGGTGGGCAAATCCGTAGACCTGCGACAGGCCAAGCCCGGTGCCCTTGCCGACCTCTTTGGTCGTGAAGAACGGATCGAAAATCTTGGACAGGAGATTGGGCGGAATGCCGGTCCCGGTATCGCTGAACGCAAGTGCAACAAATTCACCGTCCGCATGATCCCCGCCGTCATCAGCCGTCGTATTGCCGATGGATACGCTGAACGTACCGCCGTTCGGCATCGCGTCGCGAGCGTTGACCGCAATATTGACGATGGCGAGTTCCAGCTCGGCGAGGTCAACTTTGACCGGCCAGACATCCGGATCGAGCTTTTCGTTGTACACAATATTGCCGCGCAGCGAGCTTTCGATCATCGTCCGCATGTTGGCTACGCAATCATTCAAATCGACCACGGTCGGGCTCAAATGCTGACGCCGGGCGAAGGTCAACAATTGGCGGGTGAGGCTTTCGCCGCGTTTCGCCGCCGTCTGGATCGCCTCGATCGCTCGCGGCAATTTCGGATCGAGCAGCCGCTTGAAGGTCTGGGCGTTGCCGCCGATAATCATCAGCAGATTGTTGAAGTCGTGGGCAATGCCGCCGGTCAGCTTGCCGATCGCCTCCATTTTCTGCGCCATCGCCAGCTGCTCACGCGCCTCGACCAGCTTCTCCTGGGCGTCGCGCCGCTCGGTGGCGTCACGGATGATTTTGGCAAAGCCGATCAGATCCCCCTTGTTATCGAGGATCGAAGCGACCGTGCCGGTGACGAAGAACAGCGTCCCGTTCTTTCTGATACGCCAGCCTTCCACTTCGTGCTTGCCTTCTTGGATCGCTCGTTCAAGCGCGCGGTTCGGTTCGCCGGCGCGGCGCTCGTCCGGCCGATAAAAAATCCCAAAATGCTTGCCGATGACCTCGTCGGCGCTGTAGCCGATGATCTGCTTCGCGCCGCTGTTCCAGCTGGCGACGCGTCCGGCCGGATCGAGCACGAAAATGGCGTAGTCGACAACGTTCTCGATCAAGATCTGGTAGTGGAGCCTGGAGCTCTCGAGCGCCGCGCCGGTCTGCGCAAGCTGACGTCCCAATTGGTCCAGCGCGGAGCGCAGCCGCGCCTCGGTATCGCGGCCCGTGGCAATGGCCACGCTTACTACGAGAGCCGCCAACGCTACGCTGGTCGACAGCGCCACCAGCATCAACAGCGATCCATTCAAATCGGTTTTCGGAAATGGGCTATTGCCGATTGCAAAACCCCATACCGCCGTCGCGCCAAAAATCAATGCCGCCGTGGCGGCGTTCCGTCGACTGCCGCACAAGCCGGCCCATATCAGCGGGATTAAAACGAAAAATCCGAGCAGGCTTCGATAAGGCTGCAGCGCGTTCAGCAACGGAAAGTCAGCCGGCGGGCCGAAAGCCAGGATGCCGATGGCCGCCGCGAGAGCGAAAATTGCGGCGGATTCCAGCAGACTCCATCTGGAAAAGGGACGCAAAGGCGTCGTCGCCCAAAGCACAACGACCGGAGTGATCACGAGGCTTCCCGCGGCGTCAACCAGCCACCAACTCGTCCAGGTGATGGAATCTGCAGAGCCGAAAAAATTGGCGAGGCTGCCATCAGTCGCCAGGACGGATCCTGCCATGGCCGAGGCGGAACTGATGAATGCTGTCGGGGCAAAGCAGATGAGCGCAAACTTGGCGATGCCGAGAGGCGTTTCGAAGGACTTGCGGCCCTGCGACCAGCGATTTAGCAGCCATGCGCCGGCCAACGCTGCGAAGAGCATGGCGATAGCGGCGCCGCTGGAATCGAACAACGAGCGGGCCGCTATGATACCGGAAGCAAATGATCCCAACAAAATCGCCGGCCAAATTCGGTAGCCGCGCAACAAGAACAGCGCCAGCGCAAATCCTGTCGGCGGCCACAACGGCGTGGTAATTGGATTGAACGAAGGCCAAATGAATTCAAGCTCGGCGAGGCCACCGTAGCTTGCGGCGATCAACAGGAATTCGAGCAGGTAGGTTGCGGCGCTGTTGGCGCCGCGAGGAACGGGAAACCCATCTCCGCCGGTTCCTGCTCTCTTCATCGCGGACGATTCTCGCCGTGGCGGTGACGCAAGTATACCATCATTCCACTCAAGCTCGATAGCTTGGCATCCCCTGAGAGTTCCCCGTCAGGAGCAAGCTCATTCGTTCGGGTCAACGAATGGCGCCGCTTTTAAGGCGACGCTCACTCATTCTTCCGCAGCGAGAAGAAAGAATGTACGAAGGGCCTCGAGAGTATTCCATCATCGAGATCGGTAAGTGCCCCACCTCCCCGATATCGCTGGTGAAATCCTCGATAATGTTTGAAGTTCGAAGCCGGAGGTTCCTAAGGCAGACTGGCTTTCGATTCACGCATGCGTGGCATGCTCCACGGGAAAGCATCCGAGCCGATTGCCTAAGCGATGCGCAGGTGCTTTCGCGCGCAAGCTCGCCCATAATGCAGCATGGCTTTCGATCTTCGCGCGCTCGCCATCGCCTCGGCGGGCTTCTCCGCTTTCGTCAATCTCTATTCGCCCCAGGCGCTATTACCGGAACTGTCGCGCGAATTCGGTGTCGGCGCCGGCGAGATCAGCGCGCTGATGACCGCAAGTACCGCGGCGATCGCGCTTACTGCGCCGTTTACCGGGGCGCTGGCCGACGTACTCGGCCGCAAGCGCCTGATCACGGCCGCGTCGTTCGCGGTGGTGGTGCCAACGCTGATTATGACACTGGCGTCGACCGTGCCACAGCTCGTGTTCTGGCGCTTTGCTCAGGGGCTCCTGCTGCCGCCGATCTTTACCGTCGCCATCGCCTATGTCGGCGATGAATGGCCGCCGGCCGAAGTTCCCCGCGTGGCCGGGCTGTTCATTTCCGGCTCCAGCGTCGGCGGCTTTTCCGGCCGGTTCGTGACCGGCGCCGTGGCCGATCTGTTCGGCTGGCGTGCCTCCTTCGTCGCGGTGGCGCTGCTCACGCTCGCCGGAGCGCTGATTGTCACGCTCGCGCTGCCGCGCGAACGCCGATTCGTCCGCTCGGGCGGCTTCCTGACCTCGGTGCGGCAAATGCTGGCCCACCTGCGCAACCCGCGGCTGCTCGCTATCTATGCGGTCGGCTTCGGCGTGCTGTTCAACTTCATCGCCACCTTCACCTATGTGAGCTTTCATCTGGCCGCGCCGCCTTATCTGTTTTCGTCGACGCTGCTTGGCGCCCTGTTTGCCACCTATCTCGGCGGCAGCTTCGTGGTGCCATGGGTCGGCCGCGCCATCCTGCTGTTCGGCCGCCGCCGCTTCGTGCTTGGTATCATTGCTATATGGATCGCCGGCGCGGCGATGCTGTTGGCGCCGCCGGTCAGCGTGATCATTGTCGGACTCTTGCTCTGCGCCACCTGCGGCATGATTTGCCAGGCGGTGTCGACCGGCTACGTCATCACCACCGCCAAAGAGGGACGCTCCTCCGCCGCCGGGCTTTATGCCTCAAGCTTTTATATCGGCGGCAGTGCCGGTGCGTTCCTCATCGGGCTGGTCTGGAAGGCTGCCGGCTGGGACGGCTGCGTGGCGGCGATCATCGCCGTCCAGGTCATCATGGCGGGCATCGTTGCTCTCGCTTGGGAGAGATCGCGCGGCTAAGATTGAGAAAAACGGGGGGAGACGGAATGTCGCGCGATCGACACGACAGCAATCCGGTGCTTGGCAGCCGCAAGCTGAAGCTGGGCACTTTTCAGACCAACCTCGACAGCGGTTGCTGCATGTCGGGGATCGAAGGCCGGCTCGACATCACCTGGCCGAACACCGTGGCGCTGGCGAAGCTCGCCGACGAGATGGATTTCGAGGCGATCGTGCCCGTGGCGCGCTGGCGCGGCTTCGGCGGCGCAACCAACCCGCAAGGACCGGGTTTCGAGGCTTATACCTGGGCGGCCGGCATTGCGGCCTCGACTGCCAAAAGCGGCGTGGTCTCCACCTCTCATGTCTCGCTCAATCATCCGGTGATGGCGGCCAAGCAATGCGCCGCGATCGATCACATTTCCGACGGCCGCTTCATGCTCAACATTGTCTGCGGCTGGAACGGGCCGGAAATGGACATGTTTGGCATCCCATTGAGCCAGCACGAGGATCGCTACGCCTGCGCCCAGGAATGGTTCGACATCGTAACGCGGCTGTGGACTGAAGACGAAGAGTTCGACCACGACGGCCGCTTCTACCAGATCAAGAAGGGCTATCTCGAACCGAAGCCGATCCAGACACCGCGCCCGCCCATCATGAACGCCGGCGCTTCCGAACGCGGCCGCCACTTTGCGGTAAAAAATTGCGATATCGTCTTTACGCTTATTCGCACCCACGATTACGACGTCAACGCCGCCCATGTCGCGGCCTATCACAAGCTCGCGCGCGAGGAATATGGACGCCCGATCAAGGTGTGGACGCATGCCTGCGTCGTGCAGGGCGAGACGGAGAAAGAAGCGCGGGATTTCTACGACTGTTACGTCCACCAGAAGGGCGACTGGGAAGCCGCCGTCAACGTCATCGCCACCATGGCGGCCGAGATCAACGAGAAGCAGTTTCCGCCCGAGCGTCACAAGGCGATTTCCGAGATGTTCATCGCCGGCTGGGGCGGGCATCCACTGGTCGGCACCAAGGAGCAGATCGTCGACAAGCTCGCGGGCCTCTCGCGCATGGGCATGGACGGCGTGCTGCTGTCATGGCCGCGCTTCGAGGACGGCATGCGCGAATTCCGCGACGTGACGCTGCCGCTGGTGAAGCAGGCCGGATTGCGCAATCCCGTAGCGTAATGCAATACGATCGGCGCACGACCAATCCGGTATTCAGCGGCCGCAAGTTGAAGCTGGGCACCTTTCAGACCAATCTCGACTCTGGCTGCGTCATGTCCGACCTCGAAGGCCGGCTCGACATCACTTGGCCCAACACCGTGACGTTGGCGAAACTCGCCGACGAAATGAAGTTCGAGGCGATCGTCCCGGTCGCGCGCTGGCGCGGTTTTGGCGGCGCGACCGATCCCCAGGGAGCCGGCTTCGAGGCCTATACCTGGGCGGCTGGGATTGCCGCTTCAACGACCAAAAGCGGCGTGGTCTCGACCTCGCACGTGTCGCTCAACCATCCGATCATTGCCGCCAAACAATGCGCCGCCATCGACCACATTTCGAACGGGCGCTTCACCCTCAACGTCGTCTGCGGCTGGAACGGCCCGGAAATGGAAATGTTCGACATGGAGCTAGCGCGGCACGAGGACCGCTACGCCCGCGCCGAGGAATGGCTGACGATCGTCAAGCGGCTGTGGACCGAGGACGGCGACGTCGATCACGAAGGCAGCTTTTACCGGATCAAGAAGGGCGCCCTAAAGCCGAAGCCGATCCAAGCGCCCTACCCCGCAGTGATGAATGCCGGCGCCTCCGAACGCGGCCGGCATTTCGCGGCGAAGAATTGCGACATCGTCTATACGCAGCTGCGTACCCACGACCCCGACGTCTGCGCCGCCCATATCGCGACTTATCACCGGCTCGCGCGCGAAGAATACGGGCGCACGATCCGGGTGTGGACGCTCGCCACCATCGTGCAAGGCGAGACCGAACAGGAGGCCCGCCGATTTTACGATTACTACGTGCACGAGAAAGGCGACTGGGCCGCCGCCGGCAATGTCGTCGCTGCCATGGCGGCCGAGATCAACGAGCGCAATTATTCGCCCGAGCGCGCGCAAGCCATGGCCGAGATGTTCATCGCTGGCTGGAGCGGCCATCCGCTAATCGGGACCAGTGAACAGATCGTCGACGGGCTCGCCGCGCTCTCGCGCATGGGCCTCGACGGCGTGCTGCTGTCGTGGCCGCGCTTCGAGGCGGGCATGCGCGAATTCCGCGACGTCACGCTGCCGCTGGTCAGGCAGGCGGGGCTAAGGGATGTGGCTGAATGATTCCCCAGCTCGGCCCACGCTGATCCAAGCAAACTTCCGAAAGCCGAATTGATGCGTTGAGGCGCTCGGGCCTACTGCCCGCACTTGCCCATCATGGTGTGGCACCACTGGCCGGCCTTGCACACCTCAGACTGTTTCGACATCGTTGAGCTGCACGTGCAGCTTGCCTTCACCTGGCCGTCCGCGCAGGCAGGCATTTTGGCCATCATCTTCGCGTGCGCCGCGCCAGCGAACATTGAAACGGCAAGTAAACCAACCGCAAATGTCTTCAACATGGTTTTCCTCCCAGTCAGCGCCATAAGTTTAAAATAGCGGCCGCAAAACCGCAACTGCCAGGGCGAAGGGAGTTATCAAATTTCGGCCCGCATCGCATGTGATCGATGCAAGACGTGCCTGTGACAACGTTGTTGCAGTGCACCGCAATTTTGGCCGCAACGATCCGCCCAGCGATGCCCGGCGTGAGCGCGGCTACACACCGTTTGCCCTTGTTCGTGGCGGTGCTCATCGGCCTACATTCCCAACAGAAAAACGCGCCCCTCGACGTGCCGTCTCGCCAGGCCGATGATTGGGGGCCGGTTAAGCGGCATTTGACAGCGCCCTCTAAACGGAGAGCCACCCATGGCTTGTCATCACCATAAATCCGCTTCCGATCGAAAAGGCCCTTTGCATAGCCGCCGAAGTATCATCGCCGCGCTCGCTGCTTCCACTGTGCTGTCCCCACGCCCTCTCATCGCGGCGACGAGCGTGTCCGCCGACGACGAGCGCTTCATGCGGCTGGCCATCGATGAGGCCCGCAAAGCCGATTTCCCTTTCGGCGCAGTGATCGTGCGTGACGGTCGGGTGATTGCACGCGGACGCAATCTCGGAAAAACCAACGGCGACCCGACCGCGCACGGCGAAATGATGGCCATTCGCCACTGCCTGGCTGCTCATGGCAGCGCTGCGCTCCGGGGCAGCACGCTCTATACCTCCGGCGAGCCGTGCGCGATGTGCATGGGTGCGATCCTGTGGTGCCACTTTGGCCGGCTGGTTTTTGCCGCGTCGGTCGAACAGCTGGCCACGAAGATCAATCAGATCATGATCTCAAGCGCCGAAATCGCCGCGAAGGCCCCGTTCGTACCGATCACGATCACCGGCGGCGTGCTGGCGGACGAAGCCATGGAGCTATTCGCCAAATGACCGATGGATACGAACGGCTGAGCGTAGCGAATAGGTTCGCGCCATCATTGGTTCGTCATCGCCGGACTTCTTCCGGCCATCCACGTCTTTTGTTGCGCGGCTGCACGCGGCCCGCATGAGAGCAGGGTTATATGGTATGGTTGAACGGCTAGCCGGATGTCGCCGCGCGTCATCGGGCGACGGTTGCTGACGAGGTGATTCCATGAGGCGACGCGAATTCATCCAAATATTCACCGGCGCTATAGCCGCCTGGCCGATTGCCGCGCACGCGGAGCGTGCGCGGCGGCGTGAGCTGTCGCTCGACTCCGCACAACGCGCCGAGATTTGGCGCAGCCTCGGTAAGGATGCGATGAAAACGCAGATACCTGCAGGCCTGAATGTTGGCGAAGTGGTCCCGCACACAATGCATTTGCTGCGGTTCGAGCGCAGGCTTCGCAGAAAAGTTCCGGCAATGAGGCACTATGTTTACGGCTTATTGCAAGGCCAGGTCCTTGTTATCGATCCCGGGACGAAAAAGATCGTCGCTATTGTCGGCGAATAGGCGCCTAAACCGAGCAGCAAGGCGACAAGTAGCCCGCGTGAGCGCAGCGATTATGCGGGACAGTTGTTTGGACGCTTAGCGCTGCGCTGATCGGCTACCGGCAGCCAAGCGCGGCAGTTCGCGCCACCTTCCGGATGATATAGGAAGGACAAACCCCAAAGACGCTGCGATTGAGCCGCGCGAAGTGCGCCGAATCGGTGAACCCTGCACTCAGCGCCGCATCGGTGATGGTTCGTCCCGCGAGCGCGAGATGGGTCGCGGCGCGGACCCTATTCCAAATGCGGAACCGGCGAAACGGCACGCCAATTTCGGCGCTGAACAAGTGCAGAAATCGCGAGACCGACAGGCCTTCGGCGGCTGCAAGCGTCGCGGCTGATGTGAGGTCATAGGGAATTTGTCGGAGCCGTTCCAGCACGCGCTGCCATCTTGCATCAAGCGCAGGGCTTCCTTCACGTCTTTGCGTGAAATGGACGAGGTCATCGATCGCATCGGCGACGAAACTCGCGCTCGCGCGGTTTTCGCAAATCTCACGAAACACGCCGATCTCTGCGTGCCGCGTGATCAAAGTGTGGCCCCGCACGTTCCAGCTCCGTCCGAAATGCCTCAAATGAGGCAGCCGGCCGACATTCGGCTCGGGATAAAACACCGCGACTGGTTCACCGCCAACCCTCAGCGAATGACACAACCCGGCCGGAATAATTGCCGCGCGGCAGGCTCGCCATTCAGTGCCGGGAAGACGCAGCTCGAATGGGCCGAGCATCCCTGCGACGAATGCCGGCATGGCATGACAATGCCAATCGACATCATCGAGCGTGCCGACATAGAGGGTCTGGCCACCGCCGACGCACAGCAGGGCGTCGCGCATAGCAGGTTTGTACAAGTTCTCCAACGGATTAAACCTTATGCTCTCAACAAGCCTTCGAACAATTCCATTTGGGGAGAAGCGAAATGAACCATTCACTCCGCATCATCACCATCGCTTCTGCTCTCACCCTCGCACTATTCACGGCGCGAGCCGACGACAAGATCAGGATCGGGATTATCAGTACGCTGTCCGGACCGGCGGCGATCGGCGGTCTGCAGATGCGTAACGGCTTCAATCTGGCCGTCAAGACTTTGGGCGGTCGGCTAGGCAGGCGCGAGGTCGAGGTCACCGTTGCCGACGATGAGTTGAAACCGGACGTGGCTGTGACCAAGGTCAAGGGCCTGCTTGACCGTGACAAGGTCGACTTCGTGGTCGGGCCTATGTTTTCCAGCATCCTGGTGGCCATTTTCAAGCCAGTGACCGCGTCGAACGCGTTCCTTATTAGTCCCAACGCAGGCGCATCGGACTTTGCTGGTGCCGGCTGCAATCCGAATTTTTTCGTCACCTCATATCAGACCGATCAGGTCCATGAGGTCCTCGGCAACTACGCCAAGAGCGCCAACCTGAAGAGGGTCATTCTGATAGCGCCGAACTATCAGGCAGGACGGGACGGAACGGCCGGATTCAAACGCAAATATGGCAACGACGTTCTGGATGAAATCTATGTACCCATCAATCAACTCGACTACTCCGTCGAACTTTCGCGAATAGCCTCAGCCAAGCCGGACGCGATCTCGGTGATGTTTGCCCGGCGGAATGGGAATCAATTTCGTGAAGCAGTTTAGGCAAGCAGGGCTGGCCGATAAAATGGTGTTCCTCTCTGCATTTACGGTTGACGAGGTAACGTTGCCAGCTCAGCAGGATGCGGCCCTTGGGATGATCGGCGCAGCGAATTGGGCGCCAGACCTTGCGACGCCGCAAAACCGCGCATTCGTTGCCGTATATGAAAAAGAATATAACGAGATCCCCGCAAACTACGCGTTCCAGGGCTACGACACTGCGTTATTGATCGATGCCGCAGTACGCAAGGTCGAGGGGGATATCGCGAGCAAGGATGCGTTACGGGCTGCTCTAAAGGATTTAGGCTTCCGCTCGCTTCGGGAAAGTTTTGCGTTCAATAACAATCATTATCCGATCCAAGATTTTTATCTGATCAAGGCCATTAAGCGACCGGACGGAAAGTTCCAAACATCGATTTTCAAAAGAGTGGCCGAAAACTATGCCGATTCATACGCCAAGGATTGTCCGATGAAGTAAATTCCGAGAGTTTTGCCGGGACGATGTTTGCGGACCGCTCACGCGAGCAAAGGAGCGCAGCTCCGGGCTGGCAATCAGCGTGTACCTGCGTCTCAGTGCCGCGAGGGTCGCCGCTCGCTAGACTCCAACCAACTTCTTCAGCACACACGCGCTGATTTTGAGGCTGCCGTCGGACTGCGGCTCCAGGGTGTAAACCGCCTCCCAAGCCACACCGTCCGCGTCGATAATATGGGCTTGCTGCAAGATCTTGCCGTCCGTCATCGTCGCCGTCCCAAACTCGAAACTCCGGTGCCGGTAGACCGGCGCATAGCCGTTGCGGACCATGGCCATGAAGATGTCCGGACTCGGAAACAGGTTCTTTATGCCCGGCGACGCAAAGGTGTACGCCTCCGCCGCGTCGTCGCGGCCGAAGGCCTCTTCCTGCGAGCGGATGATGGATTGTCCGGCGCCAACATCCTCAGCGGCGCAAACGAACGTGGCAGAGCTGATCAAAACCGAGATTAAGACCGCAAGGGTGCGCATGCTGCGGACTCCGTTTTGGCCATTCTACTCGCGTAATTCGCACGGCGGAAAACCGTTCCAGCTGTTAAGACCTCTCCGCTGCGTAGCGCAAAGCAAAATAGTTTGGTTGCACCGCTACTTCTCGACGAACTCCTCGCACTTTTGGATCTGGTCGCTCGGTCCCCAGGGCATGATTGGCACCGACGAGGTCGAGTTCTTCGGCGAGCCTTCGATCAAGCGATCGGTGTAGACCATATAGACCAGCACGTTCCGCTTGGTGTCGCAGCCGCGCACGATCTGCATCTTCTTGAAGAACAGCGAGCGGCGCTGGCGGAACATGTCCTCGCCCTGCGCGAACTTCGCCTTGAAGCGGATCGCGCCGACCTGCCGGCAGGCAAGCGAAATGTCCGACACCTGCTCGGCGACGCCGAGCATTCCCTTCACGCCGCCGCGCTCTGGAACGGTAAAGTAGCAGGCGACGCCCTCGACGTCGGGATCGTCGAGGCCATAGGTGGCGAGCTTGTCGTTCGGCGTCAGCAATTTGAACACCGTCGAACGCTTGAAGATCAGGTCCGGCTCGTCGCCGGCGCGCACCGGCGTAATGACGAGGGCGGTGAACAGCAGCGACGAGAGCCAAAGAGACTTACGCCAAAAAGCTTTGGGCATCGCTATTCCTTGCCGGCTGTCCGCGCGCCGGATCGCTCACCGGCTGTCGAGATTGGAGACTTGCTTGACGTCACGCGGCACCGGCGCGACGAAGCCGCCGGCCGCGGCGTCGGCGAGCGCGTTCCGATCGAGCGCCTCGTCGTGCTTGTACACGTCCTCGCGGAACTGCACCGTGCCGTCGCGCGTCACCCAGCCGGTGAGATAGACCCAGGCGACCGGAATCTTGTGCGGCAGGTTGACGATTTTCAATACGCCTGTGGCAATGCCGGCGTCGATCGCGGCTCTGTTCCAACCCGGCACGTCCTCGAGAATCCACGCCGCCAGGTCGCGCACATTGTCGACGCGGGTGCAGCCGTGCGAATCGAAGCGGTAATCGTCGGCGAACAGGTTCCGCGTATTGGTGTCGTGCATATACACCGAATACGGATTCGGCATGTCGATCTTGAGATTGCCGAGAGCATTGAAGCCGCCGGAATCCTGGCGGACGGTAAAATTGGGCGAGCGGTCGGACGACCAGTCGATCGAGCCCGGATCGACCTCTTCGTCGCGGGCGCCGAGCAAGCGCATGTGCATGCGGCTCAGATAGCTCGGGTCCCTGCGCATGTGCGCCCGGATTTCGTTCTTGGTGATCGACAGCGGCACTGTCCAGGTCGGGTTGAGGTTGACCGCAGTGATATAGGCGGTGAGCGTCGGCGACGGCTTGTCGATCTTGCCGACAATGACGCGATAACGCCGCTGGACTTTGTTGTGGCCGACCGCTTCGACGAAGGCGGCCGGAATATTCACGACGACATAGCGCTCGGCGAAGACGAAATCCATGCCGAGCAGGCGCTCGATCGAGGCTTCGAGTTGTTTGATGCGGGCCGCGACCGGAACGTTGAGCGTGCGCAGCGTGCGCGCGTCGACGCTGCCGGTGGCGTCGAGTCCGTGACGCAACTGGAAGCGCTTGACCGCTTCAATCACGGCGTCGTCGTAGACATCGCCCACCTCAAGCTCTGGCGCCAGATCATCGCCCACCACCAGCCGCCGGCGCAGCAGAGCGACGTCCGGTCCGTTGACGCCGGGCGCGAGCTTGGCCTCGGCCGGCAGCATCGGCCAGCCGCCGCGCACCTGAATGTCCGAATAGCTGAGCAGCGTCTCTTTGATGCGCTGATAGGTGCCCTCGTCGAACACCGGCTCGGCGGACAGCGCCAGTGCCGCGGCGGAGCGCGACTCCGGCGTTGAGGGCGCTTTGGCGGCCGCCCGCGGCGGCTTGGCGGTCGCGGTCTGCGGCTTCACGGGTGCCGCTTGCGCCTTGGCAGGTGCCGCTTGCGGCTTCGCCGGAGCGAGCTGCGGATTGGGAATGGCCGGGCGCGGATCAAGCAACGTCGATTGACCGGCGACTTGCGCCAGGGCCGTACTTCCCGATCCCGCCACCAGGGCGAGCATTACGCCGACAACCGAGCTGATCCGCACGAATTGCGCCTCACCTGTGGGATGAATATGCTATCGCTGTGGCGGCAATTGGACCAGACGTGTCCAACGGGAGGAAGCCGGCGCCGCGATAGCGGGCGCCGCAGGGAAAAGCAGCCTTCACAGCATGTATCTCGGTATCGATATCGGCGGCACGTTCACCGATCTGGTTCTTATGGACGACGGCGGCAACATCTCGACCGCCAAGGCGCCGACGACGCCGGGCGAGCTGGAAAAGGGCGTGTTCGATGCCGTCGCCATTGTGGCCGACACCCAGGGCCTGGCGCCCGAGGAGCTCTTAAGCCGGGTCACCGCCTTCGGTCACGGCACCACCCAGGCCACCAACGCTTTGATCGAGCGCACCGGCGCGGCCACCGGCCTGATTGCGACCCGCGGCTTCGGCGATACGCTCGCCTTACAGCGCCTGATGGGCTTCACCGCCGGCATTCCGGTCGAACATCTCGGCCGCTACAGCCGCCGCCGCTATCCCGATCCGATCGTGCCGCGGGCCCTGGTGCGCGAGGTGCGCGAGCGTATCGATCAGGCCGGCCGCGTACTCGTCGCCCTGGACGAGAACAGCGTGCGCACCGCGGTGCGCGAATTGATCGAAGCCGGCGCACAGACATTTGCGGTGGCGCTGCTTTGGTCGTTCCGCAACCCAGCCCATGAGCAGCGGGTCGGCGAGATCATCCGCGAGATGCGCCCCGGCGCCTATGTGAGCCTGTCCTGCGAGGTGTCGCCGATCATCGGCGAATACGAGCGCACCGCAACCACGGTGCTCAATTCCTATCTCGCGCCCAAGGTGGCCGATTATCTCGACCGCATCGAGAGCCTGCTGCGCGACCGCGGCTTTCGCGGCAAGTTCAACGTGCTCAACTCCGCCGGCGGCGTCATCCCCGCGCGTGAGGCGGCGCGGAAGCCGGTGCTGCTGGTGGCGAGCGGCCCCGCCGGCGGCGTCATGGGCTCGCTGCAACTGGCGCAGGAGATCGGCCACCATAACGTCATCACCACCGACATGGGCGGCACGAGCTTCGACGTCGCGCTGGTGGTGGACGGCAAGCCGCTCGTTTCCGGTACCCATGAGGCCGGCGGATTCCATCTCAACACTCCGGTGATCGACATCCGCGCCATCGGCGCCGGCGGCGGCTCGATCGCCCGGGTGGAGGCAGGCCTGCTGCGGGTCGGGCCGGACAGCGCCGGCGCCGTGCCCGGTCCGGTCTGCTATGGGCGCGGCGGCACGCTTGCCACCGTCACCGATGCCGACCTCGTGCTCGGCATTCTATCGCCCGAGAATTTTCTCGGCGGCCGCATGAAGCTCGATGTCGCTGCCACGACTGCTGCCATCCGCGAACAGATCGCCACGCCGCTCGGCATGAGCGTCGAGGCCGCCGCTGCCGGCATCCGGCGCGTCGTCGACGGCCATATGGCCGACACGCTGCGCGAGGTCACGATCGGACGCGGCCACGATCCGCGCGACTTTGTGCTGCTCGCCTATGGCGGCGCCGGGCCGGTGCATTGCATCGGCTACGGCGCCGAACTCGGCGTGCCGCGCATTCTCATTCCGGCTACCAGCATGGCGCATTCGGCCTATGGCGCGCTCGCCTCCGACATCCAGCAATCCGCCGAGCGTTCGCTGGTGCTGCGGGCGGGTGGCGGCACGCGCGATCCGTGGGACGGGCTCGACTGCGCGGCCATCAATACGGTGTTCGTGGAGCTGGAAGAGCGCTGTCTAACGACCATGAAGCAATCCGGATTCGCACCCGCGCAGTCCGAACTCGCCCGCTCGATCGATATGCGTTACCTCCGGCAGACCCACGATCTGATGGTGCCGGTGCCGGAGGGTCCGGTGACGCCGGCGACCGCGCGCACGCTCGTCGAAACCTTCGAAGAATCTTATGAAGCAGTGTACGGCAAGGGCGCCGGTTTCCGCTTCGCCGGCATAGAGCTGACCACCTTCCGCGTCGTGGCGGTCGGACGCGTGCGCAAGCCTTCGATCCGCAAGCCGAGCGCCGCCACGGCGCCGAAACCAAGCCAGCGGCGCATTTTTGAACCGGCGACGTTGGAGTGGACTGAAGCCGAGGTCTGGCAATGGCTCGATATGCCGGCGGGATTTGCCGTCTCCGGTCCCACGGTCATCGAGCATCCTGAAACCGCCGTCTATGTCGGGCCGGGCCAAACCGCACGCCTCGACCAAGCCGGCAATCTCTCCATCGATCTTACCTGAAGTCAGCCCGATGAACGCCCAGCGCCCGAACGGCCCATCCGGCAACGCCGCCATCGATCCGATCACCTTCGAGGTGATCCGCCACAAGCTCGAAGCCATCACCGAAGAGCAGGCGATCACATTGAAAAACGTCTCAGGCTCGCCGGTGGTGACGGAAGCCACCGATTTCAACGTCGGCATCTATCTCGCCGACGGCGCCATCGTGAACATGGGTCCGCAGGTGATCTTCCATGCCGGCACCATGTCGACGGTGATCTACTCCATCATCGAGAATTTCAGCGACAATCCCGGGATCAATGAGGGCGACATGTTCATCCTCAACGATCCCTATCGCGGCGCCATCCATCAGCCCGACGTCTCGATCGTGATGCCGATCTTCCACGAAGGCCGGCGCATCGCCTGGACCGGCTCCTGCGCGCACGAGCTCGATACCGGCGGCATGACGTTCGGCAGCTGGGCCTTCGCCGCGACCGACGTGCAGCAGGAGGCGATGCTGTTGCCCGGCGTGAAGCTCGTCGAGAACGGCGTGCTGCGCGAGGACATCAGGCAGATGATCATGGGCATGACGCGCTTGCCGCATGTCGTCGGCCTGGACTTCAAGGCGATGATCGCGGCCAACAACGTCGCCGCCCGCCGGTTGCATCAGCTGATGCAACGCTACGGCGCCGAGACCGTCGATCAAGTCATGCGCACAGAGATCGACACCTCGGAAGCGCGGCTGCGGGAGCGCCTCAAGCTCATTCCCGACGGCACCTACCGCGCCCGCGATTTCCTCGATCACGACGGCCACGCCAACCGGCTCTATCAGATCGAAGTCGCGGCCATCAAACACGGCGACACGCTGATCCTCGATATGGAGGGGTCCTCGCCGCAGGCGCCAGGCTTCATCAATTGCACCCGCTCGGGATTGCGCGGCGCGCTGTTTACCGGTCTGCTGCCGATCCTCGCATCTGACATCCGCTGGAATGAGGGCGTGCTCAAGCCGGTGACGATCAAAGTGCCGGAGGCCAATATCTGCAATGCGCGTTGGCCGACGCCGGTCTCCGGCGCCACCGTCTCCACCGCCTGGGTGGTGCAAAACGTTGCCGTCGCTGCGCTGTCGCGCATGGTGGCGTGCGTGCCCGAACTGGTGCAGGAAGGCCAGGCCGTCACCAAGGGGCAGTTCTCCGTCCTGACCATGGCCGGGCGCGACCGCGACGGCGGCCCTTTCGGCATGCTGTTGATGGACGCGATGGCCGGCGGCGGCGGTGCCTACATCGATCATGACGGACTCGACGGGTCGGGCGACCACTCGATCCCGCGGCCGCGCATCGGCAATGTCGAGTCGAACGAGGCGTCGGGGCCGTTTCTCTATCTCTTCCGCTCATTCATCGCCGATACCGCGGGCGCCGGCACCATGCGCGGCGGCGTAACCATGGGCCTTGCGGTGACACCGCACGATGCCGACGAACTGCATACGATGGTCGTCGGGCATGGTGTGCAGGTGCCGAATTCGGTCGGTCAGTTCGGCGGCATGCCGGGCGCTTGCGCCTATCATCTGCTGCGCGCCCCCACCCTACCCTCCCCCGCAAGCGGGGGAGGGATGGGAGGGGGCATCGCGGAGTTGATCGATGCCAACGCGCACATGCACGATCTGTTGGAAGCCGGCGGCAGCGTGCATCACTTCGATTCCAAGCCCGGCCATTTTCCGCTGCATCGCGGCGACGTGTTCGCCTATTCGTTTCAAGGCGGCGGCGGCTATGGCGACCCGATCCGGCGCGATCCCGGCCACGTCGCGCGCGACGTGCATAATGGCTTCGTCACGCCGCCCTGGGCCGCCGCGCTCTACGGCGTCGTGCTGCGCGATGGCGTCGTCGACGCCAACGCCACCCGCATACGCCGGCGCGAAATCCGCAGCGAGCGCCTGGGCGGGCGAACACCGAAAGCTGAGCCGCTGGAGAATACGGGCGCCGCTGCCGTCTGCCCGCGGATCGACGACGGCAAACGCTTTCGTTGCCTGTGCGGCGCGGATCTCGGCCCAGCGACCGAGGATTGGAAAGCGCGCGCCCACCGGCGCCAGGTGGCGCCGCAAGCCTGCGGGCCGCATCTCACCTTGCATGCCGAACTGGAGCTGCGGGAATTCGTCTGCGCTGATTGCGGGACGTTGCTCGAAGTGGAAGTGGCACGCCACGGCCAGGAGTTGCTTGCAACCGTCCTATTGGACGGCTAGCAGCGAGGCTTCAGTCTTGTGACCTCTCCCGGTATAATGGCGCGGATCGGAGGTCATGATGGCCGACGACGACGCCGCGACTGTCGACGCCACGTCTGACCGCTTCACGTTGGCGTTGGGCTTGGATAACGCCGGCGAGAGCGTCGCAGTTTATCCGATCGCGGATCCCGACGCTGACTCTTTCGCTGACGTTATTCCGCTGATCGACGACAGCGACATTTTGCCCCTTGTAGCGGCTGTTGGCTCCGGTGGCGTCCTCCCGACATTCAGCGGCGGACTGTTTCAATCGAGTGAGCCCGCCAGCCATACGTTTGCAGAAGACGTGACACTCTACGCAGTCCACGCCGGCAACGACCAAACTTCGGCAAACGATATATTCTTCGCGAATGCAGCATTGCCGTTAGGCTTGGGCGTCCGCAGCGGCGAGTCCGGCTTGCAAGGCGAGCCTACGGGCTCGCTTGAGCCTTCGCCGTCACCGGCCCCGCCGACCCTGCTGCAATTGGAGATCGACGGCGCCAACGCGGCGTATCAGCGCGCGGTGCCAGCCGGCGCGACGGCGCTCGACAGCCCGCTCCTCACTGCATTGGACAAAGACACCAACGGCTTTTTCGGCTTGGCGTACCAGGACGACGGGGTCGTCTTCGTCGCCTTCGAAGGCACCGAATTCAATTTGTCCGCCTATGGACGAGAGTTGATTGCTGCCGACGTGCAGATACTGGAGGGACACTGGCCGGCAGCCTTCACCGACGCGATCCTTTTTGCGCTCGGCGCGCAATCGCTCGCCGGATCGACGCCAATTTATCTCACCGGGCATTCGCTCGGCGGCGGCGAAGCCGAAGCGGTCGCGCTGTTCGCGGCAACAACGTCCGATTTATCGATTGCCGGCGGAGTTACCTTCGGCGCTCCCGGCGTTCCCGACTACTTCGGTCCGAGCGGCCTCGGCAAGCTCACCGATTTTGTCGATTACGGCGATCCGGTCGGCAATTATGCCCATGACGGCGAGCTGGCTGGTGTGTCGTTGACTGGAAATCACGTTGGCACGGTTGACTACGTCGGTTCGCCGGCCGATGCGACAGTCGCGGTGGCTGATGTGTTGTCCGGCAACCTGTCAGATGCTTTCCAGTTTCATGAGCTTTCCCACTATGCTGCCGATCTTGGGCTGACGATCGACAATTCGACCAATACGGTCGCTGCCAATAAGAGCGCGACGGTCGCCGATCAAATTCACGCCGAGGCGATTGCCCACCATACCGACGCCGCCGCGCCGATCCCGCAATTCGACTTCGGCGCCGCCCACCTGCACCATTTCCTCGTTTGATTTTTTTGATCTGGAAAAGATCGACAGCTGCCGGCGCCCAACTGAGTAAAACGCCCGCCAATGGCGGGCGCTGTCGGCGTACCGCCGGCTCACGCCTGCGGTTGCGGCTCCATCGGGCCGGGCTCGGGGCGCGGCCGGTTGCGGCCGGCGCCGGCGGTCGGCACTGTCGGCGTGCGCGCGGTCGACGGCTCGATCACGGTTTCACGGGTCGGCCGCTTGCCCATGAGCAAGTCCTTGATCTCGTCGCCGCTCAAAGTCTCGAATTCGAGCAGGCCCTTGGCGAGCGTTTCGAGATCGCCGCGCTTCTCGGTGAGAATCTGCTGCGCTTCCTGATAGCCGGCCTCGACATACCGCCTGATCTCGGCGTCGATTTTCTGCACGGTCGCTTCCGAGATGTTCTGCTGGCGCGACACCGAGTAGCCGAGGAACACTTCTTCCTGGTTCTCGCCATAGGCCACGGTGCCGAGCGCGTCGGACAAGCCCCAGCGCGTGACCATCATGCGCGCGAGCTTGGTCGCCTGCTCGATGTCGGAAGCGGCACCTGAGGTCACCTTCTCGTGCCCGAACACCAGTTCCTCGGCGACGCGCCCGCCCATCATGATGGCAAGCCGCGCGGTCATCTGTTCGAGGCTCATCGAGAGCTTGTCGCGCTCGGGCAATTGCATGACCATGCCGAGCGCGCGGCCGCGCGGAATGATCGTCGCCTTGTGCACCGGATCGGTCGCTTTGACGTTGAGGGCGACGATGGCGTGGCCGCCTTCGTGATAGGCGGTGAGGAGCTTCTCCTCTTCCGTCATCACCAGCGACTTGCGCTCGGCGCCCATCATCACCTTGTCTTTGGCGTCCTCGAACTCGACCTGGGTCACCATGCGCTTGTTGCGCCGGGCCGCCATCAAAGCCGCCTCGTTGACGAGATTCATCAGATCGGCGCCGGAGAAGCCGGGCGTGCCGCGGGCAATGGTACGCAGATTGACGTCGGGCGCCAGCGGCACCTTGCGCACGTGCACTTTCAGAATCTGTTCGCGGCCGACCACATCCGGATTGGGCACGACGACCTGGCGGTCGAAACGGCCCGGGCGCAGCAGCGCCGGGTCGAGCACGTCCGGCCGGTTGGTGGCGGCAATCAAAATGATGCCTTCATTGGCCTCGAAGCCATCCATCTCGACGAGCAGTTGGTTCAGCGTCTGCTCGCGTTCGTCGTTGCCGCCGCCGAGGCCCGCGCCACGGTGGCGGCCGACGGCGTCGATCTCGTCGATGAAGATGATGCAGGGCGCGTTCTTCTTGGCCTGCTCGAACATGTCGCGCACGCGACTGGCGCCAACGCCGACGAACATCTCGACAAAGTCGGAACCGGAAATGGTGAAGAAAGGCACGTTTGCCTCGCCCGCGACCGCGCGCGCGATCAACGTCTTGCCGGTGCCGGGCGGGCCGACCAGCAAAAGGCCGCGCGGGATACGGCCGCCGAGCCGCTGGAATTTACCCGGGTCGCGCAGGAATTCGACGATCTCTTGCAGGTCCTGCTTGGCCTCGTCGACGCCGGCGACATCCTCGAAGGTGACACGGCCGTGCGCTTCGGTGAGAAGCTTGGCGCGCGACTTGCCGAAGCCGAGCGCCTTGCCGCCGGCACCCTGCATCTGGCGCGAGAGGAAAATCCACACCCCGATCAGCGCCACAAACGGCAGCCAGGAGATCAGGAGCGACACGAACCACGGCACGTTCTCGGTCTGCGGCCGTGCCGTGATCGAGACGCCCTTGTTGTAGAGGCGTTGCACAAGCGAAGGATCGCTCGGCGAATACGTCTGGAAGGTGCGGCCGTCGGTGAAGGTGCCGTGGATCTCCGGCCCCTGGATCAGAACGTCGCGCACGCGGCCCTGATCGACCTCACTCAGGAGCTGCGAGAAGGATATGTCTTGCGAGGTGGTGTGCTGACCCGGGTTCTGAAACAACGTAAACAGCGCCAGCAACAGCAGAACGATAATAACCCACAGGGCGAAATTGCGAAGATTGGCATTCATCGCTTATCCTCGGCCGGCAATCCGCCGGCGCCCGACGGTCCAGTTATGCCTGCGAATCGTGGCGGCTTGTGGTCCCACACCCTTGGCAATGTAGGCGTCGAGCCCCCGGCTGCCAAGGGAAGGCGGCCAATGCGCAAGCCGTTTATTCTACGGTCGTTTCGTAAAGCTCCGGTTGCCGGCTCCGCTTAAGGTTGGGTTCCGGCGCGACGGCGCGCGCTCAACGCTAAGTCGCTCGCCAGTCAGCGTGATCAGCGCTCCAGCGAGCGTCCGACGTATCCGCGATGGCGATTGCCGCAATACATCGTAAAGCATTTCGAGCTTGCCAAGCTCGACCGGCCCCTCGTTGCCGGCGTGCGCAATGGCGCGGCCGAGGAGCCGGAGCGCCACTTCGGCCGGCAGGTCGTAAAACCCTCCGGTTTCGAATGCGATCGGCCCGCGTTCGCGCCAGGGTCCCGGCGCCAATGCCGCGCGCGCGGCAGCAACCGCAAATTCGATGGTGGCATCCGCGCGTCGCATGCGGGTCGCAAGGCGCGCAAAGCTGTTCGCATCGAGGCCCTCGCGTGCGAGCTCCGACAACAAGGCGCGCAGCCGTGTGCGCGCAAAGCGCGGATCGCGGTTGCTCGGATCCTCGCTGTGGTCGATGCCGGCAGCTTTCAGCGTCGCCACCAGCCGGGGCTTGGAAACACGCAGCAGCGGCCGCACCAGAAAGATCGGATTAATGCCTGGGCCCGCCGACTTGTTCTGCTCGCTCTTCGCCTTGCGGGGTGACGGAGCAGCGATCGAGATTGGCAGCAGAGTAGCGGGCGCCATTCCGGCGAGCCCGGTCAGACCACTGCCGCGAGCAAGACGGAACAACACGGTTTCGGCCTGATCGTCGAGCGTATGCGCGGTCAGGATATGTTCGTACCCGGCGCCCGCCGCCGCTTCCGCGAGCAGCCGATAGCGTGCGGTGCGCGCCGCCTCCTGCAAGCCGGTCTTCGGTTTCACCCCGCGCCAGTGCAGCGTGCGATGCGGAACACCGAGCTGGCGCGCAAGCCGCTTCACCGCCGCAGCTTCGCGCGCAGATTCCGCTCGCAGGCCGTGGTCGATGGTGATGGCGATAAGCTTTGGCGGGTGATCGCGCCGCTTCTCCAGTTCCTTGGCCCACCGCGCGGCGATCAAAAGCAGCGCTGTAAAATCGGCGCCGCCGGACACGGCAAGGACAAGCCCGCGCAGATTTTCAAGACCGCTGAACAGCGCGCTCGCTTCCTCGTCGCGAACGGCTTCGTCAGCAGTGGCCACGCTTTTGTTCCCGCTCCACGCTCTGCTTTACGGTCTGCGAAGCGCGCGGATATTTGCGAAGCACCTCTCCGAGCGAGGCGCAGGCCGCTTCCTTTTCGCCCAAGGCTGCGAGCGACTGGCCAAGGCGCAGCAGCGCCTCTGGCGCCCGCGCGGTGGCGTCATACTTCGTCGACACAGCGAGAAATGACTCGGCGGCGTCGCGATATTGCTGCTGTTGATAGAGGCTTTCGCCCAACCAGTATTGGGCTTCCGGCGCCAAGCGGTCGCTCGGATATTGGCGCAAGAACAGGCGGAACGTATCCGCCGCGAGCGCATAGTCCTTGTGCAGCACATAACCGTAGGCGAGATCGTAGGCATCCTTGGCGGTGTTGCCCGGCGGCAGCGTTGCCTGGAGCGTACCGGTTGCGCTCGGATTGGCCGGTGGCGGCGGCGGCAGTTCGCCGCCCGGCCCCGTGGCGCCCGCAGGTGCTGGGAGGTTCGAGAGATCGAGCGGCGCGCCGAGTTGGCGCGGCCCGGGAGCGGGTGCATCTGACACCGGGGGCGGCGGCTCGTTCGCGGCCGTGCTGGCACCGAGCGGGCGCGGCGCGCCGGGGGCGCCGGGATTGAGCGTTGGGTCGAAGGCGTCACCGCGGCGGCTCGCCGGCGGCGCCGCTTCGATGGACGCCGTCGGCGGCGGCGTCGCGGCAGCGACAACAGGCGCGGTGGCGGTCGGCGGCGGCGAATATTGTGCCATCGGCCGTGGCGGCACCGCTGCCGCCGCGGGCGCGCCGCCCTGCACCTCCGCTTGCAGACGCTGTACCTGCTGCTCGAGCTGCTGGTTGCGGTACTGCAGTTGCTCCACAGAGCCGGTGAGAGTGCGGAGCGCGCTTTCGAGGCGGTCGATGCGCGTCAACAGTTCGGATGTGGAATCCTGCGCGCGCGCGCCATCGGCCGCAAACGCGCACGCCAAAACGGCCACGAGCAGGAGTGCGGAGCGCATCATCGCCGGCAACAAATTCGGTGGATAGCAGCGTCTACCATAGCCCGCCCTACGTCCAAATTGTGACTTTCGGCCACATATCGGGCGATGGTTTTACGCAAATCCCTGCCTGGGGCAACAGGGGTCGAAGGCTTCGGGTGGCACTATCAAGCGAAAGCGACCCAGAACTCTTGCGGCGTTGCTACGAGTTCTGATTGAGCACCGTCACCGCGCGGCGGTTCTGCGACCAGCAGGAAATGTCGTCGCACACCGCGACCGGCCGCTCCTTGCCGTAGGAGATCGTACGCATGCGCTGCGCGGAAACGCCGCGCGAGACCAGATATTCGCGCACGGTCTGGGCGCGGCGCGCGCCAAGCGCGATGTTGTATTCACGGGTGCCGCGCTCGTCGGCATGGCCTTCGATGGTGAATGCGTAACGTGCGTACTGGTTGAGCCATTGTGCCTGTTTGTCGAGCGTCGCCCGCGCCTGCTCGGAAAGCTCCGAGGAATCGGTGTCGAAGAACACGCGATCACCGACATTGACGATGAAGTCTTGCTGGCTGCCAGGTGCGGCAGCGCCCGCCATCGCCGTCGGTTCAGGCTGCTTGGCGCAGCTCGCAATCGCGAGCGCACCCAGCACAAGGGCCGCGAATTTGGCGGCGCGGACAAAGCTCACAACGTTCATTTTCCGGTGCCTCCATCGTTCCGTCGAGCCGGACATGGTTGGTCCCAGGAGCGATCTAGCAGCGCCTTCGTTAAGCGAACGTTCCGTCAACCTTGATGCAGCCTTGCAAAGAAGTCTCTGATCTACCCGCCACCCGGAAAGCTTTTGCAATGGTTAGTAGAGTGTGAATGAGGCAAGTATGGGTCCAGGCGAGCCATGGTGTGACATATTTACGACAGAGCCTACATAGTGGAGTGTGCAAAAAGGCCGCCTTTGAGACGTTATGAAAGCAGCGGCGACCAAGCGGGATCGGAGGCGAAGCTGGGCGTCGGAACCTTCAGCTCATTGCGTCCGGCAATATCGATGGTGAACAGCGAAGGGCCGGCGCTGCCGCCGGGTTCGCGGAAAAACATGATCACCCGTCCGTTGGGTGCAAAGGTCGGGCCTTCGTTATGGAAACCTTCGGTGAGGATGCGCTCGCCGGTGCCGTCGGGTTTCATCACGCCGATGGCAAATTTGCCCTCGGCCTGCCGGGTGAAGGCGATGTAATCGCCGCGCGGCGACCAGACCGGTGTCGAATAGGTGCCGTCGCCAAAGCTGATGCGCTGCGCCTGCCCTCCGGATGCGGCCATGATGTAGATTTGTGGATGACCGCCGCGGTCGGACTCAAAGCAGATCTTGCTGGCGTCAGGTGAATAGGACGGCGCGGTATCGATCGCCGGCGTGTCGGTCAGCCTGGTCATCGCCTTGGAGCGCAAGTCCATGACGAAGATGTTGGCGTTGGGGCCCTCCTGCAAACTCATGACGACACGCTGACCGTCGGGCGAGAAACGCGGCGCGAAGCTCATACCGGGAAAGTTGCCGACGATCTCGCGCTGGCCGGTCTCTATGTTGAGGAGGTAGACGCGCGGATCGCCCTCGCCATAGGCCATGTAGGTGATCTCTTGCGTCGACGGCGAGAAGCGCGGCGTGAGCACGAGTTCGTCGCCGCGGGTGAGATAGCGGACATTGGCGCCGTCCTGGTCCATGATCGCTAGCCGCTTGATGCGGCGCTCCTTCGGACCGGTCTCGTCGACGAACACGACGCGGCTGTCGAAATAGCCTTTCTCGCCGGTGAGTCGCTCATAAATCGCGTCCGAGATGATGTGAGCGATGCGGCGCCAATTATCGGGCGTGGTGAAATATTGCTGGCCGGCGAGTTGCTGGCCCGCGAGCACATCCCAGAGACGGAATTCGGCCTTCAGCCGCCCGTCGCTCTGGCGCGTTACGCGCCCGGTCGCCAGCGCCTGCGCGTTGATGGTGCGCCAATCGGGAAAACGCGGCACGGCGTCAACGCTGGCGATTTTCTCAAGGAATGCGGCGGGATCGATCGGAGCAAACAGACCGCTGCGCTTGAGGTTTCCGGTGATGATCTGCGAAACGCCGACCGCCGTCTCGGTATCGCTCGGCGCCCCGCCGAGAAAATCCGGAATCGCAATCGGCATCGGCTGGAAATTGCCTTCGGTGACGTCGAGGCGCACGACCGCGGCGCCATAGCGGGCCGACAGCGTCAAGCTTCCGGCCAGCACTCCGAGCGTGAGCGCCCGCCGGCGGGTCATGCAAAACTTCCTGGAAAAATCAGTCATGGGCGCAAAGGTCATGATCGTTGAAACCCGCTTGGTCAACCGCCAAGCAGCTCATGGGGATCGAATTTGACTTCAATATCTTTCCACTGGTCGTAGTGCTCGGGCTTGAGCATCGTAAACGGCTGGCACAACAACAGCGCGCGCTTCGCACTCTCCGTCAATGCCGGTCCCAGAACGGACTCCGAACCTTCAACCACGGCCGGCTCGCTCGCGAGCGAACCGTCGGGCTTAAACAGAACATGCAGCACGACGAACAGATTGGACGTAGCATCGACGCCGGCCGGCGGCGACCAGCACTGGCTTAAGCGCGCCCGCAAAGCGTCGAGCTCGCTCTGCGACAGCTGGGAGGCGTGAGCGTTAGGCGCCCCGAGCGAAACCGCACCGTTGAGCGTCTCGGCCGTCGCCAACTGGCGCTGCGGCTCGCGCTTGTCGAGCAATGCCGCAACCTGATCGGCATCAAATTTGGGCGACGGGCGCGGTTTCTTCGCCTCGTCTTTCTTGAGCTCCTCGGCGATCTGATCGGGCTTGAACTCCGGTGGTTTCTTTTCCGGCTTGGGCGGCTTCTTGGCCTCGTCCTTCTTCAACGCCTCGGCGATCTGGTCGGCCTTTGGTTTCGCGTCCTTGGGCTTCTCGATCTTCTCCGCCGCTTTGGGCTCGGGCTTTTGGCTCCGGTTTGGCTTCCGGTGCGGGCTTGGAGTTGGTCTTGACCTCGGGCTTGTCCGCGACTTTAGGAGCAAGCTCTTTGACCGGCTTAACCTCTCCGACCTTGTCGGCCAGCGGCTTTGCTTCGTCGACCTTTTTCGGCGCATTCTTCGCGCCGTTCGTCAGCTGCGAGAAGTCGGTCGCGGAAATGAACTCGACCGGCAGCGGCTCGGTCGGCGGCGCGTCATTTGGCCTCGCGGCGAACGCAACCAAGCCCCAGCCGAGCACGACCGCATGCGCAATGCCCGATATGGTCAGACTGCGCCTCATTTCCCGCCTTGCTCGACCTCGGTCACCAGCGCCACCCGATGATAGCCGGCCGCCGACAGGCGCCCCATCACCCGCATCATCGTACCGTAATCCACTTTCTTGTCGCCGCGGACGTAGATGCGCTCGTCGGCGCCGCCGCGGGCATCGGTGATGGCTTTGAGCTTGGCTACCAGATCATCGGCCTTGATCTCGCTGTTCTGCAGAAAGACCTGGCCCTGGACGTTCACCGAGATGGTGAGCGGCTCGCGATCCTGATCGAGCGACTTGGCTTGGCTCTGCGGCAGATCGAGCGGCACACCGACGGTGAGCAAGGGCGCCGACACCATAAACACAATGAGCAGCACCAGCATGACGTCGACGAACGGGGTCACGTTGATTTCACTCATGACCGAGCGCCGACGGCGCCGGTGACGGCCGGACGGCGCCGCACTGACCACGTTGCCCGCCATGATCGCCCCTTAGCCGCGCTCGTCGATCTGACGCGAGAGGATAGCCGAGAATTCGTCGGCAAACCCTTCCAGGCGCTGTGCCTGGCGATTCACGTCGGTTATGAATTTATTGTAGAAAATCGTCGCCGGAATGGCGGCAACGAGGCCGATTGCGGTCGCGAACAAAGCCTCGGCAATGCCGGGCGCGACCACCGCCAGCGAGGTGTTCTTCGACGCTGCAATCGACTGGAAGCTGGTCATGATGCCCCAAATCGTGCCGAACAGGCCGATGAACGGGCCCGCCGAGCCGACGGTGGCAAGCACCAGCAGCCAGCGCTCCATATGCTCGACCTCGCGGGCAATGGCGACGTCCATGACCTTTTCGATGCGCATCTGCAGCCCCGCGAGCGAGCGGACGTGCCCCTCGAAGCTCTTTTTCCATTCCCGCATCGCGGCGACGAACAGCGCGCCGGTCGAATGGCCCGGTTTGGCTGCAAGCGACGCGTAGAGATCCTCGAGCGATTGGCCCGACCAAAAGGCCTGCTCGAAACTGTCGGCGGCTCTGCGAAAGCGCGCGAACAGAATAGTCTTGTCGATGGCGATCGCCCACACCCACACCGAACAAACGATCAGACCGGTCATTACCGTCTTGACCAGCCAATGGGCCTGCCAGAACAAGTGAAACAACGACAGATCGGACGACGTCAACGGCAGGGCCGACGAGGCAATGTCGGCAGGATTCATGGGCGCATCCTTTCGGCGATCCGACCGGGGCCAATGACCGGAGTAGCGCCCCGCCGCCGGGACCAAAGGCAGGGGCGGAGCCGCATCGCGCGCGACCACGACCCGAAAATTTCGCGAAGACCCAAGCCGGACCCGTCACCGGCCGGCTCGAAATCATCGCGAAACTTGTCCAAACTAGGGCGCAGCACCGGTCGTACGCGCCCAACGAAGCCCGTTTATCCTTAAGGCGCCGTTAATGGCGGTTCGGCGGAGTGCGCGGCTGCAATAAGCGCGGGCCGTCCACCTTTTGCAAGATGGACGGCCCCTAAGGCCACCGATGCTGAGCGAGGGGAAATCAGCTCTGCGGCTGCGCCTCGGAAGCTTCTCCTTGCGGCCGGTTGCGGCGTTCGTTCATGAACTGGTCGAACTCCACCCTATCCTTCGCGAAACGCAACCGCTCCAGAAATTCCTTGAATTCGCGTTGCTCATCTTCGAGCCGCTTCAGCGTCTCGGTGCGGTAATCGTCAAAGGCCCGATTGCCGCTCGAGGGCGGAGTGCCCCACCAGTCGCCGCCGCTTCGCGCGCCGTCCATCTTGGACCGCATGCGATCCATTTTCTCCTGCATGCGCTCCATCTTCGATTGCCAACGGCTCTGCCATTGACCGCTATTGTAACGATGCGAGCAACCCATTCTTCCGCTCCCTATCGAGAAGGCGAGGACAGCGAGGCCGATCGGCCACCACGCCATAAAGCCGAGGATCATGAGCGCGATCCAAGCCGGCTTTCCAAGTTCATCGAGCTTGTCAACGAGGACCATAAGGGACCTCCCAAGTGTGAATGTAAATAACATTAACATCCCGCTTTGGAGTGTCAAGGGGCTCGCGATTTCGTGAAAACTACCCTCGGCTATTTCGCCAAAGACACGCCGAGGCCGCGCAGATAGACGAGCATCTCGGCTTCGAGCAGTTCTTCCGGCGACATCGGCAAACTGCGCCGCGCCGCATCGCCGCGCCCGAACAGCGAAGCGATGCCGTGCGACATCGCCCAGATGTGCAGCGCCACCATCAAGGCCGGCGGCCTTGAGTGCGCCGGTGCTTGCGCGCACAGCGCTTCGGCCGCCGCGCGCAAAATGGCGAAAGCGCGATCACCGGCCTCGCGCAATTCCGAATTGCTCGCGAGCGGAATACCGGCTTCGAACATGGCCGAATAATAGGCCGGTTCAGTGCGCGCAAAGTCGAGATAGGCCTTGCCCAGCCGATCGAAGGCCGTGAACACGTCCGGCCGCCCATCGTTCCAGGCCCGCGCCAGCACTGTCTCGAACTGCTTGAAGCCTCGCAGCGCAATGCTGGCCAAAAGCTCGTCGCGGTCGCGAAAATGCCGATACGGCGCCGCCGGGCTAACACCCGCCCACCGTGCCGCCTCGGCAAAGGTGAAGCCCGCCGGCCCCTTCTGCGCGATCAGCTCCAGCGCAGCGCGAAGGAGCGCCTCTTTGAGATTGCCGTGGTGGTAGCCGCGCGGGCCTTCTTTTTCTTCCTTCGACCAGCTCATGTAAATAGCCTTTACATGAGTCCGGCCGGCGCGTCGATGCTGACCATCGTGCGCTTACCGGCGGCGGGGCGATATCATCAGCGGAAGATCGACAAACAAGGTCGGGCCGCCCGGTTGCGCGCGCTCGATGGAAAGAAGCCGAAGCTTGGTCTCGACGCCGCCGGGCGCCGAAAACCCTCCGGACTTCCCGTTGGCGCCCAGCACGCGGTGACAGGGCACGATGATCGGAAACGGATTTTGTCCAAGGGCCTCGCCGACACCCCGCGCGAGCGCGCGCTCGCCCAGCCGCTCCGCGATTTCGCCGTAGGTGAGCGTCGCGCCCGCGGGAATGGTGCGCGCCGTCTCATAGACGCGGCGCTGCAAATCCGTGAGCCCGGCGGTATCGAGGCTGACATAGCTCAGATCGCGCCGTTCGCCGCCGAGCAGCGCCACAATGTCATCGATGATCCGCTGCACCGCGGCCGGCGGCGAAGCCTTGCGCGCCTGCGGAACGCGGCGCAGGAGACTCTGTCTTGTCGCTCGCTCGCTTGATCCGGGAAGCTGCACCGCGACAATGTCGCGACCGCTCCACGCGATCCCGCAGCAGCCGACCGCCGTGTCGAAGAGTGCAAGGCTTGAAGCGTTCATGTGGTTTATATAGCGGACGAGCCGCGCCGCGCCGACCCGTTTTCAAGACATCGCGGGGTCATGATCGAGCTTCATGGCAAAGCGCAACGCATCGCCTTACGGCAAAGCGACGTTGGGATCGAAGTCCATGCCGTCGCCGATGTCGTCGAGACTGAAGAGCTTGCGCGGCGGCAGCGATTTCCACTGCACCTTGGGACGAACGCTGTCGCCGATCGTGCCGGTCGTCAGCTTTGCCTTGCCGGTCGCGTAGTTGATGCTGAGGTCGGTGGTCGCGCCAGTGTTGCGCTGCAGCTCCTCCGAATCGTAACCGATCATCTCGAACCGGCTGTGCTGAAAGCGGAACACGTAGCCGATCTTGCCCGCGGTCCAGCCGCCCGCGCTCATGAACAGGTGCAGGGCGACCTGGAGCGTGCCGTTCTTGATCGCGATGCCATCGAAATAGTCGTCGGCCTCCGGCACCGTGTGACGCGGAATCAGAACGTGGTTCTGCAGCACCAGGTCGAAGCCGTCGCCCCCGCCGGCCGACTTGCCGAAGGCGACCGCCAGGATGCGCGGATTGGTGTCGACTGTCGCCTCGCCGAGCCCGCCGGGATCGGCAAGCACATTGGCCTTGTCGTGGTCGCGCAGCACCAGAACAAGATCGGCGATGCCGTCGCCGTTGAGGTCGCCCGGCTGGCTAGTCTCGATTATCCAGCCGGCTGGCACGAAGCCTTCGGCGCTGCGCGCGTGCGCGGCGAGGATCGGATAGCTCACCTCGGGCGGGTCGCCAACGTCCGCCACGGCCGCGAGCGGCAGCAACCAAAGCGGCAGCGCCACGAGGCAGCCGTGCACCGCGCCTGCGCTCCTGCAATACATTCGTCTCATGCGCGGACCATTTCCGGCAGTATCGACGAATTCTTCGGAAGCTTCATGCCCGTCGCCAATCTGCCGCACTGTCGCCGGCATCGCCGTGCGCCTCGCGATCCGCCTGCATCGCCGCGCGCAACGGCTTGGGAATTGGCCGCGCCCGGCCCTCGCTGATGAAGGCCACCCGCACATGTGCCTCGCACAGAAGCTCATCGCCGCGCATGACCCGCTGGCACAAGGTGATGGAGGCGCCCTTGACCTCTTCCGGCTCGGTGACGATTTCAAGCACATCGTCCATTCGCGCCGGCCGCAAAAAGTCGAGCGTCATCGAGCGCACCACAAAAGCAAATCCCGGCGCCTCCTTTTCCGCCGCCTCGAACAGGGCGCGGTGATCGGCGCCGATCAGGCGCAGATAATTGGTGCGCCCGCGCTCCATGTAGCGCAGATAGTTGGCGTGATAGACGATGCCGGTGAAGTCGGTGTCTTCGTAATAGACGCGCACCGTCAGAAAATGCCGGCCGTCGCGGATTTCGCCGTCGAGGGGAATGCGGGTGATCGTGCTCATCGCCACGGCACCCGCTCAGCGATCGCGTGCTCCCAGTTTTGGCCATCGAAACGATGCACTGTGAGCGCCGCCAGATCGACGCCGTCGAGGCAGCGGACGTTGACGTCGATCTTATCCGGGTCGGAGCGCGGAACGTAGAAGGGATGAATGCCGCAGATGGAGCAGAAGGTGTGGCGCGCCGTGCCGGTGTTGAACCGGTAAGTAGTCAGCGCATCGGCGCCGCTTATGAGTTCGAACTGCTCAGGCGGCACGATGAGATGCAGAAAGCCCTTCTTGGTGCAGATCGAACAATTGCAGTCGGTGACGCGCGCAAGGTCGGCCATGACGAGGAAGCGCACGCGCCCGCAATGGCAGCCGCCTTCATAAGTTTGCACCTTTTCGTCAGACATCGTCATCAGCACCAAACAACCCGAACTGCGCCGGATCGCGCGCCGGCTCAGCGAGGCCGAGATGGCGGAAGGCATGGCCGGTGATCAGCCGACCGCGCGGGGTCCGCTGCAGAAACCCGCACTGGATGAGATAGGGCTCGATGATGTCCTCGATGGCATCGCGCGGCTCCGACAGCGCGGCGGCGAGCGTCTCGACGCCGACCGGGCCGCCGCCATAGTTCATCGCGATCGTTGAGAGGTAGCGGCGATCCATGGCATCGAGCCCGGCGGCATCGACTTCGAGCGCGGCGAGCGCCTTGTCGGCAACGGCGCGGTCGATCGCGGCGGCGCCGTCGACCGCGGCGAAATCGCGCACGCGCCGCAGGAGCCGCCCGGCGATGCGCGGCGTGCCGCGGGCGCGGCGCGCGATCTCGTTGGCGCCGTCGGCGGTGACGACAATGCCGAGCACGCGGGCGCCGCGATTGACGATCTGCTCCAGCTCGGCCTCGGAATAGAAGTTGAGCCGCACCGGAATGCCGAAGCGGTCGCGCAGCGGATTGGTGAGAAGCCCGGCCCGCGTGGTCGCGCCGACCAGCGTGAACTTGGCGAGATCGATCTTGACCGATCGCGCCGCCGGCCCGGCGCCGATGATGAGATCGAGCTGATAATCCTCCATGGCCGGATAGAGGATTTCCTCGACCGCCGGATTGAGCCGATGAATCTCGTCGATGAACAGCACGTCGCGCTCTTCGAGATTGGTGAGGAGCGCGGCGAGATCGCCGGCCTTGGCAATCACCGGCCCGGACGTGGCGCGGAAATTGACGCCAAGCTCGCGCGCCACGATCTGCGCCAGCGTGGTTTTGCCGAGCCCGGGCGGACCGACGAACAACACATGATCGAGCGCCTCGCGGCGCGCCCGCGCCGCTTCGATGAACACGCCGAGGTTCTTGCGCGCCTGCTCCTGGCCGATGAACTCCGAGAGGCGTTGCGGGCGCAGGCTCGCCTCGGCTGCGTCTTCCTCGCGGCGTTCGGCGGTCACGAGCTTGCGTCCGGCGCCGGCGTTCATCCCTCCGACCCCCGGCTGTATTTGTTGGGCAGAAGGTCGCCGATCGGCACCACCGCCGGCGCCTTGCCGTTCGGCACGATCACGCGCGCCTTCGGATCGTAGTCGAAAATCAGTTCGCGGCAGGCGCCGCAGGGCGACACCACGGCGATGGCCTGATCCTTTTCCTGCGGCGGCGGATGCCGCACCGCGACAATGGTGTCGATGCCCGCATCACCCACGTCGACGACGGCGCGCCCGAGCGCGACCGCCTCGGCGCAGACCGCCATGCGGCCGAGATAGGCATCGAGATTGACGCCGGTGAAGATCCTTCCCGACCGGGTGCGCAGCGCCGCGCCGACCTCCTGCCAGTCATCGCGATAACGCCGCTTGATCGCCGCGGTCGCCGCTGCGATCAATTCGCGATCCGCCTTCGCGCAATTTGGCCGGCCGTTTCACTTCGCCAGTTCCTTCAATCCGAGCCGGATGAGCGTCTTCACCTCGGCGGCGTCGCCGGCGGTGCGCGCCGCCGCGGCGACGGCGGCGGCCGCCTGCGGCTGCGCGTAGCCGAGATTGATCAGCGCCGAGACAGCATCGGTAATCGGCTGCGGCGCCCGCTTCTCGTCGAGCGCGCCGGAGAGCCGCACCAACGCCGGATCGACATCGGTATAGGCCGGCGCCTTGTCTTTGAGCTCGGTGACGATGCGCTCGGCCACCTTCGGCCCGACGCCGGGCGTGCGCGCCACCATTGCCTTGTCGCGCATGGCGATCGCCGCGGCGAGATCGGCGGGTTTAAGCGTGCCAAGAACGGCGAGCGCGACCTTGGTGCCCACGCCCTGCACGGTCTGCAACAGCCGGAACCACTCGCGTTCGACATCGAGGTAAAGCCGAACAGGCGGATCTGGTCCTCGCGCACATGGGTTTCGATCGCGAGCGTCGCCGGCTCGCCCGACGCGCGGCAATTCCTGCAGCGTGCGCGCCGAGCAATGCACCAGATAGCCGACGCCGTTGACGTCGAGGATGATGGAATCCTCGCCGTAGGAGTCGATCACGCCCTTGAGCTTGCCGATCATGCGCACTCTTACCATCCCCCGTCATTCCGGGGCGTCGCAAGCGAAGCGAGTCCGGTAGAGGCCATATCTCCGTTCCTGCAAGCCTCATGACCGATGCCCTTTTTACGCGATTTGTGGTTATGGTTCCGGGCCCGGCCCTTCGGGCCGTCCCGGAATGACGGTAAGGAATTTGCCGATCATGGCGCCGCCATCCTTGAGTGCCGCATGCAACACGACGCTCTGCCGATGATGCGCATGCGTCACGGCGATGGCGAGCGCGTCGGCGGCGTCGTCGGACGACGGATCGGCCTTCGGCAACAGCACGCCGATCATCATGCGCACCTGCGCCTTGTCGCCATGGCCGGCGCCGACGATGCTCTTCTTCACCAGGTTCGGGCGCGTATTCGGCGACCGGCACGCCGGCCTTGGCCGGCACCACCATGGCGATGCCGCGCGCCTGGCCGAGCTTGAGCGTCGCCTTGGCGTCTTTGTTGACGAAGGTAGCCTCGACCGCGGCTTCGTCGGGGCGAAACTCATCGAGAATGCGCATCAGGCCGTCATGGATGGCCAGAAGCCGCGCCGCGAGCGCGTCCGTATCGCGCGTCGTCACCGAGCCGCAGCCGAGAAACGTCAACCGGTTACCGGCAATCGTTACCATGCCCCAGCCGGTGCGGCGGAGCCCCGGATCGATGCCGAGAATGCGAATCGGGCGCGTCATGGCGCCGGAAAGATAGCACGCCGGGAATTAACAGCGGCTTCGCCGGCGCTAGGCGCTCATCCGGCTGACCAGCGCGTCGGAAATCTCGAAATTGGCATAGACGTTCTGCACATCGTCGTGCTCGTTCAAGTTCTCGATCAGCTTTAACAGCTTCTCGCCCTGCTCGTCGTCGAGCGCGACGGTGTTCTGCGGCCGCCACACCAGCGAAGCTTTGCGCGGCTCGCCGAACTTCGCCTCCAGCGCCTTGGCGACCGCGGCGAAGCGATCCTGGGCGGCATAGATCTCGTGGCCGTTCTCGCTGGAGACCACGTCGTCGGCGCCGGCTTCGAGGGCGGCTTCGAACATCGCCTCGGCGCTGGCGGCCTTGGCGTCGTATTCGATGACGCCGACACGGTCGAACATGAAAGAGACCGCACCGGTTTCGGCAAGATTGCCGCCCGACTTGGTGAAGGCCGCGCGCACCTCGCCGGCGGTGCGGTTCCTGTTGTCGGTCAGCACCTCGACGATCACCGCGGCGCCGCCGGGCCCATAGCCTTCGTAGCGGATCTCCTCGTAGTTCTCCGCGTCGCCGCCCAGCGCCTTCTTGATGGCGCGATCGATATTGTCCTTCGGCATGTTCTCCGCCCGCGCCGCGATGATGGCGGCGCGCAGCCGCGGATTCATCGCCGGATCGGGCAAGCCCATCTTGGCGGACACGGTGATTTCGCGCGCGAGCTTGCCGAACAGCTTGGATTTAGCCGCGTCCTGCCGCCCCTTGCGGTGCATAATGTTCTTGAACTGTGAATGCCCGGCCATAGCTCGTTCCTGCGCGCCTCTCGCGCCCGCGAAGTGGGAATGAATTGATGCCGAAGTTTATAAAGTGACGCGAGGTGGAAATAAAGGCGACCGACGACTTAGGGCCAGAAAGCTGGCGCGGCCTGGTCCAGGCAGCCACCAAGCCTGACCGGTGCGACCCGCACCGCAAGGCCGGTAAGCGGGTTAAGCTCAACGGCGACGCCGCACAGCGTCGCCGGGCCCGACGCCGCCTCGAACCGCCCCGATGAGATGCGGCGGGTGAAGCGCTGCAGCGGCTCTTCCTTGGTCATGCCGATGACCGAGTTGTAGTCGCCGGTCATGCCGACATCGCTGATGAAGGCGGTGCCGCCGGGCAGGATGCGCAGATCGGCGGTCGGCGCATGCGTGTGCGTGCCGGCGACAAGGCTGGCGCGGCCGTCGCAGAAAGCGCCCATCGACTGCTTCTCGCTCGTCGTTTCGGCGTGCATGTCGACGACAATGACGTCGGCATCTTGGCGCAGGCGGCAGGCGGTCAGTTCGCGGTCGATCGCGGCGAACGGATCATCGAGCGGGTCCATGAAGATGCGGCCCATCAGATTGACCACCAGCACCCGCGCGCCGGTCTTTCCCTCGATCAGCGCCGCGCCGCGGCCGGGCGTGCCGGCGGGATAGTTGAGCGGGCGGATGAGGCGCGGCGCGCGCTCGATGAAGACCAGCGCCTCTTTCTGGTCCCAGGCATGATTGCCGAGCGTGATCGCGTCGGCGCCGGACTCGATCAGTTCGTGGTAGATCGCCTCGGTGATGCCGAAGCCGCCGGCGGCGTTCTCGCCATTGACCACGACGAAATCGAGCTTCCAGTCGCGGACAAGGCCGGGCAGGCGCTCGGTGACGACGGTCCGCCCGCTGCGACCGACGACATCGCCGACAAACAGAATGCGCATGCTCAACCGACTCGCAAATCGATCACTTCGCGCTCGGTTAGCACAAGATCGAGCCGCTCGTCGCGCGGCGTCGAAGGAACGGTTGGAACTTCCTGAGCGGCAAAGGCGATGCCGACCGCCGTCACGGCCTTGCGCGCGCGCAGTTGCGCGAGGGTCTGATCGTAATAACCGGCGCCATAGCCGATGCGTTGGCCGGCGCGGTCGAAGGCCAACAGCGGCACCAGGATGATATCGGGCTCCACGTCCGCCGCTTCCGCCTTCGGCTCGCGGATGCCCCATTGGCCGCGGTCGAGCGGATCGTCAAAATCCCAGGCGCGCATGATCAGCGGCTTGCCGCGACCGGCGATCACGGGAAGCGCCAGCCGCGCCCCCTGCCCCGCCAGCTTGCGCATCAGCGGCAGCGGATTGATCTCGCTCTTGAGCGGCATGAAGCCGGAGACGATGACGCCCGGCCCGACGGCCAACGGAAACGCCCGCGCCGCGATCGCCTCGGCGGCGGCGCTGCGCGCGTCCGCCGGCAATGCGTCGCGCCGCGCTGTCGCCTCACGACGCAGCGCTGACCTTGGAGTCTTCAACGCTGGCTGATGAGGTCATAACCGATAAGTGCGGAGCCGCGCCGGCCGTAAGAGCGCTGATCCCGGGAACCTACATAAGTAGGTGGGCGCCATGTGTCCGAACCCAGGGGTCCGGCAGGGACAGCTCCCGTCAGGATCGTAAGGCCCCGAGGTGTTGTCTCCTACGCACCAGGCAGCCCCGCATCCGTCAATGTAATGCGATACGTCGGCCGACGCCACTCGATCCGCTGCGCGCCCCATCTTCATGAGCGCCCGATGGACACCCATCCGGCACAAGCCTAAGGTTTGCTTCCGGCAGAACTACTCCGTTCCGGGAGCCAAGGGGGTTTTTCGACATGCGCAAAGTGTTGCTCGTCGCCGCTGCTCTGACGATCACTCCGCTGTTTTTCGGGCGCGCCGACGCCGTGCCGCTGGCACCGCAAGGCATCTCGACGCTCGGCACCGGCTTCAAACGTTGAGCCGGTCTATTATCGCGGCCGTCACGTCTACGTTGGTCCGCGCGGGCGGGTCGTGGTCCACGGCGGCCCGTATCGCGTTGGCGGACGCTATTATGGCGGCGTCTGGTACGGTCACGCCCGCCGCTGGTACGGCGGCCGCTGGTGGCCTTATGGCGTCGGCAGCTGCTGGGCGCCTTCCCCGATCGGCTTTGTGTGGACCTGCGGCTGACCGCGCAAGGGCGCGAGGACCGAATTTGCCGGTCCCCGCGCGTGCCTGGAGGCGTGATGAACTTAGGTTCGTGCCATTATTGCTTCGTCATGGCCGGACTTGTTCCGGCCATCCACGTCTTTGTTGCACAGCGTTGAGGAACGTTGCACGGCGTTGACGACGTGGATGCCCGCGACATAGGCGAGCCAACGGGTCCGGCCCGAAGTGGCCGGCCCGATGACAGGCTCCGCGATGCCGTTCTTCGAACGGCTATGCGCGGGCATGACGAGTTAAATAAATCTCATCGCGCCCTACCCCAGCGCAACGCCATTGCCGCCGACGGTCTGATTGAGTTTTTGGGTCACGCTCTCGATGCGCTCGGCGGCGGAAGAAAGCGCTGCGGCCACCGCGACCTGCGTGAGTTTGCTGCGATCGGCGGCCGCGACTTGCGCTTCCTGCGCCGCGGCAAGGTCGGCTTCCAGCCGCTTGATGCGCAGTCCCATTTCGGAAAGCTCGTCGGCAATGGTGATCGCCGCCATCACGGTGAGCCGGGTGTCGCCGATCTCACCGAATTTGGTACGTAGACCGTCGATGCGGGCGTCGAGCTCCCGAGCAAGATGCGCCAGATGGTCTTCCTGACCATCCTCGCAGGCCATGCGGAACTGCCGCCCGTTGATGCTGACGCTGACCTCGCCCATGTCCACCCTGGCCTCCCTCGCCTCTTGCTTCGTCTGCCTCGGGCTGTTCGCGAGAGATCTTCTTCTTAATCCTTATTCTCGACCACGCTGCGGATCGTTTCGATCGCTTGTCCAATCCGCTGCGCAACTTCGCGATTGGCGGTTTCGAGCCCGCGTGAGCGCGCGGTCGCCTGATCGAGCTCGCTGGCGAGCCGCGCCCGGTCGGTACCGAGCGCCTGAATCTGCGTCGCCAGTTCCTCATGACTGCGGTCGGTCTCGCCGCGCTGCTCCGCCGCCGCTTCGAGCGCGTCAAGCGCGAGTGCGAGGCGACGGCTGGCGATCTCGACGGAAGCGGTCTCGCTCATTTTGGCCATCCAGCTGGCGGCCATCGCACCGACGCATCGCAGTGAAAACTGTGCGACGGCAATTATTTACCAACAGAAGCTTACGTCGCATCGAGGAGGAGCGTCAACGCCGAAAGCAATTTTCCCCAGGCGCTGTACATGACGGCTTTGGCGGGCCTTCCGCACATTTGACTTCAAAGTGTCGCATGCTATCTGTGCGCGGCCTGTTCTCGTGATCGCGGCGGTTTCTTAAATCGCGCCGCGCTTGGCCCGCTCCATGACGATGCCGGACCGTCTGCTCGCGGCGAGCACAGTCCTCGCCCAGAACTCCCGTATTTCCGCCGCCGGCGCGGGACCGCAGTCGCGCGCCGAACATGATCGCATGGCCAACGCCATTCGCGCGTTGGCCATGGACGCGGTCGAGCAGGCGAAGTCCGGTCACCCGGGCCTGCCGATGGGCGCGGCCGACATCGCCACGGTGTTGTTCACGCGCTTCCTCAAATTCGATCCGGCCGAACCGGCCTGGCCCGACCGCGACCGCTTCGTGCTCTCGGCCGGCCACGGCTCGATGCTGCTGTACGCGCTGTTGCATCTCGTCGGCTACGAGAAGATGACGATCGAGGAGATTAAGCGCTTCCGCCAGTTCGGCTCGCTGACGCCCGGCCATCCCGAATACCACCACACGCCCGGCATCGAGACCACGACCGGCCCGCTCGGCCAGGGGCTTGCCAACGCGGTCGGCATGGCGATCGCGGAGCGCCATCTCGCCGCGCTGTTCGGCTCCGACATCGTCGATCATGCGACCTATGTGCTCGCCTCGGACGGCGACCTGATGGAAGGCATTTCCCAGGAAGCGATCGCGCTCGCCGGGCATCTGAAGCTCAACAAGCTTATCGTGCTGTTCGACGATAACGGCATCTCGATCGACGGGCCGCTAGCGCTCGCCGACAGCGTCGATCAGGTCAGGCGTTTTGAATCGGCCGGCTGGGCGGCGACCCGCATCGACGGCCACGATCCGGCCGCCATCACCGCGGCGCTGGAAGCCGCGAAAAAATCCGACCGGCCGTCATTGATCGCCTGCCGCACCACCATCGGCTTCGGGGCGCCTACCAAAGCCGGCACCGAAAAAGCCCACGGCTCGGCGCTCGGTGCCGACGAGATCACGGCGACGCGCGAGAAGCTCAACTGGCACGCGCCCGCGTTCGAGATTCCCGCCGCCATCCGCGAGCCATGGCGCGCCGCCGGTGAGCGCGGCCGGCCGGCACGGCTAGCATGGCAGCAACGCCTCGCCGCGCTCGATCCGACAAAGCGCGCCGAGTTCGAACGCCGCACGCGCGGGGCGCTGCCGACGGAAGCGCTCGCGGCAGCGGTCGGCGCGGCCAAGCAAAAGCTCGCCGAGGCGCCGAAGGAGATCGCCACCCGTTCCGCGTCCGAACTCGCGCTCGAAACGCTGACGGCTGTACTGCCGGAAATGATCGGCGGCTCGGCCGATCTCACCGGCTCCAACAATACGCGAACCAAAGCCATGAAGGTTCTGAGCGCTGCGGATTATTCCGGGCGCTTCATCCATTACGGCGTGCGCGAGCACGGCATGGCCGCGGCCATGAACGGCATGGCGCTGCATGGCGGCATCATTCCCTATTCCGGCACCTTCCTCGTATTCTCCGATTATTGCCGGCCGGCCATTCGGCTTGCCGCGCTGATGGGCCAGCGCGTCATCCATGTGATGACGCACGACTCCATCGGGCTCGGCGAAGACGGGCCGACCCACCAGCCGGTCGAGCAGCTCGCCGCTTTGCGCGCCATCCCGAACCTGAAAGTCTTCCGCCCCTGCGATGCGGTCGAGACGATTGAATGCTGGCAACTGGCACTAGAAATGAAAGACGCGCCCAGCGTGCTCGCTTTGACGCGGCAGAACGTGCCGCAGCTGCGCCAAGTCTTTGACGCACGCAATCGCTGCGCGCAAGGCGCCTACGAGCTGGTTGCAGCAGGAGATGGCGCCGCTGCCGTGTCGCTGTTTGCCTCCGGCTCGGAAGTCGCCATCGCGGTGGCGGCACAAAAGCTCCTCGCCGCGCGCAACATTGCGGCGCGCGTCGTTTCGGTGCCGTGCTTCGAGCTTTTCCTCGCCCTGCCCGAGGCGGAGCGTGCGGCGATTGTCGGCCAAGCCAAGGTCAATGTTGCGGTCGAAGCCGGCATCCGCCAGGGCTGGGACGCCATCATCGGCTCGGCGGGAGCTTTTGTCGGCATGACCTCGTTCGGCGCCAGCGCGCCGTACAAGGAGCTTTACCGGCATTTTGGCATTACCCCCGAGAAGGTGGCCGAAGCGGCGTTGACGCGCTTGAGGCATTGATTTCGGGGCCGTGACTAAGGAGACCGGGAATGTCGGTTCGCGTAGCCATCAACGGGTTCGGCCGCATCGGCCGCAATATTCTACGTGCGGCGGTTGAAGCGAACCGCCAGGACATCGAAATCCTCGCCATCAACGATCTCGCACCGGTCGAGACCAACGCCCACCTGCTCCGCTACGACTCGGTGCACGGCCGCTTCCCCGGCGAGGTCACGGTCAAAGGCGACACCATCAATTGCGGCAACGGCCCCATCAAGGTCACGGCGCACAAGGACCCGACGCAGTTGCCGTGGAAGGAACTCGGCATCGACATCGCGCTCGAATGCACCGGCATTTTCACGTCGAAGGAGAAGGCCGCGGCGCATCTGCAAGCCGGCGCCAAGCGCGTGCTGATCTCGGCGCCGGCCGACGGCGCCGATCTCACCGTCGTTTACGGCGTCAACCACGACAAGCTCACCAAGGCGCACACGGTCGTGTCCAACGCCTCGTGCACGACCAATTGTCTCGCGCCGGTGGCCAAAGTGCTCAATGACGCCGTCGGCATCGACAAGGGTTTCATGACCACGATTCACTCCTACACCAACGACCAGCCGACGCTCGATCAGGTGCACAAGGATCTTTATCGAGCGCGCGCCGCCGCCATCAACATGATCCCGACCTCGACCGGCGCGGCGAAGGCGGTTGGCCTGGTACTGCCAGAGCTTGCCGGCAGGCTCGACGGCGTTTCCATCCGCGTGCCGACGCCGAACGTCTCGGTGATCGATTTCAACTTCGTCGCCAAGCGGGCGACCTCAAAGGACGAGATCAACGCCGCGGTCAAACGCGCAACTCAGCAACAGCTCAAGGGCATTCTCGGCTATACCGACGCGCCCAACGTCTCGAGCGACTTCAATCACGACCCGCATTCCAGCGTCTTCCACATGGACCAGACCAAGGTGATCGACGGCACCTTCGTGCGGGTGATGTCGTGGTACGACAATGAGTGGGGCTTCTCCAATCGCATGGTCGATACCGCAGTGGCGATGGGCAAGCTTTAGCCGAACGCGTCTGCCATGCCCTTCCGCAATCTCGACGACGCCGACGTTAAAGGAAAACGCGTGCTGCTGCGCGTCGACCTCAACGTGCCGATGCTCGACGGCAAGATCACGGATTCGACCCGCATTGAAGAAATCGCGCCGACCATCATCGAGCTCGCCGCCAAGGGCGGGAAGGTGATTTTGCTCTCGCATTTCGGCCGCCCCAAAAAGGGGCCCGATCCGCTGTATTCGCTGCGTCCGGTCGCGGCCGAGGTGGCGCGCATTGTGAAAAGGCCCGTCGGCTTCGCCGAAGACTGCGTGGGTCCGAAGGCGGAAGCGGCCGTCGCCGCCATGAAGAACGGCGACATTCTCTGTCTGGAAAATACCCGCTTTCACCCCGAGGAAGAAAAAAACGACAAAAACTTCGCCAAGCAGCTTGCGGCTTTGGGCGACATCTTCGTCGACGATGCCTTCTCGGCCGCTCACCGCGAGCACGCGTCCAACACCGCGGTGGTGACGGTTTCCGGCATGCCGGCCTATCCCGGTCGCGCCATGAAGGCGGAACTCGATGCGCTGCATCGCGCCTTCGAGACGCCGCAGCATCCGGTGGCGGCGATTGTCGGCGGCGCCAAGATCTCGACCAAGCTCGATCTCCTCGGCCATTTGCTGATCAAGGTCGAGACGCTGATCATCGGCGGCGGCATGGCCAACACCTTCCTTGCGGCCCAGGGCAAGCCGATCGGCAAGTCGCTGTGCGAGAACGATCTCATTTCGTCGGCGCGCGACATCCTCGCCAAAGCGAAATCGCTCGATCGGGAAATCGTGCTGCCGGTGGATGTGGTCGTGGCGCAAAAGCTCGCCGAGCACGCCCCGTCGCGGGTCGTGTCGGTGGACGCAGTCGGCCCCAGCGACATGATCCTCGACATCGGGCCGCGCAGCATCGAGTCCGTCGTCTCGGTGCTGGCGCGTTCAAAGACGCTGGTCTGGAACGGCCCGTTCGGCGCCTTTGAATACGAGCCGTTCGACAACGGCACCATCGAAGTCGCCGAGGCGGTGGCGGAACTCACGCAGGACCGCCGGCTTGTCAGTTTTGCCGGTGGCGGCGACACGGTGGCGGCGCTCAACATTGCCGGCGTGACGAGCCGTCTCACCCACGTATCGACGGCGGGCGGCGCCTTCCTCGAGTCCCTGGAGGGCAAGACGCTGCCGGGCGTTCAGGTCCTTATGCTAGCGGAGACTCCCACTACCACACGCGAATAGGGTAAAATACGCCGACGCCGCCGGGACTTAAAAGCGCGGACAAGCAAGGAGGGCGCGATGAACCTCGCCGAATTGAACAAGGTCGCGGAGGCAATGGTCGCCCCCGGCCGCGGCATCCTGGCCGCCGATGAATCGACCTCGACCATCAAGAAACGCTTCGACGCCATTGGGGTGGAGTTCGACCCCGATCGCGCGGCGCGATTACCGCGAAATGCTGTTCCGCAGCGGCGACGCGATGTCGAAACACATTTCCGGGGTCATTCTTTACGACGAGACCATCCGCCAGAACGCCAAGGACGGCACGCCGCTGGTCAAGGTGATCGAGCAGGCGGGCTCCATCCCCGGCATCAAGGTCGACAAAGGCACCAAGCCGCTGCCGTTCCATCCCAACGAACTGATCACCGAAGGCCTGGATGGCCTGCGCGAACGGCTGATCGAATATCGCGGGCTGGGCGCCAAATTCGCCAAGTGGCGGGCGGTGATCGATATCGGACCCGGCATCCCGAGCTATGGCGCGCTCATGACCAACGCGAACGCGCTCGCGCGCTACGCCGCGCTGTGCCAGGACGAAGACATCGTGCCCATCGTCGAGCCCGAGGTGCTGATGGACGGCGACCACGACATCGACCGCTGCGCGATGATCACAGCTTGGGTGCTCAACACCGTGTTCGAGCAGCTGTTCTACCAGCGCGTTCCGCTCGAAGGCATGGTGCTCAAGCCGAACATGGTAGTGCCGGGCAAGAAGTCGCAGAAGCGCGCCTCGGTCGAAGAGGTCGCGGAGAAGACGCTGCGGGTGCTCAAGGCTGCCGTGCCGGCCGCCGTTCCCGGCATCGCTTTTCTCTCCGGCGGTCAGTCCGACGAGGAAGCGACCGCGCATCTCGACGCCATCAACAAATTGGGTCCGCTGCCGTGGCGCGTGACCTTCTCCTACGGCCGCGCGCTACAGGCAGCGCCGCAAAAGGCGTGGTCGGGCAAACCCGAGAACGTCGCGACGGCGCAGCGCGCCTTCGGCCACCGCGCCCGCATGAACGGCCTTGCCACGCTCGGCGAGTGGAAAGCCGACCTGGAACGGAAGGCGGCGTGACAGAACATCCTCCCCCCGCTTCGCGGGGGCGGATAACGCCTCGCCCGCGGCTTTATCTGGTCACGCCGCAACTCGGCGATCCGGCGTCGTTTGCCCACGACCTCGCCGCAACGCTGGACGCCGGCGATATCGCCGCCGTTCTGCTTCGCCTCGAACCGGGCGACGAGCGCACGCTGACCAATCGCGCCAAAGCGGTCGCCGCCGTCGTTCAGCGCCAGGATGTTGCGCTTCTCCTCGATGGCCATCCCGAGATCGCGGTCCGCGCCGGCACCGACGGCGCCCATCTCACCGGCATCGAAGCGCTGACCGCCGCGATCGGCACGCTCAAACCCGAGCGCATCGCCGGGGCCGGCGGCTTGCACAGCCGTCATGATGCCATGCTCGCAGGCGAGGCTGGCGTCGATTACGTGATGTTCGGCGAGCCCGATCGCTTGCGCGGCCGCCCGCCATTCGACGCCATCGAGGAACGTATTGCGTGGTGGGCCGAAGTATTCGAGCAGCCATGCGTGGGCTATGCCGCAAGTCTCGACGAGGTCGCTCCGCTCGCGCAGGCCGGCGCCGATTTCGTCGCGCTCGGTGATTGGATATGGACGCATCCCGAAGGGCCGATCGCAGCGGTGAAAGCCGCTGCCGAAGGACTCGCCGCGAAGCGCCGCCTGGAGCCGATTGATGATCCGGATTGCAAGCCACGTTGCGGCCGCGACGCTGGCGCTGGCAGCGATTCTTGTTTCGGCACTAACGCCGGCGTCGGCGCAGACGCCGGAAACTTCCGCGCCGGCGAAGCCCGCGCCGGGCCATCACCGACCGCGCGAGCCCACCGCCAATCCCTCCGCCGCCCCGAACGGCACGCCGGCGCAGAGTCCGGGAGCGGCTACGGCTCGCGGAAATGCCGCCGAGCTCGACATGGCCTATGGTGCGTTCCAGCGCGGTTATTTCCTCACCGCCTTCGCGCTGGCGACGCACCGCGTCGAGGACAAAGGCGACGTGAAGGCGATGACGCTGCTCGGCGAGCTTTATTCCGGCGGCTTGGGCGTGCCGCAGAACGATGCCAAGGCGGCCGAATGGTACAAGCTCGCCGCCAACCGCGGCGACCGCGACGCCATGTTCGCGCTGGCGATGTTCGCGCTGCAAGGCCGCGGCGGCCCGCGCGACCGCGACGCCAGCGCCAAATGGCTCGCCGCCGCCGCCAAGCTCGGCCATCCGCTTGCCGCCTACGACCTCGCGCTGCTTTACATCGAGGGTCAATTGTTCCCGCAGGATTTCAAGCGCGCCGCGGAACTCCTTCACGTCGCCGCGGCCGCTGGCAACCCGGAAGCGCAATACGCGCTGGGCACCTTCTACAAAGAGGGCCGGGGCGTCCCCTTGGACATCGCTCAAGCGGTGCGGCTGTGGGGGTCGGCTGCGATCGCCGAAAATACCGACGCCGAGGTCGAGTACGCGATCGCGCTGTTCAACGGTACCGGTGTCGCCAAGAACGAGGCTGGTGCCGCGGCGCTGTTTCGCAAGGCAGCGATCAAGGGCAACCCGGTCGCGCAGGATCGGCTGTCGCGCATCCTCGCCGATGGCCGCGGCGCGCCGAAAAATCCGGTCGAAGCCACCAAGTGGCACTTGATCTCCAAGGCCGGCGGCGAGACCGATCTTATGCTCGACGACTTCGTCAACAGTCTCGACGCCGACACCCGCGCCGCCGGCGAGAAAGCGGCCAAACCCTGGATCGACGCCCTCAAAGCGCGCTCGAAGTCGTGAGGCGACGCGTTCGCGACCGACTGCCCTGCCAATTCAAAGTTTGCCCTTGTGTCGTCCGCTACTGTGTTACCGCTTGACGCGCGGGACGATCATCTTCCCCATTCCCGTAGCACGCGGCTATCATGTCCAATCGCACCATTCGCAGCAGATAGGCCGAGGTCTTCAATTCAAGCCTTTCGGCTTCCGCGATTGCATGGTCGATCTTCGCTAACAGGACTATAACTTCGTCGCTGTTTCGTGCCATCTTTACTGTCCCATCTTCAGACCCAAGTCTTTCGCGGAAGAACCAGGTGCTATGCCCAAGAACGATCCGACTACGGAAACCATCCATGTTTTCGACCCGGGAACCTCCGATGACCGGATTGTCGAAGGCTTGCGGCTCGTCAAAGCGTTCATGCAAATCCACGATCCCTTGCTTCGCGTCGCTCTTGTTGATTTTGCTGAGCGGATTGCCGATCCGAAACCGAAGCACCTCAATGGACGCGCGTACTCATGAGGCTTTCGCCCCCGCCTGGCGCTGCATCCTCAGGGCGCGATCAACGAGCGAATGCTGCGGTCCGCGGCGGACCAATACCGAGCCTTCGATGTTGGCCATCGACTTGATGTGCTCGAGGGTCTCGCTGCTGATCACAAAGCGCGCCGCCATCGTCATTTGATTCTCGACGAGTGCCGGCAGCCCCAGGGCGTGGACGGTGAATTCCAGCTGCTGCAGGCGCGGCAGCCACCAGGTTTCCATGACGCCGCTCAGTTCTGTTATGCCTTCGTCGAGACAGAACTCATGCAGGCTCGCCATGAGCTCGAAATAGAGCTTGCTTTCGCGCCTTTCCTTTATGGCGAACAGCCGCGACCACTCCCAGATCGTCGGACCGGAGGGGATACCGCGGATGGTGAGGTGGGGGAAAATCTCCTCCATCATCGTCGGTTTCAGCGTTGGATATAAGCGATTGCCGCCGATGATCCGCTCGCGCTCCATGGCGAGCAGATAGACGGTGTCCTGATTGTCGTATGCGTCGACTTCGCGCCCATCGGGACGCGTGAGTGCTTTCCAGCCTCGCTCGCCGGCGAATATGTCGTGCCGGATGCGGTAGTGGGCCTCGATAACATCTTCGTAGAGATGCCTGTTAGCGGCCGAGATGACGTGGATCATGTGGCGTCCTCCTTCTGCCGATTGGCAGAGAAGGCTGACGCAACACGCCAATTCTGAGTATTGGGAAATTTACGGGGTCGGTATCAGGGCTCGATCAGCCGCTCGCGGATAGCGATTGCAACCGCGTGCGTCGCGTTGGTCGCGCCAAGTTTCTGGCGCGCGCTGGCAGCGTGCGCCTCGACCGTTCGTTGATTGATGTTGAGAATTTCGCCGATCTCCCACGCTGACTTCCCTTGCGACGACCAGGCAATGACCTCCCGCTCGCGGGGCGTCAGCCGATGCGCCTTGATCGGCGGCACGATGATCCGGCGAACACGGTCGAAACCGTACATCCCCATGAGATGAATTGCCGCTTTGCTGCGGACGTTGAGATCCAAATGTTTGCCGCCGAGCGAAACGCAGGCCTCGTATCCGGTGAGGTTATGAATCGGCACCGCGAAGCCATGGGCCATGCCGAATTCGACCGCCCGGCGCATCACCCCGGCGGCGCGCGGTTCTGTCCCCGCATCATATGGCGCTTCGGACCACTCGAACGGATTCACTGTTCGCCGTAAATGCCGTACTGCTGGATCGACCCGGACATACTCATTGGCGGTGTAGATTTTGAACCATTCGGCCGGCCAGCGCTTCGCCAGCACAACGTGCTCCAGACGCTGCTCGGGATTCGGTACGCCGGTGAGAATGATGGTTTCGAAGCCGAAGCCGTTGAATGCCCGCTCCATGGCATCCATCACCGAATCCACGGTCCTGAGCTTTTCCAGGCCCTCGATAAAATCGAGCGCGCCTCGACCGTAATCGTCGATCTTTGGCATGCTGCGTTCTCCCCCAAGCCCGCCGCCAGCCCGATATTAGTTCATAAAACGCGAATTTGAAGAGCAGAGCATGGCCCCTACTACTTATGATTAGCCGCGACGCCACGGCCGTTTTCGAGACAGGGGCCCCGGGCGGGAGAGAAATCGCCGCCCTCCCCCTGCCCCGGGCGGCGCGGCGCGAAAAATAGCTTTAAACTTGCCGCTCCAACGCAACGCCAAGCGAGAGGTCAAAGCGTCATGAAAATCATCGTCATCGGGGCAACCGGCACTATCGGCGCCGCTGTCGCGAACGCGCTTGCCGCCAGCCGGCACGAGGTCGTGCGCGCCTCGCGCCATGGCGAGGTGAAGGTCGACATTGACGACCCGGCCTCGATCCGCGCCATGTTTTCAGGCTTGAGCAACGTCGACGCCGTAGATGTCGTGCGCCGGCAACGCCGTGTTCAAGCCGTTCGCCGAATTGACCGACGCCGATTATCAGCTCGGCCTGCGCAGCAAACTGATGGGGCAAGTCGCGCTCGCCCGCGCCGCTGCCGCGGCGCTCAACGACGGCGGCTCAATCACGCTCACCACCGGCGTTCTCGCGATGCAGCCGATGCGCGGCGCCGCCTCGATCTCGATGGTCAATGCCGCCCTGGAAGGCTTCGTGCGCTCGGCCGCGCTGGAAATGCCGCGCCGCCTGCGGCTCAATGCGGTGAGCCCGCCATGGGTGAAGGAGACGATGGTCAAGCTCGGCATGGATCCGGCGCCGGGGCTCGCCGCCGCTACCGTGGCCAATGCTTATGTCGCCGCCGTCGAAGGCGCGCAGACCGGCACGATCCTCGATGCCCGCGAGTTCGGCGGATAGGCCTAGAGCATGATCACAAAGCCGCCAGGTCCTTGGCGATACGGAACACGCGCAGGTCCTGCTGAACGCCCTTTAGCTTGGAGACGCTTGACACGACTTCCCGGGAACCAAGCAGCGCCTGCACGCCTTCAGCTGAATAGACATCTTCTGAAACAAAAATCTCTTCCGCATCCGCGAGCTGCTGCACGCGCGCCGCAATGTTGACCGTCTGGCCGAAATAATCGAGCCGTTCGTTCAACGTTACTGCAATCGCCGCGCCTTTATGGATCCCGATCTTGAGAATGAGAGCACGGTCAGCCTGTTTGCCGTTGAAAGTATCGATCTCATTGCGCATCGAAAGAGCCCCAGCGACCGCGTCGGCAGGTTCCAGGAATGTGGCCATGACGGCATCGCCAATGGTCTTGATGATCGCGCCATTGTGGCGAACCACGACATCCTGCAGGAGATCGAAATGCCGCTGGACGAGAGCAAAGGCATTGAGGTCGCCGATGCGGTCATAGAGTGCGGTTGACCCTTTGAGATCCGTGAAGAGAAGCGTGATGTCCTTGATCCCAATTCCCTCCCGCGCCCTGATGACCTCGGAACGGAAGAGATCGCGAAAGGCCTGCGTGGTCAGCAGACGTTTGCCGTTGAGAAACGGGATAAAATGGACTGGGGCGCCGCCCATGTCGAAACCCGGCGGCAGCACGGCGATGGCAAATATGCCGCGCTCCGAGGTCTTGTTCGCGAGCATAAAAACAATCTTGCCGGGCGCCATCTCGTGCACGTCGTGGACGTCCACTTTATCATCGCCATAAGCGACGGGCACAACCTGCGGAGCTGAAACCGGCGCTCCGACGATCGAGACCATAATCGCCGCTCTCCCGAGCGGACAGGAGCCAACGACAGTGCCTTCATTAGCCTCGATTTCGATGGACGTGGTCTCACCCGGCGGCAGATAGGTCACCGACCGCGCCAGCGCCGCCTTGGCATTCACCAACGGCTGACCATCGGGCAACAGGCCTTCGGCCGTATTCTGTGTCTTGAAAAACTTATCCCAGGCCGAGAGTTGGTCGGGGTCATGAAACTGTATCTTGCGGATATTCGGACTGACTGTGAACGCGACCGCGATATATTCATCGAGCGCGGCGTCATACCCAACCTGGCAGAACGGGCAGTGATAGTGATTGTGCAGGCTCTTCAAGCTGCGGAAGCTCTCGACCACGCAGCAACATTGCGGACAGTACAGCGACCAATCCATCGAGAAAAGGCCGAGAGCCGTGGCATGAAGAAACAGGTCGATGATTTCGTTCTCGGCTAGATGGCGCTCCTCGGCAAAGCTGAAGGCATTGATCCGGAATAAAGCCAGATCGTCTGCGGTGCGAATGTGACTCTCGAGCTTTGATATGAGCCGTGGACTCCACGCCCGGGCTGCTTCAAGCGCGGCCAGACGTTGGTCCAACAATTGCTCATTGACGGCGCCGACCATCTTCCGGTGTCTCCCGTATGACAACGCCGCACAGCGAGTTCAGGCCACCACGCAATCGCCAGGTGAACATATCCAGATCGACCGAGTGCGGCCAGCCGCTTGCGGGTTACGGGGCAGACGCCTTTGCCGCCCGTTCGATCAAACGCACCACTTCATTTGGCTTGGAAACGTAGACCGCGTGGCTGGCGGGAACCTCGATCGTTTCGCTGCCGGCCCGCTTGGCCATGGTGCGCTCGAGATCGGGATTGATGTTGTGGTCTAGAGTTGCGATCAGCGCCCAGCTCTTCTTCTGGTGCCACGCGGCCGCTGTCACTGGCGCGCCGCCGGCGGCCTTGGCCAGCATCTGCTGGGAATGTGCCATGAAGTTCGCCTGGGCGGGCAGGACGTCAGCGGCGAAATCGGCGGCGAAGGCGGCCGGCTCAAGGTACAGGAAATCGTCCTTAGTGGCGCGCATGTCCTTGTTGGCGGCGGGGGCCTGCGAGAGCAGGCCGACTGCACTCTCGCCTTGGTCGGGGATGAAAGCGGCGATGTAGACGAGGCCGACGACATTCGGCGCATTGCCCGCTTCGGTGATGACCATCCCGCCATAGCTGTGGCCGACCAGAACTGTCGGGCCCTGTTGCAGATCCAGCACCCTTTTGGTCGCTGCGACGTCGTCGGCGAGTGATGTCAGCGGCTCCTGCACCACGCTGACCGTATAGCCGTCTTTGACAAGAATGTCGGCGACGTCCCGCCATCCGGAACCGTCGGCGAAGGCCCCGTGGACGAGGACGACGTTCTTGACCGGCTCGGCCCGCGCCGGGGCGAAGCCAGCTGACAGAAATGCGACCGCTGCGGCCGCAGCGGCAACGCGTTTATTGAGCATCGAGCCCTCCTTCATTGATCAAACCGGTTCAACCGGCAGGTTGAATAAAGCGCCGACTTGAAAAATTGTCAACCTTTGGGTAGAATATTTTTAGAATTGCAGATCGCCATGATTGAGGTCGAAGCCCGGAAGGAAGCCGCTTCGCGCGCCGCGCGCCTCGACGCGGTATTCGCCGCGTTAGCCGATCCGACGCGGCGGGCGATTATCGAACGGCTCTCACGCAGCGAGGCGCGCGTGACCGAGGTCGCCGAACCCTTCGATATGTCTTTGAACGCGGTGTCGAAACACATCCGCGTGCTGGAAGCGAGCGGCGTGGTCGAGCGGCACAGGAAAGGGCGCGACCACATTCTCTCCATCAATACCCGTTCGCTGGACGAGGTCGATGGCTGGATCGAGCGGATGCGCCGCTATTGGGAGGGGCGGCTGGACGCCATGGAACGCCTGCTGCGCGAGCTCAAGAAGGACCACAAGGTGGGGCCGAAGGATCGCAAGCGTGGTTCGCGGTGACACGACGGGCGCGATCGTGCAGGTCCGCCGGCGCCTCAGCGCCGGGGCGGAGCAGATCTTCGACCTGTGGACCAAACCCGATTTGATGGCTCGGTGGATGAGCCCCTATCCGGGCGCGGTCGATTGCAAGGCGAGCTGTGACCTCCGCCCTGGCGGAGCCTTCAGCCTTGTCATGTCATCGGCAGGAATCAAGCCGCGAAGTATCCGGCACCTATGTGCAAGTCGAGCGGCCGCGCAAGCTTGTGTTCACGTGGATTGGCCCGCTGACGAACAATGTGAATACGTTGGTAACCGTCGAACTCATTCCGCGCGGCGATGAAACCGACCTCGTGCTGACCCACGAGCGTCTACCGACGCTGGCAATTTGTGAAGGTCATACGACGGGCTGGGGAAATATATTGGACCATCTGGCGGACGCGGTAGCAAAAGACTTTTAGGTCGAAATTTCACATTCGAAGCACCGGATAACTTCTTGCGGCAAGTCCGTTGAGGATCGAGCCGCCGGCCTGGGCCCCGCGGTTTTCGGTGACGCCGGCGCAGTCCATGCCGTGAGCGTTCGCGACATGGGGGCAATCGACCGTCTCCGCAAGGTGCGTAACGCCGGCTCAAGCTGTTCTGAAGAACCTGGGGTGGAGATTTTGCAACATGGCGAAGCTCGTATTTGGATTGAACCAATCCCTGGACGGCTACGTCGACCACCTTGAAATGCGGCCAAGCCCCGCGCTCTTTCGTCACTTCATAGAGCAAGTGCGCGACCTGACGGGCAGTGTGTATGGCCGCCGCATGTACGAAGTCATGCGTTATTGGGACGATGACCAACCGGAGTGGGTCGCGGAGGAACGCGACTTCGCGGCGGCGTGGCGGCGCCAGCCGAAGTGGGTCGTGTCGCGCTCGTTGAAGTCGGTCGGCCCCAACGCCACTCTTGTCGAGGATGACATCGAGACGGTGATACGCGGGCTGAAGGCTCAGCTCGTTGGGGAGATTGAAGTTGCCGGACCAGACTTGGCACGAAGCCTGACCGACCTCGGGCTTATTGATGAGTATCGACTCTACCTCCACCCCATCGTGCTTGGTCGCGGCAAGCCATTCTTCGCCGGCCCCCGGCCGCCGCTCCGCCTTGTGGCCAGCGATCTCGTTGGCGAGGACGTGATCAGGTTGACGTACGTTCCCGCTTAATCGCGCGACTCGCCCGACGAACTGCGCCGACGCGTCAGGCCCGCTTTGGGTCGCTCCCTGCCGCGGACCTTCCGACGCAATTAGCGCCTGCCTGACTCCCGAGGACCGATTACAGAACGGATCGTCACCGAAGGGCCGAGACCTGGCATTTTCGTGCGCACGCGCTGGAAAAGCCGCGCCGCCTGCGGGTCGCCAAGCATTGGCACTCCGTTGACCCCGAAATGCCAAAGCCACTCGCGCCGGACGTACTCACCTCCGGGATGCCGCTCGCGCCGGCCATACATGCCCGACAGCTGCCGCCAGCCAGTCAGCCCACTTGCACGGGTGAAGTGAGCTTTGTTCTCCGGCATCAACCCGTCGGGAATCCACCAAGCCGTCTTTCGCTCGCTCAGCACATAAGGCCTCAGTCCTTTCTCAGCGGCCAAGCAATCGAAAGACTGGCGGAGCAGGCTGACCAGAATTTTTCCTGGCTCGCTCTTCGGCAAGGTCAGTTCTTTGTCTCCACCGTTCATGAAGACCGTGAGCGGCATAGATCGCTCAAGCTTAATCGGCGTGCTTTCGGCAAGCGGCGCCTGAACAGCATCCCAGGGAGCGAAGGCGACCAGGCGGCGCATATATGCAGTCACAGGGAGGTAGTGCTCCTTCGCGATCGTGGCGGGCTCGGTAATCGGGTTCCTGAGGGGACGATTGATTTCGTAGAATGAAATCGTCTTAGGCAGGCTCGTCAGGGGAAACCAGTTCGAGATGAGATGATCGCTCCCCGCCTCAACGCTCTGATCTTTAGGCGCGAACGCCCGCTGCCAGTGAAAGAGAGCATCCGCTGAAGGCGCCGTCGAACGGGCCACCCCGTCCTTTTCCAGAATCTCTATCACGCGCGCTAGCGCCGTCGCGTGGTTGGTACGCGCATCGATTATCGTTCGGTTGCCGATGGTCGGTGGAAGCTCATCAAAGGGTACGTCATCGATTCTCACCGGGATGATGAACCGCCGGTCGTCGAGTTGCTTTCGATAGGCATGCGCGCGATCAAGTTCTGCGCGAATGCCCTCTTTTCGCGGATCGACGGCGCCCCGGGAAAGCAGCGCGACTACTTTGCGCGCGTGGAAGCGCAACGCGTCGTCGATATCGAGCCACATTTCCTCGCCCCCGAGGAGACGCGTGAGGTCGCTCCACACCTCGTACCCCGCGCCGGTAAGGCGCGCCCCGTACCAGGCCGTAATGGCGTTGTCTTCAGGGTTCGCGTGGCTAATAAACACCACCTTTCGCGCGGCGATGGACGCTATGGGCGCTCGCCCCGCCGGGGCGGCCACCGGGTTCTCCCGGATTCCGTGCGAATCGCTTTTTGCCATAGCGGTGATTGTGGAAGGCTGGCCGCGGGGCGGCAACCCAGCCGTCAACCCACGCAAGAAAGATTTCCGGCTTGTCGGGATCGAGCGTGGTGTCCTTCAGCTTGGCGAGCTGATCGCTGCTGCGCTCGAACACCACCCACTGAGCCTATCCGACGCGATGCCGACGAAGCGCTCGCCTACTTCGCGCTCGCCGTCGGCAAGATAGTCCGTCCGCGAGCTATGCGGTTCACCCGACCGTTGTTTGTCCAAATTTCAAAGTCGCTCTTCGCTACCAGCGGTTCCACACACGGCCGTCGCCCGCGTAGTGACGCCTCTTGACATTCGTCCCTCTTTCAGTTACACGCTAAAAAATCTCGCTCGCCGAGAGGACGTCAGCCGGCGACACCGGCTGACGGAGCGAGTGCGGTTCCCGCGGGCGGCGGCTCGTCACCGCCGCTCCCGGGCGGCTCCGGGGAATTACGCCCGGCCGGCATGATGACCGGTCTGCGGGGAAACCCGCTGGACTGGGACAGGAAGGAGCGGGTAACGCCCGCTGGTGACGCGTGATGTTGTGTCATGCGTTGCAAAGCGCACGGTCTTTCGAACCATCGGGGCCGTGCGCCCGACCGAGTCCCAGGAAGCGCGTATCTGGAGCTGAGCTGTGGCGTTCGCTCGCTGCAGCAAGCGCCGTGGTGGAACGCCGACAGGCGAACGCACCCCGCTGGGTGCGTGCCGCATCGCAAGATGCGGAGGATGGACACACACGTTTGTCGGCGTTCCGCTTCCTTTCGATTGCCGGAAGATTTGTAGGGTGGGTAGAGCGAAGCGAAACCCACCGCAAGAACATGGTGGGTTACGCCGCTCCGCGGCTAACCCACCCTACTTGCCGGAGCAAGATTGAGCCGAAAGCCGGTCCCACCGCTGGCTTGAGGCGTGACGCGATCCTGCTGTGCGGGAGTTTTTGGAATGACGTCGCCATAGCTCGGACGCATCCGCGTCGCGGGAAGAATCTTTCTTTGCGTCATTGCCGGGCTTGACCCGGCAATCCATGCCGAGGGCAGGCTTGCTTATGCCGGAGGGTTTTGCCGGAGGGTTTTTTCGCGGCACTTCAGCATGGACCACCGGGTCAAGCCCGGTCGTGACGAAAGAGTGTGCGTCGCGGGTTCTGAGCGTTGCAACTCTGAGCCCGGCGGAGAGGCCCCCTCATCCCAACCTTCTCCCCGCGCGCGTGGAGAAGGGGCGCGCGGAGCGCGGGAAGAGGGAACGCCGCGGGCTATCGCCGGAGCGAGCGACAGGATAGAAGCCGAGCGGCCATGCCCCATTCCGCCATTCTCAACGTCATGATCAAGGCCGCGTATCGCGCCGGGCGGAGCCTCAAGCGCGATCTCGGCGAAGTCGAAAACCTGCAGGTGTCGCTCAAGGGCCCGCGCAATTTCGTCACCGCGGCCGACCGCCGCGCCGAAGAGATCGTGCGCGAGGACCTCGCCAAGGCGCGGCCGGACTACGGCTTTCTCGGCGAAGAAGGCGGCGCCCGCGCCGGCGTCGACAAGAGCCACCGCTGGATCGTCGATCCGCTCGACGGCACCACCAACTTCCTGCACGGCATCCCGCACTTCGCGGTGTCGATCGCGCTGGAGCGAAACGGCGAAATTGTCGCGGCGCTCACCTTCAATCCGGCCAACGACGAACTGTTCATCGCCGAACGCGGCAAGGGCGCCTTCCTCAACGACCGCCGCATCCGCGTCGCCGCCCGGCAGCGGGCCGCCGAAGCGGTCGTGGCCTGCGGCCTGCCGCATTACGGCCGCGGCGATCTGGTGCTGGGCCGTCATGAGATCGCCGCCGCGCAGCAGGCTTACGCCGGCTTGCGCCGTTTCGGAGCCGCCACGCTCGATCTCGCCTGGATCGCCGCCGGCCGCTTCGATGCCTATTGGGAGCGCGATCTGTCGCCGTGGGACCTGGCGGCGGGCATGCTGCTGGTGCGCGAAGCCGGCGGCTTCATCACCGATCTCGACGGCGGCGACGCAGTGCTTGCCAAGGGCCAAGTCGCCGCCGGCAACGACACCATGCACCGGGAACTCCTTCGCCTGCTCAAGGAAGCCGGCAAGGAAGCAGCCAAGACCACGGCCGAGGGAACCGCGGAGGTAACGGAAACGTCTTGATGCGCCATCCGGGCGCCGCAAACCTCGCGGCAACTTTGAGCGTCGTCCTCGCGCGACCGCCGGTCTCGCGCCGACAAGAAATCGTGCATTTTTCTTCGACCGCGCCTGTGCCATATTGAGCTAACTCCGGGCATTGAGCGAAAGCCGATGGCGAGCACCCTCGAAGAAGCCAAACTGACCTCGCCCCGCATCTTTCTGGTGCGGATGCTGGTGTTTCTGATCCTTTGCGGCCTGATCGCTTTTGTGCTGCAGCGTCAGATCATCAACGCTTTCATGGCCAATCCCTGGCTTAACGGATTGATCGTCGGCGTGCTTTTGATCGGCATTATCCTGTCGTTTGCGCGCGTGATCCGGCTGTTCCCGGAAGTTTCCTGGGTCAACCGCTTCCGCCGCGCCGATCCGGAACTTGCGAACGCGCGGACGCCGACGCTGCTGGCGCCCATGGCTGCGATCCTCGGCGGCGAGCGGGCCGGTCCCGCCGGCCGCGTGGCGATCTCGGCGCAAACCATGCGCGCCTTTCTCGACTCGCTCGGCACGCGGCTCGACGAAGCGCGCGACATTTCGCGCTATCTAACCGGTTTGCTGGTTTTCCTCGGCCTTCTTGGCACCTTCTGGGGCCTGATCGAGACGGTTGGCTCGGTCGGCAACATCATCAACGGCCTGAAGGTCGGCGGCGATGCCGATGCGGTGTTCGATGCGCTCAAGGAAGGCTTGGCGGCCCCTTTGGGCGGCATGGGTATTTCGTTCTCCTCATCGCTGTTCGGGCTGGCCGGCTCGCTCGTCCTCGGCTTTCTCGACCTGCAAACCAGCCAGGCGCAAAACCGCTTCTACACCAATCTCGAGGATTGGCTGGCGACGACGGTGCAGGACCTCGGCGCGGTCGGCGCCGCGGGCGCCGCCGTCCCGGCCGCGGTCATGGACGCGATCGACCGGCTGCGCCATTCCATCAGCGATACCGGATCGGGCAAGGCGACGACTGCGGCGATGGCGAATCTCGCCGAGGCTATCCAGGGCCTGGTACAGCACATGCGCGCGGAGCAGCAGATGATCCGCGACTGGGCCGACGCCCAAGCCAAGCTCAACGCCGACATCCGGCGCTTCATGGAAATCATGTCGCGCAAATCCGTCGACCGATTGAGATGAGATAGGTAGGCGCAAAGCGCATGGCGCGCTCCCGCACCCGCGACAGCGGCATGAATTATTGGCCGGGCTTCGTCGACGCGCTGTCGACGCTGATCCTGTCCATCATCTTTCTGCTCACCGTGTTCATGGTGGCGCAGTTCTTCCTCTCACAGGAAGTCGCCGGCAAGGACACCGCACTGGCAAGGCTGAACGCGCAGATTTCGCGCCTTTCCGACCTCCTCTCGCTCGAGCGCACCGGCAAGACCACGCTGGAGGACGAAGTCGCACAGTTGCGCGCTTCGCTCTCCGCCGCCGAAGGCGAGCGCGACCGGCTGCGCGGCGTGGCCGAAGGCGCGCAGAACGCCGATGCCGGCAAAGCCGAGGTCGGCAAGCTCAACTCACAGCTCGATATCGAGAAAGACGCCACCGCGCGCGCCGTGGCGCAGATCGAGATCCTCAACCAGCAGATCAGCGCGCTGCGCCGGCAGATCGCCGCGCTGGAGACCGCGCTGGGCGCTTCCGAGCAGAAGGAGAAGGACGCGCAGATCCATATTGCCGATCTGGGCCAGCGCCTGAATGTCGCGCTGGCGCAGCGGGTCCAGGAATTGTCGCGCTATCGCTCGGATTTCTTCGGCAAGCTGCGCGAAATCCTCGGTAACCGGCCCGACATCCGCGTCGTCGGCGATCGCTTCGTGTTCCAATCGGAGGTCTTCTTCGACAGCGGCGCCGCGGTGCTGCGGCCGGAAGGCCGCGCCGAGCTCGACAAGCTCGCGACCGCGGTGCTGGAACTGGAAAAACAGATACCCTCGGAGATCAACTGGGTGCTGCGCGTCGACGGCCACACCGATACCCGGCAGCTGTCGGCGACCTCACCGTTCAAGTCGAACTGGGACCTGTCGGCCGCCCGCGCCATCTCAGTAGTGCAATATCTGATCAGCAAGGGCGTGTCGCCGCAGCGGCTTGTCGCCGCCGGCTTCGGCGAGTTCCAGCCGATTGATCCCGGCACCACCGACGAGGCCTACAGCCGCAATCGCCGGATCGAGCTGAAATTGACCGAGAAGTGAGGCCACTGCAAAGCGTGTCGCTGCGCCGTTATGTGCCGCGCGATGAGGACGCCGCCATCGCACTGTGGCTGCGCACCTGGCAGGCGGCTTACCCGGACCTGGACTTCGTCGAGCGGCTCGATTGGTGGCGCGAGCGCTGGCGCAATGAGCTCGTGCCGTCGGCCGCGATCGTGATCGCAGAAGCCGAAAGCGCCGAAAATCTGACCATGGTCGGCTTTGTGACCGTCGATCGGCACACGCTCTATCTCGACCAGATCGTGGTCGCGCCGGAGCATTGGGCATCCGGGATCGGCGCGGCGCTTCTGGCCGAGGCGAAGCGCCTTTCGCCAACCGGCCTCGATCTCGACGTCAACACCGACAACGCCCGTGCCATCCGCTTTTACGCGAAGCACGGATTTTTGATCGCCGGCTCCGGCGTCAACCCGATCTCAGGAAAATCCGTTCACCGCATGCACTGGCATCCGTGAAGCGGATCAAAGAGCGGCCTTTAATCAAACTTAAAGCCCGAGGCCATGGCCAAATAACCGGTCTTTGGTGAGGAGCGCCGCAACGACGCGGCGCGGACCGGTATCGTGCGAACATCGGCAGGCCGGGCACAGCGGATGAACAAGCGCATGACCTGCATCCTGGCACTCCTCAGCGCCTGTTCGCGCGGAATGCCGCCCGGACGCCCAGTTTTTTTGTGGAAGCTCGTCTCCAGCGCAAAGACCAATGCCTCGGCTCGCCCCACGAAATGGCCAGCGTTTCGATCGTTTCTCTCAATTTGCTTGGCGAACACAGTCTTCCCTCCGCATTTTCATATCCGTTTACTTTGCAGTCGAGGCGCTACGGCCCCGCTAAGCCGGTAGTTCCATTTATCCTCAAATTGTCGCGACAAGCTAAGTGCCTCAACAATCCGCGGTTCCGCCGTGCGTCTGAAAGAGATGCTCCGCGGCGCAAAGTTCGCTGCCACCCACAGTGCCAGGTGCGTGTTTTCCTGAACGAAGCCGCGTTCAACCTGCACCAGGATGTGTCGCTCAATCGTTAGAACTCTTCCGATTGGCAAAATCGTTTGTTGCTGGTGCTTGTGAAAAAGTATGGACATCGCAAATGCCCATTGAAGGACGCGACGGTTTCCCTAACGGCAATACGTTTAGATGCATCATGCATGTCGGAGCATTCCGGTTTCGGGTGGGCAGCCGTTCGCCAAGCGGCCATAACCGCGACGCTGAGATTGCCGACATGGCGGCGCAACTTGCCGCCTTGCGCGCCATCGTCGACGAATTGAACGTTGGCATCCTTCTCCTCGATCAAGAGCACCGGGTTCAACTCATCAACCGCGCGTTCCGCCGCTTTTGGCGGGTGCCTGAAACCATGGTCACGAGCGAGTTGACGTTTGCCAGGCTCATGTATCACGGCCGCGGCGTGAAAGCCTATGCGGTCCCTCACGATCGACTCGGCGAGTATGTCGCCAAGCAAATGAGTTTAATTCGGACCGGCGAGGAAGGCCCGCTGCAGATACGGTTCGCCGACGGCGCGGTCATCCAGTTCCGATGCAAGGCGCTGCCGAACGGAGGCCGGCTCTTGACCTATGGCAATGTCAGCGAGCTGGCGCAGCAGGCCGACGCACTCGAGCGGCTCGCTTGCGTCGACGGCATGACCGGCCTGAACAACCGGCGCCATTTTCTCGAACTGGCCGGGACGGAATGGTCGCGTTTCAAGCGCTACGGGCGGCCGCTTGCGCTCCTGATGATCGATATCGATCTTTTCAAGTCGGTGAATGACGAATACGGTCACGACGTCGGCGATGAAGTGATCAGATCGGTGGCCGAAATCCTTCAGACCCATAAACGCACGTCCGATATTGTCGGGCGCCTGGGCGGAGAGGAATTCGCGCTGATCTTGCCCGAAGCGACGCTCGACAGCGCAGTCGCCGCGGGCGAACGGTTTAGGCAATTGGTTGCCGAGCACATTGTCACCGTGGCGGACCAGCGCCTGCCGGTCACCATCAGTGTCGGCGCCACTGTCTGCTACGCCGAAACGCGTAGCTTCGACGAATTGCTGAAAGAGGCCGACATCGCGCTTTACGAAGCTAAACGCTCGGGGCGCAACCGCGTCTGCGCGTTCGAGGCAGCCGAGCCCGTCGCGCTAGCGAAGATTCAAGCTCCCTGAAATTGCAGCTTCGCCAGCCGCGCATAGAGGCCGCCGGCAGCGGCCAGGGTCTGGTGCGTGCCTTCCTCGACAACGCGGCCTTGGTCGAGGACCAGAATGCGGTCGCACGACAACACGGTCGCCAGCCTATGGGCGATCACGATCGTGGTGCGCTGCTGCATCAATTGGCCGAGCGCCGCAGCGACCTGCGTCTCGCTTTCGGCGTCGAGCGACGAGGTGGCTTCGTCAAGCAGGAGCAGCGGAGCATCGCGCAGAACAGCGCGAGCGATGGCGATGCGCTGGCGCTGACCGCCCGACAGCGTCACACCGCGCTCGCCGACCTGCGTATCCATTCCCGCCGGCAGCGCCGCGACGAACGCGGCGGCGTAAGCGTGCTCGGCGGCGCGCGCGACCTCGGCCTCGGACGCGTTCGGGCGGCCAAAGCGAATATTGTCGCGCACGGACGTTGCAAACATCACGCTGTCCTGCGGCACGAGCGCGATCCGCGCACGTAAATCTGCCGGATCGAGATCGGAAAGCCACACCCCGTCGAACGTGATGCGTCCGGCAATCGGATCGTAAAAGCGCAGCAATAGATGGAAGATCGTGCTCTTGCCGGCGCCGGAAGGGCCGACGATCGCGACTTTCTCGCCTTGCCTCACCTCAAACGACACGCCATTGAGCGCCGATACGTTCGGCCGCGTCGGATAGGAGAAACGTACATCCACGAAGGCGACCTCGCCGCGCACGGGTGACGGCAGCGGAAGCGGCCGCGCCGGGCGCACGATTGCCGGCTTGATCGCAAGAATCTCGAACAGCCGTTCGGCCGCGCCGGACGCCTGCGCCACTTCGCCGCCGGTTTCTGAGAGCGAGCCGAGCGCAGCGGCCGCAAGTACCGCGTAGAGAACGAATTGCCCGAGCCGGCCGGGCGTCATCTTCCCGGCCAGCACGTCCTGGGCGCCGACCCAGAGCACGACGACCACGCTCGCGGAAACCAGAAAGATCGCGATCGCGGTCAGCACCGCGCGCGCGCTGATCGAAGCGCGCGCGGCAGTAAAGGCGCGCTCGACGGCATCGCGAAAGCGGGCGATCCCAAACGGCTCGTTGGTGAAGGCTTGCAGGACGCGCACCGCGCCGATCAATTCGGCGGCATAGGCCGAGGCGTCGGCCAGCGTGTCCTGCGCCAAACGCGAGCGCCGACGCACGGCGCGGCCGAAGGCATAGAGCGGCAGCACGATGATTGGGATGGCGGCCAGCACGAAAGCCGACAGCCGCAAACTGCTGACCACCATCATGGCACTGGCGCCGAAGAACAGCACGAAATTGCGCAAGGCGACGGAAACCGAGCTGCCGACAGCGGCTTTGATTTGCGTCGTGTCAGCCGTGAGACGCGAGATCACCTCGCCGGTTCTAGCCTCGTCAAAGAAGGCGCTGGAAAGCGACGTGACATGTGCGAACACGTCGCCGCGCAGATCGGCGACAATACGCTCGCCGAGCGTCGTGACCAGGTAGTAGCGAAGCGCACTCGAGAGCGCCAGCACCGCGGCAACGCCGATCATGACAAGGAAATAGCTGTCGATGAGCGCTACACCACGAGCGGTGAAGCCGAAATCGATCATGCGCCGCACCGCGATCGGCAGGACCAGCGTCGTCAATGCCGCCAGGATCAAAGCTCCGAGCGCCGAAACGGCCCGCCAGCGGTAGCGTTTGATGTAGGGCAAGAGCGACGCGAGCGGCCGCAAATTGACCCTGCCCTCCGCCGCAGCGTCTGGCCCTGCTGCGGCGGTCACTGTCGCCGACGCCGTCGCCTCAGGCGCCGCCGACAATGGCGCCATTGCAGTCAACGGCATAGCGTCTTTTTCGGCACGGAAGTTCACTGCTTTTGCCTTTTCGCCCGCCGTGTCAGCCAGACAATGCCCCGCGATCACCGAACTGGCAACGTGCGGCAAGATCGCAGCATCGCTTGTGTCGCCGGTTCCGCCGCGCTATAGACCGGCAAATTTTCCACTAGACATGGGCGCACCAAGGCGCGCCACAAAGGCCTCGATAACCGCCATGAAAGCTGACACCCACCCCGATTACCACCTGGTCAAGGTGATCATGACCGACGGCACCGAATTCACCACCCGCACCACCTGGGGCAAGCCCGGCGACACGCTGCATCTCGACGTCGATCCGAAGTCGCATCCGGCCTGGACCGGTGGCCAGCAGCATCTCGTCGATCGCGGCGGCCGGCTGTCACGCTTTCAGAAAAAGTTCTCCGGCTTTCTCAAGAAGTAGCTGCAGGGGCATCTGCGGTGCGAAGCGCTGGCCCCTTGAGCCTTTATCGCTTCACCGGTGCCGGTTCAGCCGTTCACGCAGCCAGTAAGCTGCAATCCATAGCTTTGGATCCTCGATCGAGCCTCGGGCGGTCCGATCGAAGAGGCCGTCGATCGGCATCTCTACAATCTTGATGTCTTCGTCATCGATGCCGCCGCCCTTGCCGATCCGGTCGGCGTCATGCACCTCGGCAAAATACAGAAATACGCGCTCGGAAGTGCCGCCGGGCGAGGAGAAGAATTTGCCAATCGGCTGCAACTGTCGAATTTGATACCCGGTCTCCTCGAAAGTCTCGCGAATAGCGGCCGCTTCGGGCGTTTCATTCGCTTCGACCATTCCCGCCACCGTTTCAACGATCCATCCGTCAGTGGTCGAAGGATCGTCGCGGCGGCGACTCACCAAAGCCGGCACCTTGAATTGCTCGACAAGCACGACCGCTTTTCGTTCCGCGTGCAAAAGCAAGATGCCGACCGAGTTCTCCGCGTTCGAAAACCAGCCGTTTTTCGACGGCACTCATCGTGCCGTCGATTTGCTCGTGCACGACCAAAAACTCATCGATCTTGAAAAACTCGTCGAATACTCGACGTTGCCGCTCAACGACGGCTTTGCCCGACATCGCGACCTCCGGCTTTTGAAGTTGGCAAGTTCAGGCGCCAAGAATAGCGCTCAAACACCGTCCTGCTCAAAAGCAGCCCTCAAGAGCCCGAGCTGCCGCTCGACCGGATTGCCGACCGCGACCTTTATCGGCGACGGCGCGTGCATGGTGGCGTCGAGCCGGCGCACCTCGCCCTGCAGCTTGGTCGACCGCGCGATAAGTTCCTGCAGCTTGGCCGGCAAAAGCGCGATCGATTTCGCGTCGCCGGGGTCGCAGGCCGCGAGCCTGACCTTGCTCTTTTCCTTGCTGGCTTGCGCGAGCGTCATTTCGCCTTCCTTGACCGCGCGATGCAGCAGGAGCCAAGAGGCGAGTTGCATCAAGCGCGTGGTCAGCCGCATGCTCTCGGTCGCGTAGACCAGAGCGGCGCTGCGTTCGAGCTTCTTGGATTCCGTCCGACCGGAGCCGTCGAGATAGCTCGCCGTTTCCTCGACCAAGGCCATCCCGTCGCGAAAAAGGGTCGCAAAAAACTGGGAACTCGCCAGCCGCTCGCTGAAAGACACCGCGCCGGCTTCACTCGCACGCTTGTCGGACATGGTACGCCTCACACCGGAAACAGCATCGCCCGCCACGTCGCTTAAGTCCAGCGTGTGATGCGACCAAATCGCCGACATAGTTGCCGGCGCCGGCGCTGAGGTGGCGCGAAGGCACAAAAAAGGAGCCGCCGTTGCCGGCGGCTCAAGGTGATAACAGGGAGGCGTCAAACAGAGTGGACAGGAGCCACTCGATGTCCAGAAGTTGGACGATAAACGTAATGAACGAGAAAGCTTAACGAAAGGTTAAGGAATCGCAGAAAGTTGCCGGATCTTTTTGCAGTTTAACTCTAGATCGTCATTCCGTTGGCTCGCCGTCAATGACGTTTACTTTTTGAAGAATGAGTCCGCTGCTTTTTGCGAGGCGCGCTTTCGGGACATTTCTGCTTCGAGCCGCACGATCTCGTCCTTGAGAAGTCCGACCCGCTCGGCGAGTTCGCCGACAGAGAGCAGCGACAAATCCTGCCCCACATCGTGCGTGATCTTCTTTTTCGGCAGATCGTCCGGGTCGATACCGGGCATTTCGCCCTCCTTTGCCAATAAATTAGCGGCGATGGCCGCGATTGTCACATGCGCCAACGACCTCTAAGACTGGCCGCCGCACTTTTTGAGCCAGTCCGAAAAGCCATATCGATGACCGCGCTACCCGACCGCATGACCGTCATTGCTATCCGTGCGCCCGGCGGCCCGGATGTCTTGACGGCCGAACTGCGGGCCGTGCCCGAGCCGAGTGTCGGCGAAATCCTGGTCAAGGTTGCCGCCGCCGGCGTTAACCGGCCCGACGTCATGCAGCGCTTGGGTCTTTATCCGCCACCGCCGGGTGCCACCGACATTCCCGGCCTGGAAATCGCCGGCACTGTCGTCGCGTGCGGAACCGGCGTAACGCGCTGGAAGGAAAACGATTTGGTGATGGCGCTGGTCGTGGGCGGCGGTTATGCCGAATTCTGCATCGCTCATGAAAGCCACGCGTTGCGGGTGCCAGCGAGCCTTTCGCCGATCGAGGCGGCCGCCATCCCGGAGACTTTTTTCACCGTCTGGTACAACGTGTTTGAGCGCGGCCGGCTCGCAGCCGGCGAAACGATACTTATCCATGGCGGCTCTTCCGGCATTGGCACCACCGCCATCCAGCTCGCCAAAGCCTTCGGCGCGCGCGTCATCGCCACCGCCGGCTCGCCGGAAAAGTGCGAAGCCTGCCGCAGGCTCGGCGCCGATGTCGCCATTAACTATAAGACCGAGGATTTCGTCGCCGGGACCAAACAGGCGACCGAAGGACGCGGCGTCGATGTCGTACTCGATATCGTCGGCGGCGATTACGTCGATCGCAATTATGAAGCGGCTGCCGTAGAAGGCCGCATCCTGCAGGTCGCGTTCCAGGACTCCTCGCGCGCCAATGTCGATTTTCGCCGTCTCATGTTCAAACGGCTCACCCACACTGGCTCGACGCTGCGCTCCCGTGCGGTCGTGGACAAGGGGGCGATTGCGCAGGCCGTCGAGACTAACGTCCTGCCCCTTATCGCAACCGGTCGCGTAAAACCGGTGATCGATTCGACTTTCCCGCTGCGCCAGGCGGCGGCCGCACATGCCCGCATGGAGACCAGTCAGCATATCGGCAAGATTGTCCTGACTCTTTGAAAAGACACGGTAAAATTCTTGCGCTGGTGCTGCCCAACGGCTACTCATCAGCCAGCGTTTGGCTGGAACAGGCGCCAGTGAGCCGCGAATTCGGCGCAAAGCCGGCTAATTAGTTTACGGGGAACTCGTGATCGCCAGGCCTCCGGCGCCGGCAGCGAGGTCGGAGGTCGTCTCTTGGTGTTTTTTCGCGCCGCGATGGCGCTTGCGGCTTTGGCATTTGCGGCCTTGCTTGGCGTTAGCAGCGCTGCGGCCGTCGAGGCCGTCAATATCCGCCTTGACGCCGCCGCCATCGACCTCACCGACGCGGTTGAGTTCCAGCACACCGACGGCGATCGCGTCCAGGTTTCAACCGCGCCGGGTCCCGACGGCATCGTCCGCCGCATCGAAGTGCGCGCGCGCGAAGCCGGAACCAACTGGGCGGCGTTCGCGATCGCCAACAATGGCGACGAGCAAATCGATCGCCTGATCGTGGCGCCGCATTATCGGATGGTCGGCTCCGGTCTCATTTGGCCCGATCTCGGACTTTCGCGCATCGTCACCATAACGCCGTCGTCCGGAGACCCGCCGGAGCGGCTCGACAATCCCAACGCGGATGTTTTCCGCGTCACGCTCGACCCCGGCACGGTGATCACATTCGTCGCCGAGCTGCGCGCTCCGAACCTGCCGCAGCTCTATCTGTGGGAGCCGGATGCCTTCAAGGACAAGGTCAATTCGCTCACCCTCTATCAAGGCATCGTCATCGGCATCGCCGGGTTGCTGGCGCTCTTCCTCACCATCCTGTTTGTGGTCAAAGGCAGCGTGATGTTTCCCGCCGCCGCGGCACTCGGCTGGGCGGTCCTGATCTATATCGGCATCGACTTCGGATTCTGGGGGAAGGTATTCGACATGTCGTCGGGTACCGAGCGCATCTGGCGCGCATCGGGCGAAGCGATCCTCGCCGCGACACTGCTCGTGTTTCTGTTCGCTTATCTAAACCTCAACCGCTGGCACGTGCGCTACGCGCATATCACCGTCGGCTGGCTCGCGTTTCTCGGCGCGCTCGTTGCGGTCGCGCTGTTCTCACCGGCGGTCGCCTCCGGCATCGCCCGCATATCGCTGTTCTTCATTGCTGTGCTCGGCTTTGGTCTTGTCGTCTATCTCTCGACCCACGGTTTCGACCGCGCCGTGATGTTGATTCCAACGTGGTTTCTTCTGGTCGTCTGGGTGTTCGGCGCGGCGCTGACGGTATTGGGTTTTCTCACCAACGATATCGTCGGCCCTGCTCTGCTTGGCGGCCTGGTCCTGATCGTCATGCTAATCGGCTTCACGGTCATGCAGCATGCCTTTGCCGGCGGGATGGCGCAGGGCATCATGTCCGACGTTGAGCGCCGCGCGCTGGCGCTCACCGGCGCCGGCGACATGATCTGGGACTGGGACGTTGCCGCCGACCGCGTCTTCACCAGCCCGGAAACCGAAACCATGCTCGGCCTCAAAAGCGGATCACTCGACGGCGCGGCTGCAACGTGGCTTGAAGTCCTGCATCCGCTCGACCGCGATCGCTTCCGCGCCACGCTCGACGGCATCATCGAACAACGCCGTGGCCGCATTGCGCGGGACTTTCGCGTGCGCACCGCGGACGGGCACTATCTGTGGTTTGCCCTGCGCGCGCGCCCGGTTGTCGGCTCCGACGGCGAGGTGATCCGTCTGGTCGGCACGCTCACTGACGTCACCGAAATCAAAACCGCCGAGGAACGCCTCCTCCACGACGCCGTGCACGACAACCTCACCGGCCTGCCGAACCGCGAATTGTTCCTTGATCGGCTCGAAGCCGTGCTTAGTTTCGCCGCCGGCAACAACACCATTCGTCCGACGGTGATGGTGATCGACATCGATCGCTTCAAGCAGGTCAATGATTCCGTCGGCATGGCGCTGGCGGACTCGATCCTGCTTACATTGGCGCGGCGGCTTGGGCGTCTCATCAAACCGCAAGATACCCTCGCCCGTTTGTCGGGCGATCAATTCGGTCTTATCCTGCTGTCGGAGCGCGACTCCGCCCGCATCACCGCACTCGCGGAAACCGTCAGCCGCACGCTGCGCGCGCCGATCACCTTCAACGATCGCGAAATCTTCCTGACCGGCTCGATCGGATTGACGCTCGGCAACTCCGAGCCGCAACGCGCCGGGGAAAGGCTCAAGGATGCCGAGCTTGCCATGTTTCATGCCAAGCGCCTCGGCGGCGATCGCATCGACGTGTTCAAACCCGCCATGCGGGCGCGCAAATCCGACCGGCTGTCGCTCGAGTCCGATCTGCGGCGGGCGATCGAACGCGAGGAGATAACGCTCCTTTATCAGCCGATCGTGCGCCTTGAAGACCGCGCGGTCGCCGGTTTCGAGGCGCTGGCGCGCTGGAATCACCCACGCCTGGGCACGATGTCGCCCAACGAATTCATCACCATCGCCGAAGAGACCGGCCTCATCGTTCAGCTCGGCCTGTTCGTGCTCGAGCGCGCCGCGCGCCAGCTGAGCACCTGGCAGCGCACGCTGCGCCCGCGCGATCCGCTATTCGTCAGCGTCAACATTTCCTCGCGGCAGTTGCTGCGCCATGATCTGATTCAAGATCTGCGCTCGGTGCTGGCGCGCGCTCCGGTCAGTCGCGGCTCGCTCAAGCTGGAGCTGACCGAATTGGTGGTGATGGAGAATCCCGAGCATGCCGCGCAGATGCTGCATCGGATTCGCGAGCTCGGCGGTGGTTTGGCGCTCGACGATTTCGGAACCGGCTATTCCTCGCTCGCCTATCTGCAGCGCTTCCCGTTCGATACCATCAAGATCGATCAGTCGTTCGTACGCACGACCTCAAAGGGCACGCGCCCGGTAATCCTTCGCTCGATCATCACGCTCGCCCATGATCTGGGCATGGATGTGGTAGCCGAAGGAGCCGAAACCGATTCTGACGCCGTCGAGCTGTTTCAGCTCGGCTGCGAATACGCACAGGGATTCGTGTTCGGCGAACCGATGACCCCTGAGCGCGCCCGCGAGTTACTGCAGCCGCACGCGAAAGTGGAGATGGCGCGATAACGGATGGAGCTGCGATCTGTTGCCCGTCGTCCGTTCTCTACCGTCCGTCCGTTTCACGCGTGCCCGGCCTCGCTCGACAACATGCCGAGATCGATGCCGATCTTCTTCAGCGCCTTCTCGTATTTGGCGCCGATATCGGTACCGAAGATGAGGTCGGCATCCGGCGCGCAATGCAGCCAGCCGTTTCCCTGGATCTCGCTCTCGAGCTGGCCGGGTGCCCAGCCGGCATAGCCGAGCGCCAAGATGGCGCTCGCCGGCCCGTCGCCACGCGCAATCGCCTTGAGAATGTCGAGCGTGGCGGTGAGACAAATTCCGTCGTCGATTGGCAGCGTCGAGTTCTCGACGAAGAAATCGGCCGAGTGCAGCACAAAGCCGCGTTCGGTCTCCACCGGGCCACCGCGCATGACCTTTACCACCCCGGCGCGCGAGGGCAGCTGAATCACGTCAGCTGCCGGGATCACGTCGAGCTTCACCAGGAGATCGGAAAAATTGATGTTCGGCGCCGGATGGTTGACGACGATGCCCATAGCGCCCTCGGCGGAATGTGCGCAAACATAAATGAGTGAGCGGGCAAACCGATCATCGAGCATCGCCGGCATAGCGATTAGCATCTGGCCGTCCAGATAGCCCCGACCTCGACCCCAATTCTTTGCGGAAGCACCGCGCGGCAATTTCATGACTGAAAGGTTAGCCGATCGACCCGCTTTTGCAAACGAACGGTGGCGACAAAAGTTCGCGGCACGGCCTAACGTCCCTGGAGCAACCGCGATGGCGATTGCAGGGCTGCCCCGTGTCGATTTTCATGTGGCGATGGCGTACATTGCCTTGCACTCAGTACAACTCGGTGGGTCACAATCATGTCAGTAGCGTGTGTGGGCCGGTCGCCCTACACAGCGGCAACCATGATTCATTCGGCGGCCCATCGGACAATTGCTGCAACCATAACCCTCATATGCGTGGGCGCCAATCCTGCGGCGCGGGCGCAAGACGCGTCCGCATGGGAAGGAGAACTCCATGCCGCCGCACGGCTGATCGCTGGCGCGACGCATCAATCCACCGAGGCGACATGGCGGCGTGCCGGCATCGAAATCCGGCTCGACCCGGGATGGAAAACGTATTGGCGCTATCCCGGCGATTCTGGCGTTCCGCCGACGCTCGATTTCGCCGGCTCCGAGAATGTTAAATCGGTGACCACGTTGTGGCCGGCGCCGCAGCAATTTTCCGACGGCGCCGGCGGTCACTCGATCGGCTATGAAGGCGACGTCGTGTTGCCGTTACGGATCGTCCCAAAGGACGCAACCAAGCCCACATCGCTCCACGTCAAACTCGGCTATGCCATCTGCGGCAACCTTTGCGTACCAGCGCAATCCGACCTCGATCTCATCATATCCGGCAAGGCGAGCGCCGAAGAGCCGGCGCTCGTCGCGGCCGAAGCGCGCGTCCCGCGTCGTATCCCGCTTGGCACACGCACCGACCGCGGTGGCGGTTTGTCCATCCGTTCGGTCCATCGCGAAACGGCCGGTAGCCATGAGCGCGTTGCGGTCGAAGTCGCCGCGCCAGAAGGTGCACCGGTGAATCTGTTCGTCGAGGGGCCGACGCCCGACTGGGCATTGCCGTTACCCGAGCCCGTGAGCCCCGCCCCCGACGGCGCACCGGGAATTCGCCGATTCACCTTCGACCTCGACGGTCTGCCGCCCGGCGCCCGCGCCGAAGGCGCGACGCTGACCTTGACTGCGGTTTCACCCGCCGACGCCGTCGAAGTCGCCGCCCATCTCGACTAATTCGCCCGGTGCGCTAAATTTGCGGCGGACGAACAAAGCCCGATCTGGATAACGAGAGGATACGATTATGCCTATCAAGGTTGGTGAGCACCTGCCCGAAACGAAATTCCGCGTGATGGGCCCCGACGGCCCGGCCGTCAAGACGACCGACGACGTATTTAAGGGCAAGAAGGTCGTGCTGTTTGCCGTTCCCGGCGCCTTCACGCCAACCTGCAACAACAACCACCTGCCCGGCTTCCTCAAGAACGCCGACGCATTCAAAAGCAAAGGCGTCGACACCATTGCGGTTACCGGAGTCAACGACGTCTTCGTGTTCGACGCCTGGAAGAAGTCGACCGGCGCCGGCACCAAGATCGAATTTTTAGCTGACGGCAATGGTGAATTCGCCAAAGCGCTCGATCTGTCGTTGGACGGTTCGGGTGCCGGGCTCGGCATCCGCTCCAAGCGTTATGCCATGTTGGTCGAGGACGGCGTGGTGAAGAAGCTCAATATCGAGGACGCGCCCGGCAAAGCCGAGGCATCGAGCGCCGACACTCTGCTAAAACAGATGTGACGGATCTCTCCTCGCCCGCGAGAACCCGCGGGCCCGCAGGAAAACTTCAATGCTTGCTCGAGACTGCTTGGCGCCGTTTCAGGTTGAGGGCGGCTATGGCTGCGGCGGTGGCTGCCAGCTCATGCGGATCGGCCTGTCGATCGGACTCCCAGCGCGGATTTTCCTCGATCCTCAACAATGGCGCCGTGCGCCGACGGCGTGATCGAACAAACAAATACAGAAGGACCTTGACGATTCGCCTCACTGCATTTTTGCGGACCTCCTCACGCGTGCGCAGTGCAAAGATCAAAGCCATTCTTTTGTCGAGCTCAACTTTAAGGCGGTTGATCTCGGCGTACTGGTTGTTGGCCGACCGGGCGGCGGCCTTGGCGCGCATCTCTTCCATGCCGATCTCAAGCCGTCGTACCGACATGGCAAATTCTGCGCGCAATTGATCCTTGTCCGCTTGAATTTCGTTGACCGCCATCGGCGCGGCGTCGACAAGCTGCTGTTTGGTGATCCGCACTGCGCGCGCGTGAACGAGCGGGAAAAAAATCACCATCAGCAGGCAACCTGCCAGCAGCCCAATGCCGCACAACATCAACGATTGGATCATTCAGATGCCCGTCAAGAAAATCGGCCGAGGCGCAGGTTGTTACCACAGGGGCTATGGTAAACGGATTGCCATCGCTCTTAACGATAAATCCGTAAACGCGCCGACGAACGTATTTTGCTGAACTCAGCCGACCGCTCTTCCGGCGTTGCGGATTTCGGTGATCGCCTGCCGGGCCAGAACATCGGCGCGTTCGTTAAGATCGTGACCCGCATGACCACGCACCCAATGCCAGCGCACTTCATGCGCGCCGAGCGCGGCATCGAGGCGTTTCCACAAATCGACGTTCTTAACCGGCTTTTTGTCGGAGGTGCGCCAACCGTTGCGCTTCCAGTTGGAAATCCAGGACATGATGCCGTTGCGCAAATATTGGCTATCGGTGTGGATATCGATGCGGCATGGGCGCTTGAGCGCCTCCAGAGCGGAAATCGCCGCCATCAGCTCCATCCGGTTGTTGGTGGTGTTCGCTTCGCCGCCTTTAAGCTCTTTCTCGTGATCGCCGAAGCCGAGGATAGCGCCCCAACCGCCGGGACCGGGATTGCCCGAGCAAGCGCCGTCGGTGTGAATGACGACATGTGGCAGCGGCGAGGTCATGGCGCTGTCACCCCATAATCGTGCGCGCTCTTGACCTTCTGGTGAAAGCGGAGCTTGCGCAGATACTCGATCGGATCCTTGGGCCGGACCAGCGCGCCGGGCGGCACGTCGAGCCAATCGACCAACCGCGTGAGCAAAAACCGCATAGCTGCGCCGCGGGCGAGCAGCGGCAGCATGTCCCATTCCTGCGCCGAAAGCGGGCGCGTCTTCGCATAACTCGCAAGCAGCGCGCGTCCCTTGGTGACATTGTAGGCGTGATCCGGCTCAAAACACCAGGCATTGAGGCAGATCGCGACGTCGTAGACGAGCGTATCGGTGCAAGCGAAGTAGAAATCGATCAAGCCCGACAGCTTGTCGCCAAGGAAAAACACATTATCGGGAAACAGGTCGGCGTGGATGATGCCCTGCGGCAAGCCACGCGGCCAGTCGCGCTCGAGCAGGTCGAGCTCGGCAGCGATGACACCCTGCAGATCGCGCCGGACGGCATCGGCGCGCTCGCCGCACGCGGCGTAGAGCTGCCGCCAGCCGGCAACCGAGAGCGCATTGTCGCGCCGCATGGCGAAATCGGATCCGGCGAGATGGAGCCGCGCCAGAGCCTCGCCCAACGCCGCGCAGTGAGCGGCACTGGGGCGGCGTATCCACATGCCGTCGAGAAAGGTAACGATCGCCGCCGGCCGCCCGGCCAGCCGGCCCAATGTCGCCCCAGTGCGATTCTTCACCGGCTGCGGACAGGTGATGCCGCGGCCCGCCAGATGTTCCATGAGCGCGAGGAAGAACGGCAGGTCGCGCTCGGCGACGCGCCGCTCGTAGAGCGTGAGGATGAAATAGCCGCGGCTGGTGTGGACTAGAAAATTCGAGTTTTCGACGCCCTCGGCGATCCCCTTATAGGATAAGAGCTCGCCGATGTCGTAGCCGGCGAGGAAGGGAACGAGTTCTTCCGCCGCGACATCGGTATAGACCGCCATGAAATTCTCCAGCCCCTTCGCGGCTAGCGTGCCGTCCGCCGTGCCGTCAAGATGGCCGTTTCAGGATTCGGCGCGAAAATTCCAATAGACCGCAGCTTTTGCGGCTACGGTCGCGGATTTTACTGCCTTCGGGCAGGCAATAGGGTCAGCCGGCGTCATTTGATCCGTATCTGCCACACTATCGGCCTTATCCCCGCAAGCGTATGATGATCCGGCGGGACTGCGAGCAAGCGGGTGCGCGCATGAAGACCATTCTCGTTCCCACCGAGCATAACGCTTCGATGCTTTCGGCGTTGGACGCGGCACTTTTGCTGGCGCAAAAATTCGGCGGCTGCGTTGAGGGCTTTTCGCTGCGTCCGGCCATAGCCGACATGGTGGCCATGGATCCCGACGCCGGATTGACCATGGTTGCGGTCAAGGAAAACGACGCCGAAATGGTGCGGCAGGCCGAAGACCTGTTTCGCTCGTTCATGGAGCGCCATGCTGTCAAGCAGCGTGGCGACGAGGCTGGGCTCGCTGCGTCGGCTGCAACAGTGTCTTCCTCACCATCTTGGGCGTGGTTTGCTTCCGCGCCGAGCGGCCACGATTTCGTTGGCAGCTATGGCCGCGTCTTCGACATCATCGTCCTGGCGCAGCCGGGAGAGGAATGGCAGAGCCCGTCCATGGTGACGCTTGAATCTGCCTTGTTTGAAAGCGGGCGTCCGGTGCTGATTGCGCCGCCCATCTCGCCGCACTCGCTGGCGACCAACGTGCTGATCGCCTGGAACCGCTCTACCGAGCAGGCACGCACCACGGCGTTCGCCATGCCGCTGCTGCGGGTCGCCGAGCGTATTACGATCCTGACGGTCGAGGGCTCGACCGTGGCTGGGCCAGACGGCGTTGAGATGGCGCGCTCGCTTAGGATGAACGGAATCGCCGCCGAATCCCTTACTATCGCTCCCGGCAAAATCAGCGCTGGCGAGGCGATCCTGACCAAAGCCGCAGAGCTTGGCTGCGATCTCATCGTCAAGGGCGCTTATACGCAAAGCCGATTGCGCCAGATGATTTTCGGCGGCACCACGAGGCACATCCTGGCCAACGCCAAGATTCCCGTGCTGATGGCGCATTAAGAGGTTTCATCGTCTCGCGCTTCGCGGCGCCGCAAAAAACTCACTTTAAATCTTTGCGGATAATCTTGCCGACATTGCTCTTTGGCAAAGCGTCGACGAACACAATCACCTTGGGCACCTTATAACCGGCCAGCCGCTCCCGCGCGAATTTGGTCAGCTCCACCTCCGTGAGCGCCGGATCGCGCTTGACGACGAAGAGCTTCACGCCCTGCCCTGTGTGCGGGTCGGCGACACCGATGACAGCGGCCTCGAGCACACCGGGATGTTGCACGATCACGTCTTCCACTTCATTGGGGAAGACCTTGAAGCCGGAGACATTGACCATGTCCTTCTTGCGATCGAGGATTTTCAGAGAATCCTTCGGCATCAAAGGCGCCGATATCGCCAGTATGCAGCCAACCGTCCGCAGTCAGCACAAGTTTGGTCTCGTCGGGACGTTGCCAATAGCCCTGCATGACCTGCGGCCCGCGCACACAGATCTCACCTGGTTCGCCGATTGCAAGATTATTGCCGTGGTCATCGCGAATGGCGACTTCGGTGGAAGGCACAGGAAGCCCGACGGTGCCGAGCTTGGGACTGCGAACCGGATTAAGGCATACGACAGGCGATGCCTCGGTCAGGCCGTAGCCCTCGACCAGCTCGCTGCCGGTGATCTCGCGCCAGCGCAAGGCCACCGCGCTTTGCACCGCGGCGCCGCCGCCAATGGCAAAGCTGAGCTTGCTGAAGTCCAGCGCCGCGAAGTCGGGCGTATTGATCAGCGCATTGAATAGCGTGTTCACGCCGGTCATCGTGGTGACCTGGGCCCGGCGCATGGTGCGGATGAGCCCCTTGAGATCGCGCGGGTCAGGAACGAGCACGCTCAGTCCGCCCATCAACGCAAAGGCCAACAGGTTCGCCGTCAGCGAGAAGATATGATAGAGTGGCAGCGGGGTGAGTACGCTGCCCTTCTCTTCGGCGATATACGGCGCGATAACGGCGCGGCATTGCAACGTATTCGCCACCAGATTGCGGTGCGTCAGGATCGCGCCTTTCGGCACTCCGGTCGTTCCTCCGGTATATTGCAGCACAGCGGGCGCTGCCGCTGGCGGCTGCGCGTCCGCATAGCGCGCGCTCGGGCGGCAGTTGCAGGCATCCTGCAGCAATGTGAAGCGCGGAAAGCGCCACGCCGGCACCGCACGTCTGATATAGGTGTTGGCGAGGTTGAAGAGCGTGCGCTTGAGCGTGGGCATGAAATCGCCGAGCCGAGCGACGACCACCTCTCGGATTTGCGTCTCGGCCAGGACCGATTCGAGCTTATGCGCAAAATTTTCCATGATCACGATGACGACCGCGCCCGAATCCGCGAGCTGCTCCTTCAGCTCGCGCGGCGTATAGAGCGGATTGACATTGACGACCGTCAGCCCGGCGCGCAGGGCGCCAAGAAACGCCACCGGATAGGCGAGCAGGTTCGGCAGCATGATCGCCACGCGATCGCCGGGCCGGCACTTTGCCTGCTCAACAAGGAACGCCGCAAAGCCGCGGCTGACGCGTTCCCACTCGGTATAACTCATGCGCACGTTGAGGCATTCGAAAGCCGGATGCGCGGCATGGCGGGCGCAGGCGTCGAGCAGCATCGCCGAAAGCGACGGATAGGTGTCCGGATCGATGCTCTTGGGGATTCCCGGCGGATAAGACGCGTACCAGTGTGGCTCTATCGCGCCGGCCGCCGGCGGCGCCTTGCCGCTCTCGGTCTGCAGCGTCATTGTTTTTCCTCGATGGCCACAGCGGCCCTTGCCGGCACTCTACGCCAAATTTGCCTGCGGCGAAATCGCATGGACCCTGCGGATCAGCCTAACTTATTGAGCGAATTGCAAATTTTTTCGCTCGTCCCGCCCGGCCCGCGCTGTTAACCCTTTCGGCCCGTCCGATAATCCCGTGAACAAGCATAGCCAAACGCGGCCACTTTTTGCCACAGTGCGCCGGTAACTCTTGTTCATGTCGGGGTGGGGTGAGCACTAAATTCGCGTTAACCCTTCCCAATAACACTGCGTTAGGGTTGTTCGCCGCGGCTGGGGAGCCGGGGCGGGTGACACGAGTCAACGTGTCAATGCGGGGACGCCGGTGCTCGTTCGTGGGGCGCGCCTGACTACCTGTCGTATCTTCGCGGCGCGCGCTTTCTATTCGTGTGCGGTTGCCGGTCTTGTCCTCCTCTTCGGCTCGCGCGGCCTGCAGAACGCCATCGCCGAAGGCGATACCCGCACCATTTCGCTTCACCACATCCACACCGACGAAAACATCACCATCACGTTCAAGCGCGATGGCCAATACGACGAAGCGGCGCTTGAGAAGCTGAACTGGTTCCTGCGCGATTGGCGGCGTTCTGAACAAACCCGCATGGACCCGCACCTCATCGATCTCATTTGGGAGGTGCAGCGGGAGACCGGATCTCAGGCGCCGGTCCAGGTCGTATGCGGTTACCGTTCGCCGGAAACCAACGCCATGCTCCGGCAGCGGAGCAGCGGCGTCGCGCGCTTCAGCCAGCATATGCTCGGCCACGCCATGGACTTTTACATTCCCGGCGTTGCACTCGAAGAGCTTCGCGTCATCGGCCTGCGCCTGCAGCGTGGCGGCGTCGGCTTTTATCCGACTTCGGGTTCGCCGTTCGTGCACATGGACACCGGCGGCGTGCGGCATTGGCCGCGCATGACCCGCGAGCAGCTGGTCCGCGTGTTCCCCGACGGGCGTACCGTGCATATCCCGACCGACGGTCGCCCGCTGCCCGGCTATGCCCTGGCTCTCGCCGATATCCAGAAGCGCGGCGGCAACCCCTCCGAGATGTCGATCGACGCCGCCCGTAGCGCCAGCGTTGACGTCGCCGATGCGGGCGTTGAGCGTCGCCACACCAATCCGATCGCCAAGTTGCTTGGCTTAGGCCGCGAGGACGAGGACGAAGACGCCGCGGCCACGGCGCCTGCCGGCGAGCCATTGCGCGCGCGGGCCAAGGCGGCCGTCGTCGCCGTGATCGACCGGGCCGAAGACAAGCTTGCGGCAGAGAAAGCGAAGCTTACGCAGGTCGCCGCTCATGCCGAAGACAAGCTTGCGGCAGGGAAGACGAAGCTTGCACAGGCCGCCGCTCATGCCGGGGATAAGCTTGCGGCGGAGAAAACGAAGCTCGCTCAGGTAGCCGGAAAGGTGCATGTGATTAGCCGCGCTGAAGCCGCTCCGTTGGCCGCGCTCACGCCGAATCAGGTCATTCTCGCTCGCGGCTTCTGGCAAGGCGTTCCAGACGGCATGACCGCGGCTCGTTCGACTCAAGCGTCCACCAATCCGCTCGCTGCTCTCCCGCGCCCGCTTCGCACCGACGTCGCCAGCGCCGATTCGGACATCAGCGGATCGGTAGGCGCGACACCCACCGCGCACGAGGATCGGGCCCGAACTCGCACTCGCCTATGCCGACCCAGCCGAGCGCGAAGCGCCGGCCCATACCGCGGCGAGTGGCACGGCGACGGATTTGTCGACACCACGGGCCGCTATAAGCCACGCTGTTGCCGTGCAAACCGCCGACAGCGAGGTGACCATCGCGGTGAAACGTGTCAGTGGCCGGCCGGCCTCGACAATCCTCACCGTGGCGAATCAGAAACTCGCAACGGCGCTTGCCGACGATGCATCTGTCGACGATCCGTGGCTGCGCGCCATCATGCTGTCGCCGAACGTGAACCGCTTTCTTTGCATCACGGCGCTCGGCGTGCGCGACTTCCGCTCGCTGGCGGAGCTGATGGTGAAGCCTGCCAATTCGGTGATGATGACATTCGTCGCCGATCCCAATGCCGGCCTTACGCAAGATCGTTTCAGCGGCAGCGCGATCGTATTCGTCTCGACCGTGACTTACCCGGTGCAGACCGCGGATCTGCGGTAGCCGTCCTTACCCCAACATCCCCAATGCGTGCAGGTAGGTTTCGAGAATCGCCTCCTGCTCCTTGCGCTCGTTGACGTCCTGCTTGCGCAGCCGCACCACGGTGCGCAAAGCCTTGATGTCGAAGCCGTTGCCCTTCGCTTCAGCGTAGACGTCGCGGATGTCGTCGGCGATCGTCTTCTTTTCCTCTTCAAGGCGCTCGACGCGTTCAACAAACGCCTTAAGCTGATCCTTGGCGAAACGATGGGCGGGCTGATCGTCTTTGACAGCGGCGGTAGCGGCACTGGCCATCGGGTACTCCTGGTGATGTAGCGCACGACGCCAAAACCATCGCGCCGGAGAAGATCGGCGGATGCGGTTTCGGAAAGGTCATGCGCAATGTTGTCGCCGAGAGCATTCGAAAGCGCGGGCCCTTTGGTCAAGGCGCGTCTGCGTTCATCCACAGCACTGCACAGACGTTTCGCCCTCCGCCTTCGGCATCAATGTTTTTGGCTTGCTTTTTCGAACGCGGCCTTTTGCCCCGCCGAGGCTTCCTTCTGATACTTGGCGCGCCATTCGTCATAGGGCATGCCGTAGACCAATTCGCGACTTTCTTCTTTCGTCATCGCGACCCCTTTGGCGTCGGCAGCGTCCTTCATCCAGTTGGAGAGGCAGTTGCGGCAGAAGCCGGCCAAATTCATCAAATCGATGTTCTGCACGTCGGTGCGCCCGCGCAGGTGCTCGACCAGCCGGCGATACACGGCGGCTTCGAGTTCTATCTGGGTCTTTTCGTCGGTAGCCATACCTTCCTCCGCGAACTAATTTAGGGAAACATAAAGACGGGCTGCGCGTCTTTCCATACTGCGGCCGATCCAGTCTTTCTCAAATGGTCCCAGCCACCATGGCCACGCCGACGCGCGAATTGCTCGAATCACTGTTTCGCACCGCAGTCGCCGCAGCCCATCCCGCAGGCCGCCTGCCGCCGAACCTGCCGGAACCACCTTCGCGCGGCCGCCTCGTCATCCTCGCCGCCGGCAAGGCCGCCGGCTCAATGACGGAGATTGCCGAACGCCACTACGCGCAGATGCCGCGGAACCGCATTGCCGGGCTGGCGGTGACGCGCCACGGCTATGGCCGCCCGACCAGGTACGTCCCGGTCATCGAGGCGGGCCACCCGGTACCGGACAAAGCGGGAATCTCCGCGACCAAGCGGGCGCTGGCGCTAGCCGACGCAGTCGACGGCGACGACCTCGTCCTTGTGTTGCTTTCCGGCGGCGCCTCGGCGAACTGGATCGCGCCGGCACAAGGGCTCACGCTCGAGGAGAAGCAGGCGGTGACGCGAGCCCTCCTCAAGAGCGGCGCCGTCATCGGCGAGATGAATGCGGTACGCAAACATCTCTCCCGCATCAAGGGCGGCCGTCTCGCCAAGCGCGCCTATCCCGCCAAGGTGGTGACGCTGGCGATCTCTGACGTGCCCGGCGACGACCCGGCGGTCATCGGTTCAGGGCCGACCGTACCCGATCCGACGACGCTCGCCGACGCGCGCGAGATTGTGCGTCGCTATCGCCTCGATTTACCCGATACGGTCACGCACGCCCTGCAAGATCCGGCCAATGAGACACCCAAGCCCGGCGACGAAGTTTTCGCCGGATCCGAATATCGGATCGTAGCACGGCCGAGGGACGCCCTGCAGGCGGCCGCGGAACGCGCCGGCGCGGCCGGCTACGAATGCATCATGCTTGGCGACCGTCTGCAGGGAGAAGCGCGCGAGGTCGCCGCCGAGCATGCCCGGCTCGCTCTCAAGCTGCGCGCCGAGGGCCGTCGTGCAGCCGTCCTGTCCGGGGGTGAGCTTACGGTCACGTTGCGCGGTAAGGGTCACGGCGGTCCCAACCAGGAATATGCGCTGGCGCTTGCGGTCCATCTTAACGGCGCCGCTGCCATCGCCGCGCTCGCCGCCGATACCGACGGCACCGACGGCGGCAGCGGACGTCCGGATGACCCGGCGGGAGCTTTCATCGACCCGACCACGGTGAGCCGGGCGCAGGCCGCCGGCCTCGATCCCGCCGCGTTTCTCGCTGATAACGATTCCACGGGGTTTTTCAATGGCATCGGCGATTTATTCCGGCCGGGTCCGACGTTCACCAACGTCACCGACTTCCGGGCCATCATCGTTGACAGTGACTGAGCATTGACCGGATTCTGAACCGGACATGAGCGACGCGACTTATTCGAGAATGGCAAGGAGCGCCTTTGCGGCGGGCGTATTGGTCATGCTCGCTCTGGCCGCCTCGACCCAGTCGGCGGCAGCCGATTTCCGGCTGTGCAACAATACTGGAAGCCGCGTAGGCGTCGCCGTCGGCTACAAGGAAGCCGACGGCTGGACCACGGAAGGTTGGTGGAACTTACCCTCGCGCACCTGCGAGACCGTGCTCAAAGGCAATCTCGTCGCGCGTTATTATTATGTCTACGCGATCGACTACGACCACGGCGGCGAGTGGATGGGGCAAGCCTTTATGTGCACCCGCGACAAGGAGTTCACGATCCGCGGCATCAGTGACTGCCTCGCGCGCGGCTATGACCGTACCGGATTTTTCGAGGTCGATACCGGCGAGCAACGGGCCTGGACCGTGCAGCTGACCGAATCGAGCGAGCAATCACCGCAACACCCGCTGCCGCCAGGCAATCCGCTCGCGACGCCACCGCCTCCGGCAAGTGGCGCCCGTGCCACGCCAACCACGCCGAAAGCTCCCGTCTCTATCACGCCGTCCGGAAGCCAGAGCCAATGAGACGACAGCGGCGCACCAAGGTGGTGGCGACGCTGGGGCCGGCCTCTTCGAGCCGCACGGCAATCGCCCGGCTGTTCCAAGCCGGCGCCGACGTCTTCCGCATCAATATGAGTCACACGCCGCAAGATAAGATGCGCGAGCTCGTGGATACGATCCGCGCTGTCGAGGCCGAATGCAATCGGCCGATCGGAATCCTGGTCGATCTGCAGGGACCGAAGTTGAGACTTGGCAGTTTCAAGAACAACTCGGCGGAGATCGACAATGGCCAGGATTTCATCTTCGACACCGATCCGGCACCGGGTGATGCGACCCGCGTAAACCTGCCGCATCCGGAAATCTTCGCCGCCATCAAGCCGGGCGATGCGCTCCTGATCGATGACGGCAAGCTGCGCCTTGCGGTGACCGAAGCGACGCCGCAGCGCATCGTCGCACGGGTGAAAGTCGGCGGCAAAGTGTCGAACCGCAAGGGCGTCAGCTTGCCCGAGACCATGGTCCCGGTGGCGGCGATGACGCCGAAGGACCTTGCGGACCTCGAAGCCGCGCTCGATGCCGGCATCGACTGGGTAGCGCTGTCGTTCATCCAGCGCCCCGAGGACGTTGCCGAGGCGAAGAAGATCACGCGCGGGCGGGCGGCCGTGATGGCCAAGATCGAAAAGCCGCAGGCGGTGACGCGGCTCAACGACATCCTCGATCTCGCCGACGCCTTGATGGTGGCGCGCGGCGATCTCGGCGTGGAGATGCCGCTGGAAAAGGTTCCCGGCGTGCAGAAGGAAATGACGCGCGCCTGCCGCCGCGCCGGCAAGCCGGTCATTGTCGCCACGCAGATGCTGGAATCGATGATCAATAGCCCGGTGCCGACGCGCGCTGAGGTCTCTGACGTCGCCACCGCTATTTTCGACGGCGCCGACGCGATCATGCTGTCGGCGGAATCGGCCTCCGGCCAATATCCGGTCGAGGCGGTGGCGACAATGAACCGCATCGCCGAAGAGGTCGAAGGTGAAGCGATGTACCTTGCGACGCTCCACGTCCTGCATACCGAGCCGGAGGCGACCGGAGCCGACGCCATCGCCGCGGCGGCGCGGCAGGTTGCCGAGACGCTCGATCTTTCGGCCATCGTCTGCTGGACCTCATCCGGCTCGACGGGAATGCGCGTTTCGCGCGAACGGCCGAAGCCGCCGATCATCGCCATTTCGCCATTGGTCGCCACCGGGCGGAAATTGTCGCTGGTGTGGGGTGTTCACTGCGTGATCGCCGAAGACGCGCGCGATCAGGACGACATGGTCGAACGCGCCTGTCAGATCGCTTTCAAGGAAGGGTTCGCCAAAGCCGGCCAGCGCGTCATCATCGTCGCCGGCGTGCCGCTCGGCACACCGGGCGCGACCAACATGATACGGGTGGCTTTTGTCGGCGCGCAGGCGTCGGACGAGGCATGATCTGGCCGAGCGGTTAGCGAAAGGCGAGCCGGCGGCCTATTCGCCATTTCTATTTCGCGATTTCGCTGCTCGCAGTTCGCCGTTCCAAGCCGGCGGTGATCTCCTCCACGGCCGCGGCTACCCGGTCAGCAGCGCCGTGATGCAGCATATGGCCGAAGCCGGGCACTACTTCGACTTTTACTATCGGCACGGCGGCGGCAAGTTTCATGGCATGGCGCTCGGGCGGGACGAGTGGATCCTGATCACCGGTCAGCGCAAAGATCGGTACGGCCAGCGTTGCGTAGCGGCCAGCCTGCTGCGCGAGAAATTTATCGAGCGCGCCGACATCGGCCCAATTGGCCAGGAGTGTCGCTGGCCGCAGCACTAATGCCGATGCGCTGCGCTTCACGTAGCGGTCAGGCATTGACTGCGGCAAGAACGCGCTGCGGCACCCGGGATTAATCAAGATCGCCCCAAACGGCAGCGCCAGTGTGTGGGCGAACAGCCATCCAAGAGGCGTCGCCAGTAATGCATTGAACCTGGTGATGCGCCACAGCCCCGGATGAGTAGGCGGGGCGATGAGCACAAGACCGGCAACGTGCTTCGGATAATCGAGCGCAAAGGTCAGCGCCAGCGTGCCGCCCCAGGAATGGCCGACAATGATGGCGCGATCGACGCCGAGCCGATCCAGCAGTTCGCGCAGCACGGCCGCCTGATACGCGGGCGAGCTTCCCTCTCCGCTCTTGCGGACGCTAAAGCCGAAGCCCGGCCGGTCGACGAGAATGACGCGATGCTTGGCGGCGAGACGCTCGCCAAGGGCGAGATTCATGTCCTGGAGGTTGGAACCGGCGCCGTGGAGAAGAACGACCGGAGGGTCTGATGCATTCCTGCGACTCCCCAACTCGATCACGTGCTGACGCAAGCCGCCAATCTCGATAAATCGACCGCGCGGCAAATGCGTCCGCTCGATCAACCGCGCGCCGATGAATGTGATGACGGCGCCCACGCCTAAAACGACAGCGACAACGGCAAGCGTGGTCATAGGCTCGTAGATCCGGATGTCGACGAAGAAGCCGCGGGTCGCGATGCAAACGGAACTTACGTCTCGTCAGGCGCGGCTTGTATGAAGCGATTACGCGAAAATCATGGCACCATCGCCATCTGCTCAGAGCGGTTCGCCATTCAGCCAGCGCGCTCCACGCACATAAAGCGCATCGAGTTCCGGCCCTTCTATCCCGGGCATGTCAGGCTTGACCTTGTAGCCGATCTTGGCCTGCAGGTAGGCGAGGTGGCGATACCCTTCGGGAAAGCGCTTCAGCAGATCCTGGTCGAGGACGGGCGTGGCCGATGCATCGACCGGGTCGAGCCGGTCCTTCTCGTAGATCGGCTGGCGCAGAACCAATCCCCAACGACCATCGCGCTTGGCGAAGAAATCATAAAAACGGCCGGTGCAAACCACGTCGCAGACCACACCTTCGACCGCTGCGCGCTGCGAAATTGTCATCTTGGTTTGCGCCACCGCCCGATCACCGGAGACGTCAATCGAGCTGCCGCCGAGGAAGTGGAGGATGCGCACTCCGCGCGCCCAACCTTCGTCGTTGACCTTGATGAATTCCTCGAAGCTGCCCTGGAACCAGGTCGCCATCATGCGACCGTCGGCATGCCAGACGGTGCGGAACCGGTCCCACAACCGCGCGTCGCGCCATACGGCCCAGTTTTCAACGAGTTCGCGGATGGTGACTTTATCGGCGGCGATATCGGCCATAGCACTTCCCCGGCGTTGTCACCCGGCAAGCGCAACGCGCCGAAGCCTCGGTGATGCTTCTTATTGCGAGAGAGAAAAGTAGATGGATTGTCGGGTCAAGCCGGTAGCAACCATCGGCGAAAAATCAGATGTCGCGCCCTTCGACCTTCTCGCGCAACGTCTTCACCACGTCGCCGACGTGCTCAAGGTGAGGGTCGACCGCCAGCGCGCGGCGGTAGGCCTCGAGTGCGTGTTTGTCGTCGCCGATTTCCTGCAGGATCAGACCGAGGCCGGACAGCGCACCGAAGTGACGCGGCTCGCGCGCCAACACCTCGCGAATATCGGCGAGCGCGTCGCCGTAATCCTTCTCAGAAAATGGACCGTGGCGCGCCGGTTCCAGGCTTCCGTATAGTCCGGCTTGAGCGCGATGATAGCGTCGAGCAGCTTAACGGCGAGGTCGTAATCCTTGTCGTCGGTGGCCGCCTTCACCCGTCCCATGAGGAGATTGCAGGTGTCGCTGCCGGAGACCATCCAAAGCGCCCAGATGCGATCCTCGATCGCTTTGGCACTCTCGGCGTCCGGCGCGATCTTCAAGGCATCGAACAAAGTATCAAGATTGAAGATTCGTTCGCCATGCTCAGGTCGCGGCAAATCGCTCGGCGGCGCCGCCCAATCTGGCGCCGGCGAACCTCCTGGGGAGTTTTGCGCAAGCGCCCCTGCCGCGTCCAGCGTCAGCAGGACGAGGCCGAGAGCAAGCATCGGGAGGAATCGCAACGCCATGATCAGCCAAGTCTAATCACGGCGCGCGGCGCAGCAAGACCGAAAAGCGCTCACAGGCGCGTGAAATTGCCCAGAAAGACAGCGGGTGCCAGCCGCCCGCGCAACCGGGCCTCAGCCTTGCCGGGCCTTGAAGCGACGCTGCGTCTTATTGATGACGTAAACGCGGCCCTTACGGCGCACGAGGCGATTGTCGCGGTGACGACCGCGAAGCGATTTCAGCGAATTACGGACTTTCATGGCAATTATCCCGCGTTTGCGGTTGCTTAAGGATGCGCCGCCGGCTTGTCAATGACGACGCTTTCCCTGTCGACTAAGCAGACGCCAGGCGGACACCCTTGTCCTCTGCGGTTTCCACTCCGGCAACCTTGCCGTTGACCGCGGAAAATCCGGTCAGCCGGTCAATCAGATTGTTCCACGCCCGCAACAACGTCCCGAACGGGCGCGGCAACCTGTGGCGGCACATGGCAAGCTTTCTCACCTCGTGCGGAACGTGCCAGACGCTGCGAGCGCCGGCAGGAAAGAACGCCATGTCACCCGGCCCAAGCCGGCGGACGGCGCCTTTTTCGTCGGTGACAAAAACCTCGCCGGAGATGATGTGCAGCATCTCATCGACCTTGTAGCACCAGACGAAGCGCCCGGCGGTGCATGACCAAGCCATCACCGACGATGCGCCGTCCGCGCTTCGCGCCAGGTACTTGGAGCGCACCTGCGGCCTGCCCTCGATAATCCAATCGGGATTGATGGGGTCAGAGGTAAGCTCGACATCGGCCGGAGCAGCAAAGATGACAGGCTGTGACATAGTTCCCCCCCTAAAGCATCCGCTGGGTTATCTCGTCGATGACGCATCGCCGACCGCGGCCGCGGTACCTGCGCGCCAAGCGGCGCGCCGGCGTGGCACCGGAACCGGCAACGCCCGCCGTTCGGATCGGCGGTCCTTCAGAAAATCAATCCAGTTCGCATAAATCCCGATCGCCGACCGGCGCCACGTATTTTGAACGCCAGATTCGAGGACGCTCATTGGGAAATCGGCGATAAGGCCCGAGCGATTATCGAGAGTGGCGCGCGCGCGAAACGCGTCCACGAGCGCCCTCCCCTCGTCGGTGAAATAGCCTTGCGGCGTCGCCGGGTAATGCTCCTGCTCGTGGCGCAGGAAGCGGCCGACGTCGCGGCGGTATTCGCGCAACAGCGTATCGGCCTCGTATTCCGGATGGCCTTGGAAGAAGAGAAACAATGAAGCGCCTCGTTCTTCCCTGGCAAACGCGTCGGCGCCTGTCGCCGCGGACCTGCTGAGAATTCGATAGCCGCTCGCTGCCAGCGCCGCCTCCGATAAGCCGTTGTAGCGCGAATGCGGCACGTGCAGCCCCGGCGGCAGGCCGGCCATGAGCGGATGGGCCGCAAGCACTTCGCAGTCGAACACGCCGAACTGTTTTTCTTTGAGCGGCTGACGTTCGATGCCGTCGGCGTGGAGAACGGCCGCATGCGCCGCGAGACATGACCAGATCGTCGAAGCGGTGTTATCCCGCGCCCAATCGACGAGCTTGGTCAACGCCGGCCAATACGGCTCGTCTTTAAGCTTTGCGGCGCGCGGCTCGGTGCCGGTCACAATCAAGCCGTCGAGGCGCGTATCCCAGAGCTCGGAAATGTCGAGATATCGCGCGGCCAGATCCGTGCGCGCATGATCGGCGCGGGGGAGTTTGGAAAGCGAAAACAGCTTGAGGCGGACAACCACATCGGCCGTCGTCGCTCGGATCAGATCGAGGAATTGTCGCTCGGTCGCTTCCCATGCCGTATCGGGCATGTTGTTGACGAGGCCGATGGTCAGGCAATTCCTTCCCCGCAATTCGACAGCGGAGCCGGATCGCATGGTGTCAAAAAGAACCGGCATCGCCCTTGCGCTCCGGAAGCTCTATTCCGCCGCGATCAATGGCGCTGCGCGATGCGATTGCGCCGCGGTCAGCGCCTGGTCGAGATCGGCCAGAATGTCGTCGATGTGCTCGATGCCGATGGAGAGGCGGATCATCTCCGGCTTGACGCCGGCCTTTTCCTGCTCATGTGCCGACATCTGCCGGTGCGTTGTCGATGCCGGGTGGCAGGCGAGCGACTTGGCGTCGCCCATATTGACCAGCCGCTTGAAGAGCTTGAGCGCGTCATAGAACGCCTTGCTCGCTTCGAACCCGCCGGCAATACCGAAGGTCAGGATCGAGCACGCGCTTCCGCCCAGATATTTCTGCGCCAATGCGTGATAGGGACTGTCGGCGAAGCCGGCATAGTTGATCCATGCGACGCGCGGATCGCGGCGGAGGAACTCCGCGACCTGGCGCGCGTTTTCTACGTGACGCTCGACCCGCAGCGCGACGGTCTCGATCCCTTGCAGCAAGAGGAACGCGGACATCGGCGCCAGCACGGCGCCGGTAGTGCGCTGATAGACGCTGCGGCAGCGCGCGATATAGGCCGCCGGCCCGAAATGTTCGGTGTAGACCAGACCGTGATAGGACTTATCGGGCTCGTTGAACATCGGAAAGCGGCGGGCATGCGCCCGCCACGGGAAACGGCCGGAATCGACGATGGCGCCGCCAAGCGTAGTGCCGTGGCCGCCCATGAATTTAGTCAGGGAGTGGACAACGATATCGGCGCCGTAATCGATCGGGCGCAGCAGGATCGGCGTCGCCACGGTGTTGTCGACCATAAGCGGAATTCCGTGCCGCGCGGCGACCGTTGCCAGCGCCTCGATATCGCAGATGTTTCCCGCCGGATTGCCGACACTCTCGCAGAAGATCGCGCGTGTTTTATCGTCGATCAGCTTTTCGAGCGCTTCGGCCTGGTCGGTTTCTGCAAATCGGACGTTGACCCCTAAGCTCGGGAGAATATGGGCGAACAGCGTGTGGGTGGTGCCGTAGAGCTGCGGTATCGAGACGATGTTGCTGCCCATCTCGGCGAGGTTGAGCACGGCGTAGTTCAGCGCCGCTTGCCCCGAACTCACGCACAGCGCTTCGAGCCCGCCCTCGAGCGCGGCTACGCGGCGTTCGAGCACGGCGGTCGTCGGATTGCTGATGCGGCTGTAGCGATGGCCCTCGGCTTCGAGGTTGAACAGAGCGGCGGCGTGATCGGCGCTATCAAACTCGTAGGCCACGGTCTGGTAGATGGGGACCGCGACTGCCCTGGTGGTCGGCTCAGTTTCGTAACCGCCGTGGACGGCCACCGTATCGCTTTTCATGCTTCCCGCCGCGCGATCTTTATCCCTCGCCGACACTATCCCCCCTTCGGTTTCTAATCCGTGGCGAGCAGCGCGGGCAACACGAGTGCCCTGGATTGGCAAGGATTAGAAGGAATAACCTTAATGTCTTGCCGCGGATTGCCGTACCTGGCGCGCGGACGCACGCCGGGAAACCTGAAGCCTAAACTTTTATCCAAGGTCGAAGGGAAGGATTCACTTTATTGCGCGAGCATGAGTGAAATGGTGCTGATCGAAACGGAACGAGCGACCCAGGCGAGTGCCGGCACCGGCACGGCGTTGCGCGATTGGGTGCGTGCGCTCGAAGCAACGGCGCCGATCGCGGCTAATCCGCACCGCCTCCTTCCCGACGTCATAGCGGAAGTGGCGCAAACCCAAGCCGATGCCCCAGCTCTCCTTGCCGCCGGCGAAAGCCTGACCTACGGCGCGCTCGCGGTACGGCAGAACCGGTACGCCCGCTGGGCGCTTGGTCAAGGCCTCGCTAAAGGCGAAACTGTCTGTCTGATGATGCCGAACCGGCCGGAATACATGCCGATTTGGCTCGGCCTGAGCAGCGTCGGTGTCGTCGTAGCGCTGATTAATACGCAGCTGCGCGGTCCATCGCTCGCGCATTGCATTGACATCGTGGCGCCGAAGCATGTCATCGTTGCTGCGGAGTTTTGCGCGGAATTCCGCGCGGCGACGGCGCTGCTAAGCCGGCCGAAAATCTGGTCGCATGGCGCCAGCAGCGCCGACGCCGATGCATTCGACCGCATTGATGATGCCATCGAGCAGTTTTCGGGCGAGCCGCTGAACGCAAACAGAGCGCCGCGGAGTGATCGTCGCGGACCGCGCGCTGCTGATCTACACCTCCGGAACGACCGGCCTGCCAAAAGCCGCCAATGTCAGCCATCGTCGGCTCCTGCAATGGAGTTTTTGGTTCTCCGGATTGATGAACACCCGCCCCGATGATCGTATCTATGATTGCCTGCCGATGTATCACAGCGTCGGCGGCGTTGTTGCTACCGGCGCCGTCTTGGTCCGCGGCGGTTCGGTGCTGATCCGCGAAAAATTCTCTGCGCAGCAATTCTGGGATGATGTCGTCGATGGAGATTGTACGCTCGTTCAGTATATCGGCGAACTGGCCCGTTATCTCCTCAATGCACCCGAAAATCCACGCGAACGAGCGCATCGACTGCGACTATGCTGCGGCAACGGGCTGCGCGCCGACGTCTGGGAAAAATTTCAGGAAAGGTTCGCCATTCCGCGAATTCTCGAATTCTATGCGGCGACTGAGGGCAACGTCTCGCTCTACAATGTCGAAGGCAAAGTCGGCGCCATCGGCCGCGTTCCCGCGTTCCTCGCGCATCGCTTTCCGCTGGCGCTAGTGAAATTCGATGCCATTTCGGGCCAACCGGTCCGCGACGAGGATGGCTTCTGCGTCCGCTGTGCGGCCGACGAGGTCGGCGAAGCGATCAGCAGAATTAGCAACGATTCGTCGCTTCCCGGCGGTGTATTCGAAGGCTACAGCAGCGCGGCGGATTCGGAACAAAAAATCCTGCGCGACGTGTTCGCGCGCGGCGATGCCTGGTTCCGTACCGGCGACCTCATGCGCGCCGACGCGAGCGGCTTCTACTATTTCGTCGACCGGGCCGGCGACACCTTCCGCTGGAAGGGCGAGAATGTTTCGACCACCGAAGTCGCGGTAGCGATCTCGGCATTTCCGGGGGTCAAGGAGGCGAACGCCTATGGCGTGCACGTGCCGGGAACCGAAGGCGCCGCCGGCATGGCGGCGCTGGTCGTCGACGGTGAATTGGATCTCAGCGAATTCCGCAGACACCTCGCGCGCCGGCTGCCGCCCTACGCGCGCCCGCTGTTTCTGCGCATTGCGGACCGGATCGCGGCGACCGACACGTTCAAGCACACCAAGAACAATCTGCAGCGCGAGGGCTTTGATCCCGCGGCAACGCGCGAGCCGATTTATTTCGACCATCCAGTGAAGAAGGCCTTTGTGTTGCTTGACGACGCGCTCTATGCGCGCATTGCGGCCGGTAAGCTGCGCTTATAAGGCGCGCACACTCCATCAATCGCACTTGCGGCCGGAGCGGTCGTTTAACTTTCGCTCAGATGTGCTCGGCCGCTTGTGCCGCGAGGAATGTATCGGCCTCGGCTTGCTCTTGGCTGGTCCGGTTGAAAAAGGCGTTTAGCAGCACGGCGCTGATCGATGTCAGAATGATGCCATCGCCGAAGATCGGCTTCAGTGTATCTGGAAAGACGTGGAAGAAGTTCGGAGCGACAATCGGGATCAAGCCAAAACCGATAGAGATCGCAACGACGAGCACGCTATTGCGCTCCTTGGCATAGTCGACGGTCGCCAGAATCTTGATGCCGGTCGCCGCCACCATCCCGAACATGATGAAGCCGGCGCCGCCAAGGACGCATTGCGGGACCGACGCGACGATGAAGGCGAGCTTCGGTACAAGGCCGAGCCCGAGCATGATGATGCCGCCGGCCACGCAGACCCAGCGGCTGTAGACGCCGGTCACGCCGACCAGGCCGATATTCTGCGAGTACGAGACGTAGGGGAAAGTATTGAAGATGGCGCCGATGATGGTGCCGAGCGAGTCCGCGCGCAGGCCGCGCTTTACGGCTTCGGCGTCGACTTTTCGGCCGGTCATGGCGCCAAGTGCCAGGAACATGCCGGTCGCCTCGATGAAAACGATGGTCACCACGAGGCACATGGTCAAACACGGGATCAGATAGAACTGCGGCAAACCGAACTGCAGCGGCAGGACGAGGCGAACGACCGGTTCGTTTTGAATTCCGCTGAAATCCGTCCATCCGAGGGCAATCGTGACGAGATAGCCCGCCGTGATCCCGATCAACACCGCGACGTTTTGTACGAAGCCGCGCGTGAACCTGATCACGAGCAGGATGACGCCGAGAACGAGCGCGGCAACCAACAGATAGCCCGCCGCGCCAAAATCCGCCTTGCCGGCTCCGCCGCCCGCCCAATTGACGCCGACGCGCATCAGCACCACGCCGATCATGGTGATGATCGTGCCGGTCACCACTGCGGGGAAAAAGCGCAGCACGTATTTCACGAACGGCGCGACGCAGAGGCCGAAAATCCCGCCGACAAGAACGGCCCCGTAGATTCCGGTCAGTCCCACTCCCGGCATCGCCGCCATAGCCAGCATCGGCGAGATCGACACCGCGGTCACCCCCATAATGATCGGCAGCCGGATGCCGAACGGGCCGAAGCCGACGGTCTGGATCAGAGTCGCTATCCCGCAAGCAAATAAATCGGCATTGATGAGCATCGCCAGTTGATCTTTCGGCAGATGCAGTGCCCCGCCAATGATCAGAGGCACGGCGACGGCATTGGCGTACATGACCAGAACATGCTGGAGCCCGAGCGCGAACAGCTTTGGTAACGGCAATACCTCGTCGACTGGATGGACGGCTTGGCTCATCGGAATCCCCCAACAGCAAAGGGTAGATGCATCAGCAAATGGGCATGCAATTTTCGCGCCTAAATTCGCGACGCCGTGCAGAAGCGAGCCGCGGCGGACCGGCAGCACGCCATCGCCAAGGGCCGCAAGCGACGGTTCATTGCAAAGGTGTCAGGCTGCGGGGTGCAGCAAAGACGCAATGGCGGCGGCTGCGAGCGCGAGCCAAGCAGCGATCAGGATGATACCGCCCGTCGGAGCGGCAAAGGCAAACAGCCGATGCCCGGCGAAAGCGTGAAGCGCGATATCGCCCGAGAACAGCAATGCGCCGACGATCCATGCGATGAGGACGACCAGCATGAGCGGCCGCCACACCAAACCCTGCTGCACCAGAGCCGCTCCGCCGAGCAACGCCGCCGCGTGAAAAAGCAGCATATAGGCGGCGCCCTCAAGGCCGACGTTAGGCGCGGCGTGCGCACCGGCCGCGGCAAGGATGATTCCGGCCGCTCCCATCAGGCCGGCGAGCGCGATCAAGATCGTCAAAGCCATGGCTTGTCGCCGCCCTTCCCGTTGCCGGTGCCCAGCGGACGATATTACGCCGTGGCGCCCGCGTCGACGGTCAGCACCGTGCCGGAAATGTTGCGTGCCTTTTCGCTGAGCAGGAACTCGACGGCGTTGGCAACATCCCCCACTTCGGCAAGGCGGTGTAACGCACTCCGGCGTGCGATCTGCTGACGGTGTTCGTCAGTCAGCGCCCGTGTCATGTCGGTTTCCAGAACGCCGGGCGCCACGGCGTTCACGGTAATACCGAGCTGCCCCACCTCGCGCGCGAGCGAGCGGGTGAACCCGAGCATCGAGGCTTTGGTCGCGGCATAAGCGGCTACGCCGTTGGCCCCGGCGAAGCCGACGATCGAAGCGACGTTGACGATGCGGCCGCCGCCGTCTGCCATCATCGCGCGCACGACGTATTTGGTGAGCACGATCGGAGCAAGCGTGTTCACGCGCACCATCTCTTCGATCTTAGTGTTGTGCATCAGCGCGAGCGCCCCGTCGTGTCCAAGGCCGGCGTTGTTGACGAGGCCGAACATGGGGCCGAATTCCCTGCGAACGCTGCGTACCAGGTCCGGGATCTCCTCGATCTTACTGAGGTCGAACGGGACGAAATGGAGCGCACCCTCGCCTACGTGCCCAACTTCCGCGATCGCCGCCGTCACGGCGTTACTTTTTTGCCGCGCGACGGTGATCACTCGGTAACCCGAAGCCGCGAGTTTCTGCGCAATGGCGAGGCCGAGGCCACGGCTGCCGCCGGTCACCAACACGCTCTGCGTCGGCTCACGTTTGGTCTTGGCCATTGGCTCATCCATGGCGGCGCACCAACTTACCCGTGGCGGCGACCGGAAGCGTGGGCACGAAGCTGATTGCGGCGGGAACCTTGTGGCGCGGCAGCGCCGCGCGGCACAGCTTCAGAATATCGTCCCTAACCTCGATCTGCTGCGCGCCGGCCGCCAGCTGTTCCGACTTGAGCACCACATCCGCGACCACAATGGAGCCGGTGATGGGGCTCTGCTTTCTGTGCACCAGCGACATCCGCACCTGCGGATGCCGGTTGATCACTGCCTCGATCTCTTCGGGATGAACCTTTAATCCGCCGACATTGATGATGCCGCCTTTTCGGCCGACAAAATGGTAACGCTCGCTGCGAAGTTCCACCATGTCACCAGTATCGACGAACCCGTCGGCGTCGGCCAAGTGTTTGTTCAGTGCCCAGATAGCCGCCCGACGTCCCGGAGGAGCGGATGCGCAGCGAACCATTCAGAACCTTCATTTCCACGCCAGCGCGGATCGAGCCGACATAACAGGCTGGAAAACCGGCAAGGCCGTCATTGACGTCGAAACCGACGCCGGCTTCGGTCGTGGCGTAGGCATGCCCGATCGCGGCTTGCGGAAATACCGAGCGCAGGCTGTCGAGAATCGCCTGGTCGGCAATCTCTCCCGAGAGCCGCACATAGCGCGGCGCGATTTTGCGGATCGCCGGATTCATCAGCGCCCGGCGCCAATGCGATGGCGTGCCGGAGAGATGCGTGACGCCATGCTCTGCCAACCTCGCTAGATGATCGGCGACCGGCTCGTTGGCATTGGAGAGAACGAGCGAGGCGCCGCCAATCACGGCACGGAGGAAGATTTGCAGGCCGCCATAACGGCGGATGTCGTAGAACGTGCCCCATGCGGCGGCGCCGTCCGCGGGGCTTTGGGTTTGCGTGGCCGCGGTCAGGCTGGCGAGGTCGTGCCTGACCATCTTGGGCACGCCGGTCGTGCCCGAGGTCATCAGCACCCATTCGCTACGTAGGTGAGCGGAAAAGATTTCGGTGCTTGAAACGATCGAGGGTGCGCAGCCGACGCGAACGGCAAGATCAAGCGCCGCGCATTGCGGCGAGCGTTCATCGATCACGACAGCATCAATCTCGGCTGCGGCGATCACGGCGCCAAGATGGGCAATGTCGAAGTCGGGCGGCAGAATCGCAAGGCGCCGCGCCCGGCCGTCAAGCTCGATCAGCGCCAACGCCGTCGTCAGCTGGCTCGCCGTCGCCAGCAGAACCGACCGGCCCGTCAGGTCCGCGAGCCGGCCGCCAAAAGTTGTTCCGCAATCGAGATCGGTGAAGCGGACCGACGCGAAACGATTCCAAAGAAAACGCGGCGACGGCGCGTCCGCGGCAAATTCCCGCAGCGATGGCGCCTTAGCGGCCGCCATGCTCATAGACTTTCACGAACTCGCCCAGCGTCACGGGAAAAATGGCGTCGTCGGCAGCCGTGAACGGATCGATGCCCAACGTATCCTCAAGGCGCGCCACCAGCACCGCAAAGCCGAGCGAGTTGAGGCCGCAATCCGCAAGCACAAGATCCTCCTTGAGCGGCGGCAAAATCTTGCCGTGCTCGCGCGCTATCTGTTCCATCTGCTCGATTATGGTTAATTTCACCGACATTGCCGCGCCTACGTTTTGTTCATTCCGCGTCGGTATATTCACGCAACAATTACGATCAAGTTCACGCGATGGTCGTGGTCAACGCGAATGTCTTTCCCCGTGACGGGACTACGCTGCCGTCAAATCGATGAGGCTGATATCGGCGCCGTCGCGTCGCTATTGGCGCGCGGGTTTCCGGCCCACAATCGCCGCTTCTGGCTCGGTGCCTTCGCGCAACTGACCCGGCACGAGCCGCCGCCGGGTTTGCCGAAATATGGTTACCTGCTGGAAAGCAACGGCATTGTGGTCGGCGCCATCCTGCTAATTTGCTCGACCATGCCGGCAGGCGCCGCGGTTGCCACGCGGTGCAATCTGTCCAGCTGGTATGTCGATCCTCCGTTTCGCGCCTACGCGCCGATACTCGTGTCGCAGGCGCTTCGGCACAAGAACGTAACCTATACGAACGTCTCGTCGGCGCCGCACACGCGGCCGATCATCGAAGCCCAAGGATTCTCGCGCTATTCCGACGGCATCTTTATCGCCGTTCCGATGTTCCAAGGCCTGTTCGGCGGACCCAAAACTGCGGTGTTTGAATTGCCGCGGCAGCCGGAGCTCGGATTTGATCGTTTCGACCAGGATATTTTGCTGCAGCATGCCGCGCATGGCTGCATCAGCCTGTGGTGCGCTACCTCGGAGCGCGCCTATCCCTTCGTGTTCCGCCCGCGCATGGTCAAAGGCTGCATTCCGTGCGCGCAGTTGATTTATTGCCGTGACATTGGCGACTTCGTCCGTCTTGCCGGACCAATCGGACGGGTGCTGGCTCGGCACGGCAGGCCGTTTGTCATTGTCGATGCGAACGCTCCCATACCAGGCCTGCTCGGCTGGTTCAGCCGCGGTAACATGCCGAAATATTTCAAGGGACCGCAGCGTCCGCGGCTGGGCGATCTCGCCTATACGGAACACGCCCTATTGGGAGTGTAGCTCCCCGCCCCGGCTTGTTCCGCGAAAGCAGTCTCGGCGAGCGTGAGGATGAGCGGATTTAGATCGCCAGCGCCTCGCGCACCAGCGCGGGCCAGCCCGGCAGGTCGAGACCATGCGTGGCGAACAGCGCCAATGCCAAACGATCCATGCCGAAGGCGACGCAGCCCGTGTGCACCACTTGCCCGGCCGCATTGCGCAAATTCCACGCATTGCCGAAATGGTCGCGATGACAGTTGAAGCTCATGCATGCGGTCGGCTCGCTCGTCGAGCGCACCGGAACCAGCAGCTCGAATTTCAACGCCTGCTCGATCTGGCTGAGCGCCATCAGCTTGCCGCCGCGGCCGAAGAACGCGTCGCTTGCCTGCCCGATGCGATAAGGAAGACCCAATTGGTCAGCGATATCCTGCGCCCGCGTCCATCCAGCGCCGGCGGAATTCGTCGATCTGTTCCGGCGTGCCGATGCAGACATATTCGCGCATCCGGAACGACTGCAGCCGGTCTAGATCCTTCGACGGTTCACGGCGGAAGCAGTCGCTGCTGACGTCGATCAACAAGCCTTCGGCCGGGACCTCGCCGCGGCTCGCGACCAACGGATAGACCGGATAACAGGCGGCGGGGGTAAGCACGAGATCGGCGGCCGACAGTGCCGGCGTCCAATCCTGGCCGGTCTCGAAGCGCTCGACGGCGCCCCTGATCTCGGTTTCGGCGCCGTTGAGGCAACAGACGCAGCCGAGAAAGTGCGGAAAGCTGTTCAGGTACCCCGACTTCTCCAGTTGCCGGCGGCTCATCACCGGCGGAAACCGCAAAACCTCGGTCCCCGGCTCACGGTGCCGCGAGATCAGCGCCGTTAGCCCGCCGATGACGTCCTCGAACGCGGCGGTGCGCGCGTAGACGCCGTCGATGCCGGACGGCAACAACAGCGCTTCGGCAATCGCGTCGAGCGAACGGGACGGCTTCGGTTCCTTGAATGCTACGTTCATGAACGGCGTTTCACTTTCTGATCGTGAGGCTTGTTCGAGGCTTAGTCGCGCAGCGATGCCGGAGGACCGCTCAACAGCGAGGCCATGCCCAGATTGGCGAGGATGCGGTCATTGCTGATCATGATCGGCGACGACAGGACGTCGCGCAGATTTCGGCCAATGCTGAATTCGCCGTCATTGCGATAACCGGCGAGGCCGCACGCCTGCATCGCGCTCATTACGGTTGCGACTGCGAGCTCGGACGCATTCACTTTGAGAAGATTCATGCCAGTCTGAAAGTCGACGGACTCAAGCGCGACCGGATCGTCCGCAGCAGTTTCGAAGCGTTGCAACGCGTCGGCAACGAGGCTGCGCAATCTCTGCAGCGATGCGTTGGCGCGCGTCAGATGCACGGCACCGGGCGGCAGCGTACCGTCGGCGCGTTGCGTCGCCTTGCGCACGAACGCGCGGGCGCGATCGACCGCCGCGGCCGCAATGCCGGCCCAAGCGCCGCTCCAGAGCAAGATGCGCCATCGGCATCATGGTCCGGGCGTGAATCTCGTCGTAGCGTACGGGCAGGATCTGCTCGCTGGCGCCGGAAGCCGTCAGCTTGAAACCGGCGCTGCAGGTGCCGCGCATGCCGAGCGCATCCCAGACGATCCGGCGTTCGAGCGTGTAGTCCTGTTTCAGGAACACGACGAGAACCTGGTCGGCGCTCGCCGCATCGGCCGAACGCCGCGCGGTGGTGACGATGCCGTCGGCCGCCTCGCCGTAGGAAATGACCGTGGCGTTTCTTTCGAGCGCGATGCGCGAACCGCGCCGCTCTATCGGCGCTGTGCTGTTGCGAACATCGCCGCCGCGGTCGCCCTCGGTGGTGGAAGACGCGAGCAGCATTTGCTCGTTGCAAAGCCGGCGCAGCAGCAGCTGATGCCAGGCGCTGCCGTGGCCGTGCCGCGCGAGGCAAGCGACCTTGGTCTGATGCATCGCGTAGATCATGGCGGTAGAGGCACAAGCGCGGCCCAGCACGTAGCAAACATCTACAACGTCGGAGATGCTCGCGCCCTCGCCGCCGAATTCGCACGGCACCGCAGCGCCAAGAAGCCGCTCGGCGCGCGCGGCGGCGATAGCTTCCGCCGGGAACCGTGAGCCGAAGTCGACGGCCGCGGCATGTTCGGCCGCAATCGCGGCCACCTTCTCGGCACGGGATGGGAGATTTTCTGCGCCCGCGGGCGGAAAGTTCTTGGCGATAAAGCCGCGCATCGCACCATGCGGAGCGGGGGCGCTTTGCAGCATCGCTGGTCGCACGGCCATGGACGATTACCTCAACTGCGCAATCACGCTACGATCGCGATCGCTATGCCGCAGAGCTAGCGTAAAACTTCCAAATGATGATGGCGTTCGCCCGAAATTGCCGCTGTTCTTTTGTATAAAGGTTACTAGCTGCGGACAATTCGCAGGCGAAAATCGGTGACCACGGTAATCAGCGGATAAGCATTCGATGCGAGGATAATCGAAGTTGGAGACTTAGGCCGCAGGTGGAGACTGTTAACCGTGCTTGATCGCACCAACATCGATCCGGCGGATCGCGTCGCTCTCATCGTGCGCCGGATTATGGGCAAGCGCGCCCCATCGCGGCCCATCGAGCACGACGACGACCTGCGCGCCACCGGCCTCTCCTCGCTCGATATCGTCAACCTGATGCTTTCCGTCGAAGCCGAATTCGCGGTCAAAATTCCGGAGCGGGACATGACACCGGCGAACTTCCGCTCAATTGCGCGCATCGCCGCTCTCGTCGGCCCCCTCCTTCAACAGCCGGCAGCCTGATTACCCTATCCCGGCACGGCCCTCCGCGCGCGTCAATCGAACAAAGCTACGACTGGCCTCCTCGCGAGGGGTGGCAGTCGTCGCTTCGCGCCTCGCAATGTCGCGCCCGCGTTGCTATGACTCCCCGAACTAGCCCGCCGCAGTCGTCCAGGAGAACCTATGGAATTCGGCATTCTGTTTACCTCGCATCCCAACACCGAAGCCGAGCCCTATCCCCACCGCGACGTGCACGCGCGGGTGACGCAGCAAATCCTGCGCGCGGACGAACTTGGCTACGATTACGCGTGGGTTGCCGAGCATCATTTCAGCAATGAATACGGCATCATGCCCGACGTATTCGTCTATGCGGCCTATCTTGCAGCGCTGACCAAACGCATCAAGATCGGCACGGCGGTGGTCACGCTGCCGCTGGCCAATCCGTTACGGGTCGCCGAGAACACCGCCTTCGTCGATATTTTGAGTAACGGCCGTTTCGCCCTCGGCCTCGGTTCCGGCTACCGCAAATATGAATTCGACGGCTTCGGCGTTGACTTTGACACGCGGCGCGACATCCAGGAGGAGGCGCTGCCACTCCTTCTCGACCTGTTTCATCACAGACGCGTTGAACACCACGGCCAGCATTTCCGCTTCAAGGTGAGCGGCCAGTACGAACTGTTTCCGCATGCACTGCAAGTTCCGCATCCGCCAATCTTTCTCGCCGGCGCCACCGACCGCTCGATCGGTGTCGCCGCCCGGATGGGTCTTGGTCTCTTTCTCTCAAGCTGGACGCCGTTCGCCGAATTGGCGCGGCAGAGCGCCAGCTACCGCGCGCTGCTGACGGAAACGCCGCAAGCGCTTCGCGCCAATCCGGCGCGCGGCCATGTCGATGTGGCGCGCTGGGTCTACGTCGCTGAGACCGACGCCAAGGCGAAGCGTGACAGCGAGCCCGGCATCATGCGCAATCTTGCGCATTTCGGGAGCGGACACACGTCGGGCTACCTGGGCACGGTGTCGCAGGATGTCGGCGCGGCGCCGCGCGACTACGACGCGCTCGCCCGCGATATTATCCTGCACGGGTCGCCCGCAACCGTGACCGCAAAGATCGAAGAGCTGCAATCGATGGCGCACAATGCTTCGATCATGCTGCATTTCCCGCCGTGGTACGGTGCGGAGCGGGCGCTCGCTTCGCTCGAATTGTTCGCCGGCGAGGTCATGCCGAAATTCCGCCAGGGGCCCCGGGCGCAGAAGCGCGCGTGAAAATTTAAGCGGCGGCGAGTTCGCTGTACTGCCGGTCGGTGACCAGCATCGCGCCCGGACAATGGGTGATGCACAATTCCGGGCGCGCAGCGGCGATGACCGCCTGCGGGGTCACGCCACACGCCCAGAAAACGGGAATTTCATCGTCGTCAACCGGCACCGCGTCACCATAATCGGGCGCAGCAAGATCGGCGATCCCGATCAGCTCCGGCTTGCCGATGTGCACGGGAGCGCCGTGCACCAACGGATATCGGCTGGTGATCTCGATGGCCCGGATGGCGTCCGCAGGCTTGAACGGCCGCATCGAAACCACCAGCGGCCCGCGGAACAAACCCGCCGACGCGGTCGCGATCGACGTTCGGTACATCGGCACGTTGCGACGGCAGGTAATGTGGCGGATTTCGATCCCGTCTTCGATCAGCGCCTGCTCGAACGAGAACGAGCAGCCAATAGCAAAGGTGACGAGATCATCGCGCCACCATTGCAACAAATCTTGCGGTTCGTCGACGAGCACGCCATCACGCCAGACGCGGTAGCGCGGCACGTCGGTGCGGATGTCCAGGTCATCTCCCAGCGCTGGCAGGTGCCAGTCGCCCGGTGCCGTTACGCCGATCAGCGGACATGGTTTCGGATTAAGCTCACAAAAGCGCAAAAAATCCATCGCGATCGATCCTGGCAGAATGGCAAGATTGGCTTGCACGAACCCGGGTGCCAGGCCCGATGTTGGCCCCCGATGTTCGCCGCGCCGAATACCAAGCCGAGCCGCAAGCCCGGTCGGAACCAAATCAGCGAAAGCCGTTCGCATCGTGACTGTTGTCCTGGCGCGACTGTGCTTGGTCTCAAAGCTTGCTTGTCGCTTTTATCATCAATGCCGGCGCAGGCATACGCCCGGCGCGACGATCTAACGCGCGGCCGACGGAATAACGCTCTCCAGATCGTGCGCAAAATCAGTTGAAACGCGCGACAATATCGCGTTTGCTTAAAGTAGGGCGATGTCCGTCACGATTTCGGGGAGTAAGTGACCATGCAGCATCACCGGCGCCAGCAAGCGTATCGCGCAACGATTGTACTCGCAGCCGGTTTGTTGCTCGGCTTTTCGCTTGCGGCAGGGGGCAGCGCGCAGGCGGACGAGCCTGCTCCGGTCAAGATCGGCTTTGTGACTTTCCTCACCGGGCCGGCCGCGGCCCCGTTCGGCATACCCGATCATAACGCCGCCGAACTCCTGGTCGACCAACTCAACGCCGGAAAGGTCCCGGCGCCCTATAACCAAATCGGGCTCGGCGGCGCCAAGATCGAGCCCAAATTCCTCGACGAAGCCGGTTCCGCCACGGACGTGGTCACTCAATTCCGCAACCTCGTTGAACGCGATCACGTCGACGTGGTGGTCGGCTACGTGTCGTCGGGAAATTGCCTGGCGGTCACGCCGGTAGCCGAGGAACTAAAGCAGCTGACCGTCCTCGACATTTGCGGCACGACGCGCATCTTTGAGGAAAAGCCGCGCCATTACGTCTTCCGCGTCAATCCGCATGCGACCATGGACAACGTGGCGACGGCCAAATACGCGCTGAGCAAGTTCAAAGACATTTCGGTCTATTCCGGCATCAATCAGAACTACGCCTGGGGGCAGGATTCCTGGCGCGATTTCCGCCTGGCGATGAAAGACCTTGATCCCAAGGCGACCGTCGACAAGGAGCTGTTTCCAAAGCTTTTTGCCGGCGAGTACGGCGCCGAGATTTCGACGTTGCTCACCTCGAATGCGCAGTTCATCCATTCGAGCTTCTACGATGGCGACCTCGAGGCGTTCATTTACCAGGCGGGTGCACGTGGATTGCCGCAGCGCATCCCGCTGGTTTTGACCACCGGCGAGTCCTCGCTCTGGCGGCTCGGCCCCAAGCTCGCCGACGGTACGATCGTCGGCGCGCGCGGGCCGCATACGTTCTTCGCCCATGACAGCGAATTGAACACCTGGTTCCACAAGGCCTATGTCGATCGTTTCAATGAGCAGCCGATCTACCCGGCCTACGACTTCGCGCAATCGCTGTTCGGCCTGAAGACAGCGTGGGAAAAAGCCCAGGCCAAGAAGGGCGGCACCCGGCCGACCACGGAAGAAGTGATCGCCGCGTTCGAGGGCATCTCGTTTCCGACGCCGAGCACAACGGTGCAGATGGCACTCGGTAACGGCCACCAGGGCATCAGCGACACGGCCGTCGGGACCTACAAGTTCGACAAGGCGGAGGGTAAGCCCGAGATGGTGGACATCGTGCGCTATCCTGCCGCATGCGTGAACCCGCCCGCGGACGTGGCTTCGGTGCCGTGGCTCGAGGGCGGCATGAAAGGCGCAAAGTGCGATTGATTGTGACGAATAGGCCGGCGTGCTGACCGCCTTTGCCATCCTGACTGACGGCCTCGTTTACGCGGCCTATCTGTTCCTCGTCGCCGTCGGTCTCTCGCTGATCTTCGGCGTCATGAAAATCCTCAACGTCACGCACGGCTCGTTCTATGCATTCGGCGCCTACGGTGCTGCGGTCGCGGTCGGCGTCTATTTTGACCGCGGCCTGCCGGCGGCCGGCGGATTTCTGTTGATGGTCGTCGTCGCCATGGTGATCGGGCTCATCCTCGGCCTGGTGCTCGAGCGCGGCCTCCTGCGCCTGGTCTATGGCAAGGACGAAGTGATCGTGGTGCTCGTCACCTATGCCGCCTTTCTTATCCTCGAAGACGTCATCCGCCTGATCTTTGGACCTGGCTCCTACGCGCTTTATCAGCCGCTCGGCGTGGCCGGAACCGTAGACGTCGGCGCGCTGGTGCTCTCGGGCTACGATATCGGTCTCGTTGTTCTCGCCGGACTCATCGCGGTCGGAGCAAGCTTTGCGCTCAAACATACGCGATGGGGCCGCCTGCTCACGGTCGTGATTTTCGACCGGGAGCTCGCCGCAGCATTCGGCATCAATGTTTCTCTGGTTTACACGATCACCTTCGTGATCGGTGCCATGCTCGGCGCGCTTGGCGGCGCGGTGATGGCGCCGAAGATAGCGGTGACACTGGGCATTGGCGTCGAGGTCATCGTGCTCGCTTTTGCCGTGGTGGCGATCGGCGGCATGGGCTCGATCGGCGGTGCCTTCATCGGCGCGCTCATTGTCGGTGAGAGCCGGGCCGCGGCCGTGCATCTGATGCCGCAGGTCGAATTGTTCGTCATCTATGCGGTCATGGCACTGGTGCTGGTGTTCCGGCCGCAAGGCCTGTTTACACGCCTTGCGCCGCGAAAGATCTAGACGATGGCGTGGCGCTCGATCGTTACCGGCACGCTCGCCTTCGTGATCGTCGCAGCGGCGGCCCCGGCGCTACCGACGTGGCTTGTTTCGCTCGCGACCGTCGCGTTCGCCAACGCGCTTGTGGTGCTCGGGCTCGTCGTCCTCTGGCGCGCCGGGCTAGTGCCGTTCGGGCAGGCGCTGTTCTACGCCATCGGCGCTTATGCGGTGGCTCTGATCGACCGCTACACCGGAATGCGCGACGCGCTGGTATTGATCGCCGCAGGCACGGTGCTTTCCTGCTTCGCCGCCTTCTTTGCCGGCTTTTTGCTTGCCCGCTATCGCGAAATCTTCTTCTCGATGCTCAGTCTCGCCATGTCGATGATTTTGTATGGGGTGCTGGTAAAAACCGAGACGCTCGGCTCGACCGACGGCTTCAGCGTCGAACCGGCGACTTATTTCGGCTACGCGCCGCAAGGTAAGGCGCAGCTATTGGTCTTGTTCTGGCTGGTGCTGGCGTTCTGCGCCGCGGCGGCCCTGCTGATATCGCTCTATTTACGTTCCGTCGCCGGTTCGCTTGCGGTTCCGGTGCGCGACAGTGAGATCCGCCTGGAGTTCCTCGGCGTCTCGGTCAACCGGCTTATTCATCTCAACCTCATCATCTCCGGCGCGCTCGCCGGCGTCGGCGGCGCCTTGGCGGCGCTGTCGATCGAGCACGTCGACCCCAACATGGCGTATTGGACGACGTCTGGGGGATTCGTGTTCGTGACCATTTTTGCCGGCGCCGGGTCCGTTGCAGCGGCTTTCGTCGGCTCTTTTGTGTTCGAACTGCTGAAGTCGATTGCCTATGACATTCTGCCGGGCACCTGGCAGATATTTCTCGGCACCGTGCTGCTGCTTACGATCCTGTTCCTGCCCGATGGCATCGGCTCGTTGTCCGGCCGCCTGCGGCGATTGGCGACGCGCAAGTCGACTGGCGCAACGCCGTGAGCGCGCTTCTCGTCGCCCGCAACGTGGAAATGACTTTCGGCTCCGTCGTCGCCGCGCGCAATATCAACGTCGCGGTGCCGGCGCTGCAGACCGTCGGCATCATCGGCGCCAACGGCGCCGGCAAGACCACCTTCGTCAATTTGATCACCGGCCACTTGCGGCCCAGCCGAGGCACGATCCTGTTCGCGGACCGCGACATCACCGGCCGGCCTTCTCGCGAAATTACGCGGCTAGGTATCGCCCGTTCCTTTCAAGTCCCGCAAATCTTCTCCTCGTTGACCGTATTGGAGAACATGTGCGCGGCAACCGCGATCGCACACGCTTCGGGCGGGCTTCTGAGCCAGGCGCTCACGCCGTTGCATTCGTCTCGAACCACGGCGGAGAGCGAGGCTGCGCTCGAATTGTTTCGTATTGCGACTTATCGCCATTCGCCAGCGGCGATACTGCCGCAGGGCGTGCGCAAACTCCTCGACATCGCCATGGCGGTAGCGGCCGCGCCGCGCGTTCTCCTCCTTGACGAACCGACCAGCGGAATCTCTGTTGAGGAAAAATTCGGCCTGATGGATGTGGTGATGGCGGCGCTGAAAGATCGCCGCATCACCGTGCTGTTCGTCGAGCACGACATGGATATCGTCGAGCGCTACGCCGACCGCGTGCTCGCGTTTTACGACGGCGCGGTGATCGCTGACGGACCTCCGGTGGAAACGCTGGAAAACCCGCGCATCCAGGAGCTGATCAGCGGGCCGAAGCTTAAAACCAAAGCGCCGGACCCGGGCGATGCTTAAAGTCGCCCATCTCCACGTTTCGATCGGGGCCGCGGTCGTCATTCGCGACGTATCGCTTGAACTCGACGCGGGCGAAATGTGCGGGCTCATCGGCCGCAATGGCGCCGGCAAGACGACGCTGATGCGCGCCCTGATGGGCGCGTTGCCGGCGAGCGGTACGGCCGAGTTTGCCGGCATCGACCTGCTGCGGGCGCCGCCGCACCGTCGCGTCGCGTACGGCATCGGCTATATGCCCGAGGATCGCCGGCTCGTGCCCGAGTTCACGGTGGAACAGAACATCCGCCTGCCGAGCTGGGCGGCAACGCTTTCCGGCGTCGAAGAGCGGCTCGACTGGATTTTCACCATCATGCCGGAAGTGGCACGCGTTCGCGATCGACACGCGCTCGAACTGTCCGGCGGTCAGCAAAAAATGGTGGCGCTGGCGCGCGCGCTCATGGCCGGCCGGCGCATGCTGCTCCTCGACGAGCCGTTCGAAGGATTGGCGCCCGCGCTCGCCCGGCGGCTTGGCGAAGTTTTGGCGAATCTCAAGGTGCAATCGGTCTCTGTCCTGCTCTCCGAATCAAATGAGGTGCATGTCGCAGATTTGCTCGCTCGCGCTTATCGGATCGAGCGCGGCGCGGTGACGCCGGCGTGACGGGGCTTCAGTTATTACCGCCTCTGCCCTGGGGGACAGGTTAAGGGTTCAGCGATCCGGCCCCTTGTGCAGAAACGCCTTCAGCGCTTCCACGTCCTTTTTGTCGGCGGCAAAATCTTCGGCGATGCCTTCATAAAAATGCGCAGCTCCTTCGTAGAGCTCGCGCGCCGCCGGATCCGCGCCAACGAAGCCGGCGATCTCCTGCATCTCCGCGATCCATCGGTAAGCCTTCGCGGGCATCATCGGCAGCTGCTGCCTGAACTGGGCGAGCATCTCCTTTTGACTAAAGGCCAGCTCCTCGAACAAAGCTTCGGCGGAGCCGGCGCGCGTTGCCGCCAGCATCATCGCCGCGCCTATTGCCTGCGTGCCCTTGGTGATGCCGGCATAGGACATTTTCAGCGCCGAGGCGGCGCCCAGCTCTCCCTTCAGAACGCGCACATCGAGCCCATACTGGCGCAATTTGCCAAAACGCGGCGCCGCTTCGCCGGAAGCGTAGAATCGCGGCTCAGATACCCTGCCGCCTGTAACGAGCGGAGGAGCGTTGGCAGGAGGCGGCGGGCCGATGATCCCGGCGTCGACGAACGGACAGCCGGTCGGCGCGATCGCCGCCGCAACCCGCGCGACCGTCGCCGGATTGATGGCGTTGCAATCGACATAGACCGGTTTGGCGTTGCTTGCAGTCAGCGTCGGCGCGAAACGCTCGACAAGCGCCAGCGCGTCACCGGGCGGCAAGATCGAAAGGATGAAATCGGCGGCAGCTATTTCCTCATCGCTCGCCGCGATCATTCCGGCCGCGCGTGCCCGCGCGACGGTCGACTCACTGCGGCCATTGAGTGAGGTGAGCACTTTGACGCCGTGATCGGCGAGCCTCTTCCCGACCGCCGCGCCCATGGTGCCGGGCGCGATCACTGCGACAACAGGAGATATCATGTCCTTAAATACCATAGTGGGGATTGAGCAGCGCGAAATCCGCCACTAAGCCGTTCAGCGCCCGAGCCCAGATCGCGCGATTCCCGCGAAACGGACTACGTTTATATGGCTTTTCGCGCCTTTACGTCAGGGGCCTGTTGCAGACGCTGGCGCAGCGCCGGCAGCCGGCCGTCGGCACTCGGCTGATAGAACACGCTGAAGCGCGCCGCGGCTTCGGCAAAAGCCTGCGCGTCGGTAGGCTTCTTGACCTCGAAGGCATCGAAGCCGGCACGCAGAAGAAATTGGAACTGGTCGCGCAGCACGTCGCCGGTGGCGCGCAGCTCGCCGCGGTATGAGTAGCGCTCGCGCAGCAGTCGCGCCTGACTATAGGCGCGGCCGTCGCGGAATTTAGGAAAAACAAGGGCGATCAGCGCTAAGTGGCCGAGCCACGGCTCGAGCTCCGCCACGCGTCGGTCGTTCGGCCATATTACGCCCAAAGAGCCGTCGCGGCGGATCAGCGCGTCTGCCTCCGCCAGGAATCGCTTCGTCGAGACGATGACTGGAACCCGATCCGGCAAAGGCGCTTCATCGGCGATGCGGACGAAACGGTCCTCGACGACCTGACCTGCCCTAACGAGCAGCATTGACGCGCTCCCTGAATGGCTCGATGCCGGTGCGCTCGACTGTGTCGATGAACAGCTCGTCCGGCCGCTGGCGCAGCTCGATATAGGCGGCAGCGATGTCTTCCACGACGTCAGCCACTTGCACATAGGGCACCGCCGGCCCGATCAGCACACCGAGCTTGGCGTCCTCGTCGGCCTTGCCGCCCAGCGTGATTTGATAAAACTCTTCGCCGTTCTTCTCGACTCCAAGAATGCCGATATGCCCGACGTGGTGATGGCCGCAGGCGTTGATGCAGCCTGAGATATTGATGTGCAGCCGGCCGACATCGCGGGCCAGATCGATGTTGTGGAAACGCCGCGTGATCTCCTGCGCAATCGGTATCGAGCGCGCATTGGCGAGACTGCAATAATCGAGGCCGGGACAGGAGATGATGTCGGAGACGAGTCCGATATTGGGCGTAGCAACGCCGATCGCATCGAGCGCACGCCACACCGACATCAGGTCGCGCTGGGCTACATGGGGCAGAACCAGGTTCTGCTCGTGACCGACGCGGATTTCGCCAAACGAATAGCGGTCGGCCAGGTCGGCGATCGCATCCATCTGCTCGGCGGTCGCATCCCCTGGCGTGCCGCCTTCGGGCTTGAGCGACAGCGTGACAATGGCATAGCCCGGCACCTTGTGATTGGCGACCGAATTGCTCATCCAGCCATCGAAGCGGTGGTCGCCGCGGCGCGCCGCAGCGAGCGCCGGCGGGCTATCGTCGAGCTTCTCATAGGCCGGATAGCGGAAGCGACTGGAAATTTCAGCAAATATCGCGTCATCGAGCGCCAGCGCGCCGTCCTTGATGCTTTGCCACTCGGCTTCGACTTCGTCGGCGAAGGCTTCGACACCGAGCTCGTGCACCAAAATCTTGATGCGCGCCTTATAGATGTTGTCGCGCCGGCCGAACTGATTGTAGGTGCGCAGTACCGCCTCGACATAGCTTAAGACGTCGCGCTTTGGCAAGAACGGCTTGATCGTTTTGGCAAGAAACGGCGTGCGCCCAAGCCCGCCGCCGACCATGACTTCGAAGCCGAGCTCGCCGGCGCCGTTGCGATATAGCCGCAAGGCGAGATCGTGGATACGAAGCGCGGCGCGATCATGACTCGATGCGCCGACCGCGATCTTGAACTTGCGCGGCATGAACGAAAACTCGGGATGCAGCGTCACATGCTGGCGGATGACCTCGGCTGCGATGCGCGGATCCTCGATCTCGTCGGGCGCCACGCCGGCCCATTGATCGGTCGTGATGTTGCGCACCACGTTGCCGCTCGTTTGCATGCCGTGCATGCCGACGCTGGCGAAATCGGCCATGGCATCGGGCAGTTCTTTCAGCTTGATCCAGTGGTATTGGATGTTCTGCCGCGTGGTGAAATGCCCATAGCCGCGATCGTAACGCCGCGCGACATGCGCCAGCATGCGCAATTGCGCCGACGACAACGTGCCGTACGGAATTGCGGTACGCAGCATATAAGAGTGCAGCTGTAGATAGACGCCATTCATCAACCGCAGCGGCTTGAACTCGTCTTCGGTCAGTTCACCTGATAGGCGACGGGCGACCTGATCGCGGAATTCAGCGACACGCTCGGCGACCAGAGTTCGGTCAAGATCGTCGTAAATGTACATGCGCGCTCTGGCTTTTTATGTTTGCGCGTGAAGCTCTTCCGGGACCACGTTATTAACGCTGGAAATCGGCGGCAGATCGATGGTCGGACCGCGGAGCCGAATGCGCTCACGCAGATTGCCCGGTTGCACTTCGCCATCGCGGGTCAATCGAACCGGCGCGACATAGGGGCCGACCGCACGGAGGTCGTCGGCAACAGCGGCCTCCATCAGCTCACGGGCGTTGGCGGCATCAGCGGTCACCGTGGCATCGCGAAGAGTGGTGGTCCAACCGCCATCGGCACGGAAATAGATCACGGCGCCGTCGCCGACGCGGTTGGCCGTGACGACGATCGGTCCGGTGATTTTGACTTTTTGCTCGAGTGGCGAGGTCATGACTGCCTCAATTGATTATGCCTGCCGGCAAGGACGACACAGCGCCAAACGGCTAGCTTTCAGGGCTTCGAGCCGCGTCGCGAGGAATGATCTTCTATATAGACGCTTCAGTAGCGCGCAAAAAGAAGATTATTCTACCAAATGTGAGGCGGGAGAAAGCATGATATCGCGTATTGCATCGCCGTTCGAGAAAGTCCTTGTTTTCGGCTCGTTTCGAGTGCCGAGAGAGCACTGGCGCTCGAAGACGTCTATTAGGCGGGTGCTCTAATCGACCGCGGCGGGCGGTCGTCGTCGCGCGCCTCTGAGCGAGCTTTTGCACCTCGTGGATGATGCTTGGTGCCGACCCGCGCGACGGAGCGAAATTTCTGCAACGTAAGACACAGCCGGCTTCTTCAATCCGTGGTGTGCAGCCTGGCCAGCTCAGCGCGGACACGGGCGAGAAGCTTGCGACTGTAATCGCTCGATTCGGCGTATGCGGCAATCACTTGCTCGTATGCCGAGTGGATCGTCATTGCGTCAGCGTCGGTCGGGAACGTGACCTTGCGTCGGGGGTCGGCTTCCAGTGTCTTGACAACCTCGCGATCCAGGGCGTCGAGATGACCGCTCGACTGGTCAATCAGCCATTCACCGCTATATTTTTTGATGATCGACTGTGCTTCCTGCGGCAGACTTTCAAATTTCTTGCGGTTCATGACCAGCGCGGTGGGCGCGCCGCCAAGGCCGATCATGAAATGGTGGGTGGTGACGCGGTCGAGGCCAAACTCGAACAGGATAAATGGCGGGGCAGTTGTCCCGTCGATAATTCCTTTACTTAACGCCTCGTTCGCCTGGTTGATCGCAAGAAGCACAGGAATGGCGCCGAATTTCTGCAAGACGTCAGCCTCGGCCGAATTGTTCACGCGGATGGTGAGACCTTTAAGGTCAGCGAGCGTGGCAATCGGTTTACGGCTGTGAATGCTCTCGGGACCCGAGACCAGCGCGCAGACGACATAAAAGTCGTCATATCCAGAGAGCGCGCGGTTACCGGCAAGCTGCGTATAAGCGAGGCTGGCCTCGCTGGAAGAGTGAAACAATCCCGGCAGCTCCAGCAAGGTGGTGTCGTAAAAACGCTCAGGCGTTCGACCCGGCACGATAAACGCAAGATCGGCGGTACCGTCGGACACGAGCTGCGGCTGCTGGCTCTGTACGCTGCTGATGGCGCCACTAAAAAAGACCTCAATGTGCACGAGGCCGTTGCCCGCAGCGTTGACCGCATCGACGAACGGCTTGACCAAGGTTTGATAAATCTGCGAGCGGTCGGAGGTAAAAAACGAAAGCTTCAACTTGACCGGTTCGGCCGCCGCTAGATTTGCTGACAGGCAGATGAAGGCGGCCGTGAAGCTCGCTACGACATAGCGCATTGCTGATCTCTGTCTTGGAGTTGCCGCACGTGCGGCCAATCAATAAAATTGAATTATTTCAATTTGCTTGTGTTGCTAGCTAAAAACGGCCGCGAAGCTTCCGTAAATTATTTAGTATTCATACGTACTTGCGCCCTCCTTGCCGACTGCGCTGTATGCGTCGGCGCAAAATCCGCGCAGAGAATTAGCTGCGTTAGTGCGGCGAGTGCCCAGTCGCAATCGCCGCAACTTCCGCGGCGTCTTCGGGCGCCGCCTGCCCGCGCCATACCACATGCATGTCTGGCCGCAGCAAAATCAGATCGTAGCCGTAGACATCGCGGGCGGCGCCATCGGGCGCGTCAAGCACCGTGACGGGTGCGCCGTATGAGCTTATGCCGCCGGCGAGACCGCTCGCATCCGCACTGGTGCCGCCAAGTCTGAGGATCGTGTAGCCATCGGGAATGTGATCCTGCATCGCCATGCCGTCATCGCGCCACACATGCGGCAGCCGGACGCCCGGCCACGTGGTCGGCCGATATTCGCGGAACAGATGCTCGGGACCGCCCGGAATGTTGCAGATGATCGGCGAATCAACATAGCGATAGCCGAGTTCCGCCCCGATCATTTCGTTGCTCTTGCGCTGTTCGATCGCAGCGACGGCGCTGAGGTTACGCCGCGTCTCTTTGCCTTCCAGCGTGTTGTCGCGAATGTTTGCACGCCACAGGGCGCGCCACTTGCGCCGGCCGAGCGTGGCATAACGCGATGCGCCGACGTTGCGCTCGCCGATCTGGCGCCGCTCAATTTCGTAGGATTGCAGCAGCCCCGGCCCTCCCCAGCCGCGCAACGTCGCGGCGAGCTTCCAAGAAAGGTCGATGGCGTCGCCCACGCCGGAGTTCATGCCGAGGCCGCCGGTCGGGATCACCAGATGCACCGCATCGCCAGCGAGGAAGACGCGGTCCTGGCCATAGTGATCGGCGAGCAACAGGTTCTGCCGCCAAGGCGCGCAGGACAGCATCTCGTATTTGATCGGTACGCCGATCGTCTTTTCGAACTGGCTGTTCATCTCCGCCGCAGTGTCGACCGTGGAATGGAGCGTCCAGTGTTTGGTCGAATCCTGCATGATCAGGAACGTGGCCTTGTCGTCGGCTACGTGATAGTGCCGACCCTTGCCAGCGCCGCCGCCGATGGGCAAACGGTCAAAAAGGTCGTCGCAGCGATAGAGCGCCTGCTGCAACTCCAACAAATTCCCCTCGCCGCGCAATTTGATGCCGAGTTCCTTGCGCACCACGCTGGCGCCGCCGTCGCAGCCGACAAGATAGGAAGCGCGCAGATCCTGCACACGGCCGTCGCTCATGCGTACGCGCGCAGTAACGCCGTCGGCATCCTGCCGCAGCGACAGAAACTCGCAGCCGAAGCGCACGGCAACGGTGGGAATGGCCTCGGCCACGGATTTTAGCAGCGGCTCCAGCGTGTATTGCGAGATGAGCTGATAGGGCTCAAGCGGCAGGCTGCCGTCGTTGGTCGCGCGCGCATTCGCCCTCGCCTGCGCGACCGACGGATAGGGAAGGTGCAACAGCGGCGGTTCGTTCAGCGCCAGAACGACATAAACGTCCATGGGGCAGTCGGCGCGTAATCCGGCGGCGCGGATTTGCTGCGCCAATCCCATGCGTCGGTAGATTTCCATGCTGCGTGCATTAACGCGCTCCATTTTCGGCAAAAAAGCCGGGCCCTGCTTCTGCTCGATAAGGAGGCACTTGATGCCGCGCCGACCCAAATCGATGGCGAGCGTCAGTCCCGTGGGTCCGGCACCTACAATCAGAACTTCGCTATCCATCGCGCCTGCGATCAATCTTCGGGCGCCGGACCGCACCAGCCCGGCAGGTAGCCGGCGTCGGGGCTCTTGGCCAACTGCAGCGCCTTATCGATTGCACCGTCGAAGTCGCGTTCGACCATCTTGCGCTTCAGGCGTCGGCGCAAAAAATCCGCCCAAAGGAATTCGCTAAACGGCGTCGTATCCTTGGCGAAGCCGCCGGCGCGCCGCAACTCGCCGGCGAGCGAGCGGAACGGATCATCGACAAGCTCAGATACTGTTGCGGGAATGTCGCGGTAGTGGCGGCGGCGCCCTTCGGCGTCGAATGGATGCATCAAGTTGCGATTGTCCATCACGGTCCAGAACTCATCTCGATCGAGCGCGCTCAGATTGACAATGACGGTCACGGCCAGATCCTTGACGCCCTCATCATGCAGCGCGCGCGCGAGATGGTGATGATCGACGATGTAATGCCGGAGCTTGGGACCGAGGACCACCGGGATCATGTGCTTGCCGAGAAATTCTCCGCCTTTCTTCGGGCGTGTCTCGCGCCAACGTTTGCGCTTGGCCAGGACCTCGCGCATGCCAACGGTGATCTGGGTCGGCCGCAGTTCGGCAATAACGACGGTCGTGAGTACCGGCTCGCGAATGACCGCCATGTCAGCGCGCCGACGCGTTAGCCGCGTCGTTCAACGTCTCGAATAAGCCGGCGATATAAGCTTTATTGTGCCGCTGCCCCATTGCGCTCCTCGCATCTTCTGGATCGGGCGGCGAGATGATCCACGACCGCGACCGGCTGTTGTTGTTTGGTACGACACGAGCGCGGCGCGCACAAGTGCACTCCCCTGTCCACGGGTGTGTCAGCCGCCCTTCACACGCGGAAAAGAACGCGCGTGGACAACCGGAACAAAAGCTCGCCAGGCGACGGCCAATCATTATAATAACCATTATCGTATTGAGAATCGGGCAACCTGGCCACGTGTTTCATGAGCGCATCATGAGCAAGCTGCGGCATGCCGGAACGGCTGCGTTCATCGTCGGCTCGATCTTGTTCCTTTGTGCCGATCGGCATCCGGCGCACAGTCAGGAGCGCGCCTCGTTCGCGGCCAAGCCCGCGCATGCGACCTGCCAGCGCGCGGGTTTCCGCGTCATCGTGGACGTGGGCCACACGGCCGAAGTGCCCGGCGCCGACAGCGCCCGCGGCGTTCCCGAATACACTTTTAATCTTCGGCTTGCCGACGAAATCGAGCAAGCCCTCGTCGATGCCGGTTTCGATAAGGCCATTCGGCTTATCACCGCAACGGCCCCCTGGCAGGGCCTGGTCGAACGAGCCGATCGCGCCAACAAAATGCACGCCGATCTCTTCATTTCGATCCATCACGATTCAGTGCCGGATTATCTGATCGAGACCTGGGACTACGAGGGAGAGCAGCATCAATTTAGCGATCGCTTCAAGGGCTATGCGATCTTCATCTCCAATGATAACGCCGATCGCAAAGGCAGTCTGGAATTCGGCGGGCTGTTGGGCAAAGAATTGCAAGCGCGCGGTTTGCATTACACGCCACATTACACGCTGCCTTTGATGGGCCGCTACCGCCACGAACTCCTCGATCCCGCGGCCGGCGTCTATCGGTACGATCAATTAATCGTGTTGCGGCACACCGAAATGCCGGCGGTGCTGCTGGAGGCGGGATCGATCGTCAATCGCGAGGAGGAGCTGGAATTGGCAAGTCCCGAACGCCGCGCGGCCGTCAGCGCGGCGGTCGCCGCCGCGGTCGAAGATTTCTGCGCAGCGCGGGCGAACGTCCAGCAGGTGAAGCGGATGCCCGCGCCAAATGCAATAGCGGCGCCGAGTCGCGCCCATCCGGCCTCGCTCGCGCGCTGACAATCGGCCCGCGAGAAAAAATTCAAAAACCCGGGAATAAATCGCGACATAGCCCGATCTAGTCCTCGGAAGCCGCATTGGATTGGCTTCGAGGAGAAGGCAGATGCGCGAATTCGATGGTGAAGACGGGATACATCGGCGGAAGGTGCTCGAATGCATGACCTGGGTCGGCACCGGCGTGTTGTGGACCATTGCCGGCGGCGTACCCCATTCGCTCGGGCTGATCGACCAGGCCGCGGCGCAGGAGGCGCGCGGCCTGACGTTCCTGCAGATCAGCGACAGTCATGTCGGCTTCGACAAGCCGGCCAATCCAAATGCTCTCGGTACGCTCGAAGAAGCGGTGGGCCGGATCAACGCATTGCCGGTCAAGCCGGCATTCATGATCCACACCGGTGACATCAGTCATTTGTCAAAAGTGTCGGAGTTCGACGACGCCGACCGCATCATCTCGCAGACGCGGCTCGACGTGCACTACGTGCCCGGCGAGCACGACTTCCTCGACGAGGAGCGGAAGCTTTATCGCGAGCGTTACGGCCGCGGCAGCAAGGGGGCCGGCTGGTACAGCTTCGACGCCAACGGCGTGCACTTTATCGGCCTCGTCAATGTGGTCGATCTAAAAGCCGGCGGGCTCGGCAATCTCGGCACCCAACAACTCGAATGGCTCGAAGCCGATGTGAAGGGGCGGTCAGCCTCTACGCCGATCGTCGTCTTCGCTCACATCCCGCTTTGGACCGTGTATCCGGAATGGGGCTGGGGCACCGAGGACGGCGGCCGCGCCCTCGAACTGCTCAAGGGCTTTGGTTCGGTCACGGTGCTCAACGGACACATCCACCAGGTCATGCAGAAGGTCGAGGGCAACGTCACCTTTCACACCGCACGCTCGACCGCATTTCCGCAGCCGGTGCCGGGCACCGCTCCGTCGCCGGGCCCGCTCAAGGTCGCCGATGACAAGCTGCGCACGCTGCTTGGCACCGCCAGCATCGCATTCCGGCGAGGCACGGACCGGCTCGCGATCATCGACACACCGCTGCAAAGCTAACGGAGAACATCAGCCATGCGAACCAGGCTCGGGAGCTTGATCGTCGCGGCCGCGCTCGGCGCGGCCGCAGCACCCCTCCTTGCGGCTCTCGTCATTCCCGTTCAGGCGCAAGATGCGGCGAGCACCGTCGGTATCGACAACTTCACCTTCAATCCGCAGCGGCTAACGGTGAAGGCCGGCTCCACCGTTACCTGGACCAACAAGGACGACATCCCACACGCGATCGCGGCAGTGAACAAGGAGTTCAAATCGAAGGCTTTGGACACCGGAGACGCTTACTCCTTCACCTTCGCCGCCCCCGGGACTTACGAATATTTCTGCTCGCTTCATCCGCACATGACCGGGACGATCGTGGTAGAAGCGGCGACGGGCAGCGCTGCGCATTGATGCTCGATCGGCCGCAGCGACAGGACGCGGCAGCATCGTGGACGGCCGTGCGCGCGACGATGACAGCGGATGCAGATACCGACCAGGATCGAGCGCGGCGTTTTCGCGACGCCGCGTTGCCGCATCTCGACGACGTCTTTGCGCTGGCGCGCTATCTCATGCACAACACCGCGGACGCCGAGGACGCCGTTCAGGAGTGCTACTTGCGGGCGCTGCACCATTTCGACAGCTACCGCGGTCCGGCGATGAAGCCATGGCTCCTGGCGATTCTGCGAAACGTCTGCAATGCCGAGTTCGCGCGGCGCCGCAAACAACCGGCGCCGGCCGATCAAGCCGGCGAAGAGGCCGCAGAAACGGCGCCGCTGTGGCAAGAGCCGGAAGCCTCGCCCGAATCGCTGATGCTCCGTGAGCGCGACGACGCTACGATCCGTCGGCTGGTCGCCGCGTTGCCGCAGCCGTTCCGTGAGGCCATCGTGCTGCGCGAGATCAACGAATTATCCTATCAGGAGATCGCACAAGTCGCCGGTGTACCCGTGGGAACGGTGATGTCGCGCCTTGCCCGCGCGCGATCAATGCTGCGCTCGGCATGGAACGTTGCAGAGGGAGCGACGCCATGAACTGCGCCGACTGTGAAATCCTCATTCATGCCCTCATCGACGATGAGCTCGATGCCGGCCACGCGCGCGATGTCGAAGCGCACGTGGCGTCTTGCGCTGCCTGTGCCGACAAGCTCAAGACATTCCGCGCGATGCGCGAGGCAATGGCCGAAGCGAAGCTGAAAGATCCCGCACCCGCGGCGCTGCGCAGCCGGATCGAGGCTGCGCTGTCTTTGCCCTCGGCGCAGGTCATCGCACCGCGCAAATTCTTTCAACCTTCCCGGCGAACCTTCTTCGGCGGTTTTGCTGCCGGCACTGCCCTGTCGGCCGCGATCGCGGCAAGCCTTGTGCTCACCGTTTTCCGCATCGATCAAGAACAGGTTGTCGCGAACGAGGTCGTCTCGGCGCATATCCGTTCGTTGCAGGCCGGCCACCTGATGGACGTCGAAACGAGCGACCGGCACACGGTCAAACCGTGGTTCAACGGCAAACTCGACGTGGCGCCGCCGGTCGCCGATCTCACGGCGCAGGGCTTCACGCTTCTCGGCGGCCGTCTCGATTACATCAATGGCGAGCCGGTGGCCTCGATCGTCTATCAGCGCCGCAAACACGTCATCAATTTATTCGTCGCCCAGCGATTGGGCGAAACGCATGGCGGCCCCAAGGCCGAGACGGTCCAAGGTTACAACGTTCGCCATTGGTCGGAAGGTGGCCTCGACTACTGGGCAGTCAGCGACCTCAATGCCGACGAGCTCGCTGAATTTGGCCAGACGTTTACCGCGGCCGCGCCGCACCCGCCAACCGGGCCTTCTTGACTGGCTTCCGCGGGCGTTACGGGGTAAATCAAATCTCTGAGTTGACCGCTTTTCGCGGGCGATGGGCCTAGCGGGAAACCCATCGCGCGCTGGATGTTTCCCCAATCATGGATCAACGCACCGACAACGAACGTCGCCAGGAGACCGTGTCGAGCCGGGGAGCGCGCAAGACGCGATCATGGATTGACAGGCTGCGGCAGCGACGTCGAATTGTGCTTGCGGTAACCGCCTTGATCATTGCCGCGATTATTGGAGTTGTTGTCTGGTGGGTTAACGCGAGCGGGTTTGAAACGACGGACGATGCTTTTATCGATGCCCGCACGGTTTCGATCAGTTCACAGGTCAATGCCGCCATCGTCGATGTGCCGGTGACGGATAACCAGTTGGTCGAGGCCGGCGCCGTTCTGGTGCGCCTCGACGATCGCGACTACAAGTCTCAGCTTGATCAGGCCAAAGCGCAGGTCGAGCAGGCAACGGCCAATATCGCCAACATCGACGCTCAGCTCGTCGCGCAGCAGGCGCGCATCGAGCAGGCCCAGCAGCAGACCGTGCAGGCGCAAGCTGCACTGGTCTTTGCGCAACAGCAAAACGAACGCTATCAGAATTTGGTCAAAAGCGGCGCCGGTACTGTGGAAGCTGCCCAGCAATATGCGTCCGGTCTCCTGCAAGCCCAAGCCACGTATTCCGCGGCACAACGCAACTCAATCGCCACCGAAAAGCAGCTTCCGGTACTGCGAGCGCAGCGAACACAGGCCGATGCGCAATTGGAGCAAGCGCGCGCCGCGCAGGAGCAAGCCGAAGTCAATATGTCACGCACGATCATCACCGCGCCGGTCGCCGGACGCGTGGCGCGATTGACCGCCGCCAAAGGCAACTACGCCGCGGTCGGCCAAGCGCTGATCATGTTCGTGCCGCGCGATGTGTGGATCACCGCGAATTTCAAGGAGACGCAACTGCGGACAGTACGGCCCGGCGACCCGGTCGATATCGAGATCGACGCCTACCCGCACCGCAAGTTCAAAGGCCACGTCGACAGCATCCAGGCCGGTAGCGGCACTGCCTTCAGCCTGCTGCCGGCAGAAAACGCCACCGGTAATTATGTCAAGATCGTGCAGCGCGTTCCTGTCAAGATCGTGTTCGACCAACCGCCCGACGTGCTGCTCGGGCCCGGCATGTCAGTCGTCCCGACCGTCAGGACAAAATGAGCGACCAGCGGCAGTATTCCGGCCGCGAGAGCCGCTCCGCGGCGGGCGATCGCAGCCCCTGGCTCATCGCCATCGTCGTTTCCATCGCCACCTTCATGGTGGTTCTCGACACCGCGATCGCCAACGTGGCGCTGCGCTACATCGCCGGGAATCTTCGCAGTCAGCGTCGACGAAAGCACCTGGGTGGTCACAACCTACCTCATCGCCAATGCCATCATTTTGCCGGTGAGCGGCTGGTTGTCGAATGTGATCGGCCGCAAGCGCTTCTATATGATCTGTGTCGCGCTGTTCACGGTCGCGTCGCTCTTATGCGGGCTGGCCTCCAGCCTCACTGCACTGATTATTTTTCGCATCCTGCAAGGACTCGGCGGCGGCGGCATGCCGACCAGCGAGCAGGCGATGCTGGCCGATACGTTCCGGCCAGAACAGCGCCCGCAGGCCTTCGCCATTTACGGCATTGCCGTCATCGTGGCGCCGACCGTCGGTCCCACCATCGGCGGCTGGCTCACCGATAACTATTCCTGGCATTGGATTTTCTTCATCAACGTCCCGTTCGGCATCCTCTCGCTGGTGCTCGTGCAGTGGCTGGTGGTCGAACCGGAAGTACTCGAGCGCGAGCGCCACGAGCGCCTGGCCCGCGGCCTCAAGATCGACTGGGTGGGGTTTGCGCTGATTGCGCTGATTTTCGGCAGCCTTGAGATGGTGCTCGACCGCGGCCAGATCGATGACTGGTTTAACTCGACCACGATTATCACCTTCGCCACCATCTCCGCCTGCTCATTCATATTCTTCATCCCCTGGGAGCTCACTCGCGACGACCCGATCGTAGATTTGCGGCTGCTCTTCCAGCGCCAATTCGGCATGGCCTTCATAGCGATGCTGGCCGTGGGGGCAGTCCTGTTCGGTTCGAACCAGATCACGCCGCAGCTTATGCAGACGAATTTTCCTTACACGGCGATGCTGTCCGGCCTCGCCATGATGCCGGGCGGCCTGGCGATGCTGTTAATGATGCCCATTGCCGGTCAAATCATCCCGCGCATGGAGCCTAAATATTGGATGGCGATCGGTTTCACGATCATCGCGCTGGCGATGTGGTACTCTACTTCGCTCGTCCCCGATGCGAGCTTCTCCTACTTCGCGACGGTGCGCGTCTTTCAGACGATCGGAATGCCGTTCATGTTCATTCCGATCAATTCTGTCGCCTATACCGGGCTGCCGCCGCAAAAGACCAGCGAGGCGTCCGCACTCGTCAACGTCGCCCGTAATCTCGGCGGTAGTGTCGGCGTATCGCTCGCCAACACCGAACTGGTGCAGCGCTCCCAATTTCACCAAGCGCGGCTGGTGGAGAATTTGAGTCCCTCTTCGCCGGTCTTGCAATCCACGCTGCACAACATGACGCAGTATTTCGCGCAGAGCGGTGCTCCCTCCAACGCCCAGGGCCGCGCAATTGGCTACATCAGCCAGCTGGTCAGCAACCAGGCTGCACTCCTGGCCTATATCGATATTTTCTATAGCTGGGCCATCTTCGCCGCAGTGCTCGTTCCGATCGTGCTCTTGCTGATTCGGCGGATCGGTCCGGCATCGGCTCAGGCGGCGGCCGGGCATTAACGGCCGGCCGTGATCCCGTCGGCCGCCTTTGTGGTGGGCAAGCCGATGAAAAATTACGCCTAACTCGAACGTTCGGCAAAGAAAGCGTTGGCCGCACGCATCGCTGAGAGTGCGGAGAAAACACGTACTCGCAGGTGCCGGCAACGGAAAGGCGGTGGGCATAATTGCGTCACGCTTTTGCGGTGAATTGTCTTCGGAGCATCTCGGCCGGCACCAATCTTGCTTGAAGACGTTGTCGGAGGGGTGGTGGGGGGCTGTCATGAAGGACCCGGACCCAAATGCCGGGAAGAAAGGAGTCGCCAATGTGTGACTTTAGCCTCCAAAGCGTGCGGTCGCGACCGGCAAAAGTCGGCGATAAGCTTGTGACGCGTGATTTCGGTACCGGAACACGTGGCTTTGCCGCCGCAGATGATCTCGGTATGGCGGTATGTTTGTTGCCGGGAACGGAGCTGGCGTTCAGCGGCGAGGTCGCTTGCCTCCCCGCCGGCCTGCTCGGTTGGAAGACGAAGACGATCAATCACGAGACCGCCATCTTCCGCCAGGTCAACAAGGAGAAGTTGGCCGCGCATCACGACGCGCTCGAGTTTCCCGATGGGCGCACCGTGTTGCTGACGCTTCTGTGCGAGGGCCAGGCGGCAACCGTGCTGCAACTGCCGGCACAACCGAAGACCGAAGCCGAGGCGCGCGAACAGGAACGCGTTGGTTTCCTCGGCTGAGCGTTTAGCACTAAGGCTCGCCCTCTGCCGCGGATGCAGGCGGCGCGCCCGGAAAGAACAAAGCCGGCCGCCCCGTGGGCGGCCGGTGTTTTGTGGGTCCGAAGCCACACACTATTGACGTAAGTCAATCGGTGCCGGAGCGGCAGCCTCTAGTGTGCCAGCTCCAAGGCGAGGCCCGAATGACTGTAACCGCCCCCAGCGCACGAATTGGCGTAGTCACCACCACCACGGGGATCGATTGGGCGCCCTATCTCATGGGCGCCGGCATCGGCGTGTTGAGCTGGGCCGTTTTCGCCATCGCCGATGATCCGCTCGGCATCACGACTGCGCTCTCGGCAGTTGCCGGCTTTGCCGCCATGCCGTTTACCGGCGCCGCGGCGGTTTGGCACAACACCTACTGGGCGCAGAACGCGCCGAGCCTTTCCTACGGCACGCTGTTTCTGCTCGGCGTCATGCTCGGAGCATCCGCGGCTTCGCTATGGGCGGGACAATTCCATGTCGAGACGGTGCCGGCGGCGTGGCGTCGCCGCTTCGGCCCGTCGATCATGCGCCGGTCCGCCGCCGCGTTTGTCGGCGGCGCCATCGAGATGTATGGGGCGCGGCTCGCCGGCGGCTGCGCCAGCGGTCATGGCATCAGCGGTACCTTGCAATTGGCGCTGTCGAGCTGGGTCTTCACGGTCGTAATGTTCGGCACCGCCGTTTTGTTCGGATTGTATCTATTTGGCGACGGCGAGGGCCGGCCATGACCCTTCCCGTCACCGGGCCGGCGCTGCTCCCTCTCGGCATCCTGTTCGGCTTTATCTTCGGCTGGCTCCTGCAGCGCGCCCGCCTCACCGACACCAACGTGATCATCGCGCAACTGCGGCTGCGCGATTATACGCTGTTCAAGGTGATGCTGACCGCGATCATCGTCGGCGGCATCGGCGTTTTCGTTTTGCATTCGGGGGGCCTCGCCGCCTATCACATCAAGCCGGCAAACCTCTTGGCGGTGGCGCTGGGCGCCGTGCTGTTCGGAATCGGGATGGCGATCTATGGCTATTGTCCGGGCACCGGGCTTGCCGCCATCGGCACCGGCAGTCTGCATGCGCTCGCCGGCGCTGTCGGCATGCTGGCCGGCGCGATCGCGTTTGCCTTTTCCTTCGACTGGATCAAGGCCGAGCTGTTGCCGATCGCCGCCGCCGGCTCGGTTCGGCTCCCAGAGCTGACCGGCATACCGGACCTCGCCTGGTTTGCCGCGCTGGCCGCCGTCGCCCTGCCGCTACTGCTCGTCCTGGAGCGCCGCAGCCGCCGCCTGTGATCGCAGCGGGACAAATCCGGTCCGCTGGCGACCACGAAACTAAGCCTGAAATTATTTTGCCGCTACGGTACTTTACGTATTGCTTAATTAGCATGTCATAATATATGCGCCACGAACAAAAGTTAGACCAGGAGTTCCGCCATGCGCCTCCAGCCGATTATTCGCGCCTTCTTCGACGAACCGACCAACACGGTGAGCTATATCGTCGCCGACCCGGTCACCAAACAGGCTGCGGTCATCGACCCGGTCCTTGATTATGATCCCAATGCGGGCGCGGTCGACGTCCGCTCGGTCGATGCCATCCTGCGCATTGCAAAAGAGCAGGGCTATACCGTCGTATGGACGCTTGAGACCCACGCCCATGCCGACCACCTGTCCGGATCCCCTTACATCAAGGCGAAAACCGGGGCCAAGATCGGCATCGGCGAGCACATCATGGACGTGCAGCGAATCTTCCGGCCGGTCTTCGATGCCGCCGATCTGAAGACCGACGGCAGCGATTTCGACCATTTGTTCAAGGACGGCGAACGCTTCAAGGTCGGCGAGCTCGATGCCGAGGTGATCTACACGCCCGGCCACACGCCAGCGGACATCACCTATAAGATCGGGGACGCAGCGTTCGTCGGCGACACCCTGTTCATGCCCGATTACGGCACGGCGCGCGCCGATTTCCCCGGCGGCGATGCCCATCGGCTCTATCGTTCGATCCGAACATTGATGGCGCTGCCGGGCGAGACCCGGCTGTTCATGTGCCACGATTACAAGGCGCCGGGACGCGACACCTATGCGTGGGAAACCACGGTACACGAAGAGCGTGAGAAAAATGTGCACGTGAAGGATGGTGTCACCGAAGATGCCTTCGTGGCGATGCGCAATGCGCGCGACGCCACCCTCGCCGCCCCGCGGCTGCTGCTGCCGTCGATCCAGGTCAACATGCGCGCCGGGAAATTCCCGCCGGCTCACGCCAACGGCGTGCGCTATCTCACCATCCCGGTCAAGTTCAAGAATGCGGAAGCCGTGCTGGCCTGATGGAGGCAATTTTGGCAATGCAACTCACCAATGCACGCGAACTGACGGCGAAGGCCAACGAGGCGGCGCAACTCCTTACCGCGCTTGCCAATCAGCACCGGCTCGCGATCCTTTGCGAACTGGTTGAGGGCGAGCATCCCGTCGGCGCTTTGGTACAAGCCGTCGGGCTCAGCCAATCAGCCCTTTCTCAGCACCTCGCCAAGCTACGCGCCGCCGGCATTGTTGCTACGCGGCGCGATGCTCAGACCATCTACTACCGGCTGGTCAGCGACGCTGCCGGCAGCGTCATGACGACGCTCGCCGAGATTTATTGCGGCCGCCGGCCGCGCAAATCCCCACACTAGAAACCTGGAGAAACTGCAATGCAGATCAAATCGATCGATCCGATATCGTTGAAGAAACGCCTCGACGAAGGCAGTGCCGTCCTCATCGATATTCGCGAAGCGCACGAGCATGCGCGCGAGCACATCGAAGGCGCGCGGCTGGCGCCGTTGTCGCGCTTCCGCAACGAGGATTTTGGCGAGCATCGCGAGCAAAACGGCCGTGTTCTATTGCCACAGCGGCGGCCGCACCGGCTCCAACGCTCGGCTTCTATCGTCGAAAGGCTTCCGCGATGCTTATCACTTGAGCGGCGGCATCATGGCGTGGAAGGCGGCAGGGCTGCCGACTCAGCCCAAGCGCGACGCGTCGGGCGAAGGCGGGCGCAAGCGTTTCGGCTGGCTGTTCTAACTCACGCCATCGCGGAAAAGCGCCGCCATGGCTTACTCCTGGGTACAGGACCTGTTGGCGGTGCTTTCCGGTAGCGCGGTCGGGTTCTCGCTGGGCCTGATCGGCGGCGGCGGTTCCATTCTCGCCGTACCGCTTCTTCTCTATGTCGTCGGCATCGGCGATGCGCACGTCGCCATCGGCACCAGCGCGCTCGCCGTCGCCGCTAACGCCTTTGCCAATCTGCTCGGCCATTGGCGCGCCGGCAATGTCAAATGGGCCTGCGCCGCCACTTTCGCGGTCTCCGGCATCGTCGGCGCCGCGATCGGCTCGTCGCTCGGCAAGCTTGTCGACGGCCAACAGCTGCTGTTTCTGTTCGCTTTGGCCATGATCGCAGTCGGAGTGGCGATGCTGCGTCCGCGCGCCGCCGCCGGCAATCCGGACGTTCGCGTAACACCGCCGATCGCCGTCCGCCTGGTCGCGATCGGGCTGGTGGTCGGGGCGATCTCCGGCTTTTTCGGCATCGGCGGCGGTTTTTTGATCGTACCCGGGCTCATGCTCGGCAGCGGCATGCCGATCCTCAATGCCATCGGCTCCTCGCTGTTCTCGGTCGGCAGCGTTCGGCCTGACCACGGCGGTCAACTACGCACTCTCGGGCTTGATCGACTGGATGATCGCCATCCTCTTCATTGCGGGCGGAGTCGTCGGCGGCTTTCTCGGCACGTGGTCCGCCGTGCGCTTGGCGACCAACCGGCGCGTGCTTACTTACGTCTTTGCGGCTGTCGTCTTCGCCGTCGCCATTTACATGCTGGTGCGCACGGGGCTACCGCCTTGGTTACCCATTAGGTGAGATCAATTATGAGTGAGACGCTCACTATCCCATGTCCGCATTGTCATACGCTGAACCGCGTCCCGTCCGCACGGCGCGGCGAAGGCGGCAAATGCGGCCACTGCCACAAGCCACTATTTGCCGGACATCCGATCAATCTTGATACGGCGCATTTCGAGCGCCACGCGGGTGCTGCCGATTTGCCGCTGCTCGTTGATTTCTGGGCTACCTGGTGTGGGCCTTGCCGCGCCATGGCGCCGGTGTTCGAAGCTGCGGCACGCGAATTTGAACCGCGTCTTCGCCTCGCCAAAGTCGACACCGACGCTGAGCCGGCCCTCGCCGCCCGTTATCACATCCAAGCCATAACAACGATGATCCTGATGCGTGGCGGCCGCGAACTGGCGCGGCACAGCGGGGCTATGCCGGCGGGCGCGCTGCGCGCCTGGATCGAGCAAAATCTTCGGCCTTAGTTGAGAAGGTTAGGTGCCACCGCCGGGAACGAAGCAACGGATATAAACTGCCCCGTTGAATTCGCTGTACCAGACCACTGCGTCGCCGGTTGGATTACCTTCGTCATCAACTACGGCCTCCGGCGGCACGATCATCCATTCGCCATTGATCGGCACCCAATATTTGTTCTCGCGCATATCGTAGTCGGTACGATGACCGTCGGCGATGTCGCAGCAGGGAATGCCACTGTGCGACTTGACGGCTTTGAACCATGCGCGGACGTTGGGTGGGACATTACCGAATTGGCCATTGTCGTGTGCCAGGGCCGGCGTGCATACGACAAGGGCGGCAAGTGCTAATCGCCAGCTCATAAGGTTCTCCCGAACACTTGAGCCACGCCGACCACACCGCCGCCATGCGCGGTACCGCTCGGTTCCTGCAATACCTTCGCCTGCAATTCGGCTTCGGTGCGCCGCGCGGCCGTCTCGCTTCCAGCCTCGCTCGCAGCAATCCTAACGTCGCGTTCGGGCAATCGTTCCGTGCATCACTCAGACCAACGAGCGGCCGCACGCGCTTGTGCGCCGAGCGGTCATTGACCAAGACCTTTTCGAGTAAAAATGCTGTAGTCGGTTTAACCCATGAACGAAGATATCAACCGCACCGAAGCTGAAACGACGCCCACTGCCGCGGTACACGGCGCGAGCAAGCCACCATCGCGGTCTCTGTTTTGGACTGTCTTTCCGTCGATCATGCTGCCGATGTTCCTGGCGGTCGCGGATCAGACCATTGTCGCGACGGCGTTGCCGACCATCGCTACCGATCTCGGCGAGGTCGAGCGGGTATCCTGGGTGGTAGTGTCGTATCTGATCGCCAATACGATCGCCGCGCCGGTCTACGGTCGCCTTGGAGATTTGTTTGGCCGCCGGCACATGATGCTCACAGCGCTGATCCTCTTTATGGTCGGATCGGTACTTTGCGCGCTCGCTCCCAACATCGAAATCCTGACCGCGACGCGGGTGCTGCAAGGATTCGGCGGCGGTGGCCTCATGACCTTGTCGCAAGCGCTGGTCGGCGAGACCATCCCGCCCCGGGAACGCGGCCGCTATCAGGGCTATCTCGCGGGCGTGTCCGTCAGTTCCAGCACGTTTGGACCGGTCGCAGGCGGCTATCTCACCCAAGCATTCGGTTGGCAGTCGATCTTCCTTGTCAACGTACCGCTTGGGCTCGCAGCCGTGCTTCTTGTGTTGCGCCTTAAAACACAACCGAGTGACCGGCGGCGGACAACGTTTGATGCTCCTGGCCTAGTGCTGTTCATGATGTTCGTCAGTCCGGTCATTTTAGCGTTGGAGCAGGTGCAACGCATGGACGCGCGCACTGTGCCAACGGTCGTCGGCCTCGTGGGCTTCGGGACGGCGGCTCTGCTCGCGCTAGTCTGGCAGGAGAAGCACTCCAGCGCACCGCTTATCCCCCCGTCTTTGTTCAAAGAGCCTTCAGTCTGGCGCAGCGACGGCTTGGCCGCCTGCCACGGCGCCGCATTGGTTTCATTGATCACTTTCCTGCCGATCTATCTGCGCGCAGTGCGCGGCGCCACGCCGGCCGAGACCGGCCTCCTGCTGTTGCCGCTGATGTTCGGCATCGGCATCGGTTCGCTGGTCACCGGCCAGTTAGTGACGCGCACAGGCCGCACGGCGATATTTCCGTCCTGCGGGTATATCGCGGCGACAGCAGGCTTATTGTTCCTCGCGTTTGGGGCGCCGCACCTAAGCCTGCCACAACTGGCATGGGTACTCGGCGGCACTGCAGTGTTTATGGGCACGGTCATGGGCGTGGTCCAGGTCACTGTCCAGGCGGTTGCCGGACAGCGGATGCTCGGTACCGGCGCCGCCATGGTGCAATTTTCCCGCTCCGTTGGCGCCGCCTTCGGAACCGCCGCTGTCGCCGCAGTCCTGTTTTCGGTTCTCACAGCAGGCGACCGAGAAACCGCGAGCTTGTTCGCAACCCTCATCGACCGTGGCCCGGACGCCATCGCGGCGCTTGCGCCGGCCCGTCAAGCGGTTGTCCAAAGCGAAATCGGCGAGGCCTTTCGCGCCGCCTTTGTAACGGTGGCGGCGTTCACAGCCATTGGCGCATGGCTTGCCTCGTCGATGCCGCTGCGGCGGGTGTAGCGGCAAGGAGCGAGGGCATGACCACGATCCTGCTGGTCCGCCACGGTCACGTGGAAGGCATCAAGCCTGAAAAATTCCGTGGTCGTGAACAGCTCGCGCTGACCGCGCAAGGCCGCGCCGAGGCTGCCGCCGTCGCCGAGCGCATCGCCGCCGCCTGGAAGCCAAGTTATATCTACACGAGCCCCATGGACCGTTCGGTGAAGACGGCGGAAGCTATCGCGCGTGCGTGCCGTATCGCCGGCGCCGAGACCTGCGCAGATCTTAATGACATCGATTACGGCGCCTGGCAGTTCAAAACCTTCGCGGACGCCAAGGGCGAGAATCCCGCGCTGTTCGCCGCCTGGTTCGCAACCCCGCATTTGGTCCGCTTTCCGAACGGCGAATCGCTGCAGGACCTGGCCGCGCGGGCCGCCGACGTATTGCGGCTCGTGCTGGCGCGCCATCGCGATGAGACGGTCGTGCTTGTCGGCCATGACAGCGTCAACCGCGCCTTGCTGCTGCAATTTCTCGATCTTCCGCTGTCATCCTATTGGCGCATCGCGCAGAGCCCTTCCTGCATCAACGAGGTCGACATCGCCGATGGCAATTTCCGCGTGATCCGCCTGAACGAGACACACCATCTCGATCAAATTCGCGATGTGAAATAGCGAGTAGCTCCCTACTCTGCGTTGACGCCGTTGCATCAACGACGATAGGCTTCGCCTCACGCCGCTTAAAGAAGGCGACAAACCAAGCACGGGGAGGTTTACATGCCGAAGGTCAAGGCGAACGGCATCACTATCAATTACGAACAGCAGGGGACCGGTGAGCCGCTCGTGCTCATCCCCTATCTCGCTGCCGACAATGCTTGCTACGCCTTTCAAGTCGCGGACTATGCCAAGCATTTTAACTGCATCTCGCTCGATCCGCGCGGCGCGGGCGAAACCGACAAGCCTGCCGGCGCGTATTCGATGGAGTTGTTGGCCGATGACGTCGCCGCCTTCATGCAGGCCATCGGCATCGAACGCGCCCACGTAAGCGGCCTTTCACTTGGTGCGGCGACCGGACTATGGCTTGCCGGCAAGTACCCGCAGCGGGTGAAATCGCTGTCTTCGCACAGCGGCTGGACTAAATCCGACCCGTTCCTCAAAACCGTGGTCGAGGGCTGGCGCACCATCGCCAAGGGCCTGGGCAGCGTCCAGGAGATGATCATCCAGGGAATCTTCCCCTGGTGCTTCACGCCGGAGCTTTATGCGGCGAAGCCGGATTATATCGACCAGCTCGCTGCTTTCGTGCGCAGCCGGCCGAAGCAGCCGTTCGACGCGTTCATCAGCCAGTCGGCTGCGGTGATCGCCCATGATGCGGTCAGCCAGCTCGCGCGCATCAAGGTGCCAACTCAGATCACCTTCGGCCGCCACGACATCGTGTGTTCAACCCGCTTTGCCGACGCGATGACGAACGGCATCAAGGGCAGCGAGATGGTGGTGTTCGAGACCTGCGCGCATGCGCCGATCTACGAAAGCGTGGCCGAGTTCAACGAAAAGAGCCTGAGCTTCCTGAAGCGGCAGGTGGGTTAGGCGCTCACGCCGGCGGCCGGTGCGCGAGCCAGCGGCCGGTCTCGGCGGCAGCGAAAAATTCCGCCAGCGCGGCGTTGACCGCGGCCGGCTCCTCGCTGGTGATGGTGTGGCCGGTGCGCGGAATGACGAGGAGCCCCGCGGTCGGCACCGTGCGCTTGAGAAAGACACTGCCCTCGAGACAGGTCTCATCCTCATCGCCAACGATGACAAGAAGCGGAACCGAGAACTTTCGCAAATCCGCTTCCATGTCCCACAGCGTCGGGCGCCGCGCCTGCAACATCGACATGGTCAGCGCGTGGCCTTCTGCGGAATGCTCGGTCAGCATGCGGGCGAATTCTGCGAATCCGCGTGGGTCTTTGTATTTGTAGGTCAGGCGGCCGAGTCCTTCAGCGTAGGTTGTGCCGGCTTCCGCCATGCCTTTGTCGGTGAATGTGAGCGCGGTCGCCGCCGCAAGCTTGCGCATGGCTTCACGCGCCGCAGGGTCCGCCAACGAACCCCAGCCGCAGCCCGCCGCGGTCACCGAAATGCAGCGCTCGCGGTGGCCGATGCCGACATGCAACGCCGTGTAGGCGCCCATGGAATGGCCGACGACATGGGCCTTGTCGATGCCGAGCGCGTCCATGAGCGCGATCACGTCGCCGCGGGCAACGTCCTGGCCGTAGCGCGCCGGATCGCTGGGCACATCGCTTGGCGGATAGCCGCGCGCACTGAACGTGACACAGCGATGGGCGCGAGAAAAATAGCGCATCTGCGGTTCCCAGGTGCGGTAGTCACCGGCGAACTCGTGGACAAAAACGACTGGCGTGCCGGTGCCGGCTTCCTCGTAAAAGAGCCGGGTACCGTCCGCGCTGGTGATCATGGGCATCGGGATGCCTCACTGCTTTGTCGAGCTAAGGAAGGTTTTAAGCCGCCTGCGGCATGAGTTCGAGTTCGCAGATTTGTGTCACCCGCTCCGGCAATGTAGCCCCGCCCATATCATATCCGGCGGCGCGCAAGATGCCGCGGGCTGGGTTCATGGTGACGGCAAGACGCGTGTAAGGATTGAGCACGGGTTCACGCACCCAATCGAAATTGCCGCCCGACAACGAGCCGGCCCAACCCGCCAGCGCGTCGCGCCGCGCCCGGCTATGCTCGGCCGCGTCGGCAAACGAGCTCACCAGAAACCGCCGCGTACCAATGCGCCCTTCCCAGCCAGGCCGGCACGGCATCCAATCATTGGCCGCGCAGGTATCCTCCTCGCGGGTGACGAAATCGATTTCCGTCCGCTCGATCACGCAGCGCGCGTTCGCTGTGCAGCCGACGAGCACGTAAATCACCGGACGCGCGACCGGCGTTTCCTCCAAGAGACGCCGCGCCGCGGCGAAGTCATCGCAGACCTCGAACGCCCGGCGCAAAAGCTGATCCGGCGGCATGCGATCGGCTCCCGTCGCCGCCCGTAGTGAGTTCGCCGCGTAGTCATAGGGTCGCAGCCAACGATGCCGGGTTCGGCGCCACATCGGCGCCTGATTGAGAGCTGCTGCGAAACGACGTGGCGCCATGGCCGTGAGCACGCCGACATAGCCGGGCCAGGTGATGCTGTAGAATTCGCCGCCGGCGCCGCGCATGCGCGCGATTTCGGTGTGGCGTCCGAGGCCGCTAAAGGGCCAATCCAACGTGCGTACAAGCCAGGGAAAACCGTTCTCCTCGCATGCACGCGACGTGCAGCCCCACTGATACGAGGCGTTGAGCAGCCACACACCGGAAAAATCCAGCGCCGCTGCAATCTGCGCGATCTCGGCAAAATAGGGCGAGCGCGAACGCTTCAGCGAGCGGTGCGACAGCCAGTCGAGCGCCGGTATGAGCGGCAGCGTCCCGCGCGGGAAGAAGGCGAGGCAAGCATCGCGCAGGGCGCGGGCGCGCAGCGCACTTTGCTGGGCGTGTCGTAGAGGACCTCCGTCACGGATATCGACGACAGGAATCGCCGGCAATGGTGTGTTCATCTAAAGACCACCGGCTCCTTTGGTCTATTCATCGGGATCGTCGACTCAGCTGCGGATCGTCTTCGCGTCCATGTCGCTGCGGCGCGGCTGTCAAGTCTCGGCCTGCGCATAGACCGCAGCAGCCCCGCTTGCACAGACCGTCGCATCGACCCAATTAGACTTGGTGTTATCTAGGCTTGATGTCATCCCTGCCAACCATCATCGTGAAAGTCGGAACTATGACAAATAGTAACAGCATCCCCAAGCGTTCACTCGGTTCGTCCGGCATCGAGGCCTCGGCGATCGGGCTCGGCTGCATGTCGCTCTCTGGCGTGTACGGTGCGAGCAGCGACGACGATGGAATTGCTTTGATTCATGAAGCTTTGGATTGGGGCGTTACGTTCCTCGACACCTCCGACATGTACGGCTTCGGCCACAATGAAGAACTCGTCGGCAAGGCAATCAAGGGGCGACGCTCCGAGGTGGTCTTGGCGACCAAGTTCGGCAACCTTGGCGACCGCGGCGGCAAGATCGCGGACGGCCGACCCGAATACGTTCTGAGTTCATGCGAGGCAAGCCTCAAGCGCTTGGGCGTCGAGATCATCGATCTGTATTATCAGCATCGGATTGACCCGACCGTGCCCATCGAAGACACGGTCGGCGCCATGGCGCGGCTGGTCAGGGAGGGCAAGGTCCGCGCATTGGGTTTGAGCGAGGCGCGTCCCGAGACCATTCGCCGGGCCCATGCCGTGCATCCGATTGCGGCTGTGCAGAACGAGTTCTCGCTGCTCTATCGGACCGAAGCAGAGGAGACGCTGCGGACGACGCGCGAGCTGAACATCAGCTTTGTCGCGTATTCGCCGCTCGGCCGCGGCTTGCTGACCGGCGCGGTCGCAAAGCCCGGACAGCCTTGGCCGAGAGCGATGCACGCCGCCGCCACCCACGATTTGCGCCGGATAACCTTTCCCGCAACGTCGCGCTGGTCCGGCGCATCGAAGAGATCGCGCGCGCCAAGCGATGCACGGTCGGCCAGCTTGCGCTCGCGTGGTTGCTCGCGCAGGGCGAAGACATCGTGCCGATCCCGGGGACCAAGCGGAAAGAAAGACTTTTGGAGAATTTGGGCGCCCTTGCGATTGACTTGAGCGAGGATGATCTCGCACAAATCTCGGATGCAATTCCGCTCGGCGCGGCCGCCGGCCTGCGTTATCCGGAAGCCCAGATGAAGAGCGTGTATCTCTAAGGTAAAGTCGACGACAACCGGCGAGGCAACAAGGCACTATGCAGACGACAACACTTGGACGAAATGGACCGACAGTCGGTGAGCTCGGGCTCGGCTGCATGGGCATGTCGCCCGGCGCCTACGGACCCGCGGATGAGGCGGAGAGCATCGCCACCATCCGCGCCGCGATAGACGCCGGCATCACGCTGATCGACACCGGCGACTTCTACGGCATGGGTCACAACGAGATGTTGATCCGCCGGGCGATCGAGGGGGTGCCGCGCTCCAACTTGGTCATCTCGGTGAAATTCGGTGCGCTCCGCGATCCGGCTGGAATGTTCGGCGGTAACGACGGCAGGCCCCAGGCCGTCAAAAATTTCCTGGCCTATTCGCTGCGCCGTCTCGGCACCGACTACATCGATATTTACCGCCCGGCGCGCCTCGACCCAGCGGTGCCGATCGAAGAGACCGTCGGCGCCATCTCCGACATGATCCGTGCCGGTTATGTCCGCCATATCGGCCTGTCGGAACTGGGCACCGACACGATCCGGCGGGCGCATGCGGTGCATCCGATCACCGATCTGCAGATCGAATACTCGTTGATGAGCCGGGGCATTGAGACCGCGATCCTGCCGACGACGCGCCAGCTTGGGATCGGCATTACCGCCTATGGCGTGCTGTCGCGCGGGCTCTTGAGCGGACGCGTGCCGGCGCCTTCTACCAAAGGCGATCTTCGAATTGTGCGCATGCCGCGTTTCCAGCAGGGCAATTTGGAAAAGAACTTGCTTCTCGTCGAGGCGCTGCGACAGATCGGCAACGAAAAAGGTGCGAGCCCGGCGCAGCTCGCCATAGCTTGGGCACGCTCACGCGGGACAGATATCGTGCCAGTGCTGGGCGCGCGTAGCCGCGAGCAACTCAAGGAAACCCTCGGTGCCCTCGAGCTGAAACTCGACGCCGCCGATATCGCGCGCATCGATGCGGCGGTATCGCCGAGCGAGACCGCCGGCACCCGCTACGACGCTCCGCAGATGGCCCATCTCGACAGTGAAGCGCACGCGTGATGCCGAAGTCTCGGCTTGATTGGGTCAGCTTTCCGCTGACATAATTCCCGCCAAAAGCAGACCGCGGCCCACTGGGCTCCGGTCGAAACATGGGGGGAACGGTGGCCGCATACGATTACATCGTCATAGGCGCGGGTTCGGCCGGATGCGCGATCGCCTCGCGTCTGTCCGAAGATCCGTCCGTCAATGTTCTGCTGCTCGAAGCCGGCGGCGCCGACCACGATGACGACAGAATTTCTTCGCCGCAGCGCGCCTGGGAGCTTTGGAACACGCCATTCGATTGGGCGTTCACGACGGCGCCGCAGCCGGACGCGGCAAACCGGCCGATCTATTGGCCGCGTGGCAAGGTGCTGGGCGGATCGAGCTGTCTTAACGGCATGATCTACATCCGCGGCGCGCCAGCCGATTACGACCATTGGGCCTATCTCGGCAACAAGGGCTGGGACTACGCCAGCGTTCTGCCTTACTTCAAGAAATCGGAGGACTATTACGGCGGCGCGTCGCGTTATCACGGCGTCGGCGGGCCGCTTACGGTATCGCGCATCGTTCATCCAAATCCGCTGACGGAAGCCTTCATCGATGCCGCGCTCCGCGGCGGCCATGCGATCAATTACGACTTTTCCGGACCTGATCTGTTCGGCGTCGGCTTGACCGACCTGACCGTTCGCGACGGCCGCCGCTGTAACGCCGCGGTGGCGTTCCTCACGCCCGCGCACAATCGCAGTAACCTGACGGTGCAGACCGGCGCTCGCAGCCATCGTCTCCTGATCGAGAAGGGACGCTGCCAAGGCGTGACCTATGTACGCGAGGGCAAGATCCAGACTGTGCGGGCCACAGGCGAAGTCATTGTCAGCGCCGGCACGATCGGCTCGCCGCATCTGCTGCTCCTGTCCGGCATCGGTCCGGCGGACGACCTGCAAGAGCTCGGCATCGATGTGAAGGCCGATCTGGCCGGCGTGGGCCAGAACCTGCACGATCACCTTTTGACATTCGTGATCCACGAGGCGAGCCGGGACATTCCACCGCCGCAGAACAACATCCTCGAAGCCCATATCTTCGCCAAAAGCGATCCGCGGCTCACGGTGCCCGATCACCAGCCGCTGTTCACGTGCAAGGCACCGCCGCTGCCGACACTTGAAATCCCGGATAACGCCTATGCGATCGCGCCCGGCATTATTCGGCCGGTCTCGCGCGGCGAACTGAAACTCACGGCTGACGATGCGGCGGCGCCGCTCCATCTCGATCCGCGCTATCTGAGCGAGCCCGCCGATCTCAACGCTTTGGTCCACTCGCTGGAAGTCTCAATCGATATCTTGGAGAGCCCGGCCTTCGCTAAATGGCGCAAACGCTCGGTCTGGCCGAAGGCGAAGACGCGCGCTGAACGCGTCCAATGGGTCCGCCAGACATGTGAGACTTACCATCATCAGGCTGGCACCTGTAAGATGGGCATCGATGCCATGAGCGTCGTCGACCCGCTATTGCGGGTCTACGGAATTGAAGGTTTGCGTGTGGCCGACGCCTCGATCATGCCCGCGGTGACCAGCGGAAATACCAATGCGCCTTCGATCATGATCGGCGAAAAAGCGGCCGATCTCATTCGCGGCGTCGAGGCGCCGGTGATGCTTGCAGCCTGAGCCGGCGATCTCAATGCGCGCATCTTTTATCGCGCTACCGGCTGTGTACGCCCGGTCAACAGCGCCGCGCGGATTTCCTCTGCTGACAAGGCGGCATGTTCGCGATCGAACTCGCGCACGATACGCCCATGGGTCAGCAACAGCGACCGATCGGCGATGGCAATGGCTTGGACGATGCTCTGCTCGGCCATCAGCACGGTGAGGCCGCGTTGCGACCGAAGCTCCTGTACCGTCGACAACACTTGCTCGACGGCGATCGGCGCCAAGCCAACCGACGGCTCGTCGATCAACACGATACGCGGCACCGTCATCAAGGCACGCGCAATGGCGAGCAGCTGCTGTTGTCCGCCGCTCATGGTGCCGGCCAGTTGACGCCGCCGCTCGCGCAGAACCGGAAAGGCCGAGAACGACAAATTCGAGATTGTCGCGGAGGTGATCGCGCGCACGGCGGCCCGATCCGCCGAGCGTCGAGATTCTCCTCGACCGTCAAATGCGGAAACAGGCGCCGCCCCTCGGGCACCAGCGCAATGCCGCTGCTCGACAATCTGTTCCGCGGGACGGCCGGCAAGCTCGACGGCCTTTCCGTCCCATTCGAGCCGCACCGATCCCGCGGCCGGACGCACCAGGCCGAGTATCGCGTTCAACAGCGTGCTCTTGCCGTTGCCGTTGGTACCAAGGAGCGCCACCAGTTCGCCCTCGCGCGACTTCCAGCGATACGTCACGCAGCACCGAGACGGGCCCATAGCCGGCCGACAAATTCTCAACGACGAGCCTATTTGCCAAAATACACCCTCTGAACTTCTGGGTCGGCGCCGACCGCTTCCGGCGTTCCGTCGGCGATAATCCGTCCGGTCTCCATGCAGAGAAGCCGCTCGGAGAACCGCATGATGGCGTGCATGATGTGCTCGATCATGATCACGGTGACGCCGCGCTCGTTGAGCGCAAGAAGGATCGCCAGCACCTCATCGATTTCCGGCTCGGATAGACCGGCCATGACTTCGTCGGCGATCAGACAGTCGCGGCGCCGCCGCCAGCGCCCGCGCCAGTTCCAATTTGCGCAGCTCGAGATGGGTCAGAGATTCCGCCGGATCATCGGCTCGCGCCGCGAGCCCGACCGAAACCAAGATGCCGTGCGCGTGCTCGATCTCCCCCTCACCGCTTTCGCGGTAATCGAGCGGCACCAGGAGGTTGCCGATCACGGAAACGCCGACGAAAGGCCGGGGAATCTGGAAAGTCCGGCCGATGCCGCGCCGCGCGCGCCGATAGGCAGGCCAACGGGAAATGTCACTGTCCTCGAACCGGATCGAGCCGGCGTCCGGACGCGCGATGCCGCTGATGCAGTTGATCAGCGTAGTCTTGCCGGAACCGTTGGGCCCGATAATGCCGAGCTTTTCGCCGCGCGCGACTTCGAGATCGACATCGTCGACCGCTGTCAGCGCGCCGAACCGTTTGATGATCCCGTGCAGGGAAAGAAGCGGAGCGCTCATCGTCGCCACGCCTTGGCGGGCCGGTGCTGATCGAGCAGGCCCGAGATCCCGTCGGGTGCGGCAACGACGAAGCCGATCAACACCAGTCCGACAATCAGAAGATTGACCTCGGTCGGAATGGTCACAGTGGCCGCCTGCTCTATCCCGCTCAATAGCAACGCCCCGATCACCGGGCCCGGCCAGCGCCGCGTGCCGCCGATCAGCGGCATGGCCAGCGCGTTGAGCGCGATAGCGATGGAGAATGCGGAACTCGGCTCAACATATGAAGCGTAGTAGGGGTACGGCGCGCCGGCGCTGGCAATCAGTGCGCCGCTTGCCGCCGCGGCGAAGAGCTTGAGCTTCAGCGTCGGCGTGCCGCTGCATTCGGCCGCCGCTTCATCGGCGCGCAGCGCGGCAAGGCCGCGGCCGATCCAGGATCGCTCGATCCCGCGCGCCACGGCGATGCTGATCACCGCCAGTACCAGCATGGCGAAGAACACGTAGCTCACCGTGGTTGGAAACCAGCCGGGTGGCGGCGGCGCCAATACCGTTACGCCGCGCGCGCCGCCGACGAAGCTCCAATTGACGATGATGGTGTTGAGAACGATGGTCAGCGCGAGTGTGGCGATGGAAAAAAATACGCCCTGAATGCGCAAGGTCAGATAACCCATGCCGAGTCCGAGCGAGCCGCCGGCAAACCCCGCGCCGATCATCTGCAGCCAGAGCGGCGCCCCAATGGCCTTGAACAAAAAGACGGCCGCATAAGCGCCGAGGCCGACAAATGCGCCGCTGCCAAAATTCACGTAACCGGCGTAGCCGCCGAGAATGTTCCAGCCGGTAGAGATCACCACGTACTGCAACGTAATAAAGCCAGCGTAAAAGACGTAGGCGTTGGTCACAAAGCGCGGCAGCAGCAACCCGATCGCAAGCACCACGACCGCAACGGTAGCGATGCGCCAGCTCTTCATCGCGCAATGCCGAAAATACCGCTCGGGCGGAGCGCCAGGGTGGCCAGCAGTGCCGTGAAGGCGACCCCGGGAGCCCAGGTGGCGCCAACATAGGTCACCACCAGACTCTCCAGGAGACCGATGATCACCGCGGCTACCAGTGTCCCCGGCACACTGCCCATACCCGCCAGCACCACGATGGCGAAGGTGCGGCCGATATACTCGCCGCCGGTGAACGGATCGACCGGATTGACGACGATGAGCGCGGCGCCGGCCAGCGCCGCGGTCATCATCGCGATACCGAACGCATAACGCTTCACTCGCGCCGGGCTCAGCGCCACGATCCGCAGCGCGTTGCTGTCATGAGCGACGGCGCGGATCGCGAGCCCCATATGCGTCCGCATCAGGAATAGCCACATGCCGGCGCCCACTACCGCGCCAATTACGAATGGCACGATCAGCCGATAGGGCATCGTCACCATGCCGATCGTGAGGCTGTGGCCGATATAGGGCGCCTCGACGGAACGCAGATCGACCCCGACGAGCAAAATCAACCCAACTTCCAGAACGAGCGCCACGCCGAAGAAAAAGGTGAAACTCTGCAGCGTATCGCCGCGCCCGCGCCGTTCGAAGGCGAGGAAGTAAGCCTGATAGAAGAACATCCCGGCGACAAAGAACACCGGCGCGAAAAACACGCTCGCCAGGACTGGATCGATTCCAAATAAATTGCCGAAATAAGCACAATACGCGCCCAGCACGACGAAGGTCGGATGAGCAACGTTCGGAATTTGCAGGAGGCCGAATGCGATCGTAAGAGCGAGGCTCGCCACCGCGTAGACGCCGCCCAGCAACAGGCCGGTGACGACGGCGTTCGACGCCAATTCGAACATCATCGGCAATGAGCCCCGTGTGATGACCGTGCCGTCGCGCACGCCGGCGTCATTGGAAGAGCGCGATCAGCCCGCACCGCTCATGCCCGGGCTTTCTTATAGGGCGCCACGATCTTTCCTGTCGCCAGATTCTCGGGCTGCAGGATGATTTGCTTGCCGGGACGACGGAATTGGTCGAGGTCCTTGTCAACCACGTCCCGATACTGCGCCATCACCAGCCGGTTCTCCGCCCAATTGCCATCGGCGCCATATTTGATCTGCCCCACCACTGTATCGATCGGGTTGTTATGCAGCCATTGCGCCATCTTCGCCTCATCGAGCGCGCCGACCGCCTTGACGGATGCCTCGATCAACTGGCCGCCGGCATAGAAGAAAGGCGGCAGAAAGTGGCCGAGCGGATCGACGCCTTTGCTCTCGGCAATCGGCCGATAGCGCTCGAGAAATTGGGCGATGCCGGGGAAGGTCATGGTCGGCGCCGCGACATAAGTGTCGTAATTAGTAATGCCGTTGAGCGCCGAACCGAGGCTCTGCAACTGCTGCGCATATTGAATGCCGACGATGGCGCCTCCGAACATCTGCACACTATCGGCAATGCCGATTTCCGAGATGCCGTGCACCAGCGCCGCGGATTCGACCGGGTACGAAGCGACGAAAACGAAATCGGGCGCCGCCGCATTGACGTTGCGCAGAATGCCCGAGAAATCGACCGAGTTCGGCGGATAATGCTGGGTTGAGATCACCTTCATGCCGTATTCGCCGGCGATGCGTGCGCCTGCATTGGCGGCATTCGCCGAGAACTCGGCGTCGGAACTGATGATCGCCAGCGTCTGATAACCCTGACGCTTGGCCAGGTCGAAATAACCGCGGCACCAATTGGCACCGGGCTTCGGACCCCACGGAGCAATCTCGAAGAATTTGTCGTGACCCAAAGTGTCATTCTGACCGATTTCGAACTGGCCGAGGACAAAGCGATCACGCTGCTTGATCATCGGCATCACTACGGCGGCGAGATTGGTGCCGTAAGGCGCGAGCAGCAGGTCCACTTTATCGATATCGATGAGCTTGGCGTAGATGCCGGGCACCAGATTGGGTTGGCTCTGATCGTCATAGACGACGAATTCGACCGGCCGGCCGAGCAACCCGCCCGCTGCGTTGACGTCGCTGCGCCACAGTTCGAGCGCCGTCAGCCCCGATTTGCCGCCGGCTGCGATGCCGCCGGTCTGTGCGATGCTGAAGCCGATGCGAATGGGATTTTCTGCGCCATAAGCGAGGACGGCGGGCGCCCCGACTGTCGCCGATGCTGCGAGTGCGCCTTTGGCGAATGTTCTTCTGGTGATGCGTGGCATTCTACGTCCTCCCCTTCAACTTCAACTTCTTCAACTTCAAATTCAACTTCAACTTCAACCTGAACTTTAAGCGCCGTTATCACACTGGCGCGTAAGCGCCGGGACTTGCTTCGATCACGGGAGCGGCGGGCGGCGGGTGATTGATGGCGAGGCCGCGCCACGCCGCCTCGATAATATTTTGCGTGCCGAGCCCGTATTTAGCGAACAGATATTCGCGGCTGCCCGCTTCGGCGAAGGTGTCGGCAATGCCGATGCGGCGCAACGGTGTTGCAATGCCGGCCTCGGCCAAAGTCTCAGCCACCGCCGAGCCGAGCCCGCCTATCACGGTGTGGTTCTCGGCAGTGATGACGATGCGGCTTCCCCGCGCCATGGCGACGATGGTCGCGCTGTCCAGCGGCTTGATCACTGGGACGTTGATCACCGTGGCCCCGACGCCGTTCTCGGTGAGCGTTCGCGCCGCAGCCAATGCCGCCGGAATCATCATGCCCGAGGCAATGATGCAAACCTCGCTGCTATCGCCTCCGGTCAGGATTTGCGCGCTCTGCAAATCGAGCCGATGATTGTCATCGAAGATCAGCGGGATTTCGCCGCGCTTCAAGCGCAGATAGACCGGCCCGGGATGGTCGGCGACCGCCGCGACCACCTGCTTCGTCTCGATGGCGTCCGCCGGCTCGACCACCGTAAGGTTGGGAAGCGCGCGCATCAGCGCGACGTCCTCAATCGCCTGGTGGCTCGGACCGCCGGGACTGGACAGGCCGGGCATGAAACCAACGATCTTGACGTTGAGGTTCGGGTAGGCAACCGACATGGCGATCTGGTCGAAGCAGCGGCGGGTGCAGAACACGCCGAAGGTATTGACGAAGACGACATGGCCGGCACGCGCCAAGCCACCGGCGATGCTGAGCATGTTCGCTTCGGCCATACCGATATTGATGAAGCGATCGGAAATCTCATCGCGAAACAGATCGGTCTCGGTCTGCCGCGTCAGATCGGCGCCGAGACAGACGATCTCCGGCCGCTGCCGCGCCAGCTCAACAAGCGCGGCGCCATAGGGCTTGAGCACGGTCTGATAGGGCGGCTCACGCAAGTGCCGCCTCCAGTTCGCTCAAAATCGCCGCCTGCAACGCGCTGTCGAGCTTGATGAAATGCCCGTCGACCGTCGGCGGAATCGCGCGGACGCGACCTAAGATCTGGGTACGTGCGACGACCACCAGCGGCCCCGCGGCGCCGCGCCGTGAGGCAAAGGCGCGCCACAACGCATCGACATCGTGGCCATCCACTTCGGCAACCCGCCAGCCGAACGCGCGCCATTTTTCCGCGAGCGGCTCGAGCGTCGTGACCGACGTCACCGGGCCATCGACCTGCGAATTGTTGGCGTCGATGACGACGATCAAGCGATCGAGGCGCCGATGGGCGGCGAACATCGCCGCCTCCCACACCTGGCCTTCCTCCATCTCGCCGTCGCTGAGAAACGCGAAAATGTCGCGATCCTCGCCGGCAAGCTGCGACGCCAACGCGAAGCCAATGGCACCCGACAGCCCTTGTCCCAGCGAGCCGCAAACCAGATCGGCGAGCGGGGTGCGCTCGCTGCCGATCGCCTCCAGTTCGGCGCCATCTTTGCCGTAAGCGGCAAGCTGTGCCGGATCGAGGAGGCCGGTTTCAGCGGCGGCGGCAAACAGCGAGATCACGTAATGGCCGGGCGAGAGCACGAAGCGGTCATGGCCGTAGCGCATGGCGCCGCCGAACAGCACCGCGAAAATTTCCGCGGACGACAACGCTTGCCCGAGATAGCCGAAGCCTTGAATCGCGACCATGTTGGTCGCGCGCATGCGAATGCGCGCCGCAAGACGGCGAAGGCTTGAGGCATCGAAACCGGATTCGTCGCCCATCTTCCGTCCCTAATAAACCCTGAGCGCGCCGGCCCACATGCGCCGGTCTCGTTAACTCATTCAACTGAGATTGATATCGCTAGCATGGCGATAGCGACTTCGTCGACTTCTCGCTCTGCGCAGGTGTCATTCGCACAGCGCACGCACGGCAGCCAGCCTTCCCTCGCTGTGTGAGCGAAGGCTGGTGGGCCCGGGAGGACTCGAACCTCCAACCAAGCGGTTATGAGCCGCTAGCTCTAACCATTGAGCTACGGGCCCGCGCCCATCGTTTGCGCAATCGGACGCGACAGCGGAACATTATACGATTCATCGGCGACGCGCGTCGTTGCGAGCCGACGGGTCCGGCCCGGTAACAGGCTCGATGCAGTAATCCAGTCCTGCAAGGGGAAAGTCGTATTGCTTCGTCGCGTCGCTCATCGAATTGCGAGTTACCCCCTCCGGCTGAGCAAAAACACCGCCTGCTCGCCGAACAGATTCCAGAACCACCACGGCATTTTCAGTCGCATTTCACGGCCCCAGGCATTGAGCGCCACGGCCTGCTCGACCTTGGCGCCGGCGACGTGACAGAGCTGGCGGAAATCCTTGATGCTGCAGAAGTGGATATTCGGCGTTTCGTACCACGCATAGGGCAAATTGTCGGTCTGCGGCATGTGCCCGCCCGAGCGCGATTTGCAAGCGAATGCGCCAGTGCCCGAAATTCGGGAACGAGACGATGGCGTGGCGTCCGATCCGCAACATGTGCTCAAGCACGATGCGCGGTTGCCGCGTTGCCTGCACCGTCTGCGAAAGAATAACGAAGTCGAAGCCGTCGTCCGGATAGTCTTCCAGGTCGGTGTCGGCATCGCCCTGCACCACGGCGAGCCCTTTGGCCACGCATTCGTTCACGCCTTCGCGCGAAAGCTCGATGCCGCGGCCGTCGACCCCGCGGGTCTCCAGAAGCCGCAACAGCTCGCCGTCGCCGCAGCCGACGTCGAGCACGCGGGCGCCGGGCTCGACCATATCGGCGACGACGAGCAGATCGACGCGCGAACCGCCGTGGCCGCGGGCAGCTTCCGACATAGTGAGGTCGTGCTTCAATCGCGTCAGCATCGAATTCACCTTCGCGCCGGCGGCAGTCCGCGCGCCTTCGCGGCGCCTTCGAGGAATCCGCGCACGATTGCGAACAGCTCCGGCTCGTCGAGCAGGAACGCGTCATGGCCCTTGTCGGTTGTGATCTCGGCGAAGGAGACACGCGCACCCGCGGCGTTCAGCGCATGCACGATGGCGCGCGATTCCGGCGTCGGGAACAGCCAATCGCTCGTGAACGAGATCACGCAAAACCGCGTCGGCGCGCCGCGGAAGGCATTAGCGACGACGCCGTCGTAATCGGCGGCGAGATCGAAATAGTCCATGGCGCGGGTGAGATAGAGATAGGAATTGGCGTCGAAGCGCTCGACAAAGGTGATGCCCTGGTGCCGCAGGTAGGATTCGACCTGAAAGTCGGCATCGAACGAGAATGTCGGGTTTTCACGGTCCTGAAAACGGCGGCCAAACTTTCTGTGCAGCGCGGCATCGGACAAATAGGTGATGTGCGCGCCCATGCGCGCGACCGCGAGCCCGCGCCGCGGATTGGTGCCCTCGGAAAAATAGCGGCCGCTGCGCCACTCCGGGTCGGCCATCACCGCCTGCCGGCCGACCTCGTGGAAGGCGATGTTCTGCGCCGAATGTCGTGTGGATGCGGCGATCGGCAGCGCTGCGAACACGCGCTGCGGATAGCTCGCCGCCCATTGCAGCACCTGCATGCCGCCCATCGAGCCGCCGGCCACCGCAAACACCGAATCGATGCCGAGATAATCGAGCAGCATCGCCTGGGCGCGCACCATGTCGCGCACGGTGATGACGGGAAAATCGAGACCCCATGGCATTCCGGTTGCCGGATTGGTCGAGGCCGGGCCGGAAGAGCCCATGCAACCGCCAACGACATTGGGGCAGATAACAAAATAGCGCTGGGTGTCGATTGGCCGGCCGGGCCCGACCATCGTCTCCCACCAGCCCGGTTTTCCGGTCACCGGATGGTCATTGACGACATGCTGATCGCCGGTGAGCGCATGGCAGACGAGCACGGCATTGCTGCGCTCCGCATTAAGCGCACCGTACGTCTGGTAGGCGATCTGCACGGGGCTGAAATCGATCCCGGCATCGAGCCGCAGCGGATTCTTCGCCGAAAAGCGCACGACCAGCGAATGCGGCTGGTCCGCTTCGCGCTTACGATCGGCAAGGTCGAGCGCGGCCCTGGCCTCGGCCATGGCGTTCCCCGGCATGGTGATATCCGCCTTAAGCGGCGGTCAAAAGGGCGTAAATAGGCCCCTGCCCGGCGGAGTCAATGTTTTCTTTGCTTTCAGCCCCGACGATACTTATCAATCCAGGCAATTGCCGGGACAGAACATGAAGCCGCCGCCTCAAAAAGAGCCCTCGCTCGCCGATCTGCGTCGCGAGATCGATCGCATTGACGAGGCGATGCACGCGCTCCTGATCGAGCGCGGCGAGATCATCGAGCGGCTGATCGCAGTAAAGAAGAGTGAAGAAACCGGCTCGGCCTTCCGCCCGGCGCGCGAGGCCGACATGATGCGGCGACTCGTGCAACGCCATCACGGTAGCTTGCCGCTCGAGACCGCCGAGAGCATCTGGCGGGTTATCATCTCGACTTTCACCTACGTGCAGGCGCCCTTTTCGGTGCACGCCGACCTTTCCGCCGGCGACGCGCTCATGCGCGATACCGCGCGCTTCCATTTCGGCTTCACCGTGCCATTCGTGCCGCATATGGGCGCGGCGAGCGTTGTCCAGGCAGTCACCGCCTCGAAAGGCGATCTCGGCCTCGTTCCCGCCTTCGCCATCGCCGGCGCCGGCCCATGGTGGACGGCGCTCGAATTCGACACGGCTCCGAAAGTCATCGCCCGGCTGCCGTTCGTCGAGCGCGCCGATCATCCGGCCGGCCTGCCAGTGTTCGTGATCTCGCGCGTGGCGGCGGACGCCATGGTGACCGAAACCGAAGTCTGGAGCGTTCGCGTTTCCGGTTGGACCGCCGCATCCGTCGACCGGCTTGCGGGACTTGCCGACGCCATCGCCGTCCCCGATCGCGCATTTGACGGCGGCGCCTTGCTCGATCTCGGTCGCCCGCGGCGGCATCGGCGGGGTCGCCGACGCGCTCCTCGCCACCGGTGCTTCCATACGCTCGAGGACCCTCGTCGGCAGCCACGCGACCCGCTATACGGTCCCGCATAAAGGCTGAGCCCCTCCCCGTTTGACGGGACTGAATTTTCGACGAGCGTAACGACGACAATGAAGAACGTGATGACTTTGCAGCACCCCCAACCGCGGCCCGGCGTGCTCGACATCGAAGCCTATGTGCCGGGCAAAAGCACGGCTAGCGGCGTCGCCAAGGTTTTCAAGCTGTCGTCGAACGAGACGCCGCTTGGGCCAAGCCCGCGCGCGATTGCCGCCTATCAATCGGTCGCAAAACATCTGCAGGATTATCCGGACGGCTCGGCGAGCGAGCTGCGCGAGGCCATCGGCCGCGTCTTCGGACTCGATCCCGACCGCATCGTGTGCGGCGCCGGCTCCGACGATCTGCTGAATCTCCTGGCGCGCGCCTATCTTGCCGATGGCGATGAGGCGATCCACACCACGCACGGCTTTCTGGTCTATCCGATCGCCACGCTCGGCACCGGCGCGAAGCCGGTGGTCGCGCCGGAGACCAATTACACCGCCAGCGTTGATGCCATCCTGGCGGCGGTGACGAAGAAGACGAAAGTGGTCTTCCTCGCCAACCCGAACAATCCGACCGGCACCTACATCTCATTCGACGAAGTCAAGCGCCTGCACCGCAGCCTGCCGCCGCAGGTGCTGCTCGTGCTCGACGCGGCTTACGCTGAATATGTCCGCCGCAACGATTACGAATCCGGCATCGAGCTTGTCGCCACCAGCGACAACGTGGTCATGACCCGCACCTTCTCCAAGATTCACGGACTCGCGGCGGTGCGGCTCGGCTGGATGTTCGGACCCGCCCACGTCATCGCCGCCGTCAACCGCATTCGCGGGCCTTTCAATGTCAACGCGCCGGCGATCGCCGCCGGCATTGCGGCGATCGAGGATCATGAGCACCAGGAGCGCGCGCGCGAACACAACACAACGTGGCTCGCCTGGCTGGCGCAGGAGATAGAGAAACTCGGCCTGAAAGTGACGCCGAGCGTCGCCAATTTTTTGTTAATCCACTTTCCCGATGCCAAGGGACGCACCGCGAAAGAAGCGGACGCTTTCCTGACTGCGCGTGGGCTCATTCTGCGGCAGGTCGGCGCCTACAAGCTGCCGAACGCGTTGCGCATGAGCGTGGGCACGGAGGAAGCCAACCGCCTCGTCGTCGCCGCGCTCAAAGAATTTCTGGCGAAAGCGGCGTGACGTTGTGGCGAAATCCGCACCACTGTTCAATCGCCTCGCGCTGATCGGCGTCGGCCTCATCGGCTCCTCGATCGCACGGGCTGCGCGCGCGCAGGGCGCGGTGCGGGAGATCGTGGCGACGGCACATTCCGCCGCCACGCGGCGGCGCGTCGCCGAGCTTGGGCTTGCTGATCAAGTGGTCGAGACCAACGCCGCCGCGGTCGCTGGCGCCGACCTGGTCATCGCCTGCGTTCCGGTCGGCGTCTGCGGTGCAGTCGCCGCCGAGATCGGTCCGCACCTTGCACCGGGCGCGACTGTCTCCGACGTCGGCTCGGTCAAGGGTGCCGTCGTTCGCGATATGGCGCCGCATCTGCCGGCCGGCGTGCATTTCGTTCCAGCGCATCCGGTCGCCGGTACCGAGAACTCCGGCCCCGATGCTGGTTTCGCCACCTTGTTCGTCGGCCGCTGGTGCATCCTGACGCCGCCAGAGGACGCCGACCCCACCGCAGTCGAGCGATTGGCTGCGTTCTGGCGCGCGCTCGGCGCCAATGTCGAGGCGATGCCGGCGGCGCACCACGACCTCGTACTCGCGATCACCAGCCACCTTCCGCATCTCATCGCCTATACGATTGTCGGCACGGCCGACGAACTCGCCGAAGTGACGCGGTCCGAGGTGCTCAAATTCTCGGCCGGCGGCTTTCGTGATTTCACCCGCATCGCCGCATCCGATCCGACCATGTGGCGGGATGTGTTCCTCACCAACAAGGACGCGGTGCTGGAAATGCTCGGCACTTTCAATGAAGATTTATCGCAGCTGACCCGCGCCATCCGCCGCGGCGACGGCGAGGCCTTGTTCGCGCATTTCACGCGCACCCGCGCCATCCGCCGCGGCATCGTGCAGATCGGGCAAGATTCGCCGGCACCGGATTTCGGCCGTCCGCATCCCGATCTCCCCGTTGAGCCGCTGCCGCGACCATACGCGGCGTCAAGCGACGATTGAAGGCGCGCGTCAGTTCCGCGCCCGCACCGTCAGCGCTTCGTTGACCGTGGCGCGTAACGCGGCGACGGAGAACGGCTTGGTAATCACGTCGTGAATGATGGCGTCGAGACCATGGGCGCGTTCGCGCTGATCGGCGTAGCCGGTCATCAACAGAATGCCGAGGTCGGGAAAATCGCGCGCCGCGGCGAGCGCCAGCGCTATTCCGTCCATGATCGGCATGCGGATGTCGGTCAGGAGGAGGTCGAAGCGCCCGTCCTCGCGGGCGAGCAGGTCAAGCGCTTCGCTGCCGTCGCATGCGGATTTGACCTCGTGACCTTCGCTGGCGAGCGCACGCGCGCACAGCGCGCGCAGCACGTCCTCGTCTTCGGCTATGAGAATGCGCGCCATGGCTATCAGCGCGTTCCCGCAATGAGATCGCGGCGGGTAACGAAACGAAGGATGAGGTCGTGCGCATCGGGCGGTGGCGAGGCGAGACGGGTACGGAAGCTGATGGCCTCGCCCGGCGGCAGCATGGTGTGCGAGGGAACGGCGGTCCAGGAATAGATTTCCTGCCTCGCCGCATTGCGAACGATAAACTTGAGCCGTGGCACGTCGACGATTTTGTGGGCGTTGTTGACGATATTTCCCTCGACCACGAGGATCGGCACGCCTTCGTGCTGTTCTGTGGTGGTGACAACGCCATCGAAGGTGAGCCCGCGCAAGTTCACCGGTAAGCCTATAAAGGCATAGAAGGACGCGGTTTGCGGGAGCGCTCGCACGATGTCGCTGCGCCAGCCGATGAGAATAGCATCGACAAGGATCAGCGCGAGAATGCCGGTTTGCAGACCCGAAAGCGGCCAACGCGAGGTCCGACGCGGTGCGCTGCGCCGCTGCCGCCGGGCCGCAACCGCCTCGATGTCCTCGGCCGGTTCAACGCTGCGCTCAGCGGACTGGTCAGCGTCGAGGTCGATCGACGGCAGCGCTTCATCGAGATCGACAGGCACGGTAGGCGGCGCGTCCACCTCGTCGGTCTCGTTCGGCCAGGCGGAAAAGCCCTCCTCCGCGGCGGCAATTGTTCCCGGCTCCCTCTCGTCCGCCATCGAGGGCGAATCCGCCGTCTGTGCATCTTCGGGCGACTCAGTGGCGGATTGATCGGACCAAGAGGCCGCGCTTGCGCTCGCCGCTTCCGGCTCCGGCGCGGATCGCGAATCCGCCTCCTCGGCGATCGGATCGGGCGCGTCCCCTTCGAAGCCGCGATCGGGGGCAAGCGCCGCGGCGGCAGCGAGGACTTTATCGGCCCGGCTCGGCTCCGCATGCCAAACCGTACGACAGCGGACGCAACGCACCTGACGCCCCTGCGGCGGCAGGCTCGCGGAGTCTACGTCGTAGGAGGTCGCGCAAGACGGGCAGACAATCAGCATAGGATGGCGACTCAAGCGGCGCGTCACCTTTCCAGCAAGCCTAGCACTCCATCCGTTAACGAATTGGAAACCAACCCGGCCCGCAACCGCCCGGACGTCGTGGTATTAGGCTCCTAGGAAGGCCCCGAATCAGCCGCGGCCCAGCTTACGATGCCCGGAGGCTTGCGGAGGACCGCGTGATCCGCTTTGAGAACGTCGGCTTGCGCTATGGGCTCGGCCCGGAGGTGCTACGCGACCTCAACTTCGGCATCAGCGGGCATTCCTTCCAGTTCCTCACCGGACCCTCTGGCGCCGGCAAGACCTCGCTGTTGCGCCTGATGTTGCTGTCGCTGCGGCCGACGCGCGGCCTGATCAGCATGTTCGACCAGGACACCGCCACGCTCAGCAAAGATGGCCGCGCCAACCTGCGGCGGCGGATCGGCATCGTGTTCCAGGATTTCCGGCTGCTTGACCACATGACTACCTATGAGAATGTGGCGCTGCCGTTGCGCGTTCTTGGCCGGGAAGAGGCCGACTATCGGCCGGAGGTCGTCGAATTGCTCCAATGGGTTGGTTTGGGCGAGCGCATGGGGGCGTTACCGCCAGTCCTCTCCGGCGGCGAAAAGCAGCGTGCGGCCATCGCGCGCGCCGTCATCGCGCGCCCGCAGCTTCTGCTTGCCGATGAGCCGACCGGAAACGTCGATCCCAATCTCGGGCAACGTTTGCTGCGGCTCTTCATTGAGCTCAACAAGTCGGGTACCGCCGTCGTCATTGCCACGCACGACATCGCACTGATGGACGAGTACGACGCCCGTCGGCTGGTCCTGCACGAGGGACGCTTGCATGTCTATGACTGAGCCGGTCGAGACCATGGCTGAGCCGTGGGACGAACTGGAAGCGTCCCCCTCCCTTGTGCGCACGCTGCCGACGGCTGCGCCGATTGTGCCCAAGGACTCGATCGCCGGACGCTCGCTTACCGCCGTCGTTGCCATCATGACCTTTCTTGCCTCGCTGACGACCGGGGCCGCGATGTTGATGGTGGGCGCAGCCAGCGACTGGCAATCGGAAGTGGGGCGCGAGGTCACCATCCAGGTCCGGCCCGCCTCCGGGCGCGACATTGAAGCCGATACGCGCAAGGCGGTCGAAATCGCGCGCGCGGCTCCGGGCATCGCTGACGTGCGGGCCTATACCAAGGAGGAATCCGCGCGGTTGGTCGAACCATGGCTCGGCGCCGGGCTGGCGCTGGACGACTTGCCTATCCCGCGCCTGATCGTCGTCAAACTCGTGCCCGGCAAGCGACCTGATTTCGCTGCGTTACGCCAAGCGCTCATGGCGCAGGTCGTGACCGCGAGCCTCGACGATCACCGCCGCTGGATCGACACTATGCGCACGATGGCTGGAACGGCGGTGGCGGCCGGGGGTACCGTCCTTGCCCTGGTGCTGGTGGTGACCGTGCTCTCGGTCACCTTTGCGACGCGCGGCGCCATGGCGACCAACCGCCCAATCGTCGAGGTTTTGCATTACGTGGGCGCAACCGACGGGTTCATCTCTGCACAATTCCAGCGCCATTTCCTCATGCTCGGCTTTAAGGGCGGCGCGATCGGAGGGGGAGCGGCAATCATGTTGTTCGGCGTCATGGAAGCCACCAATGCCTGGCTCGCGGGAACCCCCGGAGGCGATGAGATTGCCGGCCTGTTCGGAAACTTCTCGATTGGCGTTTCCGGCTATCTAGCCATTCTGCTGCAGATCGTATTCATGGCACTGGTGACCGCGTTCGCCTCACGCCACACCGTCAACCGTACTCTCGCGAGTATCGACTAAGGGCCTCGAAACGCAATCAACTTGTCCCGGAATTATCGCTATGATCGGTTCAGGAGCCGGATTCGGCAACAACGTCGGCCGCCGAAACCGAATTTGGCGCGGGGATGCGCGCGGCGATGCTGAAATCTTAGATCCGCCGTCAGGAGGCGGCGTGCGAAATCCTTTGCCGTCAAACTCGTCGTGCTCTGCGGCATCGCTCTTGTCCTTGGTTTTATGGCTTTCCTCTGGCGCTTGCCGGGCGAAGAAGTTGCGCTTGATCGCAACGCCGACGGCATCGTCGTGCTGACCGGCGGCACCTCCCGCATCACTGACGCTCTTGAGCTTCTCGCCGCGGGTCGCGGTAAACGCCTGCTCATCACCGGCGTCAATCCCGGCACGACGACGAGCGATATTGCGCTCAAAGTCGCCAATTACGGCCACATCCTGGCCTGCTGCGTCGATCTCGACTATTCCGCGATCAACACACTCGGCAATGCGGTGGAGGCGCGCCGCTGGGCCATCGACCGCGGCTTCCACTCGCTGATTATCGTCACCTCCGCCTACCACATGCCGCGGGCGCTGGCGGAGATTGCGCACCAGCTCCCGGATGTCGCCCTGATCCCGTTCCCAGTCGTCTCTGACCGCTTGCGTATCGAACCGTGGTGGTCGAACGTGGCGACCACGCGGCTGGTGATTTCGGAATATTTCAAATACCTTTTCGCGCATCTGCGCATGCGCTTCGACTCGGTGGCGGCGGACGCCGGCAACAACCGCGTTTCCGACACGCGCCCCTTCAACCGATCGCACTGAACCGGGCCAGCTTTGTCTTCATCGTTCGCTCTTCTCGCCCGATCGCTTCTTTTCAACGCGCTGTTCTACGTGAACGCTATCGTGCGGATGATCGTCGCATTGCCGACGCTTGCGCTGCCGCGTGTGTTCATGCTCGGCGTCCTGCGCGGTTATGCGCGCAGCAGTCTTTGGTTGCTGCGGGCCGTTTGCGGGCTCACGGTCGAATGGCGCGGACGCGAGAAGATCCCAAAGGGAGCGTGCATCGTCGCCTGTAAGCACCAATCGGCGTGGGAGACATTCGCGCTGTTCATGGTGCTTGAGGATCCGACATTCGTACTCAAGCGCGAATTGATGTGGCTTCCCCTATTTGGATGGCTCGCTACCAAAGCGCGAATGATTCCGATTGATCGCGGCTCACACGCGAAAGCGCTTGGCCGCATGGCGGCTGCAGCGCGTAAGGAGATCGCGCAGTCACGCCAGATCGTGATCTTCCCCGAAGGCACGCGGCGCTCGCCCGGCGCTGAGCCGCGCTACCTGCCCGGCGTCGCCTACCTCTATGCCGAGACCGGGCTACCTTGCGTGCCGGTTGCGCTCAATTCCGGCCTGTTCTGGCCGCGCCGTTCGCTGCGCCGTTATCCAGGCACCGTACTGGTCGAAGTGCTCGACCCCATCGCGCCCGGTCTCGACAAGCGGGCATTCCTCGCCCGGCTGCGAATTGTCTTAGAGGACGCGACCACGCGTCTAGTCGCCGAAGGCGGGGGAACGGAAATCAGGAATCTGGAATCGTGATCTTTGCTTCGTTCCTCGTCCGGGTTGCCTGAGTATCGATACCTGAATTGAGATGCTGGGCGAGGAGATGCAGATCGGTCTCGCGATAGCCGAGCGCTTCCAATGCCTGGACAGCATCCAGCACGTAGTCGCGATTGGGACCTGAGCTGCCGTGACCCTGGCGCACATGATGCAACCGCTCGGTCAGCGTGAGCCGCCCGGCATATTGCACGTGACTGCGATCGACGATGAAGCACAGTGCCCGTACCTGCCGGCGCCCTTTCTCTTCGAGCTCGATCCGCCGCATGGTTTCCAGATAAACGCTGGTGACCTGCTCCCGCGCGCGCAAATAGTCGATGGTCTTTTTCCGCGCCGAACCCGCAACGCGGAAGGCGATGCCGCGGCACATCCCGCCGCGATCAAGTCCGAGCACCAGTCCCGGCCGCTCCGGCGTGCCGCGATGTACGAACGAATAGACACAGAGCGCCCGATGCAACCCGATGAGCCGCGCCGGTACGCGCTCGAGAAAGTCGAAACCGGGACGCCACATCAACGATCCGTAGCCAAAAACCCAAAGGTCCTCGCTGTCGTGCGTGTCGACTAAGCCCATGAACTCGTTGACTCCTGACGGAACTTCCGCTCGCCTAAGGCATGATCCGGAAAGGGTAAAGCCGGTTTTCCGATAAGATCATGTAATTGCGCTAACAGGCTCATTTTGGCCGCGCAATGGCGTAAAACCCGTCTTTGAAACGCCGCACTCGGCTGGCGAAGAGGAACAATGCCAGGCCAATCTCCCCTCAGCATGATGCGGCCGCCAGTCCAGCGGGTGCAAAAGCCTGCCGGCCGGCGCGTCCAGCGCCGCGGTTGGCCAGTCATCATCGCGCTGGTCGCGATCGTCATTGCGCTCGCGCTCGTTTGGGTCGGGCTTTGGTACTACGCCGCCTCGATCGCCGATCGGACGCTCGCCGGCTGGGTGGAACGGGAGGCCGCCGCCGGCCGAGCCTATTCCTGCGGTGCCCAGTCGATCGGTGGCTTTCCGTTGCGCATTGAAGCGCGCTGTGCCGATGCCGCAGTCGAGATCAAAAGCCAACAGCCGCCTTATGCAGTCACGGCCAAGTCTGTCAGCTTCGCGGCCGAAGTCTGGCGGCCGACCTGGCTCACCGGCGACATCACGGGTCCGCTCGCGTTTTCGCAAACCGGCCAACCGCCCCTTGTGGTCGCCGACTGGACGCATGCGCACTTAACCGTGCGCGGGGTGCCGCCCGATCCTGAGAGTGTTTTTGCGGAGCTTGACGGTTCGCATCTCGATCGCGCCGGGGGCAATGGCGGCAGCCTCTTCAAAGCCGAGCATGCAGACCTGCAGGGCCGCATTGCGGCAGGCTCGGCCCGCGACAACCCAGTGATCGAGGTGACCTTGCACCTGACGGGGGCGACAGCGCCGACATTGCATCCCCTGCTCGCAACGCCAATCAACGCTGAACTCGAGGCCGTACTGCGCGGATTTAAAGATTTGTCTCCCAAGCCGTGGGCCACTCGCTTCCGCGAGATGCAAGCCGCGGCCGGTGGCATCGAAATCAAATCGCTGCGTATCGCGCAGAATAACGTTATCGTCGTCGGCGCCGGGACGCTCAGCATCAATGCCCAGGGCAAGCTCGACGGTCTCATTCGCGTCGCCATCGTCGGTATCGAACAGCTAGTGCCGCTGCTTGGCATTGACCGTCTGATCGCCCAGGGCATTGATCGATTGTCTGGCTCGAACGGGGGCGCCACCCAAGCGGCCGGAGCGCTCGATCGCCTGATACCCGGCCTGGGGGGAGCCATTCGCGAAAGCGCGAACGCAAGCGTGATCGAGAACCTCAAAAAGATGGGCCAACCGTCTTCGATCGACAAACAGCCGGCAATCGTTCTGCCGCTGCGTTTCACCGACGGCGCGATCTATCTCGGCATGTTGCGGGTCGGCGAAGTGCCGCCCCTGTTTTGATCTCGCGGCGGTTACCCGAATCGAAACGCCGACTCGACCGCCCCCATCACCACATCCTTGAGCGTCCTGTGTCCCTGATCATTGCCGGCTGCGCCAACCACGACGTGAAGCGGCAAGAGGTGTTCCTCGCGCGGATGGGCGGCGCGAGCCGCCGGCGCCTTGTCCCAGACTTGCATTGCGGCGATGCGCGCCTCGGGCGTATCTCTTGTCAAAACCTCTTCCAACCAATCATCGAAACGTTGCGATCCAGCATCCGGAGAGCGGCCATTGGCGCCGCCGCGCATGCTGGCCATGAGCGTCCGCATGTTGTGGTAGCTCATGCCGCTGCCGACAATGAGGATATTTTCGTCGCGCAACGGCGCCAGCGCTTGGCCGACCCGGATGTGCTCCGCTGGGTCCATGCTGGCTAACAGCGAGACTTGCACGATCGGCACATCGGCGCGCGGAAATGCCACTTTCAGCGGAATGAACACGCCATGATCGAAGCCCCGGGCATGGTCGTATTTCCATTTGATGCCGGCTGCCCCGAGTAATTCCGCAACGCGCGCGGAAACTTCCGGGGCTCCGGGCGCGGGAAAGCTGATCTGATAGGTGCTTTGAGGAAAACCGTGATAATCATAGAGCAGCGGCGGCGCCGGATTATTCTGGATGGTAACGACCGGCTCTTCCCAATGGCCGGAAATCACCACCAGCGCCTTTGGCCGCGATCCCACCTCGTCCGGCACGCCGCGCAAATAATCAGCCATCCGATCCCAGGTATCGGGTGGATCCCAATCCATAAAAAAACACGGCCCGCCGCCATGTGGAATGAAAATCGTAGGTAGTTTGCTCATAAGAAACCCCGATTAAAGACGCGCCGATCACCGCGCCGCGCCTCCAGCTTGCCGAGCTTGAGATAGGAATTGGCGCTCCCTTAGGCCAGGGCTTGAACGCGGCGCTTCGTTTGATTGCCTCGACCAACGAAGTATTCCTTCGTTTTTTACGAACCCTCGTTGTTGTTTGCCCCGCAAGCTTTGGTCCCAGCGTGCCAGCCGACGGAAGCGTCCGGGACCGAGTTGGTCGAGGCGAAGTAAGGCTTAAGATCGAGGAGCGGCGTGTTGTCCACGCAATCGAGACCGACGACCGAGAGCCGGTTACCTTCAATGCGAACAAGCCTCGCCACCGATACCGCGATCGGATTGGGCCGCACCGGAGAGCGAAGCGCAAACGTGCCGCGGCGCTCGGCGTAATGGTGAGGCGCTTGGCGGACGAGGTCGCGCCGCGCCCGGTCCATCCAATAGAGCACGACGACGTGGCTCACGGTTTCGAGGCCCTGCAGACCTTCGATCCAACGCGGATCGAGCTCGATGGTACATTCGGCGTTGGTTTCGCGGGGGTTCTTCGGGCAATCTTCACGCCGCTTCCAAGGCGTGCGGATGCGACCGATATAATAGAGCGAGGCGTCAAATCGCTCCGGCAGCTCGACGGCGACTTCGCCTTCGCGCAGGTCGCCTGTATCACTGGTGGCTTTGTCTTCGACCATGATCGCGGGGTTCTCGCACGCAGGTTTCACGGCGACCAGCCCCTCCTTGCGCGCGGCACAATCCGATGGAAATTCGCGATTAGTGGGATATTTCCCAACAACACTTGACCGTTTAAGCGCATAAAGATATCTTTATATCCTCTCGGACCTGGACTCCTAATGAAGACGGATAATGCCCAACTAGCCTTTCCCGCCCTGACCGCGACGCTCAAGGCTGCCGGCGAAGCCACGCGGCTGCGGCTCCTCATGCTGATCGCGGAAGCCGAGCTGACGGTCTCCGACCTGACCGCAATCCTGCGTCAATCGCAGCCGCGCCTTTCCCGTCATTTGCGGCTCCTGACCGAAGCCGGACTGGTCCAGCGCCACCGCGAGGGATCGTGGGCGTTCTTCCGCCTGGGCGAGCGCGGCAGCGCCGCCGACATCGCCCGCTCCCTGATCGCGCGGCTCGACCCCGACGATCCGATTATCGCCTGCGACCGCGAGCGGCTCGCCGCGGTACGAGCCGCGCGCGCCGCCGCCGCCCAGAATTATTTCCGCCGCCATGCCGCCGAATGGGATCGCATCCGCAAGCTGCACGTTGCCGACGCCGCGGTCGAAGCAGCGATCGGAGCCGCGCTCAGCGAGGCGCCGATCCGTTCTCTGCTTGATCTCGGCGCTGGCACCGGGCGCATGCTAGAACTGTTCGGCCATGACATCGAGCGCGGGCTCGGGATCGATCTTTCGTTGGACATGCTGGCGCTTGCCCGCGCGCGCCTCGACCGCGCCGGTCTTAAGAATTGCAGCGTACGCCATGGCGATATCTACAATCTCGCTTTGCCGCGCGACTCCTTCGATGTCGTCATCATTCATCAAGTTCTGCACTTTCTCGACGACAGCGCCGCGCGCGATCGTCGAGGCGGCGCGCGTGCTGCGGCCCGGCGGGCGCCTTCTGGTCGTCGATTTTGCTCCGCACGATTTGGAATTCCTGCGCGAGGAGCACGCGCACCGCCGGCTCGGTTTCGCCGCCGAAACTGTCAGGCAATGGCTCGAAGCCGCCGGCCTCGACTTCCGGCGGCAAGAAACGCTGCCGCCCGGACCGGAAGGCAAGATCGCGGTCTCGCTCTGGCTCGGCCGCGATCCGCGTATCGCGCTCGCCGCGCCGGCTACACGCGAGGTGGCCTGATGGACAATGCCCGCGCAAGCCGCTTTGCCGAGGCCGCCGGAGCGCCGCGCATCCGCGTTTCGTTTGAATTTTTTCCGCCGAAGACCGCGGAGATGGAACAGAATTTGTGGGAGGCGATCAGGCGGCTGGCGCCGCTGCTGCCGAATTTTGTCTCGGTCACCTACGGCGCCGGCGGATCGACCCGTGAGCGCACGCATGCGACAGTCAAGCGCATTCTCGCCGAGACGATGCTGACCCCGGCGGCGCATCTGACTTGCGTCGCCGCCACAAGAGCGGAGGTCAACGCGGTTATCGAAGCCTACGCGCAGGCGGGCGTGAACCATATCGTGGCGTTGCGCGGCGACCCGCCCGGCGGCGTCGGTGAACGCTTTTCGCCGCATCCCGGCGGTTATCGCAACGCCGCTGATCTCGTTGCCGGCATCAAACGCATCGCCGACGTCGAAGTGTCGGTTTCGGCCTATCCGGAAAAGCATCCGGACAGCGCCACCGTCGCGGCCGACATCGATATGCTCAAGGCCAAAGTTGATGCCGGGGCGACGCGGGCGATCACGCAGTTCTTTTTCGAGAACAGCCTTTATTTCCACTATCTCGACCGGGTGCGCGGGGCCGGCATCGATATTCCTATCGTCCCCGGAATTCTGCCGGTGCAGAATTTCAAGCAGGCCAAGAATTTTGCCGCGCGCGCCGGCACATCGGTGCCGAACTGGCTTGCGGCGCGGTTCGATGGGCTCGAGGATGACCCGGCAACCCGCAAACTCATCGCCGCTGCCGTCGCTGCCGAACAGGTGCTCGATCTCGTCGACCGTGGCGTGACCGATTTCCACTTTTACACCATGAACCGGGCCGATCTCGTCTACGCGATCTGCCACCTTTTGGGGCTAAGGCCTGGAAAGGAACACGGCACGGCCTCCCATCCGGAGAGGGAGCAGGTCTGAAGCCCATGGACATGCCGGCGAATGAGTTAGGAAAAGAAGCGTTGCTGCGTCGCCTCGCCGCCGAACGCATCCTCGTGCTCGACGGCGCCATGGGGACCATGATCCAGTCGCTCCGACTCGACGAAGCGGGCTATCGCGGCGCCCGCTTTGATGCCTGGAACCGCGAGGTCCGGGGCAACAACGATCTCCTTAATCTCAGCCGGCCGGAGGCGGTCCGCGCCATCCACCTCGCCTATTTCCGCGCCGGCGCCGATATCGTCTCGACCAACACCTTCTCATCGACCCGCATTGCCCAGGCCGATTACGGCATGGCGGACATCGCCTACGAACTGAATCTCAGAAGGCGCGCGGCTAGCGCGCGAGGCTGCGCAAATCGCGCACAACGAAGACGGCCGCCCGCGTTTCGTCGCCGGCGCCGTCGGGCCGACCAACCGCACGGCCTCGATCTCACCCGACGTTTTGAATCCGAGCTTCCGCGCCATCACCTTCGACGAACTGCGCATCGCTTACGCCGAACAGATGCGCGGGCTGATCGATGGCGGCGTCGATGTGCTGCTTATCGAGACGATCTTCGACACGCTCAATGCCAAAGCCGCGATCTTCGCCAGCGCCGAAATCATGGAAGAGCGCGGCGTCCGCATGCCGGTGATGATTTCCGGCACCATCACCGACCGCTCCGGCCGGATTCTTTCCGGACAGACACCCGAGGCGTTCTGGAATTCGGTCGCGCACGCCGCGCCGCTCTCCGTCGGACTGAATTGCGCGCTCGGCGCCGGGCAGATGCGGCCGCACATCGCCGAGCTCGCGCGCGTCGCCGACACGCTTATCTGCGCCTACCCCAACGCCGGCCTGCCGAACGAATTCGGCCATTACGACGAGAGCCCGCAGATGATGGCGGCGCTGATCGGCGAATTCGCCGCTGCCGGTATCGTCAACATCGTCGGCGGCTGCTGTGGCACGACGCCCGACCACATCCGCGCCATCGCTGCGGCGGTCGCCGGCAAGACACCGCGCCCGATACCTCGCGTCGCGCCGCTATTGCGGCTCTCCGGCCTCGAGCCCTTTACGCTGACGCCCGCGATTCCGTTCGTGAATGTGGGTGAGCGCACCAACGTGACCGGCTCGGCACGCTTCCGCAAGCTCATCACCAGCGGCGATTACGCCGCCGCGCTCGCGGTGGCGCGCGACCAGGTGGAAAACGGCGCCCAAATCCTCGACATCAACATGGACGAGGGCCTGCTCGATTCCGAGAAGGCGATGACGACCTTCCTCAATCTCATCGCCGCCGAGCCCGACATCTCGCGCGTGCCGGTGATGATCAATTCGTCGAAATTCTCGGTGATCGAGGCGGGCCTCAAATGCGTACAGGGCAAGGCGGTGGTGAACTCGATCTCGCTCAAGGAGGGCGAAGACGCCTTCGTCCGCCAAGCCCGGCTGGTGCGCCGTTACGGCGCCGCGGTCGTGGTCATGGCGTTCGACGAAGCCGGCCAAGCCGACACCTTCGAGCGCAAAACGACGATCACCAAGCGGGCGTATGACATCCTGGTCAACCGCGTCGGCTTCCCGCCGCAGGACATCATCTTCGATCCGAATATCTTTGCGGTGGCGACCGGCATGGAGGAGCATAACGGCTACGGCGTTGCCTTCATCGAGGCCGCGCGCTGGATCAGGCAGGGCCTGCCGCACGCGCATGTCTCCGGCGGCGTGTCGAACCTGTCCTTTTCGTTCCGCGGCAACGAGCGCTTGCGTGAGGCGATGCACGCCGTGTTTCTTTATCACGCTATCGCTGCCGGAATGGATATGGGCATCGTCAACGCCGGCCAGCTCGCGGTGTACGACGATCTCGATGCGGAACTGCGCGAGGCCTGCGAGGACGTCGTGCTCAACCGCCGCCCTGACGCCGCCGAACGGCTGCTTGCGCTCGCCGAACGCCACCGCGGCCACGGCAAGGAAAAGAAGGAAGCTGATCTCGCCTGGCGCGAATGGCCGGTGGAGCGGCGGCTGTCGCACGCGCTGGTCCACGGTATCACCGATTTCATTGAAGCCGACGTCGAAGAAGCGCGGCACCGAGCGGCGCGCCCGCTTGCGGTCATCGAAGGCCCGCTGATGGACGGCATGAACGTGGTCGGCGATCTGTTCGGCTCGGGCCGCATGTTTCTGCCGCAGGTGGTCAAGTCGGCGCGGGTGATGAAACAGGCCGTCGGCTATCTGCTGCCCTACATGGAACAGCAAAGAGACGGGCGCCAGCATTCGTCGGCCAACGGCAAGATCGTGCTGGCCACGGTCAAGGGCGATGTACACGACATCGGCAAGAATATCGTCGGCGTCGTCCTGGCCTGCAATAATTACGACGTCGTCGATCTCGGCGTGATGGTGCCGGCGGAGAAGATCCTGCAAGCCGCAATCGCCGAACAAGCGGATATCGTCGGGCTGTCCGGACTTATTACCCCCTCGCTCGATGAGATGTGCCATGTCGCGGCCGAAATGGAGCGGCAGGGATTCGACGTGCCGCTGCTGATCGGCGGGGCGACCACGAGCCGCGTGCACACCGCGGTAAAAATCCATCCCAATTACCGGCGCGGGCAGACGGTCTACGTCAATGATGCGAGCCGCGCCGTCGGCGTGGTCTCGGCGCTGCTTTCGTCCGAGACGCGGGCGCGCACCGTCAATGAAGTCCGCGCCGAGTATGCCCGCATCGCGGCCGCTCATGCGCGCGGCGAGGAGGGTAAGCAGCGGCTGCCGTTCGCCGACGCGCGCCTCAATTCGCTGAAGCTCAATTGGTCGGGCAGTTACCTGCCGCCGGTGCCGCGACTTCTCGGAACGCATCGGCTCGCCGACATCCCGATCTCCGACCTCATAGATTACATCGACTGGACGCCGTTCTTCGCCACCTGGGAGCTCAACGGCAAATTCCCCTCTATCCTCGACGACGGCAAAGTCGGTGAAGCCGCGCGCAACCTGTTCGCCGACGCACAGGAGATGTTACGGCGCATCGCCGCCGAGCGCTGGTTCCGGGCAAGCGCGGTGATCGGGCTGTGGCCGGCAAACAGCGAAGGCGATGATGTTTTGTTGTTTGCCGACGAAGCCCGCAGCGTTCCGGTCGCGGTCCTGCATACGCTGCGCCAGCAGCTGCCGCGTCGCGAAGGCCGCGCTAATGTCGCGCTCGCCGATTTCGTCGCGCCGCGTGCGAGCGGGCTCGCCGATTATATCGGCGCCTTCGCTGTGACCGCCGGACTGGGCGAGGAGGCGGTGGTCGAGCGCTTCAAGCAGGCAAACGACGATTATTCGGCCATCATGGCCAAGGCCCTCGCCGATCGGCTGGCCGAAGCGCTCGCGGAACGTCTGCACCAGCGCGTGCGCAAGGAATTCTGGGCCTATGCGCCTGACGAGTCACTCGCCAGCGGCGAACTCATCGGCGAGAAATATCGCGGCATCCGCCCGGCGCCCGGCTATCCGGCGCAACCCGACCACAGTGAAAAAGCGACGTTATTCGAACTCCTTGACGGCGAACGGCAGATCGGCGTGCGATTGACCGAGAGCTTCGCCATGTGGCCCGGTGCGTCCGTGTGTGGTCTCTACTTCAGCCATCCCGAAAGCTATTACTTCGGCGTCGGCAAGATCGAGCGAGATCAGGTCGAGGATTACGCCCAGCGCAAGAACTGGACCGTCGCGCAAGCCGAGAAATGGCTGGCGCCGATCCTCAACTACGATCCGCTCGCAGCGGTGCGCACCGCCGCCGAGTAATCGCGAATTTGCCTGAATTCTGATACCGTCCTCGGATCCGCTCAGGGCGCGGCAATCTGTAACCGGGAGGAATACAATGGCCCAACTCGTCGTGATGTACAAAACGCCAAAGGACGCTGCGGCGTTCGACAAGCACTACGCTGAAAAACACGTGCCACTCGCAAAGAAGATCCCGGGCGTTAGGAAATACGAGATCAGCCAAGGTCCCGTTGCGACGCCCGGCGGGCCGTCCGGCTATCACCTCGTCGCCATTCTCCAGTTCGACGATCTCGCGGCCATCCAGAGAGGGTTCGGCAGCGCCGAAGGCCAGGCCGCAGTAGCCGACGTGCAGACGTTCGCGACCGGCGGCGTCGACATATTCATGTTCGACACCCGTCAGGCATGAGCCAAATCCGGACCCAGCAAACAAACGAATTGCCGCGCTAACTCCGGGTCCGGCGCACTCAAGACAAAGCGTTGCGCCTGATGACTTCCGAATAATAGCTGGCGCTCACCTTCGGCGTGCGCTTCTGCGTGGCGTAGTCCACATGGATCAATCCGAAACGGGTGCCGTAACCCTCGGACCATTCAAAGTTGTCCATCAGGCTCCAGAGGAAATAACCACGCACAGGCACGCCCTCGGAAGTCGCGCGCTGCAACTGGGCGAGATAACTGCGCAAGAACATGATGCGGTCGGTATCGTAGACGATGCCGTCCGCCGCCGGCTCGTCATTCGTGCCGCAGCCATTTTCGCTGATGTAAATTTCTTTCACGTTCCAGATTTTCTGCAGGTGCCGCGGCGCCCAATAGAGCGACTCGGGGCCAATGAACTGCCAGGACGAAGCCATCCGTGGATGAGATTTGCCGAACGGCACGACCTCGTAGCCCGGAGAGACAGCGATCGCGCGCACGTAGACCGGCATGTAGACGTTGATGCCGACAAAATCGACCGGGCTTGAGATCGCCTTCAAATCCTCGGCGGTGAACGCGGGCGCGTCCGCGCCGGCGGATGCCAGGAATGCATCGGTGTAACGGCCTTCCAGGATGACTGTCAGATATCCGGCATTGAGTTCGCGCGCGGCGCTTTCCGCGGCCGCGATATTCTCCGGCGTCTCGATAAGCGGCACGACTGCGGCAATGTTCTCCGCCGGCCCGACTTTAGTGCCCGGCCTGGCCCGCGCCCGGATTGCCTGGACCGCGAGGCCGTGGGCGAGGACGGCGTGGTGGCGGACCTGGTTCACGCGCCCGGGAGGCAGTTTGAGGCCGGGCGCGTGGATGCCGCTCCGGTATCCCAGTTCAACAAAAGCGCTCACCTCGTTGAGCGTGAAGAAGTGCTTGATCCGGTCGCTGAGCTTTTCGGCCACGTAACCGGCGTAGTCCGCGAAGGCCCTCGCCGTGTCGCGGGATTCCCAGCCGCCGACGCTGTCCTGGAGCGCCTGCGGCAAATCCCAGTGATACAGCGTCGCAAACGGCTCCAAATGATTACCAAGCAACTCGTCCGCCAGGCGATCGTAAAAGTCCAAGCCTTTGGCATTCGGCGTGCCAACGCCTTGCGGAAAGATGCGCGGCCAGGAGATCGAGAACCGGTACGTTCGCGCCCCCAGGGCCTTCATCAACTGAACGTCTTCCTTGTAGCGGTGGTAATGATCGACAGCGACGTCGCCGGTGTCGTTGTTACGGATCTTATCAGGTGTGTGCGCAAATCGGTCCCAGATGGACTCGCCTCTGCCGTCTTCGTTCCATGCCCCTTCGACCTGATATGACGCGGTGGCGGTGCCCCAAAGGAAACCTTGCGGCAAACTTCGCAGCGCGCACGGTCGCGAATCCGTTTGCTCTCCTGCCGTCTCGGCGTCGGCACGCACTGCTGAATTCACGACCAGCGCGCCGGCGCCGCCGGTAAGTTTGATGAGATCGCGCCGCGACGCGCTTCGTGCGAAAGCGTCGTTCATGTCACACCCTTCGAGGCTTTGCTTGCATGACCGACGCGCCCGTTTTAGAGATTTGAGGCCACCACAGCGAATAGGAGCAGCGCAGCCGATCGCGATCAGGCCCTGGAGCAGCGTGCCGGCAGTGACCGTTGCCAGCCCGCGCAGTGGCGTAAACCCGGCGGTCTCGGTAGCCAACCAAAAATACTCATCGTTAACATGGGACATCGTCATTGCGCCAATGCCGATAGCCAAGAGCGACAAGTGCCTTTCCGTTCTCGTCGACAATTCCAAGGGGCGCCAGAATCGGCTGCACCATGCCCGCGGTCGTGATGGCTGCGACGAGGGACGAACCTTGCAACGTCTTTATCGACCGCCGCCGTCAGAAACGGCATCAGCAAGCCGCCAAGCGCGTCCCAACGTGCCACTCGAGCAGGCGCTCACCGAGCAGTTCCGCCATGCCGGTCTCCTGGCAAAGCCTCTGCAGGCCGCCCGCCGCGCCGACGATGAGCAGGATACCCGAGACATTGCCAAGGACGCCGTCCGGTCCAGGTGGAATTGGTAAGAAGTGCCATAGCTCATGCCGCCAGATGGCCGAGCATCATGATGGCAACGTCCGACCAAAAATAGAATGAGCGGCCGGCCGAGCCCAAGATCCATCTCCGCGCCGCTCCCCCGCCGAGCGGCTCGCTTGGAATGTCGCCGAGGGATTGCACTATCAACATCAGCAGCGGGATCGCCGTCGCCACGAGCAGGACGATCGCAGACCATCCGCTCCGCTTTTCCAGCGACCGGGCGCGGCTCTTCCATCGACGGCCGCGTCGCGATGTCCGCCAACGCGACGGCCAGCGGGCCCATGCCGCGCCGAAGGCGACCAGTAAAATCGCCACCGGCACGCCGAACAATGCGACGCGGCTCCATGCGGCGCCGAGGATGGAAGCGGCCGCGATCGGCACCGGCGGAGCACAATAGGAGACCGTGGCTCGCCGAGATCGCAAGCGCCGGCGCGATCACAGCGACTTTGCGCTTGGGCGCCGCTCCGCCGCCGAACGGATCGAAGCAAAGGCGTAAGCAGAGCAAAGGCCAGCAGCGGGCGAGGCGCCAACTCCCGCAATAAGGCCCAAAAGCGCCGCCAGCCTGCTCGATCCCAGCCACTGCCAACGATTGATTTTTGCCGTGAGCCAATCGGAAGCGGCGGTGCTTTCGGCAAGACCGGCGACAAGGCCGGCGCCAACAATCACCAATCCGGGGGAGTAGATCGCCTGCGAAAAACCTGCACCAAAAGCTTTGCCGACGAAGGCCGTGGAAAAGCCGACTGCTAAGCCAAAGGCTGAAGCGATAGCCGTGATCGTAAGAAATGGATGAAAATGCCGCGACTGTGTCGCTACGACAAGAACGATGACCAATGCCAATAAGAGAAGCGCCTGGAAAAGAGGCATGCCGGACATCGATATTCGACCTTGCTGTTCGGAGCACGATGCGGCGGTGCTCCTACCGCCAGATTTTGCCCTGGCGAATGGCTTTTACTTTAGTATGAGTTCCCGGCAAATGGGGCGAAGAAAGCTTCGCAAGCATTTGCCGCTGGCGCGGGATTAGCATTTAGCTGATCGCGAGGGGGACTGAAGTTGATGCGCGTCTGTGATTTCGAGACTCGTTCGGGTGCCCGGCACCTCGGCGCCCTCGTGTTAGTCATCGCGCTCCTCATCACCCATGGGCCCGCGGTCGCCGCACCGGGTGACTTCATCCATGCCGATGGGACGCATCTCGCCGACGAGCACGGCGACCGTTTTGCCGTCAAGGGCATCAACCTCGGGAACTGGCTGGTCCCCGAAGGCTACATGTTCAAGTTCACGCATGCCCGCGCCCCGACAGAGATCGCCGGGGTCATCGAGGCCCTGGTTGGTCCCAAAGAAGCGTCGCGATTTTGGGCTGAGTTCAGGGACGCCTACGTCGCCGAAGGCGACATCCGATTTCATCAAGGCCGCCGGATTCAATACCGTGCGCGTACCCCTGCACTGGCGGCTTTTCGTCGAACCCGGCGACGGCGGCGAACACCGGTTCGAAGGACAAGGCTGGGATCTTCTCGACCGGCTCGTCGCCTGGTGCCGACAATACGATCTGCGCGTCATCCTGGACTTGCACGCCGCGCCCGGCGGACAGACCGGGGTCAACCACGATGACGGCAGCGGTTTCCCGCTCACATTCTACGTGCCGCGGTATCGGCAGCTCACCATCGCGTTGTGGCGCGCGCTCGCCGCGCACTACCACGACGAGCCGACTGTACTCGGCTATGACCTTCTCAATGAGCCGATCTCTCCCTATAGCGACGAGGATTATCTCAATCCGCGACTGGAGCCGCTCTACCGCGATATCGTGGCCGCCATTCGCAGCGTCGACACGAACCATCTGGTGCTGCTCGCCGGTGCGCAATGGAGCACAAGCTTTGCGGTATTCGGCCGACCTTTCGACGCCAATGCCGTCTACACCTATCATAAATTCTGGGCTAGCCCGACCCGCGACTCGCTGCAGAGCTATCTGAATTTCAGCAATCGCTGGAATGTCCCTCTGCTCATCGGCGAGACCGGCGAACTCACGAACGATTGGAACGAAATGTTTCGCCGGCTTCATGAGCGGTTTGGCATCGGATGGTGTTTCTGGCCGTACAAGAACCTCGAATCCACCACTACGGTCGTCTCAATTGAAAAGCCGGCTGGGTGGGATTTGGTCGTCAAGGCCAGCATCTCGGCTACCGGAACAGCTGAACACGGCTTCTTGCCGCCCCGGGAACAGGCGCAAGCCATCCTCAATGCTTATCTAGAAGCTGCGAAGTTCAAGAACGGCCGCATCAACGGCAGTTATCTCAACTCACTTGGCTTGGCGGCGCCATAGTCTCATCTTCCGATAACCCGCTGCACATCTATGCGGCATCGCCTTTTCGCGCGATGGCTCGCTCCAGGAATAGCGCCGCCTCGAGCGCGGCGCGGTCGCGGCCGAAGCGGCCGACGATCTGCACGCCCAGCGGCAAGTCGCCCTCGCTTAATCCCGGCACGTTGACGCACGGCGTTCCCATCAGCGTCCACAGCCGATTGAACGCGGGATCGCCGGTCGAGGTGAAGCCCTGCGGGGCAGCGCCGGGCGCCGACGGCGTGAGCATCACGTCATAGTCACTCAGCAAATCTCCGAGTGCCTGTCGCGCACGCGAGGCGGTCCGGCGCGCCGCATCGTATTCGTCCGCCGTGATCGCCGCGGCGCGGTCGAGCACCTTACGCAGCGGCTCTGAAATCTCGTCGCGATGGCGGTCGTATTCGGACGCAAGCGCACGAAACGCTTCGTAATCCTGGATGGTGAATTGGGCGCGGTAGGCTTCTTCCAGGATTGGCGGCAGTGCCAATTCGGTCACCACCGCGCCCGCAGATTGTGCCGCGCGGGCGGCAATCTCGATCGCGCCGTGCATCGCCGCGCTCGCCTGCGGCCATAAATGCGTACGCACGAGGGCGATCCGCGGCACCCCGGGGGCGCCATGATCGACACGCAGATCGCGCTCGGCGATCGCTGCCGCCGCAAAGGCGACGTCGGCGACGCCGGCGGCGAACAGGCCGGGCGTATCGAGATGCCAGGCGAAGCATTTCATGCCGACCGTGGGGATGAGCCGGTAGGACGGCTTGAACCCGGTGACGCCGCAAAACGCCGCCGGCCGAATAACAGAGCCTGCGGTCTGACTGCCAAGCGCGATCGGCAGCATCGCTGCGGCGACCGCCGCGGCCGAACCCGAAGACGAGCCGCCGGGCGTGTGCGCAAGGTTTCTCGGATTGCGGGTGACCGCGGGCACCAGCGAGGCAAATTCGGTGGTTACCGTCTTACCGAGAACCAAGCCGCCGGCGCGCCGCGCCAGGACGACCGCTGCCGCGTCGGCTCGCGGCTGATATCCGGCGTAGATGCGCGATCCGTACTGCGTCGGCAGATCGGCGGTATCGTAGATGTCCTTGATTCCCACCGGCAAACCGCGTAGCGGCGCCGCGGCGAGACCGGACTCTTCCGCCGCGCGCCGCGCCGCATCGATGTCGAGCGCAACGAACGCGCCGATCTTTGCCTCATGGGCCGCGATGGCCTCGGCGCAGAGTTCGACGACGGCACGCGGGGAGAGTTCGCCGGCCTCGATGCGGCGGGCGAGATCGAGCGCAGCAAGCATCATCTGCCCTCGATCAAGTGGATGAGACGCTCGGTGGCACGGCGCACCACGGGGAATGCCAGATACAGGGTTACAGCCGCCACCGGCCAGCCAACCAAGAAGGCGGAAAGCCAGCGCCGCACGAAGTCAACACGGAGGCCGATGTTCACATAGGTCACGGCGCAACTTGCGACCAAAACCACAAGCCCCGTGGCGAGAATGGGAAAAACAAACTTCGCCTTGCCTTCCATTGGTCTCCCCTGTCTTGCGATCTGGCCCGAAAGGCGCCGCTGGATCAAGGACCGGCCGTCTCCGCGGCCGCATGGTTAATGCACGCTTTCGCATGCCCGATCACGCGTATCATTGAACAGTCCTTAACGGAAATCCTCGCATTGTCGTGGCATGTCGCGTTGCGTGCGGTGGTGGCTTTTTGGCGCTGCGGTCGTTGCCGCGCTGAGCGCGCTCGCCGGCTGCGGCCACTACCTCTACGCCGAGCGCGAACCGTGGCGGCGTGACGCCGAAGTCGCCTGTATGAATTCCGGCGCCGTGAAGGAAACGCCGGAGCGCGTTCGCGTCGCTGCGATTACCGGTCCGGGCATTTGCGGCGCGGATTTTCCTTTGCGGATCTCGGCGCTCGGCGACAGCGCACCACTCGGTTACGACGACGAGGCATTGCGTCCGCCGGGAGCGATCCCCGACGCTGCCCTACCGCAGCGTTGGCCGGTGATTCAGTCGAGCGCGCTGCCACCGCCGCCGCCCGGACCCTCACCTTATGGCGCGCCACAAGCCGGGCCCATGCAGGCTGCCCCGATGCGCGCTCCGGTGCAATCCGTTGCTCCGCCCGCGCAGCCGCAGCCCGGCCCGCCCATGTCAATCTACGCCCCGGGCGTTCCGGTTCCCGACGAGGACGCGGCCAACTTTCAGCCCGCCCTACCACCTCCCTATGACGGCGCAGCCGCCGCGGCCGCAAACGCGCCGCCCGTGCCGCGCTATCCATCGTCGAGTTACCCGCCGCCGACCTATACGCCGCGCGTTCCATCACCAATCGGCGAGGAAGAGCACGTGCGTCTCGGTTGGCCGCAAGCACCGACGGTGGCCGCCTCGGGCGGCCCGGTTGAAGTAAGACCGGCGGCGACGCTCGCCTGCCCCCTCGTCTCCGCGCTCGATCGATGGATCACGGTGGCGGTGCAACCAGCGGCGTCGCGCTGGTTCCGCCAGCCGGTCGTCGAAATCAAACAAATCTCCGCCTATTCCTGCCGCGGCATGAACGGCGATCCGAACGCGCATATCTCCGAGCACGCGTTCGGCAACGCGCTCGACATCGCCGAGTTCACGCTCGCCGACGGCCACCGGATCAGCGTGCAATATGGCTGGCGCGGGACGCCGGAGGAACAAGGCTTTCTGCACGACGTGCAGCTCGCCGCCTGCGAGGAATTCTCGACCGTGCTTGCGCCCGGCGCCAACGTCTATCACTACAATCACATTCACGTCGACCTGATGCGCCGTACCAGCGGCCGCCGCATCTGCGAGCCGGCTGCTATACCGGGCGAGGTCGTCGCCGAACGCGCGCGGGCGCGTTATGCGGCGCAACATTACGGCGATCCGGGCGTGACCGGCTCAATCAAAAACAAGACCTACCGGCCTGCGCTCGGCTATTCCGGCGAGGACGACCGCTTGCCGCTTGCCGTGCCTGGCGAGGATTAGTGTAATCGTCATTCCGCGGCGGCCGCAGGGCCGCGCCCGGCATCTCTAATCACCGCCGGTACAAATTTTGCTGCATCGTGATTATGGATTCCGGACTTGCCGCCAGCCAAGTCGGCCGTTGCCGACTTGGGAAATAGACTAACGATCTCGGGTGAACCCGAGATCAGTGGCAATCCGGATTGACCACACTCTCACCGCTGCGGCCAAACGCCGAGGTTCTCGAGCTCCTTCATCGCCTTATCGGTGAACTCGGCCTTCGGCCCGTCGCCGCCGATGACGAACATTAGAATCGCGTCCTCGCCGTTATCGGCGGATTTCACATTCTCAAAGCGCCGGATCGCGCCGGGCGGAAAGGAAATGACGTCGAGCGGATTGAGGTCGACTGATTCCACTTCGCCTCTCTCGTTCTCCCAGGAGCAGCGCCAGACGCCGGTCATTGGAATGAAGGTCTCGTTGGTGTCGTGGTTGTGCATCATCGGGCCTTTGCCGGGCTTGGCGCGGCAATAACCGAGATTGAAGCCTTCCGAGATCGGAATGGCCGCCAACCGCGATGCATCGTCGCCGACGGGCGAGGTCACCGCGCCCCCTTCATCTTCGGGCGGCTGAAAGCCAATGACGTTATAGAGGGTGCGTTCGCAATGCGGCGACTTACTGTCGGGAAGCCCGCCGTCGGAGCCTCTAAGGTCTTTGAAGCGCGCAACGCGCTTTAACATATCTGTTCGCGAAATGCCGAATTTAGGCAGCATCTCCATGACCGTCTCCTCTTTACAGTTTGTCTTGGATTACATGCTTTCAGGCATTCGCAGCACCGGCTTGATGGCAATCCCCGCCGCGGATTCCATCGCCGCCAGGTTGATGTCGGCAAAGTCGTAGAACTTGATCATCTTCCCGATGGGGAACTTGTTCTCCATGATCAGGTCGACGAGCCTGGGGATGAATTCCCGCGGGAAGCTGTCGCCCTGGATGACGCCGCGAACATTGCGACCCTCCTGCAAGAACAGCATTTCGAACGATACCACACTGCCCTTGCGGGCGCTCCCAAGCAGGACGCAGGTTCCTCCGGGCATCAGCGCCTCGATTGCCAGGCGAAAAACCGCCGGCACCGCCGACGTGTCGATCGAATATCGCACACCGCCGCCGCTGAGCTTGAGAATTTCATCGCTCACATCGCCGCAGGTCGTCGGATTGATGACATGGGTGGCACCGAGTACGCGCGCGAGCGACAGACGGTGATCGTGAACGTCCACGGCAATGATCGGCTCGCAGGCGGCGATCTTTGCCGCCATCAATGCGGACAGTCCCACCGCTCCGACGCCGAACACCGCCAGGCTCTCCCCGCGGTTCGGCGTGATGACGTTGAGCACGGCGCCGGCGCCGGTCTGTCCGCTGCAGGCGAGCGGGCCCAGCAACTCGAGCGGGGCGTCCTTGCGCACTTTGACCGCGTGGCGCTCCTGCGTCAGCGCGAAGGTGCCGAACGATGATTGCTGAAAGAACGCGCTGTAAACGGCGGTGCCGTTCCTCGACAGCAGCGTCGATCCATCGGCGCGCGTGCCCCTCATCTTCAGATCGAAGGCGTGCCGACAGTAGCTGCGCCGCTCCTGGCGGCAATTGGCACAGCTGCCGCACCACGGATACGACATGACGATGTGGTCGCCGGGCGCGAACGAGCACACCGCGCTGCCGACGGCGTGAACCACGCCGGCGCCTTCATGCCCGTAAACCGCCGGATAGGGCGTCGCGTAGTAGCCGTCACGGCCGTGCAGATCGGTCTGGCACATGCCGCTCGCCACCACCCGGACGACCAACTCGTCCGGGCGGGGCGCACAAAGCTCCAAGGTATCGATGACGAATGGTCCTGATCTCTCGCTGACGACGGCGGCTTTGATCTGCATGCTCCGTTACCGCTCCCCGATCACTTGGCAAACGGGTGTTGCAGTTCGCCGTGCTTGTATTCAGGCGGATACAAGATGACCTGCTTGCCGCCGGTCCGGTACTGTTCGAGGTCGCTGCCTTGCACGTTCTGGAACTGGATCATCAACAGCCGCGGTTTCGCCCATTCGCCTTTCTCGTCGAAACGGACGTCCCCGACAATGGTCTTGAAAGCGCTCTGGTGAATATAGTCCGCGAGCTTGCCGTCATCGAGACTTCCGGTGGCCTTGACCGCCTGTTCGAGCACCTGCATCGCGGCGTAGGCGAACGGCGGTTGATAAAAGCCAAGCGGATCGGTGCCGACCTGCGGCGCGCGCGCCTGGTAGGTTTTCAGAAACATCTCGATGCCGGGAAAATTCATCGTCGGGCCGGGTACATAAAGATGATAGTTGACGACGCGGTCGAGCTTGTCGGCGAACTGCTGCAGGAACGTCGCATATTGCAAGCCGACCATGGCGCCGCCGAACATCTGCGCCTTCAGTCCGAGCTCGATCGCCGCGCGCACCATGCCGACCGAGTCAAGGGGGTACGATGCGACAAAGACGAGATCGGGATTGGTCGCCTGGATGGCGCGAACGATCGGCGTATAATCGACCGTACCGGGCGGATACGTGCGATCGTAGACGATATCGTAGCCTTCTTTTTTTGCGGTTGCCCGCGCCCCGGTCATCGCATTATTGGAAAAATCCGCGTCCGCTCCGACGATGGCCACGCTCTTCGGTCGCGGCGTAATGGAGTTGGCGACCGCGAAGAACGCCTTGCCCATCACGCCGCGCGCATCCGGTCCCCAGGCTGCGGTTTGAAAGTAGCGCGGGTACTTGAACACGTCGTTGCTGCCGAGCGCCAGCATCACCATCACCAGTTTCTGCCGCTGGATGATTTCCGGCATGGCGGCGACAACCAGATTGGTTGCCGCCCCCATCAGCAGATCGACTTTATCGACGTCGAGAAGCTTGGCGTAGATGCCGGGAACGGTAGATGCATTGGTCTGGTCGTCGTAATAGACGAGTTGTACCGGCCGGCCGAGCAAACCGCCCTGCGCATTGATCTCCTCCGCCCAAATCTGCTGGGCCAGCAAATTGGCCTTGCCGGAAGAGGCAAGCGCACCGGTCAGCGACGTGCTGAACCCGATCTTGATTGCATCGGCGGCTTGCGCAACCGCGGCCCATAACAAGACCAGATGGCGCGATAATCGCAAGGCGGGTCCACCGCCGCGGCCGTCGCGCCGAATTGAGACCTGCCGCAGTTTTGCTCATGGCATCCTCCCGGTAATCGACGCGTTGACCGCGTTGCTTTGTCTCCAAGATTTTGAGAGTCGCCGGCGAAGCTGTCAATGCGCAAGCGCAGTCAGTTCCGGCCCGCCGTCTCCATATGCGCGAGTAGCGCGGCAGTCGGCCAGCAATCGACCGTGAGCCCGTTGCGTTTCTGATAATCGCCGAGCGCGGCACGGGTCTTCATTCCCGCTTTGCCGTCGATCTTGTCGTGGTAGTAGCCGCGCGCGGTGAGAACTTCCTGCATGCGATCGAGATCGCGGGTGGGAAGCTGCGCGACCTTCCCCCATGGCGTCTCGAACGGCCGCGGGTCGACGATGCGATCGCTGAGGTGCCCGACGAAGAGAACGTATAGATCTGAGTAATTGTACTCCTTGATGGCGAAGTAGTTTCTGGTGGCGAGGAAGGCCGGTCCGTACAGCGCGGCGGGCTGCAACAGCGACGCCGATTCGGCCCGTTCCGCGGGCGAAAGACTGCGCCCATAGGCCGGTACAAAGCCGCGTTTCAGCCATTCGCCGATCGGCTGCGTGTTTTCGGGAACGCCGATCGTGCAGTCAACGTCGGCCGGGGCGCGCACCTCGTAGGCCCAACGCACATCGCGCTGCCAGCCTTTGTCGAGCAATTGCTTGGCCGCCGAGGCGAGCGCGTCCGGCACCGAGTTCCAGATGTCGCGGCGGCCGGCGCCGTCGAAATCGACAGCGTATTTGTAAAAATCCGACGGCAGGAATTGCGTCAGTCCCATGGCGCCGGCCCAGGAGCTTTTCATATCGGGTAGCTTGACGTATCCCTCCTCCAGCATTTTGAGCGCGAGCAGAAATTCTTCGCGGAATTTTTCTTTCCGCTTGCCGAGATAGGCTTGGGTCGCGAGCACGCGAATCGCATTGTGCGTATCGCGGGAGCGCCCGTAATCGGTCTCGCGGCCGAAAATCGCCAGCAGTACCGTCGGCGCGACCCCAAACTGACGTTCGATCGCGGCCAGCGGCGCGCGGTACTGATCGAACAACTTGCGGCCTTGGGCGGCTAAGCGATCGAACGTCGTCTCTTTCAGATAATCCGCGGGCGTCTGGACGAATTCCGGTTGTCCGCCGGCGGACGGCTCCGGTCTTCCAGGGATCACCAGCTCCGGCAAGGACAAGTCGGGCTCAAGTTCGCGCGTCGCCATGTCGAAGGTGGCGCGCGACACGCCGAGTTCGTGCGCCTGCGGCCACAGCGACTGCAGCCAGGCTTGGAATGCGGCGTCAGCCGCCAAGGCGCCCTCAGCGAAAAACACACCACCAAGCAAGCCGGCGCAAAGAAAGAGCGGACCTAGTTTCATCGCACGGCCACGATGAACAGGCGCGGAAATCTCAACAAGACCTTGCCGTCGACGCGCGGCTTGTACGCGGCGACGATTTTTTCCGTATAGACGGCGAGAAATTGTTCACGCCCGGCAGCGTCGAGCAAAGACAGATAAGGCTGCAGCGAAGAGCCTTTGAACCATTCGACGATGGCCTGCGGCGTTGCCATCACATGGTTGTAGACGCTGTGCCAAATGTCGATGCGCGAGCAAGCGGGCTTGAGCAGATCGTAATAGCCCTCCGGCGGCATGAGGTCGGCGCGCGGAACGGCCGCCGCCAAGTCCTTCGCCCATGGACCATGCCGCGGCCACGTCGCGCTGCAGCGCGTTCGCCGGCTCGTGGGTGTTGTCGGGCATCTGCACGGCGAGAACGCCGCCGGCCGGCAGGGCTTCGAGCAACCGGTGCAGCACCTGCGGATGATCCGGCACCCATTGGAAGGCAGCGTTAGCGAACAGCAGATCGGTTTGCGCGGCCGGCGTCCAGCTCGCGATATCGGCCTCGATGAATGTGCAACTGGGCAATCGCTCGCGCGCCTTCCGCAGCATGTCCGGAGAAGAATTCGAGCCCGATCACCTCGGATTGCGGAAAGCGCTCAAGGAGAAGCTCGGTCGAGTTGCCCGGCCCGCAGCCGAGATCGACCACCAGCCGCGGCCGTTGCAACGGCACCTGCGCCAACAGATCGCGCGGCGGCCGGGTGCGTTCGTCTTCGAATTTGAGATACTGCCGTGCGCTCCAATCTTCCATCGCGCGTTCCGCTTCGCCCGTCTGGCTGCAAATGAAGTTATTCGGCGGGAGCTCCGTGCGGCGGCGACCGCCGCCTTGGCCGCAAGGGCGACGGCATAGCGGCGATCGGCCGCCAGCAGCATGTACACCGCCGGCACCACGAACAGCGTGAACAGCGTGCCAATGGACAGGCCCGAGGCGATGACCAGCCCCATCTGAAAGCGCGACACGGCGCCGGCCCCGCCAGCGGTGATCAGCGGGACCACGCCGAGCACCATGGCCGCGGTCGTCATCAGAATGGGCCGCAGCCTGATGGCGGCGGCCTGCTCGATCGCCTCGCGCTTCGAGCGGCCTTCCGCCTGCAGATCGTTGGCAAACTGCACGATCAGGATGCCGTGTTTGCTGATCAGGCCCATCAGCGTCACCAGCCCACTTCGGTATAGATGTTGAGCGAGGCACCGGCGATGCCGACGCTGACGAAAATCAGCGCGCCGGCAATCGACATCGGCACCGAGACCAGGATGATGACCGGATCGCGGAAGCTTTCGAACAAGGCGGCCAGCGCCAGAAAGATAATGATCAACGCGAACCCGAAGGTGGTGACGAAGCCGCTGGTCTCCTGGATGTACTGCCGGCTCAGCCCGCCGTAGTCGACCGAATAGTCGCGCGGCAACGTGCGCGCCGCCAATTCCTGCAAATATGCGATGGCGTCACCCTGGGAAACGCCAGGCATGGCGACGCCCTGGATCGTGGCGCTGTTGAGCTGCTGGAAGTGGTTGAGCGATTCCGGCACCGTTTTCGTCGAAACGGTCGCTATCGTCGATAACGGCACCAGCGTCCCGTCGGCGGTACGGATGTGATAGTCGAGCAATTGCTGCGGGTTCAGCCGAAAGCGCTGCTGCACCTGCGGGATGACCTTATACGAGCGCCCGCTCATGCTGAAATAGTTCACATAGCCGCCGCCGAGCATCGAAGCGAGCGCGCTGCCGACGTCGCTCATCTTCAAGCCGAGCTGCGCCGTCTTGTCGCGATCGATGGTGATGTTGGATTGCGGATTGTCAATCTTCAGATCGCAATCGAGAAAGATGAAGTTTCCACTCTGCTGCGCCTCCCGCAGGAACTTTAGCGCGATGTCGTAGAGGCGCTCGAATGATTTCGTGGTGCCGATCACGAACTGAACCGGAAGTCCGATGCTTCCCGGGAGCGGCGGCGGCTGAAACGCAACCGCGCGAATGCCCGCGATCTTACTCAGTTCCTGTTGCACCACCGGCTGCAGCGCATTGGTGGATTTGGTGCGGGAGTCCCACGGCTTTAGCGCCATGCCCGAGATCGACTGGCCGGGCATATCGATCTGAAAGACATGCTCCGTTTCTGGGTGCGTGAAGAAGAGCTTGTAGATTTCGTGCGAATAGAGCTGCCGTTGCTTGAGCGTGGCATTCGGCGCAGAGATCGATTGCGACAGGATGACGCCCTGATCCTCCTGCGGGGCAAGCTCGGTGTGGGCGGTGATGAACAAAAAGTAGATGCTCGAGAACACCACCAGTGCGAAGACGACCGTCACCGGCAGATAATTCAGGCTGCGATGCAGGCGCCGCTCATAGGCACCTCGCAACCAAACGAAGCCGCGGTCGATATAGTAGGTCAGCTTTTCTTCCCAGCCGCGGTGCTGTGGATCGGGCGCTTTGAGAAGGCGGGAGCACAGCATTGGCGAGAGCGTCAACGCGACAATGCCGGAGACGGTGACGGCGCCGACCAGCGCGAAAGCGAATTCGGCAAACAGCGCGCCGGTGAGACCACTTTGGAAGCCGATCGGCACATAGACCGCGCCCAACACGACGGTCATCGCGATAATCGGCCAGCCGAGTTCGCGCGCCGCCGCCATTGCGGCCGGCACCGGCGCTACCCCTTCCTCGAGATGACGGCTGACGTTCTCGACCACAATGATGGCGTCGTCGACGACGAGGCCGATGGCCAGCACCAGCGCCAGCAAGGTGAGCAGATTGATCGAATAGCCGAGCGCCAGCAGGATGATCAGCGTGCCGACCAGCGACAACGGAATGGCGACGGTCGGGATCAATGACGATCGCACCGAGCCCAAGAACATAAAGACGACAAGCGTCACTATGATCAATGCCTCGACCAGGCTGAGCACGACCTCGTAGATCGCCGCGTTCACGAATTCCGTGGAGTTGTACACGATGGCACCATCGAGCCCACGCGGCAGCTGCTCGTGGATATCCGGCCAGATCTTGTGGACGCCGCGAACCACCTCCAGCAGGTTGGCAGCGGGCGCCACTTGGACGCCGATATAGACTGCTTGCTTGCCGTCGAAGCCGACCTCGGATTCGTAGTCTTCGGCGCCAAGCGTGACATTGGCGACGTCCTGCAGGCGGACGACAGCGCCATTGACCTGTTTGATTACGAGGTTGCGGAACTCGCTCGCCGAGTGCAGACCAGTAGAGGCGGTGAGGTTAACCTGCACCATCTGGCCTTTGGTCGTGCCAATGCCGGATATGAAGTCGTTTGCCGCAAGCGCTTGACTGACATCGGTCGCCGTCAGCCCGAATGCCGCGAGCTTTTGCGGGTCGAGCCATGCCCGCAGCGCGAACACCTTTTGCCCGAGCAGTTCCGCGGTCTGTACGCCGGGTATGGTCTGCAGCTTAGGCTGCACGACGCGCGTGAGGTAGTCGGTAATCTGGTTCGGCGCCAACGTATCGCTGTCGAAGCCAAGATACATGGCATCGATGGTCTGGCCGATCTTGACGGTAAGCACCGGCTGCTGCGTACCGGTCGGCAACTGATTGAGGACGGAAGCGATCTTGGTGTTGATCTCGGTCAGCGCCTTGTCGGGATCGTAATTGAGCCGCAGATAGATGGTGATCGTGCTCGTGCTGCTCTGGCTGGTCGACGTCATGTAGTCGATGCCGTAGGCCTGGGCGATGGCGATTTCGAGCGGCGTCGTGATAAAGCCGGCGACCACGTCTGGATCGGCGCCGTAATAGGTCGTCGTCACCGTCACCACCGCGTTCTCGGTGCGCGGATATTGCAGCACCGGCAGCGCGTAATAGGCACGCACACCGACAACCAGGATAAACAGGCTTATAACTGAGGCCAGTACCGGACGGCGAATGAAGATATCGGTGAAATTCATCGCGGCGGCCCGTCAGCGGTCGATCGGAACGGGCGCGGCGTCCGCCGTCGGCGTGATCGAGTTGTCGATCAAGACCACCGATCCGTTGTGCAGCTTGATCTGGCCGCCAGTCACGACCATATCGCCGTCCTCGATACCTTTGAGCACGGCGACCTGATCGCCGCGCGTCGGGCCCACGGCCACGAACGTCTGCCGCGCGATCAATTGCGGTTTGCCGTCGGCGTTGTGCTCCTTGCCGTCGACGACGACGTAGACCGTGTCGCCGTACGGGTTGTAGGTGATCGCCGTTTGCGGCAGCGTTACGTAATTGCTGGGCGAGCCGGTGGTGATGTCGACGGTTGCATACATGCCCGGCAACAGTTTGTGGTCCGGATTTTTCAAGGTCGCACGGATCTGAATGTTGCGGCTGCCGGTATCAACCTTCGGATTGATCGCCGCTATCTCGCCGATGAAGGTTTTCTCCTTGAACGCATCGACTTTCACAGTGACCGCCTGTCCCAACCGGATCTGATCGACCGACTGCTGCGGCACAAAGAAATCGACGAAGATCGGATCGAGCGCCTGCAGCGTCACGATCACCGTGCCGGGCCCGAGATACTGTCCGAGATCAACGGCGCGAATGCCGAGATGGCCGGCAAAAGGTGCACGCAGGAATTTCTTCTCGATGATGGCTTTTTGCTGGGCGACTTGCGCCTGCGCATTTTTCAGATTGGCCGCGTCAGTGTCCAAGGTCGCCTGGCTGACAGCCTGCATCTTGAATTGCTTTTGGTCGCGCTCGTAGGTGATATCGCTCAGCGCCGCCATCGCCTGCAGCGACTGCAAGCCGGGCGACGTCGTCGGCCGTGCGCAGCTTGAGCAGCGGCGCGCCCTCCTCGACATCGTCGCCGGAATTGAACGAGATCGATTTGACGACGCCGGAGACCTCCAGCGACAGATCGGCGCCTTTTACGGCGCGCAAGCTGCCGATCGCTTCGACCTTCGGCTGCCATTCGCTGGTACTTGCCTTGGCGGCCGAGATCGTCTGCGGCGGGTTGCTCAACGCCGTGATGAATTTTTTGATCATCGCGGCTTTGAAGATCTGAAATCCGAAGATCCCACCGAATACGATGGCGACCGCCACGAGCATGATCACCATGCGTTTGATCATCTTGTAGACTCCAGTTTCACCGGCGGCGGCGTGTCGCTCGCGGCATGGACGAGTTGCGGCTCCGGGCTCAAGGGATCGGGTATCACGTCGAGGCGGTTCCACCAGCCGCCGCCGAGCGCCTGGAACAAGGCGGCGGTGTCGGCATAGCGCGCCGCCTGCGCCTGCACCAACGCGAGCCGCGCCTGCTGATAGCTGCGTTCCGCGTTGAGCAAGACCACGTAAGTGATGGCGCCGAGGCGGTACTGGCCGCGCGTCAGATCGAACGTGTCGGATGCGGCGTGAACGGCGCGCTGCTGGGCCTTGAGCGTAGCGGCGTCCAGTTGCAGCGCCCGCAGGACATCGGCGACGTTCTGGAAAGCGGTCAGCACGGTGTTGCGATATTGCGCGTCGGCCATCTCATAGGCGGCTCTGGCCGCGCGCTCCTGGTGCAGAAGAGTAAAACCGTGGAAGATCGGTTGCGTGACACCCGCCCCGAGGCTCCAGATCGTCGAGGCCGGCGTGAACAACGCGGCCGGCGTCAAGCCAAGCGTGCCGTATTGTGCGGTGAGGCTTAATTGCGGCAGCCTGTTGGCAAAGGCGACGCCGATCAAGGCGCTGGCCTGATGCAACTGCGCTTGCGCCGCGCGCACATCGGGCCGTTGCTCGACAAGCTGTGAAGGCACGCTGACCGGAAGCCTCGTCGGCAGGCGAAACGATGCCAGCGTCAGATGCTCGCGCACTGTCTGGTTCGGAAAGTGGCCGATCAACGCCAGCAGCACATGATGCTGCTGCTCGAGCTGCTTCTGCAACGGCGGCAAGGTGGCCTCTGTCGTCGCCACTTCTGATTCCTGCTGCAGCACATCGGCGCGGGTGGCGGCGCCGGCGTCGAATTGATTGCGCACGACCACAAGCTGGTCGCTTTCCGCTTTGATGATCTCTTCCGTCGCTTCGATTTGCCCGCGCAGCGAGGCTTCCTGGACAGCGGCTGTCACCACGTTCGCGGTGAGCGTGAGAAACGTCGCTTCGAGCTCGAAGCGCTGATATTCTGCAACTGCGGCATTGGCCTCGATCTGCCGCCGCTGGCCGCCGAACACATCCGGCGTATAGGAGACGTTGACGGTCGCCTGGTACAAATTAAAGATCTCCGCCGGACCGGACAGGCCGAATTCCGCCGGCGAGAACTGTTGGCGCGTGACGTTGGCGGCGCCGTCTACGCTCGGCAACAGCGCACCGGCGGAGGCATAGAGGTTCTCCTTGGCCTGCCACAGAGCGGCCTGCGCGGCCTGCAGGTTCGGATTGGCGCGAAGCGCTTCGGCAACCAGTGCGTCGATCTCCTTCGAATGGAACACTTTCCACCACTCGGCCGGAATGTCGCGGCCCATGGCGAACGCTTGCGCCGCCCCGCCGGCGACGTCGGCTGTCGTCGTGGTCGCGGGCGGCGTATCGGGCGTGTAGCCGCCGACCGGCGGTGCCGGCGGCGGCTTAAAGTCGGGACCGACGGCGCAGGCCGCCAATGTTCCGATCGACAGCGCGACGCCGACTGCTTTCGGCCGGAAAACGCCGAAACCGGCCAAACTCCTGACCTGGCGCGCACCGACCTGCCGGCCCTGGCGCCGCCCGAACTGCCCCAACCAGATTTGCACGTGTCCACCCTTAACAAAGGCAGACTAGTTATTTACTATCCGGTTAGTCAATAACTTGACTTCTATGATTCGGGGAACTCCAGGTCATCCCATGACTGACGTGATGGACACGCGCACGGAAACCCGACGCCGCCGCAAGGCCGAACGCCCGCAGGAAATCGTCGAAGCCGCGTTCATCGAGTTTTCGCGCAACGGCTACGCGATGACCACGCTCGATCAGATCGCCGAACGCGCGGGCGTCACCAAAGGCACGATCTACGTCTATTTCGAGAACAAGGAGCACTTGTTCATTTCGATGGTGCACGAGGCAATGAAAACCACGCTCGACACCATCCAAGCCATGTTCGAACGCCACGAAGGCTCGACTGCTGAACTGCTAAAGGCGCAGTTCAGCTTCATCTACCAGCACATCGTCGAAGATCGCCGCCGCCGCGAGGTGGTGCGTATGTTGATCGCGGAGGCGTCGCGTTTTCCGGCCCTCGCGGACCGCTATCACGAGGAGATCCACCGGCCCTGTGTTGATTTGCTCAAGCGGGCGATCCAACGCGGCATGGATCGCGGCGAGATCCGCCCCTCGGCGGTGACCGAGTGTCCACTGGTCATCATCGCACCGATCGCGCTGGTCGACCTTTGGATGATGATGTTCGACGACCGCCATCCGCTCGATTTGAAAACTTACTTCGACGCCCACCTCGATCTGGTGCTGAACGGCTTGCTGGTGAAACCGTAGGTGGCTCTCGCCGACCGGTGGTATAGGACCAAAGCAGATAAATAGATTCAAATGTCGCCGGCTCCTCGGGGCCGACAAGAATGTCTCGTGGCCGGCTGGTATTGTGGCACTTTGATCTTATATTGATATTATCGTCCACACGAACGTTGGTTCGGACGAATCCTAATTCTTGTTCACGAGAGCCCGTCCGATGGCCGAGTTTGACTACCGAGCCGCCGCCGAGTTGTTTCCGACTCGAAGGCGGAAACCGACCCGCCAGCCGCTTTCATACAAGCGGTTTGCCCAGGCCGCCGAGGCCATCCGTTTCTGCATGGAAGACCTTGCACCCGAACTCCTGGTCGGCGCTTTTCTCGAAGTCGACGAGCGCAGATACGGCAGCGACGAGATCCGCCGTTTGTACGAGAGCGGCGAATATCCGTTGGCGCGGCGCAGCAAACAACCGTGACGGCGACAGAGCCTTGCTGGTAGCCCGCCGACATGGAAGCGGAGTCAGGTTCACGCGCTAGAAATCGGCCGCCACGAGTTCGTAGGATCCCTTGCGAGCGCGCGTAAATGCTTTCTTTGCCGCGGCGTAGATCAAGGGCCGATGCGAATCAAACGCTTCGAGCAAACCCAATTCATCCCGGCCCATATCCGGCTGCATGCGTCTGAGTTCATCCTCGCCGACGAAGAATGACCACTCCATCGCGCTCTCGTATCCCCAAAACCGCACGGCCCGCCGCGTCGCATCAAACACCCGGCTCTGGTTGGGAAAGTTGAGCATGGTCGGCTCGCCGCCTGTTCATTCGGCGGTGGAAATCCAGCATTTTCGCAAGCCTTCGGAATCCCGCGCCCACCAATAATCACCTTCCGGATTATGTCCGGACACGTTGAATGTCTTGAGCCGCTTCTTCACCGCAGCCATCGCCTGCTCGCGCGTGGAATACCTGTCACCGACTTGTGTGGCCGGCGCCGAACCTTGGCCTTTGAGTTCGAAAATCTTGAACATCGTCATTTCCTGTCCGGTCCGGTTGCGGTTTTCTCGCTGCGCCGATCGCCCCGACGCGTCGCCCCCCCAAACTAATCGAATTTCAAGTGCGCCGAGAGGATAAGATCGCTCTCGGAAACGACTCGCTCGTGGCTTTCGCTCCTGCTTTTGATGCGATATTGCGGATTTCCGCCATCGGCGGGACGCAAGCTCACAATTTGGTAATGGCCGGCTGCAGCAGAGCGGGAAATCGACGGAATGAGATCGACCGTCTGCCCAACTTTGAACTTATGGTCGCGATCTGTCATTGGCGACGCTCCTTTAGCAGATTTGCGAACGTCTCGCTTCCGGTCCAACAAGCTCAGCCTTTTTTGCTCAAGCGCCAGAGCTGAAAACCTTGGGCCGTTATCGCCGTCTCGATGACCTCGCGCGAAAGGCCATACGGAGGATCCTGGTCCGGCGCGACGGCACCGATCGCGTGCCAGGGCCTGAATTGATTCGGCAGCCGGCTGCCAGCCAAATCGCTACCGAAGGCGCGCAGGTCGGGACTCGCATCAGATTTGAAGATAAAGAAGCGCATCACACCGCCTCGCTTGCCGCGACATTGCCGCTGTCATCGGAATAGGGCTTGAGCATCCGCGTCATCGCCGGCGAAACTGGTTGCGCTGCGGCGGGCGGCTGGCGGAGCCGGACCGTTCATCCTTGTGGCGAAAGATCAAGCGCCCCTTTTCCAGATCGTATGGCGACACTTCGACGGTCACCCGATCGCCAGCCAAGGTTTTGATCCGATTTTTCTTCATTCTTCCGGCGGTATAAGCGATGAGCGCGTGGCCGTTGTCGAGCTGAACGCGAAAGCGGGCGTCGGGCAATATCTCAAGGACGAGACCCTCAAATTGCAGGAGTTCTTCTTTCGACACGTTACGACCCCTTTGGATGGCTTGTCCAACGCGGCGCGTGTTGGTCAACACTCGCGCCTCGTTGCCCCGTGGGGCTGCAGGAAAGCGACCGCTGCGATCCCGCCGGCAGTCTCCTGCGGCTGATTGTGACTTTGTTCTCGGCGCGCCGGCGCGCCCTGCTGTCGCCGTCGCCGACCCTTACCCGGAGCACCGCCCGCGGATGCGGCCGGCCCGATCCTTCATGATCGGCGGCTCGGAGCGTCCCGGCTGCGCGCGCCTGTCGCTGATGGCAATCGACATGCGAATGAGTTTTTCGATATCGCGCAGGTAGGCTACCTCCTCGCCGTCGCACAGCGAGATTGCCACGCCGGCGGCGCCGGCCCGCGCCGTGCGGCCGATACGATGCACATAAGTCTCCGGCACGTTCGGCAGATCGAAGTTCACCACGTGGCTTATGCCATCAACATCGATGCCGCGTGCGGCGATATCGGTGGCCACGAGCGTTCTGACCGTACCTTTGCGAAAGGCCGCGAGCACCCGCTCGCGCTGATTTTGCGATTTATTGCCGTGGATGGCTTCGGCGGCGATGCCGGCCCGCAGCAGCCCGCGCACGACCTTGTCGGCGCCATGCTTGGTTCGCGTAAAGATCAGCGCCCGGTCGATCGCCTCGTCCCGCAGCACGTCGACGAGGATGGTGGGCTTCGCGGCGCGATCGACACGGATGATGCGCTGCTCGACCAGTTCAACGGTCGAGGCCACCGGAGCCACCGCCACCTTGATCGGGTCATGCAGCATCTGCGCGGCGAGTTCAGCGATGGCGCGAGGCATCGTTGCGGAAAACATCAACGTCTGACGTTTCGGCGGAAGTTTTGCCACGATTTTGCGGATGTCGTGGATGAAGCCCATATCGAGCATGCGATCCGCTTCGTCGAGAACGAGGCATTCAACGTCGGCTAAACGAAGCGCGTTGCTCTTGACGAGGTCGATGAGCCGGCCCGGCGTGGCGACAAGAACATCGACGCCGTTCAGCAAGGCCCGAACCTGCCCGCCCATCGGCACGCCACCGATCGCCAGCGCCGTCCTGATGTGTAGGTGGCGGCCATAGGCGCGGAAGCTGTCGAGTATCTGCCCGGACAGTTCACGCGTCGGGCTGAGCACCAGGATGCGGCAGCTCTTGCGCACCGTCGGGTGCGCGTTGGCGGCGAGATGATGCAGGATTGGCAGCGCGAAGGCGGCGGTCTTGCCGGTTCCGGTCTGAGCTATTCCAATCACGTCGCGGCCCGACATGACAGTCGGTATTGTCTGCGCTTGGATCGGGGTCGGGGTGAGATATTTTTCTTCTGCGAGGGCGCGAATGATTTTGTCGTTGAGTCCAAAGTGGTGGAAGTCGGTCAAAGAGGAAACTTTCTATGTGCGCGCTCATGCAGCCGCTGCGCGCTGCGCCGGGCCTGCATGGCGGGTGAAACAGGACACCCCGCGCGATCTGGGCTGTCAGTGACAAATGATTAAAAAGCGAGCCAGAAGCCGTTTGACGGGGTCCCGTACACGCGGCTCGCCGCAGGCCTATTAGGCCGCCAGCCCTATATGGGCGATAGTTGTGGTCGTTTCAAGGCGACCCGGAGCTCGCGCCTGGCCTTACCGCTTGCCGGCCGAGGATTTTGCGAGCTCTGCTTCCTTGTCGGCGGCTTCCTTGGCCAATCGGAGCGCCCTCAATCTCTCGGTCTTCTCGCGAATTATTCGGCTGTTGGCCTGATATTCCGACATCGCCTTGACGCCGTCCTTGGCGCGCTCTTCTTTATTAAAACTTGCTTCAGCACGGGCACGGGCCTCGCTTGAGCGGGCCTCACTGGATCTTGTCGCCAATGTCGTCTCCTTTTAAGCGCAACCACCAGTAGCGGCGATCACGGTACCGCTCCCGAGCACGGGGCTATTCGCACAATCGCAACGGCACCAGCGTTATATGGGCATTCGACGGAGCAAATGTAAGCCGAGTAAAATCACCTCCCCGACTACGATAATTACCGTGAAAACTTCTTATACTTGATTCGGTGCGGGATGACCGTGTCCGTCCCCAATCGATGCATCTTGTCCGTCTCGTAATCCTGAAAGTTGCCCTCGAACCATTCGACATGGCTGTCGCCCTCGAAGGCGAGGATGTGGGTGGCAATGCGGTCGAGGAACCAGCGGTCGTGGCTGATGATCACCGCGCAACCGGCGAAATCCTCGAGCGCCTCTTCGAGCGCGCGCAGCGTGTCGACATCGAGGTCGTTGGTCGGCTCGTCGAGCAGGAGCACGTTGGCGCCGGATTTCAGCATCTTGGCGAGGTGCACGCGGTTTCTTTCACCGCCGGAGAGTTGGCCGACTTTCTTCTGCTGGTCGGCGCCCTTGAAATTGAACGCCGCGCAATAGGCGCGCGAATTGACCTCGCGCTTGCCGAGCTGCAGCTGATCAAGCCCGCCGGAAACTTCCTCCCACACCGACTTCTTGCCGTCGAGCGTATCGCGCGATTGATCAACATAGCCGAGGTGCACGGATTCGCCGATCTTGATGGTGCCCTGGTCGGGCTTGTCTTGCGCCGTGATCATACGAAACAAAGTCGTCTTGCCGGCGCCGTTCGGCCCGATGACGCCGACGATGCTGCCCGCCGGTAATTTGAAAGTGAGATCGTCGATCAACAGATTATCGCCGAAACCCTTTTTCAGATGCTCGAAATCGATGACGTTCTGCCCCAGCCGTTCGGCGACCGGGATGACGATCTGCGCCGTCTGCGTCTGCTTCTCGCCGGCTTTTTTCAGCAATTCCTCGTAGCGTTCATATCGCGCCTTGGATTTCGCCTGCCGCGCCCGCGGGGAAGCGGAGATCCATTCCTGTTCGCGGGCAAGCGTACGCTGGCGCGCCTCCTCTTCGCGGCCCTCCTGCTCGAGCCGCTTCTGCTTTTGCACCAGCCACGACGAGTAATTGCCCTCGTAGGGAATGCCACGGCCGCGATCGAGCTCGAGGATCCAGCCGGTGACGTTGTCGAGGAAATAGCGGTCGTGGGTGACGATGAGGATGGCGCCCGGATAATTCCGCAGGTGGCCCTCGAGCCACATGACCGACTCGGCATCGAGATGGTTGGTCGGCTCATCGAGCAGGAGGAGCTCCGGCTGCTCCAAAAGGAGCTTGCAGAGCGCGACACGCCGCCTTTCGCCGCCGGAAAGCTGTGCCACTTCGGCACCATCCGGCGGGCAGCGCAATGCATCCATTGCCTGGTCTACCTTGGAGTTGAGATCCCACAGCCCCTTGGCTTCGATCTCGTCCTGCAGCTTGGTCATCTCGTCGGCGGTTTCGTCGGAGTAATTCATGGCGAGCTCGTTGTAGCGGTCGAGGATCGCTTTCTGCGGCGCTACGCCATCCATGACGTTTTCGCGGACCGATTTTGCCGGATCGAGCTGCGGCTCCTGCGCCAGATAGCCGACGCGGGCGCCTTGGGCGGCCCAGGCTTCACCGGAAAAGTCTGTGTCGAGCCCGGCCATGATGCGGAGCAGCGTCGACTTACCGGAGCCGTTGACGCCGAGAACGCCAATCTTGGCATCGGGATAGAATGACAGATTGATGTTCTCCAAGACCTTCCGGTTGCCGGGATAGACCTTGGAGAGGCCTTGCATGTGATAAATGAATTGACGCGCCATTCTAAAGATTTCAGGTTGGGCGCCTGTCCTCTTGTTCGGCGCCGTTCGGAACCCGCGCCCTTTCGGGCGCGACCGCAAAAGCGCTCATTTCGGGAAAAATCTGCCGCTGATGTAGCGACAGCGCGCGCGAAGGGCAAGGACCGACCGCAGCGATGCACGCTCGATAACAAGCGCCGCCGCCCCACGAGTTGCCGATCGCGGCAAGACTTCGTCAATTGTGAATCACATTCGAGCCGCATGTCGGCCGCGCCGGCGACCATTCGTACTAATTTTTAATGACTTTTCGCCGAAACTTTGCAGCAAAGCCGCGTCTTCGCGATCGGGCTCGTTATCGCGCCGGCGGGATGACGCGGCACGGCAAAGCGGCTGGGAGCGCCCCATGCGCCGTAGACTCACCAAGTCCGTTCGCGAACTGTCGCGGAGCTTTTCGTATCTCTTCGACCCCTATCGGCCGGAACTGCACTACATGCGCGGACCCGGGCCGAAATGGCACGCCAAACGCGCCGGCATCGCGGCGAAAGCCGCCTCGGCGGTCGTCGAGACCGGCCACGCACTGCACGAAATTGCCAAGGCTCACGCCTAACCCGGAGACGTCATCCAGGGCGCGGCCGTTCGCCGCCGGCGAGTCCCGTGTCGATAGTCCCAGACAGTGCAGGACTTTGCACCTGCGGTGGTTATAGATTCCGGGTGTGCCGCTTCGCGGCGCTACGGAACGACCACGAGGGAATACGATGCCTCTACGCTGCGCCATTCTCGATGATTATCAAAACGTCGCGCTCACTTTTGCCGACTGGTCGAAAGTGAAAGCCGATGTCGAAATCAAGGTGTTCAACGAGCATCTCGGTTCAGCGGACAAGATCGTTGCGGCGCTGCAAGGCTTTGCCATCATCTGCGCCATGCGTGAGCGCACCCCCTTTCCGCGCGCGGTGATCGAGGCCCTGCCCGATCTCAAGCTTCTGATCACCACCGGCATGCGCAACGCCTCGTTCGATCTCGAAGCCGCCAAGGCACGCGGCGTAGTGGTCTGCGGCACGCCCGCGTTCGGCAACGCCACCGCCGCTATCGCCATCGGGCTGATGCTCGAACTTGCCCGCCACATCGGCTACGAGAACGCGCGGCTGAAAGCCGGCGCACCCTGGCAGACCACGATCGGGCTCGATCTCGAAGGCATGACGCTGGCACTTCTCGGGCTTGGCAAACTCGGCACCCGCGTGGCCGAGATCGGCCGGGCCTTCAGAATGAATGTCATCGCCTGGAGCCAGAACCTCACCCCAGAGAAATGCAAGGAAATCGGCGCCGAATATGTGAGCCGCGACGATCTGTTCCGCCGCGCAGATTTTCTTTCGATCCACTTGCAGCTATCGCCGCGCACGCGCGGTCTGATTGGCGGAAACGAACTCAGCCTGATGAAGCCGAGCGCTTACCTCATCAACACCTCGCGGGGACCGATCGTCGAGGAGGCTGCACTTATCGCCGCGCTGCGTGAAAAACGCATCGCTGGCGCCGGCCTTGATGTGTTCGACGTCGAGCCCCTGCCGGTCGAGCATCCCTTACGCAAGCTCGACAATGTCGTGCTTGCTCCGCATCTCGGCTACGTCGCCGAGCAGAACTATCGAGCCTTTTTCGGCGGCATGGTGGATGACATCCGCGCCTTCCTCGACGGCAAGCCGGTGCGCGTGCTCACCTGAGTTGCTCTCCGCCTGATCGAAAAAAGCGCAGCAGAATTAAGCGTCAGGTGGTCCGCGGATGCTTGTGAGATCCTCGCATCGAGGTGGTCATGTTGCTGCGCAAGTGCTGAAATTTATTGGCGACCGGTGGGCGCGTGAAGTCGGCTCACTCCAAAAAAATGGGACCGACGCGTCGGCATCCGCGTCGGTCCCTATCAGAGCTTCGTGGATTGATCCAGAAGCACTGACAATTCACGCTAGAATTCTTTCCACTCCGGGTCTTTGACGGCTGTAGCAAGCGCGGCCTGCGTGCGGCCTGCCGGACCGCGTCGAGAGGCAGTTGCCGCTGCGCCGTTGGCTCCGTTACCAGTCTTACGCGCGGCTACAGCGGGCTTGCTCGGCTGGCTCTTCGTTTGGGCCGTCCCAATCTCGGCTACCTTGGGCGCAGCCGCAGTCGTTTCGACGGCGAGCGGCGCGTGCGCCTCTGCGTCGCCGACGCGGAAGAAGGCTATCCGTTCGTCCATGAGGCTCGCCTGATGCTCGAGTGTCTTCGCCGTCGCAGCGTTCTCCTCAACCAGCGCGGAGTTCTGCTGTGTGACCTCATCCATCTGGGTGAGGGCTTTGTTCACCTGCTCGATGCCACCCGCTTGTTCGGCGCTAGCCGAAGCGATATCGGCGACGATGTCGGCCACCTTTTTGATCAACTCCACAATTTCATTTAATGCGGAACCGGCCTTGTTGACGAGATCGACACCGTCCTTCACCTGACTGTTACTGCTGATAATCAGGTCCTTGATGTCTTTGGCGGCCTGCGAGGATCGTTGCGCGAGGCTGCGGACTTCCGACGCCACGACCGCGAAGCCGCGACCGGCTTCGCCGGCCCGCGCCGCCTCAACGGCGGCGTTGAGCGCGAGCAGATTGGTCTGCCGTGCAATCTCGTCGATCACGCCGATGATGTCGGAAATCTTGCGCGACGATTCCTCGATCCGCGCCATGGCGTCAACGACTTTAGCGACTACCTGACCGCCGCGGTCGGCGACGTCACGGGTGCTTGCAGCCGAGTGATTGGCCTCTTGCGCGCTTTCTGCGTTCTTTTTAACGGTCGCGGACATTTGCTCCATTGATGCCGATGTCTGTTCGAGGCTCGCGGCTTGTTCCTCGGTCCGCTGCGATAGATCAGTGGTGCTGGTCGAGATTTCCGCGGTCGCGGACGATACTTCGCGCGCCGCCATCTTGATTTCGCCTATTGTCGAGCTCAGCCGATCGGCCATCACGTTCGCGTCGGTTTTCAGCTTGGCAAACGCACCCTGATAATCGGCGGTGATTTGCTGCGTCAGATCGCCGTCGGCGAGGGCGCTCAGCATGCGGACGAGGTCATCCAGCGCACCGGCGGTGTTTTGGCATAGGCCGTTCATCGCAGTGGCCAGATTGAGCATGAACCCCTTCTTGCCTTCGAGCGTAAGCTGGCGTGAGAAGTCGCCGGCGACAGCGGCTTTGGCGACGCCGTCAATCTCAGCCTCGATCGCCTTCTCGGCGGTTTCGTCCTTCCACTCCACGGACGTGCCAAGGCGTTTGCCGTCCTTGTCCACGACCGGCGAGACGCACTAGGTGGAAATTGCGGCCGCCGATCCGAAGATCGGTTTCGATCGGGCGGGTCAATCCATCCAGAATACGCCGCTGGTGCGCCGGATTCTTGTGGAAAATGTCGATATTTGCGCCGATGAGTTTGCGGCTGTCGAGCGCCGGAACGTCCTTGCGTATTTCGTTCTCGGCCGCCCGGATCATCTCCAACATCGTATTGTTCATATAGACGATGTTGTAATGCTCATTGGCGACCATAACGTTCGTCTGGCAGGAATCGAGCGCCGCGCGCACGCGGAGAGCTTCGCGTTCGGCTGCCTTTGCCGCTGTTAAGTCCTGCCACTCGACGACGGTGCCGAGCCGCTTTTTGCTTCCCTCCTCGAAGACCGGCGTGACCACTAAATGGAAGCTGCGGCCGCCGATGGTGAGATCGGTCTCGATCGGGCCACTCAACCCATCAAGGATGCGCCGCTGATGCGCCGGATTTTTGTGGAACATATCGATGTTGGCGCCGATCAGCTTGCTGCTGTCGAGCGCCGGCACGTCCTTGCGCATCTCGCCTTCCGCCGCCCGAATCATCTGCAGCATCGTGTCGTTCATGTACACGATGTCGTAGTTTTCGTTGGCGACCATGACGTTGGTTTGGCATGAGTTCAAGCGCCGCTTGCAGCCGCCGCGCTACCTTCTCCGCAGCGCGCGCCGCGGTTAGGTCCTGCCATTCAACGACGGTGCCAAGCCGAACTTTGCTTCCGTCCTGGAAAATCGGCGTGACGACCAAATGAAAGCTGCGACCGCCGATGCTGAGATCGGTCTCGATCGGTCCGCTCAAGCCTTCCAGAATGCGTCGCTGATGCGCCGGGTTCTTGTGGAACGTATCGATGTTAACGCCGATCAGCTTGTTGCTGTTAAGGGTCGGGATGTCCTTGCGCAGCTCCGCCTCGGCAGCCCGCATCATCGCCAGCATGGTCGCGTTCATGTAGACGATGTTGTATTGATCGTCCGCGATCATCACGTTGGTTTTGCAGGCCTCAAGCGCCGATTGTATGCGCAGATCATCGAGCCCGGTCCTTTGCAGCGTGGCGCCGACGGGGGCGCGCATACGATAAAGACAGATCGCCGCATATCCGATCGCGATGGCAGTACCAACAGCGAGGCCGTTCATGGCCATTGCTAAGCCGGCATAGTGTGCTGCAACGGCGCCCGTTTGCAGAACCACGCCGACGACGAGTGCGGCAATCCCTTGTTTCTTTTGGCTCTCAAGTTCGGTCCCGCCGACCATCGGTTGGTGAGCGACGGTTGCGGAGCGAAGAGTTGCGTAGTTCATGACAATTCCCCCACGTCGATTTGAAGGATCCGATCTTGGTTCACGCAAACGCAGAAATGGTCTGAGCCCCGTCCTCGTCGTCGATCTCAACCGATAGAAGATTGGGCAGATCGATGAGCGCGATCATGCCGTCCCCAGTCGTGACCAAACCGGCGAGAAAACCGGCATCCGAGCCGTCGCCAATTCGCGGTACGGGCTGCATCTGGGAGGCCTCAAAAGAGATGATGTCCAGTACGCGATCGGCGAGGAGGCCGATCTGTCGCGCCGCCATCTGCACGATGATTGCGATATGCAGCGGCGTTGCCTCGGTCCGGCCTTGGCCTAGCCGACAGCGCAGGTCGATAACGGCAACAACAGCACCGCGAAGATTAAGCACGCCGCGCACGGAGTCCGGCTGGCCGGGCAGCTGAGTGACCTCCGACCAGACCCTGATCTCGCGGACTGCCACAATGTCGACACCGTATTGCTCATCGCCAATAGCGAAGCTGATGACTTGGTTCGGCTCTGTAGCGTGGCAATCGGCCGCGCTTCGCCGGAGGCGTCCTGTACCGATTGATTGCGCGGCTCTGGCAGGCCTCCAACGGCCTCGGCAGATACGGTTGGATCACTCATGCCCTCTTGCCCCAATCGGACGTTCCGACCGACGGAACTTGTCAAACATAAGTAGAGTCGGAGCTGGTTAATAAATACTTTATTTGGAACTTCTTAGATATAAAATATCGAAAGATGTGACTTCAACATGTATTAATATATTTTAGACGTCCAATATTATACATCTATATTAGATATATAGTTTTCAAACCATCATAATGCGTGCTTGATGCATCAGACTGTGCCAACTAGGCCGTGCCGAGACAGCCAAGGGCCACGGCCAACGAGCGCGAGCGCTTCGGCGACGCCATGGATCGACACTTGGCGTGAAGTGCTGGCTTGGCCGCCGTATTCCGGAAGCATCCCAAATAAAAAAACCAGCACGAATCTGACAGATGTAGTATTCGGCGCTTTTCGGCGATTGTGGCAAATATGATTGTGCCATCAATATAGATTGGATATGCGTAAGAATACCGATTCCAAGCATCATTCGGTCTTACCCCATGATTACCGCCGGCCAGCTCCGGGCGTCGCGCGCACTTCTCGGCATTGATCAGCGCAGGCTTGCCGAAGCCGCCGGGCTGTCGCTACCGACCATTCAGCGCATGGAGGCGAGCGACGGCGTGATCCGGGGCAACGTCGATTCGCTGATGAAGCTTGTCGCGGCGCTGGACGCGCTCGGCATTGTACTCATCTCCGACAATACGGTGAGCCAAAATGGCGGGCGCGGCGTGCGGCTAAAGACGTCGGCCACGTGATGCTGACGATCGCACTTGTCTGCGCCGCGATGCTGCTCGCGCTTGCAGCCTTCGCCGTCGATCATCGGACGCTCGCGAGCGGCCACGCGCGTTATCTACGGCGCGAGCATGGTCATTGCGGCGATTTCGCTGGTCGCCGCGGCGGTACATCTTCTCGGCGCGGCCGAACCGTTGCAGCGTCACGCTGCCGCTCGGCGTGCCGTGGCTTGGCGCGCATTTCCGGCTCGACGCGCTCTCGGCTTTTTTCCTCATCGTCGTCGATCTCGGCGCCGCAAGCGCGAGCCTGTTCGCGCTCGGCTATGGCGAACATGAAACGGCGCCGCAGCGCGTGCTGCCGTTCTATCCCGCGTTTCTTGCGGGGATGACGCTGGTCGTCGTCGCCGATGACGCCTTCACTTTTCTGTTCTGCTGGGAGTTCATGTCGCTGACGTCGTGGGCGCTGGTGATGTCGCACCCGCGCGTGCCCGAGAACGTCCGTGCCGGCTACGTCTATCTGGTCATGGCGAGTTTCGGCACCCTCGCTTTGCTGCTGGCGTTCGGCCTGCTCGCCGGTCCGGAGGGTCTTTATACATTCGCGCAGATGCGCGCGGCGCATCCCTCCGCGACGATTGGGGCGTTGGCGCTTATCCTCACGCTCATTGGCGCGGGCTCGAAGGCTGGCGTTGTTCCGCTGCATGTGTGGCTTCCGCTCGCGCATCCGGCGGCGCCGAGCCACGTCTCCGCGCTGATGAGCGGCGTGATGACGAAGGTCGCCGTCTACGGCTTCGTGCGCATCGTATTCGATCTTGCCGGCGCTGCTGCCTGGTGGTGGAGCATTGTGGTGCTCGCGGTCGGCGGTATCACCGCCGTCATGGGCGTTCTCTATGCGCTGATGCAGCACGATCTCAAGCGTCTGCTCGCCTATCACACCGTCGAAAATATCGGCATCATCTTCATCGGTCTCGGACTCGCGCTCGCCTTCAAGACTTACGGCATGGCATTCGCCGCGGCGCTGGCGCTGACCGCCGGCGCTGCTGCACGTGTTCAATCATTCGTTGTTCAAGAGTCTGCTCTTCTTCGGCGCCGGCGCGGTGCTGACCGCAACCGGCGAACGCGACATGGAGCATCTCGGCGGCCTCATCCACCGCATGCCGCAGACCGCGTTCGTCTTCCTCGTCGGTTGCGCGGCGATCTCGGCGCTGCCGCCGCTCAATGGCTTTGTCTCCGAATGGCTGACGTTCCAAGCGATCCTGCTGAGCCCGCAACTGCCGTCATGGGGGCTGAAGCTTCTGGTACCGGCCGTCGGCGCACTGCTGGCGCTCTCGGCGGCGCTCGCCGCCGCCTGCTTCGTCAAGGCCTACGGCGTGACGTTTCTCGGCCGGCCGCGCACGCGCCGCCGCCGAGCTCGCAGCCGAAACTGACCGCTTCTCGCTCGCCGCGATGTTGCATTCTGGCGCTGCTGTGCCTGCTCGCCGGAATCCTGCCCGGCTCTGTTCATCGATGCGCTGGCGCCGGTTTCATCGGCACTGATCGGCGCGCGCATGCCGGTGCAAATCGGCGCGCAATGGCTCTCGATCGTCCCGATCGCCGCAAGCCGCAGCTCCTATGACGGCCTGCTTGTTTTTCTGTTCATGATCATATCGGGCACGCTCGCGGCGTCCGCGATCCACCGCTTCGCCTCGGACCGGTTGCGCCGCGCGCCGGCCTGGGATTGCGGCTATCCCGATGCGAGCCCGGCGACGCAATACACGGCCATGAGCTTCGCGCAGCCGATCCGCCGCGTGTTCGGCACCATGGTCTTCCACGCCCGCGAGCACGTCGAGATGCCGCCGCCCGGCGACACGCGTCCGGCGCGGTTCAGGGTGGAGCTCTCCGATCCGGTCTGGGACTGGCTCTATGCGCCGCTTGTTGTCGGCATCGGCGCCACCGCCACCCGGCTCAATCGCCTGCAATTTCTGACCATCCGCCAATTCCTGACCCTGGTATTCGGCGCCCTGGTCATTTTGCTGTTGGTGCTTGCGATATGGTCCTGATCCGCGATTTGACCGTTCAGGGTACACAGATGCTGTTGGTGCTGCTCCTCGCGCCGCTGTTCACCGGGTTCGTGCGCAAGGTGAAGGCGCGGCTGCTGCGCCGCGAGGGCCCGCCGCTCATTCAGCCTTACCTCGATCTGGTGCGGCTCATGCGCAAGGAGGTAGTGCTCGCGGAGAGCGCCTCGTGGCTGTTTCGCGTCATCCCCTACCTCATCTTCGCCGCCACCTGGGTCGCAGCTTCGCTGGTGCCGACTTTCCGCACCGGGCTTTTGTTCTCCTGGTCGGCCGACCTCATCGCCATCATTGCTCTTCTCGGCAGCGGGCGCTTCTTCCTCGCACTGGCCGGGATGGATGTCGGCACGAGCTTCGGCGGCATTGGATCAAGCCGCGAAGTTATGATCGCCTCGCTCGCCGAGCCGGCGATGATCATGCTCGTGTTCACGCTCGCTTTGATCGCCGGCTCGACGCAGCTCTCGACCGTCGCCGAATTCATGGCGTCGCCGCAGGTTGGATTGCGCGTCTCGCTCGGCCTCGCGCTCGTCGGCCTCGTCATTGTGGCGATCGCCGAGAACGGCCGTATCCCCGTCGACAACCCGGCAACACATTTAGAGCTGACGATGGTGCATGAGGCGATGGTGCTCGAATATTCCGGCCGGCACCTGGCGCTGATCGAGCTGTCGTCCTCGCTCAAGCTCATCCTTTACGTTTCACTGCTCGCCTGCCTGTTCGCGCCATGGGGCATCGAAGCGGCCGGCTGCCGCACTGCCGACGCTCGTCGTCGGAATTGCCGCCTATGTCGGAAAGCTTGCCGTCGGCGGCTTCCTGCTCGGACTGTTCGAGACCTCGATCGCCAAAATGCGCGTGTTCCGCGTCCCGGAGTTTCTCGGCGTCGCCCTGATGCTCGGACTCCTGGCGACGCTGCTGCGGTTCGTGTCTGGGAGCTTCTGATGAGCCGGCTCGAATTCGACATCGCCCATCTGCTCGCCGGCTTGCTGGTGCTGATCAGCTTCCTCGAGCTCTACCAGGACCGGCTTTATGCGCTCATCAACACCTACGCGCTGCACGCGCTGGTGCTGTCCGCCTCGGTCGCCTGGCAGGCTCTCGTCCAGGATGCTCCGCATCTCTACGTCACCGCGGCGATCGCACTCGTCTTCAAGGCGATCGTCATTCCGATTTCGCTGCATCGGATCATTGTGCGGCTCGGCATTCACCGCGAGATCGAGAAGGTGGTAGGCGTCGGTCCCGCCATGCTTGCCGGCATGGGCCTGGTGGCACTGTCCATGGTGGTCATGCTGCGCGTGACGCACGGCGCTGATCCAATCGCGCGCGAGGATCTCGCTTTCGCCCTCTCAGTGGTGCTGCTCGGCCTGCTAATGATGGTGACGCGAAGAAATGCAGTCAGTCAGGTGGTCGGCTTCATGTCGCTGGAGAATGGGCTCGTACTTGCGGCGACCGGCGCCAAAGGCATGCCGCTCGTGGTTGAGATCAGCGTCGCATTCTCCGTCCTGATCGCCTTCATCGTGATCGGAATCTTTCTGTTCCGCATTCGCGAGCGTTTTGACACGGTCGACGTGCAGGCGCTCGACCGCTTCCGTGGAGAACGCCGATGAACTTCGACGCTCTGACCGGCGTGCTCTTCATTCCCGCCGCGGCCGCCGCGCTGTTGGCGGTGCTGCCGGATTATCGGGCGACGGCGCGGATTAACGTCGCGGCGACGACGCTGACGTTCCTCTGCGCGCTCTCGCTGTTTTTCAAGCGTCCGGCGCCCGGCCCCTACCTTTTGGTTGACGATCTCAACAGCACGTTCATCGTGCTCACGACCTTCGTCGGCTTCACCACCAGTGTGTTCAGCTTAAGCTATATCGGCCATGAGCTGGAAATCGGACGGCTGACGCCGCCGTTCGTGCGCTTCTACCACGCCATGTATCAAGTCCTGATGTTCGCGATGAATCTGGCGCTCGTCGCCAACAACATCGGTCTGATGTGGGTGGCGATCGAGCTGGCAACGCTGACTACCGTGCTGATGGTCGGCATCTACCGCACCCACGAGGCGCTCGAAGCCGCGTGGAAATACTTCATCCTCGGCAGCGTCGGCATTGCGCTCGCGCTGTTCGGCACCATCCTCGTCTATATGGCCGCGCGCCCGGTGGTCGGCGAAGGTCTCGACGCCATGGTCTGGACCGTGCTCGTCACCCGCGCCGGCGATTTCGATCCGGCGCTGCTCAATCTCGCCTTTGTCTTCCTGCTGCTGGGCTATGGCACCAAGGTCGGGCTCGCGCCGCTGCACGCCTGGCTTCCCGATGCGCATGCCGAGGGTCCGACGCCGATCTCGGCGGTGCTGTCGGGCTTGCTGCTCAACGTCGCGCTTTACGCTCTGTTGCGCTTCAAAATGCTGCTGGCGGTGAATCAGGCTGCGCTCGCGCCGGGCCCGCTGATGGTGACGCTCGGATTGATCTCCCTCGTGTTCGCGGCGTTCATGCTCTACCGCCGCCGCGACATCAAACGGCTGTTCGCGTATTCATCGATCGAGCACATGGGGATCATCACGTTTGCGTTCGGCATGGGCGGTCCGCTCGCCAATTTTGCCGGTCTCCTGCACATGACCATGCATTCGCTCACCAAATCGGCGATCTTCTTTGCGGTCGGCCATGTCGCCCAGGTCAAGGGCAGCCAGCGGATCGCCGATATCGGCGGCCTCACTGAGACTCATCCGGTCATCGGCTGGGGTCTTGTGCTTGGCGTCGTCGCGATCGCAGGGCTGCCGCCGCTCGGCATTTTCATGAGCGAATTTCTGGTGGTGAGCTCGACGTTCGCCCGCGCCCCGTTGCTCGCGATCATTCTCGTCTTCGGCCTTCTCGTCGGCTTGGCCGGGCTCTTTCTGCGGCTCAACAGCATCGCCTTCGGTGAGCCGCACGGTTCCAATGCCAAGGCCCAGGCCTCCTACGTCCCGATGTTCGCTCATCTTGGATTGGTGCTGGCCGCCGGCATCTACATGCCCCCCGTACTCGTCGCCTGGTTCCAGAACGTCGCTGGACTGCTCGGCTAAGATGATGGCTGCGCTTCTCGACATCATCCCCGAGGGCGACCGCGTCGACGGTCACCGGCCCTGGCCGCGCTTCACCGTGACGGCAGAAGTCTGGCGCCGCGTCGCGAGCGAGATCGCCGCTGGTCAGGCGACGCTCTTCGGCCTCTGGGCCGACAGCGGCGTCGTGCCCATGGTCCACATGGCGATCGTCGAGGATTTAACCGGCGACGGCGCGGTGATCAGCCTCGAATGCCCGGCCGGAAAGTTTCCGTCGGTCGGCGCAGTGCATCCGCCAGCCATCCGCCTCGAGCGCGCGATTAACAGCCTCTACGGATACGAGCCGGTCGGCGCGCCGGATATGCGGCCCTGGCTCGATCTCGGCTTTTGGGACGTGCAACATCCGCTCGGCGCGCGCACACCGGCACCAGCCGAGCGAGCCGCCTACACGTTTCTGCCGACGGAAGGCGAAGCCTTGCACCAGATTCCCGTCGGCCCGGTGCATGCCGGCATCATCGAGCCCGGACACTTCCGCTTCACCGCCGGCGGCGAGACCGTCGTACGGCTCGAAGAGCGCCTCGGCTATGTGCATAAGGGCATCGAGTTGCTGACGACCGGCGCGACGATCGAGCGGGCGGCGAAACTTGCCGCGCGCACCTCTGGCGATAGCACCGTCGCCTACGGCCTCGCCTTTGCTCATGCCATCGAGGCAGCGCTGAACATCGAAGTGCCGCCGCGCGCGCGTTATATCCGCGCGCTGATGGCGGAACTCGAAAGGCTCGCAAACCATTTCGGCGACATCGGCGCCATCTGCAATGACGCGTCCTTTTCCCTCATGCATGCGCATTGCGGAATCCTGCGCGAACACGTGTTGCGCGCAGCCGATGGCCTGCTTTGGTCATCGCCTGATGATGGACCGGGTACTTACCGGGCGGTGTCGCCAGCGATCTTGCCCCCGACGGGATAAGGCTTCTGCGCGATACTCTGCAGCACATCGGCCAGCGCTTCCCGCGGTTGGTTGAGCTTTACGACAACACCGCCTCATTGCAGGACCGCACCGCTGCGACCGGTATCGTCAGCGCCGAACTGGCGCGGCAATTCGGAGCGGCTGGCTATGTCGGACGCGCCAGTGGGCGCAACTTTGATGTACGCAAAGCCCCCGGCTATGCCCCGTATGATCAGCTCGATTTCGCGGTACCCGTATTGACCGCTGGCGATGTCAATGCGCGGGTCTGGATTCGCATCCGCGAGGTCGAGCAAACCCTGAAACTGATCGAGCAGATTCTCACGCGTCTTCCGGACGGGCCGTTAGCAACCACTCTCGATGGCGTCGGCGACAGCGGCGGCGAAGGGTTGGGTCTCGCCGAAGGCTTCCGCGGTGATGTGCTGGCGTGGGTTCGACTCGACGGGCGTCGCATCGATCGCTGTCACCTGCGCGATCCGTCGTGGTTTCAATGGCCGCTGCTGGAAGCCGCGATCGAAGGCAACATCGTCGCCGACTTCCCACTTTGCAACAAGTCGTTCAACTGTTCGTATGCGGGGCATGATCTCTAGCGCATGCGCAGAAACCGGTTTTCTGTGCAAAACGTGCGCAACTAAAAAAGGCGAATTATGCGCAGAACATTGTTCGAGAGCCTGACGCACCGGCCGCTGACCGAAGCGCCGCCATTGCCCGATGACGCCGCGCTTGCTGAACTGGCGGAGGGCGTCAACCGTGCCGCCCGCCTCCGGCTCGGCCGCAGCCTGGCGATCCGTGAGGTCGACGCCGGCTCTTGCAACGGCTGCGAACTTGAAATCCACGCGCTCAACAATGCCTTCTACGATCTGGAGCGTTTCGGACTGCGCTTTGTCGCCTCTCCGCGCCATGCCGATGTGCTCTTGGTGACCGGGCCGGTGACCAAGAACATGCGCGAAGCGCTCGAGCGCACCTACAATGCGACGCCGGACCCGAAATGGGTCGTCGCCGTGGGCCATTGCGCCGCCGATGGCGGCGTATTCGCTGGCAGCTACGGTGTCGTCGGCGGAGTCGGCGCCGTAGTTCCGGTCGATCTCCACATCAGCGGCTGCCCGCCCACGCCGCGGCAATTGCTGCAAGGCCTGCTTGCCCTGCTCAAGCAGGCATCGGCGGCCTAAAATAATCCGGCTCATCAGCCGTGGCGGATTTTCAGCACCAAGATCACCGTCGTGATGGCGAAGGTGACAACGCTCGATCCGATCAACGGCCCATCCACGATCGCCAGCCCGTAAACGAGCCAAAGCAGCACGCCAAGCACGCATAACGTCGTGCCCGGCAGCGAGATCGCGCGTGTTTCCCGATCACGGATGATCTTGATCGCCTGCGGGACCCAGCACACTGTGGTCAGGACGGCGCCGATCGCTCCGATCGCATCCACCACCGCTGAGGCCATCATCCGATCCCTGCACGCCCGGCCGGCCTAAGGCCGCGCCGCGAATCGGTGAAATTTTATTTGCGCCTCGATGTGATTGTGATGACAGGGGACCGGCGTCTCCGTCAAGCTATCGAAAGCCCGGTGTCATCCGATCGTCACGCTCGAATCGTAGGATGATAACGCATTGGATTCGCGGCGTTTGCCGGCATCTAACGAGTGTTCGGCAGCGTCTAATGCAGCCCGAGTTGTAAGTCGATGGGCCATTGTACGTCGTTCCGTTGCGGCTCGTCCGCCAAGACCGAGCAACCGACGAACTCGGATGCGGAACTATCGAGCCGCTTGCCGACGACGCAGACGACGCACTTGCCAACGACAGTCGCACACGTCACGGGGCCTCGCTTGTTTGTGCTCACGGAGCGGCGAGACTTTGCCACGGATTCGGCGGTTGTCGATCGTTGGCAATGGGAACGAGAACGCGCCCGAAGCGAGGCGCCAGCGACTGCGAAAATGCCATGAACGTTTCCGAGCACACCGCGCAAGTCTTCGATACCGACCTCATCAAGCTCACGCAGCTGGTCGCGCAGATGGGCGGCTTCGCCCAGAAGCAAATTACGGACTCAATCGACGCGCTAACGCGCCGCGACATCGGCTTGGCACGCCAGGTCATTGCTGCCGATGCGACGGTTGACGCTTTGCAGCGGCAGATCGAGGAAAAGGCAATCGCGACGATCGCGTTGCGGCAGCCGATGGCCATCGATCTGCGGGCGCTCGTAGCGATGTTGCGCATCGCCAACGATCTCGAACGGGTCGGAGATCTGGCAAAGAACATCGGCAAGCGGGTCATCGCCGTGAGCGGCGACAATTCGCAGCGCGCGCTGATGCGCGGGCTCAAGCACATGGCGGCGCTCGTGGTCTCACAGCTGGCGGCGGTGCTCGACAGCTTCGTCGATCGCAACCCGAGCAAGGCGCTGCAAGTGTGGCAAGCCGACAAGGACGTCGATGCGCTCTACGTTTCCCTGTTCCGGGAATTGCTGACCTACACGATGGAGGATCCGGGTACGATCTCCATGTGCATCCACCATCTGTTCTGCGCTAAGAACATCGAGCGTATCGGCGATCATGCCACCAATATCGCCGAAGCCGTGCATTACATGGTCGAGGGTCATGCCATTGCCGGCGAAAGGCCCAAAGGCGATACCTCGAGCTATGTCGGCGAGATGCGCCCGACGCCAAGCAAAGTGCTGGCCTAGAACGACGATCCGGAAGAGACCACTCCCGACCTGACTTTGGTCCACAAGCGGTTTCTTTCCGAAAAGATCAAGGTCCGGCAGGAAGCTCCGGCGGCAGGCAATTCAATCAACAGCGGTCGCGCTCCCTCCCCCAGCGCCTGGCTGCCTCCGGCACCACCCCAACTCCCATCTGGCGCCGTTAACTTCTCATTAGGGTTAACGTTCTATTGCTGACCTGCCCTGCGGCGGCGGCGCGCCCGGCGCCGCGGTACTTATTTTGGCAGCGATCGAGATGCCCTCAACAGGTGGGAACAGTATTCTCTCTGTTCGCCTCTTCGCCTCGGCTGCCCTTCTCGCCGTCCTCGCAGTAGCAACGGCCGGATGCCAAACGACGCAGACCACCGAGACGACGGGATCGCTGCCGCTGGCGCCGCCTGATCGTCCGGATGCCGATTGGCGGCAGGATGTTCAAGTCTACGGGGAGAAATATCGAGCGAGTCCCGCAAACATCGACGTGGCGATGCGCTATGCCCAGGCGTTGCGCGCAACCGGGCAACGCGCTCAGGCGGTCGCCGTCCTTGAGCGGCTTTCGATCGAGAATCCGCATGACAAAGCCGTCCTCGGCGCCTACGGGCGGGCGCTGGCCGAGGCCGGGGATTATGGGCAGGCGCTCGAAGTGCTGGAACGCGCGCATACGCCCGACCAGCCCGACTGGCACATCTTGTCGGCGCAAGGCGCCGTGCTCGATCAAATGGGCCGCCATGCCGACGCACAGCGCTATTACCTGACCGCGCTGAAGATCGTTCCAGACGAGCCGTCGGTCCTCTCCAACCTCGGGCTCTCCTATGCACTCTCAAAGAATCTACCGAGAGGCCGAGACGACGTTACGCCGGGCGGCAGCGCAGCGTCCGGTCAATTCGCGGGTGCGGCAGAACCTCGCACTCGTCGTCGGCCTGCAAGGCCGTTTCGCGGAAGCGCAGACCATCGCGCGCGCCGATCTGCCACCAGACGAGGCTGCCGCCAACGTCGCCTATCTGCGGCAGATGCTGGCTCGCCGCGGCGACGATCGCTTGTCCACTCGTTTTTCCCGCGGCGGCGGAGATCCGGCAGGTTCAAGCACGGCGCAAAGTTCTTTTGGATCCCCGCCGCCGCGGGAATGAACCGCGACGGGGATTACTGCAGCCCCATGACTCAAATCGCCGCCGGGCCGAGAATGACAACGAACAGCACCGGCAGGAAGAACAAGATCATCGGCACGGTGAGTTTCGGCGGCAGACCAGCGGCCTTCTTCTCGGCTTCCGACATGCGCATATCGCGATTCTCCTGCGACAACACCCGCATGGTCGTGCCTAGCGCCGTGCCGTAACGTTCCGCTTGCTGCAAAGCCAGACATACCGATTTCACGCCTTCGAGACCAACGCGTTGCGCCAGATTGTCGTACGCCTGACGGCGATCCGGCAGATAGGACAATTCCGCCGTTGTCAGCGTGAGTTCCTCGGCGAGCTCGACGGACTGCGTTCCAATTTCTGCACTGACCTTCTGAAAGGCAGCCTCGACCGACATGCCCGATTCGATGCAAATCAGGAGCAGATCGAGCGCATCCGGGAATGCGCGCTTAATCGAAAGCTGCCGCCGCTGAAATCTTGTTCTTGAGAAACAGGTTCGGACTCAAGATGCCGAAATAAGCGGCACCGATCGCGATTCCGATCTTGATCAACGCCGGCTGATCGAGGTCGATCACCACGAAGACGTAAAACAATGACCCCAGCAGCATGACCACCGGCATCACCATGCGGAAGAAAAGGTAGGTGACATAAGGCGCCTGCCCGCGATAGCCCGCCCGCACCAGCAAGGCGCGAGCTTCCTCCTGCCCGACCCATTTGCTGAGATTGAAGTTCTCAACGACGGTTTTCATGTACGCTTTGGGCGATTGCCGCAGCGCAACTCTATTCCCCTGCGCCAATCGTTCGCGCTCTCGCTGGCGGATTTTTTCGCGCTCGAAGGCCACCGCCTTCATACGCGTGGACAGCGTGTCCCGAACCAGCAATGGCATCGCCAGTGTGATCACTGTCGCACCGGCCGCGATTGCGGCGAACACCATGGCGAGAACGTGCGGATCGATCAGCTGCTCGAGGAGGCGAAGCATTAATGTTGCTCAGAAATCGAAGTTGATCATCTTGCGCATCACGAAGATGCCGATGGACATCCAAACGACGCAGCAGGCCAACATCACGCGTCCGAGGGATTCCGTCCATAACAGCGAAATGTACTGAGGGCTGGTGATGTACACGAGCAGCATCACTGCAATCGGGAGCGCGCCGATGATACTAGCGGAGGCCTTGGCCTCCATCGACATGGCTTGGATTTTCGCCTTCATCTTCTTGCGATCGCGCAGAACGCGGGACAGGTTGCCGAGCGTTTCGGAGAGATTGCCGCCGGCGCGTTGCTGGATCGAAATAACGATGCAAAAGAAGTTCGCCTCCGGCAGCGGCATGTGCTCGTAGAGCTTCAGAACAGCCTCGCCAATCGGGATACCGATCGCCTGCGTTTCAATGATGCCGCGGATTTCGCTGCGAACGGGTTCCTCTGCCTCGGCAGCGATCAGCTTGAGACTATCGAGCAGTGGCAGACCGGCCTTGATGCCGCGTACGATCACGTCGACAGCGTCCGGAAAAATCTCAAGAAAACGCGTTTCCCGGCGCTTCTTTAGAAACCTCAAAATCCAAAACGGAAGTCCGGCCCCAGCGGCAAACGCTAGGCCGAGAGCCGGCACCAACCCGATTCTCAGCATGAGCGCCAACGCAAGAGCGGCCACGCCCAACACGGCCGCCGTTACGATAAAGCGGCGGGTCGACCAATTAAGCCCGGCCTGCACGAGCCGCACCGAGAGCGGCACGCGGCTGGCGGTCTTTTGCCGCGCTTCAAGCTGCTTGAGGCTGCCTTCGACCTGCTCACGGCGCGTTTTGTGAGCGGCCCGCGTCGCCGGACGATGCGCCGTCGGCTCAGTTTGCGCGACGCTGGCCAGGCGCCGTTCCGTATTCCGCTCGCCGGAAAGAAACGGGTAAACAAATACCCAAACGACGCCACCCATCGCGATCGCTACCAGAAGAAAAAGGACGTAGGTATTCATCGTGGCTTCCCGATTACTCCTCGGCACCTAACTTCGCGGAAGATGGCGCCACCATCGCGCCTTACGCCCGCGCGTCTACCGTGTTCGCTGCATCGAGCGCGGCCGCAAGGCGTTGGTCTTCGCCGTAGTAGCGCGCGCGATCCCAAAATCTCGGACGACCGATGCCGGTCGACCGGTGTCGACCGATCAGATTGCCGTTCGCGTCTTCGCCGAGAATGTCGAACAGAAACAGATCCTGGGTGATGATGACGTCTCCTTCCATCCCCATCACCTCGGTAATGTGCGTGATGCGGCGGGAGCCGTCGCGCAGACGCGCGCCATGGACGATGATGTCGACGGAAGCGACCATCATTTCGCGGATGGTACGCGTGGGCAGCGCGTATCCGCCCATCATGATCATCGATTCCAAACGCGATAGCGCCTCGCGCGGACTGTTGGCGTGCAGCGTGCCCATCGAGCCGTCGTGACCGGTATTCATCGCCTGGAGAAGGTCGAACGCTTCTCCGCCGCGCACCTCGCCGACGATGATCCGCTCCGGTCGCATGCGCAGGCAGTTCCGCACCAGATCGCGCATCGTGATCTGGCCTTCACCTTCGAGGTTGGGCGGCCGCGTTTCCAGGCGCACGACATGCGGCTGCTGGAGCTGCAACTCCGCGGCGTCTTCGCAAGTGACGATGCGTTCGTCGGGGTCGATGTAACGGGTGAGGCAATTGAGCAGCGTCGTCTTGCCGGAGCCGGTGCCGCCAGAGACGAGCGTGTTGACACGGCAGCGGCCGATCACTTTGAGGATGGCCGCCCCTTCCGGCGACAGCGAGCCATATTTGACAAGCTGCTCGAGTGTGAGTTTTTCCTTGCGGAATTTGCGGATGGTGAGCGCCGGTCCGTCGATCGCCAGCGGCGGCACGATGGCGTTGACGCGCGAGCCATCGGGCAGTCGGGCGTCGCAGATTGGCGACGATTCATCGACGCGGCGGCCCACTTGGCTGACGATGCGCTGGCAGATATTGAGCAATTGCTGATTGTCGCGGAAGCGGATGCTGGTGCGCTGGATCTTGCCGTTGACCTCGATGTAGACCGTGCCCGCGCCGTTCACCATGATGTCGGCAATCTCATCGCGCGCCAACAACGGCTCTAGCGGCCCATACCCGAGCACGTCGTTGCAGATGTCGTCGAGCAGATCCTCCTGCTCGGAGATCGACATCACGATGTTCTTGATCGCGATGATTTCGTTGACGATGTCGCGGATTTCTTCGCGGGCGGATTCGGCGTCGAGCTTGGCGAGCTGACCGAGGTCGATCGCCTCGATCAGAGCGCCGAAAATCGTCCCCTTGGTTTCGTAATACGTATCCGAGCGGCGGGTATCGATTGCGGAAGGGACTTGTACCGGCGGATTTTGCAGGCTGGCCGCGGGTTTAGCCGATGGCGGCCCGAGAATCGGAGCCCCGAGCCCTGCTGACGGGAACGGCGTGCGCCCGCCCTGCTGCGCGGCGTTTGCGGCAGCGGCGGCAGCAGGCGCGACAGCCGGCGGCGGTGCTGCCGCACTCGGCGCCGCCTGCGGCCGATCTATGACGGCCGGAGCGGTACCGCCGGAACTGGGACGCTTGCCAAACACCAACGCAACTCCAGATGACGGCTAAGATTGCCGCTGCAGCAGTTTATCGATCAGCGGCGAGAACAGGCTCGCCCGTTGCTTCTTCGGCTCAGCGCGGCCGATCAACCGCTGCGCCAGCTGCCGAAATATCTCGGCAGTGCGATGATTGGCGGCGATCTCAGCGATCATCTGGCCATTATTCGCCGCTGCGCCAAACACCTGCGGTTCGAACGGGATGGCAGCAACTGCCTCGTCGTCCAGCGCCTTGGCGAAATCGGCGGCCTTGATTTCGGGACGCTTAGGAACACCGACCTGATTGAGACAGTAGAGCGGGCGATGATCGTTCGGTCGCGCCGCCTTGAGGAAATCGTAGAGATTCTTGGTGTTGCGCAGGTTGGCGAGATCGGGCGCGGCAACGATCAGAATGTCATCGGCCCCCACCAGGGTTTGTTTGGTCCAACCGGTCCACTGATGCGGCACGTCGAGAATGACGCACGGCACGGTCGCGCGCAGTGAATCGAAGATCGCCTCGAATGCGTCAGCGCCAAAGTCGTAAACATGGTCCAGCGTCGCCGGCGCCGCCAAGAGACTCAGATGATCGGTGCATTTCGACAACAGCCGGTCGATAAAGGCATTGTCGATGCGGTCGGGCGAAAACACCGCTTCGGCGATGCCCTGCGGCGGGTCCTGGTTGAAATCGAGGCCGGCGGTACCGAACGCGAGATCAAGATCAGTCACGACCGCGTCGAGGACCTGGTCTCGCGCTACGGAAAAGGCAATGTTGTGGGCGATAGTGGAAGCGCCCACGCCGCCTTTGGCCCCGACCACGGCGATGACCCGGCCGACTGGCTTGGCGTCGGGCGCAGAAAACAGGCCACAGACCGCGCGCACGACCTGGAGGGCGCCGACCGGCGCGATCAGATAGTCGCTGACGCCGCGCCGCACCATATCACGATAGAGCCCGACGTCGTTCACGCGCCCGATGATAATGACCCGCGTGGCGGCGTCGCATACGGGGGAAAGCTGATCGAGCCCCTCCAGGATATCTTCGTTTCGGCTCTCGGATTCGAGGATGATGACGTTCGGCGTCGGCGAGTTTTGATAGGCCTCGATCGCGGCGACCAGGCCGCCCATCTGGATGCGCAGATGCGCTTTGGCCATGCGCCGATCTTCGCCGGCCGCCTGGATCGCGGCGGCGGTTTCCACGGTTTCGCAGAAAGCCTGCACCGAAACACGCGGCGCCGGCGCGATACGTTCATCGCGCCCCGCAACGTCGGTGGGGGGACTTTCAAGCTGGACGGCTTGGCTGGCTGAACTCATCCTATGCCCGCATCATTTGCCAACATCGCTGATTTTGGCAGTGCTGCTCGAAGCGTTTTGCGTCGAAGGGTCGGCGCCCTCTCGATATTTTTCAACGACCGTGGTGCGCCGCATCGTATAGATCGGCGTCTCGGCGCGCGGCTGAACGAGATCCGCGGGATTATCGACCATGGCGGCAAGATTGCGTTGGGTGGCGCAGCCCTGATTCCACGGCGGCTGGTTCTCCATGAAATCGCGGTTAAAGCTCGGCCCGATATCCTCGGGCCATAGACCGCAGGGCCCGGCTTGCGCGGCGATTCTCGGATAGGTGATGCGAATGGTCGCGAAGTTGCGGCCAGGCGGGTGATAGCCGCGCACGACGATGCCGTCCGGTGGCACGCCGGTCGCCACCAGGATCGAGCGAATTGTGCGCATAGCCTCGGCGGCTGCGCGCTCATTGCTAGTGCCGACCGGCAGATCGACCACGACACCGCCAGTGGCTTCGTGTTTCCAGGTCTGCGCGAATTCGAGCACCTGCGCACGTTGCGCCGCGTTGAGCTCGCCGCGATTGGAGCCGACGAAGATTTCGATGGTGTGATCGGCTTCAGATATCGTGATCGGGTGACGCAAGCGGTAATCGGTGGGAACGTCGGGTACGGCGGCGACCTGTTGGTCGGTATTGCAGGCGCAGAGGAAGACTGCGCAGCCGGCGACGAGCGCGGCACGAATGCCCAGCCCCACGTTGCCGCGGTTCTCGCCCATCAATGTCCGGAAGCTTTGCATCACCGTCTCCTTGCGCCGCAAGTCAGTCGAGGATGAACCCGTATTTGCCGCGGTAGTTGTCTGGCGGATCGGTAGCACCGCCAACGCCGTAGATACGATTGAACCGGCCGAGCAGCACTTGCGCCGGATCGCTGGCGTCGGCGAACCCATCGTCCGGCCGCGACAGGTCCTTCTGCGCGACCGCGCGCACCACATAGGGTGTCACCAGCACCATCAACTCGGTCCGCTGGTTGACGTAGTCGTTGCTCTTAAACAACGATCCGAGAACGGGAAGCTGCATCAGACCTGGAAGGCCGTTGATGTTGTGTCTCGTCTCGTCCTGAATCATGCCGGCCATCGCCAGCGAACCGCCTGACGGAATTTCGAGCGTGGTTTCGGCGCGGCGGGTGCGGATCGACGGCACCGTAACTGTGTCAGTGGTGCCAGGAATGGGAATGGTCAGCGAATTGTTGCTGGAGAGGTCCGACACTTCTGTCATGACCTTGAGGCTGATGCGACCCTCGCTGAGCACGACCGGGGTGAAGTTTAGACTGACGCCGAACTTCTTGAACTCGATCGCCGGCTGGCAGGTGGTCGGCGCCCCGGGCGTACTCGACGTCGCCGAGCAGGAATAGCCATTCAGGATCGGAAACTCGCCGCCGGCCAGGAACGTTGCGGTTTCTCCCGAGATGGCGGTCAGGTTCGGCTCGGCGAGGGTATGGATGACGCCGGCCTGCTCCATGGCTTGCAACGTGGCGGTGATGGATTTCCATCCGCCGCTGATGCTGGAGCCGCTGAGCGATTGGCCATATGCGGTGAACGGATTGGTATTGTTGAAATTGACCACCGCGGTGCCGTAGCCGAGTGAGCCCGACAGATTGACGCCCAGCTGCTTGATGAGATCGCGCTCGACCTCGGCAACGGTGACTTTAAGCATAATCTGATCGCGGCCGCGAACGACGATGGCGTTGACCACTTTGTCGCCGCTACTGACTGTCGCGGCGGAACCGACGTTAAGGAGCCGCGTCGCGATGTCGAAGGCCTGCTGGGCCTCGGCCTGGCTGGACACGATGCCAGAGAGAATGACGCCTTCGCCGATGCCTTCGACGCGGATGTCGTAATCCGGCAGGATCTGCTTGATTGCCGAGCGGATGCCGTTGAGGTTGCGCGTTACCGCAATGTCGAGGCCAACCATCTGCCGGCCTTCGCCATCGAAGAAAAACACATTGGTCTGCCCAACGTCGTTGCCGATGACGTAAGCGCGGCGCGCGGAGCGGATCACGGCGTTGGCGATCTTGGGATTGGCGACCAGCACATCCTTGATGTCGCGCGGAAAGTCGATGACGACCGATTTGCCGGTACCGAGCGCGACGGCACGCGAGCCGAAATCGCTCGCGGCGACCGTGATCGTCTGCATCGGCGGCTCGCCGGCATTGAGTTCGGCTGCCCCGGCGCCGCCTTGCGCCAGCGATAGGCACGCGGCCAGCGATACCAAGCCCGCCCGAGCTGCCGCACGGATCGGTATTGCTGCTACCATGTAAGTCCCTCCGAGCGGGTCAACGCGTTGCCGACTGCGTGCTCACGCCGAAACGCACCGTGTTGACGCCCTTCCCCTGCTTTTCCTCATTCGCTTCCGCACTTTCGGGAGTCGGCGATTGCGAAATCGAGCAGGCTGCGCAATGCCAGCGAAATCGAACCGAGCTGGTGCGAGAGCGCGAGCGTCTCGGCTTGGTGCGGATCGAGCTCGATCGTCGCAGTCTTCCCGATCACGACTTTCTGGCCATCCTTTTCCTCGACCGATTGATCAACGGCGAGCACCCGCACGTTTCGCAGAATTGTTTCGGTGAGGTATTTTTCGACCCCGCTGGCTTTTTCCGCCGCCTTGTCGCGGCGTGTCAGCATGACGTCGACGTGATCGTTGGGCAGGATGAAGCCGCCGGCGCCGGTATCGGGCGCTATGTCCAGCGAGACCGCGCGCATGCCGTGCGGCAGGATGGCGGCCATGAAGCCACCGCCCTTGGCGGCAACGACCTTGTTGTCGCGTATCGGCTCGCCCGCGGCGACTGGCGCGCGCACGACGGCGCCGACGAAGTCCTTGATCGCGTCCGGCCGGTCGGTCTTCTTGATGAAGTTTCCGGCCGAGGCGGCAGGCCAAGTCTGCCAGCCGACGTCCTTGTCGCCGACAACCTGACCGACACCAAGATCGTACTTGGCGATCAATACATCGACAGTGGCGAGCGGCGGCGGCGGCGGCGCTTTGGGCGCCTCGGGCTGCCGATTGCCGCTCGCGAGAAAGGCGGCGACGCCGCCGGCGGCGAGAGCGATCCCAAGTACGATAAGGCGCGCGGGCTTCATTACTTTTCACTTCCAAAACGACGCAAACAGCGGACGGGCCGTGGGTTGCCGGATTTCACCAGCGAAACGTCAAGGCATGGTTAATGAGCCGTATCCAAACCGCGTTAATTACGCGTTACGCCGAGGTTCGGGCGGCGCCCCAGGGCGCCACGAGTTGACGCATTGAATAGACTTAGGGGCTAATTTGCTCGGAGAACGATCCCCGTCGAATATTGGTTACTGTTTTCTAAAGACACGCGCTAAATCTAAAAAGGCAAGCGCTAAAAGCCGTGGGCCGCCATCCATTCGGTTTGCGGATAAACGAGCAGAGCCGCCGCCGCCAGGGCAATACCGTAGGGAACGCCGCCGTCGCGGCGGTGGAGCCGTTCGGCCCATTCGCGGCCGATGAACAGCTGCGGCAAGGGCATGGCGCGAAACTGTATGATCAGTAGGGTGAGTGCGCCGCCGAACAACGAAGCGAACAGCAGATAATCGGCGAGGTTGGCAAAGCCGAGCCACAATACCGTCGCTGCTGCAAGCTTGGCGTCGCCGCCGCCGATCCAGCCGCACGTGAAAAAGACGAAAACGACCGCAAGCACAGCGGCGGCGGCGCCGGCATGCGACAGCATGTCGGCGGCGGTCATGCCGGTCATGACCGCGAGCAAGCCGAAGCCGCCGACGAGGATCAGCGAGACGCGATTGGCGATCGTCATAGTGAACAAATCGCTCGACGCGGCAAACGCCATCATTGCCGGAAACAGCGTCAACTTGATCGCTTCTGTCAGCATGACCATGGCAAACCGGTACCGTCGATATCTTTCCCACCATAATCCGGAGCAGGTTGAAAGCTCCTTAGCGCCCGCCGCGTCCGCCAGGCGTACAACGCGAAAGGGCTCCGGTGATCGACCGGAGCCCTCTCATAGCCAAGCACAAGAGGACGCTTACTTAAGCTGCGTCGAAATGCTGCTGAACGTCGTATTCAGCTTGGTGCCGAGGCCGTTGACGACGGCAATGATCGCAACGGAGATGCCGGCAGCGATGAGGCCGTATTCGATGGCGGTTGCGCCGGACTCGTCCTTCACAAAACGAGAGAGCAGGGTCTTCATTCGTTGGCTCCTTAGATCCACACGTGGCTGTCTGAGCTCGACCCAATGCCCGTTTTCCGGACGATTTGGATCACGCGTGAAGCTATCGGCCAGAAATTGCGATGCGGTTAAATCAACCGATGAAACACCGGGTTGGCAGGGTGATCTGCAATGTAGTTAACGACGTGTTTCATCAACGCCAAAATATCAGTGGTCTTTACTGCAGGCTTCAGTCTTGCTTTCCAATCAACCCATAGCGGACAAATGTTTCGCTTAAGTAAGGCCGCAACGTGCAATTGTTGCAACTCAGCAAAGCTTACGTTGCGCGGTTCGTGAACTCCACCATTCATCGGCTATTAATCGGCTTGCCTGATACCTGCTGCGGTGTCCCGCGCGCGGCGCGCAATCAAAAAACGGGCCGACGAAAAAATGCGGCTTGTGAAATTCGGCTCGTGACATGAATCAAGAATTGCTTGGTTTCGTTACCAATGTCGGCGAGACGCTGATGAAAGGCGTTCCGATCTCGCTGGCGCTGGCGGCCGTCTTTACCGTGCTGACCTACTTCTGGGCCTGCAATCCCGGGCGTCCGTGGTGGCGCAAGAAGGATCTCATCACCGACCTCTGCTATTGGTTCTTCATTCCGTTGCTGACCCGCTATCTTCGCATCGGCATGCTCGTGGCCGGCGCCGCGGTACTGTTCGGCATCACCACCGCGGATGGTTTGATTGCCTTCTACGAGAATGGCCATGGGCCGTTGGCGGCGCTTCCCCTCGTGGTGCAGATGGTCATTTTTCTCGTCGGCGAAGACCTTATCACTTACTGGTCGCATCGCTTGTTCCACGGCGCACACTTATGGAAATACCACGCCGTGCATCATTCCTCGGAAGAACTGGAATGGATCTCGGCTGCGCGCTTCCATCCGGTCAATCTGTTTTTTGGTTCGGTGATCGCCGACGTCGTTCTTTTGCTTGCCGGCGTTTCGCCCAATGTGTTCGTTGTGCTCGGGCCCATTACCATCGCGCATTCGGCGTTCGTGCACGCCAATCTTGACTGGTCGCTCGGCCCGTTCAAATACGTGATCGCCACGCCGGTCTTCCATCGCTGGCACCACACCGCCGCGGACCGCGGCGGCGAGAAGAACTTCGCCGCGACCTTCCCGGTCATCGACCTAATTTTCGGCACCTTCTACATGCCGGCCGGCGAACTGCCCGACCAGTACGGGATCGCCGATCGCGAATTCCCCACGAGCTTCGGCGCCCAGCTGATGCATCCATTCACGCGCTGAAAACCGCGCGCAAATCGCCTCGCGCCGCCGCAGCGGACGGTTTGCATTTCCTTCACCAATTTGCGTCAAGTTGAGCTTAGCGAAGTAGCGCCTTCTTCGGTGTTTTAGTCCGCGTAGCGTTTCGGAGAGTAGCGATGACGGCGTCGTGCGCGCGAGGCGCGGCGGGCTCAAGTCCGCTGCATTGGCTATCAGCTGCCCTGTTGTTCATCGCTATGGTCTCGCCGGCAGCCGCCGTCGAGCCGATCGTCGTCCCGCTCGACCAAGCCAGGCTCCTGCAATTGCCTGAGCGGGCCGCAACGGTGGTGGTCGGCAATCCGCTGATTGCCGATCTCTCGATTCAGCCTGGCGGCCTCGCCGTCATCACCGCCAAGGGCTACGGCGCCACCAACTTCATCGTCCTCGACCACAGCGGCATCGTGCTGACGGAGCATACCGTCGAGGTGACCGAAGCACGCGACAGGACCGTCGTGGTCTATCGCGGCGCCGAACGCGAAACCTATAGCTGTACGCCCGAGTGTTCGCGCCGGCTCACGCTCGGTGATGCAAATGAATACTTCGACAAGACCCTGGCCGAGATTACCACTCGCAACGCACAAGCAGCCGGCGCCGGCGCCGCAGCGTCGGGACATTGAGGCTCGCACTCGGGGCTAAGGTCGCGGAACTCACGGAATCGGCAGCACCGTCGTCGATTTGATCTTCTCCATGGCGAAGCGCGAGGTCACGTTGGTTAGCGGCACCGCCGTGATCAGCCGCTTGTAGAAAGCGTCGTAACCGGCGATATCCGGCACGACCACGCGCAGCATGTAATCGACGTCGCCGGCCATGCGATAGAATTCCATCACTTCCGGCATGGCGCCGACAATCTTGGCGAAGCGATCGAGCCATTCCTGCGAGTGGTCGCCGGTCTCGATCGAGACGAACACGGTAACGCCAAGCCCGATACGGTCCTGATCGACCAGCGCGACGCGTCTCTGAATGACGCCGTCGGCCTCCAGGCGCTGAATGCGCTTCCAGCACGGCGTCGAAGACAGCCCGACGCGAGAGCCAATCTCGGCAACCGCGAGCGAGGCGTCCTCCTGCAGCACGGCCAAGATTTTGCGGTCGATGGCGTCCATGGCACACGAACCCCGGCGAAAGTAGTATTTTTCCAAATTTCAAGCGAAATGCATACTTACAGAGAAAAATATTCCAAATCAAGCACCATTTTTCAGCGGCGCCGCTTAGCAAATCCGTGCCCGTTCAGGGAGTGGGACCGCTATAATCCGCCAAGAACGCCTCGACTTCGGCCCGTTTCGGTGCACCGGCGGAGCCGCCAAGGCGGCTGCATTTGATCCCGGCGACGGCAGCGCCAAAGCGCATAGACTCGATCTCGGTTTGCCCTTCGGCCAGCGCCAGTGCGAAGCCGCCATGCAGAGCATCGCCGGCCGCGAGCGTATCCACCGCGTGGATCTCGAACACCGGCAAGCGGCACAACGCGCCGCCTTCGAGGAAGGTGATGTCGTGCGGCCCATTGCTGACGGCAAGAAACGCGTCGCTATGCTGCGCGATGCGCAGCAATCCTTCGCCGAGATCGCTGCACTCGGTCGTCGCGCGCAGGCACTCGGATGAAAAGATGACGTGGGAGGCGATGCGAAACAACGGATCGTCCACGGCCGCCGGCTTATCGCCGTCGAGAAGCACCGGCACGTTGCGGGCACGCGCCGCTTCGCAGATCGGCCGTACGAAATTCGGATATCTGTTGTCGGCGAGCACGAGATCGACCCCGCCGACCAGCGCCTGCGCATCGCCCGGCACGATCGCATCGACCCGGCGGTCGCTGTAAGTCACGATGGTGCGGTCGCCCTGCGCATTGATGAAGATCGCCGACAATGCCGTCGCCATTCCGGGAAGGCGCTGACAGGCGCTGGTGTCGACATGCTCACGCGCCAACGCCGCCAACACGCGATCGCCGTTGCCATCTTCGCCGGCCGGGCCGCCCATTGGGCCGGCCAATGCGACGCGCCCGCCAAGCCGCGCGATGGCGACGGCGGCGTTGGCGGCGCAACCGCCGTTGACGACAAAAAAGTCCGTCGCCACCTGCTTGCCGTCGGCCTGCGGAAAAGCCTCGACGCGGAACACCTCGTCTAGAACGATGATGCCGGTGCACAGGATGCGCGGCGCAGTCCCTCCATTGGTCGCCGCGCCCCGCAAGCTTCAGCCTCCCAAAACTTCGCCGCCACGCTCGGCAAAGGCGCGGATGATGTGATGCGCGATCGCGATCGGCGGCGGCGTGGTGAGACCCTGCGGATGGCTCCGCATCAGCATCAGTTTGAGCTCATCGCGGTCGAACCAGCGCGCGTCCTCGATCTCATGGCGATCGACGACGATGTCTTCCGTGACCGCGACTGTGTGGCATCCGATCATCAGCGACGAGGGAAATGGCCAAGGCTGCGAGCCGAAATATTTGACGCGCGCGCAGGCGATTCCGACTTCTTCCTGCACTTCGCGCCGCACCGCCTCCTCGATCGACTCGCCGGGTTCGGCGAAGCCGGCGAGACACGACCACATGGTTTGCGGAAAGCGCGGCGAGCGACCGAGCACGCAGCGCTCGCCGGAGATCGGCAGCATGATGACCACCGGATCGGTGCGCGGAAAATGCTCGGCCCCGCAGGAGGGGCAGTCGCGGCGCCAGCCGCCCTGCTTGAATACCGACGCCGCGCCGCAATTGGGACAGAAGCGGTGGCGGGCGTGCCAGCCGAGGACGGCCTTGGCTTCGGCCAGCGGCGGCACGTGCTCCGGCGCGACGACACTTTGCACCGCGATGGTACGCAGATCGGTCAGCTTAAGATCGTCGCGCGCCTGCAAGGACTCGACCACAGCCGGATCGAGCCCGGCGCCGAAACGCGGCGCCTTGTCCAACAGCCCGAGGAACACGGTTTCGCCTGCAGAGCCGAGCGCGCGCGCCTCAGCAACAGAAAACATCGGATCGAATGTCTCATCGCGCTGCTTGAGCACCACGAGTTCGCCACCGATCACGTAGAAGCGGGCGTGGTCGCTCTCCGCCAGCGTCGCAAGCTTGGCGGCGTCGCCTCGATAATCGGCCGCGCGCGCGATTTGGCTGCCGCCATAAGCGAGGCGTGGCGGCGAATGTGGATCGGGCTCCTTGGACACGTTGACCAGAATGACCGGCTTACTCGGGGGCTTCGCGGCGCGGCGATCGAGAAGCCGCCATCTGTCGCGCGATCGCCATGTGGAAATTCATGCGTTTCACTCCCGGTCACTCTTTGGTTTGCGCTCGATTGAAGCCGCGCGGGTCGTTGCGGTCAAGCGCGCTTCATCGAAGCCGTGACTATCGAGTCTGCCACGTAAAAACGTTCAAGGAACGGTCGTAACGACAGAGATTACTGGATCCGCCGCATGTTCCGGCCGCCGCAAATGCCGATGACGCAACCCTCAACCCGCACCGTGTTGTGGTCGATTTCGACGAGACGGCCCTGATAGGTTTGGCCATTGTCGACGTTGTAGAGCGTTCCCGACCATCTGTTGGCGCCGTCCGGCATCATCCCATAAAGCACGGCGACGCCGACCAACGGCCGGCCGCGCAGCGCCGGATCGGGGTTATGCTTGTCGGTCCAGGGCCGGCCGGTATCGGGGTCTACCTCCGACCGGGGGCTTACCACGGTCGCGCAAAGGCCCGGGCCGCATGGGGCTACCTGCACGACCGCGCCATCCTGCGCCTGCCAAAGGCCGCGCGGATCGGCGAGCGCGGTGCCCGCGGCGACAAATGTCAATAAAGCGAGAGCCGAAATGCTGTAGAGCCGGTAATGCTTCATAGCGTCCTCTCCAGTGCGGCAGCGCGTCAACCTTTAAGCCCCCGGCTAGGCTCAAACGGGCGTCGCATGGTCAGGCCATGGCGCCGATCCCAGCTTCCTGCTGCCAATCAACAATCCATCTGCGTATCCGTCCGCCGGTCCCGGCGGCTGCTTGGCCCATGCCACCACGACCGGGCCGTCTTCGCAATTATAAACACGCCGTCCATGGCATTAGCACGGCGGAGCGCCTCCAGCGCCTACGCCAAGCTTGTGCAGAAGGCGGCCAAACTGATTACGTCTTGCGAACCTCCAACGCTGCAAACCCCCGTTCGGCGGCGTTGGTTCCGCATCCTCAAGACTGACTGCTGGTAAGGCTCAATGGTGCGTGAACCAGACGCGGGCCTCACGCTGCGCAGCGGCGATTTCGGCGTCCGACATTTCGCCGGCAATCTCGCGGCGCAGCCGCGCCGCTTCGCTGTTGCCGCGCATGGCCGCAATGTTGAACCATTTGTGCGCGGCAACCATGTCGGCGGGCACCGAGTTGCCGGTCGAGTACATCATGCCGAGTTGGAGGAATTCTCCGGCATCGGCACTCTCCTGCATCATTCTGCTTGCGATGTTAGCAGCGGCCGTGATCGACATTGCAATTCTCCCTGTAACCTTGTTCGCCAGCGGCGAGGTTGAGGAAGGCTAGCGAGGCGAATGCCGTAACGAAATTGAGGATTTATCCATAAGGAAGATACCGTAAGGGAACGCTGCGACCGACGCTCTCAATGCAAGCACAGCGGGAACGCCGCCCGGCTTGCTTTCTCCCCTGCCCCGGCCGATATAGGAGCCGGGAGGTTGGCGGTGGACGAGCCACTCGCCAACCGGGTCAGGTCCGGAAGGAAGCAGCCCTAACGAGCGCGGTTCGGGTCGCTCGTCAGCCTCCCACCCCTCTGAGCGCCTCGAATAAATCGCCCTGCGACCTCACCCTGAGGTGCGAGCGCAGCGAGCCTCGAAGGGTGATGGTGTATCAGCCATGCTTCGGCGCTCGGCTGTTTCACGGCCTCGCACGTCAGGATCAGGTTATAGTGGCTGCGATGAACGACGCGACAACTCAAACTGCCACCCCGGCCCAATCGTACCGCGTGCTGGCACGCAAATACCGACCGTCGACATTCGCCGATTTGATCGGCCAGGACGCTATGGTGCGCACGATCTCGAACGCGTTCGAGACCGGGCGCATCCCGCAGGCTTGGATCCTCACCGGCGTACGCGGCGTCGGCAAGACCACGACGGCGCGCATTCTCGCCCGTGCGCTCAATTACGAGCTGCCGGACGGATCACTCACCGGTCCCAAGATCGACATGCCGGTGCTCGGCGTGCACTGTCAGGCGATCATGGAAAGCCGGCATCTCGACGTGATCGAGATGGATGCCGCCTCGCACAACAGCGTCGAGGACGTCCGCGCAATCAACGAGGCCATCCGCTACGCTCCGGTCTCGGCCCGCTATAAGGTCTACATCCTCGACGAAGTGCATATGCTGTCCGGCGCCGCCTTCAACGCGCTGCTCAAGACGCTGGAGGAGCCGCCGCCGCACGCGAAATTCGTGTTCGCGACCACGGAAATCCGCAAGGTTCCGATCACGGTCCTCTCGCGCTGCCAGCGCTTCGATCTGCGCCGGGTCGACGCGGCGCTTCTGGTCACGCATCTGCAAGGCATCGCCGGTAAGGAATCGATCACCGCCGAGCCCGAGGCTTTGGCGCTGATCGCGCGCGCGGCGGAAGGCTCGGTGCGCGATGCGCTGTCGCTGTTCGATCAGGCCATCGCGCATGCTGCCGGACCGGTCCGCGCCGAAGATGTACGGCAGATGCTCGGCCTTGCCGACCGCGCCCGCGTCATCGATCTGTTCGAAGCGTTGATGCGCGCCGACCTTGCCCGCGCGCTTGCTGAAGTGCGCGACCAGTACGATGCCGGCGCCGATCCCGCCATGGTGCTCGGCGATCTGGCCGAGTTCACGCACTTCGTCACCCGGGTCAAAATCGTGCCGGCCTTGGCTGACGATGTTTCGCTGACCGAAACTGAACGGACGCGCGGGCGCGACTTTGCCGCCAAGCTCTCGATGCGAGTGTTGGCCCGCACTTGGCAGATGCTGCTCAAAGGCCTCGAGGAAGTCGCCGCCGCGGGGCGGCCGCTTGCCGCCGCCGAGATGGCGCTCGTGCGCATCGCCTACGCTGCCGACCTGCCGACGCCCGACGAGGTCATCCGCTTGCTCGGCGAGGGCGCGCGCGGCAACGGCGCGGCGCCAGCGCCGGCCGGTCCGTCGTCGCCGCGTTCCGAAATGTCGGCGCGCGCGGAAGCGCCGCGCACCGAGATGTCCCGCGGTGCAACGCGCGGCGCGGCTGCCGCGGTCGCAGCCGCCGCTCCGGCCGACCTGCCGGCGAGCGAGACAATCGCGCGCCAGGAAGAGGTGAATGCACCGCCGCGCGCGTTGGATAGCTTCGAGGACTTGGTAGCGCTGGCCGCTGAAAAGCGCGACCTCGGCCTTAAGAGCGCGCTCGAGCGCGAGGTGCGGCTCGTGCGTTTCGAGGACGGCAGGCTCGAGATCGGTCTCGAATCCAGTGCGCCGAAATCGCTGACCGGCGAACTCTCGAAAAAGCTCGCCGAGTGGACCGGGCGGCGCTGGATGGTCATCGTGTCCGCTGAGCCGGGAATGCCGAGCCTCTACGCCCAGGCGCAGACGCGCAAAGCCGAGCTGAAAGACGGCGTGCGCGGCGATCCGCTGGTGCAGGTGGTGCTGGCGCGCTTTCCCGGCGCCGAAATCGTCGATGTGCGGACCCCCGCAGGCGGGCCGGCCGCGGTGGACGAGATACCGCTCGATGTGCCGCCCGATGCCGGCCGCGCTGACGATGAGGATTCGTACAACAGGTGCCCGCATGGTCGATTTCCTGGGCCTGATGAAACAGGCCACCGAGCTCAAGTCGAAGATGGAGGCAATGCAGGCCGAGCTCGACCGCATCGAGGTCGAAGGCGCGGCGGGCGGCGGCCTTGTGATGCTCAAGCTCTCCGGCAAGGGCGAAGCGCGAGCCGCGCACGTCGACGACTCGCTGCTCAAGCCGGACCAGAAGGAAATTCTTCAGGATCTCATTGTCGCCGCGCACGCCGATGCCCGCCGCAAGCTCGAAGCGCTGTTGGCCGAACGTATGCAGGCGCTCACCGGCGGCATGCCGCTGCCGCCAGGGCTGAAATTGTTCTAGTCGATGCCCGTCGCCGCCGGTCCTGAGATCGAACGCCTGATCCAGTTGCTCGCCCGCCTGCCGGGGCTGGGGCCGCGCTCGGCGCGGCGCGCCGCGCTCTTCCTCATCAAAAAGCGCGAGGGGGTGATGGCGCCGCTGGCTGCGGCTTTGCAGACCGCGATGGAAAAGATTGAGGTGTGTCGGGTCTGCGGCAACATCGACACGCAAAATCCGTGCACGGTCTGCACCGATCCGCGGCGCGACCCGTCCGCTATCGTGGTGGTGGCCGATGTTTCCGACCTGTGGGCACTCGAACGCGCGCATGCCATCAACGCGCGCTATCACGTGCTTGGCGGCACGCTCTCCCCGCTGGACGGCGTCGGGCCGGATGACCTCACAATCGACGCGCTGATCAAGCGAGCGCACGATCCGGCGGTCAACGAAATCATCCTTGCGCTCAACGCCACGGTCGACGGCCAAAGCACCGCCCATTACATCACCGACCTCCTCCACGACGCCAAGGTCAAGGTCAGCCGGCTGGCGCATGGGGTGCCGGTCGGTGGCGAACTCGATTACCTCGACGAGGGCACGCTGGCGGCCGCCATGCGCAGCCGGACGCCGTTTTAGGCCCCCGGGTCGCCGGCGAATCGCCCATCGCGAATGGGTGATTCGTGCCAGTGCCTGCAATTTAGCCAGCGGGCGCCCGCTGCGCGACCAGGAATACTGTCACGCGAGGCCTTCGGGCGGCTGGTGGCGCTATTCGGAACCGGTCCAGACCCCGCCGCCCGGTGTAAGGCGGCTTCTCCCGAGTTGGCCTACAGTTTGCATGGCCTTGGGTGCGATCTCGATCTCACAATTCGTGTTGAATGAGATTGCTTGGAGCCCCGGCGATCCCGGCACCGGGGCTCCATCCTTTTTGGGCACTCCGTCCGCGCGACTTCAGCGGCCGGGTCGGGTGGCCCCACCCTCGATTTACGCGCCGACTTTGCCAAGCGTGCTCCGACCGACTATGTCGGCGGGCGTTACACATCGACGCCCTCCCCGCAGGCCCGCATGAGCGACGACATCGCATACAACAAGAGCTTCGATCTTGTCCCTGGCCGGGTCGAAGAGGTGGCACCGGGCGTGCGCGCCATTGTCGCCAACAATCCCGGGCCGTTCACCTTCAAAGGAACGGTTAGTTACATTATTGGGCGCGGCAAGGTCGCGATCGTCGACCCCGGTCCGGAAGACTACACCCACATCGCGGCATTGCTCGATGCCGTGCGCGGCGAGACCGTCACCCATATTTTCGTCACCCATACCCATCGCGACCATTCGCCGGCAGTACCGATGGTCAAGGCCGCAACCGGCGCGACCGTTTATGCGCAAGGGCCGCACCGCCTGGCGCGCCCGCTCCACACCGGCGAAGCGGGCCGGCTCGATGCCAGCGCCGATATGGAGTTTCGCCCCGATATGTCACTCGCCGACCGCGAGGTGGTTTCCGGCGAAGGCTGGACCATCGAAGCGGTGACCACGCCGGGACACACGGCCAACCACATGGCTTATGCGTTCAAGGAAGCGGACCTGATCTTCTCCGGCGACCATGTGATGGCGTGGTCGACCTCGATCGTGGCCCCGCCCGACGGCGCGATGAGCGATTACATGGCCTCGCTGGAGAAGCTGGCGCGGCGGAGCGAGCCGATCTATCTGCCCGGCCATGGCGGGCCGGTGCGCGACGCGCCGCGCTTTGTGCAGAGCTACATCCAGCATCGGCATGGGCGGGAGGCATCGATCGTGCGGCGGCTCAAAAAAGGCGCCGCCGATATCCCGACGCTAGTGCGAGCGATCTATATCGGCCTCGATCCGCGGCTTACCGGCGCGGCTTCGCTCTCCGTGCTCGCGCATCTTGAGGATTTGGTCGCGCGCGGCATCGTCACGACCGAAGGGCCGCCGTCGATCGTCGGCACTTACCGTTTGGCCGAACTGCCCTTGCCCGCCGCCTGAGTGGGCTTGGGTGCTGGTGCCGGTTGTTTCTTCTCCGGCACCGGGGCCGCCAGAACATCGTCGACGTCGTCGATGAGCGCACGCACGCGCGCAGCGTTGGCACCGAGATCATGGCGACCGTAGCGCGAGGCCGAGCGCACGTCGATGCGGGCGCCATCCGGCGTCGCGCGCACCCGCACCACGACATCGTCGCGGAAGCCGAGGATCGGTGTGCGCGCAATCGCTTCGACACGGCCCTCGCGTGCTCCCGGATCCTGCGGTGGACGCGCGTCGACCACGTGCCACTTGCGTTTGCCGATAACCTTGAGCACCGCGTCATAAGCCTCTTGCGGCGACGCATTGGTCAGGTCGGGCTCGATATCGGAATAGGCCGCGCGCTGCTGCTCCGCGGCGTAGAGACCCGCGTAGGTGACCGGATTGGCGTCGCGCGGCCGCAACCGCGCGATCGCCTCGAACCGCGGCGGATCGATCGGATCGGTGGTGACGTCGTAGATCGCCGGCAACCGGTAGGCCTTGATGCCGAGGTAGAGCGGATAGGCAATGAGGGCGACGCCGAGGACGAAGGCGGTGATCGCCTCGCGCACCCCGCCGACGCCCTCAGTCCAGATGGCGACGCCGGCGGCGAAGGCGAGCAGGATCGCGACCACGGCGAGCACCAATGCGCCGGCCAGCGTCGACAGCGCCGGCACGATGTCGAGCGCGCCCGACCGCACAATAATGATGGCAATGACCGTCGCGGCGAGCGAAAACAGCGCGACCCGGCGCGCCCAGATGGCGATCCGGGACGTCTGCTGTTCAAATATGCGGCGGCGCACCACCATGGCTTTTCGTTCTCAGTGCCTGGCGGCCCTTACCACACTATCGCGGACGGGATAATGGCCGGGGCGATATCACGCAACACTATGGCGCGGATTTCATCAACGCCAAGGCAATGATAATCCTTGGGAGGCGTAAGATACCCGACCCTGCCAAATCACGATCAAAAATATTTGGCGTCCAAATCCACAGTCGCTTCGAGACCGATTTGCTCGAAATTGGCCTCCAGCCACTGGTCGGCGCGCGCGCGCCCCATGCTGTGAAGATGCTGCAGAAAATCCCAGTCCGCGTTCAATCTGCTTGACCACGAAAACGCTCTGATGAATTCCTCGGCTTCGATTACATGCACGAGCATGCGCTTGCCGCCGCTCATCCTGCCCTGCTCGATCAGCTTGTTATAAGATGCGATCATCCGCATTTCACGAATGAGTGCAGTATTGAAACTGATCTCTTGCATGCGATTCATGATCGCCGGCGAGGTGGTCGGAACCCCGGGGCGCTCAGCCGGAGTGATGTGGACCATCAGGATGTCGCGCGTCTCGCATTCATAGACCAGAGGATAGATCGCGGGATTGCCCGCATAACTACCGTCCCAATAATAGTGGTCGTCAACCTCGACGGCCTGCATCAGCAGCGGCAGGCAGGTGGAAGCGAGTACGTGCTCGACGCGAAGCTCGTTACCGGCGAATATTTTCACTTTGGCGGTTTCAACATCGGTGGCGCACAGAAACAACTTGACTTCCGTTTGCCGGCGAACGCGCTCGAAGTTGATGGCCTCCGCCAACAGGTCCTTGAAAGGATTGTAGTTGAACGGATTCATCTGATAGGGGGACGCGAAGTAGGTCATCGGCTCGAGGAACCAGAAACCGGGTGAGCGCTCGAGCCCGAAATCGGGGTTGCCCTTATCGAGCAAGGAAGGCCTGAAAAGGCCGCGTTCAGCGAGGGCGGACACTTTTCGCCAATAGACCCGTAATGCATCCCGTGCTCCCTCGCGGCCACCGGCCGCCAGCCCATCGGCGAGCACGACGGCGTTGACCGCACCAGCGCTCGTGCCGGTGATACCCTCAAATTGTAGGGCTTCTTCTTCGAGCAGGCGGTCGAGCACACCCCAGGTGAAGGCGCCGTGGCTGCCGCCACCCTGCAGCGCCAAGTTCACAACTTTGGGCATTTGGCGGGCCTTTGCTCTTTTGCAGTCGGCAACGGCAGAGCCGGCAGCTTTCAATCCTTCGCACCGATGGAACGGGTGTACGGAGAGACGCGTGCAACGCTACGCCCTCTCCATGGTCAGCGATTTGATCTAGGTCAGGAAAAAGGAAATTACGAAAATTCCCGAACGTGCCCGCGTTCCGCCTGGGGCGTCCACATCATCCGTAGTGTACGGAAAATTCCCGCACTGCTGGCGGCGTGATCTCACTGCTCCCGGCTGCGCCGGCGTTTCGCTCGCGCCTTGCCGCGCTTGATCCCCGCCATCGCTTCGAGCACGGCGCAGGTGGATGCCGTATCCTGCATGGCGTAGCCGGTCGACATGGCGGCGGCATAAATCGGCAGCGTCGCGGAGAACAGAGGAGTGGGCGCGCCGAGCGATTGCGCAAAACCGCCGATCACCTCCATGTCCTTCTGCCAGGTCGACACCTTCATGGTGGGATCGTCATAGCGGCCCTTCACCATCATCGGCCCGCGCAGCTCGAACACGCGCGAATTGCCGGCACCCGCCTTGACCTGCTCGTACACCAGCTCCGGCGGCAGCCCGGCTTTCATGGCGAGCACCAGCGCCTCGGCGCTCGCCACGTTGTGGATAGCGACGAGCAAATTGGCGACGTACTTCATGCGGCTGCCGTTGCCGAATTCGCCGAGGTCTTGCACCGCGCGCGTAAAATCGGCGAATAGCGGACGCAGCTTCTTGATCTCGGCACTGCCCCCCGAAGCGTAGATGACGAGGTCTTTGACTTTGGCCTGGGAACCGGTGCCGCTCACCGGGCAGTCGAGCAGAACGTGGCCGGCCTTGCGCAGCACTGCTTCGGCGGCGGCCTTGTCCTCGAGCTTGAACGTCGAGGCCTCAATCATCACCCGGCGCGGCAGGTCGGCCTTGACCATGGCGTCGACCGTCGCGGCGAGCGCCGCGGGACTGGGCAAGCTCAGAATGATAGTCGACGCCGCCCGCGCCACTTCGCCGGCGTCCGCGGCGATTTCAATACCGGCCCGCGACAATGCGCGCCGGCGTGCCGGCGCGATATCGTAGCCGATGACGCGCCAGCCCGCGGCGAGGAGATTTTCGGCGAACGCGCCGCCCATGATGCCGAGACCGACAACACCGACGGCGCCCTTTTCTTTGTTGCCATGTGATTGTCCGATCGCCTCAACACCGATTACATCCCTTTCATGTTCATCGCGACCGAGGAAAAGCCCCGAGCTTCGCGCTTGGCGACCATGTCTTTGGTGGCCGCCGCGTATTTCTTGAAATGATCGGTCTCGCGATGCGCTTGCGCGGCCGCGGCATCATTGTAGACCTCGTAGATCAGCACGTGGTTCGGATCCTTCTGCGAGACCGCGATGTTGAACTCGCGGCAGCCCGGCTCATGCACCGAAGCCGCGCCGTTCTCCTTGAGCGCCGCCAGATAGGCGTCGATCTGGCCCGGCGCCACATCGATATCGACCGCATTGACCTGAAACGGGCCCGATTGCGCGGCCGCCTGATGGCTGCGCATCGGGATGAGGACCGCCGCCGTGACGGCGAGCGCGACGGCACCTGTCACCATGATTGACTTCAGCATGACCATTTCCTCCCTGTGTTATGGCGGCTCTAGTGCGGCCGTTGGGTCGCCTCGCCGCCTCTTTCCAATTCTTTTCCAAGTCAGAGCGAGCCTTCAAGAAATCGCATCAGCCGCGGGATCGCCAGGGCGCTGTAGCTGTGCGGCTCGTTTTCGAACGGATCAGCTGACCAGAAATGCCCGGCGCCGGGAATGATGATTCGCCGAACGAAAAAACCGGCCTGGGTCAGCGCGGTAAGAAAGGCGCCCGACTGGGTCGGGGGATCGACAATGTCGTCATCGGTGCCGTGAATGAGCAGGAAGCGTATTTTATTGTGATCGACGGTGGCGTGGCTGATCGGGGAAGCCTCGAAATAGATGCGCCGGTTCTGCATCGGCGAGGTGCCGAGAAATTTCTCGACAATGAGATCGCTTGGACGTGTGGAGAGATCGTGGGTCCACTGTGCGTGCATATCGTAGACGCCATAGAAACCGACCACCGCCTTGACGTTGGCGGGAACGGCGGCATTGGCATCGTCGCGGTAAGCGGAATTGTATTGGTCGCCGGCAAGCGCGACGAGCGCGGAAAGATGCGCGCCGGCGGAGTTGCCGATGAGGCCAATACGGTCGGGATCGAGATCGTAATCGGCGGCTTTTGCCCGCACGAACTGGACCGCCGCCTTGGCATCGTAGACGGCGGCCGGATAAACGCCGGGCTTGCCCAGCCGGTAATCGATGGCAAAAACCGCGTAGCCGTTGCGGGCGAGGAACAAGCCCCAGTAGCGGTAAAAGTCGCGGCTGCCGATTTGCCATCCGCCGCCGTGAACCGCCACCAGCACTGGCGCTTTGCTCGCGGCCCTTGGGCAGATAAAGATCTCCGATGAGCTTGGTCCCGTCGTGCTCGGCGTAAACAAGGCCGGCATGGTTCGCGACCTCATATTCCGCCGCCGACGCCTGCCCGGCCGCCAGCAGTGTTGCTAGCGTGGCGATGGAGGTAAGCGTAGAGAACATTGTCGTCATCTCCGCCCAAGTCTTTTTCCGTTGAAACAAGCGGTAGCAATTTTCCGGGTGGCCCGAAAGGCCATGTCGTCGGGCGTCAGGCGCTACCACCAGGCATGAAAGTGATGCAAAGGGCCGCGGCCCGAGCCGACCGCGAGCCGATCTGCGGCGGCGATTGCAGCACTCACATAAGTCTTGGCTTGTTTCGCCGCATCTTCGAGCGAAAGCCCTTTGGCCAATCCAGCGGCCATGGCGGACGCGAGCGTACAGCCGCTACCATGCGTGTTGGGTGTTTCAATACGCGGCGCGGCCAGGCGCACGCAGCTATTTGCCTCGACCAGAAGGTCGACGCTCTCCGGCCCGCTGCCGTGACCGCCCTTGATCAGCACCGCGCCGGCGCCAAGCGACAGCAGCGCTTGCGCTTGCTTGCGCATTTCATCTTCGTCGCGCGCCGCTGAGCGCGCCGAGCAGCGCCGCGGCTTCCGGTAAATTGGGCGTGACCACGCGCACGCGTGAGACCAGTTCGCGGAGCCGACCGATCGCGTCCTCACGCAGCAATCGCGCGCCCGAGCTTGAGACCATCACCGGATCAAGCACGACGTTACGCGGACGATAGCGGTCGAGCGCGGCAGCGACAACGTCGATCGCCGGCGCATTGGCGAGCATGCCGATCTTCACCGCGCCGACATCAAGATCGGTGAACACAGCATTGATCTGCGCGGCAATAAAATCCGCCGGCACGTCGTGGATGGCAAACACGCCCTTGGTGTTCTGCGCTGTGAGCGCGGTGATGACGGCGGCACCATAAACGCCGAGCGCGGAAAACGTCTTAAGATCGGCCTCGATGCCGGCGCCGCCGCTCGAATCCGAGCCAGCGATGGTCAAGGCGATGGCTGTCATCGCACAATGCTCCTTTGAGCTTTCAAGCGGTCAGATATCCGCGCATCGCGAGCCTGCCTTCGCGTCTATGTAACGCAACGCCGGCGCTTGGCCACGCAGCCATATCCGAACGACCGACCACAATCGCAGCCTTTCAGTTGCTGCAACGCAACCATTGCGAAAATTTAACAACAATCGCGCGCAACCTCCGCACCCGCGAAAAGTTTCTGATTGGGGCGGGATGCGCCGATTGCGGCGCCCAAGGAGATCGCGCCATGTCAAATCGCGCCATTTCGAGCAGAACTGTTATCGCGCTCCTCGCCGGTGCCGCCGTTGCGGCGGCATGTATTTCGACCGACGCGTCAGCGGCACGGGGAGGTGGCGGTGGGCACGGGGGCGGCGGTTTCCACGGCGGTGGTGGTTTCCATGGCGGTGGGGTAGTTTCCATGGCGGTGGTGGTTTCCATGGCGGTGGTGGTTTCCATGGCGGTTTCGGCGGCTTCCACGGCGGCGGCTTCCACGGCCTCGGTGGTCATGGCTTTGCTGGCCACGGCTTCGCCGGTCATGGGTTTGCCGGTCACGTCGGCCATGTGGGTCACGGGGTTGCCGGCCGCGGCTTTGCCGGACGTGGCGTACACGGCGCCAACCGCGTGGCCGGCCGCGGCGAGTTCGCTCACAATCGGTTGGCGGCCCGGGATTTCCACGGCCTGTACAATTTGAATCGCGCCGGCTTCAACCGCAACGCATTCGGCGATGGGCGCGGATGGAACCGGTGGGGCCACGGCTTTTGGGGAGCGGGCTGGGGCGGCGGTTGGGGTGGCTGGGCCGGACCGGTATTCTGGCCTTTCCTCTTTGGTGACGTCTTCTCCTACGCGTTCTGGCCCTATGGCTATGACGACCCGTTCTGGGCGTTAGGCCCCGATTTCGTCTTCGCCAGCATGTTCGGGCCCGGACTACGGCTATGGGCCGGACTACGGCTATTCCGGTGCTCCAAACGTCTACTACGGCACGACTGGCGCCGAGCGCCGGGCGGCCGCGCAAATGAATGAGGCAGCCGAGCAAAGCTGCAGCGGGCTCGCGCCGGGCGTGACTGACCTCCCGATCGCGCAGATACGAAAAGACGTGCGACCGACGGGCGACCAGGTCGCCGCCCTGGACGATCTGCGCGAGGCATCGATCAAGGCCAGCGACATTGTCAAGGCCTCCTGCCCAACCGCGGTTCCACTGACACCGGTTGCGCGCCTCGATACCGCCGAGCAGCGGCTCGATGCGATGATCAGTGCGGTGCAAGTCGTCCGCGACCCGCTTGAGAAATTTTACGACTCGCTGAGCGACGAGCAGAAGCAAAAATTGGACGGGATCGGCAAAGCCGGTGCGCCGCAAGCGGAACAAGGTGCGCCGGCCGGCGGCGATGTGGCGGCGCTTTGTGGCCCGAAGCCTGGCGACGTCGCCAAGCTGCCGGTGCAGCGGATCGAGCAGGTGGTGCGGCCAAACGCGCAGCAGCAGGATGCGTTCGACGGCCTGCAGAAGGCATCAGAAAATGCGGCTGAACAGCTGCAGACCTCATGCCCGACTCAGATGCCGCAGACTCCGGTGGCTCGGCTCGACGCCGTCAAGACGCGGCTGAGCGCGATGGTGGAGGCCATGAAGAGCGTGCGGCCGAAGCTCGCGGCGTTCTACGATTCGCTGAGCGACGAACAGAAGGCAAAGTTCAACACCATGGGCCCGCCGCAGAGCGCGTCTCGGCAACCGCAGGACCGGCTCGGCAATCAGTAAATGATGTATCGGCGCCGCACGCATCACGTGCCGCGCTTCGCCAGCATGCTGTCGACGATTTCGCGCAAATCACGCGCGGCAGCGGCCGGTTCGGGTGCGAGCGATAACGCCGAAATGACGGCAACCCCATCGGCCCCGGCAGCGATGACCGCGGCGGCGTTGCCGGCATCAATGCCGGCGATGCCGCAGAGCGGCAGTTGCGGCTTGCGCCTGCGCAGAACGGCGGCCACGTCGGCGAACCCTTCCGGCCCGATCGGCGCGCTCTTTTGCTGCTTCGAAAGCGTCGTGTAGACACCGCCGATTCCGGCATAGTCGATGAGTTCGACGGGCGCTGCTTCAGCTTCGATTACCGTTTTGATCGACAGGCCGATAATCGCATTCGGCCCGAGCAGGCGGCGCACATCTTCGACCGCCATGTCGTCCGGCCCGACATGAACGCCATCGGCCGGCGCCGCGAGCGCCACGTCAACGCGATCATTGACGACGAACGATACCCCAAACGGAGCAAGCGCCGCCTTGATCGCGCGCGCCGCGTCGACCATCGCCCGCGTTTCGCTTTTCTTGTCGCGCAGCTGCACCAGCGTCGCTCCGCCGGCGGCAACGCGGCGCGCAAGATCGACCAGGTCGTAGCCACCGGCGCGCTCGGGATCGACGATGGCGTTGAGGCGCAGATCGACCCGCATCACGACACCCGCGCGCGCTTGCGTAAGGTCGCAGCATCGAGGGCGTAGAGCGCGTCGATGATCGCGATCGCGAAGCTGCCGGGTCCGCGCGCTTCCAGCGCGGCGACTTCGCCGGCAACACCGAGCGCGGTCAACGCCGCACTCGCCGCGAGCCACGCATCGCCCTCGACTACGAGTGCGGCGCATACCAGCGCCGAGCCGGCGCAGCCCATCGCGGTCACGCGTCGCATTAAGGGATCGCCGTTGCCAATCGTGGAGCGGCGCGGGCCGTCGGTCACGAGGTCGAAGCTGCCTGTGAGCGCGATGACCGTCGCGTGACGCTTGGCCAGGCGGTCCGGCGCGTCGCCGGCAGGATCATCGCCGGAGAGCGAGGCAAACTCGGCGGCGTTGAGGCGCACGACCGCCGGCCCGCGGCCAAGGAGTTGACGCGCGAACTGCGCGCGCGCAGGCGCCAACTCGATGAAGACGGGATCGAGGCCCCAAGGCTTCCGCGCCGCATCGGCGGCATCGATCGCGACCTCGATCGCCGCGCGACGCTCGGCATCGAAAGTGCCGAGGTTGACCAGCAAGGCATCGGCGGCGGCGACGAAGGAACCGACCTCTTCGGGCGAAATCGTCATCGACGGCACCGCGCCGGCCGCAAGCAGCATATTCGCCGTGTATTGCTGCGCCACGCTGTTGGTTATGCAGTGTACGCGCGGCGCCCGCGCGCGCACGCGCGCCAGAATATCGGCGGCGATTTCGGCGAACTCGATCGGTGCATGCATTTTGCGTGGTCTTTCAGCGCCGGCTTGAGGATACTATGCCCGGCGCGGCTCTTGCAGCCGGCTTGGCTATTCGTACTGTAGGCCCGTCCGGAGGTGCGCATGGTTCCCTTCTTCGTGCAGATCAAGTGCCAGCTCGGCAAGTCCTACGAGGTGGCCAACAGGCTGGCGGATGCCGAGATCGCCTCGGAAATCTATTCGACGGCCGGCGATTTCGACCTGCTGGTTAAATTCTATGTCGAGCAGGGAACCGACATTGGCCATTTCATTGCCGAGAAGGTGCAAACCGTCCCCGGCGTGCAGGACACGCGCACCATCATCACCTTCAAGGCGTTCGGCGGGTCGTAGCTGTCCTACTCCTTCTTCGGCGGCGGCTTCGGGCCTTGCCGCGGCGGCAAGGAATAAATGTAGGCCGCTATCGCGGCGCGATCGCTGGCGCTGAGCAGCGACGTATTGCGAATAACTTCCGCCATCGGTCCGCCGGCAAAATCGCCGCCCGGCTCCATGCCGTCACTGAGATAGCTCGCGATGTCTTTCTCCGACCACACAGGGTCATCGTGCTGCAGCCCCGTCGGCGTAATATTCGGCACCCACGCCTTGCCGTCCGGAGCAGGGCCGCCGGCGAAGCGCTGGCTTTCGACAACAGCGCCGAGAAAATTACGCGGGCTGTGGCACTCCGCGCAGTGTCCGGGCGCATTGACCAGATAAGCCCCGCGATTGAGTTCCGCCGATTGCGCGGTAAATGGCGCGACGTGGAAAAACAGAAGCTTCCACACGCCGACCAGCCGGCGGACATTGAAGGGAAATTTGAGATCGTGCTTGGGCGGTCGGCCTGCCACCGGCGGCAGAGTTTTGATGTAGGCAAAGAGATCGCGCACATCAGAAAGCTCCATGCGCGCATAGGACGTATAGGGGAATGCCGGGAACAGATGCTTGCCGCGCGGCGAGGTTCCCTTGCAGAGCGCGGTGACGAAATCCGCCTCGCTCCAGGCGCCGATGCCGTCGCGCGCGTCGGGAGAGATGTTCGGCGCATAGAAGGTGCCGAACGGCGATTTCAAAGCAAAGCCGCCGCCCAGCCGCGTGCGCTCGACCTTATTGGGATTCGCGTTCGGCGTGGCGTGGCAGGACGCGCAACCGCCGATATCGAACATCGTCCGGCCGTTGCCGATATCCGGCGTATACGGACGGCAGCGCCGAAGCCGGAACGGTCGCCGGAATTGTCAGCGCCCAAAGAAGCGCAGCGACGGCGGCGACGGCCGCGGCGATGAACGTGAGCGTTCGCATCGCGCCGTGTTTCTCCGCTCATTCCCGCGAAGACAGGAACCCAGCACTGGGTCCCCACATTCCCGAGGACGAGCGGACATCGGCCATCGTTCCGGTCAGCTCTTTTTGACCCGGTATTTTTCGTGACAGCCGCCGCAATCATTCTTGCCGATGCTGCCGAACGACGCCTTGAAGCTGTTGAGATCGGTGACCGTAGCGGCCGCCTCCTTGGCGTCGGCGCCGAGTTTGGCAAATCTTTCTTTGACGTCGGGAATGTTCTGCCAGATTTCGGCACGGGCAGCGGTATCGCCGCCGGTCTTCGAGTTGTCGGGGAACAGCTCTGGCATCTTCATGGCCGCATCTTCCCATGCAGCGAAAATCTTCTTCGCCGCAGCGAGATCGAAAGGCGCCTCGCCCTTCATCATGGCGGCGCCGATTTTGGCCTCGTCGCCATTGGCCTTCATCAGCGCCTTGCGAGCGGCGATCGGGTCTTGCTGCGCCAACGCGACGGTCAGGCTTAAGGCAACTCCCGCGACAATGAAAACGCTGCGGATCATGTGACAATCTCCCCTCTCAATGCAGCCCCATAGTGCCGGAAGACTGCATACAAGCAAACCAACGGATAGAGAAATCACATTGAAGTTGGACCCCTCCCATGTTTTCGGCCAAATTCTGGAGCCCCGCCGCGACGTGCCTTGCGTATCAGGCGGAATTCAGAGCCGCGATAAAGCGCTGCTTAATCGCGTGACCGTCGCGCAGCGGCAACACCCGCGGCACATCCTCGGCTTTGATGCGCGCATCGACGAAGATTGGGCCCTCGCCGGCGTGGAGCAGTGAACGGATGTCCGCCGCCTCCTCGAGGTGCGAAATCGTGCGCGCGTGTTTGAACCGGCACGCCAGCGCCGTACCGGCAAGATCGACGCCGGCATCGGTATGGCTCGGCTGCATGCCGGTCTCGGCGTAGCGCGCGTTGTTGAGCATCACGATGGCGAGATTGTTCGGCTCTTTGACGCCGATGGTCGCGAGGCTGCCCATCCCCATCAGCATGTCGCCGTCGCCGGTGATGACGGCAACGCGGCGGTCGGGCCGCGCCAGCGCCAGCCCAAGGCCGATCATCGCGGTGCCGCCCATGGCGCCCCAGAGATAGAAGTTGAGCGCATGGTGGCCGCGGCGACATCCCAGGTCGCCGAGCCGAGGCCGCAGACGACAAGGAGATCGCCGCGGTCGACGAGGAGCTGCCGCACAAAATCCCGCCGGTCGAGCATTATCGCGTCCATTGCTTGCGGCCGATCAGCCGCTGTGACAGCAGAATCGCAATTTGGAGATTGCCGTCGAATGCCATGTCGCAACCGGCACCGACGATCTCATCGACGGCGTCGGCGCTTTCGATCCGATAGGTGAGAAAGCCAGAAAGGCGCATAACCTCCTCAGTGATCGCGCCCATCGGCACTTGCCAGGGATTGAACTCGCCGAATTCGCCGCGCATGGTCACGACCACCAAACAACCGAAGCCGCAATTGCGCAGCAACGAAAACATATTGATGCAATTGCCGACGCCGCTCGACTGCATAAGCAAAGCGGCGCGCTGGCCGCCCAGCGCCGCGCCAGCGACGAGCCCTACCCCCTCCTCCTCGGTGGTCAGCACAACGTCGGCGATGTTTGGGTCGTCGCGGCAGAGCGTAATGAGCCGGCTATGGCCAGCATCGGGTACATAACCGATTTGGCGAATGTCCACGCGACGGAAGTGCGCATGGATCGCGTCCGGCCAGGAGGTCTCGATGTTTGTCGGGCTATGCAACGAAGGCCTCGGCATCGCCATCCAGTCGCAGATACGGTCTGCCATTATCCCACGCCGCGCCGAAAACCAAGACCGTGCGCGCCGGGGAAGAAGCCCTAAATCAGGCAACCAACCGTAAATCCGAAGCAAAGGCAAACTCGCGCAAGATAGCCTGATCGAGCTTCGCACCCATCTTGCGCATTTTGCCCAAAGCCTCATCGCCGGAGATGGCTTTTCGGTACAGCCGCCGTTCGATTAAGGCCGCGAAGATGTCGCAGATGGTCACGATACGCACCGAGTTGCCGATGCCGTTCGAGGCCAATCCGTCCGGATAGCCCGATCCATCGAGAAGCTCGTGATGATGAAGGACCACCTCCAGAATGTCCTTGTGAATGCCGGAGACCAGCCTCAAAGTTTCGTATCCGTACCGCGGATGCCTGCGCATCTCCGCCCATTCGCCTTCGTCGAGAGCCGAGGGCTTTTCCAGCACGGATATTGGAAGGTAGACCTTGCCGATATCATGAAACATCGCCGCAAGCGCAATCCGCGACTGCTCCGTATTTGAAAAACCGAGCCGGCCGCAGAAAGCGGCGGTAACCCCGACCACGATCAGAGAATGCTGGTAGGTTTGGCTGTGATGTCTTCGCACGATGTTAAGCCACTCTTCCAATCCCATGCCTCGTACCGTCTCGATCACGATGTCGCTGGCGCTGTTTATCGCCGGCAGATCCAGCGCGAGACCTTGGCGCGACGAGCGGAACATGCTCTCGAGCGCGTTGAGCGTCGGACCGACCCCCTGACAGCTTTTGAGCGGCGGACTCGATACATCGGACGCGAGAGAACCAAAGTCACCCAACAGCGCGTCAAAGATGCGATTCCTGTCGGGCGGACGATGGCAAATATGCGTGGCGTCCAGTTCACTCGACCTTATCGATTCGATTGGAGAACTTCGGTCGACCAAAAAGATCAGTTTTCGATCTCTACGGCGGAGATTTAACCAGTTCCTGATTCGGAAAAACATAATGTCGTTGGTCAGGCTTATATCGACGAGCAAGTCGTCGTCTGGAACCGCATCGCTTATTCGAGAGGAATGGATGACTTCGAGCGCAAAGCTCGAACCGAGCCACACCCGCATGGACTCTGCTTTCGCCAGGGTGTCGGTGAGAAACAGAAGTTGGCTCATGGCATCGACAAGGCGAGTTGGACCGGATGATCGGCCGCAAATCAGCCGAGCCAGCTCAGCTAAATACTGAATGAACGAAAAAATCTGCAAACGCGGGCATAGGTAGATGTCCCGATGCTTCGCGGCACCCGCAGAAACAACGCTTTAGCTCATGTGCAGCGGCGGACAATTTCGCCTTGCGCACCAATGCCGATTGGCGTCAGCCGTAGTCGAAGAACGGCTACTCCGCCGGCTGCACTTTCGTCTGCCGCAGTTTGCCGCGCCGCGGGCCAAGTCGGGCAATCGCGCGGGCGATCACATAGAACACTGGCGTAAAAATCAGTCCGAACGCGGTCACGCCGATCATGCCGAAAAACACCGCCGTGCCGAGTGCCTGGCGCAGCTCGGCGCCGGCGCCGATCGCCCAGACCAGCGGCGAGACGCCGAGGATGAACGCAAACGACGTCATCAGGATCGGGCGGAGCCGCAGCCGCGTCGCCTCGACCGCGGCTTCCCAGCGGTTGCGGCCTTGATCCTCGAGCTGGCGGGCGAACTCGACGATCAGGATGGCGTTCTTGGCGGCCAGCCCGATCAGCACCACGAAGCCGACCTGGGTAAGGATATTGTTGTCCTGCCCGCGCAGGATGACGCCGGTGATGGCGGCAACGAGGCACATCGGCACGATCAGGATCACCGCCAGCGGCAGCGTGAGGCTCTCGTACTGCGCGGCGAGGACGAGGAAGACGAACACCACCGCCAGCACGAAGGCGAACATGGCGGTATTGCCGGCCCTGATCTGCTGGAACGCGAGCGAGGTCCACTCGGTGGCAAAACCTTCCGGCAGCGTTTCCGCCGCGAGCTTGTCCATGATCGCAATCGCCTGGCCCTGCGAATAGCCGGGCGCGGCGGCGCCGTCGAGCTCGGCGCAGGGATAGAGATTGTAGCGCGGCACCCGGAACGGGCCGGAAATGTCGCTCACGGTGGTGAAGGAGCCAAGCGGCACGGTGTCGCCGTTGGTATTGCGCACGCGGATCTTGAGCACATCGGCGATATCCTGGCGGTCCTCGTCACGCGCCTGCGCGGTGACGCGGAAGGTGCGTCCGAACAGATTGAAGTCGTTGACGTAGGACGAGCCGATATAGACCTGCAGCGCGTTGAACACGTCCGTGCACGTTGACGCCGAGCAGCTGCGCCTTGGTGCGGTCGATGTCGAGATAGAGCTGCGGCGTCGAGGTCTCGAACAGCGTGAACACGTTGGTCAGGCCCGGCGTCTGCGCCGCGCGCGCCATGATCGCCGCCGTGGCGCTGCGCAGCGCCGCCGAGCCGTGTCCGGCGCGGTCCTCGACGATCATGCGGAAGCCGCCGGCATTGCTGATGCCGCGCACCGGCGGCGGCAGCACCGCGACGAAGAAGCCGTCCTGGATCTTGGACAGCCGGCGATTGAGCTCGGCCTGGATGCCTGCGCCGATTGGCGCGGATCCTTGGCGCGCTTCTCGAAGGAATCGAGCACCAGAAAGATCGCGCCGGCGTTGGGCGAATTGGTGAAGGTCGCGCCGGAAAAGCCGACGACGTTCACGCCGTGGGCGACGCCGGGCACGCTCGAGCGCGATGTCGAGCGCGCGCTGCTGCACCGCGTCGGTGCGCGCCAGCGACGCGCCGGGCGGCAGCTGCACCACGACGATCATGTAGCCGGCGTCGATCTGCGGGATGAAGCCGACCGGCGTCTGGCGGAACTGGTTGAGGCCGAAACCGATCACGACGACATAGATCGACCACCATGATCGCCGGCGCGGCGCACGGTGCGCGTCGCGAGCCAGGAGACGCCGCGCGCCGAGGCCGTTGAAGCCGCGATTGAAAGGCCGGAAGAAGCCGTGGATCGGCCGCTCCCACCAGCGGTCGCGATGCGTCGGATCGCGTGCGGCTTCAGCAGCAGCGCGCACATCGCCGGCGACAGCGTCAGCGAGACGATCAGCGAAATGATGGTGGCGCCGGCGATGGTCAGCGCGAACTGCCGGTAGAATTGCCCGGATATGCCGGTGATGAACACCGACGGCACGAACACGGCGCAGAGCACGAGCGCGATGGCGATCAGCGCCGAGCCGACCTCGTCCATGCTCTTGCGCGCCGCTTCGCGCGGCGCCAGGCCCGAGGCGATGTTGCGTTCGACGTTCTCGACCACGACGATGGCGTCATCGACCACGATGCCGATCGCCAGCACCAGCCCGAACAGGGACAGATTGTTGAGCGTGAAGCCGAACGCCGCCATGAAGAAGAAGGTGCCGATCAGCGACACCGGGATGGCGACGAGCGGAATGATCGCCGCGCGCCAGGTCTGCAGGAACAGGATCACCACCAGCACGACCAGCACGATCGCCTCGCCGATCGTCTCGATCACGGCGTCGACCGATTGCTGGATGAACTGGGTCGGATTGAAGAAGATGTCGTATTTGACGCCGGGCGGAAATCGCTTCGACAGCTGGTCCATCAGGCTTTTGACGCCTTCGGCGGTGGCCAGCGCATTGGAGCCCGGGCGCTGGAAGATGGCGAGCGCCACCGCCGGATCGTGATCGAGATAGGAATTCGACGAATAATCGAGCGCCGCCAGCTCGACCCTGGCGACGTCCTTCAACCGCACCACGGCGCCGGGCGTCTGTTTGACCACGATCGAGGCGAATTCGTCGGGATCGGCGAGGCGGCCGAGCGTCTGCACCGCGATCTGGAAGGCGCCCGGATGCGCGACCGGCGGCTGATCGAGCATGCCGGAGGCGACCTGGATGTTCTGCCCCTGCAGCGCGTTGGTGACGTCGGTCGCGGTCAGGCCGAGCGATTGCAGGCGATCGGGATCGAGCCACACGCGCATCGAATAATCGCGGGCGCCGAACACGATGATCGAGCCGACGCCGTCGACGCGGGTGACCGCGTCGGTCACTTCGAGCGTGGCGTAATTGGAGATGAACAGCGAGTTGCGCGACTGGTCGGGCGAGTAGAGGTGCACGACCATCATCAGGTCGGGCGAGGACTTTCTGCACCGTGACGCCGATATTGCGCACGTCGGCCGGCAGCCGCGGCTGCGCGATGGCGACGCGGTTCTGCACCTGCACCTGGGCGATGTCGAGATTGGTGCCGAGTTCGAAGCTGACCGCGATCGAGAAGCGCCCGTCGGCGGTCGAGTTCGACGCCATGTAGATCATGTTCTCGACGCCGTTGATCTGCTGCTCGATCGGCGTGACCACGGTCGAGGCCACGACCTCGGCGCTGGCGCCGGGATATTGGCCGGTGACGCTGATCAAGGGCGGCGCGATCTCGGGGTATTGCGCGATCGGCAGGCGCGAAAACGACACGGCGCCGAGGATCACGAACACGATCGAGATCACGGCGGCAAAGATCGGCCGGTCGATGAAGAAATGCGAAATGCGCATCCCGGCCTCAGTCCGCCTTCGCCTGCGCGGCGTCTTGGTGCGCCGACGAGGCAGCCGGAGGAGCCTGCTCTTCTACCGTGACTTTCACGCCGGGGCGCGCGCGCATGAGGCCGTTGACGATCACGCGGTCGGCGGCGGCAAGGCCCTCCTTGATCACGCGCAAGCCGTCGTCGAGCTGGCCGGGCATGACGTATTTCTGCCGCGCCACGCCGCCGTCATCGACGACAAGCACGAATTTGCGCGCCTGCTCGGTGCCGATCGCCTGCGTCGGGAATGAGCAACGCGGTATGCGGCGGCGAGCCGGGAACGCGGATGCGGCCGAACATGCCGGGCGTGAACAGGCCGCCGGGATTATCGAAAACCGCGCGGCCGCGGATGGTGCCCGAGGAGCGGTCGATGGCGTTGTCGACGAAATCCATCTTGCCGGTGTGCCGGAAGTCGGTCTCGTCGATCAGCTTGAGCGCGACCGGCACCGCACCGCCCTCGCTGCTCCCCATTTGCCCGTTGGCGCCGGCGAAACGCTGGTAGCGCAGGTAGGAAGCCTCGTCGAAGGTGAATTCGAAGCGGATCGGATCGATCGAGACGATGGTGGCGAGCAGCGTCGTGTTGCTGCCGTTGCCGCCGGTGACCAGATTGCCGACCGAGACGCGGCGGTCGCCGATGCGGCCGTCGACCGGCGCGCGCAGCTGGGAATATTCATTGAGGTCGAGCTCGGCCGAGTGGACCATCGCCTCTTGCGCGGTGACGGAGGCTTCCGCCACGCGTTTGGCCTGCGTGCGCTGGTCGTAGGTCTGCTCGGTGATGGTCTTATTGTGCAACAATTCCTGGCCGCGGGCGAGATCGGCCTCGGTGAAGGCGAGATTGGCGCGCGCCTGCTCCAGATTGGCGCGCATTTGCTCGAGCGCAATCTGAAACGGCCGGTGATCGATGACGAACAGGAGATCGCCCTTTTTCACCATCTGGCCATCGGTGAAATGGATCTCGGAAAGATAGCCGGACACCCGCGAGCGCACGTCAACCGCATCGACGGCGACGAAGCGCCCGACATATTCGTCCTGATCAACGACCGTGCGCTGCACCGGCTTCGCCACCGTCACCGTCGGCGGCGGCGGCGCGCCGGCCTGCTGCTGGCTTTGACCGCAGCCGGCAAGGGACGAAAGCGCTGCAGCGAGCAAGAGGGCAACAGCCGGCCGGGCCGCATTGGCGTTGGCCATAAGGCCTCCCAGGAAGTTTCCCGCATCCGCACTATAAGTGCTCGCCGCTGTCAACCGCAGAAGAAATTGTCGCCCTCCCCGGGCCTTAGCGGAATTCCCATATATCCGATCGGGCTCGCGCCAGGCGAGCCAACCCAAACAGGCAACTTCCCGTGAAAATAATGCCCTTGAATGATGCCGGCCTGGGCGGGGGCCGACCCGCCGCAGCCGGTCAATTCGTAGTTCCGCCCGAAGACCAAGCGCTGCTTGACGCCTATTCCCGCGCGGTGATCGACGTTGTCGACCGGGTCGGCCCGGCCGTGGTCGGCCTTGCCGTGCGCACCGGGAAAGCCGAGGGACCATCCCGCGGCGGCTCCGGCTCGGGCGTCGTGTTGGCGCCCGACGGGCTCATCCTCACCAACAGCCACGTCGCCGGCGCCGCGCGGCGAATCGACGTCACCACCGCCGACGGTCAACATCTGCGCGCCCGCCTGGTCGGCGATGACCCTGATACCGATCTCGCGCTGATTCGCGTCGACGAACCGGTGACGCTGCCGGCAGCGCCGCTCGGCGATTCCAAACGGCTCAAACGCGGCCAGCTGGTGATCGCCATTGGCAATCCACTCGGCTTTGAATCGACGGTGACCACCGGCGTCGTCTCGGCACTCGGCCGTTCGCTGCGCGCCCGCAGCGGCCGCCTGATCGACGACGTGATCCAGACCGATGCTGCGCTCAACCCCGGCAATTCCGGCGGCCCGCTGGTTTCGTCCCATGGCGAGGTCGTCGGCATCAACACCGCGGTGATCATGGGCGCGCAGGGCATCTGCTTTGCAGTCGCCGCCAATACCGCGAGCTTCGTGCTCGGCGAATTGGTGCGGCACGGCCGCGTGCGCCGCGCCTTTATCGGCGTTTCCGCGCAGCAGACCGCAGTGCCGCCGCGGCTCCGCCGCGCGCTTGGTCTTGATCAGGAAAACGCGGTGATGGTCTCCGCCGTCGAAACAGGCAGTGCCGCCGATCGCGCCGGATTAAAGGCGGGCGACATCGTGCTTGGCCTCGACGGCGGCGTGATCGCCGGCGCCGACGATCTGATCCGCGCGCTCACCGGGGAGAAGATCGGGCGGAGCGTCGCTTTTGATGTGCTGCGCGGCACCGAGCGGCTGACGATCTCACTCGTGCCGGAGGAACGCAAGCGCGCGCGATAGTTGGCCGCGTTTCGCCGCGATGGCCGGATTGTTCCAGCGCCGGTTCCTCCGCTGCGCGTGGAACTGCCACCCATCATGAGCTGAGAACGAACGTCGCGCCCGGGAACCAGAGTTTGCTCTCGATCATTGGCGCTCAGTGATGCGATCGCAAAGACCGATCGCGAGCGTCAAGAAAACTTGGAACCTTGTTCCAGCAATGGAGAGCAAGATGAGAGCGAAACTTTTGGGTGGCGCCGCGGCGCTTGCACTGATGGCCTGCGCCGTTTTGGCAAGTGTCGGACCCGCTTCCGCACAGTACCGTCCCCGTTGGGGATGGGGTCCCGGATGGGACTACGGTCCCGGCGCGGTTGCCGCCGGGGTGATCGGCGGAACGGTAGCAGCGGTAACTTCGCCGTTATGGGCGCCCGGCTACTATGACTATGCGCCCGGTTACGCGTATGGGCCGGCCTACGCGGCGCCCGGCTACTATGACTACTCTCCGGGCTACACCTATGCACCGGCGCCAGCGCCCAGCACGATGGTCATGCAAGGCGGCCCAGACTCCGGAACGGTCGCGTCATGTGAGGCGCGCTTCCGGTCGTACAATCCGTCGACCGGAATATATATGGGCTTCGACGGCCAGCAGCATCCCTGCCCGTAACCGTCCGCACGAGCGTACAAGCGTAAAGGCGCGACAGCGAAGCTAATCTTCACTGTCGCGCCGCCACGTCAACTCCCAACTATTGCGCGCTCTCAGCTTTGCGGTCACCGCGCCTGAAAATGTTTGACTTAGTGACGTCTTCCACCCGGTGCAGCAGATAGGTGAGCCGGCCGCCGTCGTGAACGTCTGGAACTTGATGGCCATTCCCGTCGAAGGCAAGGCTTGCTAGGGTGCGCGGAATTGTTGGGGGGGGCCAAATGATCAATCGTCGCCGCGCAGTGCATCTTGTCTTGGCCGCATTACCGCTCGCTTGGCTGCTCCGCTCTTCGACGGCACTCGCCGAGCAGGCGTTTGCGCGCTTTATTCCGTTCCTCATTGACCTCGATGGCTGGCAAGGCAAGAAGGCAGAGGGCCTATCAATGGAAATGCCAGGCAACAGCATGATCACTGCAACCCGCGAATACCAGCGCGGCGCTGCACGCTTGCATGCGCAGATCATCACCGGCGCGGCCGCGCAGGGAGCATTGGCAGCCACGCACACCGGGATGAACATCGAGACCAGCGAAGGCCGCATGAATACGTCGACCATCGATGGCTTTCCGGCGAGCAGAACCTTCAACTTCAAGGACAAGTCAGGCGCCATCCTCGTGGCGCTCAGCAAAAACGCGATGTTCAGCGTGTCATTCAACGGCCTAGCCGATGACGAAGCGCTGACGCTGGCGAAAAAATTCGACTGGAAGGCGATCCAGGCGGCGCTGCCGAAATAATATCGCCGGCCGTCGGCGCGGTGAGCGCAGCGTCGCATTGGCGGCGAAGTGAGGATCGCAGCGCGCTATCCGAGCAGGGCCTGCGCGTCTTCCCATAATCGCCGAACGATCTCTCCGGCGGGCTCAGCTTTCGCCAGGCTGGCGGATTGACCGGCCCAGGCCTGGATTCGCGCAATGTCGTTCGCCTTCGCCGCAGCATCCCGCATCGCCGCAGTGAGACCGCGTTGAACCGGATAGGGAGCTAGCGCCGGAGCCGTCGGCGCCGTTGCCGCTCGGGCGTAAGCAGTGGCGATGCTGCGGCCCGGCCGTCCCGAAAACGCGCGGGTGACCATCGTGTCTTCAGGCGCAGTTCGTGCAATCGCGTCCGCCCAGGCTGTAGCAATTTTTGCTTCGGGGGAGCAGAGCAACGCGGTGCCGACCTGGACTGCAGAAGCGCCCAGCAGCAAAGCCGCGGCAACGCCGCGCCCGTCGGCAATTCCCCCCGACGCAACCACGGGAACGCGAACCGCATTGACGACGGTCGGCAGTAGGCTGAACAGCCCGACCATGCCGACTTCTGCTCTCGTTGCATCAAATGCGCCGCGATGCCCGCCAGCCTCCATGCCTTGCGCGATAATGACGTCGGCACCGGCGCTTTCCGCAGCCTTGGCCTCGGCGACGGTCGTGACTGTCGCAAACCATTTGATACCGCTTCTCTTCATGCGGGCCACGAAGTGCTCCGGAAAGACGCCCATGATCGAGGATATGATTGAAGGTCCTGCCTCCAGCATGGCTTCGCACTGGGCGGCAAAATCGGGCGGCCTCACGTCGCCAGCCTCCGGCGCGACCTCCGGCCCCCAATCGCGCAAAAAGCGCCGCACGGCATCTTCGGCAGCGGCATCGCGCCGCGGTGGTGGGTCGGGAATCCAGAGATTGAGTTGAAATGCGCCGTTGCTGCCTGCGCGCACCTCCGTTGCCCACTTCCCGATCGCGTCCGGTTGCATCAGCAGGGCACCGCAGCCCCCCAAGCCGCCGGCATTCGCTACCGCGATGGCGAGCGACGCCGGGCTGGCGCCGGCCATCGGCGCCATCAAGATCGGCACACGCAGATCGAAGGTATCGCAAAATGCAGCGGCGCGGGCGAGAGCCGGATGCTGTGACATGCTGCTTAATTTATACAAATTGCGCGACGCGTGCGAGTCGCCGGCGGGTGGCTTTGCTCAGCCCGGCCGAACGCTCGCCATCCGGCATAATACCTACCGCCGCCGCGCAGTTTGATCGCAACGAATCAATTTGAAACTGATGAGATGTTGTTGCACATCGATTTGCTTATCGTGAAACAGATCGCGCTTTGCGCCGCCGCCCCTCCCGCGGCTAGCATTCGTAACTGCCAGGCCCATTCAGGAGCGCGCCATGTTTCGCTCACTACTTGTTGGAATTCTCGCCGCGGCGCTCGCCTTCGCACCGGTGGCGCAGGCATGCACCGGGATCCGCCTCGTTGCCAAGGACGGCGGCGTCGTTGCCGCGCGCACATTGGAATTCGGCTTCGACTTGCACTCCGAGGTGATGGTGGTCCCGGCCGGAACCGCGCTGACCGGCACGCTGCCGGACGGCGGCAAAGGCATCAGCTACAAAACCAAATACGGATTCCTCGGTGCCAACGCCGAGGGCATGACCGCGATCGTTGACGGCCTCAACGACCAGGGCCTCTATGTCGGGCTGTTCTATTTCCCGGGATATGCCAGCTACGCCGAGGCGACCAACGAGAACGCTGCGCGCGCGATGGCGCCGCACGAATACGGCAATTGGCTGCTCGGCAACTTCGCCACTGTCGAGGAGGTCAAGGCCAATTTCGACAAGGTCGTACTGGTGCCGGTCGTGGTCGAGGCCATCGAGCAGGCGGCGCCGGTTCACTTCGTGGTGCACGATCGCAGCGGCAAATCGGTGGTGATCGAGCCGTTGAACGAATCGCTGAAGATTTACGACAACCCGCTCGGGGTCATGACCAATTCGCCGACCTTCGACTGGCATATGACCAATCTGCGCAATTATGTGAACCTCACCGCCACCAACGTTCCGCCGATCGGAGTCGGCGGGATCAAGCTCGCGCAGCTCGGCCAAGGCTCGGGGCTGCGCGGATTGCCCGGCGACTTCACGCCACCGTCCCGCTTCGTGCGCGCGGTGGCTTTCTCGCAATCGGCAATTCCCTCTGATACGGCGGCGGCAGCCGTGTTGCAGGCCTTCCATATCCTCAACAACTTTGACATTCCGTTCGGTGCAGTACGCGAGGTGGACAGCGGTCAGATGCACGCCGAAGCCACTACCTGGACCAGCGCGTCGGATCTGAAGAACCTGCGCTGGTACTTCAGAACCTATGACGATCAGTCGATCCGCAGCGTCGATCTGGCGGAAGCGCTCGCCGCGGCGCAAGGTCGGATCAGTTTCATCAAAATGGAATCGCGGCAGCCGGTAAACGACGTATCGACCAATTTCAAATAGGTGTCCGGCATCTTTGTCGGAGTGCGCAGCGTTCACAGAATCAACAAAATGATTAACAAGTTTCGCGCCGTGTAAAAGAGGCGAAAAAATGTCATAAGGCGCCCAGCAAACAAATAGTCGTTATGCAAATTAGGGCAGCTCAAAAATTTTTAGAGATGCTATGAGGCCGCGTGCCTCGCTTTCAGTAAGGCATTTGCATCCGTTTTAACCTCGTCCAGATCGTGAGATTTGGGCGAGGTTTTTGTCTGCGGATGCAGGACGAAAAAGCACGAGGAGTATTCTGATGAGAGTGACCACGTTAACCGCCGCGTTCGCAATGGCTTTAACATTTGCGCAAACCGCACACGCGCGGGAGCATCATCATTACCGGCATGCCGCTTACGCCCGGCATGGCGTTTTCCATCAAGCGAGGCGCGATATTGGCGCTGGAGGTTATTCGCCCTGGGGCGGTTCAGATGATCAGTCGGCATGGAGCGAGCAACGCTCGCCAGCGGCCTCGTTCGCATGGGCGGCTGGTGCCACATACCATGGTGGGCCTGGCGGACGGCCGCGCGCCTGGTGCGGCTGGGAGATGAGGCAGCTCGTCGGCAGCGATCCCGGTCCGCAGTTCAACCTCGCCCGCAATTGGGCGCGGTGGGGACAGCCCGGGCCGGCCGGCGTCGGCGCGGTCGTGGTCTGGCCGCATCATGTCGGCAAGATCGTCGGCCAGGAAAACGGCATGTGGCTCATTCAATCGGGCAACGACGGCGGCCGCGTGCGCACCCGCCCGCTGCCGATCAGAGGCGCCATCGCCATCAGGTGGGGCTAAGAGATTTCGATCTTGCTCTTTAACTGATAGACGCGAAGCGGCCGCCCGGGAAACCGGGCGGCCGTTGTGTTTGGTTGTTGGGTGTTATTTTCCATCCGGATGGCTGATCGCCCAGACGTAAGCGGCGACGGCGGCAACGTCCGAGTTGGACAACTCCGCGCCGCCTTTGGGGGGCATGGGATCTGAATAATTACGCGGCTTCGGCACGCCGTTGGCAATCACCTGTTCGATCGATTTGGGGCTGCCGTCGCTCTGGACCCAATGGCCGTTGACCAGCGAGGGCCCTTCCGGACTGCCCTTGGCATCTGAGCCATGGCAGCCGGTGCAGGTGCCGCCCGCGGCTTCGCCGTGGAAGATGCGGTCGCCGAGCGCAACCTCGTCTTTTGTCGCGCCGGGAGGAATTGGAAGCGACGCCAGCACGGTTCGTCCCGCGTCGGGATGCGTGCCTTCCGGCGGACCGGGTTCGCCGGAAGTCGCTGCGGCGACCGCAGGCGCGGGCGCCACCGGCGCATTGGCATTGCCGTGATAAGTCACGCGCCAGATGCGGCCGTGCCTGTCCTCGGAAACATAGAGCGCGCCGTCTGGTCCCATGGCGAGACCTGACGGTCGGAACGCCGCTTGGCCGGGCTCCTTCACGGCACCGGCGAATCCATCAGCGAAGACGACAAAGTTGCCGAATGCCTTGCCGTCCTTGAGCGGCTGGAACACGACGTTGTAGCCGCCCTGCGGTTCAGGCGCGCGATTCCACGAGCCATGGAAGGCGACGAAGGCGCCGCCCTGATAGGCCGCCGGAAAAGCTTTACCTTCGTAGATCAGCAGATCGTTCGGCGCCCAATGCGCGGGCAAGGCGGCGACTGGCGCCGTCTTGTCGGCGCAGACGCCGACTTTCTTGCCGCCGTCGCCGCCATATTCCGGCGCCAGCACCAGCTTGGTCTGGGAGCCGTCGTCATAGCACTCCGGCCAGCCATAATCAGCGCCCTGTTTCAACTCGACGATTTCCTCGGCCGGCAGCTGGGCGCTTTGCTCGGAGGTGTAGAGCTTCGGCCAATTCTGAGAGAGTTGATCGCGGCCATGCTGCGTGACGAATAGCCGTCCCGATGAATCAAAAGCAAAGCCTTCACCATTGCGGAGCCCGGTCGCGTAGCGATCCGCCGGCGAGAAGTGCTGATCTTTCTTATTGGCCTCGTAGCGCCAAATGCCGGCGCGGGTTTCGAGTTCGGTGCAGAGCTCGTGGCCGGGCGAGTTGAGCGTGCGGTTTTCGATCTGACAAGAATTGGTGGCGGAGCCGAGGTCGACATACATGTGCCCTTCCGCGTCGATGATGAAGGGGTGCATGGGATGGTCGCCAGTGAGCGGCAAGCCGGACAGGATGATTTGCGGCTGCTCTTTGGGCACGATGGAATCCGCCGGCAGCGGATAGCGGATGATCTTGTCATTCTGTTCGGCGTAGAGGCCGCCATCGTAAATAGCGATGCCGGTGCCGCCTGCCGAGCCCTGCGGCACGCCGTCGCCGAAGCGTTCGACCACGTCGGCGTGGCCGTCGCCTTTCGTATCTTTGAGCGCCACCAGGAAACCGCCGGCCGGCGGTTTGTCGTTGCGGTAATAGCGACCACTCCAGGTGTTGACGTAGAGCACGCCAGTGGGCCCGAACACCATGTGGCGGACGTGACCAAGATTGTCGGCGAAGACGCTTGCGCAGAAGCCGGGGGAGAGCGTGATGCCGCTATCGTTGCCGGCGCAGGCATCGGCTTGCGCGCCGCTCGGATTCGACTGGGCATAGGCCGATGGCGCCGCCGCCAACAGCATCAGCGTGGCGAAAAAAGATGCGACTGAAAGCCCTGCAGCGCGGCGGCGTTGGCAAGTGTGAAGTGTCACGTGGTGGGCCATGACAGTGCTCCATTCCAATTACATTTGAGCCTTGGGGAAACTAACTCTCCAACCGCGCAATCTCGTGAACAGGCGCGCGATCTCGCAAAGTTGATCGCCTCGCGGCTCGCGGCGGCGTCTTTTCGTGGAACGCGGGGCGGTTCCCTACGCCGCGCCGACCCGGCCGATGCCGTCGGTGCTCGCGGCCGGCTTCAGCGTGCCTTGCCGCAGCATGTAGTTCACATGCGCCAGGACTTCGCTGAAGGCAAAGCCCATCTGGTGGGGATCGAGCTTGCGCGTGTACACGAACGGTATCAGCTCGGCCGCCGATTTAGGCGCCGTGCGGCAAGCCTGCACGATACGATCGCAGCGTGCTTGGTGATGGCTGATCAATTCGGCGACGCGCGCGTGCAGCCCATAGAACGGCAGATTGTGCCCGGGAAGCACCAGCACATCGTCGGGAATATCCCGTCTCAGCGCGTGCAAAGACCGCAAGTAATATCCGAGCGGATCGCCTTCAGGGTCGACCGCAACGACGCTGACATTGGGAGAGATGTTGGGCAGCACCTGGTCGGCGGCGAGAAACAATTTGTCCGACCGGCACATCAGCATGACTTCTTCGGGCGAATGCCCGCCGCCGGTGAGCACCTCGAATTCCCGCCCGCCAATGCGCAGCACATCGCCGGCGACCACGCGGTGATAGGTCGGCGGTAATCCCGACGTCAGTTTGAGATAGGCGTGTCCGCTGGTGACGACGCTCTGCGTCGTCTCGGTGTCGAGACCGTGATCGAGATAGAAGTGCCGGTAATGCTCGGCTTCGAGCGCACCCGGATCGAGATGAATGTTGAGGCTTTGCAGATATTCGGTGGCCGACATGTAGAGCGGCACGTCGAAGCGCTGCAGCAAGAACCCGGCCGCGCCGACATGGTCGGGATGGAAATGCGTGGCGATGATCCTCGTCAGTGGCCGCCCGCGCAACGGTCCATCGAGGAGGGCCTGCCAAGCGGCTTGCGTCGCCTTGTCGCCAAGACCGGTATCGATGAGCGCCCACCCATCGCCGTCCTCGATGAAATAGATATTCACGTGGTCGAGGAGGAACGGCAAAGCGAGCCGCGTCCACAGGACGCCGGGCGCGACTTCGATCACTGCGGCCGGCGCGGGCGGCGCCAAGTGCGGGAACGTGAGCGGCGCCGATGTGGTACGCGGGAAACTCGGCTTGATCTGCATCACCTGGGTGATGACGTGCCGTCCGCTGATTGTCAATTTCGCGGCGCCGGCCGTGCTGATGGCGCTGAAAAACTGACTACAAAACCGAATGATCGTCGAGCGGCGTGCAACGCCCGGTTGGTCGTCGCCAACCGGTATTTCGCGATACCCTCCTGATTCTCTGGGGGACGCGATGAACGATGTTTTGCGCGAACGGCTCAGGACGCTCTACGCGGCGTTCCAGGCGGGAAAGCTTGATTTTGTGCTCAACGCCCTTGATGACGATATCGAATTCATCAGCTATTCGCCGGTGCAAGTGTTTCCCTTCCTCGGACATCGTCGCGGCAAGGCGGAAATGGCAGAAGTGCTGCGCGGCACTCATGCCATGTTTGATTTCGTCAGCTGTGAGCCGTTGTCCATTGTGGTCGAAAATGACAGTGCAGCGGTTCAGCTGTTTTCCCGCTTTGTCAGCCGAAAAACCGGCCGATCGGCTCAGGGCCACGGCGCCCATTTCTTCCGCTTCCGCTGCGATAATATCATCGAGATTCGAACGTTCAGCGATACGTTCCGAAGCGTCGAAGAGATGCTGGGACATAAGCTGATCGCAGGTACGATCACCTGATGGAGCAATAAGGAGCGGCGAACAGAGCGGCCACGCCGTCAGGCGGAGCGACGCAGCTCCGGAACGGCGCCCGTTTCGATAGCAGCGCGCCGTACCGCCATGGCCGCTGTGGCATGCGCCGTGCCCTGCGCCCTGTGCTGCCGTGCCGGCCGCGGCCGCAACGCCGCCATCAGCATCAGATCGACCCAGCTGCCGCCGATGAAAGCGGCCTTCTTCAATACGCCTTCTTTCTTGAAACCGACGGCCTTGTAGGCGCCGATGGCGCGATGGTTGTGCTTGAATACGATCAATTGGATCCGGTTCAGATTGAGGTGGTTCCAGCAAAACTCCACCGCCAGCCGCAGAGCCTCCTGGCCGTAGCCCTGGCCGCGGTTTTTCTCCTCGCCGATCCTGATGCCGAGCTCCGCCGAGCGATGCACACTGTTGATGCCATTGACCTGTACGTAGCCGATGATGACGGTTGGTTCGGCCGTCTTTCTGATGGCGAAGACGACTTTCGTTGCGTCCTTGCCGAGGCCGTCCCACCATTGCCGGTGGCTCATCATGTCGACGGGCCGATAGGCGAAGTCGAGGCGCGCGGCGGCCACGTCATTGATCCAGCAAAACACCGGGCCGAAATCCTCGGGAACGAGCGGCCCGATTGTTACTCGGCTGGCCATCAGCATGGATCGCTCCGCGAGCGGGCAACGAATGTGCGATGCTTGCCGGACCGTCACGACGATCAATGCGGCAATCAGGCCTGTATTCGTAAACAAACATGGTAAACAAAACCTTTCCCGGCTGGAGGGAAAGGCCAATGCCGAAGGTAATCTGCGAAAATGAAAACCGGCCGATCCATGCGTAAAGCTGACGGCGCGGTGACATTGACCCGGGTGTTTGCAATCGCCGGCTTGATCGCTGCGCTGCCGCTGTCTGCGGCGCAATCGGGGCCGATGTTGCCTGCCGGAGCCTCTCCGGAGGCGGGTTTCGCCGGCGTCTGGCGCATTATCGGGGCGAAATCTGCGCCCTGGACGAAACCGCGCAAGCTTACCAGAAAAGATGCGCCCCTCCTGGAATACGCCGTCGAATTTGCCGCCAACGAAGTGAAAGGCCCGGCACCGCTGGCCTGCCAGGACGCGAAATACTCATCCGGCGTCACCTATCGCGACGACGCATTCGGTGGCGCGCTCGTCGGCGACAGGGATGGAAGACTGGCGAAGACGGTGCATTTGAGCGGACAATATTTGACCTTCCGGGTCGTCTGCGGCACTGACGTGCGCGACTTTTACTTCGACGACAACGCCGACTTGGTGACGCTGCAAGACGGCATCGTCTATACACTCGAACGACCGACCGGCATGGACCCGCAGCAGTACAAGGCGGGATACAGCGGTCCGAGCTTCGATTGCACTGCCGCGACGACGACCGGTGAGCGGCTGATCTGCATCGATGCGGCGCTTTCGAAGTCCGACAAGGCGTTGGGCGAAGCCTACACCGCGCTCAAGCGTGACCTATCTCCCGAAAGTTTCGTCACCATTCAGTCCGCGCAGCGGGCGTGGCTTGCCTACGCGATGCAAAGTTGCGGGGCAAACGTGCCGATGCCCGAAGTGTTCGGCGACCGGAACGTCATCACCGAATGTCTGAACACGGCCTATGGCGATCGCGGCAACCTGTTCAGCGACCTGAAAGTGGACAAGGCCGGCACCCTGCTGCTTGAACCGCGCATGCGGTTTCGCGCCCGCGCCGAGGCGCACATTGAAGAAACCGACGTCTATCCGTGGATGAGCGGCGGACCGCATTCAGCCGCCTTCAACGCTTTCATCGTCAAGACCCTGAAACTCGACCGCTGGCGAATGGACGACAAAGACTTGTTCCCGCTCGACGAGGATGTTGGCGAGATGAAGCTGTTTGCGCGGCGCGTTTATACCGCGGTGCGATTCGATCGCCGCGTCGTCAGCCTTCAGGTCTCGACTGACGACTTCACCGGCGGCAACCACGATGCCTTCGGTCAGCAATCCTTTACATGGGATTTGGCGAAGGCGCGCCTGATCGCGCTCGACGAAGTGTTCGCCGCGAACATGGACTGGAAGGCGTTTGTCGCCGGCCGCTGTAAAGACGAGCTGCATAACCAGTTCAGCGAGCGAGAGGCACCTGATCTTGATGACGCCGAGATAGCCGACACCCTGGCAGAAAGCCGCAATTGGCTGTGGGGCACGGATAAGGCCACCGTGATTTTCCTCATCGGCACACTATCGGGCATGACCGGCGGAGAGTTCGATGTCGAGATTCCGCTGGAAGCCCTGAACCCTTACATGAGGCCGGATGCGCCGGTCCGTTGATTTTGACGCCCGGTCAAAAGCCGATGATCTGCGGCGATTACGCCGCGGATCACTGCGTCAGTGCGTCGCCGGCAACAGTCTTTGACTGTTCTCGTGCACGCAATGCCGCAGCGGCAAGTAGGCCCGCTCGGCCGCTTCATAAAGGCCGAGCCCGTCCGCGAGCGCCTGTTCGGCGGCCGCCTGAGCGTCAGCGAAAGCGAGAAGCTTCTCGGAAAACATCAGCCCCGCTTCCGCGACTGCGGCTGGATCGCCTGACGCAAAGAGCATCATTCGCACCGAGATGACGGCATGCGCCTCGCAGGTAAAGCGTACGGCCTCGTAACAGTTGGTCCAGAAACTTCATACAGCGAACCCGGATCGATGCGGCCCGACATCCCGCCGAAACCGGGATCACATCGGCGCGCGATGGGAGGATTATCGCCTCAAACTGTGAAAGTTTGATTGGTGCGATCCTCTAAAATTGCGCCGATTGCGTTAAGGACGCGTCTCAGGAACGGCGCGAACTGCGTCGGCCTGTTGGGCCGCTGCACCTGAGCCGCAATTGTCGCCCCACCGTGCTACAGCGCCTCGGCGGGCTCTGTTGTTCTGGATTTGGTGCCGGCTCCTTTGCGGCGCCGAGGCATGGCGCGCTCCGCATATCGCTCGGCGTCCGGCCGCCCGACTGCAAGGTAACGAAAGTTCGCCCGCTTCATTTCATCGGCGCGATAGATGTTGCGCAGATCGACGATCACCGGTCGCGCCATGAGACAACGCAGCCGCTCCAGATCGAGCGCGCGGAATTGCTCCCATTCGGTCACGATCACCGCGGCGTCGGCGCCCTCTGCGGCTTCGTAGGCGCTGCCGCAATAGGTCACGTTCGGTAGATACGACTTCGCCTGCTCCATGCCGACCGGATCATAGCTGCGCACCGTGGCGCCGAGGTCATGCAGGGCCACGATCAACGGAATTGACGGCGCATCACGCATGTCGTCGGTGTTGGGCTTGAAGGTAAGGCCCAGCACGGCGATGGTCTTGCCGCGAATCGAGCCGTCGAGCGCGACCACCACTTTGCGCGCCATGGCGCGCTTACGCTGCTCGTTGACCGCTGCCACGGTTTCGACGATGCGCAATTGCGCGCCGTGATCGAACGCCGTCTTGAGCAACGCCGTCGTGTCCTTGGGCAGGCAGGAGCCGCCGAAGCCGGGACCCGGATGCAGGAATTTCGCGCCGATGCGGTTGTCGAGACCCATGCCGCGCGCGACATCCTGCACGTTGGCGCCCACGCTTTCGCAGAGATCGGCGATTTCGTTGATGAACGTGATCTTGGTCGCGAGGAAGGCGTTGGCCGCGTATTTGATCAGCTCCGCCGTGCGGCGGCTCACATAGAGCATCGGCGCGGCGTTCAGATAGAGCGGCCGATAGATTTCCGCAAGCACGTTACGCGCCCGCGCATCTTCGGTGCCCACGACGATGCGGTCGGGGTGCTTGAAGTCGTGGATAGCGGCGCCTTCGCGCAGGAACTCCGGATTGGAGACCACCTCCATCTCGGCGTCCGGGCGTTTTTCGCGCAGAATGCGCTCGATCTCGTCGCCGGTGCCGACTGGTACCGTCGATTTGGTGACAACGACCGCCGTCCGCGACAATAGCGGCGCGATCTCCCGCACGGCGTCGTAAACGAAGCTCAGATCGGCGTGACCGTCGCCGCGTCGGGACGGCGTGCCGACGGCAATGAACACGGCGTCGGCCTCGCCGATGCCGGTCGGCTTCACCGCAAAGCGCAGCCGTCCCTGGCGCACGTTGGCGGCGACGAGCTCCGCCAAGCCCGGTTCGAAGATCGGAATCTCGCCGCGGCTGAGCGCAGCGGTCCGCTCCGCATCCTTGTCGACACAGGTCACATGGTGACCAAATTCAGCAAAGCAGGCGCCGGAAACAAGCCCGACATAGCCGGCGCCGATCATCGTCACGCGCATGGAGAGACCCCGTTGAAGTTAACAGCAAACCAGCTAGGCGCCCGGCGCGTACGCGCCCATGCACGCATTGAGCGGGCGCCGGCACGACTTTGCACGTACATTCGCATGAGTGAAAGCGACCAGCGTCCGAACAGCGCGAGCACGAGTGCTCGATCAGCACGCGCCAAGCAACGCCAGCACGAGCAGCCCCGATTCGGGCCGGAAGCTAAGGCAGGAGCATAACAGTTCGGTGACAAGAACCCGCGGAGCAGCTAGTCGCTGAGGTATCCGGGCAGCTTGTTTCAGCCATCAAATAATTCCGGCATCGCCCGCATGACTGAGAGCGCCGCCGGCGAAAGCATCTTTGCGAACGCCCACAATGCCGATGGCTGCAAACACAACAGCCCGCCATATGCGGCAGGCAAAAAGACCAGGCTGTCGATCGGCGGCGCCAATCTCCAGATCGTGTTGATCTCACCGTTTGCGGGATTGAGCACGGTTCCGACCATTGTCCAATCGTCAGCTGCCGTCCGCAGGCGAAACTTCTCATCAATTTGCCGGACGACGCCCGCAACCTCGTCGCCGTCGGCGCCTATGAACGAAATGCTGTTTGGATTATTCCAGCCGCCCGGTGCTCGGTAGACACAATAGAGAAATTGCCGGGAGTCATAGATAAGAACTTTTGACGAGTGCTTGGTTTCTGTCATGACGCGCGTCATGAGGCTCGCGACGCGCCGAGGCTAACAGACAAAGCGGAAGTTCAGCAATAATCCGCTCACGATTTTCCCTCAAAGGCGCTGTTCGCCTCAGGTGGCCCGCGCTCGCGCAGCAGTGAAAGCCATCGGCGTCCGAACAGCGCAAGCACAATCGCTCCGTACAATAACCCGCCGAGAGCCGTCAGCAGAATCAACTCCGATACCGAGCGGAACCTGGGCCAAGTCGACAGCATGGAAGTGACAAAAGGCGATACCAGCAAGAGGACAAGCGCCAATGCGAAACCGGCGATCGCGAGTTTGGCGAGCGAAGATTTGAGCGTGGCGTCGGCTGCGATGTGACCAGCGCGAGCCGAAAGCCAGAGCACGAGAATGAAGTTGATCCAGGCGCCGATCGAGGTCGCCAGCGCCAGCCCGACCTGCGCCATCGAGCCCATCAGCGCGATCTTGAAAACGATGTTGACCGCAGTGCCGATCAACGCCGCTTTGACCGGCGTAGCCGTGTCGCCGCGCGCGAGGAACGGAGCAACGACGCTGCGGATCAGGACGAACGGTACGAGGCCGATGGTGTAGGCCATCAGCGTCATCGCCGCCGCGTGGGCGTCGCCCGCGGTAAAGCGGCCGCGCATGAACAAGCCGCGCATGATGGGATCGGGCACCACCAGAAAGGCGACGATGCAGGGGACGGCCAGAATGAGCGCGAATTCGATTGCCCGGTTCTGCGCCGCGCGCGCGCCAACCTCATCGCCGGAAGCGATCCGGCGCGTCATTTCCGGCAACAGCACGGTGCCGACGGCGATGCCGATGACGCCGATCGGCAGCTGGTCGATGCGGTCGGCGTAATAGAGCGCCGAGATTGCACCCGCTGACAGGAAACTGGCGATGATGGTGTCGGCGAACAGCGCAAGCTGGGTGCCGGCCGATCCGATGGTCGCCGGCAGCAGCGCCTTGAAGAACCGCCGCACATCGTCGTCCCAGCGCAGCGCGTGAAAAGAAGTCATGACGCCGTTGCGCAGCGCGTCACCGCCGACCAGGGCGGCCTGCAGCACGCCCGATATGAGGACGCCCCAGGCGGCCGCGTATGCCGCGCCGTGAAAGAACGTTACCAGCGCCAGCGTCGCCATCATCGACAGGTTGAGCAGGATCGGCGCCGCGGCCGCCGCCGCGAAGCGATGCAGCGCGTTGAGAATGCCGCCCCACAGCGTCACCAGCGTGATGAGCAGGAGATACGGGAAGGTGATCCGGGTCAGGTTGACCGCAAGCGCGAATTGCTGCGGCTCGCGCGAGAAGCCGGGGGCGAGCAGTTCGATGACTTGCGGCGTAAACAGGAGCGCAAGCGCCAGCAGCACTGCCTGCGTGGCAATCAACAGCGTAAAGATGCGGTCGCCGAACAGACCAGCGGCTAGGGGCCCGCCCTGCGTGCGAATGCGCGCGTATGCCGGAATGAAGGCGGCATTGAACGCGCCTTCAGCGAAGATCGCGCGGAAATGGTTGGGCAGCCGGAAGGCGACGAAGAAGGCGTCGGCCGTCGGCCCGGCACCGAGAATCGCCGCCAGCATGATATCGCGCAAAAAGCCGGTAAGGCGCGAGAGAAGCGTAAAGCCGCCGACGGTGAGAATCCGCTCGATCATTGCCGGCAAGTTACCATTGGCCGCGGGTTCTCGCGACAGCAGGAACTCCTGCAATCAACAGCGACAATGCAATCTTCGTCTGAATTCCCGCTCCCGCGGGAATGAGCGGAATGATCCTAGCCCGCCAGCGCGCGACGCACCGCCGCGATGATACGGTCCTGGACCGGCTGGTCCAGATAGGCGTGCATCGGCAGGCTGATCACTTCGTCGGCCAACTGCTCGCTTACCGGCACACCACCGTCCGCTACCGGAAAGGCGCGATAGGCGGCCTGGCGATGCAGCGGCTTGGCATAATAGATCGCCGTCGGAATGGCTTGCGCCTTGAGCGCGGCGGCGAGCGCGTCCCGGCGCCCAGGCGCAAGACGAATGGTGTATTGCGCCCAAACCGAGGTCGATTCGCTGCCGACCCGCGGCACCGTCGCGATATCGGCCAGTGCAGATGCGTAACGCTGCGCCGCGATATTGCGGGCCGCGATTTCATCCGGAAAGATTTTAAGCTTTTGCAGGAGGATGGCGGCCTGAATCGAATCGAGGCGGCCGGTGATGCCGATGAGTGCAGCATCGTACTTGTCGGTGCCCTCCCCGTGCACGCGCAGGCTTTTGAGCCGCGCCGCCAAGCCGTCGTCGTCGGTGAAAATGGCGCCGCCGTCGCCGTAGCAGCCGAGCGGCTTGGCCGGGAAAAAGCTCGTCGCCGTTGCCGGAGCGAGCACGCCGAGCTTGCGGCCTTTGTAGGTTGCGCCGAACGCCTGCGCCGCGTCGTCCAGCACCAGCAGACCATGCGCCGCGGCGACAGCGGCAATAGCATCGTGATCTGCCGGCAAGCCGAACAGATCGACCGGAATAATCGCGCGTGGCGTCAGACCGAGCGTCTTTGCGGTCGCCACTGCGCGCTTGCAACTTGCCGGGTCGAGATTGAACGTTTCGGCATCGACGTCGGCCATGACCGGCGTCGCGCCGCAAAGCGCCACCACCTCTGCCGTTGCGCAGAAGGTGAAGGCCGGACAGATCACAGCGTCGCCGGGTCCGATCCCCCACGCCATGAGCACGAGGCGAAGCGCATCCGTACCGCTCGAACAGGCGATCGCATGGCGCGCACCGCAGAACGCCGCCAGCTCGGTCTCCAGGGCCCTCACCTCCGGCCCTTGGATGAACTGGCAATGCGCCAGCACGCGTGCAACCGCATCGTCGATGGCGCGGCCGAGCCGGCGGCGCTGCGCGGCGACATCGATGAACGCGATCGGCCGCTCGTCAGCGCGGGCGTGTTGATTCATGAACACATCCTGGCGCGATTTCAGATGAGCATAATGTTTTCGGACGACTGGTTTGCACTGCTCCAGATCACACTCAGCCCGCGGTCACGGCCAGTCAGCCCGCGACGCGGCGCGGCCCTTTGCGCTGAACCACGCTGGACGGTGCTGCACGCGCGGTGAGGCAGCGAATCGCGATCTCGAGGCTTGCCACCCCTTCTTCACCGGTCACCGCGGGCGCCCGGTGGCTGCGGATGGCGTCGACGAACGCGAGCAGCTCGGCACGCAACGGCTCGGCATAGCCCGACGACAAATGCCGCATCGAGTAACTGCCGTCGGCCTGGAAGCCGAAACATTCGGTGACCTGGAGCGTCAGCAGGTCGGCGATGAGATACTTGTCGCGGGTGGCGATGTGAATGTTGCGCGCTTTGAACGGGGTGAGCCAGTTGGTGTTGATATGCGCAAGAACCCCCGAGGCAGTGCGGAACTGCAGCAGCGCGATATCTTCACGCTCGGCCACCGCGCTCGACAATTGCGGTTGGATTTCGATGATTTCCGAATCCGTGAACCAGCGGATCAGGTCGATGTCGTGCACCGCCAGATCAATGACCACCCCGACGTTTGACATGCGCGGCGGGAACGGGCCGACGCGGGTAATGGCGATCGAAAGGATATCCTGATCCTTAATCGCGCGCTTCATCGAACTCGACCGCCGGATTGAAGCGCTCCACATGACCGACCATGAGCGTGACGCCGGCGCGGCGGGCGGCGGCGACAATGGCGCGGCCTTCCTCCACCGTCGGAGCGATCGGCTTCTCGACCATGACATGGACGCCGCGGGAAATGCATTCGAGCGCGAGATCGTGATGCAGATGCGTCGGCACCGCGATGGTCACCGCATCAACGCCGCTGCGGAGCAACCCATCGGTGTCGCTGAACGCGGCACAGCCGAGGGTTCGGGCGACGAAATCCCGCTGCTTGCGGTCAGGATCGGCGATTCCCACCAGTTGGACGCCGGCCATTTCCGCCAACACGCGCGCATGGTTGCTGCCCATGACGCCAACGCCCAGAACCCCGACTTTCAACGGGCCGCCCGCGCCAACTGCAATACCCTCACCCATGATGCATAGGGCTCCCCTCAACGCTGTAACCCCGTCCCTCCCCTAGCATGCCCCGAGCCGACTGGCGACCCAAGGCACAAGGAAGCTAGAACACTTTTGAATTTAGAATGTTACAGCGTCTGAATTGAGAATGTTACAGCGTCGCCGGTCGTCTATAATAGCGGTAAAATAGAGACACGATCTCTGCAATCCAAGATTGAATTTATGCAGCGAACCGTCGCTCCTGACCCGCCGCAGGTGCGAGTCGTCTGGTGATCGCGATCGAATGAATGAGTGTCACGGCCGCGAGGGCACGGTTGCTCATTCGTGTTGTCGTCTTCGCAATCGTGCGCCGGGGCCACCGCCGTTCTCGTCGATGAATGCGACCCCGGCCTTCTCAAGGGCCATCCGTATTTTCACTCCCGGCTCACTCCGACCACCCAACGGGCCATCCTGAGCTTCTAGCCGCTTTATCGTCGGGATTGGGACATCAGCCATCGCGGCCGGTTCTTCCCGCCACCATGCGAGCAGAGCCCGCGCAGCAAATGTCTCAAGCGCCGCGCGAATCAGCCAACTTCCCCGAACGAGTGTATTTCATCGCCGGCTCGGACGCGCGAATCATCGTGGGCGACGATGTAGTGGCCCTGCGGCTGCTCTGGCAGCGGAAGCGGGGCGAGGGCGAGCCTGAGGACCTGCCTCGCAATCTCATCGTCCGGGGTCGTCACCGAGGGGCTGAACCGCCGTTGGTACGAGGCCAACAGCGGACAGGCCCCCACGGACGTCCAGAAGCACGTCCGGCATGCTGGTCTCCGCTGGATGGGAGCGACTCTCAACGGCCGGGTGGCGTTGAGCGGGGCGGTGTTCGAGGCCAAGTTCATGCTCCCCTGGTCGTTCTCGGGAGAGGCGGCCGCCAAAAAAAAATGCCAAAGCTCCGGCACAATATGGGGTGGTGGCGGCTAGGGCGGTGGCAAATGGGTGGAGATCGAGACCCACGCCGGCGGATGCCCAGCAGGCGATCGGTCACGGTTTAAGAGCCAAGCGCTCGAAGTCTGGAGCTGTCAGTTTCGACCTCCTCCGCACGGAGGGCTACCATTCAACGGTCTAGTGAATTGATTGGCTACTTGGCGGCGGCTCTCGCCAAGGCACAAGGCGAACTAGTCAATCCGGAAAAATCATTGGTCGCCACTATCCGCTCCGACGATCCGGGCGGGGGCGAACGAATGTTTCGCTACGCCACGCTATCGAGCCGGCTCGACATCGTACGCGAGACCCTCGGCCAGCACGAAATTGCCACAGCGCAGACGACCTCGGTCGACCAAGCCGCCGGCATCATCAATTGTCACCACGGTGCTGGCGCACGCGTCGGGACAGTGGATTGCCTCCGATTGGCCGGTCTGCGCGATGAGCGAAATAGCAACGCCGCAGCGGATGGGAGCGGCGCTGACCTATGCCTGGCGTTATGCCCTCTTTACCCTGGTAGGCATTGCCGGCGAGGGTGACCTCGATGCGCCTGACCTCGCGGCGCCGACGAGCCGAACAGCGGGTCCCGAGAGAGCGGAAGTCGCTCGGATCCAGCCGCTATCAATCGAGGCGCGGTCGGTACTCACAAACGCGGACTGCGGTAGAGATGCCCTTGACGGCTTCCTCGCCGATCTCGTGGATCCGGCCACGGTTCACCAACGCGTCGGCAATGTCCCCCGACAAAACGCAGCGCACGCCGTGCGCTCTTGCAGCCTCTTCCGTTCTGGCGGCTATGTTGATCGGGTCGCCGTAAATGCCGATCGAGCGCTTGGTGTCGCCCTGCTCGCTCACCACAACAATCGCCGCCATGGATTTCGATTCGATATGTGATTTTGAAGGGGGACTGTGAAGGAGAGTCCCAAGGTCCCTGCGGCGTGATCGAATTTGCGGAAGCCATCGCACAGGAATGCGGAATGCGAAAAATTCAAGTTCTTGCCGACTGAAGGCGCTGCTTTAAAAGTATGAACTCGCAATGGGGCTCGTCAGTGCCCAGCTTACGGGATTAATGATTATTTTCGCTCGCTCGACCCGCCTGGTGATCACCACTAGGCAAAGCGGACTCGAGCCAGGAAGTATTCGACTTCCCCTCGGAGCCTGCCGGATTTGACTGCCAGTCGCTACCGGCATTGAGCACGGCCTTCGCAACCAGATTGGTGTTGCTCGCGGCGTCGGAAACTTGCACAACACTCGCCGATACCTCTCGCGTCCGATCCGCTGCGGCGCCCGCGCTTTGGGCGATCTCTTTGCTAACCGCGTCCGGGTGTTGCGCGGTGGAACGACTGGCGACGGCGATCGGTGAGGTCAGTAACGTCAGTAACCTCCTTCGCGACGTAGCGGCCCAGACCAATCTTCTCGCCCTCAATGCCACGATTGAGGCCGCGCGCGCCGGGGATGCTGGACACGGCTTTGCCGCCGTCGCATTGATGACCGTGTTTGCTTCGTGGGTCGCTTGGCGGGCAACTGCCGCCGGCCGCGCGATATTTGCTGGGTAATATCGTCGGTCGCTTGCTGGGGTCTCGGCAGCCAGAGTCTTGACCTCCTGAGCGCGACCGCGGCGGCGCCAAATCCAACACTCAGCCGAGTGTGTTGATCGGGAATTCCGAACAAAGATTGGCGGCCAGCATCGGGTTCCCAGCTCGGCGACCTTGCGGAACGCATCACAATAGCGGCCGGGGTCGGATTGAAAGGGACGCGAGCCGGAACGCGTCATTCCCTCCGTTTCAGCGCACGCTTCCGAAGTCGCGCCCCGGAGCCACCGGCGTTCTCGTCAATGATTTCGATACCTGCGATCTCGATCGCTGTCCGAATTCCATTTTTAGCCGAACCGTTATGGTGACCAACGTCACAGTAACCAGTTTTCGACACGAAGACCGTCGATCCGCGAAAATTCGCGCTCGTTATTGGTCACGCTCGGCCAGAAAATTTCACCGGCTCTGCTCGCCAGCAACAACGGTGGGCAGCAAAAAGCAGCGCCGAGGAAGGCCATGGCGGGAAGAGCAATGCTGGGGTGGTCTCAGGCAGCGACTGATCATTGAGCCCGCACTGCCCAAATCCCTCTTAGCTGTTCTCGCAGCGCTTCCGACGCTCGATGAGGAATTTCCGCCAATTCAGAATTCTCCGGCAGAACCGATGGACTTGTAGTGGTGGGGTTTCTGCTCGATACCAACGTACTGTCGGACTTGGTGCGACGCCGGAACTCGACATCGTGCGCAAAACCCTTGGGCAGTATTTGCGCTCCTGTTAGCACCTAGTCGTCTCACTCAGTAAGCATTCCGCGGTCGCAAAACCTCAAGGCAGGTAGACGCCATGATTTGCAAGTCGAGCAAAACGCTCCAATTGTTGATATACCAAAGGTCAAGTTGGACCCGCTGCTTCATCAGTTCAACGTCGCTGGTTGGGCCACGGAAGCCGTGGATTTGTGCCCAACCGGTGATGCCAGGCTTGACGTGATGCCGCAGTGCGTAGCTGTCGATCGAACTAGAGTATTCGTCATCGTGGGCCACGGCGTGCGGGCGAGGCCCGACTAAAGACATTTCACCTGCCAGGACATTGAAGAGCTGAGGCAACTCGTCAATGCTGCTGGCACGCAAAAGACGGCCTAACGAAGTGACCCGGTCGTCATCGCGTTGAGCCTGGCGTATCGTCGGACCGTCTTCTAAAACCCTCATTGTCCGAAACTTGTAAATCGCGAACTCGCGACCATTGAACCCTCTGCGGCGTTGCCGAAATATGACCGGACCAGGAGAGTCCAGCTTTATCGCCAAGCTCGTTATCAACAGGAGCGGTGATAACATCATCAACGCCAGACTGGCCAGGACGAGGTCGAAGATCCGCTTCACCATCAGATCCTGCCGCGACAACGGAGCGCGCTGAATTTCAATCGGAATCTGCACAGAAGGGTCCCAGCTCGCCCGAGAAATGATCAAACTTACGAAGCGATCCGGCAGCAAAAATACCGGAAGCGGCAGAGCCCTCAGACGTTCGCAAATGAAATTCCTACGTTCCGCATCGACCCAACGGAGCGCGAGTAATACCTGTTCAGCCTGCCGGGTTTTAGCGGCCTCGATAGCGGAATCGATGATTGCGACATCCTGCGCCATGCATGTTTGATCCGTTGAAGGCGAAAGTTCAAAGCGATCGACCTCTTGCGCACCGTAAATACGCATCAAATGAACAGCATGCTTGGCTGCTAGCTCTTCTGGGTCGCCGATGACAATCACGCGTGGTCCGGTCAGCGTACCATCCGCAAGGGTTCGCCGCAGATTGAATCCGATGCGGGCATGCGAAGCCAATATGAGCGCCAAACTGACGAAGCTAAAACTGATAGTTGAGCCCCGGGAGTAATAGGCGCCGATCTTCAGCAGAAAAAAAACTGAAGTCACGAACAGAAGCACTGCGCCCCAAGCGACGACGATGCCGCGAATTTGCACGGCAGCGGACAGCAGTGCATTTGGTCGATAGAGCCCGAGTGAATTGAATGCCAGGACAAAAATCAAACCAGAACAACCGCCGACTCCAACAAATGCATCGAGGTCGCCCTGACTTCTGAAGAAAAATAAATGATACAACACGCCTGAAGCGATGCTTGATGCAATTATCAGCACCAGGTCGCTTAGGGCCGCGATGGCACTAATGTGACGGTACACAAAATAACGAAACAGAGACGCGCAACTCCGCGGTCCATTAAATCCCTCCAGGACAGGAAGAAAATGAACCATTAGCGGCAAACCCACGCCACAACATTGCACCCTTCTCTAGGAATTGGCGATATCACACTCCGAAAGCGGGACAAATCGCCAAAACTAGCGATTTATTAGTAAATGACTTTAAAAATACATAAGCCATTGAATTCACTTAATTTTGTGTGAGTTACAATTAATTTAATTAAGCACGACGCGCCTCGCGTCGATTAAGCTTACGCCAGCTCACCCAGGCGGCGAAACAACCCGCCGCGCTAATCGGGTCGCTTAATTGGGTGCTCGTACCTCCGCTGTGACCGAGATTGCCACTCTCCGCTGTGACCGAGATTGCCACCGAGACGACCCGAACGCGCGACGTGGATTTGCCTCCCTTTGCGAAACCGCGGCGGAGATCCCGGCGACATAGAATTAAAGCGTCCCTCGCGAGCTCGTTGTTTGAAGTTGCCTACTGCCTCAGCGGGCACCTGCATACATGGCGCCGGGCGGTATCTCAGTTTGAATACGGATTCTTTGCGAGGTATCGGTCCCCTTTAAGCGAGAGAGCAGCAGTGTGGACACGATTGGCGCCATATTGCTGGTATGAAGAGCCCAGATCTAATAGCCCCAACTCGGATAGTTCCTGCTGAGCTTTCTCGCAGACGTCTGCATGGCCATTGAACACCCATAGCATTGTCGCAGGGTATTCGTACTCGCCGTGAGCTAAGTCACTATCTTGGAAGTGCTTAAGCAACTTCCTTGCATCGTCGCCTGGCCGCACAGCATTACCATAAATGCCGAATATGCGAATTGAACAATCATATTTCCCTTTCACTGATCTGGCAACGTTTGCCTCGTTCAAAATGAGACACTAGCCCGGCGCCGGTAGCGTTATAAACACAGAGCCTGCGGGGCCGGTCTTGCCGGGCGCCGCCGCGTCAGCCGCGGCCAACCGGGCCGGCCTGCGGTCACAGCGCCATCGCGACACTCGCGCAAGCAGGCGGCCAATCCCTCGGCGGCGACCGCCGTGCAATCCGCCCCCTCCTCAGCTGCAACCGAGCCGATCTGGCCGCAGCCAATTCCGCTGCCGGCCCGCAGAACCGCGGCGAAATCGCCTGCCGCATCGCCACAGCTGCCAAACGGCTTGGTATGACAAATCGCGTGCAATTTCGCCCGCTATGCGAGATTGTACCATTAGGACACTACCGACCGTGCGCGGCGCGTGCGGTGGCGGCGAATGCGCGTGCAGATGAATTGTGTGGGGCCGGTTTGCCCGTAAGGGCGGGCGTCCGAGCGCAATAGCATAATACGCCGACCACGCCGCGAGCGCACCGCCGGTCGGCCCGATGTCTGCCCCAGCGACAACGGCTTAATCCGCCGCGAAACTTCCTCGTTTAGCCAATCAGCCGTTGCCTGTCTCCCTCTTCCCAGCAGCACACCCCACAAGGACAGGCTTAACCCCGACGATGTTGCCTTAAAGCCGCGAAGACAAAACTTCGACATCGGAAGGAACGGCGAACCAACGGAACGTCAAGGAAAACAATCGCAAGCCGCGGCATTACCCGCGCCATGCTGTCGGCGAGCGCAAGTCGGACCGTCACCCTACCATCACGCCCTTGGCCTATATCTTGCTCCGGGTCAGAAACGCGGCCCCTCAGTGCCGGAATGATACGGGTTGTATCGGGAATATTGTGATGTTGATCACTGTAACCAACCGAACCTCCGACGCAGCTTAACAATGTAGTCGCGGAAAATGCTCCCCGATTGATTAATTTCCGAGGACGTCAGCTGATGAGGCCGATTTCGACCGCTGGGTTAGAGAAGCCGAAATCAATTTCCGCCGGCGCGGAACCGGTTTTGGGTTGGCTGCCAATAGCCGACCTTTTTGTCGATCCCTCCTACCAGCCGCAGATCAGCGGCACGGGACGCCGAAGCGTTGAACGCATCGCGCAAGCCTTCACTTGGTCCTGTTTTTCTCCCGTCGTCGTAGCAGCAGTGGAAGGAGGCAAGTACGCCATTATCGACGGTCAGCGCCGGACCACGGCTGCAGCGGTGGCGGGCTTCACAAGCGTGCCATGCCAGATCGTGTGTGCTAACCGGGAGGAGCGGGCCATCGCATTTAGATCCATCAACAGAGCCCCTGCTCCGGTCTCCCGAATGGCGCAGTACGGAGTCGCTCTGGCCAAAGGCGAGGCCTGGGCTAAGCGGGTGGCCGATGTATGCGCTCGCGGCAATGTCGACGTCCTACGCTATCCCGTCCCAATCAAGAGACAATCCGCCGGGCAAACGATGGCCGTTGGGGCGATTATACAGTGTCTTAATTCCTATTCGGAAGAGACCGTGATAACGGCGCTCCAGTGTGTGACGCAGACGGTCAATAATGTGCCGGGCGCCTTATCAGCGCGCCTGATTAAGGCGATGTGCGCTGTGCTGGACCGCGACTGGGCGCGCCGCGACAGCGGTTTGGCACTTTTAGAGGCGTTTGATGGCATCGACCTCTTAGAGCTGCAAAACGCTTCGTCGGTGATGCTTCGGTTAAAAAGATGAACTCGACGGGAGCCTTGGCTATCCGCATACGCTCCGAACTCGACAGACTGCTTCCTCGCAAGGCTATCGTCGCAACGGCGGCCGCCGCTGGCTTAGAAGCTTCCGGCAAAGTCACTTGCGGAACAAAATCATAGCGAGTCGAGCGCGGCATATAAGTCAAGTGCACGACCCTTGAGCAGTAGCTATCTGCAATCTGCAGAAGCTTTTTTAGCCCCAGGTCACCCCGCCTTGCAGCTTGACGCCGTTCACCAGAAAAGATGGTCAGCGGTATCTTGCTCTTGCAGACGTGATTGAGGAAGGTGTCTTGCAGATTTTGTGAGCGGTCGGCCGCCATGCGCGGCACCGCGAAAGATATTTTGGTGCCGTGAAAGGCTTTTGAGTGTTGTATTATGCTGTTCAGTTCAGCTTTTAAACGCGACCATTGACATTAGGGAACTGGGGGAGAAATAGTCGCTACCAATTCCGCCACACTCTAAAAACATCACTTGGTAAAGCAGCGAAACTGCTTGCCATGGTCGAGCCGCGCAAGAAAATGCGGTCGTTTAGGACGAAAGTACCGAGTAATGTTTGGACAAAAGCAGCCTGCTACCGCACGGCTTACTGGGTAGGCGAAACGCCCGGGAGGGAACTTACACGCGCGGAATTTGCACGGGCACTAACAAAAAGGTAACGAATGCAAAGCCCAATGAGGTAGCCAATCTGCAAGCTCACAGTGGCTGCCGCCGCCATCAGCAGCGACCAGAAAGCATCCCCGCCTGTGATGCGCGCGGAAATAGCAATGGCCACCGCCAATGTCGCAACCGGAACTAAGACCAGGACCTTGAAGCGCAGTCCTAGCCCGAGACCGACCAGCAGGCATACGATTAGGAATACCATGTGGGTAAACCCCTTTTGGCACCCCCACAGGTTCGGCTCAAAGGGTAAATTTTTTGTTACGCCATTTTGTTCTCAGTGAATAAGGACATATTTAGATTCGCAATGCGATGAGAGACACTAGCTGCAGGATTATCCCCTTGATACGGTATCAAGGGGATAATCCGGGATTAATTTGCATTCGCAGCGCAACCGGAGCAGAGCAAACGACGTGTGAAAGTAACGAAAACTGGGGCCCCAACCGCGATACAACGCTGAAAAGTCGCGGGAACGCGTGGTTAGCCGATCCATCTATCGGTGCCGCGATCAGCGGCGTCGCTACCGTGGCTTGATCTGGATGGAGCCGGTCTGCGAGCCGATGGCTCCTCATCACAAACGCTGTCCCTCAGGGACTGGAGATTCCAGGCGAAGATTCGGTTGAAACCCGTGAGCGGTTCGATCCCGAGGCCAACCGTCTACTGCAGCCCAAAGTGCGCGAACTCTGTTACGATATTCTTGTCGAAAGCCTTTGCCGCTGTGAGGTCGGTTTTGGCGCGGTCAAGATCGCCCATCTTTCTGCGCGCTAAACTTCGTCCGTACAGCGCCGTTGGAATTTTTGGATTTAGTCGCAGAGCTGAATTGTAATCTGATAGGGCCGAGGCCCATTGCCCGAGTTTGAGGTAAGTCAACCCACGCGAGTCAAACGTTGCAGCGGTATCTGGCTGCAGTCGGAGCAACTCGTTGCAATCATCCAATGCCGATTGCAGATTACCGGCCAGGGCATGCGTCCAACACCGCTCATTCCACAACGAGCCTTCCGCGGGCTTAAGTCGGATCGCTTCACTGAGATCTTTCAATGCCTGTGAATAGTCGCCTTTCACTTGATAAACTTCGGCGCGGTTGGCGAAAGCGTCGGCATAGTCTGGATCGATTTTGATCGCGGCGTCAAAATCATTGATCGCATGGTCGTAGTCGCCCTTTTTTTTGAACGCTACGCCTCGATTATTATATGGTTTCGCGAAGTTCGGGTTGAGATTGATCAATTCGTCATAGTCCCGGATGGCAAGCTCGTACTGCCCCATGCTACTGAAGGCGTTGCCCCGGTTGTTATAAGCGCTTGCTCGCACCTGGGCGCTGCTGGCGTCCGACTTGAGGAGTGCGCTACACCCGATGATCTGACGTTCAGTTGATGAGGGGTCTTTTCCGTTACACAAGTCAACGTTGTTGAGCTTCGGAGCCTGCGCGGCCGCCGAAGTTCCGAGCAAAACCAATAGCGACACCAGCTCTAGGCAAAAGGCAATAAAGCGTACTGCACCAGATCTCATCTCATAAGACTTTCGTGGTTGAGAGGAGGGTGCATTAAACAAATACACGCTCTGGGAGAAGACCCAACAGAGCGCGCTTAGCCAACTATCTCCCTCAGGCCAATTTGGCGAGGCCCCATCATTTCTCCTCGATCATCGTAGTAAATTTTACCGACCCATCCTTTGAAATTTCAATTCGTGGCGCAGTTCCACGAATCCCAACGATTCCCATCGGGGTATCAACTTTCATGTCGCCTGTTCTGGCGATCTGCCCTGCAATGAAACTGAACGTGCCTTCGGTCAAGCTAATCAGCGTCGAATTGGAATTGCCGTGCGGGTCATATATGAATTCATTCACTTCCATTCGGGCATTGTTGGAACAATTGAAGGATGAACCATCCGCGAATGTTATGCCGAGCGTGCCATCCGCCCCGGTCTCGATCAGGTCGCCACGATAAACCAGATCGCCGATTTTTGTCTGGCCAGCGCCGGTCGGGGGAAGATTAGCTTGAACTACAACTACGGCCGAATGTGCGATACGCACAGTTCCCCGTACTGTCAGCACCTTCCCTACAGGACTTGTGTCAAGCGCGGCCGATTGCGGCGCGTTGCTTTGGCTCCAAGCCAAGCCCGGCTGGAGAATGCTGGCTAATAGAACAACGCCAGTCAAACGCAGTACCCACATGCTCATGCCTTCCGCGGACATGAAGCCTCAGTAAAGTAACGTTACTCCATCGGACTGAGTGAATCAATCGGCAAAACCGCCACAAACCTAAGCAACTTGCCGCCCCGGGACCGGCAACAGGACGATCGAAGCCCTAATTTCGCGAGCGCGCGGAACTCCGTCAGGGACGTTGGATCAACCTAAAAGTTGTGGCAACCTCGGAAAAAAGATTGGAAAATGAGAAACCTGAGTGGGGGGGCGTATGTTCCGTGATCGCGCCGATGGAAGGGATGACGAGATTAAATTTGTGCGCAGGCCTGTCGTCGGCAGGTTGAAAACCGTTGTTGGCTCGGTTGCGATCACACACGCGAACGCGGTAGGCGCTCGTGCCTTCGTCGGCGACCTTATATACCAAGGCGACCGGATCGAAGCGGGGATTGATGGTCGCGCCATCATTTCGTTTGTCGATGGATCAGCGTTTCAACTCGACGCCAGCACTCACATGGTGGTCGAGAAATTCCCGGGCGGTGAAGAACGAACTTCTGACGCAGCACTGTTTCGTATCGTCAGCGGGACGTTTCGCTTCGTTACGGGAGCAATAGCGACTGCACGCACAATTATCGATACGCCTTTCGGGAGTATTCGAAGTACGCGGTCGCGTCGGCGGCTTTGGAAGCCTTGCCTTCAGTGCGCTCACCCTGGGGCTTATTCATGAGTTAAAAGCCGCTAGCGCTGACTTCGCGCTACTTGACGATGAGACGATCGCCTACAAAGAACTTAAGCACGGCGTCTTCGTTATCGTCACCAAAGAGGCCAACTCCCCGAGTCATTGTTGTGGACGATCCCGGAGTGTCGTTTGTCTTGCGGTCGCGACGGAACTGTGCGTCAGCGTCCAGTCCGTCGCCAACAGCCCGGCACAAATGGCGCAGCTGCAAGGCGTTTACGAAGGGGTCGCTGCGACCCTCGCGCAGGGAATGCAAGATCCCTTTATACAGCAGCTCCAACAGGGAATCGGCCCTAGCCAACACGCTAATGCTCAGCCACAATCAGCTCCCAGTAGCTATGGCAGCTCCACCTCACCGAGCCAACTGAACATTTCTCCGCAACTCTTGCAGGAGAACAGGCGGCGTTCAATCGGCGAGCGCCGCTCAGAACGGCGGCCCGATCAGTCTGATCGTGACCGACACGGCGCCTGTAAGCACAAGCACAAGTTCACAACCTAGCCAGTCTCAAGCTGCGCTGTCCCCAGATTTTGGCCCTCTGCTGCTGGCGTCTACGAATCCGACGACGATTGTTTGGGTTTCTCCGTCGGGTGGTAATTGGGCGGTAGGGACGGATTGGAGTAGCAACTCCGCCCCACCGCCACAAGACTTTGTTGAAATTACCGTGCCGGTCACCGTGACCATCAACCAGTCCGAAACCATCGCGGGTCTGACCGTCGGCCCAGGCGCGGAACTCATCATTTCCGTGGGCGGTTCTCTGGTCGTCGCAAATGCAATCAACAACGCGGGAGTGATCGAGCTAAATGATCCAACGCTAAGCATCACGTGGCCCGGTGACGCTATCCGGCGGTGGCCTGATCGAGATGCTCGGCCCGACCGCGTCTAACCTCATTATCGGGGTGCCTGGCACGAACGCGGCTCTGGTCAACGCCGATAACACAATCGCCGGCAGCGGCATGATTGGACAGGGCGATGGCGACCTAACATTACAGAACGACGCCGCCGGTATTATCAATGCCAATCTCAGCGGCGAGCAAATCATCATCAATACTGGGAACGCCGTAACTAACGCCGGCCTTTTCGAGGCTACCAACGGCGGCGTTTTTACGATTGATGATCGCTTCGCTAATTCGGGAACTCTGGCAGCAAACGGGGGCGTAATTCAGGTAATGGGAGCGGTCACCGGCTCCGGCGCTGCGATGATCAGCGGAGGTGGGACTCTCGAGCTGGGCGGCACGAACGCGCAAACTGTTACCTTTATTGGCCTGGGCACACTCAAACTCGATGGGTCGTCCGATTTCACTGGAAACGTCGCTGGCCTCGACGACCGGCGACATTATCGATCTCGCGACTATAGTCCTACGACGGCCGTTTTCAACGGTTCGACACTGACAGTGAATGGCACGCCAACGTCGTTCACGATCTCAAGCTGCCGCTTGGTGATGCCTTTTTCTTCGCGAACGATGGAGGACCGGCACCGCATTTACAGTCGAGACAACGCCTACGATTGTGATCAACCCGATTGAAGGCAACAACATTATTACCGAAGTCGAGGCAGCAGCCGGCTTCACCATTAACGGCACCGCATCCGACAGCGGTGTCTCGGTGAACGGGCAGACCGTGACCGTCGATATCGTCAACGGCTCGGGCACAGTCGTCGATAGCTACACCGGCACGGTGCAATCGACCGGTATCTGGTCAGTGCAGGTTAGCCCGACTGTCGCGGAAGCCTTGTCAAACGGCTCCTACACTGTAACGGCAAACCTATCCGACGTGGCCGTCAATCCTGCCACGGAAGCCGCCCAGAATGTGACAGTTAATGAGGCGACGGTCACGGAAAGCGTTCCGGAGACGCTCAGCGGCAACGAGAACGCCGCCATCTCGCTCGCCACCATCACCGTGTCGGATAGTCCCAACACCACCGACATCCTGACCACGGTGCTGACCGTCAGCCACGGCACCATCACCGTCGGCACCCCGGGCGGCATTGTCAGCGACAACGGCAGCGCCAGCGTCACCCTCACCGGCACCGCGGCGGCGATCAATGCCGCGCTGGCCACCACCAGCTACACCGGCAACCTCAACTATTTTGGCAGCGACAGCCTCGCCGTCACCACCACCGACACCAACAACGGCGCCAGCTCCGGCACCCAGACCGCCGCCATCACCATCAACAATTCGACCACGGTGATCGAGACGCGTGCCGGAGGCGCTCAGCGGCAACGAGAACGCCGCCATCTCGCTCGCCACCATCACCGTGTCGGATAGTCCCAACACCACCGACATCCTCACCACGACGCTGACCGTCAGCCACGGCACCATCACCGTCGGCACCCCGGGCGGCATTGTCAGCGACAACGGCAGCGCCAGCGTCACCCTCACCGGCACCGCGGCGGCGATCAATGCCGCGCTGGCCACCACCAGCTACACCGGCAACCTCAACTATTTTGGCAGCGACAGCCTCGCCGTCACCACCACCGACACCAACAACGGCGCCAGCTCCGGCACCCAGACCGCCGCCATCACCATCAACAATTCGACCACGGTGATCGAGACCGTGCCGGAGGCGCTCAGCGGCAACGAGAACGCCGCCATCTCGCTCGCCACCATCACCGTGTCGGATAGTCCCAACACCACCGACATCCTGACCACGGTGCTGACCGTCAGCCACGGCACCATCACCGTCGGCACCCCGGGCGGCATTGTCAGCGACAACGGCAGCGCCAGCGTCACCCTCACCGGCACCGCGGCGGCGATCAATGCCGCGCTGGCCACCACCAGCTACACCGGCAACCTCAACTATTTTGGCAGCGACAGCCTCGCCGTCACCACCACCGACACCAACAACGGCGCCAGCTCCGGCACCCAGACCGCCGCCATCACCATCAACAATTCGACCACGGTGATCGAGACGGTGCCGGCGGCGCTCAGCGGCAACGAGAACGCCGCCATCTCGCTCGCCACCATCACGGTGTCGGATAGTCCCAACACCACCGACATCCTGACCACGACGCTGACGGTCAGCCACGGCACCATCACCGTCGGCACCCCGGGCGGCATTGTCAGCGACAACGGCAGCGCCAGCGTCACCCTCACCGGCACCGCGGCGGCGATCAATGCCGCGCTGGCCACCACCAGCTACACCGGCAACCTCAACTATTTTGGCAGCGACAGCCTCGCCGTCACCACCACCGACACCAACAACGGCGCCAGCTCGGGCACCCAGACCGCCGCCATCACCATCAACAATTCGACCACGGTGATCGAGACGCGTGCCGGCGGCGCTCAGCGGCAACGAGAACGCCGCCATCTCGCTCGCCACCATCACCGTGTCGGATAGTCCCAACACCACCGACATCCTGAACACGGTGCTGACCGTCAGCCACGGCACCATCACCGTCGGCACCCCGGGCGGCATTGTCAGCGACAACGGCAGCGCCAGCGTCACCCTCACCGGCACCGCGGCGGCGATCAATGCCGCGCTGGCCACCACCAGCTACACCGGCAACCTCAACTATTTTGGCAGCGACAGCCTCGCCGTCACCACCACCGACACCAACAACGGCGCCAGCTCCGGCACCCAGACCGCCGCCATCACCATCAACAATTCGACCACGGTGATCGAGACGGTGCCGGAGGCGCTCAGCGGCAACGAGAACTCCGCCATCTCGCTCGCCACCATCACCGTGTCGGATAGTCCCAACACCACCGACATCCTCAGCACGACGCTGACCGTCAGCCACGGCACCATCACCGTCGGCACCCCGGGCGGCATTGTCAGCGACAACGGCAGCGCCAGCGTCACCCTCACCGGCACCGCGGCGGCGATCAATGCCGCGCTGGCCACCACCAGCTACACCGGCAACCTCAACTATTTTGGCAGCGACAGCCTCGCCGTCACCACCACCGACACCAACAACGGCGCCAGCTCCGGCACCCAGACCGCCGCCATCACCATCAACAATTCGACCACGGTGATCGAGACGGTGCCGGAGGCGCTCAGCGGCAACGAGAACTCCGCCATCTCGCTCGCCACCATCACCGTGTCGGATAGTCCCAACACCACCGACATCCTCACATGACGCTGACCGTCAGCCACGGCACCATCACCGTCGGCACCCCGGGCGGCATTGTCAGCGACAACGGCAGCGCCAGCGTCACCCTCACCGGCACCGCGGCGGCGATCAATGCCGCGCTGGCCACCACCAGCTACACCGGCAACCTCAACTATTTTGGCAGCGACAGCCTCGCCGTCACCACCACTCGACACCAACAACGGCGCCAGCTCCGGCACCCAGACCGCCGCCATCACGGTTACTCCTGGGATCGAACACTGGGTAGGCACGTCGAGCGCCGATTGGGCAACGGTGTCCGCTGCGGATTGGAACTTTGTGTCACCGCCGACATCCGAAAATCCTACGGTGATCGACGCTAGCGGAATTTACACGATAACGATTTCGACCGCCGACGTGGCGCAGTCGCTCACCATCAATGATACCGGCGCGACCGTCATGGACGAAAGTGGGGGATCGCTCACACTCGGTGGCGCCCTCACGGTTGACGCCGGTGTGTTCGAGTTTGCCGGCGGCACGCTGGCAGGCGTCAATGCGCTGACGATCGGCACCGGTGGAGTGATTGACGCCGCGGACCCGAACCTTGCGAGCGTCATCGATACCGGGAACCCGGTCCTTAATGATGGCACCCTCGAAGCGAGCGGTGGCGGAGATTTGGTCATCCGGGATCCGCTCGACAACGACGGTGGGATCATATCGATCCAGGATGGAACCGTTGAGCTGGCCGTCTCGAATAGTTTGACGGTGAATTTCTCGGGCACCGGCGGCACGTTGCAGCTGGACAACACCGTCACGGGCGGCGCCTCGGCAGGGGTCGACGCGACCTCGACCGGCACCGCTGCGATAATCATCACCGGCATCGGCTCGGTGTCGTCGACTGGAGCAGCGGGAATCGAGGCGACCTCCGCTGGCGGCGACATTAGTGTCACGCCCGAAGGCTCGGTCACTGGGACAATCGGAGTCGACGTTACGCAAGACGGCAACGGCAACATCACGATCACCGTAGGCGGCCCCGCTGGCACCACCATTACGGGCACGGCGTATTACGGAATCCTCGGCTTGAGCTTGGGCTCGGGTGAGGTTTCGGTCTCGACGAGCGGCGCCGATACGATCGATTCCACCAGTAGCGGCATTGTGGCGGAAAATCAGGCGGCGACGATTGCCTCTAGTGCGGGGAGCAGCATCACCGTAACGGCGTACGGGACGATCGACTCCGGGTCGCAACTGAGCGAGCTCGGCAACGCACCCGACGGGATTGTCGCCGGTTACCTTCCGAACGCGGAGGGCGAGCCCGATGCCAACGTCAATGGCAGCGTCACGGTCAATAATTTCGCCAACATCACCGCGGCGGGTGGTTCGTCAGGTGGCGCGGGCATTGACGCCTTTAATTTCGGCAACGGCGACGTAACGGTGAATGACAATTACGGCGCGGGCGCCGTCGCGAGTACCTCTGTCAGCGGCGTGCAGTACGGTATCGAAGCCATCGCTGACAGTGGCGGCACGGGCAATGTGACGGTGAACATCGGGACCGACGCCACATTGTCGACCTCGACGGGATCGTCCGGGCTCTTTGGAGTCGATGCGTTCAGCACGGACACCGGCAATATCACAGTGACGATGTCGACGGGCGATAGTGTCACGTCCGGCAGCGCTGGAATCGTTGCCGTGAACTGGGCCGCCGCGGCACCAACAAGTAGCGCCATCACAGTCACGGCTGAGGGCACTATCAATTCTGGAGCTAACCTCCAGGACGGCAATCCACCCGCCGGTATTCTCGCCGGATACAATCCGGACAACAGCGACGCCTCAGACCCCAGTGTGGCCGGAAGTGTCAGCGTCACTAGCGACGCGACAATCACTGCGGTTGCCGGCTTCGGCATTTGGGCCTTTACTTTTGGGACCGGCAACATAACCGTGTCGACGTCGGCGCAGAGCGTCATCACGTCGGGCAGCGCCGGAATCGTTGCCGTGAACTTGGCCACGACGGATCCCGCGAGCTCCGCGATCGCGGTGACGACTGACGGTATCATCGATTTGGGACCTAACACCCAGGACGGCGGTTTTCCGTCGGCTGGCATTCTTGCGGGATACAATCCGAATAACGCCGGGACCCTGGACTCCGATGTAGCCGGAAACGTGGGCGTCACCAGCGATGCTACGATCAATGCGGCGGGCGGCTACGGCATCTCGGCGTTCAACTTCGGAACCGGCAACGTCGCGGTCACCACCGAAGCTGATTCTTCGATCACGGCCTCGGGTTCTGCGATCGACACTCCTGACGGAGTCATCCCCCCGATCGGGATCGGTGCCGACGCGTTCGACGGGGGCAATGCCAGCATCAGCAATGACGGGACCGTTGCGGCATCGGCGGGCATTACCCTTCTTGCGAACGCGACCGGAGGACTTGGAACCGGAACTGCCACGATCACCAACGACGGCACTGTGTCCGGCGATGGGACGTCAGCTAACCCGGTGGTCGCGATCACGGCCGGCGCCGCGACTCTGACCAATGCCGGAACGATTGAGGCGCCTTCGGCTTCGGGCCTGGCCATTGCCGAGTCCGGCACCATCACGCTCAACAATAGCGGCACGATCATCGGCGAAGTCGCGCTCGGCGAAGCGACGTTCAACATCCAGAGCGGCGGCATCTGGGATGTATCCGGGCCCAGTTCGTTCAACACCGGCAGTACCATCAACGATGCAGGCACCATCAATGCCATCGGCAACACCGACATCACGAGCGCGGACATCACGCTAAACTTCGGGAGCGCCACCAGCACCGGCTATTTGTGGAACGACGACCTCACCAACAATGGCGCCATCCTCACTTTGGATGCTGGCCTGACCATCGATCAGACCGGCAACGCCGCCATCTACAGCACCAACGCCACCACCGCTATCAATGACTCGGTCGTCAGCTACGCGACCATCAACGCATCCGCGGCATACACCTTCTACATCCAGCCGGATTTTTTCACCAATTACGGCCAAATCGACGCCGATTTGAGCGGCGGCACGCTCGATATCATCCCGACGGGCTCGTTCACGAATTACGGAACTGTCGCGGTGTCGAACGGCGAGAACGCGACGATCGAGAACGGCTCTATATCCAGCAGCCAGCCGGAAGACATTACCAATGAATTAGGCGGCGTGATCTCGGTCGCCGCTGGATCGTCCATCACCGTGAATGGTGGCTCCTTCACCAACGACGGTACACTATGGAGGTCAACAGCGCCGCGGCGCTCAATATCAACCACAGCAATGTCGAAAACCTCGGCGGCATGATCGAAACGTCGGGGAATAATTCGTCGGTTGAGCTTGCAAATGCCACAATTACTGACGGCGCGATGACGATCGGCATCGGCGGTACGCTAACGCTCAATGACGGCACGCTTACCGGCTTCGTCGGCACCCTAACGATCGACAATTCCGGCGTGATCGACGTCGTTACCTCAAATAGTGCCATCAATTTTTCCGACCTGACCAATGAAAAGCGGCTCCGCCAGCATTCAAAATCGAAACGTGCGGGTGACGTTTGACGACACGACGGTGAGTGGCGGCGCGATCACCGAAACCGGCGCAAGCGCTCAGATCAATGTCGATGCCGGCGAACAAGCGACGTTCGAGAACACCACGCTGACGCTTTCGAATACGACAGCCGCCAACGGCGCGGTGCTGGTCGCCGGTCAACTGCAGCGCTAGAGAGCGCCGTCACCATTGCCGGCACGGGCGCGTTCACCATCGCCAACGGCGGGACTTTGGCATTCGACGGTTCCGTCGGCGATGCCAACACCGTGGATAACAACGGTACGGTAGAAGTTCAGAGCGGCGCGTTCACAAGAACCAGCAACGTTAGTGGCGGAAGCTTCGAAATCGGAAACGGCGCCACACTGGAGCTCGGGGGCACTTCCACCAATACCATGACCTTCCAAGGCAGCACCGGTACCCTGCAAATCGACCGCGCCCCGGCATGACGTCGCCGTTCTACGTAAATGGAGGAGGAGTCGCGCTACCGGCAGGTGACGCTATTTACTTGCCCAATGTGAGCTTTGACCAGGCAGCGGACAGCTACAACCCTACCACCGATGTCATTACCGTTAGCAACGGGAGTGCCGACGGGACGGTGACGATCGACGTCGTCGGCAGATCGCCAACAACGATACCTTCGTGTTCTCACAGCAAGGAAGCGGCACGTTGATCGAAGACCCTGAGATCGCGCCTGCCCATAATCAGCGCGGCGTGTCGGTCTCGATCGGCGGGCCCCGCAACGACAATTTTGTGTTCCATCCGGCAAATCCAACCGATACCAGCGTCAAATTGGAATGCGACAAGACGCCGGTGCATTCGATCGATGTTGCCGACGCGGAATTGGGGCGCCATTTAGCATTATTCATTACCGGCGGAGATGGCGACGCCGTGACCGAGTACGGCTATCATGACGCCAGCGCGCTACCCGACGCGGCTACCACCCAACTCCAACAGATCGCGCAGGCGCACTACATTCACTCGCACTGAAGCCTGACAGCAAGGGACGGCGCAGCGTTCGATCGTCGTTTGCGCATCAAACTCAGCTGTAACGAAACTTTTGAGGACTTAGATCCTGGAACTGGATCAATCCCCAGTCCTCATCCAATATGCACTTCTTGCCGTCGACCCATGGGACGGAAATCGCAAGTGATGGGCGTCCGCCGCTCGCCGGCCGGAGGCCGTCCTGACGGCAGGTTTCCGCGACCAGCGTTTTGCCAGCGTGGTGACTTCTTCGGCGAGCCAACCGGCATCGATAAAGGTTGGGATCGAAGTCGTCTGCAAGCCCATCTTTAAATTCGGCGTGGCGTCCGTGCTTTCGTGCTTTGGATTGCCGATGGCACGAACCCGGGAATGTCGCCAAGCCCACATTCGCGATGCGCCTTGCGCCAGGCGAATAGCAGCTGGTTGCTGGTTGGAAATCCCATACCGACGCGCCGTCGCCGATGCCAGCCGCCGAGCCGAAATACTCTCCTCGACTATCCGCAGCTTTTCTGCACGCCGTCTCACCGTTCGCGCATACTGTCGTGGGCGTAGCGTAGCAGGGGGGAGAGAAGATACGTGATCACCGCGCGTGAACCGGTCTTGATCTCCGCCGTGATCGCCATACCGGGTGAAAGATTGGCAAGCGTGTTATCGACCTGGATTTGCGTTCGGTCGAGAGATACACGCACAGCGTAGCTGAGTTCTTGGCCCTTAGGTTCGCTACTCGTGCTCTCCGCGCCTGCCGCGTGGTCACTTGTCTTGTCCGATGGAACATCGTGGATAATCGAGTTCGAGATACGCTCAGGACCCGACCATGAAGTACGCCATACCGCGTGAAGTTGAAAGTGTCGACCTTGATCTGCACATCCTGGCCAACGTGAACAAAGCCGACATCTCGATTCGAGATCATGGCTTCGACTTCGAGCATCGTGTCGGAGGGCACCACCACAGCTAATTGCTGGGCCGGGGTAACCACCCCGCCGACTGTATGAACCAAAAGCTGTTGGACAACTCCGTCGACCGGAGCGGTCAGGATTTGGAGTTTTGTTCGCTGTTCTGCCTTGACGAGATCGCCGCCTAGCCCCGCAGCCTTGCGCTCCGCCTCAGCGAGCTCGCCGAACAGTTTGCGATGAAATTCCGCTATCGCCTGAGAACGACTTTCGATGATGGCCGCTACCGCAGCCTTCGCTTCAATAAGTCGACTTCGCTGAACGGCAGTATCATTCTCATTTTGAGTCAATTCCTGCAGCGATTTCAGATACGTGAATTCGATCCGAGTTCCTTGTCGACAAGGGTTTTGTGGATGCCGACCCGCTGCCTAATGATTGGTTCATCGGCTTCGAGCTTGGCGATTGTGGCCGCAATGGTATTAGCCTCCGCTTCCTTCTGCGCCCGCTGGCCATTGAGCGCGGCGAGATTGGCGCGGTAATCTTCCATCTGCCTACGCAAAAATTGTTTCTGCATGGCAATAAGATCTGTGCTCGCACCCGCCGGTGACTTCAAACGCGCTGTCCGGATTGTCACTGTCACCCAGCACGGCGTGCAATCGTGCAATATCCAGTTGCGCGGCGATCAGGCACGCTTGAATGTGTTTCCTGATCCGCCGTCGTCATGGTGGGGTCGAGTTCGATCAACACATCGCCGGCTTTCACGCTCTGGCCATCGCGAACGTGAATCGCGCGCACAACTCCGGTTTCAAAGGGTTGGATCAGCTTGACGCGGCCGCTTGGGACGATCTTCCCGGACGCGGTGTTACCATATCAACATGACCGAAGCTTGCCCAGATCAGCGCTATGCAGAATAGTGCAACGATGGTCGCGCCGATCGCGTGGCCTATCGGCGACGGCGGCGTTTCGACTATTTCCAGCGCCGCGGGCAGAAAGGCAAGATCGTCCTTTTCGCGGCTATCGCGCGACAACGGGAAGG
>CAWHUO010000018.1:0-31316 GCA_963832605.1 uncultured Alphaproteobacteria bacterium | reverse complement strand
AGGTAGCGATATTGGTCGACCGTCAGGCGCGTGTTGATTAGGACCGGAACAATGCCTGCCCGGATGGCTCCCCAGAACAGCACGGGAAAGTCGACCGTATCGAGCAAAACGAGAGCGATGCGGTTTTCCGGTTCGATGCCCAAGCGTGCCAACATTGGACCGATGCGCGCTGCTGCATCGCGCAGCTCCGCGTACGTCAGATTGCGGGCAGGATCGATGAAAGCGGTCTTATCGCCACGACCTTCGGCGACGTTACGATCTACAAAATCGACAGCAACATTGTAATCGCGAAGCGCCATTATTAGCCTCGCCTAAACAGCTATGTTGTACTGTTTATTGGCTAATTGCAGTCCGATCCTTGACTTAGGTCAAGTCGATGGCGCGCCAATTGGCGTGGACCTCCTTGATTTTTGTCATGGAAATAAGACGCCAAACGGCGCAACCATTTATTTTGGGAGCCGCTGAAGATGCATGCACCGGGCCCGCAGCTGAAAAACCGCCTGCTGAGATTGAGGCTCAACCGACGCTGGCGTGAAGACGCAATCGCCGAAGGCGCGTTACTCGTCGACTACTTGCGCGACGTCGCGCACCTCACCGGTGTAAAGACCGGGTGCGATGGCGGCGAGTGCGGCGCATGTACAGTTTTGGTCGACGGCGAAGCCGTGCCATCTTGCATCACGCTCGCGGTGCGTTGCGATGGCCGCAGCGTTGAAACAATCGAAGGCCTGGCGGCGCAAGGCCGGCTCAACCGGCTGCAGCGCGCCTTTCATGAAAAGCTCGGCACGCAATGTGGCTTCTGCACGCCGGGAATGATTATGGCGGCCGAGGCTCTCCTGCGCCGCAATCCGACACCGACCGACAGCGAAATACGGACCGCCTTGTCGGGAAATCTTTGCCGGTGCACCGGCTATGTGAAAATCATCGAGTTGGTCAAGGCGGCCGCGGGAGCAACATCATGACCGCTGATCCGATCGCAGACGGAACTCTCGCCCGCCGCGGCGTACCGCTGATCGATGGTATCGAGAAGGTCACCGGCCGCGCACTCTACACCGCCGACCTTGACCATGCCGGTGCTCTTGTCGGCCGCATCCTGCGGAGCCGGGTGAGCCACGGCGACATCGTTCGGCTGGATGTGTCCAAGGCGCGCGCGCTCGAGGGTGTGTTTGCGGTCGTGACCGGCGACGATTCCCCGCACACTTACGGCGTCTTGCCGGTCGCCATGAACGAATATCCGATGGCGCGCGAACGTGTGCGCTACCGTGGCGAGCCGATCGCCGCGGTTGCCGCCATCGATGCCAAGACCGCTGAGCGCGCAATCGATCTGATCGAATTAGAGCTGCGCACGCTGCCTGCGTATTACACGTCAGAGGAAGCGCGTGCCCCAGGCGCGACGCTGCTGCACGACAACAAGCCCGGCAATATCGAACGTGAGGTTCATCACGACTTCGGCGATTGGCAGCAGGGCTTCGCCGCTGCGGATCTTGTCCGTGAAGAGAAGATCAGTTGCGCGGAGGTCAATCATGCGCAAATTGAACCGCATGCCTGCCTCATGGACTACGATCCATTAACTGAAAGGCTCACGGTCCAAACCGTTTCCCAGGTCGGCTATTACCTGCACCTCATGCTCGCCCGATGTCTCGACATGGATTCTTCGCGCATCCGTGTGGTGAAGCCGTTCATCGGCGGCGGTTTTGGCGCGCGCGTCGAAGTCCTCAATTTCGAGATCATTACCGCCCTTCTCGCCCGCGCCGCTGCCGGCAAAGTGCTCATGCTTTTGAACCGTGAGGAAACATTTCTGACCCACCGGGCGCGCCCGCAGACCGACATAAAAATACGGATTGGGATGCTGCGAGATGGCCGGATCACCGCCTGTGCGTGCGAGGTCGTCCAGCGGGGCGGCGCATATGCCGGATATGGGATCGTGACGATCCTTTATGCCGGTGCGTTGTTGCAGGGCCTCTACGACATTCCGGCGGTCAGATACGACGGATATCGAGTCTACACCAATCTCCCGCCCTGTGGCGCCATGCGCGGTCATGGCGCGGTCGACACACGTCATGCCTTCGAATGCCTGCTCGACCGGATGGCGCGCGATCTGGGGCTTGATCCGTTCGCCGTGCGGCGCGCCAATCTCCTGCACGCGCCGACCCGCACCCTGAATGACCTGATGGTCAACAGCTACGGACTGGCGGAATGCCTCGACCGCGTTGAGCATGCAAGCGGATGGCGGGATCGCATCGGCATGTTGCCGAAAGGCAAGGGACTGGGCATGGCCTGCTCGCATTACGTCAGCGGCGCGGCCAAGCCAATTCATTGGACCGGCGAGCCGCATGCGGTCGTCAACGTGCGGCTCGATTTCGACGGCGGCATAACCGCGCTCACCGGTGCAGCCGATATCGGTCAAGGCTCCTCAACCATGGTGGCGATTGCGGTTTCGGAAACGCTCGGCGTGGCGCTCGATCGCGTGCGGGTCATTGCGGCGGACAGCGCAGTAACGCCCAAGGATAATGGCGCCTACTCGTCGCGCATCACCTTCATGGTCGGCAATGCCGCAATCGATGCGGCGAAGAAGCTCAAGGACATTCTCGTGGAGGCGGCGGCTCGCAAGCTCGAAGCGCGCCCCGACGACATTGAGGTGATCGGAGAAACATTCCGCATCGGCAGCGGCACACAAGCGAGTCTCCCATTCGCCGAAGTGGTGAAAGCCGCGCTGGTCGATCGGGGCGCGATCACCGTCAGCGGAACGTTTACATGCCCGCCCGAGGCTCAGGGAGGCCGGCACAAGGGCGGCGCCGTTGGCTCGACCATGGGCTTCAGTTATGCCGCCCAGGTCGTCGAGGCCAGCGTCGACGACGCCACGGGGATCGTCACCGTCGACCAGGTCTGGACCGCGCTCGATTGCGGCCACGCCATCAATCCTTTGGCTGTCGAAGGACAGATCCAAGGATCGGTATGGATGGGGATGGGACAGGCGTTGTGCGAAGAGACCCGTTATGTAGAAGGCCTGCCGGCGCATGCAAGCCTACTCGAATATCGCATGCCGACGATCGCCGAATCCCCGCCGATCGAGGTTCATATCGTCGAAAGCCACGATCCATACGGGCCGTTCGGCGCCAAGGAAGCGAGCGAAGGCGCGCTGGGCGGCTTCGCGCCAGCCTTGGTCAACGCTATTGCCAACGCCATCGGGATTGATCTCGATGAACTGCCGGTAACGCCTGACAGGGTCATGGAAGCGCTCATCCAGCGCCGGCGGCAGGCGCGGCTTGCCAAAAGCTTAAAGGCCGCATCATGACCGCACCGTCGCCTGATTTCCGTCTGGCCCAGCCGGGCTCCATCAAAGAGGCAATTGCGGCGTTTGTATCGCATCCGGGCAGCCGCTTCATTGCCGGCGGAACCGATCTGATCGTGAATATGCGGCGTGGCATTAGCCGCCCGGATTTACTGGTCGATCTTTCCGGTATCGACGAACTGAACGAGATCAAGACCAACGGGCACGGAGTGACGATCGGTGCGGGCGTGACCATCGCCACACTGGCGCGCAACACGGCGATCGCCGGTCAATATCGGGCACTCGCACAAGCCGCCGCGGCGATCGCCGGACCCGGTCACCGCAACATGGGAACAGTTAGCGGTAATTTGTGCCTCGATACCCGCTGCATTTATTACAATCAAAGCGAATGGTGGCGGAACGCCAACGCATATTGTCTCAAAATCGTGGGAATGTTTGTCATGTTGCCCCACAGGGACGGCGCTGTCACGCCGCCTACTGTGGCGATCTTGCGCCCACTTTGCTCGTTCTTGGCGCCGAAATTGAGATCGCCGGCGCACAAGGCCATCACCGAATTCCCCTGAGCGAACTTTACGTTGAAGACGGCAAGGCCCATCTCGCTTTGGCCGAGGGCGAACTCATCGTGGCCGTCCATTTGCCTGCAGAACCGCCTTTGTCGGCTTATGCAAAAGTGCGAGTGCGCGGCGCCATTGATTTTCCATTGGCGGGCGTGGCGGTTGCGTTCGCGGCAACCGGTACCAGCGTTGATTCGCTTCGCATCGCGCTGACGGGCACGAATTCCCGGCCGTTCCTTCTCGCCGGGACCGACGCCTTTGCCGGACGATCAATTGACGAAGAACTGCTGCAAGAGATCGATCGGCTGGTGCAGAAGCAGGTCCAGCCGATGCGAACCACGATTGCGTCCGCCAATTATCGCCGGATCGCGGCCGCTGCGCTTGCCCGGCGTCTGACCGCTACGCTATTCGCCGAATGCACGGCTTGAACCTGTTTCAGGCTCTTAACCCCGCGTTCCCCGGATGACGCATTGATTTGCGCAACCCTCACGCCGATCGAGAGATATCGACATCAGAACCTTATCCTGGATCGAGCGAGGCGGCGATGACAAACTTGGCGGCTGAATCAAAGAACGAGGTTATCGAGCTCCATTTCGACCGCCGGCTGATGATGAAGAATCTGCAATGACATTCGGAGGCCCCTGTCGTGACGGCGCGTGGCTTGGTGTCAACGCACCGATCGCAAGGTGCCGCGCACCATGCTGCGATCGTCGGTCGCAAGTTGACGTAGCTTGGCAACATCATTGACGATGACGTGAGAGGCATCGACCACGACGCCGATGGTTCGCAATCTCGCAAAAGCACGAGATAACGACTCCGGAGTCAAACCAAGTCGGCCGGCGATCAGGATTTTGTCATAAGGCAGCGCGAGCGCACAGTGACCATGCTCCGCCGAGGACAGCGAGGCGAGAAATTCGGCGACCCGCTGTACTCCGCTTTGCGCCTTGAGCTGTTCAACCTGTTGAACGAGATAATGCATGTGTTGGGAGATCGATGCGATCATCGCCAACGCAATGTCGGGACTGTCACGAATGCACCGGACAAGATGATCGGCGGGAATGCGTCCGACGCGCGCTTCGCTTACCGCTTCTGCAGTCGCGATATAACGGTTCCCAGTGAATGCGACTGCTTCCGCGAAGCTGTCGCCTTTTGTCATAATTTCAATGACGGTTTCGTCGCCGGACGGAGTGCTGCGATAAAGTTTCACCCATCCGTCGATCACGATAAAAAATGCAGTCGCCGGATCGTCTTGTCGCATTATCCACTCGTGCGGCCTCAACATGACGGCTGTCGCGGGCGCAATGATATGCTGAACGGTCTCCGATTTGAGTCCCCGAAAGACCGCAACGCGGGTAATGATTTGCAGATCGCCGGCCGTCAATCTTGAGGACATGGGAAAACGGCTCAAATTAAACCAACCTCACTCAAGGAGCGGATCGGCCGGGCCGCCTTGATCTCGATCAACAGATCGCTATGGGCAATATATCGCGGTGGGTGCACTATCTATGCTGCAGTGCACACTCACCGTGGGGGCGCAAGCCATCGGCACCGGCGCCGTCGGCGGCAATTCGTTAGATCGCTCCAGAAATGATAAGGTGGTTGCAATCCTCAAAGCCGCGGCTGATGCCGCTGGCGTGACACCTCAACTTTTGGACGCCGACCGCGGCTGGTCCCGCGGCGGTCGACGAGCTTACGCATCGTCGCAATGGTGATCGATCCGAGGGTCGCGCGCGCGATATCGTCGATTTCATTGAGAATTTCCCGCAAGGCTTGGCCCTCAGGCGTTGCATCGGCAGTCCCGGCATCCTGCTCAACGGAGTTCAGGTTTTCGAATAGCTGGGCCACGTCCAGCAGCGTTGTACGCCGAGCATTGCCGGCGAATTGATAACCGCCACCCGCGCCACGAACCGAACGGACCAGGCCGGCACGGCCCATGACATGCATGACTTTCGCCAAGTGGTGGCTGGAGACGCCGTACTTCTCGCCGATTTCGGCGACGGAAAGCTGACGGCCTTCGCGCGCGGCGAGTTCTAGCACCGCAAAGATGGCAAGCTCGGTCGAAATCTGCAGCCTCATGACATCACCATCCGTGTGCCGCTCCCGCCGAAATCCTGATTGCCGCTCTGCCGGTTCAATCGAGGTCCTTCTCGAGCTGGATATAGGGCCCGGCCATCATGCCTTCGCTACGGAAAAACAGTAGTGGAAGCCGGCCGTCCCTCGCGACCATCGTTCGCATTTTGCCGACGCCCGCTTTCTTGAACTTACCGGAGATTGCATCGAGCAAAGCGCTGCCAATGCCATGCAAACGCGCCTTTGGTTCAACCGACAACGCAAATACCCAGCCACAGGGTGTGGAGCCGAATTCCCAGGCGCGAATCTCGCCGATGATAAAGCCGAGCACGCGCGAATCCGCCCGGTCCTTGTGATTCTCGGCAATCAGGAAGAACCGCTCGTGCAGCCGTTGTTTGCCATAACGACGAAAAACATCGCTCCAGTATTCCGCCTTGGCGAGTTTGGTTACCCGGGTGTCAAGCGCGATCACATGCTGAATGTCGGCGGCTCGCACGCGCCGGACCAGCAAGGCCGTGTCGGCCGTCGCTGCTCGCGCATTCATATCCGCCGCCAATGTGTCCATCATCATTCGCCTCGCATAGCATAGCGCATAATTAAGTATTGTGGTACCGATTTATAGATACCAGCGTAACCGTATGGCCATCATCATGCGCACAGCCCGGGCCATACTGCCGGCGATACTGCGCGTCGGTCTCGCCGCGCTCCATGGCTTCGCTGACAATAATGGAGCGACCCCGTTCGTGACGATGACGCGGTGATCGAGCAAGTTTCGATTGCACCGGCATTAATGCAGATTTCAAACAAGGGATCGGTTGAAACACAGCTGTTGCGAAGGACGGAACCCGTTGCGACCGAGATAGGCGAGCAGATCGTGGTCCTGCCAATCGACTTCGGTGCGCACCTTCTCGACGCGCAGCGTGCCAAGGTTCGCCAATAATTGCGACACCAGAGCATGGCCGACTCCGCGATTCTGGTAGTCCGGATCGACACCAATCGTATCGATGACCGCCGTGGTTTCAACTCGGCCAAATTCGCCGAGGTCGACGCGGGCCATGATAAAACCGACCGGCACGGAATCGAGTTCGGCAACGAGCGAGACGCGCACATCTGATTCGCTTAGCGCGTCCGCCAGCTTACGCTGGAAATATTTGGAGCGGTCGCGGCCGGTAATCCGGCGATCGATCGCCACCAGCGCACGCAGATCCCCTTCGGCCAGCGAACGCACTGGTATCCTGTCGCGCGCGAGCGGCCCGAAATCCGCGGGAGGCTGTCCGCTGTAATTGATCTCCGCGGCTTCCCCCACGTGTTGCGGGATGGTGATACCGGTGCGTCTGGCCATCGCCGTTACTCCATGTCCCGTTGTCACTCGTCCTCGGCCGGTTCCGCCAGCGGAGTCAGAACCGAGCGTTCCAGCACCAGGCGGGGCGCCAGTCCAAAGCCGGATGCATCGAAGAATCGCAGCAAAGCATGGTTGGTCCAGTCCGCCTGCGATTGCAGCGACTGCACTCCCTTCCGACGCATGACTTCGGTGAGGCCGTCCATCAAAGCACGGCCAATGCCGCGGTCCTGGTTGCTTCGCTCGACGCCGAACGCGTCGAGCGTGGCCATGGCCTGTTCACGGCCGAATTCCCCACGTAGGATACGGGCGAAGGCAAAACCGACTAGCACGCCGTCACGAGCGACGCCGACATGCACGAAATCTTCCGGGTGCTGCTCGGCGTGGTCCAGCCGTTTCTCGAAAAATCGATGGCGTGACTCACCTACGTGCCCCGAGTTCGATGGCGATGACCCGGTCAAGATCGGCCGGGCTTAACGGGCGGACACGGTTGTCCGTGTTCGCGGCAGGATTACTCATGCAATAGCCTCACATATGCTCGACGTACTTCTCGTAAAGCTGCATTTCCTTTTCAGGATCCATCAAGTCGTCCAGCATCGGCAGTAGCGCCATGTCTTCTTTCCGGGCATGCAGCACCAGACAATCGTCCAGTTGCTGTCCAAGCCGACGGAATTCGACCCAGCGCGCCGCGTCGAAGCCTTGCGCGCGCACGTCGCCGATGAGCTTGACCAACGCGGCGCCGATCGGGCGGATAATGCCGTGCTCGTAAGTCAAATGCGCGCCGATGCCCTGATTGCCTGCTTGGCCGAGGTAGGAGAACAGCTCCGCCTCTTCGAAGGCAAAATGACGCTCGACCTCGCCTGGCAGTTCGGCGGCGAGATCACTCAAAAGCTTCGCCACCGTCGGATCTTTCGCGTCGGGAGCGCTATCCCGGTGTCGCGCAATGGTCTGTGCCAGCCGTCCCATTAGGGCGATCACTGCGGCGTGCTCCTCGTGCAACTTCTGGCAGACGCGGTTATGGAAGTTCATGGCTAGCCGTGCAACTGCTGGTACTTTGCGAGCAGATCGTCCTTCGATTTCGTCCCAGTCTGGATTGGACACGATGCAATTCGCCGGGCAGACCAACTTGCACTGCGGTTCATCCTCTGCGCCCACGCACTCCGTACATTTGAGCGCATCGATGACGTATATCGGATTGCCGGCGGTGATTGCTTTGTTCGGGCACACCGGCTCGCAAGCATCGCAGGCAGTGCAGGTATCGGTGATCATCAGGGCCATAGCTGCATCTCCTCATAGTCTCATGCCGCGTTCGGCATCCGGCTGGCGGCGGCAAGTTTTTCAAATCGAAACGCTCCCCAGAGTGCGGCTCCGATCGCGCCGGCATACAGCGAATCCGGGTGGCTGCGGACCGCGACTTTCATATCCTTTATGTGCGAGATATCTTCTTCGAGCGCGGCGACTAGCCCTTTGTCGAGCGCGAGCCCGCCGGTCACCATCACCACGCCATCCACGACGCCGATCGATTTCAGCAGTTTGGACAGCCGCGCCGCCATCGACAGGTGGATGCCTTTGAGGATGTTCGACGTCGAAATGCCGCGAGAAACCATGTTGATCACGTCGGTCTCCGCGAGCACCGCACAAATGCTACTCACAACCTCGGGATTTTCGCCTTGGCGCGACAACGACCCAATCTCCTCCTGCGCGATACCGAGATAGCGGGCGATGTTTTCGAGGAATTGGCCGGACCCTGACGCGCATTGGCTCGTCATTTTGTAGCTGAGGACCTTGCCGCGTCGATCGATCAGGATCGCGCGGCCGTGCAGCGCGCCGATGTCGAGCGCCGCCAGCGATTTGGGGTCGAGGAAGATGGCGCCGCGACCATGGGTCGTCATCGAGTAGAAATGGCCGGTATGGAATGGCACGCTTTCGCCTTCGCCCGTGGTAGCGACATAATCGACGTCTTCCGGACGTAATTTTGCGTCTTCCAGCACGGCGTCGTAGGCGACCCGGGCTAGTTCCATGGGATCGCGCTGCCGGATGCGCATCACGTACCGCGACAGCCAGGTTTCCTTGCCATTCTCGACCTTGAACAGCGCCGCCTTGATGGTGCTGGTGCCGATATCGATGCCCGCGGTGATGGTCATTGTTCGCTCCCGTCCGCCAGCCCCGAATGCGCCCGGCGCGCGAACTCCGCCGCGCCAAGCGCGCCGGTATAGATCGAGTCCGGATTGATATTGATGGTGACCTCTCCGTAGTTCTCCTTGATAACCTTCCTGAGCTCGCGCACCGCGGCCTCGTTCTTGGCAACGCCGCCAGTGAAGGTGAACTCGTCGGTGACGCCGCCCGAGCGCGAGATGATGGAGATCGCGCGCAATATGATAGCGCGATGCAGGCCGGCTAAAATATCCTCGCGCTTTTCCCCGAGCGAAAGCCGGTCACGCAACTCCGCGCCGGCGAACACGGTGCAGGTCGAGTTGATGCGAGCCGGTCGGTCCGACTTCATTGCCATGGGGCCCAATTCATGCAGGCCCATGTTCATCTCGTCGGCGATATAGCCGAGATAGCGCCCGCATCCTGCCGCACAGCGGTCGTTCATCTGAAAGTTCGCAACGATCCCATTCTCATCGATCTGAATGCCCTTGGTGTCCTGACCGCCGATGTCCAGCACAGTGCGCGTCTGCGGATACATCAGGTGCGCGCCGAGGCCGTGGCAGAGGATCTCCGAGCGGATATGCTCCTTGGAGAACGGCAGCGTCACCCGGCCATAGCCGGTGCCGACGAGGTAGGTTTCCTCCAGACTGACCGCGAGTGCGCTTTCGATCATTTGCTGGATGTCGGCTGCCGCCGATTTCGACCGATGGCTCCGTTTTCAGCACACGCGCGAGCGCCCGGCGGAATTTGTCACTCAGCTCGCCCGCTGGCGGCCGATTCTCCACCTCGATAATCGATTTGTCGTAGACGTTGAGAAGCAGATCGTAGGGAAGGTTCGCCGCGCGCGCGACCTCTTCGGCATGGGTATGGTAGCGCGATCCGGCGATATCGCGGAAGAAGTCCGATTTGCGCTTGGCGCCGGGAGCATAAAGTTCGGGCGCCTCCTCGCGCAACCGCCGGAACACCTCGCCGAGCGAATCCTTGACGCCGGACTCGACCTTGGCGAAGCGCTCGCCTTGGATTTGGCCGATGCAGGTCCGCTCGAGATCGTCGAGCTGTTCAAGAAACTGCTCGAGGCGAAAGGCTCGCTCCAGCACGCCGAGGAACGTGTCGAGTTCGATTAGTCCCTGGGCGTCGGTCAATGCCCGGCGGAACAGCGTGAATTGCCCGTCGACATACGCTTCCTGACCCGCCACGCGCGCGGCCGTCGCGTAATTCGAGCGCGAATTGGTGATGCCGCGCCCGATCACTTTGCGGTCCTCGTCGAGGAGGACAGCCTTGGTCGTTGTCGAGCCAAGGTCGATGCCGACGAAAGTCTTCATGCTTGCCTCCTCAAGCCGCCGCGTCTACGCCGGCACGCTTCTGATCAATCATCTGGAAATAGCTCTCCAGACGATTTTTGATGTTGGCGGCCGAGAAATAGCGCGGGTCGACCAGATCGGATTCCACAAACGCCGCCGGCTTGCCGGTGCGCTTTTCGACCTCGCGCATCATCAGCAACTGCCCGGCCGAGAAGCTGTTGCAGCTCTTGATCGAGTTGATCAGCAGGCCATCCGCCTGGTATTCGTTGATGTAGTTCACCAACATGTCGATGCGCATCGGCAGGCTGCGGTTGGTGTAGACGCCGAGGCAATATTCGGCCAGCGTCTCCAACGGTTTGCTTGGATCGTGGCGGAAGCCGAAATCGTAGACGCCGCCGACTTTGGTGTAGCTCGACGCGACGACGACCGCGCCTTCGTCGTAAAACATCTTCCAGAACTGGCGGAAGCTGGTGTAATTGGGTGGTCCCTCGACGACCAGCCGGTATTTCTCCTTGCCCATGTCGCCATCGGGCGTGACCGGCCCCTGGCCTTTGGCCAGCCGGTCCTCGACCTCCTCGCGCAAGAACCGGTAATAATCGATTGCGTCTTGCGTGCCGCGGAAGGCGCCGAAGATCGGCCCGATATAATAGATGCCGCCGAAATAGGCGTCGATCGGCGACGGTTTGGCCTTGGCGCTTTGCAGCACGCGGACGAGATCGTCCTCGGCCTTGGTCGACTTCTTCAGGTATTCGCGCAGCCGGTCGATGTCGAACTTGACCCCGGACACGCGCTCGAGCGTGGGGATGACCTCTTCCTTGAGCTGCTTGACCATGTAGTCGACCATGTTCTTGGTGATCTTGCCGTCGCCCATGTACGGCGTGTGCAACATGATCGTCTCGCACTTGTATTGCTCGCGCAGCAGTTCGAACCACTTCATGAAGGTGAAGCAGCCGGTATAGGAAAGCAGCAGCACATCGGGATTGGGAAATTTCTTGCCGTTGGGAGCGATATTGCCCTTGGACATCATGCCGATATCCGACTTCACATAGGTGCAGACGTCCTCCGAATGGCCGATCTTCTCGGCTTCGAGCACGTAGCTGCCGCTCAGGCGCCGCAGCCCGTTCTGGATGGCATTGACCTCCGGCAGATTGTTCAAGAGTTCGAAGCACATGATCAGCTCGTTGAGATTGCCGGGCACGAAGGTGGCGGCCACCTTGTCGCCGGTCGCGGGCGCGCCGGTCAGGCGATCGTAATGTAAGGCCATCATCTCCTTCTGCTTCACCATGGAAGCATCCTTGACGACCTCCTTCGCCGGCGCCCTGGAGGTGACAATCTTCGTCTGCGTCGTCATGATCCGCTCCATAGCTTGATTGAATCGGCGAAAGTGCCGGCCTGTTCTCGAATTGGCTGCATCTGGCCGGAGTTCTCGGCGTACTTGAACGCGATGTAAGGGATGCCGGCGTCCTTGAGCACATGCTGGAGCATCGGCCGCTCGAGCAACGCCGGATCGCAGAAGCTCGGTGCGGCAAAGATGACTCCTTCCGCCGCGGTCCGTTTGACCGCGCGAACCAGATGCTGGCCCTTTTCCTTCTGATTGGGTTCGTACTTGGCCGCCGTCGACTCGGAATGATGCAGGAAAGCAAGCGAAAGATTGTGCAGCGGATCGCCCTCGATCTCGACGTCACCGGTGAGCCAGCGGGTCACGAGCAGGAGATCGTCGTCCACCACGTAACAGCCGGACAGTTCGAGCGACTTGATCAGGTTGAGCGGCGGCTGCTCGCAGAACATTCCGGTTAGCACGATGCGGCAATTGTCGCGCATCGGCCGCTCCTCGCCGCGCGCTGCGGCAAGATAATCGCGCAGCATGATGGAATGCTCCTCTACCGGAAGCACGAGGCCGGCGCGCACCAACAGATAGACCTCGGCGGCGGGCGCCTGCCACGGCCGCTCCGCCCGGAAGGTGTAAAGATCGCGCACCAAGCGGCGGTTCTCGTTGTAGACTGCAATCGAGTGCCGAAGCTCGTCCTCGGTTATCGACTGGCCGCGAAGCTCGCCGAGATCCTGCCGGAGTTCAGCCAGTTCGTTGACGTAGAAATTTCCGCCGATATCGTCCCGATAGTTCTGCGGGACGTCGAAATAATGGGAATAGACGTGGGGGAACATCATCTTCCACATGCCGGAAAGATTGCGGATCACGTCGCAGATTGACGGGAACAGCATGCCGTCGACGAAATCGATGCGGCCGGACACGCCCAGCTCGATGGTCGAGCGCGGAATGCGGCAGATATAGCTCTGGTAATAGGCGTCGCCGTGGATGACTTCGAGTTGATCGCCGCCACCGACGATGCCGAGCGGCAGCATGCCCGCGGCGTGAATGATTTCGCGCGGTACGTAGATCGGCATGTAGCCGATCACCTTGCGGCCGGGCTTCGCGGCTTTCCATTCGCGCGCGGACGTGAAGGACAGATCCTCGAACAGCGCGCTCGCGCGCGCGACGATATCGGCTGTGGCCGAAGGGTTCAACGATGTTGCCATTGCGGCGACCTCTTCGCGATAAAAGCTTCGAGACCGGCCACCGCATCATGGGTGGCCATGAGTTCGTCGAGATAAAGCTGCTCAACGGTGCGGAGCTTTTCCCTAACGCGCGCCACGTAGTCGAGCCGTGCCGCCTTGACTGCGAGGCGCAACGAGCTCGCGCTTTTCGGCTTCAGATGTTCCTCGAAATAGGCGAGCGCGGCGCGCTCCGGATCGACGGCTGCTTCATGCGCGATGCCGATGGCTGCCGCTTGCGCGCCAGTGATGCTGCGGCCCGATACCAGCAGATCGAACGCGCGCTGCGGGCCGACCAATTCCGGCAACAAACAGGAGGCGGCCGGCGCGAATACACCGAGCTTCATTTCCGGTTGGCCGAGATTGGCTTCCCGGGTGACGAACATGAGATGGCCCGCAAGCGCGAGTTCCAGCCCGCCGCCGAGGCATTGGCCGCGCACCGCCACCAGCAGTGGCACCGGCGACTCGACCATGCGCAGGACCAAACGATGCAGCCCCGCCAGCATAGCGGCGCATTGGCTCGGCAGATGTTCTTCGACGCTGGCGCCGAAACTGAAATGCGGGCCCTCGGCATCGATCAGCGCCGCACCGAGTTGACCGTTGGCGAGATGCTCAAGCGCCTGGTCAAGTGCCGCGATCATGGCGGCATCGACAAGATTGGCTTTCGGTCGATTCAGCCGCAGCCGCAGCAAGCGACCGTCCGCCTCGTGCCAGATCTTGAGCGGCCGGGTCACGGCAATGACCTCACCCGCGGCATGATGCTCTCGGTGAGCTCATCGCTCCATGGCGTATTGGCGGCGAGCGCCCGGCGCAGCGCCACGAAATCGACTTCCCGCCCGGTCTCCCGCGTGCCCTCATTGAAGGCGCGGAAGCCGGCGCGCGCTTCCGTCATCATGTTGAGGGCCAGCCAGTCGCGCGCGTTTTCCTTGTTTGCGTTCCACGCGTTGACCTTCGGCTTGCGTAGTTCCTCGACCGTCTTAGTCGTGCAATCGGGGAAGGTGTAGAGCAGTTTGGTGCACAGCTCTTCGACCCGCTCATCGAGCAGGCTGAGGTCGATGGTGCCGCGTTTCAGCAGCGCCTGACCTTCGGCGGCCGCCGCTCCCGTCTTGGGCTCACCGTGGATGATGCGCCCATACTCATCGAGGTAACGATCAGTGCAAACCATTGGGTTTGCGACGAACCGGCCATCAACTTTCAACGCCGGCACGATCTCGCTGATGATGCCGAGGCGATAGGCCTTGTGCGCGGAGAATGGTTCGCAAAGCAGGCCTGAAACCATCGCCTGTTCGCAGCCTATCATGTAGGGGAGGAAGTCGGTCGCCCCGCCGATCGGAGCCGAGCCGTGCTTGGGACCGGCCTGTCCGAAGCGAGCGAGGTCCTGCGCAATCGAGAAATCGCAGGCCATGCCGATTTCTTGGCCGCCGCCGATGCGCATGCCGTTAACGCGGCAGATCACCGGTTTGTCGCAGCCGAGGATCGCAGAGACCATATCGTTGAACAGCCGCATATACCCCCGGTATTCTTGAGGGTTACCGGCGTAGTACTCGGCGTACTCCTTGGTGTTGCCGCCAGTGCAAAAAGCTTTGTCGCCGGCGCCGGTGAAGACCACGGCAACGACGTCGCGCGCCGCACTCGCCGCGCGAAAAGCCAGAATGGTCGCCTTCACCATATCGGTCGTGTAGGAATTGAATTGGTTTGGGTTGTCCAGCGTGATCCAGGCGTTGAACAGCCCAGCCACAGGCTTGCCGTCCACCCCTTTCACCGGGCGCTTCTCGCAGTGCACGCCTTTGGAAACCGTTTCGCGCACCGCCTCGATGACCAGATTGTGATCCTTGGGCTCGGATTTTTGCGGGGCGATTACGCGGGCTGCTTCGGCAGTCATGGAGAGCTCCTCATGATGCAGGAATGAGAACGGCACGGCGCTTGAGTGCGCCGGCATGGGCTACCTCGAACACATGGTTGATCTCGCTGAGCGGATGTTTTTCGATAAATGTCGCGATCTTGACGCGGCCGCTCAACACGAGCTCCAAGGCCTCGGGATAGAGATCGGGCGGACATCCCCAGTTTCCGATCGCCCGCGCGTGATATGCCATCAAGTTCGAGAGGCGCACCTCGACCTTGTCCATGGTGAATCCGACGATGGCGAGCGTGGCGCCGTGATTGAGCAGACTGAATGCGGTCTCCTGCCCGACCCGGGTTCCGGAACATTCGAAGATGATCCACTCGGTCTGGCGCAGGCCGCGCTCCTTGGCGAAGGCCTGGATCGCCGCCTTGACGTCCCGCGGCGTCATCTGCTTGGCGTTCAGGGTGAGCGAGGCGCCGTTCCCCTTGATCGCGGCGAGTTTTTCGTCGCTCACGTCGATCGCAACAACGATGCCGCCCAAGGCGGCGGCGATCTGGGCCGCATAGCCGCCGACGCCGCCAACGCCGTTGACGACGATAAGATCTCCGCTGGTGACGCCGGCCTGGAGCACCGCCTGATAGGGCGTGGTCACCGCATCGGCGATGACGGAGAGATCTGCCAGTTCAATTCCGGCCGCCGCCAGACGGCGCTCATCAACGACACACAGTCCGCGCGCCGGAACGACAATGTGAGTGGCGAAACCGCCGTGAATATCGTTGCCTGGCATCTTCTGGTTCGGGCAGATCGTCGCCTTGCCGCGCAGGCAGGCATCGCAATGGCCGCACGGGATGACCGCCGGGATGATCACGGCGCGATCGGTGTACGAACGCACATCCGCGCCGGCGCCAATGACGCGGCCGCTGATCTCATGCCCAAGCGTCAGCGGCAGCGCGTGCTTGGTGCGCACACCATCGTAATAGTAACCCAAATCGGTGTGGCAGACCCCACAACCGGCGATTTCGACCAAGACTTCATCCGGGCCCAGTTTTCCGATTTCGAATTCCATCGCCACCATGGGCTTGCCCGCGCCCGTCATCATCCATCGAACTGGCTTGACACTCATAGGTCGATCCTCGGAGCCCATCGGCGGGCTGATCGCGGCTTTGTTTTCTTTTGGTCCGATGACCGTTGGGCTGCCTTGACCAAGGTCAAGGAAAGGCAAAAAAAATCGTATTCTAGTACCTAAATACATATTGGTGGTCGCGCGCCTCCTTGGCGGGCTCAGATCTGGAGATGACGACCATGGCAGCTTCACCGAGCATCTCGATCGCAATCGTCGGCAGCGGTGGCGCCGGCGCTCTGACCACAGGGGATACCCTGCTCGAAGCGGCCAGCGCCGCCGGATGGTATGGGCTCTCGACCCGCACCCTGGGCCCGCAGATCCGCGGCGGTGAAGCGGCGGCGCTGCTCCGCCTGGCCATCCATCCGGTCGAGTGTCTGCCCGACCAGTTCGACCTCCTGATTGGCATCGACTGGCTGAACACCCACCGCTTCGGCGCCGAAATCAAGGTCGGACCGCAGACCCTTGTGATCAGCGATCCCCGCGGCGGCGAGCCGCCGCCGATGGTGACCCAGACCGGCGCCCGCATCGTAGAAGTGCCGATGAAGGAAATAGCCAAGGCCATTCCCGAAGGGCGCCCCAACATGATCGCGCTCGGCATCGCAAGTCGCTTGCTCGGCTTTAGTGGCGAGCAGGTGTCCGCGCCGATCGAGAAGCGTCTCGCCGACAAAGGGCTGGCCGCCATCCAGGCCAGCCTCGCCGGTATTACGGTAGGTTTCGGCGCGGCAGCAGGCATCGACTTCGACAAGCAACTCGCCGCACCTAGTCCGAACTCCGCCCGCCGATGGCTGCTGTCGGGTAACGAGGCAACCGCGCTCGGCGCCATCCGCGGCGGTATTCGCTTCGCAGCCGCTTATCCGATCACGCCAGCGACAGAAATTCTCGAATGGCTCGCTCCGAGCCTTCCCAAGGTCGGCGGGCTTCTGCTGCAAGCCGAAGACGAGCTCGCAGCAATTAACATGATCATCGGCTCATCCTTTGGTGGCACGCCAGCGATGACGGCGACCTCGGGGCCCGGACTCTCGCTCATGATCGAGGCGCTCGGCCTCGCCACATCTGCCGAAATCCCGGTCGTGGTCGTGGATGTGATGCGCGGCGGTCCGTCGACCGGCATTCCCACCAAATCCGAGCAGGCCGATCTGAATATCGCCGTCTATGGCTTGCACGGCGACGCGCCGCATCTCGTGCTGGCGCCGCAATCGGTCGGCGACTGCATGTTCACCACGCGATGGGCGACCCATCTCGCGGAAACGCTGCAAGCACCGGTCATCGTGCTGTCGGACCAGTTCATGGGGCAGTCACGCGCCGCTATCCAACGGCCCGCCGACGTCGCGTTTATCGGTGCACGCACGGTCGCCACCGACACTGCCGGCGCCTACAAGCGCTATGCCGTGGCTGCCAACGGCGTGTCGCCGATGGCCATTCCGGGACTTCGTGGCGGTCAATACACGGCCGACGGCCTTACCCATTCCGAGCACGGGACCCCGACCAGCGGAGCCGCGGACCATCTCACCCAGCTCGACAAGCGGCGCGACAAGCTCGAACATTTCAACTTCGGGGACCATTGGGCGAGTGTCGAAGGTGCCGGCGATATCGCGGTTATCACCTGGGGATCGCTTACGGGCGCCGCGCGCGAAGCAGTCGGACGCGCGGCCTCGGAAGGAGTCGACGCCCGCCTCGTCGCGCCGCGCCTGCTGGCGCCGGCCCGGCCACAACAGATGGCAGCCGCCCTTGAAGGCGTCAAACGCATCCTGGTCGTCGAGCAAACGCATAGCGGCCAGTTTCACAAATACCTACGGGCCCACTACGACCTGCCGGCGCCGGTTCACATGTTCAACCGGCCGGGGCCACTGCAGATCACGGCCGGCGAAATCCATAGTGCGATTACGGAACGGAGATAGCTATGTCGAGCGTCGAAACGCGCCTAGCTACCAAGCCGGCGGATTACAAATCCGACGTGTTGCCGATCTGGTGTCCCGGCTGCGGCGATTATCACGTGCTCATGTCGTTCACGCGCGCATTCGCTGAATTGGGCTTGCCACCCGAACAGATCGTCGTCGTATCCGGTATCGGCTGCTCGTCGCGCATTCCCGCCTACACGAACTGCTATGGCTTTCACGGCGTGCACGGCCGTTCGCTCGCCCTAGCCGCTGGCCTGAAAGTGACGCGGCCTGACCTCACCGTCGTCGTCGCGAGCGGCGATGGCGACGGCTACTCGATCGGCGGCAACCATTTCCTGCACGCGTGCCGCCGCAACATCGACATGACCTACGTGGTGATGGACAACCACATCTACGGCATGACAAAGGGCCAGCCCTCGCCCACAACCGAGCCGGAGTTCGATACCGCGCTCTCGCCGGGTGGCACCCGGGTGCGGCCGTTCCATCCGCTGGTCGTCGCGCTCGCCTCGGGGGCGAACTTCATCGCCCGCTGCTTCTCCGGCCAACCGAACGAAACCGCTGCCGTGCTGGTCGAAGCGATCAAGCACCCGGGATTCTCGTTCGTTGAAATTCTCAGCCCCTGCGTCACCTTTCGCCCAGATGAAAAGGCGTGGAAGGAACAAGTGCACCCGGCCCCGGTCGGCCCGACCGCCGATCAGGGCAAGGCGGCGCGCCGGCTCATGACCGACGATGGTTTCAACATCGGCATTCTCTACCGCGGCAATCGCACGCCGTTTCAACCCGCGGTCGGCACAAACGACACCGATCTGTCGGAGCTGGAGAAGGACTTCGAACTATGAGCAACACACTGGGCACTCCAAAGGTCGCCAGCCTTAATGATCTGCTCTCCGTCGCTTATCAGATCGAGATCGACGCGGTGGAGCGCTACAATTTGCTGGCTGATCAGATGGAAACCCACAACAATCCGGAACTGGTCAAAGTATTCCGCGACCTCGCCCGCGCCGAAAGCATCCATGGCGAGGAAATTTGTCGTCTCGCGGGCGAATTCGACGTCGCCACACACGCCCGCCAGATGGCAAAATTTGAACGAAGTGAAAGCCCGGAAGAGGCCGAACTCGGTTCCGCGCACTACATGATGACGCCTTGGCATGCATTGCAACTCTCACTTGCCGGTGAAAAGCGCGCTCTGGCCTATTTCACCTCCATCGTCGAGACGGCAAAAGACCCGAAGGTCAAGACGATGGCGGCGGAGCTGGTCGAGGAGGAAGCTGAGCATGTCAACCTTGTATATCAACTCTTGCGGAAATATCCGAAGCCTTCCGACGCATGGGCAGAAGATGATGATCCACCAGCCGCACAGGGTTGAATTGCGAATGAGGTTCAGAAGACCGCATCATGACAACGCAACCGGCAGTTCGCCATGCCAATTCAGTCATGTACGATCGTGCTATCGAATGTATGCCGCGCGTCGAACTTGCGGCGCTGCAGCTTGATCGTCTCAAGAAGACACTAGAACGCGCCTATGCCAAGGTCCCCAACTTTCGACACAAGTTCGACGCAGCCGGCGTCACGCCGGAGCATTTGACTTCGCTCGATGAGCTCGTACGCTTTCCCTTCACCCTGAAAGCTGACCTGCGCGATAACTATCCGTTCGGCATGTTCGCAGTGCCGCGCAAAGAGGTGTTGCGTCTGCATGCCTCCTCCGGGACGACTGGCCATCCGACAGTCGTCGGCTACACGCGCGGCGATCTCGATTTGTGGTCGGACCTTATGGCGCGCTCGCTGGCATGCGCCGGCGCCCGCCCGGGCGACATCGTCCACAACGCTTACGGCTACGGCCTTTTCACTGGCGGGCTCGGCGTGCATTACGGCGCCGAGCGGCTCGGCTGCACCGTCGTGCCGGTTTCGGGCGGCGGCACCGAACGTCAGGTCGCGCTTCTGCAAGATTTTGGCGCCGACGTTCTATGCGCGACGCCATCTTATGCGCTCAACATCGCTGAGGTCGCCAATGCGATGGGCGTCGATGTGCGTAAGTTGCCGGTTCGTTGCGGTGCCTTCGGGGCCGAGCCGTGGAGCGAAGCCATGCGCCGCGACCTCGAAACCCGCTTTGCCATTAAGGCGGTCGATATTTACGGATTATCGGAGGTTCTCGGGCCCGGCGTCGCCTGCGAGTGCACCGCAGCGCAGAATGGCCTGCACGGCTGGGAAGACCATTTTCTGTTCGAAATCGTCGATCCGAAGACGCTTGAAAGGCTCCCGATTGGCGAGCCCGGCGAACTCGTGATCACCACGCTGACCAAACAAGCACTGCCGATGATCCGCTATCGCACGCGTGACATCACCACGCTCACGCACGAGCCCTGCCTCTGCGGCCGGACGCACACGCGCATCATGCGGGTGATGGGGCGCGACGACGACATGCTCATAATTCGCGGCGTCAATGTGTTCCCCTCCCAGATCGAGGCCTACCTCGTAAGCTTCCCTGGACTCGCGCCGCACTACCAGATCGTACTCACGCGCGAGGGCCCGCTCGACACCATGACCGTCGAGGTCGAGCTCGCCGTCGATGCTCCGTCGAACGAACCATTTGTCACGAAAAAAGCGGACGAGATTCGCCAGCACCTCAAATCAATGATCGGCGTGACCTGTAGTGTCGTCGTCAAAAGGTCGGGCACAGTGCCGCGCTCGCAGGGCAAGGCAGTTCGTGTTAAGGATTTGCGCGAAACAACGAATTGATAGCGCGTGTGTGATCCTTTCAGAGAAAGCGCGCACGCATCGGCACAATCTCCTCTGACCTGTATCGAACGCCGCCGCCAGCCCAGTTATATTTTGCAAGAGCGCCACGAAACTCGGGATCAGGAGCCGTTTTATACAACCCTATTCGTTGTGCTATTTTGGTAAGCGGACCCGCCCGCAGTATCAGACGAGAGCTTCGGACTAAGTCATTCGAGCCCGATAGGGCTAGACCCTTTGCCTCGAAGCTCATCGAATTTCCGATACCAGCGGTGTCCATTTTACGAAGATACTTCGGAGTGAATTGACTTAAGTCAATGCAATTGGGCTCGAATGGAGCGCAGTTTTTCGTTGCGCATAGGTGAGTTTATGGCGAAATAAGAGGCATGCTGTGGCCGCTGGCGCTATTCACGCCGTAAGGAGTGTTCCTAGCTATTGTTACAATTGCGTGGCCGGGCCCGATCTTCTCACGGTCAAAGTTGTGGACGGCGTGGCGACGGAAATCCTGCCGAATTTTGCCGCTGCAGGCATCCATCCGGGCAATGGCCGTGTCTGCGTGCGGGCGCTCGGGCTGATCCAAAAGACTTACAATCCCAATCGCCTGCGCACTCCGATGAAGCGGACCAACCCGCGCAAGGGGCGGGCAGAGGATCCCGGCTTCATACCAATCTCTTGGGAGGAGGCGTTGGGCACCATCGCGTCCCGCCTAACCGAAGTCCGCGCCTGCGGCGTGCTCGACGACGCCGGTCTGCCCCGCGTCGCGGCGAGCTTTGGTCATGGGGGAACACCACAAAGCTACATGGGCACCTTTCCGGCATTCCTGTCAGCGTGGGGCGCGGTCGATTTCAGCTTTGGCTCCGGCCAGGGAGTGAAATGCGTTCATTCCGAGCATCTGTACGGCGAATTCTGGCATCGCGGATTCACTGTGAGCGCCGACACGGTGTTGTGTCGGTATATCGTCTCCTTCGGCGCTAACGTTGAGGTTTCGGCCGGCGTCTGCGCCGTGCGCCGCCACGCCGACGCTCGTATCGGCGGAACCAAGCGCGTGCAAATCGAACCGCATCTCTCAGTGACCGCGGCCGCCTCCGCTGAATGGGTGCCAATCAAGCCAAAGACCGACGCAGCATTCATGTTCGCGATGTTGAACGTTCTGCTCCATGAGCATCCAAGGCAGCGTCTCGACGTCGCATTTTTGTGCGATCGCACCGCCTCCCCGTACCTCGTTGGGCCTAATGGCTACTATTTGCGCGATCCCTGTGAACACAAGCCGCTGCTCTGGGACGGCGTGCAATCATCTGCCGTCCCGTTCGACAGGCGCGGCGCTATTCCGGAGCTGGAGGGAAATTTCACCGTCGAGGATTGCGTTGAAATCGGACCCGACGGTGCCAGCTGGCAGCATGAGCGGGCCATCGGCACGACGGCGTTCACGCGCCTCGTCGAGCAGATGCGTGCTCACACGCCGGAATGGGCGGGCCCCATTTGTGATGTGTCGGCAGCGACCATCCGTCGGGTTGCGAACGAGTATCTCGAGAATGCCTGCGTCGGAGAAACGATCGAGATCGACGGGAATGTGCTGCCATTCCGGCCGGTTGCCGTCGTCCTCGGCAAGACGGTGAACAACGGCTGGGGCGGGTTCGAGTGCTGCTGGGCGCGTACGATGCTGGCGGTGCTTGTCGGCGCACTTGAGGTGCCGGGCGGCACGCTCGGTACCACCACGCGCCTCAACAAGCCGATCGGGAATCGGCTGGCAAGCGTCAAGCCGGGCGAGGACGGTTTCATGGCGGCAAATCTGAACGCCACCGACAGGGAGCACTGGGCGGCGCATCCGACCGGGCGCAATGCTCATCGCACCCTAGTGCCTTTAGTCGGCGATTCAGCGTGGGCTCAGGCGCTGGGCCCCACTCACCTCGCTTGGATGTTCCTGCGGGAAGCGCCACCGCATTGGCAACGTCCGTCCGCGCCCGATATCTGGTTCGTGTTCCGCAGCAATCCGGCCATCTCGTTCTGGCAGAGCAGCCGGCTCGTCGAGACGATGGCGAATATGCCGTTCGTCGTCGCATTCGCCTACACCTTCGATGAAACAAATCATATGGCGGACATCCTGCTGCCCGAAGCTACCGATCTAGAAGGCACGCAGCTGATCCGGATCGGTGGTACCAAATTCGTCGAGCAGTTCTGGGAGCATCAGGGTGTAGCCCTGCGCCAGCCTGCAGTCGAACCGCGCGGAGAGGCCCGCGACTTCACCTGGATCTCCACCGAGCTTGCGCAACGCTGCGGACTGCTTGAGCCCTACAACGCCGCTATCAATCGCGGCGTTGGTTGTGTGCCGCTTAAAGGCAGCAATTACGATTTCTCACTAAACACAGGCCGCACACACTCAGTGGAGGATATCTGGGATGCCGAGTGCAAGGCCGCGTCCGCTCAGTTTTCGAACGGCGCCGAGACCAAGGACCTCGCCTGGTTCAAGGAGCACGGCTTCTACACCGTGCCGTTCAAGCGGCTCGACTGGTATCTCTACCCCACGATGGTTGAAAAGAACCTGCGTTTCGAACTGCCCTATCAAGAGCGGTTGTTCAAAGCGGGACAGGAACTCGCCAATCGGCTGCACGAGCACGACATCCACTTTTGGGATGACCAGCTTGAGGAATACGCGCCGCTGCCCTTGTGGGACGATGTTCCCGCCCGCTGGGAACGAGCGCTGCGCAAGATGGGTGGCGATCCCTCCGACTACCCGCTTTGGCTCATCACCACCAAGAGCATGCAATATTCCGCCGGCAACAACGCCGGGATCCCGCTGATGAACGAAGTGGGCCAGAACATGCGCGGCCACGGCGGTGTCATTCTCAACGTCGCGACTGCAAGCCGTCTTGGTGTTCGGCAGGGCGACCTGGTCGAGGTTCGTTCCATCACCGGCAGCACGCGCGGCAGCGCCGTGCTGATGCAGGGTATCCGTCCCGACACGGTCGTAATTATCGGGCAATTCGATCATTGGAAAACGCCGTATGCCAAGGATTTGCACTTCCCGAGCCTCAATACAGTAGCGCCGCTGTCGCTCGATCTGACGGATTCCACGGGCTCGGGATCGGATCTCGTACGCGTCTCGGTGCGAGCGAGCGAACGGCCATGACGCGCTATGTCATGGTCGCTGATCTGCGGCGATGCATCGGCTGCCAGACTTGTACAGCGGCATGCAAGCAGGCCAACGCGACTCCGCCGGGGGTGCAGTGGAGACGTGTGCTCGATCTTGAGGTGGGTGAATATCCCGCGGTACAGCGGGTCTTCGTGCCCACTGGCTGTCAGCACTGCGCCGACCCTCCCTGCGAGTGGGTATGTCCGACCACAGCCACCCGCAAACGTCCCGACGGGATCGTGGAAATCCGTTACGATCTTTGCATCGGTTGCAGCGCGTGCGCCGTAGCTTGTCCGTATGAGGCTCGCTACAAGGTCGAAAAGCAGGATTTTGCCTTCGGCGACGAGCCGACTCCGGACGAGGAATTGCGTGCCGACAACTCACGAATCGGCGTTGCCACCAAATGCACTTTTTGCGCGGACATCGTGGACGCCGGCGTCGCTCGCGGGCTGACGCCGGGCGAGCATCCTGAAGCAACGCCGGCTTGCGTCAATCTTTGTATCTCGGGAGCACTCGCCTTTGGCGACATCGAGGATCCGGATAGCCAGGTCTCCAAGCTGCTCGGCGAAAACAAACACTTCAGAATGCACGAGGAGCAAGGGACAAATCCGGGCTTCTATTATTTATGGGACCAAGATTTGTGTCATGATTGCGATCCTTGATGGCGCCCCCCGGCCCCAGCGCAGCTGGGACAGCCGCGCTGCCTGGAACTTCATCGGCGGCGGAGCGGGAACCGGGCTTCTCCTGGCAGCGGCTGCGGCTCTGCCAGCCGGATGGCCTTATTTCCCTGCCGGAGCATTGGGGATCGCCTTGATCGGATTTGGGCTATCGATGGTCTGGCTGGAGATCGGCCGGCCGTTCCGCGCCTTGAATGTTTTCTTCCACCCGCAAACCTCGTGGATGAGCCGCGAGGCTCTTCTGGCGTTGCCCCTTCTCACACTCGCCGGGATTGCAACTCTAGCTGACCAAAATTTTGTATCATTGCCTTTTCAGACGTATTTGCCGGTGCCCCCTCTTGCATCGGCGGCTGCTGCGCTCGGGTTGGCGTTCTTGTATTGCCAAGCCCGCATTCTGAGAGCCTCGCACGGCGTGCCGGCGTGGCGTGAGCCTAGTCTGCAATCGGTCATCATGGTCACCGGGATCGCGGAAGGGCTCGGGCTCCTGCTCATCCTCAGCTTCTTCGTAGGACCGCCGCCCGCCTGGGTGATTCCGGCGAGCCTCGTAGCCCTGATGGCGCGGGCCGGAGTGTGGGAGCACTACCGGCATCGAATGAAGTCACGAGTTCCGGCTCCGGCCGTCGCGGCACTCAGCGATATCTCTCTGCCGGTCCATCTTGTGGGCCAGGCGCTTCCGGCGATGCTTATCCTCGTGACGCTTCTCGCTCCAAGCCGGATGGTACCCGCCGCCGCTGCCGTTGCCGGGCTCGCGATGGTCACCGCCGGGGCGTGGCTCAAATTCGGCGTTGTGACACGCGCTGCCTTCACGCAGGGCTTTTCGATTCCTTTTGCACCAGTGCGCGGGCGCCCAAGCGCTACAGCCGCGACTAACGCGCGGCTAGGGCAGTGACCAGAGTTTGTCGCACCTGGGGCACTGCGCAGTTTCGTTGCCCTTTGCTTCGTAGGCCAGATCGATGTCTGCGTACTCGTGTCGGTTCGCCGCGACTGCCCGCTACGTCCCCATCGGCTCCGCCAGTCGTTCCGCGTTACAGCCAACGCTGAACTAAGCTCGGGCCTGCGCTATTCAATAAGGGTTGATCAGGGTGCCCCTTCGAGCTGGGACCGCAAGCGCACTCTCCTTAGGGATCGCATTGATCCGAGGGCCTTGATTTTTGTCAATGCAGACCGATCCGGATTGATCAAATCTAAAAAGTAAGCATGCGATCAATCCACCGAGCGAAAACTGGTGTTGTCCATGACGGGAATCATAGAGACCTTACGCGGAGAACATCGAAACATCGAGGAATTGCTTCTCGTTTTAGAGCAAGAATTAAATGTCTTTGACCGCAATGAGCGGCCCGATTATGAAATTATACAGGCGGTCATCAATTATTTTCAGGACTATCCCGATTGTTGTCATCATCCGAAAGAGGACATGATCTTTGAGAAACTGAAGGCGCGCGACCCCGTCGCCGCCGAAGCTGTCGGCGACCTCGAAGCTGAACATCAAAATGAGGGCAGTCGTTTACGACGGGTTGCTGACATGATCAGGATCATCCTGACCGATCATGATGTCCTACGACAAAGCGTCCGCGACACTATCCGCGACTTCATCGAGCTCGAACGGAAACACATGGAAATGGAAGAACGAGTTCTGTTTTCGGTCGCAGCTAAGGCTCTGCGTCCGGAAGATTGGGTGAGTAATCGAGGCAATGTGGGGCGAAGAGAAGGATTCGATGTTCAACGTGGCAGTTGAAGAAAGATGTCAGTCCCTCCGGGTGCGTATTTTGCAATGGGAGCGGGAAAACCAGGAAAATTTGATAGCGCAGCGCGCTGATACAAACGCGAACAAGCAACATTAGACCGGATGCATCCGTGCGCATGTGCTGATCCGCAATTCAGTGCTGAAGATGCTCGCAAGCGGGCGAGTTGGCCTTGGAAACAATGCGCCAGCGCGTCGCGCAACGGCGGTTGCAGCCTTGGAGAAACTCTAGTTTTCCCAGGGACCGCGGGCCAAACCCGAGCAGAAATGAGCCGGCGAAGCGGTCGGAGTTCCCGCCCAACCGAGTTTCCTGCGGGCATTCTCGCTAAGTCGCTCCAGCGTCCAGGGCGGGTTGAGAACGAGCCGCACGCGAATCGATGCCGCTTCGCGGAAGCGCTGACGCAGGATGTCATTGATTTGTTGCAATAGCGCTTCACTGAAGGGGCACGAGGGCGAGGTCGTCGTGAATTCCACGTCGATGCCCGTTGCGTTCCAGTCGGCGCGATAAATCAGGCCCATGTCGACGATGCCAATACCAAGTTCCGGGTCGTCGACCTCGTTCAGAACGTGGGTCAAATCCTCTTGCATCTTGTGGCTCACTTTCACACGGTGCGCGAGTAGCGCTTCTCTTGTTGGATAACTGACCATGGAAAACGTCGCATATTGTACGCACCACCAGCCCCGCATCTTTGAACGTTGATCATGCCGTCGGAGCGATAAATCAATCCGCGCTCGGCCAGCGCATCGATCTCGGGCGGCTCTGTTGCGAAGTCGTTGAGGCTCTTGTTCCAACCGCAACCGTCAAGGCAAGGTCGACTTCTTGATTGCACATAGGTTGCTCGACGACGTTGCGACGCAGGCGTTCGTCTTCGGTCACGGGCCGCCCGCGTACCGTTGCTAAGCGGTACCACTGGATAGTTTCGCGATAGGCCTTGAGGCAGAGCGCCGATGGCGGAGGTGCCGACGCCGGTTCGGGCTGCCGTCTCGTCTGTGGGATTGCAGTGCAACCGTTTCTGCTGTTGCCGTCGCGCCAGCTGATCGTCCGGCTTGGCAAAATGGGCGAGTCCGATCCGACGAAGGCCGACTTGCTTGAGCGAGTTTCTCAGAAGATCACACATCGAATTCCTCGCCGAGATAGACCGCCTTGACCCGCGGATCGCGCGCCACGTCCTCCGGCGCGCCGTCCACGAGAAGTCCGCCATTGACCAGAACGGAGATGCGATCGGCGAACGAGAAAACGAGGTCCATGTCGTGTTCGATCAACAGTACAGTGACCTCTTCGGGCAGTGCCGCGATAGTGGAGAGAAGCTCGTGGCGTTCCGCCTCCGGCACGCCGGCCGCCGGCTCGTCAAGTAACAGCACCTGCGGCCCGCAGGCGAACGCAAGCGCGATTTCAAGAAGACGCTGCTTGCCGTAAGGCAAGATCGCCGTTCGCTCGTGCATGAACTCGGCGAGGCGAAATCGCTCGACGATCTCAACGATCGCCTCGGTCACCGCGGACTTGCTGCCGACAAGCCGCCACCAATCGCTGCCCGAGCCGAGGCGCTCGGAGATCGCGAGACCAATGGTCTCGAGCGGCGTGAGGTCCATGAACAACTGATTAATCTGGAATGTGCGCGCCATCCCGAGCCGGACGCGCTCGTGCGGAACAAGCCTCGTGATGTCACGCCCATCGAGCATGATGCTGCCGGCGGTCGGCCGCAGGACGCCGGAGAGCAAATTGATTACGGTGGTCTTGCCGGCGCCATTCGGCCCGATCAGCGCGTGCCGCGCGCCCTTCTTGATCGCCAACGAAACGTCGTGCACCGCGACGATTCCAGCGAATCGTCTTTCGAGGCCGATCATTTCCAGGATGGGCATGGCTCGATGTCCGTTGGGCGCCGCGTTGCCGACCGCGGCATCGCCTGCGCGGCGCGCTTGCTACGTGCAAATATGATTTCGAAATGGACCGTCACAGACTTACTCTCTCTCCGCCCGCGCAACCCGGCATAGCAGAGCCCGCAGCTGATAGGTCCCCATGGCCGGATCATAGGGCGGCTGGTTGTCGGTGAGTAGGTTCACGTTCGACCGCCACACGCCGTATTCCGGCGCGGGTTCCTCGGGAAACCACCAGCCGTGCTCGGCAGCGATCACCCGCGGATCGATCCCGGTGGTCAGGCGCGCGCGCTGCCGGATACGGCCGCGCTTCGTCTCGATCCACATCCAGTCGCCCTTCGTAATGCCGTAGCGTGCCGCCGTCTCTGGATGGATTTCGGCCGTCGGATGGCGATGGGCCTTGCGCAGATTCTCGATCTGCCGGTGCTCCGAGTTAAAGAAGTACGGAATGCGAGCACCCGTCGTGAGCACTAGCGGATAATCTTCGGCAACTTCCGGGCGGCTGATCGGGCTTTCCGGCGGTTCTTCGTAAGAGGGCAGCGGTGCGTAGCCCATCTCCTCGAAGCGCGTCGAGTAGAGCTCGATCTTGCCGGTCGGCGTCTTGAACCCGCCGTCCTCATATTTGCGATATTTGAAGGGAACCGTGACCGAGCCCTTCTCCTTCAGCTCCGCAAAGGTCATGTTGAGGCCGCCCCGCGCGAGCTGCGAATTCAGCACCTCCTCGACGGACTCGGTGCCGACCGGAAGCTTCATCCGCCGCGCCAGCTCGACGAAGATCTCTTCATCCGACATGCACTCGCCGATGCGCACCGCTCGCTGATTTGCCAGCACAACGTTGGCGGCGACGGTTGGCAGCCCGGCGACCTGGTCGATCTCGGGCCACGACGCCGCCGGCAGGACGATGTCAGCGAGCTCCGCCGTCGGCGTCATGAACAGGTCGGCGCAGACCATGAAGTCGAGCTTCATCAGCGACTCGTAGACCAGCGCGGAATTGGCGAAGGTAGTCAGCGTGTTGTTGCCGAAGACAAGAAACGCCTTCACCGGATAGGGCATGCCTTCGCGCATCGCCTGCAGCAGGGTTGGAATGTGGGCCGATGGCAGATCGGCACCTTCGCCGCCGAGCAGCTTGAAACGATCCGCGCCGAGCCGCTTGGCGTTCGCTTCCGGTGTGAGATTTTCGATCAGGCTTGGGAATCGGCCGATGCCGTGCATGCCGAATACCCAGCCGCCGGGTACGTCGACGTTGCCGGTCAGCGCCGGCAGCATGGAGAGTGCGCGGACGGTCTGGATGCATTTCGGCGTGTGCTCGATCGCGCAGCCCCATTCCAGCATGGCCGGCTTGGTGCGCGCGAACAGGCGCGCCGCCGCCCGGATCTTCTCGGCGGCGACCCAGGTGATCGGTGCCGCCCATTCCGGCGTGAAGCGGCGCACGTGCTCGCGCAGCGCATCGAAGCCGTGGGTCCACCGCTCGACGAACGGCGCATCGTAGAGTTGCTCGCCGATGATGACGTTGAGGAAGGCGAGCGCCAGCGCATCGTCGGTTCCCGGACGCAGCTGCAGCCACACCTCGGCGCGGCGCGCGAGTTCAGTCTCGCGCGGATCGACGACGATGATTTTAGGGTTCGTATCGAGCGCCTCGCGCACGTTGAAGCGGGTCTCGCCGTCGGGGCCGGAATTGAGCGGATTGTGGCCCCAGAACAGCATACAGGCGGGCGGCGTTCCGCCGGTGAAATCGGAGACCGGAAAGTCGCCAAAGGTGAGAATGCAGGTGTTGACTCGTGGATGAAAGCATTGAGCAAAGCCCGGCTCGCACCAGTTCGGCGTGCCGAGCGCATGACCAAACCGCGATACCCAGCGGATGTGATGGCGGCCGGTGCCGGTGCCGAGCGCGATGGCTTCGGGCCCAAATTCCTTGCGGATCGCGAGTAAGCGTTCGGCAATCTCGTCGAGCGCTTCGTCCCAGGAGATGCGCGTCCACTGGCCCGAAGCGCGCGGACCGACGCGACGTCGCGGATATTGCAGGCGATCCGGATGATTGACGAGGTCGACGGTGACCGTTCCGATCGGACACAGCCGGCCGTGGTTGAGCGGCGATTGAGGATCGCCCTCGACTTTGATCGAGAACACCGTCGCGCACGTGCAGCAGCGTGCCGCAACCGCCGTGGCAAGAGCGGCAAACACTCTTGAAGATGACTGTGGGCTGGCCGGTGCCGGCATTTTTCGCCAGATTTTGCTGGAGCGTCATCGGATCGTGTTCCACTGGCTGCTGGGACAGCGCTAAAAATCGGATGGGTTACCCCGTATGCAATCTCCGAGTTATGGGGAGTTTGAACCTCGCGTAGTTATGTCCGTCGTGTTGCTTGTAGGCGCGGCATCGAGCCAAGAGCGCGTATTCCCCGTTGGTTGTGGCCGTATCGAGGCTGGCGATACGCCGCGAAATGCCGGCAGCTCGTCAAACCTCCGGTGCAAATTTATCCTGCGCCTCAGCACCCCCTGACCAAGCGGCAACGCTATCTGCTCTTCGCTGGATCCCTTATTTAGTATCATCAAGATCCCAAACGATCTCCTTGACCAATATCAAGCCGAATTCGCGTCAACCGATGTAATTGGTTAGCCTGAAAGGTCAAAAGTGAGGGGAATTTCGTGCGACCCAATATCAGGCACCCGAGATCGATAGGATCAAACGAACAGCTGATATTAGCGAACCGGCGGTTAGGCGATATGCCTCTTGGGCATATTGAGTTCGGCGAAAGGCAAGTATGATGTTATCGCGGGTAAAATTCTCAATCATCCTTTTTGCCTTACCCGTAGTGCTCAAGTTCACCGCGCGTAGGCACCTGATCTTTTCCGCACGGCTTAAGGAACGCAACCTGGTTGCGCAGATCAAGGCCCGCGACGAAGGTATCGGGCGCTGGATTTTAATTCGCGATGGCGAGGTCGGCTCCGGTTGGGGCATGCACGCGAAGCCGGACGTCACGCTTTCGTTCAAAAACGCCACGATCGGCGCCTCGCTGCTCACACCGCCGATCAACTGGCTCCAGC
>CAWHUO010000017.1:0-316613 GCA_963832605.1 uncultured Alphaproteobacteria bacterium | reverse complement strand
GGAATTCACCAAGCCGGTCTTCGCCGACAGGCGCTTTGAAAACGTCATCGGCGACGGCATGGAATACGTCGCCCGGACCGCCAAGCGTTTCGACGTTATCATCGTCAACTCCACCGACCCGCACGGCCCTGGCAAAGTCCTGTTCAGCGAAAAGTTCTATAGGGCCTGCAAACGCTGCATGAACAAAGGCGGCGTCCTGGTCACGCAGAACGGCGTGCCGATCTTCCAGCCGCGCGAGCTCATCTCAAGCATCGCAAAATTCCGGAAGCTGTTCGCCGACGGCACCTGCTACATTGCCGCGATCCCGACCTATGTCGGCGGCCACATGGCCATGGGCTGGGCGACTGACGACCGCAAACTGCGCCGAGCCTCAGTCAAAACGCTGGCCGCGCGCTATCGGAAAGCCGGCGGTATTTCGACCCGCTATTGGACGCCGGAAGTCCATGCCGCCGCGTTCGCATTGCCGCGCTTCATTGCTGACGTAGTGGCAAAAGCAGGACCACGGCGATAAATTTAGCTGTTGCCACTGATCGGCCACTGCGAAGCATTGGATGACGGCCGGCCGGCTTTTGCCCACGCTTCGGTCACATATTCTTTAGTGGGCAAACACCTGCATTTCACCGCTCGCAAAGATGCTCTATAAACCTCGCCGATAGCGCTTTTTTTGGGAGGAAATTGCCATGAAGCTCTACATGCATCCGGTGTCGATGACGAGCCGCCCGGTGCGGCTGTTCATCGCCGAAAACAAGATTCCGGTCGACGAGGTGGTCGTCGATCTGTTTACCGGCGAGCACATGAAGCCGCCCTACACGGATATAAATCCGAACAGCCTCGTGCCGATGATCGAAGACGGTGACCTGCGCCTGACCGAAAGCTCCGCGATCCTCAAATACCTCGCCGACAAGATCGGCTCGCCCGCTTATCCGAAGGACTTGAAGCAGCGCGCCAAGGTCAACGAGATGATGGATTGGCTCAACACCAATTTCTATCGCGATTGGGCCTACAATCTTGCCTATCCGCAGCTGTTCCCCAATCTCAAGCACCGCAGCGACGAGGCGCAAGCGGCCACCATCGAACGCGGCCAGCAGAACGCAAAGAGGTGGCTGAAAATCCTCAACGACCACTGGATCGGCCCGAAGAACCAGTATCTGTGCGGCAACCAGATCACGATCGCCGACTATTTCGGCGCCGCGCTGGTGACGCTGGGCGAAGTCATTCGCTGCGACTTTTCGGCCTATCCCAATGTAGAGCGCTGGCTCAACAACATGAAGAAGCTGCCGAGCTGGGGCCCGGTCAACGAGGTATTCCACGGCCTGGTCGCCTCGGTTAAAGAGCAGCCGTTCCACGCCATCTGAAAGCAGAGGACAGAGGACAGACGGACAGACGACGGACGACGAGGCGCGGGACCTTTGGTTCCGTCCTCGGTCGTCCGTCTTCCGTCATCTGAGACGCCCATGAGAATGAGCCGCGACCACATTCTGACCAGTCAGGCCGGGAGCCTGCCGCGTCCCGACGACCTGATCGAAGCCAACCGCGCCCGCGAGGCCGGCGAAACGACCGACGAGCGCGCGTTCCAGGAGACGCTGCAAGCGGCCGTGGTCGACGTCGTGCGCCGGCAAAAGGACATCGGCATCGACGTGCCCGGCGACGGCGAATTCGGCAAGTCGATGGGCCACAAGGTGAACTACCGGGCATGGTGGAGCTACTGCTTCAACCGGCTCGGCGGCCTCGATCTCGCCGGGCCGGGTCTGTACGAGTCGCCGCCCAAAGCGCGGCCAAACCGGGCGAAGTCGTGCTCACGAGCTTCGCCGACCGGCGCGATCGCAACAGGTTCCTGCAGGTTTATAAGGACGGAAGTGACCACCGGACCGGGAATGGCCAAATGGCCGGTCTGCATCGGCCCGGTCGTCTACAAAGGACAGGAAGCGATCAAGGCCGACATCGCCCATTTCAAAGCCGCGCTTAAAGCAAGCGGGGTCGAAGAGGGCTTTATGACCTCGGTCGCGCCGGCGAGCGCCGCGCGCTTCGCAACGTCTACTACAAGACCGACGAAGAGTTCATGTTCGCCGTCGGCGAGGCCATGCGCGAAGAATACAAAGCCATCGTCGACGCCGGCTTGATCCTGCAGCTCGACGACCCGGCCATCGCCGAGAACTGGGACATGATCAATCCCGAGCCGTCGGTGGAAGGCTATCAGAAGTTCACCATGGTCCGGATCGAGGCGCTCAACCACGCCATCAGGGGCCTGCCCGAAGACCGCATCCGTTTCCACCTGTGCTGGGGCAGCTGGCACGGCCCGCACACCACCGACATCCCGATGCGCGACATCGTCGACGTCATGCTGGCCGTCAAATGCCAAGCCTACTCGTTCGAGGCCGGCAACGTCCGCCACGAGCACGAATGGACGGTGTGGGAGGACGTCAAGCTTCCCGACGGCAAGCTCATCTTGCCCGGCGTGGTGAGCCACGCCACCAACGTGGTGGAGCATCCCGAGCTGGTCGCCCAGCGCATTCTGCGCTTCACCAAAAGCGTCGGCCGGGAACGCGTCATCGCCGCGACCGATTGCGGACTCGGCGGCCGCGTTCACCCCATGATCGCCTGGGCCAAGCTCGAGGCGCTTGCTCAGGGAGCGGCTCTGGCGAGCCGCGAGCTTTGGCGCTGAACGCTCGACCGCTGCCGCACGGCAGCGATCAACGCCTCATACGGAGGGGACGGATGAGGTCAGCCATCCATTCCGGCGTGGCTCTCGCCCTGGTCGGGGCGCTTTGCACGTTGCCGCTGTGCACGTTGCCGATGATCGCTTTGCCGGCCCGCGCCGAGTCGGACCTCGCGCAGGCCTACCGCACCATCGCATCCAAACAATTCGTCGACCTCACCCACAGTTTTGGCCCACAGACGCCGGTCTGGGCCGGGTTCGGCCAGGCGAAGTTTTCGCCTGCGGCCGATCCCAAGACCCACGAACCCTACACCATCGCCAAGGACGGCTTCCGCACCACCTATTACGAAATGGTCGGACAATACGGCACCCATGTCGATCCGCCGGCGCATTTTGCCGAGCACGGAATCACCATGGACCAGATTCCACTGAAGCAAATGATTTTGCCGCTGGTGGTGCTCGACGATACGCCCTACCTCGCCGACGACCCGAACCATGCGTTTTCGGTCGCCGACCTCAAGGCCTGGGAGCGAAAGCACGGGCGGGTGCCGAAAGGCGCCTTCGCCGCCCTGCGCACCGACATGTACAAGGATTGGGATTCGGATCCCGAACGCTTCAAGCGCAGCCCTTTTCCGGCCTGGGCGTTCGAGACAATCAAGTTCCTCTACGAGCAGCGCGGTGTGACTGCGACCGGCCATGAAATCGATGGACACCGACACCACCGACAAAATGGATTCAGAAACCTACATCCTGCAGCACGGCCATTATCAGATCGAGGTCATGGCCAATCTCGACAAGGTACCGGCAACCGGCGCCCTCATCGTCTTGAGTTGGCCGAAGGTGCGCGATGGTCTTGGATTTCCGGCGCGCGCCTTCGCGATTTTGCCTTAGAGTGCGTGACCGGCCCGATCTCGTCGGGCCGGTCCTCCGCCTTCACGCCGCGGCCCGCCGCTGTGTTTTCATCCAGGCGTCGATCTCGCGTTCGGCCTCGGCCTTGGCAAAGCCGTACCGCGCCTGCAAACGTTTGACGAGTTCCTCCCGACGGCCACCAATGCGCGTGAGATCTTCGTCGGTGAGCTTGACCCAATTGCATCCGCACCTTGCCCTTGAACTGCATCCAATCGCCCTGAATCTGATCCCAGTTCATCAGCGTCTCCTGTTGACTACGCGTCGCCCCTTGCTGAACGCCGCGATGACAGTCCGGTGATGCGGCTGCAATTCGGCGACATCGGGGTCATTCGGCGAAGAATTCTGGTCCGCGCTGGGCGAAGCTAGCGAAGGGTAAATTCATCGGTACACACTCGTGTTCGCGTGGATGGTGACGCAGGATGGCGGACGGCACGCCATGCCACGCGCCGAGAATTGCAGTAGCTTGACGCAACGCGCCGGCTACCCGAAGAAACATTATGGCCACGTCCGCCCCGCCCGTTGATGTCGGCCGCCTGGCGCACGACATCCGCGCCGGCGACCGCGCTGTCCTGTCGCGGGCGATCACGCTGATCGAAAGCAAGCGCGCCGATCACCGTCGCGCTGCCGCCGCGCTGACCCAGACGCTACTCGACGCGACCGGCAAAGCGGTGCGTGTCGGCATCACCGGCGCACCGGGCGTCGGCAAGTCGACGACAATCGATGCGCTCGGCAGCATGCTGACGGGGGAAAGCCGCAAGGTCGCGGTGCTTGCGGTCGATCCTTCGTCGCGGCGCACCGGCGGCTCGATCCTGGCCGACAAGACGCGCATGGCGCACCTCGCCAACGACGCCAACGCTTTCATCCGCCCCTCGCCGGCTTCCGGCACCCTGGGCGGCGTGGCGGCGAAGACGCGCGAAACCATGCTGTTGTGCGAGGCCGCAGGTTACGACGTCGTGCTGGTCGAGACCGTCGGCGTCGGCCAGTCGGAAATCGCCGTCGCTGACATGACTGACTTTTTCCTCCTGCTCATGCTGCCCGGCGCCGGCGATGAGCTGCAGGGACTGAAAAAGGGCGTCGTCGAACTTGCCGACATGATCGCCGTCAACAAGGCCGACGGCGACAACCTCATCCGGGCCAAGGCCGCTGCGGCCGAATACCGTGCTGCGTTGCATATTCTCTCGCCGCGGTCGCCGACCTGGTCGCCCCCGGTCATCACCTATTCGGCCCTGAAGGGCGACGGCATCGCCGAGCTGTGGGCGAACATACTCGATCACCGCCAACGACTGACCGCATCGGGTGAGCTTGGCCGCGCACCGCGGCGAGCAGCAGGTGAAATGGATGTGGGCGATGCTCGAAGAGCGTCTGTTCGCGCCATTGCGGTCCGATCGCGCGCTCAAGGCCACACTGCCGCGCATCGAGGCTGAGGTCGCAGCCGGCCGTCTGGCACCGGCCACGGCCGTTGAGGAAATCGTCGATATGCTCGGGCGCTGACACGATGCGCGCCGTGCTGCTTATTGGCTTCGGCCCTTTCCCCGGCGCTCCGTTCAATCCGAGCGCCGTTTTGGTCAAGGCTCTCGCGCGCAGGAGGCGGCCGGCTTTTGCCGAAATCGCTCTCAGCACGCATGTCTTTGCCACGACCTACGCGGCCATCGATCGTGACTTGCCCAAGTTGTTTGCCGCAAAACCGGACATCATCCTCATGTTCGGGCTTGCCGGGCGCCGGCGTCACCTTTGCATCGAAACGCGGGCACGCAATGCGGTTTCTTCGCTGTTCCCGGATGCGAGCGGACATCGCCCGCAGCGGGGTGTCATTGTGCCCGGCGAGAAAGCCGAGCGGCGCGGCCCTGCACCGTACGCCGATTTGCTCGGCGCTGTGCGTGCAAGCCATTTCCCGGCGCGAATGTCGCGCGATGCCGGACGGTATTTGTGCAACTACGCCTACTGGCGCACCTTGGAGCGCGCCCACAACGGCCACCCTCTGGTTCAGTTCGTTCATATTCCGCCGGTCAGGCTCATTCCGCACTCGCAGCAGCGGCGGCGCAAGCGTCGTTTGCCTTCATTTCACACACTGCTCGCCGCCGCCGAAATGCTGCTTGTCGCGCTGCTTACTTCAAGCCGCCGTTAACCCTGCCGGTGAAATAGTCACCGCTGCCGGACCGTCGCGGTCTTGTGGTGTGCGGCGCGGTGCGCCTTCTGTGGCGCGCCAGTGGGAGTCTCTTTGATGAACATCGATCGCCGCCGCTTGTTTGCTGCCCTCGCCGGCGCTGGCGCGGCGGTCGCGGCCGGCAAGGCGCGAGCCGTGCCGGCTCGTGAGTTTGGGCCGCTCACCGAGATCGATGCGGCCTCGCTCGGCCTCCGGCCAAATGCTTCCGAGGATCAGACCCAAGCGTTGCAGCGCGCTATCGAGCATACGGCCGCAGCGCGGGCGGTGCTGAAATTGCCTTCCGGGTTCTACCGCGCCGGCTCGCTGCAGCTCCCGCCCTACGCGGCGCTTGCCGGCGTAGCGGGAGCGACCCGCATTGTCATGGCGGGAGGCCCATCGATGATGTCGGCCACCGGCAGCGACCACGTCACCATCAGCTGGTCTTGTGCTCGATGGCAGCGGCATCCCGCTGCCCGAGCGGCGCGGGCTTTTGCATTTTACTCAGGGCCGCTCGATGCGCATCGCCGACTGCGAAATCGTCAACGCCGGGCGCAACGGCATGACGCTCGAGGCTGTCGAAGGCGAAGTAACGGGAACGACGATCAGCGCGGCCGACATTGCCATTTTCTCGCTCGACGCCCGCGGGCTGCGGATCGCCGGCAATACCGTGCGCGGGGCTGGCAATGGCGGCATCCTCGTCTGGCGCAGCACACCAAGCGACGACGGCACGCTCGTCGTCGACAACCGCATCGAGAACATCGCCAACAAATCTGGCGGTTCGGGCGAGTACGGCAACGCTGTCAATGTTTTCCGCGCCGACAATGTCATCGTGCGCGGCAACCGCATCCGCAACGCCGCCTTCTCGGCCGTGCGCGGCAACGCGGCTTCCAACCTGCAGATCGTCGGCAACACCTGCACCGCGCTCGGCGAGGTCGCGCTCTATGCCGAATTTGGTTTCGAAGGCGCGCTGATCGCCAATAACATTGTCGACGGCGCCGCGCTCGGGGTTTCCGTCACCAATTTCAACAAAGGCGGCCGGCTCGCGGTGGTGCAGGGCAATCTCATCCGCAATCTCGTCGGCCGGCGACCGCCGGGCACCGATCCGAACGATGGCGCCGGCATCGGTATCGGCGTGGAAGCCGACACGGCGGTGACCGGCAATGTGGTGGAAAACGCGGCGAATGTCGGAATTGCCGCCGGATGGGGACAATATTTGCGCGATGTCGCCATCAGTTCGAATGTCATTCGCGACGCCGACTATGGCATCACGGTTTCGGTTGTGCCGGGCGCCGGCGCGGCGGTGATCGCCGACAATCTCATCTCTGAAGTGCGCCGCGGCGCCATTGTCGGCATGGAATGGAAGAAGCCGGTGACCGGCGATCTCGCCAAGGAGGACGCCGCCCGCTACGCGCAATTGTCCATCGTTGGCAATCGCGTGCGCTGAAAAATGTAGCCCGGGTAGAGCGCAGCGAAACTTGGGGAGCAGCGTTCGAGTTGCCCGACTGTTTCATTGTTGCACTACGCTCTAAGCGGGCTAAACAAGGGCGTCCGTCACCCGCAAGGCACCGACCTCGATGCCGTTCCAATTGCGCAAAGTCGGCCGAGTAAAGTGCACAAGCGCCGCGCGCTCCTGATCGTCGAGCGGAAGAAAGCGCGCAATGAGAGTTGCCATGATCGCCTCGGCGGCACGGCCGGCACCGTCGTCGCATTTGATTGCAATGCCGAGGCCCAGCTCGGGCAGCGCGCCGCAGAAAACGCCTTCGGCGCCGGTCTTCACCAAGGCCCGAGAACCGAGCAATCGCATGATCTCGGTGCAGAACCGGCCGGTGCCGGCAACGTACCACGGCTTTTGCGCACAAGCCGTTCGCAGCCGCGCGGCAGCGCGCGCACGCTCGCGCCCGAGGCCGTGACCAGAGCCGAACCTGGCAAAAGCGCGGGCGAGATTTTGCAGCGGCATGGCCCATGTCGGGACCGAGCAGCCATCGATCGCACGACAATCGTTTGACAGAACCGCGCCGGTCAAATCTTCAAGCACAGCGCGAACCGCGCGCTGCACCGGATGCTCCGGCTGCCAATAACCGACGTGGTCCACCCCCATTGCCCGGGCGACGCAAAGAAAGCCGGCATGCTTGCCGGAGCAATTGTTGTGCAGCGCCGACGGAACGCCGGTTCGCGCCAAAACGAACGCCGCCGCCTGCGAGCTTGGCCAGTGGGTCCCGCAGGCAAGCGCTGATCCATCAAGCCCTGCTTTCGCCAGCATACGCGCGACGCTTTCGACATGCGCCGGCTCGCCGCTATGGGAGGCGCAGGCAAGCGCCAGCTCCTCATCGCCAAACCCGTAACGATCGGCGGCGCCCGATTCCACGAGCGGCAACGCCTGCAGCGGCTTGACCGCCGAGCGCGGAAATACCGGCGTGGTCACGTCGCCGACGGCCAGCACCGACGCTCCGTCGGTGTCGGCGACGGCGATAGCGCCGCGATGCCGGCTCTCCACCAAGCCGCCGCGAACCACTTCGACCAGAACCGGATTGGTCATTCTCACGCGCGCAGTTTTGCACCCGGCCATAGCGCCGCGCCGGCGCGCTGGTATTGCGGCGGGTGGGTGACTTCGCCGCCGAGCGCCTGCGCGGCGTGCCAACCCCAATGCGGGTCGTCGAGAAAGGCGCGCGCCAGCGCCACCATGTCGGCGCGGCCTTCGGCGACGATGGCCTCGGCTTGCGTCGGGCTGACAATCAGCCCGACCACGCGCGTAGGGAGCACGGCTTCGCGGCGAATTTGCTCGGCAAGCGGCACATTGTAGCCGGGCTTTGTTGGAACGCTGGCCTGGCCTTGGGTACTCACGCCGCCAGAGGAGACATCGATGTAATCGAGCCCAGCTTCCTTAAGCGCTTGGGCGAGGATGACCGCATCGGCCACGGTGAGCCCGCCGTCGAGCCAATCGCTCCCGGTAAAGCGGGCACCGAGCGGCGTCCCGCGGGGAACGACGGTGCGGACCGCGCGAGCAACTTCGAGCGGAAACCGCATGCGGCCTTCGAGCGAGCCGCCCCAAGCATCGTTGCGCGTGTTGGATATGGGCGAAACAAAGCCGTGCAGCAGATAGCCATGGGCGAGATGCAGTTCGACCGCGTCGAAGCCGATGCGCACAGCGCGCTTGGCGGCCTCGACGAAGGACCCGCGCACGCGCGCCATGTCGTCCTCGGTCATGGCGCGCGGCGTGTGCCAGCCTGGGCCGAATGGAATTGCCGAGGGTGCGATTGTCGGCCACGGATCTTCGCCGGCCGGCAGCGCCTTGCCGCCTTCCCATGGCCGCTGTGCCGAAGCCTTTCGTCCGGCATGGGAAAGCTGAATCGCAAGCTTGGCGCTGCCGATGTGTCGACAGTGAGCAACAATCCGCTCCAGCACCCCCTCGCAGGCGTCGGAATAAAGACCGAGGCAGCCATGGGTGATGCGGCCGGCGCGCTCCACATGCGTCGATTCTACAACCAGCAGCCCCGCGCCGGAATTCGCCAGCATGCCGAGGTGGGTCAGGTGCCAATCCGACGCAACGCCGTCATTGGCGCTGTATTGGCACATGGGAGAAACGACGATGCGGTTCGCGAGGTTGAGATCGGCGAGCCGCAAAGGCGAGAACAGAGCACTCGTCATGCCAATCACATAAGACGGAGGCGCTGATTTAGGAAGGAAGGATGTGGCGCGAATAATCGACTAAGCTGCTGCCTCATCCACTTCGAGGCCGGCGAGCCTCGCCCCCTCGTCGCGGCTGCGCAGCCCGTCGTCCTTTTCCAAGCCGGCGATCCTTGCCCATTCGTCACGGCTACTGACTGCCTCGCGCCTGGCATCGAGCAGCTCTTCCCATGTGTAATAATGCCGCCAGCGCCCGCTCTCGCGAAGTTCCTCAAAGTGAGCGCGCCGACGTTCCACCAAGGCGAGCCATTTGCGCGCGACACTGTCGTACAAGCTTGGTTGCCGTGCCAACATGAGTAGGCCCGAAGCGATCCGCTTGAAAAAGCCGGATGGTCAATGGGGAACGCGTGCACGCACACACGCTTACGGGCGCCCACTCATCTGCGTCGGTTCACAAGTTTCAGCTAACTACGAACTGAGCTGAAGCGTTAAACGGAACCGGGAAAACACGCCTAAACCGGAAGCTCAAGCTCACCGGAAACAACCCTGCAGGCAATGAAAATGCAGGGTTTTGAGCATTCCTGCTGTGCACCACGTGACAGTAATAAACTGATTCTGTTGATAAGTGTGTGGAAAAATACCGATTAGAGGCGAACCCGTAGCACATTCGCAAGTTCGCCGACGATGCCGCGCCGGAAGACCAGCACGCAGACGACGAAAATGGCGCCCTGAATCACCAGCACCCATTGGCCGAAGGGCGCCAGATAGTTCTGCATCGCGATCACGGCGAAGGCGCCAACCACGGGGCCGAACACGGTGCCGAGCCCGCCCAACAGCGTCATCAGAAGCACATCGCCCGACATGGTCCAGTGCACGTCAGTCAGCGAAGCGAGCTGAAAGACCAGCGCGTTGAGCGATCCGGCGAGCCCTGCCAGCGTTGCCGAGAGTACGAAGGCTACGAGCTTATAGCGCTCGGTATTGTAGCCGAGCGAGATCGCGCGCTGCTCGTTTTCGCGGATGGCTTTGAGGACTTCGCCGAACGGCGAGTTGATGATCCGATAGATCAGGACAAAGCCGGCGAGAACCACCACAAGAACAAAGACGTACATCGTCATTTCACGCGACAGGTCGAAGACGCCGAACAGATGGCCGCGCGGCACGCCCTGGATGCCATCCTCGCCGCCGGTGAATTTCGCCTGCAGCGCGTAGAAATACATCATCTGCGAAAGCGCCAGCGTGATCATGGCGAAATAAATGCCCTGGCGGCGAATAGCGAGGCCGCCGGCAACGACGCCGAGCACGGCGGCGACGGCGGTAGCGGCGATGATCGCCAGCTCCGGCGGCCAGCCCCAGCTCTTGGCGGCGTAGGCCGCGACGTAGCTCGCCCAACCAAAGAACATCGCATGGCCGAATGAGGCGAGGCCGACATAGCCGATCAGGAGGTTGAAGGCGCAGGCGAACAGCGCAAAGCACAACGCTTTCATGAGAAAGACCGGATAGAGCACAAACGGCCCAACAACGAAGACCGCAAGCATCACCGCGAATGCGACGCCCAGACTTAAACCAGTCTCGCGACGGCTTGGCAGAACCGACGGGTCGACGACGCGCTCCATCACGCGCTCCGTCCAAAGAGACCGGCCGGGCGAATGAGCAGCACGATAGCCATGATGACGAAGATCACGGTGTTCGACGCTTCGGGATAAAAGACCTTGGTCAGCCCTTCGACGATGCCGAGCGCAAAACCGGTGAGGATCGCGCCCATGATCGATCCCATGCCGCCGATCACCACGACAGCGAACACGACAATGATCAGATCGGAGCCCATCTGCGGCGAAACATTGTAGATCGGCGCCGCCATGACGCCGGCGAGCGCCGCGAGCCCGACGCCGAAACCATAGGTAAGCGTCACCATGCGCGGCACGTTGATGCCGAAGGCGCGGACCAGAACCGGATTTTCGGTGGCGGCGCGAAGATATGAGCCAAGCCGGGTGCGCTCGATGGCAAACCAGGTGGCAAAGCACACCGCCAGCGAGAGCACGATAACCCAGGCGCGGTAGTTCGGCAGGAACATGAAGCCGAGATTGCGGCCGCCCTGCAGCGCCTCCGGCACCTGATAGGGCAATCCGGACGAGCCGTAATAATTGCGGAACAGACCCTCGATGACGAGCGCCAGGCCGAACGTCAGCAGGAGTCCGTAGAGCGGGTCGAGCTTGCGCAGATGCTTTAGGAACAGCCGCTCGATGACGACGCCGGTTGCGCCGACCACGATCGGCGCGACCACCAAGGCTTCCCAATAGCCGATGCCGAGATGGTGCAGCAGCAAATAAGCCGCGAACGCGCCCATCATGTATTGGGCGCCGTGGGTGAAGTTGATGATGTTGAGCATGCCGAAAATGACGGCGAGCCCGAGGCTCAACAGCGCGTAGAACGAGCCGTTGATCAGGCCGAGCAGCAGTTGCCCGAACAACGCCTGCGAAGGAATGCCGAAAATCTCGAACATCGCCGACGGACCGCCCCCTCCCCATCCACTGACCAGTCATTGCCGGGCTTGACCCGGCAATCCACGTAGACGCGCGGTTAGCGGCGACCCGTTGGTCATGCTCACCGCGCGTCAAAATGGACCACCGGGTCAAGCCCGGTGGTGACGATCGAACGTATGCCTACCCACTTACCAGCGGACAGCCGCCATCCTTAAGCGGCCGGAATGCCTCGTCCGCCGGAATGGTCGCACGCAGCTTGTAGTCGTCGCCCGGATATTTCGACTCCGCCGGTTTCTTCACTTCGAACAGATACGCGTTGTGCAGCTTGCGGCCATCGGGACGAATGGAGCCCTTGCCGAACAGCATATCGTCGGTCGGCATTTCCTTCATCTTGGCGACGACCGCCCTGCCGTCGGCGCTGCTCTTGAGAGCGTCCACCGCTTTCAGATAATGGATGACCGAGGAGTATACGCCGGCCGGCACCATGCTCGGGAATTTACCGGGCCGCCCCGCCGCCACCTGCCAGCGCTTGGTGAAGGCGCGGTTGGCGTCGGTCATATCCCAGTAAAAAGTCTCGGTCAGCACCAGACCTTGTGCGGTTTTGAGCCCAAGCGCTTCCACGTCGTTGATGAACACCAGCAAACCGGCGAACTGCTGCCCGCCGCTGGTGATGCCGAATTCGGCGCCTTGTTTGATGGCATTGACCGTGTCGCCGCCGGCGTTGGCGAGACCGACAATCTTTGCTTTTGAGGATTGCGCCTGAAGCAGGAAGGACGAGAAATCGCTGGTATTGAGCGGATGGCGCACGCTGCCGAGCACCTTGCCGCCATTGGCCACAATGACCTTGGTCGTGTCGCGTTCGAGGGCCTGACCGAAGGCATAATCGGCTGTGAGGAAGAACCAGGTGTCACCGCCGGTTTTGACCACCGCCTTGCCGGTGCCGTTGGCGAGCATCCAGGTGTCGTAGGTCCACTGGATGGTGTTCGGCGAGCATTTCGGTCCCGTAAGATCGGAGCTGGCCGGGCCGGAACCGAGGAAGACTTTGTTCTTCTCGCGGGTGACTTCGCTGATTGCCAGAGCGACGCTTGAAGTCGGCACGTCGACGATGACGTCGACATGGTCGACGTCGTACCATTGCCGGGCAAGGTTGGCGCCGACGTCCGGCTTGTTCTGGTGATCGCCACCTATGACCTCGACCTTCATGCCGTGGGCCGCGGGATTGAAATCCTCGACCGCCAATTTGGCCGCGGCCAACGAGCCCGCTCCGCCGATATCCGAATACAGACCCGACATGTCGGTCAGCACGCCGATTTTGACGCTGACTTCATTCTGAGCCTGTGCGGCCGCCATCGTGCACATCAGTCCGGCGACAACGAACGCTGATCTACTCATAGGCTTCATACAAGCCTCCCTCCGTGCCGATGAACGCCTGCGCATGCACCGATTTAGACTACTCGGGCCTTGATATCAAACTCCGAGATACTCGTGCAGCTTTTCGGTATTGGCCTTTAGTTCCGCCGCCGAAAAATGGTCGACGATGCGGCCATGTTCCATGACGTAGTAACGATCGGCAAGGGTGGCGGCGAAATGGAAATTCTGCTCCACCAGCAGAATGGTGAAACCTTGCGCCTTGAGCATGCCGATCGTGCGCCCGATCTGCTGGATGATGACAGGCGCCAACCCTTCGGTCGGCTCGTCCAACAGCAAAAGCCGCGCCCCGGTGCGCAGGATGCGGCCAATCGCCAGCATCTGCTGCTCGCCGCCCGAAAGCTTCGTGCCCTGGCTCGACAGCCGCTCGCGCAGATTGGGGAACAGTTCGAAGATGCGATCGAGATCGAGCCCGCCGGGCCGCACCTGGCGCGGCAGCAGCAGATTTTCCTTGACGTCGAGACTCGAGAAAATGCCGCGCTCTTCCGGACAAAAAGCGATGCCGGCGCGGGCAATGGCGTCGGAGGGCCGCCCGATGAGTTCGTTGCCTTCAAAGCGCACTGAGCCGGTGCGGCTTTCGATGATGCCCATAATGGCCTTGAGCGTCGTGCTCTTGCCGACGCCGTTGCGGCCAAGAAGCGTCACCACTTCGCCCGGTCGTACCTCAAAATTGACGCCGTGCAGCACATGCGATTCCCCATACCAGGCTTCAAGCTCGTTCACGGCGAGCAGCGCGGAGGTTTCAAGCATGGCCGGTCCCGAGATAAGCCTCACGCACGGCCGGATCGGCCGATACCGTGTTGTAGTCGCCCTCAGCCAGCACCTGCCCGCGCGTCAGCACGGTGATGTGGTCGCACAGATCGGCAACAACGCTGAGATTGTGCTCGACCATAAGCACCGTGCGGGCGACGGCTACCGCCCTGATCAGCGCGCTGATGCGAACGATGTCTTCGCGGCCCATGCCGGCCATCGGCTCGTCGAGCAACAGCAGTTCAGGCTCGAGCGCGAGCGTGGTCGCGATTTCCAGCGCCCGCTTGCGGCCATACGGTAGCTCGACCGCCAGCGCATCGACGTAAGGCGCCAGCCCGACATCGGCGATGATTTCCTTCGCCCGATCTTCGAGAACGTTCAGCGCGCGTTTCGAGCGCCAGAAATCGAATGAATTGCCGCGCCGGCGTTGCAGCGCGATGCGTACATTTTCCAGCACGGTCAGGTGCGGAAACACCGCCGAGATCTGGAACGAGCGCACCAGCCCCAACCGCGCCACGTCCGCCGGCTTAAGTGCGGTAATGTCGCGGCCGTCGAACACGATGCGTCCGCGCGTCGGCGCCAGGAATTTGGTGAGGAGATTGAAGCAGGTCGTCTTGCCGGCGCCATTCGGCCCGATCAGAGCATGAATGCTGCCGCGCTGAACGCGCAGATTGACCGAACGCACGGCGACGAAACCGGCAAATTCCTTGGTCAGGTCATGCGTCTCGAGAATCGGATTTTCGGCCACACCGTTCCCTCGAGGGCCATTCTCGGCGCCTTCAGTGCGCGCGTAAAGCAGCTAATCCGCGGCGCGTGTCGAGCGCGACTTAGTGCACGAGCGTATTGGCGACCTTGTAGCTGGCCTCGGTCTTGGCCTTGATGTCGTCGAGCGTTACGTCGGGGGCGAGTTCGATCAGCGTCATGCCGCCCCCGTTCCGGTCGACGGTGAAAACGCCGAGATCGGTAATGACCATATCGACCACGCCGGCGCCGGTCAGCGGCAGCGTGCACTGGCGCAGGAGTTTCGCTTCGTTCTTGGCCGAATGCTCCATGACGACCACGACCTTTTTGACACCGCCGACAAGGTCCATGGCGCCGCCCATGCCCTTGACCATCTTGCCCGGAATCATCCAATTCGCGAGGTCGCCGTTCTCCGCCACTTGCATGGCGCCGAGGATGGCGATGTCAATATGGCCGCCGCGGATCATGGCAAAGGAATCCGCCGAACTGAAATAGCTCGTGGTCGGCAGTTCGGTCACGGTCTGCTTGCCGGCATTGATGAGATCGGCGTCTTCCTCGCCTTCGAACGGGAACGGGCCGGTGCCGAGCATGCCGTTCTCCGACTGCAGCTGCACGCTCATGCCGTCCGGAATGTAGTTTGAAACCAGCGTCGGAATGCCGATGCCGAGATTGACGTAAAAGCCGTCACGCAGCTCCTCGGCGGCGCGCGCCGCCATCTGATCGCGGGTCCAAGGCATCAGACTTCCTCCCCTGTTCCGGCCGGCGCGTCGGCAGCTGCGCGCTTGCGGACGGTGCGTTGCTCGATGTGCTTGGTCGCATCTGGCACGTGGATGATGCGCTGCACGTAGATGCCGGGCGTCACGATATGGTCGGGATTGATATCGCCGGGTTGCACCAGGTGCTCGACCTCGGCGACGGTCACCTTGCCCGCGGTGGCCATGACCGGATTGAAGTTGCGCGCCGTCTTGCGATAGACGAGATTGCCCTCGGTATCAGCCATGTAGGCATGCACGATCGAGAGGTCGGCGACGATGCCGCGTTCCATCACGTAGCGGTGGCCGTCGAATTCGCGCTCGTCCTTGCCTTGCGCGATCTGCGTGCCGACGCCCGTCCTGGTGAAGAAGGCGGGGACACCGGCGCCGCCGGCGCGGATGCGCTCGGCGAGCGTACCCTGCGGATTGAATTCGATCTCGAGCTCGCCGGCGAGAAATTGCTGGGCAAAGGTCTTGTTCTCCCCGACATAGGAGGCGATCATTTTCTTGATCTGCCTGGTGTCGAGCAGCACGCCGAGGCCCTTGCCGTCGACCCCGCAATTGTTGGAGACGACGGTCAGGTTCTTCACCCCGGAATCGCGGATGGCGAGGATCAAGGTCTCGGGGATGCCGCACAGCCCGAAGCCCCCGGCCATGATCAGCATGCCGTCCCTAAGCAACCCGGCCAACGCGGAGCGCGCGTCCGCATAGACCTTGTTCATGTCAGCTCCATTATCTCCCGGAAAACCTTTATTCTACGCATAACCGAGCGCGCGGAAAGGTCAACCGTTCGGGTAGGCGTACGAGGTGATGACCGGCAGCGGAAGCGTCGGGTGCGGGTAGCTATTCCATAAAACGAAGATCGCCGCGAACAAAATGCCCGCAATGATGGCGCCCAAGAAGCGACTTCTAAACGCAATCAGACTTCCGAGCAAAGCGGCGATGAACGCAAACACGGCCATCAAACCAACAAAGAGCCAATCCATGTGCGACATGTCGAGGGAAGACAGAGAAGGCATTGTGTGCTCCTGATAAAGCGAGTTGACCGACCATCCGCGCGCAGTCTAGCCGAGCTTGCCCCGCCGCGCGATGGCTTGGCCTCGCTTGGCGCAGAACGCTATAAGCCTTCGGCTTCGAAGCGACCGAACACCGTCTTACAGCCGATTTTGTAGCGGGCGCATGACGAATCGCCAGCGGGAGAAAACACACATGGCGCAACTTTCCGAACGCCTGCAGACGCCGATCTCGACGGTCGAACTCGAACGCCGATGGGTGGCGGTTCGCGCCGCCATGGAGCGGGAAAAGATCGACGTGCTGCTGATGCAGAACAACAACGATTACATGGGCGGCTACGTCAAATATTTCACCGATCTGCCGGCGACCAACGGTTACCCGCTCACCGTGGTGTTTCCGCGCGACGACCTCATGACGCTGGTGAGTCAGGGACCGTTTGGCGGCGTCAACAATCCGACCGCGAACGGCGACGGCATAAGCCGCGGCGTCAAGCAATGGCTCACCACGCCGAGCTTCGCGTCCTGCGCCTATACGGCAAGCTATGATCCGGAGCTCGCCGCGAAGGCGCTGGCGCCTTATGCCGGCGGCACCATCGGCCTGCTCGGCACCTACCAAATGTCATTCGCTCTGGTCGACTATTTGCAGAAAGGCCGCTTCTCTAACTCGCGCTTCATCGACGCCTCCGACCTCGTTGACCGCATCAAGGTGATCAAGAGCGCCGAGGAGCGCGAACTGATCCGGCGTACCGCGGCAATGCAGGACGGCGCCATGCGCGCCGCCTTTGCCGCCGTCGAGCCGGGAATGCGCGATCGCGATATCGCCGCGATTGCGCAGTGCTACAGCCAGCGCCACGGCAGCGAGAATGGCATCTATCTGTGCGCCTCGATGCCGCCGGGAAAACCGGCGCAGTTCAGCCAGCGCCATTACCAGAACCGTCTCATCGAGGACGGAGATACCATCGCGCTTCTGGTCGAGGATTCCGGTCCCGGCGGCATGTATACCGAGCTCGGCCGCACTTGCGTGGTCGGCCAAGCGTCAGCCGAACTCAAAGACGAGTTCGCGTTCGCGCTCGAAGCGCGCAAGTTCAATCTCGGCCTGCTCAAGCCCGGCACGCCGTGCCCGGATGTTTTCGCCGCCTACAATGACTTCATGCGCAACAACGGCCGTCCTGAGGAGAAGCGCCTCCACTGCCACGGCCAAGGCTACGATCTGGTTGAGCGCCCGCTCATCCGCCACGACGAACCGATGTCGATCGAGACAAACATGAACATCGTCGTGCACCCGACCTACATTCGCGGCCACGTACTCTCCTGGGTCTGCGACAATTATCTGATCGAGGCGGGCGGGCCGGGCGAGCGGCTGCACCGGTTTCCGGAAATCATCACCGAGCTTGGGTGACGCGAGAGCCCTTCATTCCGGGGCGCGCGAAGCGCGAGCCCGGAATGAGTTAGGGTTTTTTCAGCGTGCGCGCGACATAATCGCCAATGTAGCGAAGCGTCTCTGCAGCGGCCCAAATTTCCGTGACGACCTTGTCGGTTGCGGCTCCGCAGCGTTCAATGCGCTCAATCACCTCCTGTCGGAGTTGCTTCTTCGTCTGCGCAAAGGCCGCCGGCGAGAGTGCCGCGAGATGCTCGGCGGCGACCATCGCACGATCCACCAACGCATCCGCCTCCGCCAGCTCATCGATCCAGCCGCGCTGCAACGCGGCATCAGTATCGTAGGTGGCGCCGCCGAGGGTAAACTCCGGCAGAGAGCGCATCGGGACGGCGAAGCGCACGATCTCGAAGGCGAGCGCGGGAAACGGCACCCCGACCAGCAGCTCGGTCACGCCGATGCGCCCGCTTCCCCGGGCCATGATCCGCCGATCCGCGCAGCAAGCAAGCACGCAGCCGCCGGCGATGGCGTGACCGTTGATCGCCGCCACCACCGGCTTGGGATGGAAGAACACCGCATCGTACAGCCGATGCAGCGCCGGAAGAAACGCGCGCACATAGTCCGGCCCGCCGGAACTCAGTCGGATAAGGTCGACCCCGGCCGAAAACATGCGGTCCTGCCCCGTCAGCACCACAGCGCGGTCGTCCGAGCTACGAAGCGCATCGAGGCACTTCGCCATTGCCTCGCATAGCTCGATGTCAAGCGCGTTGGCCTTCCCATGCCTCATGGTGACAAGCGCAATGCCGCCCTCGGATTTCACATCGATCATGATCGGGTCATCGCCACTGCCGTGCCGCGATAGGTCCAGCGACGATACCGCAAAGCAGAGGGACGATGCCACGCGCGCGTTCGCCTGAGGAAAAATAGTTAAGGCCGCCGCTTTTCGTCCGCGCTTTGCGCCAAAAAATCCCCAATTGCGTCACGGTGAGGTCACGCCGGCCTGCCCCGAATGGTCCGAATGGCCAAAATGGAGGGCGTAATGCCGAATACTCGCCTCAGCGCCGCAGGTGCGGCTGCATTGCTTGTTTTGGGTTTGGCGGCCGGTAACGCAACGGCGCAGACTGCAACCGGCGACGCCCCCGGCAAGCCACTGCAATTGCTGAAGATCGTGGAGCAACCGAGCAGGCCAAAGACACGGCCTCATGCCAAGACGGGAATGCTGAAGAGTTCCAAGACCCATGTCGCCAGGCTCGAGCACAAGAGGCCGCATGCCCCGGCGCAGACCGCAGCAGCGCCTACGCCCGCAAGCACGTTGCCGGCGGCCAATTACTCCGCGCCAATGAGTTTCGCGGCGGCTGAACCGGCGCCTGCGCCCCAGCTCGCGCCGGCACCCAGCGCGCCATTCCCCAGCGAACTGGTCGTTGGCGGTCAAACCGTGCAGGTCGCTTCTCCGAATGCCGTCAACGACATCGATCTTGCCGCCACCGACAAAGATGCGCTGGGAGGCGCCGCAACGCCGGGCGGCGCAACAGCAAGCATGGCCGCGGCGAGTAGCGCGGTAGCCAGCACGGTTTCGGCGGGCGATGCCGCAGAGCCAACGGCGAAATTGGACTCGATGAATGCCGCCTCGGCGCAACCGCAGGTCAGTCCTGTCGGCAGCACGTCTTGGCTCCTTCAAGTGTTAGCCGCGCTTGGTGGCGCGGTCGCAGCCGGCTCCGTCGCCTGGTTTCTGATCGGCTCCACGCCGCAGCGTACCTACGGGTAAGCGTCGCAACTCGGACAGCTGACGCAGTTGTCTGAGAGTGCATCATTGTCGGTAAAAGCGCGTATCTGCAGCTTAGCAGCGGCTTAACCGCGCAACATTACATCTAGCTCGCGCCATCACCTGAGCACGAGGGCCTAGATGTTTCGGCTATCGAAAATTCGGATCACCGGCCGACTTGCGATCGCCATTGCCATTCCTCTCGTCATTTTTGCTTCTTTTGCCGGCTACGATCTGTTGCAAACATGGCGCGTGCGGTCGGAGATGGGCAAGCTCATCCAAATGGCCCACGCGGTCGCCGGGATCAGCAGCCTGATTCATCATTTGCAGCGCGAGCGCGACGCCGCGGCGGTGTTCGTCGGCAGCAAGGGCGCGCAAATGCGCAATGAATTGTCCGCCGAACGCAAGCTGACGGACGAAAGTCGCGCGGCCGCAGCACCGTTGCTTGCGGATGTCGGCGCGATGGCGATTTCCGGAGAGTTCAAGGACGCCCTTGCCACTTCGGCTGCCGCGGTTGCTCAGCTTGACGGCAAGCGCGGCGAAATGGATGCTCTTAGCATCAGCGCCCCGGATTCCAACGCCTACTTCACTGAAACGATAGCCAAGCTTCTCGTTGTCACCGGCGAGATCGCGAAGGTGAGCAGCAACGCAGAAACGTCGACTGCTATTTCGGCCTATGTCAATTTCATGCAGGGCAAAGAGCGCGCCGGACAGGAGCGCGCGGTCGGCGCAGCCCGCATCTCGCTCGGAAAATTCGACTTGCCCAGCTATGAGCGCGTGCTCGGCCTTCGCGCTGCGCAAGATACCTATTTCAGCGTGTTTTCTGCTTCTGCCACGGCGGCGCAGCGAGATTTTTTCCAAAAAGTAATCTTCGAAGGCCCGGCCAAGACCGTTGCGGAAATGCGCGAGATCATCGCGGCAGGCGGGATGTCGGGCAACATGCAGGGTCTCGACGGCAAGTCATGGTTCGAGGCGACTACAGCGCGCATTGATCTTCTCAAGACGGTTGAAGACCGCATCGCGACCGACCTCATCGCATTGACCACCGCCATACATGCCAGTGCAACGTCGGCATTCATCAAACTCGCCGGCACAATTGCCGTTGCGTTTCTTTTCAGCCTCGTTTTGGCCTTCATCGTCACGCGCAGCGTCACGCATCCGCTGCGAGCATTGTCCGTCGCGATGAAGCTGCTCGCAGGCGGAAACAAAACCGTTGAGATTCCCTATGCTGAACGGAGCGACGAGATCAGTGAAAATGCGCGCGCCGCCAAAAACGTTCAAGGAGAATCTTCTGCTCATGGAGAAGATGGAGGCGGAGCGAAAAGAGAGCGAAACGCGCACCGCCGCCGAACGCGACGCGGCGATGCAAAAGGTGGCCGGCGAATTCGAGGCGGCGGTTGGCGGCATTGTGCAGGCCGGGGTTGGCGGCGACTTTTCGAAGCGCGTCGATGTTGCGGGCAAAACCGGGCTGGTGCTCAATATCGGGACCGCGCTCAATTCGCTGTGCGAGAAGGTGGCCAAGGCGCTGGACGATCTCAGCAAAATCCTCAACGCGCTGGCCGAGGGCGATCTGACTCAGCGCATCACCGCCCCTTACGATGGCAAGTTCGCGATCTTGAAGGAAAATGCCAACAAGACGGCGGAGCGGATCGGCGCGACCATCGGGGAAATCAAGGCTTCGGCACGCGAAATTACGAATGCGTCGAGCGCGATTTCGACCAGCACGCGGGATTTGTCGCAGCGAACCGAGGAGCAGGCCGCAAGCCTCGAAGAAACCTCCGCGTCGATGGAGGAGATCTCGGCCACGGCGAAGAAAAATGCGGAAAGCGCCCAGCAAGGCAATCAGTCGGCTAGCGGCACCCGCGAGGTTGCCGACCGCGGCGGTCAGGTTGTCGCCCAGGCCGTCGACGCCATGGCAAAGATCGATGAATTGTCCCGGAAGATCTCCGACATTATCGGCGTGATCGATGAGATTGCGCGGCAAACCAATCTCTTGGCGCTCAACGCCGCGGTGGAAGCCGCCCGCGCCGGCGATGCCGGCCGTGGCTTTGCGGTGGTGGCCTCGGAGGTGCGCAACCTGGCGCAACGCTCCTCGCAGGCGGCCAAGGACATCAAGGATCTGATCACCACCAGCAACGGTCAGGTCAAGAACGGCGTTGATCTCGTCAACCGCGCCGGCCTGGCGCTTACCGAGATCGTCGAATCAATCAACAAAGTGGCGGAGATCGTTTCCGACATCGCCAATGGCAGCGCCGAGCAAGCAAGCGGGATCGAGCAGATCAATAAGGCGCAGGCCCAAATGGACGAGGTCACCCAGCAAAACTCCGCGTTGGTTGAGGAGAATGCGGCAACCGCCAAGACGCTGGAGGATCGGGCCAGAGCCATGGATGAGCGTGTCAGCTTTTTCAAGCTTGACGAGGCGCCAGCCGCGGATCGGCTCACCGAAGAGCCGCAGGACGCGCGTCGACAGGGTTCGATCGTCTCGATGCCATCGCGCGGACCAGCGGCATCGAAGCGGCAGCCAGCCGGATTGCCGAGGCGCGTCGCGGCTAGATCGCTGCCGTAGCTCAAATCAAGCCGGGGCGAGCAGCAAGAGCGAATTGTAGGTGGCGGCAAGCCAATCTTCTACTCGCCCTTCGCCGATGGACTAGTCGCCCTCTTTGGTCTTAAGCGAGCTGAACAGCTCGTAGGCCTCTTTGGGCTTCGCGTTCTTGTGCACGACGGCATTGATGGCGGCGATCATGGCCTTAGGCGCTTCTGACTGGAAAATATTGCGCCCCATGTCGACGCCGGCCGCGCCCTGCTGCACAGCGTTATAGGCCATGGTCAGCGCATCAAGCTCGGCGAGTTTTTTTCCGCCGGCCATCACGATCGGCACCGGGCAAGAAGCGGTGACAGTCTCAAATCCCTCATCGACGTAATAGGTCTTCACATATTGCGCGCCGAGCTCGGCGATGATGCGGCAAGCAAGGCGGAAGTATTTGGCGTCGCGCACCATGTTCTTACCGACGGCGGTAATGCCCATGACCGGGATGCCGGTGCGTAACCCAGCATCCACCAACTTGGTCATGTTGTGTACGGAGCGCGTTTCGAATTCGCCGCCGATAAACACCTGAATGCCGACGCCGGCGGCGTTGAGCCGCACCGCATCGTCCATATCCATGGCGATCTGCTCGTCGGATAATTCCTCGCGCAGGATGCTCGGGCCGCCGCTCGCGCGCAGCACCATCGGTTTGGTCGAATCCGCCGGGACGATGGAACGCAGAATGCCGCGCGTGCAGAACAGGGCATCGCAGGACGGCAGGAGCGGGAGGATGGAAAGGTCGATGCGCTCGAGCCCGGTGGTCGGGCCCTGAAAGTAGCCGTGGTCGATCGCCAGCATCACGGTGCGGCCGGTGGCGGGCGCAAACACGCGCGCGAGGCGGTTTTTCATGCCCCAGTCGAGCTGGTGGGAACCCTTGAGATAGAAGCCCGGCGTCTGCTGCGGCCGATCGGCTGAGTAGCGTTCCCCTTCCTTGTCGACTTCCGGCATTGAGGTTCTCGTTGCACTGCGATGCGGAACGAACCTATGCGCCATCGTTCCCGCGCCAGCAAGGCGCATCCGGTAACCCTCCTTGGAATTATGAGAAGGGGAACCCTTGGCATTGTTCCTGTTTTGTTCTAGCATCGCTTTTCCTCGGAACGATGCTGACCATGACCCAGCCGACTGCCCTCTCCGTGATGCGCAACCGCGCCGCCGTGGCGGAGGAATTGCGTCGTTTATTGCCCAGGATGGAGGGTTTTCGGACCGCAAAAACGTTCCCCTTTGGCCTCTCCGCCGTCGATCATTGCCTGCCGCAAGGCGGCCTCGCCTGTGGCGCTTTGCATGAGGTCGTGCCCGAAGCAGGCGCCACTCCCGCCGCCTTCGGTTTTATCGTGGCGCTGCTGACTCGCCTTAGTTCCCCTCCCCCATGTGGGGAGGGGTTAGGGGTGGGGGTCGGGAGGTTTTGCGTTGGCGTCGACGATTGGGCCTTACCTCACGACCCCCCTCCCTACCCTCCCCCACAAGGGGGGAGGGAAAAGATCTTTCTTGTTCTCCCGACCTATGGGCTGCGGGATTACGGCCGTCCCCACGGCCATGGTCTCCGCGCCTTCGGCCTCGATCCGGGCCGAGTGATCCTGGTCGAGACCGCGCACAGGAAAGAAACCCTCTGGGCTATGGAGGAGGCGCTGCGTTCGGGCGCTCCTGCCGCCGTCGCCGGCGTGATCGACAAGCTCGATCTGAAATTGAGCCAAAGGCTGCAACTTGCCGCGACCGATGCGGGCTTACCTCTCTTCCTGCTGCGGCCGGCGGAAATCCTGGAATCGAGCGCCGCGGCGACACGCTGGCGCGTCGGCACGGCTCCCGCCGCGCGCGACCGCTTCGGTCTTATGACGCGTTCGCGGTGGCAGCTCATGCTTGAACGCTGCCGCAACGGACGCGCGGGCGAATGGATGGTGGAGTACGATCATGTCGCGCATCGTTTCAGTCTGGCTGCCGCACTGGCCGATCCTGCGTTTCCTCGCAGTTCAGGCGAAAAATCCGTCCGACAAGCCTGTTGATCCTGAGCGGCCGTTCGTCCTTGCCATCACCGCCGCCGGTGGGCCGCGCATCGCCGCCCTGAACGAGGCGGCCGAAGCGGCCGGGCTCGCGCTTGGCGAGCCGTTGGCCGACGCGCGGGCGAAAGCCGGGCCCTTGCAGGCGCGCGCGCTCGATCAAGCTGCCGATGACGCCGCGCTCCACCGCCTGGCGCTGTGGGCCACGCGTTATACGCCGGCCGCTTCGCCCTGGGGTGAAGAGAATGGTGCTGACGGTTTTTTCCTCGATATCGAAGGCGCTGCGCATCTGTTTGGCGGCGAGGAGAGCCTCATCGCCGATCTTTCCTCCCGGCTTGAAAACAGTTTCGGTCTGCCGGCGCGATTAGCCGTCGCCGATACGCCCGGCACGGCCTGGGCGCTGTCGCGTTTTCATCCCGCGCGCTATTGCGTACTGCCATCGGGTGAAGAAGCCGAGGCGCTTAAGCCGCTGCCCATCGAATCGTTACGGCTTTCGCGGGAAACCTGCACGACGCTACGCCGGCTCGGTTTCAAATCCGTCGGCGCGCTGCTCGACAAGCCGCGCGCTCCCTTTGCCGCGCGTTTCCCGGCCGAGCTGCTCCGGCGGATCGATCAGGGGCTCGGCCGCCTCGATGAACCTCTCGTCCCCGTCGTTGCCCCGCCGGTCTATCACAGCCTGCGTTATCTGCTCGAACCGATCATCACCCAGGAGGCGGTCGTTGCGCTGGCCAGCCGCCTCATGCAGACGCTTACGCATGTGCTGACGCGCGACGATGTGGGCGCGCGGGCACTGCGGCTGTCGCTCTATCGCGTCGATGGCGCGGTGGAGACGGTCGATATCGGGCTGACGCTGCCGACACGCGACGTCTCCCATGTAGCGCGCCTCGTTGACCTCAAGCTCGAGGCACTGGCAGCGATGCAGGATGCCGGCTTCGGCTTCGAGGCGGTTGGGCTTGCCATCACCCGCGCCGAACCCATCCCGGCGCGGCAGACCGAATTTACGTCCTTCAGCGAAGATGCCGGCGAGGCCGACCGAACGGAGCGATGCGCGGCATTGGTCGATACGCTGCGCCAGCGGCTCGGGCCGCAGAGCGTGCGGCGGTTTACCGCAATAGCCTGCCACATTCCCGAACGCGCCGAGGTGCTGCTGCCGGTCACCGGCGAGACCGCCGCCCTATGGCCTCAGCCGGAGCTGGAGCAATCGCGCCCGCTGTTGTTGTTGCCTCATGCGGAGCCGACCGAGGTCACCGCGCTGGTTCCCGATGGTCCGCCGCGGCGTTTCCGCTGGCGCGGCGTGACCTATGAGGTCGCAGGCTCGCAGGGCCCGGAACGCATCGCCAACGAATGGTGGCGCCTGGGAAACCTAACCGCTCATTCCCGCGCCAGCGAGGATCCAGTTCCGGATGAGGAGGAAAAACCGGATCCCCGCCTTCGCGGAGACGAGCGGGAGCCCGCTCTCACGCGCGATTATTACCTCGTCGAAGACGCAGACGGCCACCGCTTCTGGCTTTACCGCGAAGGCCTCTATGAACGCGAGACGACAGCAGCGCGCTGGTTTGTACATGGGCTGTTTGGGTGAGATGTCATTCCGGATTGCCGCGTAAGCGGCAAGTCCGGAATCCATAACCACAGGTCAGCGAATATGGATTCCGGGCTCCTAGCTTCGCTCGGCCCCGGAATGACGACGTGAGGAACAATGAGCGCCTACAGTGAGCTCGCTGTGACAACTAATTTTTCCTTCTTGCGCGGGGCTTCGCACCCGCAGGAGATGGTGGCCACTGCCGATTGCCTTCAGCTTGCCGCTATCGGCATTGCCGACCGCAACTCTTTTGCCGGCGTGGTGCGCGCTTATGACGAAGTCAAAAAGAGAAAAATAAAACTTCTCATCGGCGTGCGGCTGGTAACAATCGACTGCTTCGAGGTGCTGGCCTATCCGACCGATCGCCCCGCCTATGGCCGGCTCTGCCGGCTCATCACGGCTGGCAATCTCAAGGCCAAGAAAGGCGAATGCCATCTGACCTTCGAGCAAATTCTGAGCGCCAGCGAAGGCCAGATGCTCATCGCGATACCGCCGCCGGGAATATGTTTCAATTCCGCTCGTCCCCGCGAAAGCGAATGTGAAGAAATTGCCGACACTCGAACTATCACCTCCCCCTGGAGGGGGGAGGTCGCTGCGCAAAGCGCAGCGGGTGGGGGTGATGCAGCGGCTCCGCTTGTCACCCCACCCCGGCCGCTTCGCGGCCGACCCTCCCCCTCCAGGGGAGGGTTTGAGGCTTTCGCCGAGCGCCTCTCCACCTTGGCCCGCGCGGCGCCGGGGCGCACATTCCTCGCCGGCGTCCATTATCATCGCGGCGACGAGCCACGCCGGCTTAGGCTTTTGGCCGAACTCGGCGAGCGCATGGACGCGCCGCTCGTCGCCGTCAATGACGTCTCCTATCACGTCCCGGAACGCCGGCCGCTCGCCGACGTGCTCACCTGCGTCCGCGAGAAATGCACGCTTCGCCAGGCAGGTTTGCGGCTTGCCGTCAATGCCGAACGGTATCTGAAAGCCCCGGCGGAGATGGCGCGGCTGTTTAAAAACTTTCCCGAAGCCATCGCCCGCACTGTCAAGATTGCCGAGGCCTGCCGCTTCTCGCTGGGCGAGCTCAAATACGAATATCCTGATGAGCCGGTGCCGGAAGGAAAGACCGCCCAGCAGCATCTTGAAGATATCACCTGGGCAGGCGCAGAGGATCGCTATCCAAAAGATAAATATCCGGAAGGAATTCCGCCCGTCGTCGAGAAGCGGCTTGCCGACGAGCTTAAGCTCATCGCCAAGCTCGACTACGCGCGTTATTTCCTCACCGTCCACGATGTCGTCGCCTACGCGCGCAAAGAAAAAAATATTCTTTGCCAGGGACGCGGTTCGGCGGCGAACAGCGCCGTATGCTTTTGCCTCGGTATTACCGAGGTCAATCCTGACAAAAGCAATCTTCTCTTCGCCCGTTTCATTTCCGAGAACCGCGGCGAGCCGCCCGATATCGACGTCGATTTCGAGCACGAGCGGCGCGAGGAGGTGATCCAGTACATCTACAAGCGCTATGGCCGCCATCGCGCGGCGATCTGCGCGACCGTCGTGCACTACCGGTCTCGCCGCGCCATTCGCGAAGTCGGCAAGGTGTTAGGATTGACGGAGGATGTGACCGCCGCGCTGGCCAAGACCGTATGGGGCTATAGCGACGGCCTGCCTGACGATCACATTCGCCAGGCCGGGCTCGACCCCGCAAATCCGGCGATCCGGCAGGCCGTCGCTCTTGCCGACGATCTGATCGGCTTCCCCCGCCACCTCTCCCAGCATGTCGGCGGCTTCGTGCTCACCCGCGGCCCGCTCGATGAGACGGTGCCCATCGGCAATGCCGCCATGGATGATCGCACCTTCATCGAATGGGACAAGGATGACATCGATACGCTCGGCTTGATGAAGGTCGACGTGCTCGCGCTTGGCATGCTGAGCTGCCTGCGGCGCGGGCTCGATCTCCTCAAAGCTCATTACGGCAAGGAATATTCGCTCGCCACGCTGCCGCAGGACGATCCGGCGGTTTACGAGATGCTGTCGCGCGCCGACTCGGTCGGCGTGTTCCAGGTCGAAAGCCGCGCGCAGATGTCGATGCTGCCGCGACTAAAGCCGCAATGTTTTTACGATCTCGTCATCGAGGTCGCGATCGTGCGGCCGGGGCCGATCCAGGGCGACATGGTGCATCCCTATCTGCGCCGGCGCGACGAGCTGAAAAACGGCAAGGAACCCGATTATCCGTCGCCGCATCCGGCGCACGGGGCGGCGGACGAATTGAAGGAGGTTCTCAAACGAACGCTCGGCGTGCCGCTGTTCCAGGAGCAGGCGATGCAGATCGCCATCACGGCGGCCAAGTTCACGCCCGACGAGGCCGACGGGCTGCGGCGCGCCATGGCCACTTTCCGCCACACCGGCAACGTCCATCTGTTCCGCGACAAGTTCATCAATGGCATGACCGCACGCGGCTATGATCCTGATTTTGCTACGCATTGTTTCAGCCAGATCGAAGGTTTTGGCGAATACGGCTTTCCCGAAAGCCACGCGGCGAGCTTTGCGCTTCTGGTCTATGCCTCGGCATGGATCAAATGCCGCTATCCCGACGTGTTCTGCGCCGGCATCCTCAACAGTCAGCCGATGGGTTTTTATCAGCCGGCGCAGCTCGTGCGGGATGCGCGGGGGCACGACGTCGAAATCCGCGCGGTCGACGTCAACTTCAGTGATTGGGATTGCACGCTGGAACCGACCGCGGGCGCCGACGGCCGGCATGCCGTGCGGCTCGGTTTCCGCCTCATTCACGGCCTCAACGAGGACGAGCTGAAAAAGCTCACTTCCGCACGCGGTAATGGTTTTTCTTCCATAGAGCGACTTGCCGCTGTCGCTGGCATTTCCCGCTTCACCATCGAGCGGCTGGCCGAAGCGGATGCGTTCCGTTCGTTAGATCTTGATCGCCGTACTGCGTTGTGGGCGGCGCGGCGGCTCGACGCGATTGGCGCCCGTCCGGCGCGCCGGCCGGATTCTGCTCCGGTTGAGGGCGCGCTTCCTCTCTTGACGCCGCATCTGAGCGACGAGCTTTTCCCTGAAGAAGCCGTGGCGCTTCCAGCTATGCCACTCCGCGAGCATGTGGTCGAAGATTATGTGGCGACCGGGCTGTCGCTGAAGGAGCATCCGGTGCACTTCTTCCGCGATCGCCTCACCGCGCTCGGCGCCATGCGCAACGCTCATCTTCACGACGATGATTTGCGTCTAGAGAATTTGTCAGGATGCGATAGTCACCGTCGCCGGTCTCGTGCTGGTGCGGCAGCGGCCGGGAACGGCAAAAGGCGTGATCTTCATGACGCTCGAAGACGAGACCGATATCGCCAACATCATCGTCTGGCCGAAAGCTTTCGAAAAAAATCGCCGCACGGTGATGACGGCGCGCTTTCTCGCCGTGCGCGGGCGCCTGCAGCGCGCGGGCCTCGTAATCCATGTCGTTGCGGAAAGCTTTGTCGATCTTTCCGCGGAACTGGCGACATTGCGCGACGATCCGCAGCGCGATAGCGGTGAACTTTTTCTAAGCCCACTTCCCGGAGCGCATCCGGTGGATACGCAACTTCTCCTCAAGAGCCGCGACTTTCACTGATGCGCCGCTCGGAATCACAAAAGCAGTCAACGGTCGCGCTCTTGATGAAACTTTCGGGCCGAGGATAGTATTCGCCGAGTGCTGCAATCAGCTACATCCGAGTGAGGGGCCATGACGCGAATGTTGCTCGCCGCCGCGATAACCTTGGCGATATGCGGCGTCGCGAAGGCGGAAATGTATAACATACGAACCTGGCCCGACGATCTCGACAAGGTCCCATGCGAGGCTTGGAAGAAGAACCCGGATGGAAGCCTCACTCAAACAGGCACGATCGTCGTCGGCAGCACTCACAGCGTGATCACCGGCAACACCTTCTCGGACCAGGCCACAATTCAGGTCGTCGAGAAGAAGTGCGGCGGCGAACTGAAGTAGACTTCCCTTAAGTCCTCTATCTCCAAGCGACGCAGCGAACCGTTTTGATGCCCGACGTCATAGCACGGCAACCTTGCCCGCGCATTTTCCCAGCACGCGCGCGAGCCGCTCCGAAAACGACTTCGCATCCGCTGGGCGGTCGCCCTCGAGTACGCGGGCCTCGTCGAGCAAGAGATGCGCCGCATCTTCTTTCAAGGTTCGTTGGTCTTCGCCGAGCGCCGCGAGCGCGACCACCAGTTGGTGGCGCGGATTGACCTCGAGGATCGGCTTTGAGGCGGCGTTCAACCGCCCTGCCCCGGCCAACAGCTTCTCCAGCGCCCGATCCGGGCCCGCGTCGGCAGCCACCAGGCAGACCGCGCTATCCGTTAGCCGCTCCGAGGCGCGCACCTGCGCCACTGCCTCACCGAGCGTGCCTTGCATGAAGACGAGAAAATTCTTGACCGAATCCTGCAGCTCCGGCGCCGGCGCTGCCTCGGCGTCGATGCGCGGAATAAGCTCAAGATCCGCCGCCCCCTGCGTCACCGATTTGAACGGCTTGCCGTCGAACGAAACGCCCGACATCACCCAGAACGTGTCGACCGGATCGGGCAGCAGAAAAACCTCGATGCCGCGCGCGCGAAAGCCTTCGAGATGCGGCGAAGATTTCAGCCGCTCGATATCGTCCCCGGCCAGATAATAGATTGCCGTCTGGTTGGCCTTGAACGCGGCGACATAGTCCTTGAGGCTGCGCCACTCGTCGGCCTGGCCGGTGGTCTTGAAGCGCGCCAGCGCGAGCAGCGTGTCGCGGCGCTCGAAATCCTCATAGAGGCCTTCCTTCAACACGGCGCCGAAGAGGTCCCAGATCTTCGTATAAGTCTGCGGCTCCTTGTCGGCAAGCCGCTCCAATTCGCCGAGCACGCGGCTGGTCGCGCCCTTCCTGATGGCGGCGAGTAGCGGGCTCTCCTGGATTTTCTCGCGCGAGACGTTGAGCGGCAGATCGGCGCTGTCAACCAGGCCGCGAACGAAGCGCAGATACCGCGGCAGGATGTCAGCGTCATCGGTAATGAAGACGCGCTTGACGTAGAGCTTGATGCGACCCTTGCGGTCGGGATCGAACAGGTCGAACGGCCGCGCCCCGGGGACAAAGAGGAGCGTCGTGTAATCGTGCCGGCCCTCGGCGTGGAAATGGATGGTCAATGCCGGTTCGTCGAACTGGCCGGCGATGCTGCGATAGAAATCGGTGTAGTCCGCGGCAGTGATCTCGGATTTGGGCTTTGCCCACAGCGCCGCTCCGTCGGTGACTTCGGCAGGCTCGGCGCCCCCTTTCTCGATGATGGCGATCGAGACCGGCACGTGCCCCGATTGGGCCCTGATGAGCCGCTCGACGGTCGGCCGTTCGGTGTAGGACTTGGCGTCTTCGAGAAGACGCAGCACCACGCGGGTGCCGCGCGGCGGCGCTTCGGTCGCCACCGGATCCACGGGCGATACCGAGAAGGTCCCCTTGCCGTCCGAGGACCAGATAAAGCCTTCTTCAGCCCCCGCGCGGCGGGAAATCACCTCGACACGCTCTGCGACCATGAAGGCCGAATAGAAGCCAACGCCGAACCGGCCGATCAGCGCCGTGTCTTCGTCGCTCTGCGCCGCCTCGATGCGATCGAGAAACGCCTTGGTGCCCGAGCGGGCGATCGTGCCCAGCGCCTCGACCAGTTCTTCGCGGCTCATGCCGATGCCATTGTCCTCCACCGTCATCCGGCGCGCCTCGGCGTCGAGCGTGACCGTGATGCGCGGCTTCGGGTCGTCGCCGAGCAGCGCCGGCGCCGCGATGGCTTCGTAACGCAGCCGCTCGCAGGCGTCGGCGGCGTTCGCGATCAGCTCGCGCAGAAACACCGATTTTTCCGAATAAACCGAATGCACCATCAACTGCAGCAGCTTGGCGACATCGGCTTCGAACGGGCGGCTTTCCGATCGGGTCTCCTCAATTACGGTCATGGCGGCGTTCCCAGCGCAAATTTGTTGGCTCGGAAATGGCGAGAAAGCCCCGCCGATTCAAGCCCTCGCGGCCGCCGACTACGTCGCGTTCTGCGGTGGGACCGACGGACGTGCGCTATGATGCCGACAGGACGTCCGGCGTATGCACGTGTTCGGGCCGGATGCCGACGCCCAACAGGCGGGCGGGTATCCGGCGCAGGACCGGAAACATATCGAACAATTTGAACAGGAGCGGCGGTTTCGGCCGCTCGGTGCCGGAGAGCGCCGGACCGATGATCCGATTTTGCATGGTCAGCTGAATCCGCTGCGTCAAGCGAGCCGGCAGGCTGCGCCGATTCTGGATGGCTTGTAGGTCGTCATCACTCGCTGTACCGGCTCTAAGCGGCGCGGCGAGACGATTGGCGGCGGCGACGGCATCCTGGACGGCCAGATTGACCCCGACGCCGCCGATTGGCGACATCGCATGCGCCGCATCGCCGATGCAGATGAGCCCAGGCCGCCACCATTGCCGCAGCCGGTCGACGGCAACACTCAGAAGCTTGATGTCATCCCAGCTTTTCAATTCCGCGACCCGGTCGGCCAGAAACGGCGACATCGTCACGACCCGCTTACGGAAAGCATCGAGCCCCTCCGCTTTCACACGGTCGATGCCGCCCTTGGGAATGACATAGGCGCATTGCCAATAATCGCCGCGATCGAGCATGATCATCATCGCACCGGCCTCGATGTGGCCGAACGTGTCGGTCTCGTCGGTAGTCTTCTTCGGCAGCCGAAACCACAACACGTCCATGGGGGCGCCATAGTCGTCGCTTTTGAGGCCGGCTTTTTCACGCACCGTCGAATGCCGACCGTCGCAGCCGACGACGAGATCGGCTCGGATTGCGAGCTCGCCATCCGGGGTCTTGGCGCGGAGCCCAACGATGCGCCCGCCCTCCTCGATCAGGCCGGTCGCTTCGGTCCGCACATGCAAATCGAAAGTCTTGTAGCGCCTGCCTTGCGCGGCGAGAAAATTGAGAAAATCCCACTGCGGCATGAGCGCGACGTATTTGCACCGCGTCGGCAGGTGCGTCAGATCGACCATCCCAACGCGCTCGTTTCCGATCTGCGCGGTCAACCGCTCGATTTTCTGATGCGGCAGCTGAAGAAATTCATCCAGCATGCCGAGCTCGTACATCAATTCAAGCGTGGACGGATGGATGGTGTCGCCGCGAAAGTCGCGAAAGAAGTCGGCGTGTTTTTCCAGCACGACAACATCCACGCCGGCGCGCGCCAGAAGAAAGCCGAGCATCACGCCGGCCGGCCCGCCGCCGACAACGCAACACCGGGTGTTGATCGGTGCGGGCGGCATCACGACATCCTTGCTGCCTCGCGGGAGCGCGCGATCAGCGTTCAAGCCGGCTGGGCTGTCTGCGGCGCCACGCCGAGCTTCTTCTGCAGGCTCGAAGACGACGTGGTGTACTGGAACACCAGCCGCTTCTCCGGATAAACGTAGTGGTACGCCTTTTGTGCCATCAGCGCGCCTTCGTGGAAGCCGGACAAGATCAGCTTGAGTTTGCCGGGGTACCAGTTGATGTCGCCGATGGCGAAAATGCCGGGCATGCTGGTTTCAAAGCTTGCGGTCTCAACCGGGATCAATTCGTTGTTCTTGAGCTCAAAGCCCCAATTGGCGACCGGGCCGAGCTTCATGGTCAGGCCGAAAAACGGCAGCAGCGCGTCGCAGGCGAGTTCGGTGACGGTGCCGTCGTTGGTTTTGACCGTGGCCTTGCTGATCTGTCCCTGGTCGCCGTGCAGAGCGGTCACTTGGCCGAGTACGAGATCGATTTTGCCGTCGCTGACGAGCGCCTTCATCTTGTTGACGCTATCCGGCGCCGCGCGGAATTCGCTACGCCGGTGCAACAGCGTGAGGCGCTCGGCGATGGGCGCAAGATTGAGTGTCCAGTCGAGCGCGCTGTCGCCGCCGCCGACGACGAGGACGCGCTTGCCGCGGAAAGCCTCCATCTTGCGTACTGAATAGAACAACGACTTGCCTTCGTAAGGTTCGACGCCGGGGATGGGCGGCCGCTTCGGCTGGAACGAACCGCCGCCGGCGGCGATGACCACGACTTTGCTCTCGAATTGCTTGCCCTGATCGGTGGTCACACGGAATAACGGATCGCCAATCTTCTCAACCTTCTCCACCATCTCGTTGAGATGAAATTGCGGATTGAACGGCTTGATCTGCAGCAGGAGCGCGTCAACAAGACCTTGCGCGCTCGTATAGGGAATTCCGGGGATGTCGTAGATCGGCTTTTCTGGATAAAGCTCGGCACATTGGCCGCCGATCTTGTCGAGAATGTCGATAAGGTGCGCTTTCATGTCGAGCAGGCCCAGCTCGAACACGGCAAACAGGCCGATTGGCCCGGCACCGATGATGACAACGTCGGTCTTGATAGGTTCGCCCATGGCGTATCCGTACCCGTCTCAATAAGGGGATGTGATGAGGTGGCGAGTGTCTAGAGCATGATCCGGCAAAGTGGAAGCCGGTTTTCCGAAAAGGTCATGCCGCGCTCTAAGGAGCGGCGGGTGAGGCGATTGACGCTGAATTAATGCGCCGGCCCGCTCGGCGCGGCCGCGGAAGGATGAGGAAGACGCCAAGCCCAAGGGCGCGCCAGATTTGTTCTAGCATTGCCCGGCTTTGTGCAAGGCTATGCCTGTCGCTCGGGCGTCCGGACCGTGAGGCCGTCGAGTTCCTCGCTCACTTTGATCTGGCAAGACAGTCGCGAGTTCGGCTTTACGCCATAGGCGAAGTCGAGCATGTCCTCTTCCATTGGCGAAGGCTCGCCGACCTTTTCGCGCCAAGCCTCCTCGACATAGACGTGACAGGTCGAGCAGGCACAGGCGCCGCCGCATTCCGCCTCGATCCCGGGCACGCCGTGCTTGATTGCCGTCTCCATGACCGTCGAGCCAACCTCGCCCTCGACCGTGCGAGCGGTGCCCTCGGCATCGATGAAGGTGATTTTGACCATAGGGGAATGAAGCCGGACGCTCTCGGCCGGCGAGGAAGCGGCAATACGTTAAGCCGACCGGCGCCCGTCTTCTATCGGTTCACGCCGCGCGGCGCCAGTGCGGCATTATAGGCGGCTAGTGGTCGCGTGAGCGGTCGCCGAAAGTGTCTGCGTTTGCAGACTCGTTGTGGTCACCGAAGCGCGCCCCGATCGCCTCGCGGACCTCGATGCTGGCCGCTTCGAGCTCGGCGACCGCGGCGGCGACGGCGTCATCATCGCTGTCACCGCCGACCGCCTGCTCCAATTGTTCAGCCGCCTGCGCCACGCGCCAGGCCCCGATTCCGCGCGCCGAGCCCTTGAGTGTATGAGCGGCGGCCGTGGCGAGCGCGGGATTCGTCCCCTCTATTCGCTCCAACATGAGGACAGTCTGGCGCGCGAAAATCTCCAAAACCTCTCGCTCGAGGCTGCGATCGCCGAGAGTCATTCGTCCGAGATGGCGCTCATCAATGATGCTCTGTGTTTGCTCCCGATTGGGTTCGGCCAGAAGGCCCGATGCGGCCATAACGTCCTCCCTGACGATTTGCTACGGCGCTAAACAGCATGCATGGGAGCGGCGAAGACGGAGTAAATCCTGTTGCCGCAAGCAGATTCTAAGCCGGTTCTTCCACGGCAATAGTAAGGAAGTTCTTACCCAAATCCGCCGGATTTGGGCTTGCTGCGACCGGCCGCAAAACACCCGCCGAGCAGCGGCAAGAAAACAGACGAGACTTCACCGGCCCGAAAACCGCGAGGCCGTTTTCGAGCGCCATCTGCGAACCGTACCCGCGCCAAACTCAGACCATCGTTGGCCCCAAGCCGGCCGCATTGTTGGCAACAGAATGCCCGGCGTCCTTCGCGGTCCGGCCGGATTCCGGCCGTTAAGCGTATGGTAACTAAAGCGTTAACGATGATTAAAAGGACGTTACCAATCCCGGTTTCTTTCGATCCGCCAGACCGATAGGATGGGCTACGGCAGTACGACGTGAGGGCGGGGAGCCCTGGTGTGCCGACGAGACCTTCAACGATCACGCGCTCGTGGCGCGGCCTGAACGTCCTCAGGCTGCCCTAGTCCGGCGTAACAGGCGAGGCGACGACCGACATGGCCAACAACCCGAAGAAAATCGTGGATCCGACAGAAGCGGCACTATCGGCGATCCAGGAAGCGCTCAAAATTCGGGACCACGAGGCCCAGCCAGAGAACCGATCTGAAAGCCTCGCCGATTCACTCGGTGATGGCGCCGAGCGCTGGAGCGACACGCCGGCCGCGACGGCCGCCACCCCGCTCCTTGACGCCGACGAGATCGGGGCTCGCGGCAGCGACCCCCTCGCCTTTCGTGCCGCCAATGACGACCAGCAGTCGATCGGTCAAGTGCTGCACGCGCTGCAGCAGCGTCCGCCGCGCACGTCCTACTTCGTTGCCTCAATCTTTTCCTGCGCCTGGGTGGTCGGATGCCTCGCCCTGTCGTGGGCCTATCTGGGGGACCTGAATACAGCGCTCGGGCCCGGCCACTCCCCGGCCGCCATCATGATCGGTCTCGGCGCCGCCGCACTCTTGCCGATCATCTTCTTCTTCGGCGTAGCCCATATGGCTTGGCGCGCACAAGAGCTGCGGCTGGTCGCGCAATCGATGGCGAAAGTCGCTATGCGGCTCGCCGAGCCGGAAAGCGTGGCGCGGGATTCAATCGTGACTGTCGGGCAGGCGATACGCCGCGAGGTCGCCGCCATGGGCGACGGTGTCGAGCGCGCGCTCGCGCGCGCCAGCGAACTCGAAGCGCTGGTGCACAATGAGGTGGCCGCGCTCGAACGCACTTACACCGACAACGAGGTCCGCATTCGCAGCCTGCTTCAGGAACTTACCAACGAGCGCGACACGCTTGTCGGGCAAGCCGAGCAGGTCCGCTCCGCCATCAGCAATGTCCAGATTGACCTGACGCAAGACCTGTCGACGATTAGCGATCTCGTCGGCCAGCAGGTCAATGAGGCCGCCGAGCGCATCACCAACTCGCTGGCCGAGAAGGGCGAGCAGATAACCGTCGCACTCGGCCAGATCGGCGATAACATGATCCAGCAGTTGAACGAGCGCGGCGAAGACCTGCTCGTACGGCTGGAGGCCGCAAGCAGCGAAACCGCGCGGGCGATCGCATCGGCCAGCGACCAACTCTCTGCAGGCCTTAACTTCAAGACCGATCACATCGGCGATGACTTTGCCGAAATCGCGCGCGGCCTTGAAGACATGATGACGTCACGGCTCGATGGAGTGACCGACAGCTTCTCGGAAAAATCGCTGGCGATCGTCGACATGATGGTTGAGCGTTCGCAAGAACTTACTGACGCAATCGTCAACACGTCAAGCCAGCTTGCCGAAACAATCGCCACGCGCGCAGACGAGGTGAACAGCACGCTCAAAGCGTCCGGCGAATTGATCATCCTTGACCTCAATTTGCGCGGCGGCGATGTGGCGAAGAAGCTCGAACAGGCAGGGGGCAAAATCGCCGAGGACCTCGTTTCGCGTAGTACCAAGGTGACGGACGAGCTGCGCGAAAGCGCTGAGCATGTCGCCGAGGTGGTCACCGCGCGCGGCGGCGAAATGAAGGACCTGCTGTCAACGCGGCTCGCTGCTTTCGAGGAAATATTGAATCACTCGGGCGTCGAACTTGGCGAGAAGATTTCGCGCGATTCATCGACGCTCGGCAACCTCATCACCCGCCATCTGGCCGAATTCGAACGCACGGTGAAGACCTACGGCTCCGAACTCGTCGAACGCCTTGGGGCGCGGACGCAAGACGTCTCCGAATCGATGCGCGGCTATGTCGACACTTTCGATCACCGCGTCACCTCCAAGGCAAACGAGGTCACGACGTCGCTCGACCAGCGCCTCGCGAACTTCCAGGAAACGCTCGACAGCCGCGCGCAGACACTCACCGAAGCGCTATCCAATCGCATTATGGACATCGCCAAGACGCTCACCGACGGCGGCCGGGAGGTCGTTACTGCGGTAGACAAGCGCATTGTCGACGTCACCTCGGTCATCGACACGCGCGCCGCAAAGCTAACGGAGGCCATCGGCCAACGGGCCGCCGAGATCGACAAGGCGCTCGGCGTGCAGGCCCTGCGGGTCGCCAACACGCTCGACGGCCGCATCGGCCATCTTGAGCAACTGCTCGTGGGGCGGGCCGAAGCCGTAACCCAACAGATCGAAGTGCGCAGCCGCGCGGCCGCCGACCTGCTCAACGCCCGGCTCGAGGAGCTTTCGCAATCGATCAAAACCAATTCCGGAAACGCTGAGCAGGCGCTCGGTCAGCTTGCGGCGCGGACGGTCGAAGCACTCGGCAAGAGCGCGGCGGCGAGCGCGGCGGCGACCGAAGCGCTCAACCGCAGTGCCGCCGAAGCGACGGTGTCGCTCAATCGCAGCGCCGGCGTGCTGAGCAGCACGATCGACAAGAGCGCCGCAGCCGCCAACGAGGTGATTACCAACTCCACCACGAACGCCACTGAGCTGCTCACGCGAACCGCCGCAGTGACCACCGAGGCGATCGGGCGCAGCGCCGGCGAGGCCGAGCGCACGCTGAGCGGAGTAAGCGCCGAAGTCGCACGCAATGTCTCCGGCCGGGCCGACGAGCTCAGTGTCGCAGTGTCGCAGCGTGTGGGAGAAATGACGCGCCTGCTCGACGAGAAATCGAACGGGCTATTGGTCGCGCTTTCCGGAAAGGGCCAGGAATTCGCCGGCGAAGTCAGCCGTATCACCGACCAGGCTGTAAAGTCGATCGAAGCCAAGAGTTTCGTCTTCACCCAGACCATGATGGACAACAGCGAGGAGATCGCGCGGCTCATCAACGAAGCGAGCCAGACCGCCACCGTCGCCATGACGCGCACGCTCGGGCAATTGCAGGAAGGCACCCAGGGCGTCAGCGAAGCCGCGAAGGCGACGATTACGCGAACGCTTGAAGACTTGCGCAGCGCGACCAGGGCGGTGATCGAGGAATCGAAGCAGACCGCCTCGGCAACCGTTGCCGACATGCTGGAGACCCAGGGCATGTTGCGCTCCGACACCACCGCACTGTTTGAGCGTTTGCGCGAGGCCAATATCTTGTTGCAGGAAGTGCTCAGCGGCGCACACGAGAACATGAGTTCGCTGGAGCGCACGATGGTCACGCGCGTCTCCGAATTCGTCGCCGCCATGAACGATCTCACGGTCAAAAGCGACACTTCCACCAGCGTGGTGGAACAGCACGTCGGCACTTTCAACGCCGTGACCAGCAAGGTTCTGCGCGAACTCGGCGAACTCGCGGCCCAGTTCAGCGTGCAAGGGCGATCGCTCGCCGAAGCGGTGGAGCTTCTGGAGAAGAGCAACCGTCGCACCGAGGAATTGGTTGCCAATAAACGCGCGAACATCGAGGCCCTGGTCTCGACGCTGGACGCGCGCACGGACGATTTCGGCCAGCGGCTCCAGCGCTTCTCCGGCCTGCTCGACGAGTCCCTCGATGCGGCGACGACGCGGGCAAGAGAGATTGCCGGCATTGTCGCCGAGACGAGTAATGACAGCGTGCAGCTCATCGAACAACAGTTCGAACTCGTTCGCACGACATCGGAAGATGAACGCAGACGCACCGGCGAGACCTTGAACGCGGTCTACGACCAGGCCACGACGCAGGTGCACGCGATGTTCCATCAATCCGCCGAGCGTTTCACCGAGATCATGCAGGGCATGAAGCGGATGGCGGCGGAAATGCAGCAGGAACTGGAGGCGACGCGCGCCGAGTTGCGCCGGGGCATCTTCGAACTGCCGCAGGAGACCGCCGAAAGCGCGGCGCAAATGCGGCGCGTCATTGTCGACCAGATCGAAGCCTTGGCCGAGCTCAATCGCATTGTCGCCCGCCATGGGCGTTCGCTCGACACCGCCGAGCCGGTGCGCTCGGAGCCTGCCCGGCCCGAGCCTATACGTCGCGAAGCGGAGCCGGCCTATGCTTCCGGCGGTGCGCGCGCCCCCGTACGGCCGCCACGCGGCGATATCACCGCGGCGCCACCCCCCCCGATGCGCGGCGACATTACCGGCGCGCCGCCGCGCCGCGCAGACGTGCCCTCCCCTAACCAGAACGGCGGTAACGGCCGCAATGGCGGTTGGCTCAGCGATCTCTTGACGCGCGCCTCGCGTGAGGACAGCCCGCCGATTACTCCGCCCACTCCGCGCGAGACGGCGCGCGGCGAGGAGCGTCCGCCGCGTGAGAATATTGATGCGCTCGACACGCTTGCGGTCGACGTGGCGCGCATGATCGACCACGAGGCCGCCGCCGAAATCTGGGAGCGGTATAAGCGCGGCGAACGCGGCTTGTTCAACCGGCGCCTCTATACGACCCAGGGTCAAAAGGCGTTTGACGAAATTCGCCGCAAGTACCGCGCCGATCCCGAATTCCGGCAGACGGTGGAACAATACATCCACGAGTTTGAGCGGCTCCTTGATGACGTCTCGCGTGGCGATCGCGGTCCCGCCGTCGTCCGCAACTATCTGACCTCGGACACCGGCAAGGTCTACACCATGCTGGCGCATGCGGCCGGGCGGTTCGACTAGTAACACTCCGTCCGCATCAGATCGCGTTGCCGGGCGCACCGCTCGGCGCGGGGATGAGCTTCGCCGGCGAGTTACGCGATTGCGGCAACCGCCAAAAACCGTCGACAGCGGCCTTGCTTGGCAAGCGACCGCGGCGCTACCGTCCGCACATGGAAGCCTTGGTTTCCTTACCCACCGCCGCCGACGTCGATGAGGCCGCCCGTCGACTCGCCGGTGTCGCTTTGCGCACGCCGCTCCTCACCTCGGCAACGCTCGATGCCATGACTGGCGGACGCGTTTTTCTCAAGGCCGAGACTTTGCAGCACACCGGCTCGTTCAAGTTCCGCGGCGCCTACAACAAACTCGCAGCGATCCCGCCTGGACAGCGGGCCGCAGGCGTAGTGGCGTTTTCGTCAGGCAATCATGCCCAGGGAGTGGCGGCAGCGGCGCGGCTTCTCGGCATGCCCTGCGTGATCGTCATGCCGCATGATGCTCCGCGGGCAAAACGCGAGCGCACTGCGGCGCTCGGCGCCGAACTCGTACTCTACGATCGCGCGCGTGATGACCGCGAGGCTATCGCGAACGAGATCGCGTTGCGCCGCGGAGCGGTGCTGGTTCCGCCTTACGATGACGCTCTGATCATCGCCGGCCAGGGCACCGCCGGCCGGGAAATCGTCGAGGATTTGAGTGCCCTCGGACTTACACCGGACGTGGTCGTGGTAACCGCATCCGGCGGCGGGCTCACTGCCGGCATCGCGCTTGCGGTGAGAGCGCGGGTGCCGACGGCGGCGCTCTATACCGCGGAGCCGCTGGGCTTTGACGACCATGCGCGCTCGTTTCGCAGCGGCCGACGCGAGCAAAACGCCGAACTAAGCGGGACAATCTGCGACGCGTTGATGGCGCGCATGCCAGGCAAGCTTACCTTCGCCATCAATCGCTCCCTGGTCGGAGCCGGCGTCGTCGCCAGCGATGCCGAGGTCGGCGCCGCCGTCGCCTTTGCATTCTCCGAACTGAAGCTCGTGGTCGAGCCCGGCGGTGCGGTCGCCCTCGCCGCGCTGATGACCGGCAAAGTGGACGTTACCGGGAAAGTCGCAGTCGCGATCCTCTCCGGCGGCAACATCGATCCGGAGCTGTTCTCCCGGCTCGTCGCCTAGCGAAGCTACCGTAAAAGCGGAACCTAGGCGCCCGCCCCCGGCAGGAAGCAGCGGATTTGCGTTGCCCCATCCGCATCCATATAGGGCCACACCACGGCCGGGCCGAACCGATTCGGTTCGGTCACGACCGCCGTGTCGGGCACACTGATCCACTCTCCATGCAGCCGCACGCGATAGCGGCCCTCTTGGGTATCCCAGTCAACATCCTGGATGCTGAAACCGTCAGCAAAGGAGCAGCACAATCCTTTGCCGCTTGCCAATTGATCAAACCACGCATGAAGTGGTTCATTGGCGTAGCGACCGTCGTCACGCGCGGACACGTTATCCGAAATCAAAGCACTCGAGCACAACGCTACAATCGCCACCATAAGACAGGTGAGTTTGTGCATCGTGGCCTCCAGAGGATCGTGTTACGCGAACCGACAACGGTAAGATCCGGCAGACCTGAAAAGTGCATTCGCCTGCTCCTTGTTGTTGATCCGCATCGACTCATGGAAAGCAACTTCCGTGCCGGTTACCGAATTGGTCCAATGGGAGAACATTTCGAGTTAAAAAACAATGAACGCCGCGACAGCGCGAGCGCCGAAATTGATCCGAGTATAGATTTTCGAGAGCGCGCTAACGGCGGATGCTAGCTGAACAGCGCGATGAGCTCTTCTTCGCTCAACGCCAGCATGGCTGCGAGCGGATCGTTCTGCGCCGGGCGTGGCAGTGTCTGCGCCGCGGTGCTGCCATTGAGATAAGGCTGCGGCAGCAGAGATGTCGGCGGCGACTTTTTTTCTATTTTGGCTTCTAAGGATGAAGTGGATGAAGTCGCTGGAAAGTCAGATGCCGAAGGCTCGGCCCGCAAATTTCCGTTCCGCGCTGCATTCTTCGGCGGCGCCACCTGCTCCGCAGTGAAAATCGGACTCGGAATTGGCAACGTCGGCGACCTGAACGGATGGCCAGAATCTTCTTCAAGTCCAGCCGGTGCCTGCATATCGGGCAACAACGGATGCATCGGCTGCGAATTGAGAAGTGGACCTGCCGGCGGCTTGACGGACGCGTCCCCATCAACGGCATAGGCCGAGGATTCTCGCCCGGTAACATCGGCCGGTTCGGCGTCGCGGTCATCCCGCATTTCGCTTGCTGCAAGCCGATCTTCCGGTGCAGCGAGGGGCCCCGCCACCGCGACCGCAAGCGAAATCAAATCCTTGACGGGGCGCGCCAGGTCGCGCAACTGCGAAGCTGCGCTCACCGCCCGCGCGGCCGCCGCATTGCTGCGCACTATCGCGTCACCGACTTCGCGAGAGCTGGCCTCCAGCGCGTCGCATAAAGCCGCATCAACATCGCGCTGGCGAAGCGCCATGGCGATATCTTGGATGCGCTCCGCGGCAAAAAGATCGTCGGCTGCCGCGCTGCCGCTGGTCGCAAGAACCGCCTCAACCTGCTCGATGACCGCGGCCAAATCGACCAACCCGCGCACCAGCGCGGGCGGTAGCTGGGGCGGCGCACTCTCGAGCGTTGCCGCCTCAAGGCGGGAGATTGTGTTGATCAGACTCTGCGTCTCGGGCCGACGGATGCGACTGGCATATTCCCTGAGGAAGCTGCGTCCGCGATCGCTCGCCGCAATTGCGGCGTAAACGACTTGGTATTCCGTGTCGTTGGCCGGGCCGGTCGAAACATCGGAGAGTGGCAACGGATCGTTGGACATCGTCCCACCGGTTGACGGCGAATCAGACAGCACAACCCTGCAAGCCTGCGATTGGCCCCGTAGAGTACGTTCCCGACCTACCCGCATGTCGGCCTCCTTGTGGACAGGCGGGCCTACTCTCATCCCCACAGCGCTGATTTGGGCGGATACACAAGGCTTCCTTGATAGCGCAATCCGTCGGAACGATCCTTGGCGAGCAGCAAGGGACCGTCGAGGTCGACCAAACGCGCACGCCGCGCCACTAGGGTCGCAGGCGCCATGGCCAGGGAAGTGGCAACCATGCAGCCGACCATGATTGCAAAGCCCCGTCGTTCGGCTTCGACCGCCAGCGCCAGCGCTTCGGTGAGCCCGCCGGCCTTGTCGAGCTTGATATTGATCGCGTCGTACCTGCCGGTAAGGGCATCGAGCGAGGCACGGTCGTGCACGCTTTCATCAGCGCAGACCCGAATCGGGCGTTTGATTCGCACAAGGGCGTCGTCACAACCCTCGCGCAACGGCTGTTCGATGAGGGTAACACCCGCGTCAGCGCAGGCGGCGATGTTTTCCTCAAAATTGTCGGCGTTCCAGCCCTCATTGGCGTCGACAATGAGTTCGGCCCGCGGCGCAGCCCGACGCACCGCTGCGATTCGCGCGCGATCATCGTCTCGTCCGAGCTTCACCTTCAGCAACGGCCGCCAAGATGCCCGTTCCGCCGCCGCCGCCATGTCGGTCGGAGAAGCAAGCGAGATCGTGTAGGCGGTTGTTAGGGGTCCCGGTGCGTCCACTCCGGCCAATTCGTACGCCCGCCAGCCGGTTCGTTTGGCGTTTAAGTCCCAATACGCACAATCAAGCGCATTGCGGGCAGCGCCGGCGGGCATCGCTCCCTGAAGCGCAGCGCGATCGAGGCCTTGCGGTAGCCTCGGACGCATGGCTTCGATGGCTGCCACAATGCCCTCCGGAGTTTCGCCGTAGCGTGCGTAGGGGACCGACTCGCCGCGGCCGCGGTGGGTGCCGTCGTCGAGTTCGACCACGACAACGACGGCTTCGGTCTTGCTGCCGCGGCTGATTGTGAAGGCGTCGGCCAGAGGCCAGCGCTCGATCCGTGCCGAGAGTTCCATGCAAGGGATACTATGAGCGGGGATGCCCCGCAGGCTCAAGGATCGCGCAGGTCATCGCCGACAGCAACGGCCACGGACCATCTATGCCGATCGAGGCCCTTGCCGTCGACGGCCGCCACACGCTCGCGGAAGGATCAAGAATCTCGACCAGCACCGCTCGCGGCTGATCTTCGGTCGCTAAGACCGCCGCACGTTGTTGCCAGCGAAGCATTCCGGGCGCGGCGCGAGCAAAAAGATGCCGCCGTTCAGGCGGCGATCTCCGTCTCCTCGTCTTGCTCGACCAAAAGCGGACCGGAGACCGGCTCCTCGTTGCCGGTCTCGAACCACGTGACGATCTCGAATCGCCCGTCCGCATGCTCGACGAGAGCGCTGCAACTTTCGACCCAGTCACCACAATTCATGTAGCGGATGCCGAAATTGTCGTGGATGACCGCGTGATGGATGTGACCGCAGATGACGCCGTCGACGCGGCGGCGATGGGCTTCCTCCGCCAGCGTTTGCTCGAATGCGCCAATATAGTTCACCGCGTTCTTGACCTTGTGCTTGGCCCATTGCGATAGCGACCAATAGGAAAAGCCGAGCTTGCGGCGAATGGCATTGAAATAACGGTTCACCAGGATGGCGAGGTCGTAGGCGGTATCGCCGAGGAGCGCGAGCCAGCGGGCGTGCTTGACCACCAAATCGAACACATCGCCGTGCACGACAAGATAGCGGCGGCCGTCGGCGCCCTCATGAATCGCCGTCTCTACCACCTCGATGCCGCCGAAATGCGTGCCATAATAGTCGCGCAGGAACTCGTCGTGATTACCGGGCAAGTAGATCAGCCGCGCCCCCTTGCGGGCCTTGCGCAGTAGCTTCTGTACCACGTCATTGTGCGCCTGCGGCCAGTACCAACTCGATTTCAATTGCCAGCCGTCAACGATGTCGCCGACCAGATATATCGTCTCGGCATCGTGAAAACGCAGAAAGTCAAGAAGGCGGTCGGCCTGGCAGCCGCGCGCGCCGAGATGAACGTCAGAAATAAAGAGAGTACGGAACAGACGAGTGCCGTGCTCAGTCAAAGATTTCACATCCTTCTCAATGTGTTGACCGCTTTGGTATTTGCGCACATAAAGACGTTCCATGGCAAGACAATGACAGGAATAGTTGCAACGATGTGCAGGCCTTTTCTGTGCGGTCACGGCTACGTCACAACGTCTGGCTATGCGTCGGAGCAATGAAAGTGCTGATTCTCGCCGCAGCGGTCTTCTGCATCTCAACCACCGCTCTTCACGTCGTGAGCGTCGCGATCGCAGTTTACCGTTTCCGTAAAACCGCGAAGCAGAAGCCGCCGCCGAGCCGGAACCGGCCTCCCGTCACCTTGGTAAGGCCGCTTTGCGGGATAGACAACTACGCTGCGGAGACGCTGCGTTCGACGTTCAATCTCGATTATCCGCGCTACGAGATACTGTTCTGCGTTGCCTCTGCAAAAGACCCGGTCGTGCCCATCGTCGAATCGCTGATCGCCGAGCACCCCGAATCCGGTGCCAGACTGCTCATCGGCGATGACCGAATCAGCGCCAATCCGAAGCTCAATAATGTGGTCAAAGGCTGGCGCGCTGCGAGCCACGATTGGATCGTCCTTGCCGACTCGAATGTGTTGATGCCGCCCAACTACATTCAGCGCCTGCTCGCAAGCTGGCACGAGGATACCGGTCTCGTCGCTTCGCCGCCGATCGGCTGCCGGCCGCGCGGCATCTGGGCCGAGGTTGAGTGCGCCTTCCTCAACACTTATGAGGCGCGCTGGCAGTACGTCGCCGACACGCTCGGCTTCGGCTTTGCCCAGGGAAAAACGATGTTGTGGCGGCGTCCCGATCTCGAGCGTGCCGGCGGCCTCGAGACGCTCGCCAAGGAGGTCGCCGAAGACGCTGCATCGACCAAGGTGGTGCGTGGCGCCGGCCTTAAAGTGCGGCTCGTTGATGATCCATTCGCCCAGCCGCTCGGCAAACGCAGCCTCGGCGAGATCTGGCACCGGCAGTTGCGCTGGGCGCGCCTGCGACGCTCGAGCTTCCTGGCGTTCTTCTTGCCGGAAGCGGTGTCGGGATCGCTGTTGCCGATGATCGCCCTTGCCATTGCCACATCCGGCCTTGGGCTATCGCCGGTGCTGAGCGTCGCCGCGCTGGCCGCGCTTTGGTACGGCTTGGAAATGCTACTTGCCGCGGTCGCAGGCTGGCACGTCTCGGCGCGCTACCCGTTTTACTGTCTCGCGCGCGACCTCATCTTGCCGGCGTTGTTCGTCAGCGCATTGCGCGGGCACGAGTTTGTCTGGCGCGGCAACGAGATGCAGGTTGAACGCCTGCGGCCGCGCAGTGTGATGGCACTGGTGCGACCGCGGCTGACCGAGCTTGCTCCGGGAGCGCGTCGGCGGTTGCGCTCGCTGCGCGCCCGGATATCGTCTTCGGCGATTTTACTCGGCGATGATGGCGACGATCTTCTTTAGTTGCGAGCGATCCGCGAAAATCCAAATACTAACCGGAAGCGGGCGTTTGCTGAGCCACGCTGTCGGCGATCGCCTCGATGGCTGCGCGATCAGCCGGAAAATCGGCTGCAATCCAGACCGCTTCGGCAGCGCGCAGGGCGACGCCGAGAGGAGGCCCGGCGGGAACGCCGCGCCGCGTGAAGTCCGCCGCCTTGAGCGGAAATGCCGGTGCGGTCCAGCGTTGTGGCAGACTCGCAAGCTCGTACCACGCCGCGTCAGCGGCGCCCGCCTCCGAACGCGCCCATGCGACAAACACGCGATCGGCAAACGATTGCGGCCCGAGATGATAGAGCAGCGCATGCGCTGCCTGCACATCCGGCCCTGGCGCCACGCGCCACCAATATTCAAGCGCAAGAAGCCGCTCGGATTCGGCATTGGCGAGCCGCAGTCGCTGCGTCAGCCGCTCGGCATCTTCTGCGACCCAGACGCCGAGCGCACCGAGACGGCGAACCGCGTCGGGCCGAGCCTCGAGCGCGGCTTCGACTTTGATCAAGTTCTCGAAGCTTGAAAGGAATGCGACACCGCCAAAAACCATACCGAGAAGGCCGCTTTCGGCCATCACCGCGAGCGTCGGCGTGGCACGCGAAGCGACGAAATAGCTTGAGCATTTCCGTGCGCACGCGCTCGCGCGACAGCGTCTCGATGCCGGCCCGCGCCACGATGCAGGCATGCAGACCTGCCGCGTCCGGCGCACCCTCGCCGAAATGCGCATGAAAGCGAAAGAACCGCAGGATGCGCAAATAGTCCTCTTCGATCCGCCGCCGCGGCTCGCCAATGAAGCGCACGCGGCGCGCCGCAATATCATCAAGGCCGCCGACATAGTCGTGCACCATTCCGTCAGCCGTCACAGAGAGCGCATTGATGGTGAAATCGCGCCGTTCGGCGTCCGCGCGCCAATCGCGCCCGAACACCACGCGCGCCTTCCGCCCGAACGTCTCGGCGTCCTCGCGCAAGGTCGTAACTTCAATCGGGTGGTGGTCGATAATGGCGGTGATGGTGCCATGCTCGATACCAGTCGGGACCGCCTTGCCGCCGGCCGCCTTGACCCGCTGCACGACCTCCGCGGGTAAAGCCGTCGTCGCCACGTCGATTTCTTCGACCGGAAGCCGCAGCAAACCATTGCGCACCGCGCCACCGACCACGCGCGCTTCTTCGCCGTCACGATTGAGCAGCGCGAGCAGGCGAGCGACTTCACCTTTTTTGAGCCAAGCGGCCTCGCCAAGGTCCGGTGCTGGCGTCACCGTGTCGTCCCCGGCACGAACTTGCCGCCCTCGATGTGCGCCGGCACATAGGTCGAGCCCGGCGGGGCGCCGGAGAATTGCGCGAAGACGAGAAAGCTTCCGACCATCAGAACGAGCGACACGATGACGAGGCTGGCAAGGCGGCGAGTGGTCCACGAATTCGGCTGCAGCACTCCGGCGTTCGTCGCCAACAAAAACGCGGCATAGAGCACGAACGGAATCAGGAACAGCCCGATCTCGGTGGCGACTGGCCTGATCATGCGTAGACCCGATCGTAGAGGTTGCGCACAATACCCGCGGTGATGCCCCAAATGTAGCGATCGCCGAACGGTACCGCGTAATATTCGCGCATGATGCCTTTCCAATCGCGGCTCCTGCGCTGGTGATTGGCCGGCGTCATCAGGAACGCGAGCGGCACTTCGAATGTCTCGGTGACCTCGCGCGGATTAAGCGCGAGCGTAAAGTCCGGCTTGACGCGCGCGACTGTCGGCAGGATGCGGAAGCCGGAAAATGTGAGATAGAGATCGAGATAGCCGAGCGGCTCGATCAGCGCCGGCACCAAACCGATCTCCTCCTGGGCCTCGCGCATCGCCGCGGCAACCGGGGTCTCGTCATTGGGATCGATCTTGCCGCCGGGAAATGCCACCTGTCCGGCGTGGTTTGCGAGTTGTTGGGTGCGGATGGTGAGCAGCACCGTCGGTTCGCTGCGATCGATAACCGGTATGAGGACTGCCGCAGGCTTGGTGGCAGCCACGCCAGCACGCTCCCACATCGATGGATTGAGGTCGAGATCGCCGCGCGCGCCTTGCGCCAGCGGGTCGGTGAGTGCTGGCGGCACTTCGAGCGAAAGGCGCATCCGCGCTCGGTCGAAGAAGCTTTCGGTCGCCGCATGATGCAGCCGCGCAGGCTGGTCGTTCACGCAAAATCCCTCACCTGGTCGGCTGGCGCCATGGGAAAGAACGTACCCATGGACGTCACCCCGAACATCCCCCGGCCCTCAAACTCGCGCTCCTCGCCGAGTTCGACAAGGTCGAAGAACAGCGTGCGCGTCACTTTCGCCCACAGGCCGCGGCGAACGTGAAGATAAGGTTTTAAGCCCCCGGTGGCGCCTTGCGGCTCAAACCGCAACGCATGCGACGGCCCACAGGCAACCCAATCGTCGACGTTAGTGCGGAAGTTGAGGACCGGGCCAGCGGGCGAACCTTCAACACAGAGTTCGACGGCCAGAAACGGCGCCTCGTCAACCTGGATACCGCACTTCTCCACCGGCGTGACCAGGAAGTATTTGTCGCCCTCGCGTTTGAGCACTGAGGCGAACAGCTTGACCAGCGCCGGCCGGCCGATCGGTGTCTTTAAGTAGAACCACGTACCGTCGGCGGCGATACGCATGTCGAGATCGCCGCAAAAGGGCGGGTTCCAACGCTCGACGGGAGGCGGACGCTTGGCGTCGCCGCCAGCGCGACGTAGCGCGTCTGTGATCCCCTCCAAGCCGGATTGCCCTTCCTTCGCCATGGTTTGCCTTGAACCTATACGCTCGGACCTTAAGTCCGGGGGCACTGTCACTCGCGGGATCGTGATTGCGGAACTGCAATTACGCCGCGCCAAACTAAGTTGTGTTCCCGGTGAATGTAAGAATTGACGAACGGTCCCGCTTCCACCATGCTGGCGCATATATTGCATTGCGCGGTAGCGCTGCAAAACTGACGGCTTACAGTCACGGAAGCGTTACGAATTTGATTCGCTGCGGGATGCGGCGCAAGGCAAGGAGTTAAAGCATGCCCGCTGTTGGCGGAGACGGGCTTGAAAAGCTCGAGGACATGATTGTTCGCGCGGCCGAATTGAGCGCGGACCACGTGCGCGCGGCGAAGGCCGCAATCGGAACCGTCATCTTCGGCCAGGACAAGGTCATCGAGCAGGCGCTCGTTACCATCCTCTCCGGGGGGCACGCAGTTCTCCTTGGCGTGCCGGGACTTGCCAAGACGAAGCTCGTCGAAACCATGGGCACCGTCCTCGGGCTCGATGCACGACGCGTTCAGTTCACGCCCGACCTCATGCCCTCGGATATTCTCGGCACCGAAGTGCTGGAGGAGAGTGCCGCAGGCAAGCGCAGCTTCCGTTTCATCCCCGGCCCGGTCTTCGCCCAGCTCCTGATGGCGGATGAGATCAACCGCGCGAGCCCGCGGACCCAATCAGCCCTGCTGCAGGCCATGCAGGAGCAGCACGTCACCGTCGCCGGCACGCGCCACGATTTGCCGCGGCCGTTCCATGTGCTCGCCACGCAGAACCCGCTCGAGCAGGAAGGCACCTATCCGCTGCCCGAAGCTCAGCTCGATCGCTTCCTGATGGAGATAAACGTCGACTATCCCGATCGCGCCGCTGAACGAAAAATCCTGTTTGAGACAACGGGCGCCGATGAGACCCGCGCGAAGCCGGCCATGAATGCCGAGGATCTGATGGCCGCGCAGCGCCTAGTGCGGCGTTTGCCGGTCGGCGAATTGGTTGTCGAGGCGATCCTCGCGCTGGTGCGCTCGGCGCGGCCCGGGCCGGAAGGCGGTGAAGCGGCCAAGCTCATCGCCTGGGGACCCTCCCCTCGCGCAAGCCAGGCGCTGATGCTCGCGGTGCGCGCGCGCGCCCTCCTCGATCGGCGCCTGGCGCCCTCGGTCGACGATGTCCTCGATCTCGCCGAGCCGGTGCTCAAGCATCGCATGGCGCTCACCTTCACCGCACGCGCCGAGGGCGAGAGCATCGAAGCAGTGATTGGGCGCCTGAAAGCGCGGATCGGATAGCCGGATGGCGGTCGAAGGAAGACGCCCATCCGATCATGACCGCCCGGTGGTGCAGCGTGCGGTAGGTGAAGGCCGTACTCTTGCAGCCGCCATGCCGCGATTGATGCTCGAAGCGCGCCGGGTCGCGGCAACCGTGCTTCACGGCATGCATGGGCGCCGCCGTGCCGGCCCTGGCGAGAATTTCTGGCAGTATCGCCGGTTCGTCTCTGGCGAGCCGGCGTCCCGCGTCGATTGGCGACGTTCGGCGCGTGACGACCATCTCTACGTGCGCGAACAGGAGTGGGAGGCCGCGCACACGGTCTGGATCTGGCCCGATCGTTCGGCGTCTATGGTCTTCGCATCCCCGCTCGTACGCGACACCAAGCTCTTTCGCGCGCTGGTGATCGCACTGGCGCTCGCCGAAATTCTGGTCGAAGGCGGCGAGCGCGTCGGAATTCCCGGCCTGATGCGCCCAACCGGCAGCCGCAACGTCATCGAGCGCATGGCGCAAGCGATCGTTCATGATCGCAGCGAGCGCGCGAGCCTGCCGCCGAATTTTTCACCGTCGCCGCTCGCCGAGATCGTCCTGCTGTCGGATCTATGGAGCGAGATCGGCGAAGTGCAGCGCACGATCAAACAACTTTCCGGCAGCGGCGCTCACGGTCACATCGTGCAGATCGTCGATCCCGCCGAGGAGACCTTTCCTTATTGGGGCCGCATCGAATTCGTCGAGCCGGAGGGCGGCGGCAGAGTTACCGCCGGCCGCGCCCAAACTTGGCGAGCCGATTATACGGCGCGCGTTCGGCGCCACCGCGCCGAAATCCGCGGCGAGACAGATCGGCTGACCTGGAGCTTCACGATCCACCGCACCGACCGACCGGCAAGCGAGTTGCTTCTGGCACTACATGCCCGCATCGGCTCCGGTCTGGCCGAAGGCGGTCCGCGCCCACGTGCGGCGGCCGAGCCGAGGGTTTCGGCATGATTGGCGGATTGCCGCTCGGTTTTGCCGAACCCCTTGTCCTTATCGGTCTGCTGACCCTTCCGGTTTTGTGGTGGCTCTTGCGGTTGATTCCGCCGCGTCCACGCCGCATCAACTTCCCGCCGACCCGGCTTCTCCTCGAAATCGCGCCGAAGGAAGAAACCCCTGCCCGCGCGCCGTGGTGGCTCACCCTCTTACGACTGACGCTCGCTGCGCTCGTCATCATCGCGGCCGCCGGCCCCTTGTGGAATCCGCCGCTGGCGACGATGAAGACGCATGCGCCGATCGCGATCCTGATCGACGACGGCTGGGCGGCGGCCGCTTCCTGGGACGCGCGGCTGCGCACCGCGGATGACGTCATCTCGCGCGCGGAGAACGACCATCGCGCGGTGGCGCTCATTCCCCTGTCGGAGGGCGCCCGCGGCATTTCGTTTGCGACCGCGGGCTCGGCGCGCGTACGCCTGCATCAGATCAAACCGAAGCCGCATACCGTTGAACGCATGGAGGCGCTGCCCGCGGTCGCGCGGTTCCTCGCCGACGCGCATGATGTCGAGCTTATTTGGCTTTCCGACGCGACCGACGTCGGCCACGGCGCCGAGTTCGTCAACAGCCTCGCGCAGACGCTCGGGACGCGGCCGATCACGATTGTCGCCGGAGGCATTTCCCAACCGCTCGCGCTAACGGCGGCCGACAATGCGGCCGGCGCGCTGAGCGTGAAGGTGCTGCGCGCGTCACCCGGCGCCGCAGCAACGGGCACAGCGCGGGCGCTTGACCTCAAGGGCCTGACGCTCGGTGAAACGTCGTTTGCATTCAAACCGGCCGATCGCGAAACCGAGGTGCGATTCGATTTGCCGGTCGAAATCCGCAACGATATTGCCCGCGTCGAGATTACTGACGAACGCTCCGCCGGCGCCGTGCAATTGCTCGATAAGCGCTGGAGCCGACGCACTGTGGGCATCGTTTCCGGCGCGACCGCCGACACCTCGCAGCCGCTTCTATCGTCAAGCTATTACGTCGGCCGCGCGCTCGGGCCGTTCGCCGACGTCAGGCTTGCTCAGGGCGAGTCGCCCGCTGAGGCGGTGACGCATTTCCTCGATCAGCATTTGCCCATGCTGATCTTAGCCGACGTCGGCAATGTCGCGGGTGAGGCGCATGACCGTCTTGCGCGCTGGATCGAGGATGGCGGTGTTCTGGTGCGTTTCGCCGGTCCGCGACTCGCCGCCTCCGACGACGATCTCGTTCCGGTGCGACTGCGGCGTGGCGGGCGTACTCTTGGCGGCGCTCTAAGCTGGGATAAGCCGCAGCCCCTCGCCGCGTTTTCGCGCGAGGGCCCGTTCAACGGCATGGCTGTGCCGACCGATGTGACGGTGAGCCGGCAGGTACTGGCAGAGCCCGACGCCGCACTGACGGAGAACACCTGGGCGACGCTCGCCGACGGCACGCCGCTCGTCACCGCTGCCCGGCGCGGCAAAGGTCTGATCGTGCTGTTCCACGTCACCGGCGATACCCGTTGGTCGGACTTGCCGCTCTCCGGCACCTTCGTGGAAATGCTCAAGCGCATTGTCGGGCTTGCCGGCACCGCCAACGTCGTTGCCCACAATGCCAACGCCAAGACCAAGGATGTCCACGAGGCGGTGGCGCCGACACGCGTGCTGGACGGCTTCGGCAGCTTTGTCTCGCCACCCTCGACTGCCCGGCCGGTACCCACCGATTTTTCGGGTAGCGCCACCGCCGACCATCCGCCTGGCTTTTATGGACCGCCGGAGAATCTGTTGGCCGTCAATACGCTCGCTCCGGCCGATCGTCTCGCGGCGCTTGATTTCTCGGCGCTCACGAATGCCAGCCATGAAATCTACCGCAAGAGCGACCCGCAGGACCTGCGCGGACTAATCCTGGTCGCAGCGCTTGGTCTTTTGCTGCTCGATAGCCTGATCGTGCTTTACCTCGGCGGTGGCCTCAGCCGGCTCATGCCGCGCATTTCGCGGGCCATGGCCGCAAGCATGATCGTCATCGCCGCGCTGGCGTTCGCCCTCCCCCACGCCGGCGCCGACGATCTGCCGAATCCCGACGTGCCGCGTTCGGCGCTGGAAACCAAACTTGCTTATGTCGTCACCGGCGACCGTGACGTCGATTCGATCAGCAAGGCGGGCCTCGGGGGGCTCACACTCTTCCTCGCGCAACGCACGGCACTCGAGGCCGGCGATCCGATCGGATTGGACATTGGCCGCGACGAGCTCGCGTTCTATCCGCTGATCTATTGGCCGATCGTGCCCGGCGCCGCGCGTCCTTCTGAAGAAGCGCTCAAGCACATCGACTCGTACATGAAGCAAGGCGGCACCGTTCTGTTTGATACCCGTGACGCGGTTACCGCTCCGCCGGGCGCCGGCGGCGACACGCGCAGTGCGGGCATGCTCGAACTGCGCAAAATCCTCTCCTCGCTGGATATTCCCGAACTTGAACCGGTGCCGCGCGATCACGTCTTGACCAAGACCTTTTATTTGCTGCGCGATTTCCCCGGCCGCTTCAATTCCGGCCAGCTCTGGGTCGAGGCGTTGCCGGCGGTGAGCGAAGACGACGAGGCATCGCGCCGACCGGCCCGCGGCGGGGATGGCGTATCGTCGATCATCATCACCTCGAACGACCTCGCCGGCGCATGGGCGTTGCGGCCCGACGGTCAGCCGATGTTGCCGATGGTCGAGGGCGAGCCGCGCCAACGCGAGCTCGCCTTCCGCGCCGGCGTCAATATCGTCATGTACACGCTGACCGGCAACTACAAGGCGGACCAAGTGCACGTACCGGCGCTGCTCGAGCGGTTGGGGCAGTAGGAGGACGAATTTGAATCTCGGTGTGGCGTTCGCCCCGCTCGTCAGCCTGCAAGTTCTGTGGGCCGCTATCGCCGCGGCTTGCATTCTCGCGTTGCTGCTCCTGGTATCGCGCAGCCGTGGCGCCGTCATCCGTGTGCTCGCGCTGGCGCTCATCGTGCTCGCACTGGCCAATCCTTCGCTCACCCGCGAAGATCGCGACCCACTCTCCTCGGTCGCGGTCGTCGTGGTCGATAAAAGCCCGAGCCAGAATTTTGGCGACCGCTCGCGTCAGACCGAAGCAGCGCGCGCCGCGATTGTGGGCCGGTTGAGCCGCATTCCCGGACTCGATGTGCGCGTGGTTGAGGCCGGGCAGTCAGACGGCGAGACCGACGGCACCCGATTGTTCACCGCACTCGGCTCAACGCTCGCCGACGTACCTCCCGATCGCGTCGCCGGCGCCATCATGATCACTGACGGCCGAGTCCACGATGTGCCCGCCGAGGCAAGCGCGCTCGGCTTCGCCGCGCCGGTTCACGCGCTCATCACCGGCAACAAGAACGAGCGCGACCGCCGCGTCGCCCTCATCGCCGCGCCGCGGTTTGGCATCGTCGGCCAGTCCCAGACCATCACCTATCAAGTGGAGGATCATGGCGCGAGCGAGCGGTCTGCTCAGGTAACGGTGCGGCGCGACGGCGATGTTGTGGAGACCCTCACCGTCCCCGTCGGCGTCCCGCAGCGCGTCGATATCCCGATCCCTCACGGCGGGCAGAACATCGTCGAGATCGAAGCTTCTCCGCTTGCCGGAGAACTCACCCTCGTCAACAACCGCGCCGTCGTCGCAATCGACGGCGTGCGCGACAAGTTGCGCGTGCTTCTGGTCTCCGGCGAACCCAATGCCGGCGAGCGGACGTGGCGCAATTTGCTCAAGTCGGACGCCTCCGTTGACCTCGTGCACTTCACCATTTTGCGCCCGCCGGAGAAGCAGGACGGAACTCCCATCAACGAACTGTCGCTGATCGCATTTCCGACGCGCGAGTTGTTTCAACAAAAGATCGGGGAGTTCCAGCTCATCATCTTCGACCGTTACGCCAGACAGGGCGTATTGCCAATGATCTATTTCGACAACATCAACCGGTATGTCCGCGAGGGTGGCGCGGTCTTGGTGGCTGCCGGTCCCGATTATGCGAGCCAGACCAGCATCTGGCGCACGCCGCTCGATGCCATCCTGCCCGCCGAGCCGAGCGGCAACGTCACCGAACAAGCCTTCCAGGCTCGCCTGACCGAGCTTGGCAAACGCCATCCGGTGACCCGCGACCTGGAAGGCTCCGACACCGATCCGCCGCACTGGAGCCGGTGGTTCCGTCTCGTCGATACCAGAAATCCCACTGGTACAGCGGTGATGCACGGGCCGGACAACAAGCCGCTTCTCGTGCTCTCGCGCGAAGGTGACGGCCGCGTAGCGCTGCTTCTGTCCGATCAGCTCTGGCTTTGGGCGCGCGGATTCGAAGGCGGCGGTCCGCATCTCGATCTGCTGCGCCGGCTCTCGCATTGGCTGATGAAAGAACCGGATCTTGAGGAAGAAGCGCTGCGGTTGACGGTGAGCGGACACCAACTCCTGGTCCGGCGGCAGACTATGGCCGACGATGTCTCTCCGGTGACGCTGACTTCGCCGTCGGGAGCAACCAGCACACTCAAGCTGGCGCCGACTGAACCCGGCGTCTGGCAATCGAGCGCTGCCGCGAATGAGCTCGGCCTGTGGCGCGCGACCGACGGCAAGCTCAATGCTCTCGTCAACATCGGCCCGGCCAATCCGCGAGAGTTCGCAGAGGTGACTTCCACGACGGATGTGCTCGCGCCAATCGCCGCGGCGACCGGCGGCGATTCACGTCGGCTCGACGACGGAAGCGGGCTGAACGTGCCCCGCATTCTCGCGGTGCGTTCCGGCGACACCTATAAGGGCGACGACTGGATCGGCCTTAAAATGCGCGACGCCAGCGTCGTCCGCGGCATCGGTGTGCTGCCGGTCTTTGCCGGGCTTCTGGGCCTGCTGCTTCTCCTCGGCGGTCTCGCCGGAACCTGGGCGCGCGAGGGGCGCTAGCGGCGCCCCATCAACTATTGCTCCCATTCGGGCCGAACCGGCCCCGATACGTTTTCTAAGGCGCCGTCTGTGAGCTCGGCTGCGAGGAGCCGCTCCGGGTCCACCGGCCCCGGCATCGCAACACGGCCCGGCGGAACGCGCTTGAAGCCGCATTTCCTATAAAAAGGTTCGTCGCCGACCAGAATTACCAGGCGGTGGCCCTTGACTCGCGCTTCATCGAGCGCGCGCTGGACCAGGGCGTGACCGACACCGCGATCGCGAAATGGTGGCTCCACTGTGAGTGGGCCGAGCAGCAGCGCCTTGCTCTCGCCGATGCGGACCGGGGAAAGCCGGACGGAGCCGACCAGCAGCGTGCCGACGCGGGCGGTGAATGACAGATCGAGGCTGTGCGCCACTTGCTCGCGCAACCGGTAAGCGGTCTTGGCATAGCGCCCTGGACCGAAGGTGCGCTCGTGCAAGTGCTCGATCGCCGATGTGTCGGCTTGCGACTCGGGCAGAATGGTCAGTGAAATATCGGTCATGGCGCTGCCGCCTAACACCTGGATCGGCCCGGGTCCAGCCATAGTCCGTTCGCGATTACCCGCGCTTCCGTACGGTCGGTGCCCTGTCGCCGCCCGGCAGAATGCTTACATGAAGTGCTCGACGAGGTGTCGAGATCGCGCGTGCAATCAGCGGAGATGACGATGGGCTTCCTCGTCGACGGCGCCTGGCAGGACGATACCGGCAAAGAATTTGGCTCGCGCACCAAGGACGGACAATTCCTCCGTACGGCTACGGCCTTCCACAACTATGTCACGGCCGATGGCAGCGCGGGCCCGACCGGCAAAGGCGGCTTTCCAGCGGAAGCCGATCGTTATCATCTCTACGTCTCGCTGGCGTGTCCCTGGGCACACCGTACCCTCATCTTCCGCAAGCTCATGAAACTGGAGAACGTGATCTCGGTCTCGGTGACCGCTGCGCTGCTCGGCAAAAAGGGCTGGGAATTCGGCACCGAGCCGGGCGCGACGCTCGACACCATCAACGGCAAATCGACCCTCGCCGATGTCTACCTGTTGGCAGACCCGCATTACAGCGGCCGCGCCAGCGTGCCCGTGCTCTGGGATAAGAAGCAACACACGATCGTCAATAACGAATTGTCGGAAATCATTCGTATGCTGAATTCGGCGTTCGACGCCTTCACCGACGTGCGCACTGATTACTATCCGGTTGAACTGCGTAGCGAGATCGACCGCATCAACGATATCGTCTATGAAACAGTCAACAATGGCGTCTATCGCGCCGGCTTTGCCACCACGCAGGCGGCCTATGAACAGGCAGCGCGCGCGTTGTTCGCGACACTCGATCAACTCCAAGAACGCCTGTCGCGGCAGCGTTATCTTGTGGGGCGGCAGATTACCGAAGCTGACTGGCGGTTATTCACGACGCTCGTTCGCTTCGACGCGGTTTATTACAGCCACTTCAAATGCAATTTGCGACGCATCATCGACCATCCGAATCTTTGGAATTATCTGCGCGATCTTTATCAAGTGCCCGGGATCTCCGACACCGTCAGCCTGGATCATATCAAGCGGCACTATTACGGCAGTCACCGCAACGTCAATCCGACCGGCATTGTGCCAATCGGACCGCTGCTCGACCTTTCGCTCCCCCACGACCGCGCACGGTTCGGCTGAATAAAAAAGCATCGCGCCCACACGGGCGCGATGCTTGCGTTTCGCAGTTGACGGTTACCAGCCGTAATAAGGACCGCAGCCGCCGTAATAATAAGGATTGCAGTAGCCGTAGGGATAGCCACCACCATAGGCGTAGAGGCCGCCCAAACCCAAGCCGAGGCCTACGCCGTAGCCGCCCCAACCATATCCTCTGCCCCATCCGCCGCCGCGCCAACCATTACCCCAATGACCGCCGGCCCAGTGACCGCCGCCCCAATGGCCGCCGCCGGCAAAATGCGCACCGCCAAAGTGGGCACCACCGCCGCCAAAGTGGCCGCCGCCACCACCCATGTGCCCGCCACCACCACCGCCGCCGTGCCCGAATGCGAGCGCGCCGGTTGACATCGTCGCCGTGCCCAGCGCTACGGCTGTGGCGAGCGCAACGATTTTCCTCCGCATGGAAATCTCTCCTTCTGGCGCCCCAAGCCGCTCATGCCAGCCAACGCCTGTGCCATCGGATAGTTGCCAGCTTGCTGACGCCTTACGACCAAATGACGCGGTATTGATTAAATCCCAGTAATGTTGGCGATACGAGTTCACCACAAGGCGGCGATGTCTCGCCCGTCGAGCACTTCGGCAATGCGCTCGCGCGTGCCGCGCGTTGTTCCTTCCGGCAGAGAACCGGGCGCGAAAAAGCCGTGCGCCACGATTTCGTTGTTCGGCTGCGGCGCCGCGGTCTGGCGGAACGAACGCACGACGTAGAGCGTGACGTGGTCGCGCCGCGATACGCGTCGATTAAAGTACACAGCGAAGAACTGTGGTGGCGCGCCGAGTTCGATATTGCCTTCCTCGCGCAACTCGCGCGCAAGCGCGGTCACAAGGGTTTCGCCCGGCTCGACGCCGCCGCCCGGCAAATGCCAGCCGGCGACATAGCTGTGCTTGACCAAAAACACACGGCCCTCCTCATCGATAATGACGCCGCGCACACCGATCGTCAGTCCACGCGCGAAGCGCCAATAAAAATGCAGTAGGCGACGGAGTGCCGGCTCGCACAATTGACGAATGGAATCCAAGTCAAGGCCAAAGCTCATGCGAGATACCCGCGACGATCTCCGATCGAAAGCACTGAAATACTAGCTTCATGAATTAGAAACATTCTAATATCGCATCCTATCTTCGTGATGCGCGTCGAACCATCGGGGCGAACTCCGTGAAACGCTTTGGCGACTTGGGCGAACAGGAAATTCTCGCGCTCGCGATTTCCAACGAAGATGAGGACAACCGCATCTACCGCTCCTTCGCCGATGCCTTGCGGGGATCGTATCCGGATACGGCGGGCATGTACGACAAGATGGCGGAAGAAGAGATCGGCCATCATGACATGCTGCTCGACCTCTACCGCAAGAAATTCGGCGACTTTCTCCCGCTGATCCGGCGGCAGGACGTAAAAGGCTTCGTCGCGCGCCGGCCGATCTGGCTCAACCGGCCGCTCGGCCTCGACGCCGTCCGCAAGTTCGCCGAGGAAATGGAATTCGAGACGGCGCGGTTCTACCGCCGCGCGGCGGAATCCGCGCACGATGCTGCGGTGCGTACTCTCCTGACCCAGCTCGCTGCCGCCGAAGACAAGCACGAAAAACTCGCTCAGGAGCTCGGCGAAAAGATCGAGCCGAGCGCGCGCGCCGCCGAAGACGAGACCGCGCGGCGCATGTTCGTGCTGCAATACGTTCAACCGGGACTGGCCGGCCTGATGGACGGCTCGGTCTCCACGCTGGCACCGCTGTTCGCCGCGGCCTTCGCTACGCACAACACCTGGGCAACCTTTCTGGTCGGGCTCGCGGCGGCGGTCGGCGCCGGCATCTCCATGGGCTTCGCCGAGGCCCTATCCGACGACGGCTCGCTCACCGGACGTGGCGCGCCGCTGGTGCGCGGCGCGGTGTGCGGCGCCATGACCGCGCTCGGCGGACTCGGCCATACGCTGCCCTATATCATTCCTCACTTTTATCTGGCGACCACGCTGGCGTTCGTCGTGGTGGCAATCGAGCTCGCCGCAATCTCCTGGATCCGCACCCACTATATGGACACGCCGTTCCTGCAGGCCGCCTTTCAAGTTGTCGTCGGCGGCGTGCTCGTCTTCGCCGCCGGCATCCTCATCGGCAGCTCGTAAGCAACCGCGAGCCGCCGTCAGAAAATCGTTGGTACGCGCATGATTCGCATATCATCATGATGCGATGTTCGTGCTCGCCCACTTATCCGATCTGCATCTGGCGGCAAGGCCAAGGCTGAAGGAGCTGGCCGGCAAGCGCGGCCTCGGCTTCATCAACTGGCAACGCGGACGTAAATATATCCACCGCGTCGAGGCGCTCGAAGCGCTCACGCGGGATTTGAAGGCATGCGCAGTCGACCACATCGCGGTGACCGGCGATCTCGTCAATCTGTCGCTCCCGGCCGAATACGCCCGGGCGCGGGAATGGCTCGACCGGCTCGGGTCTCCACACGACGTCACCGTCATCCCCGGCAATCATGACATCTACGTAGCGCAGGCGGCGCGCGGGCCAGCCGAGTACTGGGGCGAATACATGCGCGGGGATGACGGCGCGGCAAGCGGCACATTTCCGTTTCTGCGCCGGCGCGGATCGATTGCGCTGATCGCGCTCTCCTCGGCGCTGCCAACGGCGCCGTTTCTGGCAACCGGGCAGCTCGGCGAACCGCAGCTTTCGCGTTTCGCGACGCTACTTCAGGAAACCCGTGGATTGTTCCGGGTCGTGCTCATCCATCACCCGCCGGAGAGCCCACCCAACCGCTATTTGCGGCGGCTCACCGACGCCGACGCGTTTCGCGCTGTGCTCGCCAAGCAAGGCGCCGAACTTGTTCTCCACGGCCACGACCATTGCCGTTCGCTCATCTGGCTCGATGGGCCGGACAAGGCGATCCCCGCGGTCGGTGTAACATCCGCATCGGCGCGCGTGCGGCATGGCCACGAAGGCGCCGCCGGTTACAATCTCTTTCGCATTGATGGCGAAGCGGGAGGCTGGCGCTGTGAAATGATTGGCCTGGAACGCACCGCTGGCGGTAACGTCTTGGCGGTGGAGCGCAAGGACCTTTCTTAATACCGGCTCGCCAACAGCAAGGCGGCGACCAGCAACGCAACAACGCCCAAGAGAAAGCCGAGGGCGAGCGTGCCCAGTCCACGCCAGCGCCACCTGCGGCGTGCGCGCGCGGCCTCTTTCCGACCGACGCGTCCGATGAATTCGGGGTCTTCGGCGAGCGCGCGTTCGCGCTCGACAAGCCGGCGCGCTACGTAGCTGGTCACCGCCTTCACAATATCCGCAATCTCATGCAACTCGGCGAGCACTCGCCGGCCAATGCGGGTGTCGAGCAGAAAACGGTAGATGCGCTTTTCGCGCCCCATGGCGATGTGCGCGACCGCGTCGATCCACAGCCGCGGCGTCTCGCCACGGCTGACGCCGCGATCGAACAGCTCGACCTCGGGAGGAAGCTCTGCAAAAAGCGGATCGAGGGCCTCATTGAGGAGTTCAAGGCGCGCGACCTCCGCATCGCGCAGGTCAACGACCACGCTGGTGCGCTCCGCCGCCTCGACGCGCGCCTGATGCACCGCCTCTTTTAGCGGCGAGATCAACTCACTCTCGCCTGGCGGCGTGGATTTGGGTTTTCGACCCCACATAAGTGCGTCCCTGAAAGCCAAGATACACCAGCCGCGGGCATTGCCAAAGCGCCACAAGCCCGATGGACACGCTAAATACCGAGAATCATGGCTGATTTGCAGGGATACAGCAGACGACGGCACTTCATTAAATCTCGTCCGCCCCTCTCCCACGCGGCATGATGCCGTAGGGTCGTGCCCAGGCAAGCCCGTCCTCAGTACGCCCGCGCGGACGGTATTCGCAGCCGATAAAGCCGGCATAGCCGAGCCGATCGAGTGCCGTGAAGATCTCCGGATAGTTGACTTCACCCTCGTCCGGCTCACGTCGTGTGGGGACGGCGGCAATCTGCGCATGACCGATCAGCGGCTGATGTGCTTCGAAGCGGCGCAGAAGGTCGCCGCCGACAATCTGTGCGTGATAGAAATCGAATTGGATGCGCAGGTTGGCGCTGCCGACCTTACCGACGATATCGGCTGCATGCTCGACGCGCGTGAGGAAATAACCGGGGCGGTCGCGCGGATTGATCGGCTCGATCAGGAGCGTAACGCCGACGCCCGCCGCCTCCTCGGCGGCGCGTGAAAGATTGCCGATGAAGACGGCCTCAGCCTCCGGCCTTTGTTCCGGCGCCACACATCCGGCGAGGCAATGGAGCGAACGTCCGCCGATCGCGACCGCGTAACCGAGCGCGCGCTGAAACGCGGCTTGCCACTCTTTCTCACGTTCCGGCAGCGCCGCGAGACCGGATTCGCCCGCACGGCCGACCGGCTTATTGACGCCAAGTTGCGTCAACCCGTGCCGCGCAAGCTCAGCCTTCACCGCGACGGCTGGCAGGTCATAAGGAAATAGCAGCTCGACCGCGGTAAATCCCGCTGCCGCCGCGGCGCCGAAGCGCTCGATCAGCGGACGTTCGGTGAAGAGATATCCGAGATTAGCGGCAAATCGGGGCATGCTCGTTCCTTTCCCGGCAATGCGCCGACGGTCGATCCTCTGACTTGATTTTGCGAGCATCGCCCACTATCTCGCCCACTACGATTGTGGGCCATTTTGTGGTTGACCCGGTTAAGCTTGGTTGGTTCGCTGTCGATGGAAATATGTGCGCAACAAACGCGAAAAGCGGGCGCACGGACTGAGGAAACTGTCAGGAGCGGCGTGCCATGAACGCTCAGGAATTGCTCCAGGAAATCTCGGACTATTGCCGGCAGACGGGATTGGCCGAATCGACGTTCGGACGCCGCGCCGTCAATGACGGCAAGCTTGCCGCGCGGCTGCGCAATGGCGGTCGGATCACGACCGACACGCTCGATCGCATCCACGGCTTTATGGCTGCACACCCGCCACAGGGAGGTCGTCCTATCGTGATCGAACGGTCCCGCGAAACCCGACCAACAGCTCCGCCCTTGCAGCCCCTTGCCGCGCCGGCAAAGTCCGGTGATGCGCAGCGTAATTTCCGTTTCTTCGACAACCGGCAGAAGTATCTGCTGTTCGTCAACACCTGCAGCGAGAAGTGGGAAGTTGCCCACCGCGTCTCCGAGGAGCTTGCCCACATCCATCCGCGCCCGCCAGCGGTCCGCGTGTTCGACGCCGGCGTCGGCGACGGTTCGGTGTTGGCGCGGGTGATGCGCGCGATGCACGACCGTTTCACGCACATGCCGTTTTACGTGGTCGGCAAGGAGATCAGCCTCGAGGATGTGCGGTTGACGCTGCAGAAGATGTCGGATCGCTTCTTCGAGCATCCGTCGACGGTGCTGGTGCTGACCAACCTTGCCTATGCGGATGCGCCGTGGCTGGCGGTGAAATCGCTCAACGCCGCGTCGAGCCTGGTGTGGCACGAGCTTCCGCTCATGGGTAATTCCGCTCACCGCTTCGAGCAGCAAATCATCGATCTGGAGCCGTTCCTGGCGCTCAATTGGAAAGCCGGCGTAAGCCCCCGCACCGGCAATCCAGTGTACGAGCGCCCGGTGGTGCTTGTCATCTATCGCGAAGATCATCGCTTCCTGCTCGATCCGATCATTCCCAAACCCGGCGGCACGCTCGCCAACTACGACCTGGTCATCGCGTCGCAACCCTATCGCGCCCGCGCCTCGCTCGAATTCAAGGCGACGCGCGTGATCGCTCCGCTGGCGCGATCGCTCGGCCCCGGCGGTCGGCTTATCGCCATTCACTCGCACGGCCATGACCCCGGCATGGAAATCATCCAAAAGGTTTGGCCGGAGGACAATCCGTTCATCCATGACCGCCATCAAATCCTGAAAACGGTCAAGCATGAGCTTGGACCGGCTGGCCGCGATCTTAATTTCAACGCCTACGCCGATAACCGCTCGCTGTTCCGGTACGTCATGCACACGCTGCCGTCGGAAATTTCGGAATCCATCGGCACCTCGACGCTGTTTGCGGCCTGGAACGCCGCGATCTACGTGGCGCAGGTCGAAGACGAGCGGCTGGGCGAAGTGGTGGCCGACGGCCGCTACATCGATGCGACGCGCGCGGTGCTGCGCGAACGCGGCGGGCTGTGGTTCTTCGATGAATTCGTACGTGATCTCGCGCCGGCGCGCCTGATTTCTTTGGCCGCCTCGGGGCTGTGACACGGAAGCGGCGGGCGCATCATGACCGCAGTCCCAATTCCGGATCAGGCCCCGGCTGATGCTGTCGCGCGCATCGCGGCTTCGATGGCGGGATTTTCCATCGAAGCGACGCGGCCCTCGGATGCCGACATCGATGCGCTCGGCGTGCTCAAACGGGGCACGCGCGTCTATCTCAGCGCGGTACCAAACCGGCCCGCCGCGGAGTCCGCAGCTGCCGCCGTCCGGGTGCGTGCAGCCGGTCTCGAACCGGTGCCGCACGTGGCGGTGCGCAACTTCGAGAGCGTCGCGGCGCTCGATGAGTTCCTGGCGCGGCTCAACGGCGAGGCCGCCGTCGACAATGTTCTAGTCATCGCCGGCGACCGCAACGATTGCGGGCCGTTCCGGAACGCGCTGGACGCCATCGATTCAGGGGTGCTGCGCCGGCGCGGCATCCGCTCGATCGGGATTGCCGGCTATCCGGAAGGCCATCCGCGCATCGCCGATGAAGAGCTCAGCCGCGCGCTTGCCGAAAAAATCACGGCGGCGGACGCGGTCGGACTTGCCGTCGAGATCGTCACCCAGTTCTGCTTCGATGCGCGCGCGATCCTCGACTTCGTCGCGCGGCTGCGCTCCTTCGGCTTCGAGCATCGCCTGCGCATTGGGCTCGTCGGGCCGACCAACCTCACCTCGCTCATGCGCTATGCCAGCCGCTGCGGCGTGCGCACGTCCGCGCAGGCGCTGGCGCGGCGCTCCGGCCTGATGCGGCAGATGTTCGCCATGACCACCCCGGACGATCTTATTCGGGCGCTGGCGGAAGCGTCGCCTGCCGGTGTCGTTCCGCATTTCTTTTCGTTCGGCGGCATTCCGGCGACAAGCCGCTGGGCGCGCGCGGTCGCCGACGGCTATATCGCGATCGAAGCGGGCGGCGGTTTCCGGGTCGAGCCGCCGCATTCCTCGCCATGACTGTCGTGTCGCCGGTACTTTAAACGCCCAGCCGCTCGGCCAAATCTTCGAGATCATTCGCCGCGATATCGACAGGCACCGTGGGCGCCGCCTCGCCACGGCCGGGTCCATCTTCGTCGGGGCGCGCGACGTGGGCCGTGTGCAAGCCGAGCGCTGCGCTCGCGGCAAGATCGTAACTGTGCGCGGCAACCATCATGCACTCATGCGGCTCGAGATCGAATGCTGCGGCGGCCGACAGGTAGACGTGCGGCTTTGGCTTGTAGTCGCCGGCAAACTCAGCGCCTAAAACCGCGTCCCAGGGAAAATGGTTGCGCCGCGCGAGATCGACCATGATGGAAATATTGCCGTTTGACAGCGGTGCCAGAAAATAGCGGTGTCGCAAACGCGCGAGGCCGGCTGCCGCGTCGGGCCAGCCATCGAGCCGGTGCCAAGCCAAATTGAGATTCCGGCGGCCGTCCTCGCTCAACGCACCGGCGCCGAAGCGCGGCAGAATCCGGTTGAGGTTTTGGCGGTGCAACACGTCGAGCTTGCAGAACGGTATGCGGCCCGCACGTACCTCCTCCATGGCGCCCTGATATTCACCGCGCCAGGCGTCGGCGAAGGCAAACCAATCAAGCGCGTAACCGCGCGGTTCGAGCACTGCCTTGGCTTCGCGCGCGATCGCGCTGCGCCAATCGACCAGCGTGCCGAAAACATCGAAGAACAGAGCTTTCACGGCGAGCGGCATTCGCTACACTTAACGCAACACCCGCCCGAATGACAAAGGGCGCGCTGGGCGACAGTATACCGGGGAGGCAGCATGTCGGAGTTTGAGCGGTGGGAGACGCGGTTTAGCCCTCCCGGCTATGTGTTCGGCAAGGAGCCGAATGCCTTCCTCAAGGCGCAGGCGCATCGTTTGCGTGCGGGCCAGACCGCGCTGTCAGTCGCGGACGGAGAGGGCCGCAACGGCGTGTGGCTCGCCGAGCAAGGACTCGACGTGCTCGCCACCGACTATTCTGCGACCGCGCTTGCCAAGGCGCGGGCGCTGGCGCAAGAGCGCGGCGTGCAGCTCCGCACTGAAGTCGCCGACGTCACGAAGTGGCGCTGGCCGGAAGCGGCGTTCGGCGTCATTGCCGCGATCTTCGTCCAGGTTGTTTTTCCCGCCGATCGGCCCGCGTTTTTTGCCAACCTCAAGCGCGCGCTCAAGCCCGGCGGACTTCTGTTCATGCAAGGCTACCGGCTAGAGCAACTCGCCTATCGAACCGGCGGACCACCGGAGGCGGAGCGCCTCTATACGCGCGCCCTTCTGGAAGAGAGCTTCGGCGATATGGCCGAGCTTGAAATCCGCGAGCATGACAGCGTCCTCAACGAGGGCACGGCACACGTCGGCATGTCGGCATTGATAGATTTGGTCGGGAGGAAATAGTTGAGCGCCAAGCCTCAGAAGAAATCCATGCCAAAAAAATCGACGTTGCGCCGTGCGAGGTCCAAACAACTGTCGCGGTCGCCCTCCCCGCGCCTGCCTGCACTCGCCCCGGAGAGCCTCACATCCGAGCAGCAGGCGCTGGTCGAGGCGATCAAATCGGGCCCGCGCGGCCGGTTCAGCAATGAGGGGCCATTCGCGGTCTTTCTCCACGCGCCCGCTTACGGCCTGTTAGCACAGCAACTTGGGGGATCTTGCGCTTTAAAACCAGCCTGCCGCCGCGGCTTTCTGAGTTCGCGATCCTGTGTACCGGCCGTTACTGGAAGGCGCAATTCGAGTGGTACGCGCATGCGGCGATCGCCGCGAAGCAAGGCGTCAAGGAAGCGACGATCCGCGAGCTTCATGCTGGGCGCGCGCCAAAATCGGCGCCGCGCGACGAGATGGCGATCTACAGCTTCGTCAAGGAGCTTTACGCCACCCGGCGCGTAAGCGATGCAACTTTCGCCCGCGTGCGCAAACTGCTGGGCGATGCCGGCACGGTCGAGCTTGTCGGCATTCTCGGCTATTACGTGCTGATTTCGATGACACTCAACGTTTTCCGCATGCCCTTGCCTGAAGGGACACCAATGCCGTTCCGCGAGCCGACGAAATAAAGTTACGCAACGTGGCCGACCGTCTTCTGCGCGGACTTGATCGCATCCTTCGGCGTTGCCGCACGCGGCCTGTTCATGCGCTGCCGCAGGAGTTCAAGGAAGCGCTCCTTCGGCATCGGCGGCGCGATCATCACCCCCTGCCCGAAGTCGCAGCCCATCACCATCAACGCCTGCAGATCGGCCTGACTCTCGACGCCCGCGGCGACTGCCGCGCTGCCGAAGCGGTGCGCCAAGTCGATAACGGTCTGGCAGATGGCGGCATTGGCCGCATCGGTCGCGCAGCCGGTCACGAAAGTGCGGTCGATCTTGAGTTCCGCGAACGGCAAATTGCGCAGGCCCGAGAAGGATGAATAGCCGGCGCCGAAATCGTCGATCGCGATAGTGATGCCGTCGACGCGCAATTGAGTGGCGATTTCGTTGGCAAGCGCCATGTCGCGAGCGATCTGGTCCTCGGTCACTTCGAGGATCAGCCCGGGCCATCGCTCTGATTTCGGCCGATATTCGGCGACCAGTCGCGGGATCGGCAGCTTGAACAGCACACTGACCGGCACATTGACGGCGAGATGAAGATTGAAACCCGCTTCATCGAACATCGTCCAATCGCAGAGGGTCGCCAATAACGCGTGTTCGGCAAGCTCCGCGACGCTGTCTTCGTCAACGTCGGCGACAAAATTTCCTGGCGGCAAAACACCGAGCTGCGGATGGCGAATGCGCGCGAGCGCTTCCGCACCGGCGAGGCATTTGCGCTTGAGATCGATCTTGGGCTGGTACCAGATTTCAAACCAGTTGTTGCGCAATGCTTCCGCCACCACAATCCGCGGCGGCGGCGCCACGCTCTGGGAATTGACCAGAGATCGCTCCTCTTGCGCCAAATTTTTGATCAGTCCAGACCAATTCCGGACGTTCTTGGGATCGGAATCGTTCATACTCAAAAGCCGCCATACCGCGGCAACGGTATACGTCAATGAGTGTTAACCAATCGTAAGGTGCGATGAGTGGGGCTATTCCCGTTCAGCGCTAATGCTTTGGGCTCGTTTGCATCATGCCGCCGCCCTGCATCATCGTGCCGCCGCCCCCGGCAACGCCGGGAGCCGGTGCGCCAATCGCCAGAATGGGGTACTCGACCTCGACCATGCCGGCTTTCTCGAATTTGAATGTCGCTGCGACCATCTTGCCTGGTTCTAGCGGATGCTTGAGATCGACAAACATCACGTGCAGGCCCCCCGGCCTGAGCGTGACACTCTGACCCGGAAGAATTTCAAGGCCGTCCTCGACCGGGCGCATTTTCATCACGCCGCCTTCCATGCTCATGGTGTGGATCTGGCATCGCGCAGCAGCATCGCTTGAGACGCAGCTCAGGCGATCCGATGCGGTGCCGTTATTGGTGACCGTCATATAACCGGCGGCCGTGCTGGCGCCCTTCGGCGTCGCGCGTGTCCAAGGCTCTGTGATGTGCATCGGACCGACTTCGAAATCGGCAGCTTGAGTGTAGGCGGCTGCGAACTGTACCGCCAAAAGCGCCAAAGCGGCGACAAGGCCGCGACCGATGCACTTACCGGCAAGCTTGGGCATGGACATTGCTCCGTGTCGCGCCCCCTCAGCCCTCAAGAATGTTAGAACGGATTGTAGGCGCTTGGAATGTGGCAAAGACGGCACAATCCGCGATCTGGCAAGGCGTTGAACTTGGCGGTATCCTTCGCTATACGGGCAGCTAACGACCGGAGGGGCCCGCAGCGATCGGGCTTGGATGCCTGATGTCTGCCACGTTCGACAAAGTTGCTGATATCATTGCGGAAACTTGTGACATTCCGCGTGAGAGTATCAAGCCGGAAAGCCACGCCATCAACGATCTCGAAATCGACAGTCTGGACTTCCTGGACATCGCTTTTGCCATCGACAAGACTTTCGGCATCAAGCTTCCGCTCGAGCAGTGGACCCAAGAGGTGAACGACGGCAAGGCCACGACGGACCAGTACTTCGTGCTGAATAACCTGAGCGAGCAAATCGACAAGCTGATCGCGGCGAAAGGCGCCTAAGGCGCCGCTTATGCGTCTCGAATATTTCCAGATGCTCGACCGCATCGTGGCGCTCGATGTGGCCCAGCGCTCGGTTCGATCGATCGGCACCGTGCCAAAAACCTCAACCGTGTTCGAAGGCCACTTTCCAGGCTATCCGCTGATGCCTGGAGCGTTGCTGATCGAATGCATGGCGCAGACCGGCGGATGGCTGGTGATGGCGCTCGGTGGCTTTAACGCGATGCCATTTCTCGCCGGCGTCAAAGAGGCAAAATTCCGCGCCGCAGTTTTTCCGGGGGACGAGCTCGAATTTGAAGGCCGCGTGGTGCACGAGGGCTCCGGCTACGCCATCGGCGAGTGCAACGGGACGCGGCAGGGAAAAGCCGTCTGTAGCGCTCGCATCACCTATCGGGTCTTGGCCTTTCCCAGTCCGGAATTCCGCAAAGCGCTGTTCGAAAGGGCTGAGGGGCTCGACGTGCCGGTCAAGGAGCTCAGCAAGTGAGTGGACGCCGCGAGGTGTGGATCACCGGCGTCGGTCTACTCACGTGCCTTGGCGAGGGGCTCGAAACGACTTGGCAACAGCTCGAGCGCGGCGGGCCGCCGCCTTACGACGACAAAACCTTCGCGCCGTACATCGTGCACCCGCTCGCGCCGGTCAATTTCGACAAGCAAATTCCGAAAAAGAGCGATCAGCGGCAGATGGAGGCTTGGCAGCGCATCGGGGTCTACGCGGCAGGCCTCGCGCTTAGCGATGCCGGCATCGCCGGCAAACCCGATCTGCTCGACCGAACCGACATGATCGTCGCCGCCGGCGGCGGCGAGCGCGATATTCCCGTCGACACGGCGATCCTCGCCGGCGCACCCAAAGTGGCCGCGCGCGGCGCGTTCCTCAACGAACGGCTAATGAGCGACTTGCGTCCGACCTTGTTCCTCGCGCAACTGCCCAACCTGCTCGCCGGCAACATTTCGCTCGTTCACGGTGTCGTCGGCTCTTCGCGCACGTTTTTGGGCGAAGAGGCCGCGGGCGTCGATGCGGTGCGCATCGCGCACGCGCGCATCGCCGCCGGCCAGAGCGAATTGACGCTGGTTGGCGGCGCCTATAACGGCGCGCGGTGGGATGTCCTGCTCATTTTCGAGCAAGCCGGCGCGCTGCTAAAGAGCTCGTTCGCCCCGGTATGGGATCGCGGCCCGGCAGGCGGAATTGCTTTAGGCAACATGGGCGCATTTCTCGTGCTCGAAAGTCGCGATCATGCTGAGGCCCGCGGGGCACGGGCGCGAGGCCGGATTTCATCGGTCTGCTCGGACCGCAATCGGCGTCAACCGGGTGACATCGAGGCTGCGCTCCGGCGCCAATGGGATACGATCGCGGCTCAGGTAGACCGCGCGCATGCCGGCGTTATCTCGGGCGCCGCTGGGCTCGAGCCTGCGACGTCAGCGGAACGCGCCGTGCTCATGCAGATTGGCCTTCCCGTCCGTAATACTGGGACGTATATCGGTCATGGTGTCGAGGCGGAGTTCACAGCCAATCTGGGGATCGCTTGCGCGGCGCTCGCGCACGGCAAACTGTTCGCACCGACGGGGACCGGAGACGTGGGTTCAAGTCCGCCCGATATGTCCCAGATCGTCGTCACCAGCGTCGCCAATTGGCGGGGCGAAGGCTTGGCGCTGATTGAACGGGTCGATTGAGGAGAACGTCATGGCCGCGACAACACGGGATAAGCTTGATCGTCCCATCGTTGCCGTCACCGGGATTGGCGTGGTCACCTCGCTCGGCGTCGGCAAGTCCGACAACTGGGCGAAGTTGACCGGTGGTGTCTCCGGCATCCGACGGATTTCGCGCTTTCCGACCGAAGGTCTGCGCACCACCATCGCCGGCACGGTCGACGCTGTGTACCAGGATTACATGTCGCCAGCGGAAATCTCCGAGCGCATTGCACTTCTCGCCGGCGAGGAGGCGATCGCGGAAGCCGGTATTGGTGCCAAGGGCCATTTTCCCGGGCCAATGTATCTCGCGCCGCCGCCGCTCGAAATCGAATGGCCCGACCGGATCAAGATGGCTGAAATGGCCGCGACCAATGCCGACACCGGATATCCGGATCTGATGCGCGTCGCCCGCAAATTCGCCGCCGACAATGGGCCATTCAAATTCGGCATCCTCGGCGAGCGCCTCGCCGAGCATTTCGGCACCGAAGGATCGCCGATCTCTCTGAACACCGCCTGCGCCTCCGGCGCCAGCGCCATCCAGCTCGGCATGGAGGCGATCCGGCGCGGCGATTGCGAAGCCGCGCTGGCGATCGGCGCCGACGCGTCGTTGACACCGGAATTGCTGGTGCGCTTCTCGCTTCTTTCCGCGCTCTCGACCCAGAATGATCCGCCCGAGCGGGCCTCGAAGCCGTTCTCCAAAAATCGCGACGGCTTCGTACTGGCGGAAGGCGCGGCGGCGCTGGTGCTCGAAAATCTCGATCATGCGCGAGCGCGCGGCGCCCGTGTGCTCGGCATCCTCGAAGGCGTGGGCGAAAAATCCGATTCGTTTCACCGCACCCGATCGAGTCCTGACGGCAAGCCGATCATCGCCTGCATGCGCAATGCGCTGGCCGATGCCGGCGTTGAACCCGAAGACATCGATTACATCAACGCCCACGGCACCTCGACGCCGGAAAACGACAAGATGGAGCATCTCGGCGTCTCTGCGGTTTTCGGCGAGCGCATTCGCGGCATCCCCATCTCGTCCAACAAATCGATGATCGGACACACCTTGACCGCGGCCGGAGCGGTCGAGGCGGCGTTCACCTTCCTCACGCTGCAAAACCAGCGGCTGCCGCCGACAATCAATCACAACATTCCCGATCCCGCGATCCAGCTCGATGTCGTGCCCAATGCGGCGCGCGACGCGAAAGTTCAGCGTGCGATCTCCAATTCGTTCGGCTTCGGCGGCCAGAACGTCTGCCTGGTCATGGCGCTGGAGCCGGCGTGAGCCTCGACGCTGGCACGCCTTTTCGGGAAGCGCACCTCACGTCCGTTTCGGAGCCACCCATGCGCGCGCTCACGCTGGTCGCCGATCGCAAGATCGAGCTTGTCGATGTTGCAAGCCCGCCTGCACCAGCGGCGGGCGAAGTGCAGATTGGCATCAGGGCGATCGGGCTCAATCACATCGACGTCTGGGGCTGGCGCGGCATGGCGTTTGCTAAACGCAAACTGCCGCTCGTAGTCGGCGCGGAGGCCGCGGGCGAAATCCGCGCCGTCGGTCCCGACGTGACTGACTTTCAGGTCGGCGATCGCGTCGTCGCCTATGGCGGACTCACCTGCGGGACCTGCAAAGCGTGCCGGGAGGGGCGCGACAATCTCTGCGAAAATGTCGGCGGTATCATGGGCTTCCATGTCGACGGCTTCGCGCGCGATCTGGTCAACATGCCGGCGCGGCTCGTCATCCCGGTGCCGGCCGGATTGAGCTTTCGCGACGCCGCTTGCGCGCCGGTTGCTTTTTCGACCGTACAACACATGCTGTTCGACAACGCCAAGCTCGAGCCGGGCGAGACCATTCTGGTGCAAGCCGGCGGGTCGGGCATCGGCACAGTCGCCATCAAAATGGCAAAGGCAATCGGCTGCACCGTGATCACCACGGTCGGCGATGACGAGAAAGTGGCCAAGGCCAAAGCCATTGGCGCCGACCACGTCATCAATTACCGCACTGAGCGGTTCGAAACCATCGTGCGCAAGCTCACAGCCAAGAAAGGCGTTGACGTCGCTTTCGAGCATGTCGGCCCCGACACCTTCAACGGCTCGCTGCTTTGCCTCAAGCGCGGCGGCCGGCTCGTTACCTGCGGATCGACGTCCGGGCAATCCACGACCATCAATCTGTTCCAGCTGTTTCTTCAGCAATATCGTATTTTCGGCTCGTTTGGCGCTTCACTTCGCAACATCCGCGAGAGCCTCGCCAAGATGACGTCCGGCCTCCTGCCGGTGATCGACACCGAGGTCCCGCTCGCCGATTTCGAGCGCGGTCTCGCGCGGCTCGAAAGCCGGCAGGTTTTCGGCAAGATCATCGTCACCTTCTAGGACGCGGTCGCTGCAAATGATGCGATCGCGTTGCAGTTTTTCTCGGTGCGGCATGATCTTTTCGGAAAACCGGTTTCCACTTTTCCGGACTATGCTCTGATGGCCGCGCCGCGTTCCAAGCTTCTCGATGCGAGCATCGGCGCGCTTACGGTTGGACTGTTGAGCGCGATCAAGCGCACGGACCGCAAGCGCACGGCGAACTTCGCCGGCGCATTCATGCGCAAAGTCGGCCCGCTGCTGCCCGAACACCGCGTCGGCCGTGATAATTTGCGTGCTGCCTTCCCGCAAAAATCCGACGCCGAGATTGACCATATTCTCGGAGGCGTCTGGGACAATCTCGGCCGGATCGCGGTTGAGTTCGCGCACCTCGATGAATTCTACGTCCAAGGCGCCGGCCGGCAAACGCCCGACGTCATTACCTATACGCCGCAAGTCGCCGAGCGCTATCAGCGCATCGTAAGCGGTGGCAGGCCGATGCTCGGCTTCGCCGCCCATCTGGCCAACTGGGAGCTTCCCGCCGTGGCCGCGAAAATGCTCGTGGAGCATTCCGCCGTGCTTTATCGGCGACCAAATATTCGGCCGATCAGCAACGTGATCGTGAAGCTTCGTGCGCCTCTGATGGGTGAACTCATTCCGACTGGCCTCGACGCACCGGTCAAGCTCGCTCGGCTTTTGCAGTCCGGCACCCATGCCGGCATGCTGGTCGATCAGCATTTCAGCAAAGGTGTCGACGTCATTTTTTTCGGGCGGCGCTGCCGCGCCAATCCATTGATTGCGCTGCTGGCGCGGCAGACCGAGTGCCCAATTCACGGCCTGCGCGTGGTGCGCAAACCCGACGGCAACAGTTTCTCGGTCGACATCACCGATCCGGTCGCGCCCGCGCGCGACGCCGACGGTCGCATCGACATTACCGGCACCATGCAAGCGATTACGTCAGTGGTCGAAGGCTGGGTACGCGAACATCCCGAGCAGTGGCTGTGGCTGCACCGCCGGTGGCGCTGAAGAATCTGCCAAATATCGCCCCGGCCGCGTCGCGGGCTTTCAACGGTGCGCGGCGTGGTCAGCCTTCGCCTTTTGCCAAGCTTGCCTTGATCTGCTGAACGAGCAACTGCGGATCGTAGGGGCGCTTGCCGTGCGGGCCCACTTCGCAAAGATCGGCGGCTGCTTGCGACGCGCGTTCGACGCTGGCGGCGAGAATGATTTTGGTTTTCGGCCGATTTGCCTTCACCCAGCCGGATAGCTTGAAACCATTTTCCGCGCGGCTCAATACCACACGAATCGGCTCTGAAGACTCCTGCAAGATGGTAAGCGCTTCTGCAGTGCTGCGTGCTTCGAAGACGCGATATCCGCATGACCGCAAATATCCGGCGAACGAAGCGCGGATCAGCACATCCTGCTCCAGAACAAGCACAGTTGCCGGTTCTTGACCCGAAAAATCAGAGCGTATTGCGGCGCTGTTCATCAATCAGACAACGGTCTTGGAACCAGCAAGTTCCTAAATACCGAGGACGGATTTGATGACGGCGAGCAAGCCTTCCAAGGAATAAGGCTTGGTGACAGTTGCCTCGACCGGCTCCGTGTTTCGATAAGCGGAAGCCGTTATCACTTTGATCGCCGGATATGATTTGCGAATTTCCCGGATCAATTCCACGCCCTCCAAGGCGCCGGACATGTGAATATCCGTCAACACCAGCGCAATGTCGTCGCGAACCTTCAGGACGGCGAGCGCTTCACGCGCGCTGCCGGCCTCGATGACGGTGAACCCTGCATTGCGCAAAAAATCGCAGACAGAAATGCGAATGAGGACTTCGTCCTCAACCATCAGTAGGACCGGAGCGCGAATCGCGACGACCTCGGCTGGGACCATTCGGCTTTCCCCCCTCGACAACAAAAAACAACGATAAGTCAGATTCGTTCCCCGCTCCAAGCCGTTGGCTGCCACTTGGAGGCGTCGCCTCGGCGGTGCTGTGAGAAGTAGGCGGAAATTGCGCGGCCGGAGCCGGGCTTCTATGTCGCCTTTCCGGCAAGCGCCGCCTTGACCCGCGCCGGCGTGAAAGGCGCCCGGCGTAACCTCATGCCTGTGGCGTCGAACACAGCGTTGCCAAGTGCCGCCGCAACCGCCGCGGTGGCCGCTTCGCCGGCGCCGAGCGGACGTTCATGACGACGGTCGATCAGCGCAATGTCGAGTTGCGGAACGTCGAGAAAGGTCAGGATCGGATAGCTCGCCCAATCGGTGCTGGTCACGCGGGAGCGATCGAACGTCACTTCCTCAAACAACGTGCGACTTAAGGTCTGTAGGATACAGCCCTCTACCTGCGCGTGCACGGCGTCTGGATTGATCATCAGACCGCAGTCGTGGGCGCAGGCCACGCGCAGCACTCGGATGACGCCGGTCGAAGGCTCGACCGCGACCTCCATGCCCATCGCCACATAGTTCTCGGATTGCTTGTAGTGCACATAGGCAATCCCGCGGCCGTTCAAAGTTTTACCGTTGCGGTCAGCGGGCGCGGAGCGCGGGCTCCATTGCATCATCGCGCCGACGCGTTGCAAAACCTCGCGGCCGCGCGGATCGCCTAAGAGGCGAAGCCGGTAGGCGAGCGGGTCAGCGCCAGCCGCGGCCGCCAGTTCGTCGAAGAAGCTTTCAACCGCAAAGACATTCCCGATTTTGCCCGGCGCGCGCAGATTTGAGGGTCGCAATGGCGTCGTCGGTTGCCATTTGATGTCGGTCCGCATATTGGCGATCGCATAAGGCGGGTCTGCATTAAGCGCCAAGAGACCCGCGAACAGCCCGCTGCCATCATCGAGCCCCGCCGCAACAGCAGCAAGCAATGGGATTTCCGCGTGGTTTGGCGTATTCGCCGGAACCATGGCGACGGTTTCCCAGGCGGCGATGTCACCGTCCGCGCCGAGGCTCGCGCGCAGGTCGAGAAGCTGCGGCGGGCCTTTCGGATCCCAGCCGTGCTCATCTTCCCGCATCCACTGCACGCGCACCGGACGACGCAGTTCACGCGACAGCAACGCGGCCTCGAACGCGGCGTCATCATTGCCGCTTGTCCCGTAGCTGCCCGAGCCGTCCATGTAGATGAGACGGAGCTTGGCGGCATCGAGGCTCAGGAGCTTGGCTATTGTCTTACGCAGGTGATGCGTGTCCTGGGCAGCAGTCCAAATCGTGCCGCCGCTGTCGCTCATATCAGCGACGGCGCAGGCGGGCCCCATCGGGGCATGCGATTGGATCGGCCAGGCGTAAGACGCCCGGATGACGCGCGTCGCCGCGTCGAGCACCGCGGTCGCCTCGCCGACCTCGCGCAATGTCTCGGTGCGGACGACCGGCGTTGTACGTACCGCCTCGAACACCGCGTCCGACCCGGGCAGCGTCGCCGCCTCGCTCCATGTCGCCTTAAGCGCCCGCATGGCGCGCACGGCGTCCCACTCACGCGGCGCGGCAACCGCAACGAAATCGCGGATCGTGACAATTTGCGCTTGAGGGATACCGGTCAACGTAGCGGCATCAACGTCGAGCAACTTCGCCCCAATCGCCGGCGGGCGGATCACGCGCGCGTGCCACATGCCGTCAACGCGGTGGTCCTGAACATAGGCGTGACGGGCTGTCAGCTTTGCCGGAAGATCAGGCCGCGGATAGGACGTACCAACGATCGTATAAGTATCTGGATTGCGGAGCGGCGCCGACTTATCGACCGGCACGTTAAAAGCCGCACCGCCGACCAGCGCAGCAAAGCTCACCACCTCACCGCTGCCGTGGGCGACGACAGCGCCTTCGTGCGTATCCAGATCGTTCTCCGGACGCTGTAGCTGCGCGGCGGCGAGTTTCTTCAATTGCGCACGCGCAGTCGCCGCGGCTTGCCGAATCCGCACGCCGCCAACCATGATTCCCGTGCTGCCCCCGGTCGGTCCCTGATCGGGCGTGAGCGCGGTATCACCCTCGACCAGCGCGATGCGCTCGGGCGAGAGACGAAAGCTCCTCGGCCACGATCTGGCGGATCGCGGCGCGCGCCCCAGTGCCGAGATCGACCTTACCGGCGAACACCGTAACGCCGCCATCCGGCGCCACAGCGAGATAAGCGTCGACGCTGTCGACAGCCACGGTCCTCACGCTCGCCAGCGCGCCGCGCGGGTAACCGAAACGCGACCACGAGCCCAGCGGCACCTTGCATGAGTGAGCGGCGGGTGATGTACGTCATGGCCTCAGCCCTCCCTCGCCGCCCGCAGCACAGCAGCGAGCACGCGCACATGACTGCCGCAGCGGCAAAGATTTTGTGCCAGCGCCTCGCGCACATCGCCTTCATCCGGATGGGGTGTGCGCGCGAGCAATGCGGTCGCGCTCACGATCATGCCGTTCGTGCAGTATCCGCATTGCGCAGCCTGCTCGGCAATGAACGCCGCCTGCACCCGACTCGGCACCTCGGGACTACCGAGGCCTTCCAAAGTCGTGATCTGTCGCCCCGCCGCGTCGACGGCGCGGGTCACGCAGGACCGCGCGGCTTCGCCGTCAAGCAGAACGGCGCAAGCGCCACACTGGCCGAGGCCGCAGCCGAATTTGGGACCGCGCAGCTTAAGATCGTCGCGTAGCGCGTAAAGCAACGGCATGGCGGGATCGTCGACGCTGATTGTCTGGTGCCGTCCATTCACATGCAGCGTGATCTCGCTCATGGCCGTGTTTCCTTCGTCGGGTCGCGATCCGGCACGATCAGCGTGCGTGACCGCCAGGTTGCCGCTCATTTAAGCCCCGCGCGCGCCGCACCGCTAAGAGTAGCATACGTAGGCGGAGGGCGCGCCGTCGGCCGAATTCGCCGCTGCGTCAGGCAGCGCCTCCACGATCAAGGCGGAATTTCGAGCGCCTCCAGCCCAGATTGGCAAGCTCTGAACCGTGAACGCCGGTTGCTGTGACCGCCCCAACGTAGCTTGCAGTCACGAATAGGTGAAACCGATCAGCGGCCTAGTTGTTATGCAAAAAGTAGATTGCTAGCCCATGACTGCATTACCATATGCAGCAACATGCCGCGAGCGATGTGCCGACCTTTATTGTTGATTGAAGGCACGAGCCGGGCAGTCGCGAATTCGCGCAAGAAAAAGTCAAATCAGGCACAATTGCTACATGGCGCCGGCCTAGCAGGTCCAAAGTTCGACCCCTGCCGGCAGAAGCGCGCCGCCCGGGAGTACGCAGAGGAAACGGTATCGGATCGGGTTCGCGTCTCACAGGGCTATGAATCATGGGCATCGTTCGCTTTGCTCTGAGGCTACCGCACACTTTCTACGTGCTCGCGGTCCTCGTGCTGTTCCTCGGCACGACCGCCATCCTGTCGATGCCGACCGACATCTTTCCCGAGATCGACATCCCGGTCGTGACCATCATCTGGCAGTACACCGGGCTGAGCACCCCGGAGATGGAGCAACGGGTCACGACCTACAGCCAGTACGCGCTGTCATCGAGCGTGAACGGCATCCGGGACATCGAGGCGCAAACTCTCAACGGCATCTCGGTTCAGAAGATCTATTTTCAACCCGACGTGAACCTCGATCTGGCGATCGCCCAAATCGTGTCCGCAACCAACTTTATTCGCGTCTTGATGCCACCGGGGATCCAAGCGCCGGTCGTGGTCCAATACAACGCGTCGAGCGTTCCCGTGCTGCAGATCGGGCTCTCCTCCGACACGCTCAATGAGCAGCAGCTTTACGATTACGGCATTTACCGCTTGCGCCAGCAGCTCGCGCCCATTCATGGCGTTACATTTCCCACGCCGGCCGGCGGCAAATACCGCCAGATCATGGTCGATATCGACCCGCTGAAGCTGCAAGCTAAGGGGCTGACCCCCAACGACGTCGTCAATGCCGTCAACGCTCAGAACCTGACGCTGCCGTCCGGCCAGGCGAAAATAGGCGACACGCAGTTCACTGTTCGCACCAACGCGGTCCCCACCACCATCGACGATCTCAACAATATTCCGGTGAAATACGTCAACGGTGCCACGGTGTTCGTGAAAGATGTCGGGCAGGTCCACGACGGCTATGCCGTGCAGCAGAACATCGTCCGCACCGACGGGCGCCGCTCTGTGTTGTTGAGCGTCATCAAGAATGGCAACGCATCGACGCTCTCTGTCGTCAATGCAGTCAAGGACACACTCAAGGTGTCGCGTGCATCGGCACCTCCCGGCATGAAGATCACGGAGCTGTTCGACCAATCGGTGTTCGTCAAATCGTCGATTCAAGGGCTGCTGCGCGAAGGCGCCATCGCCGCCTGCCTGACCGCCTTGATGATCGTGCTGTTTCTCGGATCGTGGCGCTCGACGTTGGTCGTGATGATCGCGATCCCGTTGTCCATCCTCTCTTCGCTTATCGTTCTGTATTTCCTCGGCGAAACCATCAACACGATGACACTCGGCGGGCTGGCGTTGGCGATCGGCATCCTGGTCGACGACTCGACGGTAACGATCGAGAACACTCACCGCTTGCTTACTGAGGAGCACATGCCGCTACCTTCGGCGACATTGCACGGCGCCGCGGGCATCGCCGTGCCGACGCTGGTATCGACGCTCGCGATCAGCTGCGTGTTCATCTCGGTCGTATTCCTCCACGGCCCGGCCAAATACTTGTTCACCCCGCTCGGGCTGGCCGTGGTCTTCGCCATGCTGGCCTCCTATACCTTTTCGCGCACGCTGACGCCGATTACCATCGGCCTGCTGCTTAAGAATGAGCGTCACGGCGAAGAGGCCGGCACCGGCTGGTTCGCGCGGCTGTTTGCGAAATTCGAGCGCGGGTTCGAAACCATGCGCAGCGGCTATACGGACGTGCTCCACACGCTGCTGACACGCCGGCTGATCGTTCCGGCGGCCGCTGTCGTCGTGCTCGCGCTTGGAGGCACACTGTTCCTGCTCGTCGGCCGTGACTTCTTTCCGACTATCGACGGCGGTCAGATTCAGCTGCACGTGCGCGCGCCCGCCGGTACCCGGATCGAGAAGACCGAACAGATCTTTCAGGCGATCGAGGATAAGATTCGCGACGTCATTCCGGAAAGCGAACGCGATATGATTGTCGACAACATCGGTTTGCCGGCGCGGTCGTACAATTACGCGTTCGGCGACGGCACCGCCACGGGTCTTAATGACGGCGTCATTCTGGTCGCCCTCAAAGAGGATCACGCTCCGACCGCGACCTACATCCGCAAACTGCGCCAGGTACTGCCGGCCGCCTTCCCGGAGAGCATCTTCTACTTCCAACCTGCCGACATGGTGACCCAAATCCTCAATTTCGGCATTCCGACTCAGATCAACGTGCGCACGGTCGGCTACGACCGGATCAAGAATCTGCGCATCGCCAAGGAGCTGCGGACACGGATAGCGGCGATCCCGGGAGTCGCCGACGTGCATTTGCAGCAAGAAATCGATGGCCCGGAATTTTTTGCTCAGATCGATCGCGCCCGCGCCGCCCAGTTCGGCCTTACGGTGAACGACATTGCGCTCAATCTAAACACCAGCCTCAGCTCGTCCGAGCAGGTGGCGCCGAACTTCTGGACCGACCCGAGCAACGGCACGCCGTATTATCTGGCGGTGCAGACGCCCGAGTAGCGCGTGAGCTCGCTCAACGAGCTCAAGAATACGCCGGTAACCAAGTTCACGAGGACGGGCGGAAATACCGTGCCGGGTTTCTTGAGCAACGTCGCAACACTCAAGCGCGATGCTATTCCGACCAATACCAATCAGGCCAACATCCAGCCGGTCTATGAGATCTATGCCAATGCCGACGGCCGCGATCTGGGGTCGATCTCCGGCGACATCAGCAAAATCGTGGCCGAGTACCAGAAACAACTGTCGCCCGGCAACCGCATCGAAGTGATCGGCCAGATCGACAGCATGAACGCCGCGTTTCGCGACCTGGCCATCGGCATTCTGTTCGCCGCGGTGTTCGTCTATCTGCTGATGGTGGTGAATTATCAGACTTGGGGCGACCCATTCGTGGTCATTCTGGCGCTGCCGGCGACGTTCTGCGGCATCGTCACCATGCTGTACGTCACCGACACTACGTTGAGCGTGCCGTCGCTGATGGGTGCGATCATGGCGATTGGTGTGGCTTCGGCGAATTCGATCCTGCTTGTCACCTTTGCGCGCGAGCAGCAGCTCGCCGGCATGACGGCGTTCGACGCGGCAATCTCCGCCGGCCGCACCCGTATCCGGCCGGTGCTCATGACCGCAGCCGCGATGATCGTCGGCATGATTCCGATGGCAATCGGGGGCGCCGGCGAAGAGCAGAACGCGGCCCTGGCGCGCGCGGTGATCGGCGGCCTGCTTTTTGCAACGCCGACGACGCTGCTTGCTGTGCCATATCTGTTCGCCCTGCTGCGCAAGGGCAATGACAGCAAGCCCGCGCATGGTGTGTTCGCGGAGGATCCGCAATGAATGACATCCAGCAGCCTCCGACGACCGACGTCAGCACCGAATCTCGTGACGGGCCGCGCGACCGCAAGCCGGAGGGCCGCGTCACCGAGCCGAGCCGCACTGCGACCAAAGCAAGGGGGCTCGGAGGCCGGGTTCTAGCCGTGGGCGTATTAGTACTGCTGTGCAGCGCGCTAGGCATCGGTTTCTGGCAGCACTACAGGCTGCACGCGCAAGTGATGTCGACCGCCGAGCAGCGCCGCGACTTCGTCCCGAGCGTGCGGACCGCGCCGGTGCGGGCGAGCGGCAGTACGATGTCGGTGAGCTGGCCCGGCACTACCGAAGCATTTGAGCAGGCTAACATCTATGCCCGCGCGAGCGGTTATATCTCCAAGCGTACCGTCGACATCGGCAGCCAGGTCAAGGCCGGGGATCTGCTGGTCGAGATAACGGCCCCGGAAGTCGAGCATCAGATTGCGCAGGCAGAGGGAACTCTCGCGCAGATGCAGGCCTCGCTGCAACAGGCAAAGGCCAACCGGGATCTCGCTCAAGTTACCTGGGACCGCGACAGCAAGCTGGTCCAGCAAGGCTGGGTCACCAAGCAACAGGGCGACACCGACCGGCTGAACCTCGAGGCGCAGGAAGCCGCGGTTGCAGTTGCCCAGGCCAACATCGTGGCGCAGACCGCCCAACTGCGGGTGCTGAATCAGCAGAAAACCTATCAAAGCGTGATCGCACCGTTCGACGGCGTTATCACGCAACGCAACATCGATGTCGGCAGCCTGGTGCAGGCCGACGCAACCAGCGGCACATTCATGTTCACCCTAATGCACAGCGATGTGCTGCGCATTCAGCTCTATGTGCCCCAGGACCAGGCTTTCGGCGTTGCTCCAGGAGTTGAAGCCGTGGTCCGCGTACCGGAGATACCGGGCCGCGACTTTCCCGGTACGGTGACGCGAATCGCCGATGCCCTGCAGCCCGGCACGCGAACTCTGCTGACCGAGATCGACGTGCCCAACCCCGACCACGCGTTGTCGCCCGGCGTCTATTGCAACGTCGAACTGAAGATCCCGCGCAAAACACCCTCACTCATCGTGCCGTCCGAGGCGATCATCTTCAACCGCGAAGGTCTCAGTGTCGCAGTGGTGGAGGACGGCGTCGCACGCTTCCATAAGGTCACCGTAGTGCGCGACTTCGGCACGACGGTCGAAGTGAGCGCCGGCGTTAAGGACGGCGACCAGGTGATTCTCAATCCTGCGGTCGATCTGACCGACGGCCACAAAGTCCAGGTCCGGCCCGGTCCACCGGCGCAGCTTTCGTGAGATAAAGCGGAAGCTCAACTTGGGAACGCCACCCGGCATGCGCTCGCTTCGGCCGGCTCCGCAGCCGTCTCGCCGCCGATGGTTGCGCGCACGCTGAAGACGTCGAACGGGTCCCCGCGCGGCGGGTGCACCTCGCCTATGAGGATCGTACTCATCAGTTGGTGGTCGCGCGCGCGGAAAAACGTATGGCCGGACTCCAGCGCTACATCTGCGGGCAGTGCGAATCCCTGCAACGCCCGCGCCAGCGCGACTGAATCAAGCGATTTCTCTTGATTGGCAATGAGTGCGAGCGTGCGGACCGCCGCATAGCCGAACCAGTTGCGCGCGCTCGCCGCTTTGCCGGTCCGCTGGCGGATCGCCGCCGTAAACGCGTTGACCGCGGGGACTTTGGGCTGGTTCCACCACCATTCCATCGTCCACCATCCAATCCGCGCCGCGTCCGATACGGAGAGGATGCTTTCCAACTCGAACAGCGCGCCGCCGACCGCCGCGTCCTGGTTCAGACCGAAGCTCACAATCTGCTCAAGACTGTTCGCCTGATCATCTCCGGCCATGAGGTCAATGATGACGTCAGGTCGATAGGCTCCTGCGTTCAGGGCGTACTCGGAATAGTCGACCGTGCCGAGGGGTATGCGGTTGCCCCCCCATTGGCCGCCGTGCTCGCGGAGCTTTTGCTCGAAGGCGGACTGAAGCGCATAACCATAGGCGTAATCGGGAGTTAGGAAGTACCATCGCTTGCCGAATTTCTCGATTAGAGTATCGGCGATCGCGTTGGCCTCCATCGTGGTGGTCTTGCAGATGCGGAAAACGTTCCAGCTGCATTTGCCGCCGGTGATTGCATCGATATGTCCGCCGGTCACGACATGGAGCTTGCGCTTTTCGGCCGTTACCCGCGTCATTGCCAGCGCGACGGCCGAATTCACATTGCCCAAGATAAAATCGACTTGATCACGGTCGATCAGCTCTCTCGTTTTCGCGACGCCGACGGCGATCTCGTTCGTGGAGTCCTCGGTCAGGAGTTGCACCGGACGGCCGAGAATGCCGCCTTTCTGATTGACCTCCTCGAGCGCGAGCCGGGCGCCCTCTACTTCCGACTTAGCGAGCTTCGCATACGCTCCGCTGAGCGGCTCGACCATTCCCATTTTTACCGGTTCTTCGCCCCGGGCATGGATCGGGAAAGGCGCGGCGACAGCAAGGGTGCTCCACGCCAAGCCAGTCTTAAGTACCGTCCGGCGCTCGAGTGGCCGCGCCCTCGGCGGCGTCATTCTGCGCATCCTTGACCCCCGGGGCGAGGGAAATAGGTCCCAATTTCTGCTTTCGGAAACCAGCAATCAAGTGGAACCCGGCGACCGGCCGGGAAGTTCCGTGCGTTACTTGAACACGACGCGCCAGCGACTGCGCGGCAATCTACAGCGCTGCCGCGGCTTCCTTAAGGCGTTTGGTCATCTCACCGCGCATGCCGGCGACAAACGACCACCCCTTGGTTACGCTCGAATGGCCGCCATCGACCACGATATTCTGGCCGTTGATAAAGCTCGAACCGTCCCCCGCCAAGAAAACTGCCGCACGGGCAATATCATCGGGCAATCCCGCGCGTGGAATTGTCTGCACCGAGGCGAACGCTTTTTTGATGACATCCGTCAGGCGATCGGCCTTGGAGCCTTCAACACCGGCCGCTTTGGCAAAGATGCCGGTTACGATAGCGCCGGGTGAAATGCAGTTGACCCGCACTCCCTTCTCCCCAAGCTCTGCTCCCGCCGACTGCGTGAGCGCGAGCACCGCGCCCTTGGTCGCGCTGTAAATGTGACCGGAAACGCCCCCGCGCAAGCCGGCCATGCTGCCGATATTGATGATGCTGCCGGATGTCTGGGCCAACATAACCGGCGCCACGTGCTTGATGCCCAGCAGGACGCCGCGGACATTGACCGCCATGAGCTGGTCGATGGTCGCCACATCGATCTCGGTGATGCTGACCATCGGAGCCGGGAGGGCGGCATTATTGACCAGACAATCGATGCGGCCGAACCATTTGACGGTTTGGTCAATCATCGCCTTGACGTCGGCCTCGCTCGACACATCCGTGCGGATGAAGCGAACGCCCAGACGCTTTTCCAGCGCGTTACCCTCCTCTTGCCGACGGGCCGCGGCAACAACCTTGGCGCCCTCCGCGGCAAAAAGTTCGACGATGCCTTCGCCGATGCCGCTCGTCCCGCCAGTGACGACGGCAACTTTCCCATCGAGCGCGCCCATCTCAATCTCCTGTCAGTCACCTTAAGGGGATGATGCTCCCCTCACCGTCCGGTCTTGATCCGTGTCCACAGCCGGTTGATCAACCGCTGCGTCTTCTGGTCGTGTGCGGTAATGGTGTAGAGCTTAGCCATGGTAGCGGCGTCGGGATAGATGCCGCCGTCATCTAGGATCGATTTAACGATGAATTTCTGGCTCGCCAGATTGCCGTTGGCGTAGGAAATGAAATTGGTGTTCTTCGCGGCCACTTCCGGCGCGAGCAAATAATTGATCAAGGCGTGGGCCTCGGCGACGTCGGGAGCATCCTTCGGGATGACGAGGTTGTCGAACCACAATTGCGCGCCTTCCTTGGGAATAGCATAGGCAACGGCAATGCCGGCCTTGCCCTGCGCGGCGCGCTTTTGCGCCTGTATGATGTCACCGGAAAATCCCACGACGAAGCAGATTTCACCGGTCGCCAGCGCGTTGAGATATTCGGAGGAGTGAAACTTGCGGACATAGGGCCTGATTTTGCCAAGCAAATCCGCAGCCTTTTGCAAGTCGCCGGAATCGCTCGAATTCGGATCGAGATGCAGGTAGTGCAATGCTGCTGGCATAATGTCGTCGGAGGAATCGAGGAGGTGTATGCCGCACTCCCTGAACCGCGCGATCCTTTCCGGATCGAATACGTCACTCCACGAATCGATCGCCGCGCCCGCCCCGAGTATTTCGTTCGCGCTCTTGACGTTGTAACCGATCCCGGTCGTGCCCCACATGTAGTTGACCGCATATTGATTGCCGGGATCGTAGCTTGCCAGTCGGTTGGCGATCTCCGGCCACGCATTGGCCAGGTTCGGCAGCTTCGATTTGTCGAGTTTTTGGAAGATACCTGCCGTGATCTGCCGGGCGAGAAAGTACCCGGTCGGCACCACGACGTCGTAGCCGGACCTGCCAGCCAACAGTTTCGCTTCGAGCGTATCGTTGGAGTCGAAGGTGTCGTAGCGGACTTTAATGCCTGTCTGCTTGGTGAAATCGTCGAGCACAGTCGGGTCGATATAATCCGACCAGTTGTAGAAATTGACGACGCGCTCGGGCTGGGCAGCCACCGCGACGGGCCCGACGGCGATCGCTGCCGCGACGACAATTCTGATGCTTCCCGCGAAAGCACCGATCCAGCTCTCGTGTGCCGTTGAGCTCTGGACTTCCGCGGGCGCGGGATTGAGCGGAGCATGATGCGAAGTCATAGCCGGGAAAAATCGTGTCACGTCTCAGTCGGCAATCCTGCAGCTTTCCACGCGAGAATTCCGCCGGCCAGATGAGAATCATAGTCGAAGCCCTGCTCCTGCGCTGCGAGCGAGGCAGTTACCGAGCGACGACCGGAGCGGCAGGCGAACACGATCTCGCTTCCCGGGGGCGCCGGGATCGTTGCCGGATCGAAAGCGGAGAGCGGCACCAGTACGGCGCCGGGAAAGCGCTCCACCGCGGTCTCGTTCGGTTCACGTACATCGACCAACACCACATTGCCTTCCTCAAGCCCGCGCGCGACCTCCTGCGGTGTCAGATCGCGCACGCGGTGTCCGCCTCCCGATTGATCTGACATTTTACCCTCCTCCTAAAGAGCTTCGCGAGCGACAGCTTGCGTCAGCCGCATGCGGAATCAAGCGGATTTTGCCGAATTTCATAAGTACAGGCCTCTTCCGAGAACCCGGCCTTCGGAATCGTGCTCAAATGGTGACCTGCGTGCCGACCTCGACCACCCGGTCGGTCGGAATCTGGAAATAATCCGTCGCATCGTTGGCCGAGCGGGCAAGCGTAATAAACAGGCGGTCCTGCCAGCGCGGCATTCCCGAGCGCGGCGCTGGCCGTAGCGCACGCCGCGACAGGAAAAACGAGGTCGACATGATGTCGAACTGCAGACCGAGCTTGCGCGCGACCGCAAGCGCCTTGGGAATATTCGGCGTCTCCATGTAACCGAAGCGCAACAGGACGCGCATGAAAGTCGAGCCCACCGGCTCGATACGCACGCGCTTGGCCGGCTCAACCCGCGGCGTGTGCGTGGTTTCGACGGAAAGGATGATGTTTTTCTCGTGCAGCACGCGATAGTGCTTGAGACTGTGCAGGAGCGCCGTTGGCGCACTCTTCGGATCACTGGTGAGAAACACCGCGGTCCCCGGGACGCGCTGTGGCGGCTTTCTTTCCAGCGCGCGAACCAGGTCGTCGAGCGGCGTCTCGAGCCGGCGGGTTTTCTCGAACAGGAGCCTGCTGCCCCGCCGCCAAGTGTACATCACCAGCATCACGACGCCGCCGAGCGCCAACGGCACCCACCCGCCCTCGACGACTTTCAGCAGGTTGGCGGAGAGAAAAGTCAGATCAATGAAAGTGAAAGGAAGTATCAGTGCCGCGGCGGCCAGCAGCGACCAGCGCCACATCCGCCAAATAACGATGAACGCCATCATGCCAGTGACGACCATGGTGCCGGTGACGGCAATGCCGTAGGCCGAGGCGAGCGCGCTCGAGGAGCGGAACAGCGCGACCAAGAGGAGAACGCCGACCAGCAACAAAGCGTTGACGCGGGGCATATAGATCTGGCCGGCTTGCTGCGCCGAGGTGTGGCGGATTTCGAAGCGCGGCAACAGCCCGAGCTGAATTGCCTGGCTGGTAAGCGAATAGGCGCCGGTGATGACTGCCTGGCTTGCGATCACAGTCGCTGCGGTTGCGAGCACCACCATCGGAATGCGTGCCCAGTCGGGATAGAGCAGAAAGAATGGATTGGCGATCGCTTCCGGGTGAGCGAAGACGAGAGCGCCTTGGCCCAAATAGTTCAACGCAAGCGCCGGCAGAACGAGGCCGAGCCACGCCATCTGTATCGGCAGCCGGCCGAAATGACCGAGATCCGCATAAAGCGCTTCGGCGCCGGTGACGGCGAGAAAGACGGCGCCAAGTGTATAGAAACCGATGATGCCATGATGCAGGAGAAAATTGACCCCGTAGAACGGATTGAATGCCCACAACACGCCGGGATCGATGGCGACATGGATCAGCGCCGGAATCGCGATGGCCACGAACCAGATCGACATAATCGGACCAAATAGAGCCGCCACTTTTGCCGTGCCGCGCGACTGAAATGCAAACAGCACGACTAAGATGACAACGGTCAAGGGCACCACGAAGTCATGAAACGCCGGCGTCGCGACGTCGATTCCCTCGATGGCCGAGAGTACCGACAAGGCCGGCGTAATCAGGGCATCGCCGTAGAACAGCGCCGCACTGATGATGCCGAGCAACGCGACCGTCCCTGCGGCTTTGCCGAGACGTCCGACGGCGCGCAAACTCAGCGCCATCAGCGTAAGCGTGCCGCCCTCGCCGTTGTTGTCGGCGCGCAAGAGGATCAGCACGTATTTCAACGTGACGACGACGATCAGCGCCCACAGGATCAGCGACACGACGCCGAGTACGGCGCCACGGGTGAGTTGACCGTGATCCGGACCCGAAGCGGCGACCACCGCCTCGCGCAACGCGTAAAGCGGACTGGTACCGATGTCGCCATAAACGACGCCGATGCTGCCCAGCGCAAGGCCCCACAATCCGGCGTGGGAACGAGCGTCGGCGCTGCCGTTGACCGGCATTTCGCTCCCGACCGGAGCGCTCACACCTTCTGTCATGGAGTTTTGAAGCAGGACCTCGCCGGCTCTGATGCCGCCTCGAAGGACGATGCAGGGCCGCGCCTATACACCTTCCGCGCCAAGGAGTCATGGTCGGATCAACGCATATCAGCCCGGCATGACCCCAGAACGCAAGCCCGGGCAATCGGTTGCAGCCATTCGATTGTTCCCGCCGACCCGCGCAAAAGCCCCCCTCGCGGCGCCCGGCTTTGCCGATCCGGGTGGGTTTAGGGCTGCAAGTCCGGAGGAACCGGGGGTGCCTCGCGCATCAGCGTGATGGTGACGCGGCGGTTGGCGGCAATAAACGGGTCATCGGGGAACAGCGGATCGGTGTCGGCCTTGCCAACCACGGCGTAGATGTTGCCCGGTGGCAGGCCCTCCTCTTCAAGAATCTGGCGCACCGCGTTGGCGCGGTCCGCCGATAGGCTCCACGGGCCGTAGTCGGGCCGCGGCGGCGTCTTCGAGGCGGAGGTATGGCCGGTGATCGAGACGCGATAAGGCGTCGCCTTGAGCGGTCCGGCGAGCTTCTCGATAATGCGGCGGGTCCGCTCGTAAGGCTCCTTGGAACCCTCGGGAAACATCGATCGACCCTCCTGGTCGACGATTTCGATATTTAATCCCTCCTTGGCCTCCTCGATCATGATGTGCTTGGAGGCCTCCGTGAGCTCGGGCATGTCCTGCAAGGCTTGGCGCAGCGACGCCGCGGCCAGCGCGAAAGCCTGATCGTTGGTGACTTTGGCCCCGAGCTCACGGCGATGATCCTGGTCATCAGGTGTCGGCGTCGCGGAAGCGTCCTCGGGTTGCACATGCGCCGCGTTCTTGAGCTTCGGCCGGGTGGGCAGGCCGTCGACCTCGATAACGCCCGAATAGCGCACCTTGGCCTGTACGCCGAACGCGTCGCGCATCGAGCCGGCGACGATCTGCAGCTTCTTCTGGTCCTGGTTAGAGAAGGCGACCAGCATGACGAAGAAGCTCACGAGCAAGCCCATGAGATCGGCGAAGGTGACGAACCAACCGTGGCCGCCGCCATGCGCTTCCTTACGCCGGGCCATCGCTTACACCCTTGCGCCGCCAGCCTGTCCGCTTTTCCCGATCGTGCTCAAGCCGGCACCGGCTCCGGCTCAATCCCGCGGTGTTTCTCCGGGAGATAAGCGATCAGCATTTCGCGTACGAGAGTTGGGCTCTTCGACTCGCGGATCATGAGGATGCCGTCGATGATGAGCGTGCGGTTGATCTCTTCGTCGACAAGTTTGAGGTGCAGCTTGTCCGCGATTGGGAGACAGAGGATGTTCGCCAGCACCGCGCCATAGAGCGTGGCCAACAGCGCGGTCGCCATAAACGGTCCTAACTTGGAAGGGTCCGTCATGTTGGCGAACATCTGCACCATCCCGATCAAGGTGCCGATCATGCCGAACGCCGGCGCACAATCGCCGACCGCGCGGTAGATTTTTTGACCCTCGTCCAGATGGGTGAGGAAATTGTCGCGGTCGCGCTCGAGATTGTCTCGAATGAACTCGGCATCGTAGCCGTCGGCGACGAAACGAATCCCCTTGGCCAGGAACGGGTCCTCGATTTCGACTTTCTCGAGCCCGATCGGCCCCTGCTTGCGCGCGATTTCTGCAAGGCCTGCGATCTCGTCGACAAGTTCGCGCTGGGTCGTGCGCCGCATGGTGAAGGCAAATTTCGCTCCCAGCGGCAGCCCATGAAACATCGCAGTCAGCGGGAAGCGGATCAACGTGGCTGCAAACGAGCCGCCGAAAATGATAATGATGGCATGCTCGCTCAAGAACATTCGCAGTTCGCCGCCCAACAACATCATGGTCAGGACGACAACCGCGCCGGCGGCCAGGCCTAGGCCCGTTGCAATATCCATTTATAAGGCCCCCTAATGGCCCCCCGGGCCCCGCGCAGTGCATCCTGCGGCCGCACCGCACCGTACCGTCATGGCGCTTAAGGGACGGTTACCCTCTGGTATCCGGTTGCCCTGCGGGGCGAAGAACGCGAAACACCGAAACAGAGGGGGTTATGCTCAGTTTGAGACGCATGCTTTTGGCAAGCGAAAGACCAGGTGGAAAGAGGCTGATGACCGCTTCCGGCGACCCGCGTGACCGCCGCGGAAAAAAGCGGCACAATAGGCGCCGACAGAAACGGCCAGGCTGCCGTCCACCATTCAGGGAGAAAGTACATGCGTGAGATCGGCCACTTCATCGGCGGCAAAGAGGTGAAGGGGGGATCGGGACGCTTTGGCGATGTGTTCAATCCCAACACCGGCGAGGTGCAGGCTAAGGTCGCCTTGGCCAAGCATTCCGAGGTCGAGCACGCCATCGCGGTCGCCGAAGCGGCGCAGCCGGCCTGGGCGGCAACGAACCCGCAGCGGCGCGCGCGCGTGCTGATGAAATTCCTCGACCTAGCGCAGAAGGAGTTCGACAGCCTGGCGCGGCTACTCTCCTCCGAGCACGGCAAGACCTTCGCCGACGCCAAGGGCGACGTGCAACGCGGCCTCGAAGTGGTCGAGTTCGCCTGCGGCATTCCCCACCTCCTCAAGGGCGAATTCACTGAAGGCGCCGGTCCCGGCATCGACCTTTTTTCCATGCGCCAGCCGCTCGGCGTCGTCGCCGGCATCACGCCGTTCAACTTCCCGGCCATGATCCCGATGTGGAAATTCGCGCCGGCGCTCGCCTGCGGCAATGCCTTCATCCTCAAGCCTTCGGAGCGCGATCCGTCGGTGCCGATGCGGCTCGCCGAGCTGTTGATGGAGGCCGGGCTGCCGTCGGGCGTGCTCAACGTCGTCAACGGCGACAAGGAAGCGGTCGACACGCTCCTCACCGACCCGCGCATCAGGGCGATTGGCTTCGTCGGCTCTTCGGCCATCGCCGAATACGTCTACACAACGGCGTGCGCCAACAATAAACGCGCGCAATGTTTCGGCGGCGCCAAGAACCACATGATCGTCATGCCCGATGCCGACATGGATCAGGCCGTCGATGCGCTGATCGGCGCCGGCTACGGCTCGGCCGGCGAGCGTTGCATGGCGATCTCGGTCGCAGTACCGGTCGGCGAAAAGACCGCCGACGTCCTCTTGGAAAAGCTGGTGCCGCGGGTCGAGAGCCTGAAGATCGGCCCCTCAAGCGACGCGCAGGCCGATTACGGTCCTCTGATCACGCGGGCGCATCTGGAAAAGGTCAAAGGCTACGTCGACCTCGGCGTCAAGGAAGGCGCCAAGCTCGTGGTCGACGGCCGCGATTTCAAGCTGCAGGGTTACGAGCGCGGCAATTTCATGGGCGGCTGCCTGTTCGACCACGTGACGCCTGAGATGCGCATCTACAAAGAGGAGATTTTCGGCCCGGTGCTCTCGGTCGTTCGCGCCAAGGACTACGAAGAGGCTGTGCAGCTGCCATCCGAGCACGAATACGGCAACGGCGTCGCCATCTTCACCCGCGACGGCGATGCGGCGCGCGATTTCGTCAGCCGCGTCGAAGTCGGCATGGTCGGGGTGAATTTCGCCATTCCGGTACCGCTCGCCTATTACACCTTCGGCGGCTGGAAACGCTCCGGCTTCGGCGACCTCAACCAGCACGGCCCCGATGCTGTGCGCTTCTATACCAAAACCAAGACCGTCACCGCACGCTGGCCCTCGGGTGTGAAAGAGGGCGCCGAGTTCGTCATTCCGACAATGAAGTGATCCACGGCCGTCTTAACTCACACACGCGCGCGCCGCGTCGGTGCCGCCATAGCGGCATTGGCAACGCGGCGGGCGCTCCAGCACCGAAACCGTCACGGTGGTGATGCGGTTTCGTTTCACCACGATGTCGCAGAGCGGCGCCAACGCTCCGGCGAAGCCGTCGGCCTGAAGCTTGAGAGTGCCGACCCGCTGTCGCAGGATGGCGCTGCCCTTTTTAATTGGAGCGAGTTTTGTGGAATCGAGATAAAACGCCGTCTGCGTGACCGGCGTGACCGGAACGGTCTTGATCTCGACATAGCCGACATCGTCGCCCGGACGGCACGCAGCGATTGCCGCGCCGACAATCGCGACGCTGACGGCAAGCCCAAGAAGACGCCACATGGTCGCGCTCACATCACGCACACTTTACGCCCCCGGCGGCTTGATACCCCCGATCAGCTTGTTGAGTTGGGTCGACGCGTCGCGGATGTCATGGGTAAGATTGCGAATGACTTCGAGCGCCTTCTCGGCCTGCCTGATCTCGAGCAGCTCGCCGATAAAATCCTCATTCGTCTGCAAGGTCTGCAACAGCCCGGCAAATTGCGCGCGGGCGTCATCGAGCTCCTTGGTAGCGCTCTCGGTTTCGAGCTCGAGCTTGCGCCATTGGTCGATCAGGTATTGCCGCTCCTCCGGCTTGAAGCGCGTCTCCTGCGAAAGCCTTTTCAGCTTGTCGTGGACGTGGTCGAGTGCCTTAGCCCCGAGTTGCGAAACCGGCCCGTTGTCTGAAACGGCGCCCAAGAGCGTTGAAACCGTCTCGCGCAGCTTGTCGATCTCGGCGCGCGCCTTTTCAACATCGGTGACGCTGTCGATGGTGCCGGCGGAGTCCTGGATCGACTTGTTGAGATCCGGAACGCTCTTCTGGAACGCCTCGAGCTGCTGCGAGAACTCCTCAACTGGCGAGGCGCCGCCGGCGCTGTTGCTGTCCTCGGCAATCGCGGCGTTCTTTGAGAGCACAAGAGCGACAACGAACAAGGCCGCAAAGGCAAAGCGGGTGTACCTGCCTGAGGCAACCCGAGACGATCGCTTCATCATGGCGTGCCTCCCTCGACACGGGTCCGATAAAAGGGTTGATTTCGGTTAGGAATGTTGGCGCAAGTGGGGCGCCTTGCCCACTGTAAGGCAGCTTTTGGGGCTTCATTTGCCGCCACAATTCGGGTTTGCTGATGAGCGGATGGTGGCCCTGAAGCACATGAGGAAAAAAAGGGGGGTTGCAAAAGCCGCCGCGGCGCTGCTCGTGCTTGCGGCGCTCGCGGGCTGCGCCGCGACCGCGCCTGAGCGGCCGGAGCCACAAGCCAACGCGGCTCCGCCACCGCCGCCCCCGCCGCCTCCCCCAACGCCGCCGCCGGTCGACCTTGCCGGCCGCTGGCGGCTCGCGGAGGCAGGCGGCCGCGCTTGCTTCATGAGCTTCGGCAACGCCCCGGCCGCCGCCCAAGGCACGATCGCGCCCGAAGGCGGCTGTCCCGGCAATTTCTTTACTAGCCGCAAGTGGACGTTCGAGCACGGCGTGCTCATCATCCGCGATCATAAGGGCGAAGCGTTGGCTCAGCTTTCCTTCGCAGGCGGCCGCTTCGAGGGACACGAAACGGGCGGCGCGGCGCTTTCGCTGTCGCGCAAATGAGGCGGGGCACGCAGGCATGAAAGGGCCAACGACACCGCGTGCGCAGATTACAGCGGAATGTCCAATCGTTTCGGCAGCGCTGGTTTCGCAACTGGCAGCATGGATGGAGCGTCGACTTTTGGCGTCTCGCTAACCTGAGCCTTGGCATCCGGCCGCTGCGCCGGCGGCGTAACCACGCTCTGTTCCGGTGGCGGCAGCGCCTGCGGCTCGGGTTCGTTGATGTATTTCGCGACGAGCGTGGTGACGCTGGCAAGGAGCTTGCGGCCGTCCACCTTGTGCGTTTTCATTTCTTTCAGCCATCCCGCGATCACCGGCTCGGTCGCCTTGCTCCAAGGCGCAACCTCTTCGGCCGAAAGCATAGTGACGGGATCGCCGCGCCCGCGGACCATGTCGGCGACGGCTTTGGCTTCGATATCCCACATCACGCCCGCCATGGCGGCCGCCGCTTGCCCCGAATTATTGTCGATGATCGTCTTCAGATCGCGTGGCAGCCGGTCATAGGCCGATTTGTTCATGGCCAGTACGAACGCTGCCGTGCTCAACGCAGGCCCGGCGAAGTCGGTGTGAGACTTCAGGAGATCGTGAAGCCTCAACCCCGGGACCACGTCCCAAGGATCGAGGCAGCCGTCGATCACGTGCCCGGTGACGGCCATGGGGACCTGGGGCATCGGAAAACTTACGCCATGCGCGCCGAGCGCATTTACGGCCTCCCCGGCGAAGCGGTTCGCCACGTGCAGCCGCAAACCCTTGAGATCCTGGATCGACCCGATGGTGCGATTGGTGTGCAGGATGCCGTGGTCACGGCAGGAAAAGCAGATAGGACGAACCTCGCGGAACTCGTCCCGCAAATTTTCGGCGGCGTAATCCTCGATCGCCTTGGAATTCACCAGCGCCCGGCCCGACGGCACGAATGGCAGCTCGAACACCTCGATCTTGGCAAAGCGTCCGGGAGTGCTGGCCGGCATCGCCCAGACAATATCGGCGAGCCCGTCGCGCGCCTGGTCGAAGAGCTGTGCCGGGGCACCGCCGAGCTGCATCGAGGGAAAAATATCGATGCGGATTCGGCCGCCGGATTCCGCCTCAATCTTGCGTGCCCAGGGCGCGAGAAACCTGTCGTGGGCGCTCGACACCGACGAGAAGAAGTGATGCAGCTTGAATGTCACTTGCGGCGTGTCGGCGTGCGCCAAGCGCTGAACGGCGGGGCCCGCCGCCGACGCGATCATCGAGGCCAGGAGCGTGCGGCGCGCAAGTCGCATGGTTTCTCTCCCCGGCCCGCAGCAGCGCCGGCGATGCGGCTCAATTGAGGCGTGTCGGACGCTGTTCGTCGCCGCCGGGGCTGACGATGCTGGGCGCCAACGGCGCGGACTGCGCCGGGGAAGCTGACGCCGCCTCCGGTCTGCTTTCGCCTGAGCGCCTCTTGTACCCGCGATAGGATAGCCAGCCGAATGGCAAACTCACGAGATAGGCCAACGTCCCGGCGGTGAGAATGATCCAGGGATACGCAATGAGCAGCGCCACGAACAGGACCACCACGATCACCAGCGGCCCGACCATGTCCGGCGGCACGCGCGTGCCGACGCGCTTGCCGGAGAATACCGGCAGCCGCGAGACCATGAGTATGGCCACGACAAGCGTGTAAATCAGCATCACCCAGGTCAGATACTGCGAGCGCGGCAGGCCGAGAAAGGCCGCGTATAGCGGCAACAGCACGATGATCGCGCCGGCCGGCGCCGGCACGCCGACAAAGAAATTACTGGCCCAGGCGGGCCGGTCCGGATCGTCGATCATCACATTGAAGCGCGCGAGCCGCAGACCGGCGCAAATGGCGAATACCATGGCAGCGATCCAGCCAGCCGACTTGAGATCGTGCAGGCCCCAGAAGTAGAGGATCAGCGCCGGCGCCACGCCGAAATTCACAAAGTCAGCCAAGCTGTCCAGCTCGGCGCCAAAGCGCGAGGTTCCTTTCAGGAACCGCGCCAAGCGGCCGTCGAGGCCGTCGAGAATGGCAGCGAACACGATAGCCGCCAGCGCCAGCGCATAGCGGTTCTCGAACGCCATACGGATCGCGGTCAGGCCGGCGCAGAGCGCGAGCAGCGTGACCAGGTTCGGCGCCAGTGTGCGGACGGGGACGCGGCGAAAGCGACGCCGCCGGAAGCGCCGGTCCTCAAAGGGTGGTGGGTGCATAGCCATGCCCGCAATATAGCCTTTCCGCATCAGGCCCGCCATCGAGCGGTCCAGCGCGTCATTGCGCCGATCAACTGACAGTAAACGTGCGGCCTGGTTCCGAAACTTTAAGATCGGCAAATACGGTTTCGCCGGCGATGGCGGTTTGTCCTTCGGCCACCAACGGCCGCGCACCTTCAGGCAAATAAACATCGACGCGGGAGCCGAAGCGGATCATGCCGATGCGCTGACCGGCACCGATCGGCTCGCCCTCGCGCACGAACGGCACGATCCGGCGCGCGACCAATCCGGCGATCTGGATGACCGCGATGCGCGTGCCGCTGCTAGTGACAATGACGAAAGCATTGCGTTCGTTGCTCTCGCTCGCCTTGTCGAGATCGGCACTGACAAAAGCACCGGCGCGATAGATAATGCGCTCTATGCGTCCAGCGAGCGGGCTGCGATTGATGTGACAATCGAACACGCTCATGAAGATGGAGATCCGCGGCAACGGCCGCGCGCCGAGATTAAGCTCCTGCGGCGGCGCGGCGTTGGTGATGCGGCTGATGCGGCCGTCCGCCGGTGCAACGACGATTCCTTCGCGCGCCGGCGTCACCCGCGCCGGGTCGCGGAAAAAATAGGCGCACCACAACGTCGCAACCGTCGCCAGCCAGCCGAGCGGCGTCCACAGCCAGAACAGGATGAGGCTCGCGAGCGCAAAGCCGCCGATGAAGGGATAGCCTTGCGGATGGATCGGCGTGAGCTGCGAGCGAATGGAGTTGATGACGGACATTGGCTCTCAGCGATTAGTGAAGGTGTTGGGCGTCACTACTCCGCAGCATCCGCGGCGGGTAGGAGTTCTTTCTCGTTCAAATCCGAGCCTGCGGGCGGCGCAATGTGGTCTGGCACAGCCGTATCGTCACCGACCTCGGCGAGGATTTCGCGCGCCATCTGCGCCTCGCGCTGGCGGTTCCACATGCTGGCATAAAGACCGCCATGCGCCAGCAGCTCACCGTGAGTGCCGCGTTCGACGATGACACCCTGATCGAGCACCAGGATCTCGTCGGCGCCGACAATGGTCGAGAGCCGGTGAGCGATGACGAGCGTGGTGCGGTTCTTCGACACGCGATCAAGCGCGTCCTGGATGTCGCGCTCGGTGTGACTGTCGAGCGCCGACGTCGCCTCATCGAGCAAGAGGATCGGCGGCGCTTTGAGGATCGTGCGCGCGATGGCGACGCGCTGCTTTTCGCCGCCGGAAAGCTTCAATCCGCGCTCGCCGACCTCGGTCTTGTAGCCCTTCGGCGCCATCCGGATGAAGCCGTCGATCTGGGCCAGTCGAGCCGCCTCCTCGACTTCGGCGTCGGTCGCATCCCATCGGCCGTAGCGGATGTTGTAGCGGATGGTGTCGTTGAACAGGACCGTGTCCTGCGGCACCATGCCGATCGCTGCGCGCAGCGAGGTTTGTGTGACGTCGCGGATGTCCTCGCCGTCGATCGTGATGCGGCCGCCGGTCACGTCGTAGAAGCGGAATAGCAGTCGCGAGATCGTTGATTTTCCGGCGCCGGAAGGGCCCACAATGGCGACGGTGCGTCCCGCCGCCACTTCGAAGCTCAAGCCTTTAAGGATCGGCCGCGCCGGCTCATAGGCGAACGACACGTTATCGAAGCGGATCGAACCTTCGCGCACTTTGAGCGGACGCGCGCCCGGCCGATCCTCGATCTCCGGCTTCCGCGAGAGGATCGAAAACATGATCTCGAGGTCGATCACCGCCTGTTTGATCTCGCGGTAAACCAGCCCCATGAAATTCAGCGGCTGATAAAGCTGGATCATCATGGCGTTGATCATGACGAAATCGCCGACCGTATTGCGCCCGGCTTCGATGCCGTAGGCGCACAGCACCATGGCCGCAGCGAGCCCGATGGTGAACACAATCGCCTGGCCGGCATTGAGCACGGCGAGAGAGGTGTAGGCCTTGACGCTGGCGTCCTCGTAGCGCGCCATCGAAGCGTCGTAGCGCTTGGCCTCGCGCTCCTCGGCGGAGAAATATTTGACCGTCTCGTAGTTGAGAAGCGAGTTGATCGCCTTGGCGTTGGCGTCGGTGTCGCTCTCGTTCATCTTGCGGCGGATGCCAATGCGCCACTCGGTCGCGTAGAACGTGAACCCGACATAGAGCGCGACCGTCAATACGATCACCACCACGTAGCGCCAGTCGAAATGGAACAGCAGGACCCAGACGATCAAGCCCAGCTCGACAATCGTCGGCAGCAGCTGCAGCAGCAGCATGCGCACGATAGTCTCGATGCCGTTGCGCCCGCGTTCGAGAACGCGGGTCAGCCCGCCGGTTTTGCGTTCGAGATGGAACCGTAGCGACAGCAGATGCATGTGCTCGAAGGTGAGCATCGCAAGCCGCCGCACAGCGTGCATCGCCACCTTCGCGAAAATGCCGTCGCGCCATTGGGTGAGCACGCCCATCAGGATGCGCATGCCGCCATAGGCGACCGTCAGCATCACCGGCGTCGCCAGCGCCCACGCCAGCCAATCGTTCGGCCCGATCGGCGCGGTGCCGTGGCCGGCCAGCGCATCGGTCGCCCATTTGAAGGTGAACGGCACCGCGATGGTCGCGAGCTTGGCGGCGAAGATCAGCACGGTCGCAAACATGACGCGGGCCTTCAGGTCGGCCCGGTCGGCCGGCCAGATATAGGGCCACAGATTGATCAGCGTCGAGAACAAGGCCCCGCCGTCAGCCTTCACGTGCTGTGTCGATCGATCGGGGGCTGTTGCAAATTCTCGCATTGTATTGGGTGACCCGGACGGACCTGTGCTCGGCCGCTACTTTATTGCCATATAGAGACTTTCCCGCTTTTCTGCACGGGACGCGAACGCCTCTATTCACCTCAAGCCGCTTGCACCGCAGGCGAATTGCCGCCACATCTATTGTTTCATGAGTGAGACTCTATGAGCAAAATCAATGCTGTGTGCGTTTATTGCGGATCGAGCCCCGGCACCGATCCCGCTTTCGTCAAAGCGGCGCGGGATTTCGGCAAGATCCTCGCCGAAAACGGCGTGCGCCTGGTTTATGGCGGCGGCTCCATCGGCCTGATGGGGGCTCTTGCCAGCTCCGCGATTGAGCACGGTGGCGCAGCAACCGGCATTATCCCTGAGTTCCTGACGGCGAAGGAGCGGCCGAAGCGGCTCGCTCAAGAGCAAATCATCACCCGCGACATGCACGAGCGCAAACGCAACATGTTCGACCGCGCCGACGCGTTCGTGGCCTTGCCGGGCGGCCTCGGCACCCTGGAGGAACTCGTTGAGCAAATGACTTGGGCGCAGCTTGGCCGCCACAAGAAACCGATCCTCATTGCCAATATCAACGGCTTCTGGGACCCACTGCTCGTCCTGATCGACCACATGCGCGCGCTTGGCCTCGTGCCGTCGCCGGCGCGGGGCGTTGATCTCCTCGTCGCCGACCGCATCGAAGAGATCCTACCGAAGCTGCGGGCGGCGGCGCGTGCGGTAACCGAAGCGGAAGAGACGATGGCGATTCCCGCAGAAAGGTTGTGAAACCCCGCACCGCTAGTCCACATCCCTCAGAAACGTCACCGCCTCGATGCGGTTGCCGTCCGGATCGCGGACAAAGGCGGCGTAATACTTCGCGTGATATTCCGGCCGCAGGTCTGGCGCGCCGTCCGACCTGCCGCCAGCTTTGAGCGCAGCGGCGTGGAAGGCGGCAACTGCGGCGGCATCGGGCGCGCGCAGGCAGACGTGCACGCCACTATCCTCGGCAACACGGTCCATTGCCGCTCGTCTGTTGATCCAAAATTCCGGGTGTTTCTTGCCGAAGCCAATCGAGGCATCGGGCCATTCGCGCATTTTGGTCATGCCGAGCGGGGCCAGTAGCGCGGTGTAGAAGACTTCGGCTGCGTGCAAGTCGCGCACCGCGATCGAAACGTGATCGATCATGTGAGTCCTCTCATCATTCCGGGGCCGAGCCAACGGGTCCGGCCCGAAGTGGCCGGCCCGATGACGGGCTTAGCGAGGAGCCCGGAATCCATAATCACAAGTTCAGAGGTGGTATCTCAGCACAAGACGCAGCCGACCGTGAATATGGATTCCGGGCTCGCGCCTTTCGGCGCGCCCCGGAATGACAGGCAAAAATCTCACGCCGGCGCGCCTGACTTCACGAGCTTGTAGACGATCGAATCCATCAGCGCCTGGAACGACGCGTCGATGATGTTCGGGGAGACGCCGATCGTGGTCCAGTGCTCGCCGGTTTCGTCGGCGCTCTCGATCAACACGCGGGTGACCGCTTCGGTGCCGGCATTGAGGATACGCACGCGATAATCGGTGAGTTCGAGCCCGGTGATGTAGCTTTGGTATTTGCCGAGGTCCTTGCGCAGCGCGAGGTCGAGCGCATTGACCGGGCCGTTGCCTTCGGCGGCGGAAATGAGAAACTCGTCGCCGACCTTCACCTTCACCACCGCCTGGCTCACGCTGACGCGCTCGCCCTTGGCGTTGAGGCGCTGCTCGACGTTAACGTCGAACTTCTCGACGTCGAAGTAGCGCGGCACCTTGCCGAGGAGGCGCCGAGCGAGCAGTTCGAACGAGGCATCCGCAGCTTCATAGGCGTAACCGACCGCCTCGCGTTCCTTGACCTCGTCGAGCAGGCGCGAAAGCCGCGGATCGTCCTTGTCAACGGCGAAGCCGATACGGTCGAGTTCAGCCAGCAGGTTCGCCTTGCCGGCCTGGTCGGAAACCAAAAGCTTGCGCTTGTTGCCGACCGTATCCGGCGGCACATGCTCGTAGCTCGCGGGATCGTCGATGCCGGCATTCAATTCCTTCATGATCGCGGAGGCGTGAATACCGGCCTTGGTCGCAAACGCGCTTTCGCCGACGTAAGGGGCATAGCGGTTCGGCGCGCGATTAAGAATTTCTTCCAGCTTGTGGGAAACGCGGGTAATTTTCGTCAGCGCCTGGTCGGACACGCCGATGTCGAATTTTTCTGCGTATTCCGGCTTAAGCTTCAGCGTCGGGATGATGGAGACGAGATTGGCGTTGCCGCAGCGCTCGCCGAGACCGTTGAGCGTACCCTGGATCTGGCGGGCGCCGGCACGGACCGCGGCGAATGAATTGGCCACCGCCTGCTCGGTGTCGTTATGGGCGTGAATGCCGACGTGCTCGCCGGGGATTTGTTGGCACACCTCGCCGACGATTTTCTCCACCTCGTGCGGCAGCGTGCCGCCATTGGTATCGCACAGCACCACCCAGCGCGCGCCCTCGTCGTAGGCCGCTTTCGCACAGGCAAGCGCATAGGCCGGATTGGCCTTGTAGCCGTCGAAGAAGTGCTCACAGTCGAACAGCACCTCGCGGCCTTTGGCCTTGGCCGCGCGCACGCTGTCGCGGATCGAGGCGAGGTTCTCCTCCTCGGTGGTCTCGAGCGCGACGCGCACATGGTAATCCCACGTCTTGCCGACGAAGCAGATCGCGTCAGCTTCCGCGGCGAGAACCGCCGCCAGACCGGGATCGTTGGAGGCCGAACGGCCGGGCCGCCGCGTCATGCCGAAGGCGGTGACGCGGGCGTGCATCGGCCGCTTTTCTGAGAAAAAACTGGTGTCGGTCGGATTGGCGCCCGGATAGCCGGCCTCGACATAGTCGATACCAAGCTCGTCGAGCATGTGCGCAATGGCGAACTTGTCGGCGAGCGTGAAATCGACGCCATTCGTCTGGGCGCCGTCGCGCAGCGTCGTGTCGAACAGATAGAGGCGCTCGCGGGCCATCAGCCTCACCAGAGATAATAGTTCGAGGCGAGCGCGACCGCGATCAGGATGGCGATCAGCGCGATCACAATATGATGGGTACGCATGCCAAGGAAGGTTCCGTGCCGCGGCATATCTTTCACCCCGAATAAAGCTTGTAAGCGGTGTAAAGGGCGATCAGGACCGCTGCCACGATCACCGCGTATTTGAGCACCAGATAATACAGCCAGTGCCGCTGGAACGGCATGTCATCGCGTTTCATTGCAGCGTTCCTTTTGCAGCCGCGGCGCTGAGCGGTTTGACCATCGTGGTGTTGGCGAGCCACTCGCCGGCGAGCACTACCGTATTGCGGGTTTTGGCGACAAAGCCGCGCCGTTCGAAAAAGCCGCGCGCCGTGTCGCTGGCGTCGACACTTAGTTCTTTCGTGCCGCGTGCGGCGGCGAGTTTCTCCAGCGCATCGCAGAGCATCGCGGCGACGCCCTGCCCAGTCGCGGCGGGATGGACGTACAGCATGTCGATACGGGCATTGTCGGCAAGCGACGCGAAGGCCAGCGCCGAACCGTCGAGCGTCGCCACCAGCGTCAGCTCGGAGGCCAGCCGCGCGCCGAACTCCCCCTCGTCGTCGGCCGCCGACGCCCACGCCTCCTGCTGCGCCTCGCTGTAATCCTCGGCCGCAAGCTCCTCGATGCTGGCGCGGAAGATTTCCGCCAGCAGCGGCACGTCGGTCGGCAACATCGGCCGCATCGCGAGCTTGGTTTGTGGGCGGGCGATCATCTCGCGATCTCCCAGGTGGTGCCGTCCTTGGTGTCTTTCAGCACGACGCCCATTCTGGCAAGTTCGTCGCGGATGCGGTCGGACTCGTTCCAATCTTTGCGCTCGCGCGCCCTAGTGCGCGCTTCGATAAGATTGTCAACTTTGCCTTCGTCGATTTGACCATGTTGGCGCTCGTAGATCTGGCGAAAGCTGACGTCGTTAAGATCAAGGCCAAGAAGGTCACAGCCGGCTAGCAGGTCATGTGCTGGCTGTGACCACGGGTCGCTGCTCTGTCTGCACTCTTCGGCCAATTTATGGAGAGCCGTAATCGCCAAGGGCATATTTAGATCATCACTTAGCGCCGTTAGTAGCTCAGGCGGCACTTCGCCGTTACGAGTTTGGCGCCTCCGCACCCCCTCAGTGAAGGTCTCAAAAACACCTATTTCAATGGATGCGGACACTGTTCCCTTATGAGTCCAATCAATTGGCTGCCGATAGTGGGTCTTCAACATCTGAAAGCGGAGGACAGACCCCGGCCACGGCTTTAGCAACTCCCTAATCGTCACAAAATTCCCGGTGGACTTGGCCATCTTCTCGCGTTCGACCTGAAGAAAGCCGTTGTGCACCCAGTAATTCGCCATGACCGGGGTATCGAAGGCGCAACGCGATTGCGCGATCTCGTCCTCGTGATGCGGAAACACGAGATCGATGCCGCCGCCGTGGATGTCGAAAATCTCGCCGAGATAGCGCCAAGCCATGGCCGAGCATTCGATATGCCAACCGGGCCGGCCGGGCGCGCCGACGCCGGCGGGCGACGGCCATGCCGGTTCGCCCGGCTTCGACGGCTTCCACAACACGAAGTCCCGCGGGTCTTTCTTGTACGCCGCGACCTCGACGCGGGCGCCGGCGATCATCTCGTCGAGCGGCCGCTTCGACAGCGCACCGTAATCGGGCATCGATGGCACGCTGAACAGCACGTTGTCCTCGGCGACGTAGGCATTGCCTGACGCAATCAGCCGCTCGATCAGCACGCGCATTTCGGCGATGTTTTCGGTCGCCCGCGGCTCGAAGGTCGGCGGCAAACACCCGAGTGCGGCCACGTCTTCGTGGAATTGCCTGTCGGTCTTTTCCGTGACCTTGCGGATCGCCTCATTCAACGGCAGGCCGGGATATTCCTCCGCCGCCCGCGCGTTGATCTTGTCGTCGACGTCAGTGATGTTGCGGACGTAAGTGACGTGATCGGCGCCATAGAGATGACGAAGGAGCCGGAACAGCACATCGAAGACGATCACCGGCCGCGCATTGCCGATATGGGCGAAGTCGTAGACCGTCGGCCCGCACACATACATGCGCACGTTGGACGGATCGAGCGGGTGGAAAACCCGCTTCTCACGCGTCAGCGTATCGTAGAGTTTCAGGTCCATGGTATCGAATCGAATTATACGCCTTCAGCCTGCTGGCCTGGCGTCCATCGATCTCGATGATGAGATAAAGACGGCCACCGCCAGCGTTGTCGCTAGCGAATAATCTCCCGGCAAATGCCGCAGATGGTGTCAAGGCCGTTCATGGCCGGCACCATGATCGAGGACGGCCGCAACGTCAAGATATTCCCTCCGAGGCGGCCGGACCAAGCCGGAGCGCCGTTAACGCCCCCTACTCCGCCGGCCTATCGCGCGATCCATCCGCCATCGACGACCAGAAGATGGCCGACGATGAAGCGGGCCTGATCGGAACAAAGAAACAGGACGGCTGCCGTCAGCTCTTCAGCCTTACCCATGCGCCCAATGGGAAACAGCTTATTCGCCTGTTCCGGCGTAATGTTCTCTCGCTCCATCCACTGGTGGAAAACGTCACCGGGCGCGTCGATGCCGCAGGCGGCGATTGCATTGACGCTGATATTGTCCTTTGCGACCTCAAGCGCGACGGTCTTGGTGAGCCCGTCGACGCCGCCTTTGGTCGCGGCATAGGCGCCTTCATTCGGATTACCGGTCAGGCTGCCGGTTATCGACGACTGGTTGACGATGGCGCCCCCGCCATTCTTCTGCATCTGCCGGATTTCGTATTTCATGCAGTAAAAAACGCCGCGCAGATTAGTGTCGACATGGAAGTCAAAGCCTTCGCTCGTCTCGTCGACGATCGGACTGAAACGCACCACGCCGGCGTTGTTCACGGCGCAGTCGAGGCGTCCATAAGCCTCTACCGTTTTCGCGACCATGGCCGCCACATCCGACTCGATGCGCACATCGCAGGGCACGAACAGACCTTCGCCGCCGGCCGCACGCAGCAAGCTGAGCGTCTCCTGTCCGCTCGGTTCGTCGATATCGGCGACAACCACCCGCGCACCTTCGCGGGCGAAGGCTAACGCGGTCACCCGCCCCAGCCCGCGTCCGGCACCGGTGACGAGCGCAACTTTTGACTTGAACGTTCCCATCGGCTGCTCCTTGGCGGCTGGCCCGCTTAGAGGTTTCGGAACAAGCGCGCGAGCAGCTCGTACAGCGTTCCGATTGCGGGGGTTAACGCAGTCTTAACTCCACCGTCGCATTCTTCGCGTTCATAGCAAGGTGGGACGGCGCTTCCGGCGCCGGGTGGGGGTTCCATGCGGTCCATGATCGCGACCGCGGCTTTTGCCGCCGCGCTGGTTGGGGCAACCGCTGCCCAGGCGGAAAAGCGCGTTTTCATCATCGCCAACAACGGCGACGGCTATGGCGTCGACCGTTGCCTCGCCGCCGGCGCAGCGTGCGGCGCGGCGGCGGCCAATTCCTATTGCCGCTCGCACGAGTTCGGCCAGGCGCTGTCCTATCGCAAGGTCGACCGCGACGACATTACCGGCGCCATCCCGACAAGCGGCCCGGGCTCCTGCCACGGCGCCAATTGCGATGACTTCGTCGCCATCACCTGCTCGCGCTGAATTGAAGACCCTATCCGGTCTTCTTTGCCAGCGCGATGGCTTCGCGCAGCACGTCGATGTCGCCGATGTGATTAGCGAGGATGAGCACCAGCCGCGCATCGAGCTCCGCCGCCTCGGCATCGGATAGCTTGCGGCGCGCTTCCACGACCGCAAGATAGGCGGCATCGGGTTCGGCGAATTGCGAGGCGGTTATCAGCTTCGGCATCGACTTTATCTCTGCAACGCGCGCTGATGCGCGCGCGCCACGGCAGCGGCATCGAAGGCCCGCCACCGCGCACATAAATGCTGGTCGGGCCGAACGAGATAGGTGGCGCCCGGCGTCGTATCGAAACGCTGCGCGAAGATTCCGTTCGGATCGGAATAATCCTCGCCGATAACGGTCAAAGCAATTTGGTCGGTAGCGCCGCCCCGGGCGCCATTCGTGCCTTGACCACCCTTGACGTGAATTATCTCGAAACCGCCCCTTAAACTCTCCAGCAGATGCGTCGCGCTGCCATCCCTCCGTGTTAGCGGCGCATCGGGCAGCGGCGCGCCAAGTTTGGCGGTGCCGGCGAATGGCATCTCATCCGGCGTCGACAGCGGGGAATTATAAACCGCCGGCAGCGACAAGCGCCCGGAATTGACCATGCGGCGCGCGAACTCGGCCTTAGGCGCCAGCGCCAGCACGGCGTCGCGCAGCCGCCGCTCGGCGCTCGAGTGCGGCGACATGAAATCCGTCGAACGCGTTGAATGGCCGATATTTTCGTCGGCCGCCTGAATGCGTTCAAGATCGTAGCTCTCGATCAGCGCTTGCCCGCCCTCGCCCTTGAGCAGCGTGGCGAGCTTCCATGCCAAATTCTCGGCGTCCTGGATGCCGGAATTGGCGCCGCGCGCGCCGAACGGCGACACCTGATGCGCGGCGTCGCCGACAAAGATCACCCGATCGTGCACGAAGCGATCAAGACGCCGGCAATTGAAGGTGTAGATCGAGACCCATTCCAGCTCGTAGGCGTGCGGCGCCAGCACCTTGTCGAGCCGGGCGCGGAACTCGTTGCGGCTCCCGCTCGGCGACCGGATCAGCATCGGGGCGGAGCTGCAGGTCGATGCGCCAGATATCATCGGGCTGCCGGTGCATCAACGCCGACTGGCCCGCATGGAAGGTGGGAGCGAACCAAAACCGGCGCTCGGTCGGGAAATCCGCTGCCATGCGCACGTCGGCAATGAGGAACTTGTCCTCGAAGGTGACGCCGGCGAAGTCGAGACCAAGCAGGCCGCGGATGGTCGAGCGCGCACCGTCGGCGGCAATAAGCCAGTCGGCATCGAGCTGGTAAGGCTCATCCGGCGTCTCAATGGTCAATCGCACGCCGTCATTGAGACGATCGAGTCCGACGACCTTGTTCTTCCAGCGCAGATCGAGGTTTTTAAGTTCCAGCGCGCGGTCGACCAGCGCCTTTTCCAGATAAAATTGCTGCAGGTTGATGAAGGCGGGCATTTTGTGCCCTTCCTCCGGCAAGAGGTCGAAGGAGAACAGAAGCTCATCGCCGCAAAACACCTTGCCGAGTTTCCAGGTCACGCCGTGCGCAACCAGGCCTTCGCCGACGCCAAGCCGATCCAAAATTTCGAGCGTGCGCTTCGACCAGCAAATCCCGCGCGACCCTTCGCCGATGCGGTCGGCATCGTCGAAGAGCACGACCGGCACACTGCGCGAGGCGAGATCGATTGCAGCGGCAAGTCCAACCGGCCCCGCTCCGACCACGACAACGGGATGACGCGCGACCGCGCCCGCATCCTGATCGGGCGAGCGGCGATAATCGTAGCGATAGACCGATTTGCGGATGTTGCTCATTGTATAAGGTACTTGGCGTTTAAGGTACTTGGCTCAGCCGCGCAGCGACGCCCACATGGCGCGATCGCGCTCCGCCGTCCAGATCACGGGATGCTCGATGCCCTTGGCCTCGTCATAGGCCCGCGCGACGTTGAACGGCATGCAATGCTCGTAGATGGCAAAGTTCGCAAATTTCGGGTCCATGACGCGGCGAGCGGCGTCATAGGTTTCCTTGAGCGAGCGGCCCTTGCCGACGCTCTCGGAAACTGTGCGATAGAGCGTGGTGAGAAAGTCTTCGGTCAAGGCGATGCCGTCGGCTACCTCCTTCGCCGTTTTCAGCGCGGCGCCGCGGCCCGGCACCAGCGCGGTCGCGCTAAACTCGGCAAGCCGGTCAAGGGTCGCCGGCCAGTCGGTGAAATGCGCGTCGCCGCAGTAGCAAGCCGAGCGATACTCGACCAGATCGCCGGAAAACACGACGTTAGCGTCGGGCACATAGGCGACGACATCGCCGGCCGTGTGGCCGCGGCCGATGTGCATAATCCGGACTTCGCGGGCGCCGAGCCACACCGACATCTGGTCGGGAAACGTAATCGAGGGCCAGGTGAGGCCGGGAATGCTTTCGACCGCGCGGAACAGCCGCGGAAAACGGCCGATCTCGGAATCCATGTCCTGTTTGCCGCGCTCTTCAATCAGGGCGCGCGTTGCCGCCGACGCCAGGATTTCCGCGCCGCCATAAGCCGAGGCGCCGAGCACGCGCACGGCGTGATAATGCGTGAGCAAGACGTATTTGATCGGCTTGTCGGTGACTTTGGCGACGCGATCGATGACCTGCTTCGCCATAACTGGCGTAGCCTGGGCATCGACGACCATCACCCCGTTGTCACCGACAATGACTTCGGAATTGGGATCGCCTTCGGCGGTAAATGCGTAGAGATCGGGGCCGATGGCGTCGAAGGTGATCGTCTTATCGGCCAGATCCGCAGTCGAGGCGAACTCCGCGCTCATTGTCATTTCCTCCCCGGCATCCTCCGCGTGATTGCTGTCCGCAGCATCGCTTTGTCTCTACGATGACCGCGCATAGACCTTCCGTCGAGACGCTGGCGCCGGTTTGCCCAGTCAACGGGTCGCGGCTCAGACCCGAGCAAGGCGCGGATAGCGTCGATTTCGCTCTGGGCCATCGCCCCTCATTTCCGTTGCGACGCGCGTCAGCTAGCCGGTCCGCGCTTGGCTGCGATTATGGGACGATCGCACGCCGATGTCTAAGCAGCCGCACTATCGCGCGCAATGAATCGACGCCGTTGCGTGGCTCCTCGACTTCGTCCATGTTTGTGTTGATGCGCTGACGCCCGGGGGCGGCCGGCGCTTGAGGCACGTCGAGCGCGTGCCGCGAGGGTGCCGCGGATAAAGCCATGGCTAGTCAGCGGGCGACCGAGGGCCCAATCGGCAACGATTTGGCCTCCGACGAGGCAACATCCGACACACACGCGCCGCTCAAGCTCGAGCAATTCCTGCCTTATCAGCTCAACGTCGTGGCGAGCCTTGTTTCCCAGGCGCTCTCGCGCGTCTACGCACGGCGCTACGGCATCGGCGTGCCGGAATGGCGTGTATTGGTGACGTTGGGCCAGTACCAAGTAATGACCGCAAAGGCTATCGGCGGCCACACCCATATGCACAAGACCAAGGTGTCGCGGGCGGTGGCGCTATTGGAAAAGCGCCGGCTACTGGCGCGCCGCGCCAACCGTGAAGACAAGCGGGAGGCCTTCCTGTCGCTCACCGCCGCCGGGCGGGCCATGTACGAGGAATTAGCCCCACATGCCCTCGACTTTGCTGCCCGTTTGACGGAAATCCTGACGCCGGGCGACCGCGAAGCGTTCAATCGCGCCTTGCAGCAGCTGATCGCGCGATCCGCGCAGCTGGTCGCCAAAATGGGGCGGTCGGGCGAAGACGAGTGACCGCCTCGCGCGGTATTCAAGACGCCTTGCTTTCATGCTACAGATTTACGCTCTGGCGGTTCCACTGGGGGACGTTGGTAATGGTTGCGCGCCTGCTCGCTCCGCAATTCCTTGTGCTTTACTGGTTCGCAATCACCGCGATGATCGTCCATTTTCGTGGACGCGCGCGGTTGAGCTTTACACGGCAGTTGACCGATCACTCGACGCTGCTCGCTCCCTACAATGTGCTCATGTATTGGTTCTCGGCGCTGCCCGGTCGCCCGGTGCTGCCGGCATCGAGCATCCCGGATCTGGCAAAGCTGCGCGACAATTGGGAAATCATTCGCGAAGAAGCGCTGGCGCTGTTCGATCAAGGCCGCATCAAGGCGGCGGACAAGTACAACGATTTCGGCTTCAACTCGTTCTTCCGCACCGGCTGGAAGCGGTTCTATCTCAAATGGTACGGCGAACCGCTTCCTTCGGCGAAGGCGATGTGCCCGCGGACGGTAGCGCTGCTCGAATCGATTCCGGGGATCGAGGGCGCCATGTTTGCCAGCCTCGGCCCCGGTAGCCGGCTGGTAACGCATCGCGATCCATATGCCGGTTCGCTGCGCTATCACCTCGGATTGGTGACGCCAAAATCGCCCGGCGAATGCCGCATCTTCGTCGACGGCGAGCCGTACACCTGGCACGACGGCGAGGACTTGCTGTTCGACGAAACCTACGTGCACTACGCCGAGAACACGACCAACGAGACACGCATCATCCTGTTCTGCGATGTCGAGCGCCCGCTGCGTACCCGCATTATGACCAACATCAACCGCTGGGTCTGTCATCATATCGTTCAGCAGACCAAAACACAGAACGTCGAGGGCGAGCCGGTCGGCGTCTTCAACAAGATGTTCCATTATCTCTATCAGGTACGTCTCGTCGGCAAACGGATGAAGGCGTGGAATAAGAAGGTGTACTACGCCGTTAAGTTCTCGATCATCGGCTGCGCACTGGCGGCGGTTGTCTATTCCGTGTTCGCTTAGAGCCGGCCGCGAAGCAGTTTGAGCAGCATGAAACTCTATTCTTATTTCCGCTCGTCGGCTGCCTATCGCGTGCGCATCGCGCTCAATCTTAAAGGCCTTGGCTACGAGACGGTGGCGGTTAACCTGGTCAAGGACGGCGGCCACAACCGACGGCCCGAATTCCGCGCAGTGAACCCGCAGATGCGCGTGCCCGCTCTGATCACTCCGACCGGCGATGTGCTCATTCAATCGCTCGCCATCATCGAATATCTCGACGAAACACAGCCCGATCCGCCACTTCTGCCTAAAGAACCGATTGCGCGCGCCTGGGTACGCGCGCTCGCAGACATCATCGCCTGCGATATCCATCCGCTCAACAATAGCGGGACCCTGCGCTACCTGAAACGCGAGATGCACCAGGAGCAGACCGCCATCGACGCCTGGTACCATCATTGGGTCATCGAGGGATTTGAGGCGATCGAGGCCCTGGTCCGGCCCGGCCCTTATGCCAGCGGTGACCAGGTGACGCTGGCCGACGTCTATCTGGTGCCGCAGGTCGCCAATGCGCGGCGCTTGAACGTCCCGCTGGAAAAGTTTCCCAAGATTGTCAGCATCGAAGCCGCTTGTCTGAAGCTTGCCGCCTTCGACCGGGCCCGTCCGGAAAACCAGCCGGATGCCGTGTAAACGGGCTGTATTCACACTTTGGTCACCATTGCATCGCTTGATCGCGCCAACGCGGGCGGCACAGGGTCGGGACCGTAGGATGATCAACCACGTGCGCAGTCTTGGCCTCGCTGTCGTCGGCGCGGGCGCGCTTTCAATCGCCGCTGTCGCACAGACCGCGCCGCCGCCTGCTCCTATGCCGGATCAGGCGACCTCCAATCCGGTTTGCGTGCGCCTCGAAAGCCAATTGGCGATGCTCAACCGCGGGTCTGCCGATCCCGCGCGCGCTGAACAGATCAAGCGTTATGAAGACGCGATCGCCAAGCAGCAGGCCGACCTCGACCGCACCCTGGTGCAATCGAAGAAGCTCGGCTGCGAGGGCGGCGGATTTTTTGCGCTCTTCACCGGAAGAGCGCCGCAATGCCAGCCGCTGAACGCGCAAATCCAGCAGATGCGCGACAATCTCGATCACGCCATGAGCGACCTCGAGCGTCTCAAGAGCGGCAACACCGATCAGGAAGGACCGCGTCGCGCGCTCATCGGACAACTGGCGCAGAACAATTGCGGACCGCAATATCGCGCCGCGGCGGCGGCAGCGGGTCCGGGCGGATTCCTTGACGCGCTGTTTTCCGGCACGATTATCAATCCCGGCGGCGATGGCGCGCCTTCCGGCACCTATCGCACCGTCTGCGTGCGCACCTGCGACGGATATTACTTCCCGATCTCGTATTCGACGGTGCCGAACCGGTTTCCCGATGACCAACGCGCGTGCCAGCGCGAGTGTCCCGCCGCCGAAGCTGTACTCTACAGCTATCGCAATCCCGGCGAGGACATCAACCAAGCAGTGTCGATCAGCGGCCAAGCCTATACCGAACTGCCGAATGCCTTCCATTATCGCAAGGAGTTCACCGCGGCGTGTTCCTGCAAACGTCCGGGCCAAAGCTGGGCCGACGCGCTGAAAAATGCCGACGACGCAAGCACGCTTGAGAGTGGCGACATCGTGGTGACCGATCAGAACGCCAAAGCCCTGTCGCAGCCGCCGCAGCCGAAAGGCACAAACACGAAGCCACCGCTCAAGCCCGGCTTCAAGCCGCAGGACGCCGACGCAACGCCCATTGCGACGGACCAAAGCGCATCCGGCTCTGATGCTTCAACGCGGGGCGGCGTGCGCACCGTAGGTCCGCCCTTCGTGGCGGCGCATTAGAGCATGATCCGAAAAGTGGACTCCGGTTTTCGGATAAGATCATGCTCAAAACAAGAATTTAGAGCGCGTCATCAAAAATCGGCGGCGCCTGCCTTGGCCGTGGCATAATCTCGATCGCGCGGACCGCGGTGCGCGGTTCGGTGCCGGGATCAGAAAAGCGGCTGGTGATTGGATAGCGCCGGTCGCGGCCGAAATTCTTCAGCGTTACTTTTACGCCCGGCGCCGCCTGCCGGCGTTTGTATTCCGCAAGGTTGAGCATGCGCTCGACTTTCATCACCGTCTCGCGCTCGAAGCCGGCGGCGATGATGGCGGCGAGCGGCTGCTCGCGCTCGACCAGGCGCTCGAGGATCTGGTCGAGCACGTCGTAGGGCGGCAGCGTGTCCTGGTCTGTCTGATGCTCGCGCAGTTCGGCACTCGGCGCCCGCGTCAGCACGTTCTCCGGAATCACAGGCCCGTCAGGGCCGAGCGCGCCATCCGGCTTCCAGATGTTGCGCAGCCGCGTCAACCTATAGACTTCGGTTTTGTAGAGATCCTTGATCGGATTGAAGCCGCCATTCATGTCGCCATAGAGCGTGGCGTAGCCGACCGACATTTCCGACTTGTTCCCCGTGGTCACCACCATCAGGCCGAATTTGTTAGAGATCGCCATCAGGATCGTGCCGCGGGCGCGCGCCTGCAAATTCTCCTCGGTGACGTCGCGCGGCGCGCCGGCAAAGATGCCCGCGAGCGCCGCTTCAAGGCCTTGCACCGCGCTCTCGATCGGAACGATATCGTAGTGGACGCCGAGCGCGCGGGCGACCGCCGCAGCGTCATCGCGAGATTCTTGGGACGTGAAACGATACGGCAGCATCACGCAGCGCACGCGGTCGGCTCCCAGCGCATCGACCGCAAGCGCCGCGCACAACGCCGAATCGACGCCGCCGGAAAGACCGAGCACGACACCTTTGAAGCGGTTCTTATCCACATAGTCGCGCAGCCCCAGCATGCAGGCGGTGTAATCCGCCCGGTCGGACTCCTCAGCCGCTGCGATTAGGCCCGGTGCGCAGCGCCACACGCCGTTCGTTCTTGACCAATGCGTCGTCACGATCGCTTCGCGGAAGGCTGGAAGCTGGAACGCGATCGAGCGATCGGCGTTAAGCGCGAACGATGCGCCGTCGAAGACGAGTTCGTCCTGGCCGCCGACCTGATTGATATAAAGGAGCGGCAGGCCGGCTTCTGTGACGCGCGCGACGGCTACATTGAGGCGCACGTCCGCCTTGTCGCGCCAATATGGCGAGCCATTAGGCACGATGAGCAACTCGGCGCCAGTCTCGGCCAAGCACTCAACCACGTTCTCGTAGTCGCCCCAATCGGTCCAGGTATCCTCGCAGATCGGCAAGCCAAGCCGCACGCCACGGAAGCTTACCGGGCCAGGAACCGGCCCGGGCACGAACACGCGCTTCTCGTCGAATACGCCGTAATTCGGCAGGTTCACCTTGAAACGGATCGCCTCGATTTTTCCCTCGGCAAGGAATGCATAGGCGTTGTGAAGTTTGCCATCCTCAAGCCAAGGCGCGCCGATGAGCACCGCAGGACCGCCATCGGCGGTCTCGCGCGCCAACGTCTCGATCGCGGCGCGGCAGGCGGCCTGGAACGCCGGCTTGAGCACTAGGTCTTCCGGAGGATAGCCGGCAATAAAAAGCTCGGAAAAGGCGACGATGTCGGTAGCGCCACGGGCCGCTTGCGCACGCGCGGCGCGGGCGCGCTCGAGATTGCCGGTGACGTCGCCGACAATGGGGTTGAGCTGCGCCACGGCAATAGCCAGACGATCAGCGGGAGGCGTGTTCATGTTTAAGGTCTAGCGCCGGATCGTCAGGTACGGCAATGGGCTCGCCGGCACGATGATATTTATCAGTTGAGGCCGCCAAGGGGATAAGGGCCGAACTTGAGGCTACCCTGAATGAACACCCCGTAAATGTCGGTTTTCCACGCGACCGGCTGCGGAAACGCCGTCTCGCCAACGACATTGCCCTGGAAGTTTGTGTTGCCGTTCGTCTGCATGTGCCAATAGCGACCGCCGATACCGATGCTGCCGTATTCCGTTACCTGGTAGGAGAGGAGCGCCTCGAACTGATAACCTTGGCCGGTGCCGTTCTCCGGAATCGGGCCGGCGAAATCGCCGACTACCGTGCCGATGCGCAGCCAATGGCTGTCAGCACCACTGAGAGAGACGTAGGGCAGCCAGACCGCCTCGCCGCTCAGCGTGAAGCGTTGGCCAATGAGCAGCGAACCGTCGACGCCAACACGCACCGATTGCCAGTGGTTCTCTTGTGAGATGACCTCGATTGAATTCGGCACCGCTGGCTCGCAAACTTCGGGATTACCGGCAGTTTGCGTGCAGCCGAAGGCGTTCACGCTTTCGTTGAAGTAGTGATAGCCGGCGAAGGCGCCGACACGAAAATCGCCGCCGCGCACGACGTTGTATCCGAGATCCGCGCTGACATAGTTCAGCCAGCCGGCGCTCTGGTTGCTCGTCGTACTCGAATAGGTGCTGATGCCGGGCGGAAAGTCTTCGTCCTGCAAATGACCTCCCAGCAAACCGCCGGCGCCGACATAGCCCTTGAGGAACCAGCCATTGGTGAAGGCGACGCGGCCGGCCAACTCGCCCGAGTTTGGATTCATGCCGCTGTAAGTCAGGCGCGACACCATCGCGCTCGACAGGCTCGGAATATCGTAGAGGCTCTTGCCGGTACTGGCGCTGCCGTACCAATAGCGCGCCGCGAATTCGACCTCAAAGGCAGGCATGGGTTGAGGCGTGAAATAGTCAACCTGCGGGATCGGCGCGGCCTTGGTCGGCATCGGCGCCAAAAGCTGTGGCGGCCACAGCAGTGGCGGCACGGCCTGATCGGAAGCATAAGCCGGAGTCGCCACCAGCCACGCAATCGCGATCCATCGCGGTAAATGAAACCGTACCAGCACCGCACGCCCCGCGCCTGTTGAAGTCTTTTTTTGACGCGAAAGATTTGAATCAAATTGTTTGCGTGTTTCTTTATTGCCGCGCTCGTTCGTGGATCAGCCTGAGCGCTTCGTAAAGCCGCATGGTGTATAAGATGCAAAAACTCAAAATCAGCAGACGGATATGCGTGCTTCAAACGATGCCGAGTGGATGCCAATGGCTTGGGTCTATCTAGTCGGACTGGGGTTGGTTCTCTGGGCCGCGTGCGGCGCCGTGATTGCCATCGGGCGGCAAATTTGGACCCTCGATACGACCTTGCGTATTCACTTGGTCGCAGCGCCCGTTCTCGCCTTCGTCGTCTCAGCCATTCACAAATCGCTTGCGCCGCAATTTAACTCAGTGCTGCGCGCCGTCGTGGTGACCGGGCTCGTGATGCTCCTCGATGCCGTCGTCGTCGCCCCGTTGTTCGAGCGCAGCTACGCGATGTTTCGGAGCCTCGTTGGAACTTGGATACCTTTTGCAGCGATCTTCCTGGCGAGCCTGGCTGCCGGAATACTGCTTCCGCCGTAGAGCGCGCTCCATTTTGGCCGTCCTCTCATTTCAGTCCTTATCGAAATAACTCTTGACATCCTCGGATATTTCAATATTCGTTGAATTATGGAAAAGTCAGATGCCGTAGCGGCCTTGGCCGCGCTCGCCCAGGACAACCGTCTCGACGTGTATCGTTTGCTGGTGCAGGCCGGGCCGGAGGGACTGTCTGCCGGCAGCGTCGCCAGCGCGCTTAAGCTCGCGCCCAACACGCTCACCTTTCACTTCGACCGCTTGCGCGGAGCGGGTCTCGTCACGGTGCGCCGGGAAGGCCGCTCGATGATCTATGCGGCGCGCTATGAGGCGATGAACGCCTTGATCGCATACCTGACCGAGAATTGTTGCCAAGGGCGGAGCCCACAACGCGCGCGTCCGAAATGCAAGAACTCCGAATTGCCAGCGGTCCGCAAAGAGCGAGTGTGATGCGCCTCTATATGTTCGAGCACTGCTCCCTCTGCTTTCGCGTGCGCATGATCGCCGCACTCAAGCGCCTGCATTTGCAGGAGACGGTCGTTCTCGACGATGATTCCGATACTATGATTGGGCTCGTCGGCAAACGCGTCATCCCGATTTTCATAAAGGATGACGGTCGGCCCATGCTCGAAAGCATGGACATGGTCGCATATGTCGACGGCTTCGGCGACCGCATCTTGACCGGACCACAGCGTGGCGAAATTGCCGCGTGGGCCGACAAAGTGGTCGCCAAGACGGCACCGCTTACGATGCCGCGCTATCCGCTGCTCGGTCTGCCCGAGTTCGGCACGATCGCCGCCCTTGACCATTACAATCTGCGTAAGCGAAAGGCATTCGGAGATTTCATCGAGCTCCGCGCAAATACTCGTCGGCATATCAAAGAGCTGATGCCTGAACTTGAGGAACTCGATCGCCTGATTGAAAGCCCATTGGCGATCAACGGCAAACTCTCGCTCGATGACATCCGCGTCCTTCCACTGCTTCGATCTGCTGCAATCGTTAAGGGGCTTTGCTTCCCCCATAAGGTCCGGGATTACTTTGAAACGATGATGGACCGCATCGGATATCAGCCCTTACCCGCGATATGAGGAGAGACTGCCATGAAACGCATGCATGTTCACGTCGCCGTTGAGAACCTTCGGCAATCGATCGGCTTCTACTCGGCGCTGTTTGATGCGCAGCCTGCCGTGGTAAAGCCTGACTACGCCAAATGGATGCTCGACGATCCCCGCGTGAATTTTGCAATTTCGGCGCGCGGGCGCGAGCCCGGCCTCGATCATCTCGGCATTCAGGTTGAAGATAAGACCGAGCTGCACGAGGTTTACGCCCGCTTGCGCAAGGCCGGCGGAACCATCATCGAGCAGGGCGAAACGGCCTGCTGCTACGCCAAATCGGAGAAATCCTGGATCGATGATCCGGCCGGCATTGCCTGGGAGACGTTCCACACGACCGGTGAATCAACCGAGTACGGCGATGGCACCGGCGAGCGAGAGGCACGCATAGTCCACGCCAAAGCCTGCTGTGCGCCGACGGAATCCGTTGCGCCAGCAACCGCTTCGGCGTGCTGCAAGTGATGGATGCCGTGGGTGGACGTTTCTGCCGGTTGAGTAAGGGATCACAATCTAGGGAGTTGAAATTCCCAATTTCTTCAATTCACTCTCACGGATGTCATTGGTGATTGGATAAAATCCGCCTTTTTCAGTTTGAGACTGCCCATCCTTGGAGAGGATATATTTGATGAACTCGGCGCGCAGCGGGTCGAGCGGCTGGTTAGGCTTCTTGTTGATGTAAACATACAGGTATCGCGCGATCGGGTACTTGCCGGAAAGGGTCGCCTCAGCAGAGGCGTCGTGGCAGGCCGCACCGTAATAGGAGGCGAGCGGTACGGTGCGAACACCATCGGTCTTGTAGCCGATACCAGAATAGCCGATCGCAAATTTATCGCCGGCTACGCTGTCCACGACGGCCTCCGAGCCGGGCAGCAGTTTGACGTTGGGTTTGTAATCTCCGCCGTAGAGCGCTGCTTCCCGGAAATACTCGTAAGTTCCCGAAAGAGTATTGCGGCTATAAAGCGTGATCGGCCGTGCCGCCCAATCGCCAGTGAGGCCAAGGTCGCCCCATGTCCTGATGTTGGCGCTACCCGGAGCCTTACGATTTGACGAGAAGATTCCGCTGACCTGCGGAAGCGTCAGGCAGGGAATTGGGTTGTCCTTGTTGACGTAAACTGCCAATCCATCAACCGCGACACGGAAGCTGGAAACCTTGTAGCCATACTTCCCTTCAAAGGCTGCGGTCTCTTCCGCCGTCATCGGACGAGACATCGGGCCGAACTGCGCCGTGCCGTCGAGCATCGCTTGCGGTGCCGTCGCCGACCCTTTCGCCTCGATTTCTATTCTCACGTCCGGGTAAAGACTCTCGAATGCCTTTGCCCACGATGTCATCTCGCGGCCGAGCGTGTCCGAGCCAACCGATTTGATTTGACCCGAGACCCCGGCTATCGCCTGATAGGCGGGGAGGCTCTGATCCAGCGCAATTGCAGCTGGTGCGGCAATCAGACACGCGGCAAATACAGCCGCGCCAAGCTTCAGACGCATGTTGATCTCCCCTGCGCAGATCGCTAAAAGTCAATATGTCGAGAATTCCAGAACTATGTAATTTATTTGTGACAATCGCGCGATAGGCTGGTTCAGCGCACAGATGCGGAGGTCTTATGCGGACAAACTCATTGGCCGTGGTCGGGCATGTCGGCTTCGGCGGGGGAGCCATGACGGCACCACACGCACTGGCGGCACTCTCCGCGCTAGGCCAGCCGACCCGTTTGGAAATATTCCGGCTGCTGGTGCGGAAGGAACCGACGGGCCTGTCCGCAGGCGCGCTCGCCGACGCCGTAGGTTGTCCGCACAATACGCTTTCGACCCACATCGCCATCTTGGCGCGCGCGGGTCTGGTGAAAGGCACGCGCGAGGGCCGGACGATCACCTATCGCGCCGATGCGGAAGGCATCAGCGCGCTTATCGCGTTCCTTGTCACCGATTGTTGTGAGGGCCGTCCCGAGCTGTGCGGTCTGCCGGGCCAAGTGGAAGAAGCGGAATGCGGTTGCGCTCCAGCTTTGCAGCAAAAGAAGAAACGCAGGAGCAGGGCGCGATGATCTGGACCGTCACCAATCTCGTCATCGAGATCATCGCCGGAATTATCGGCGCGCACGCCATTTCTGCTGCCGTGAAGGAATACTCTTTCGGGGTGATTGGGCACACCATCGCCGGCGCCGCGGGCGGGGCATTCAGCGGCTATTTCCTGCAAACGCTGGCCGGGACCGTTGTTAACTCGACCGGCGAAGTGCAGCAAGACGCCGACCCTGTCACGCAATGGCTGCTGCAAGGATTCATGGGGCTTGCCGCAGGCGCCATCCTAACGATGGCCGTGGGGTTCGCGAAACACAGCATTGACCAGCGCCGGGCTGGTAAAAGCTGAGGTCACCTTCTCGGACAACGTAACGAGAGCGCGGGAATGATCGACGCCATCATCTATCACAATCCGGATTGCGGCACCTCCCGCAATACACTCGGGCTTATCCGCAATGCCGGCATTGAGCCCCATGTGATCGAATATCTGAAATGCCCGCCAAGCCGCGCGATGTTGAAGTCGCTCATCGCCCGAATGGGCACTTCCGTTCGAGATATCGTACGCGTGAAAGGTACCCCGTATCACGACCTTGGACTGGATGATCCAACGGTTACCGACGATCAGCTGCTCGATGCAATGATTGCTCATCCAATCCTTATCAATCGGCCAATCGTGGTCACACCACTCGGCGTGAAGCTGTGTCGGCCTTCGGAAACCGTGCTCGATTTGCTTCCAGGTCCTCAACTCGGCGAGTTTCGGAAGGAGGACGGCGAACTGGTGGTCGATAGTGCTGGGCATCGCGTTTCATGATCGTGTCGCCGCCCAACGCGGCGCAGCAGGATGCTGAGGGCAAGACGACCAGCGGGAGGGCGCGCGTATGATAAAAATGGTTGAGAATAGAGTATTCAACGTCTTGTTTATCTGCACCGGAAACTCGGCGCGTTCGATCATGGCGGAAGCCGTTCTCAACCGCGCCGGACAGGGGCGATTTCGAGCATTCTCGGCAGGAAGCCAACCAAAGGGGAAGGTCCACCCCTACGCCATCGATCTGCTGCGACGATTGAATTACGATGTCGGCGGAGTTCGGTCGAAAAGCTGGCTGGAGTTCTCCGGCCCGAATGGACCCAAGCTCGATTTTGCTTTTACGCTGTGCGACGACGCCGCCGCAGAGGTGTGCCCGGTCTGGCCGGGGCAGCCGATGACAGCACATTGGGGCATGCCCGATCCCGCTGCGGTGGTCGGGACCGAGGCGGAAATGCGATACGCATTCGCCGATACCATGCGCATGCTTACGAACCGTATCAATATCTTCGTGAGTCTTCCGATGAAATCGCTCGACTTGCTCACCCTGCAGAAGCAATTGGATGCGATCGGCAAGACGAAAGATGGCGGCGACAAACCCGCGTCGGTGGCTGAATGAACGACGCGTCTTCGTTTTGAAGCCGCGGTCAATTGCAAAATCGCGCAACCACAAGAAAAAGGACGGCCGAGTCCGATCATGTCCACATTCGAACGCTACCTCACCGTTTGGGTCGCCCTTTGCATCCTTGTTGGAATCGCGCTTGGACACTTCCTTCCCGCCGCGTTTCACAGCATCGGTTCGGCGGAGATCGCCAAAGTCAATCTGCCGGTCGCAGTGCTGATCTGGTTGATGATCATCCCGATGCTCATGAAGATCGATTTCGCGGCCTTGTCGGGGGTCAAGGAGCATTGGCGAGGTATCGGGGTCACGCTCTTCATCAATTGGGCGGTGAAACCCTTCTCCATGGCCTTCCTGGGCTGGCTCTTCATCGCCTGGCTGTTCAAGCCTTATCTGCCGGCGGATCAGATCAGCAGCTATGTCGCGGGCCTCATCCTGCTCGCGGCAGCGCCATGCACGGCGATGGTGTTTGTCTGGAGCAACCTCTCGGAGGGCGAGCCTCATTTTACGCTCAGTCAGGTAGCTCTCAATGACGTGATCATGGTGTTCGCCTTTGCCCCGATCGTAGGCCTCCTGCTTGGCATTTCGGCGATCACTGTGCCGTGGGAGACTTTGCTCCTTTCGGTCGCGCTCTACATCGTCGTGCCGGTCGTCATTGCACAGGTCGTTCGGCGCAGCGTACTCGCGAGGGGCGGCAGCAACGCGCTCCGGCGGCTTCTTTCCGTGCTGCAGCCGATTTCGCTTATGGCGCTCCTCGCCACGCTGGTGCTTCTGTTCGGTTTCCAGGGCGAGCAGATTCTCCGCCAGCCACTGATTATCGCGATGCTGGCAGTGCCAATCTTGATCCAGGTCTACTTTAACGCCGGGCTTGCTTATGTGCTCAATCGGGCCGCCGGCGAAGCGCATTGTGTCGCCTGTCCGTCAGCATTGATCGGCGCCAGCAACTTCTTCGAACTGGCCGTTGCTGCCGCGATCAGTCTGTTCGGCTTCAACTCCGGCGCGGCGCTTGCGACCGTGGTGGGGGTACTGATCGAAGTGCCGGTGATGCTCTCGGTGGTGAAGATCGTGAACAACACCCGCGATTGGTATGAAGCCGGCGCCAGCGTTCGCCAGCGCTTGGCGAGCGAAAAGGCGCGAGGTTGACTCCCCGGCGAAGTGACCAACGCGCGCGCTCTGGTCTAATCGGTTGTCAGGAAAATTACAGCCCCGCCACCGCCGGTAGCGGCTTTGGCTTGGCGGCGCGCTTTTCCTTGAGCAGATCGGCCAGGAGGAAGGCAAGGTCGAGCGACTGTTCGGCGTTGAGCCGCGGATCGCACACGGTGTGATAGCGATCGTTGAGGTCTTCCTCGCTGATCGCACGCGCACCGCCGGTGCATTCGGTGACGTTTTGCCCGGTCATTTCCAGATGCACGCCGCCGGCATAGGTGCCTTCGGCGGCATGAACTTGAAAAAAGGTCCGAACCTCCTTGAGGATTTGATCGAATGGCCGGGTCTTGTAGCCGGTCACCGAGGTGATGGTGTTACCGTGCATCGGATCGCACGACCACACCACATTGCGGCCCTCACGCTGCACCGCGCGAATGAGGCGCGGCAAATGATCTGCAACCTTGTCCGCACCCATACGGCAAATCAGAGTGAGGCGGCCGGGCTCGTTGTCCGGATCGAGCATGTCGATGAGCTTGAGAAGCTCGTCCGGCTTTTGCGTCGGCCCGGTCTTCAATCCGAGCGGATTTTTGACGCCGCGGCAGAACTCGATGTGCGCATGGTCCGCTTGCCGGGTGCGATCGCCCACCCAGAGCATGTGGCCGCTGGTACAGTACCAATCGCCGGTCGTCGAATTCGACCCGCGTAAAGGCCTGCTCGTAGCCAAGCAGCAGCGCTTCGTGGCTGGTGAAGAAGTCGGTCGTGCGCATCTCGGGGTGCACCTCGGGATCGATGCCGCAGGCGCGCATGAAGTTAAGCGCCTCGGTGAGGTGGGAGGCGAGCTCCTGATAACGCTTCGACTGCGGCGAGTCCTTGACGAACGACAACATCCATTGATGCGCGTTCGAGAGATTAGCGTAGCCGCCGGTGGCGAAGGCGCGCAGGAGATTAAGCGTGGCTGCCGATTGCCGATAGGCTTCGAGCTGCCGGCGCGGATCCGGCGTGCGCGCTTCGAGCGTGAATTCGGTGGCGTTGATGATGTCGCCGCGATAAGCCGGCAACTCGACCCCGCCGCGCTTCTCGGTCGGCGAACTGCGCGGCTTGGCAAACTGGCCGGCAATGCGGCCGACCTTCACCACCGGGGACGCCGCCGCATAAGTCAGCACCACCGCCATCTGCAGGAACAGACGGAAGAAATCGCGGATGTTGTTGGCACCGTGCTCGGCGAAACTCTCGGCGCAATCGCCGCCCTGAAGGAGGAAAGCCTGGCCGGCGGCAACCTGCGCCAAAGCGCGCTTGAGGTTACGTGCCTCACCCGCAAAAACCAGCGGCGGAAAGCTCGCGAGCTGCGCCTCGACATCGGCAAGCGCCTTGGCGTCGGGATAGTCCGGCACCTGCACGATCGGCATTGCGCGCCAGGAGTCCGGGCTCCACTTGGCCGAGTTTGTCAGCTTCGTCATACGCTGCCTCCACACCGTCATCCCGGGACGCGGGCTCGAGCCCGGAATCCATAGTCACGAATGGTGGTTATGGATTCCGGCTCTCGCCGCCATTGCGACTTGGCCGGAATGACGGCGGATATATACACAAGGGCTCGCGGCCGGGACAGCCCACGCCAAAATCCCGCTATTCCGCCGCCTCCCGGGCGTAGCTGGCGCTCTTCTGCCGCATCGTCACCAGTTCCTCGGCCGTGGTCGGGTGCAGGGCCATCGTGGCGTCGAAATCGGCCTTCGTAGCCCCCATTTTCACGGCAATGGCGGCAACCTGAACCATCTCGGCGGCGCCCTCCCCGACGATGTGGCAGCCAACCACGCGATCGGAATCGCCGTCGACCACGAGCTTGGTGAGCACCGTCGTATCGCGGCCGGACAAGGTCGTCTTGAGCGGCTTGAACATCGCCCGGTAGATATCGGTTTGCGCCAATCGCGCGCGGGCCTGGGTTTCGGTGAGACCGACGACCCCGATTTCGGGATCGGAGAACACCGCAGTCGGCACGTTGGTGTGATCGACCGCCGTCGGCTTGCCGCCGAACACCGTGGCGGCGAAAGCGGCCCCCTCGCGAATGGCCACGGGCGTGAGGTTGATGCGATTGGTCACGTCGCCAATGGCGTAGATGTTGGCGACGCTCGTACGCGAGTATTCGTCGACGCCAACGCCGCCGTTTTTGCCGATTTCGACCCCCGCCTCCGTGAGCCCCATCCTGCCGATGTTCGGCTGGCGGCCGACAGCAAACATGACGCAATCGGCGCTGATGTGGTTCCCGCCCGTAAGACGCGCCGAGAAGTGCGAGCCGGTCTGCTCGATGGCCTCGACCTTGCAGCCGGTAAACACCCTGATGCCGCGCTTCTCCATGTCCATGCGGAGATGTTGACGCACGTCGTCGTCGAAGCCGCGCAAAATGTTCTCGCCACGATAGACCAGCGTCACTCGCGCGCCGAGCCCGGCGAAAATGCCGGCGAATTCGACGGCAATGTAGCCGCCGCCCTGGACTAATACGTGCGGCGGCAGATGCGCGAGGTGGAAGGCTTCGTTCGAGGAAATGGCGTGCTCGATACCGGGGATCGGATCACCATAGCTCGGCGCGCCGCCGGTCGCGATCAAGATATAAGCCGCGCGCACGCGCTCGCCGTTTGCTAATTGCACCGTGTGGGCATCGGCCAGCACCGCGCGGCTTTTGACAACGGTGACGCCGGCCTTCTCGAGGGTTGCCGTGTAGGCCGCTTCCAGCCGTGCAATCTCTTTGTCCTTGTTGGCGATCAACGTGGGCCAATCGAACGACAAATGCGGGACCGACCAGCCATAGCCGGCGGCGTCCTCGAATTCGGCGCGAAAGCGCGACGCATAGACGAGAAGCTTCTTCGGCACGCAGCCGCGAATGACGCAGGTGCCGCCGACGCGATACTCCTCCGCGAGCATGACACGCGCGCCATGCTGCGCCGCCATGCGCGCGGCACGCACGCCTCCCGAGCCGCCCCCGATAACGAAAAGATCAACATCGTACTCGGACATGGTGAGGGATTGTGCTCCTTTGCCTGGGATTCAGGGCCGCTCGACGAGGCGCACCCCGTCCGGACCGGCTAAGAATAGCAGTCCGCGCAATGCCGATGAACAGACCGTGCTCCATCACGCCGGGAACCGTGCACAGCAGCGCCGCCAGCGCCTGCGGGTCGGCGATGCGTTGTAATTGGGCGTCCAGGAGCCAATGCCCGCCGTCGGTAACAAAAGCCTGGCCATTTTTGCCCTTGCGCAACTGCGCCGGTCCCGGACAACCGGCCGCCGCGCTCGCCGCCTCCACCGCGCGGTGGATGGCCGTGGCGCCGAAAGGCGCGATTTCGATCGGCAGCGGGAAGCGGCCGAGCAAGGAGACCCATTTGGATTCGTCGGCAATAACCACCATTTGGGCAGAGGCCGCCGCGACAACTTTCTCTCGCAGCAAGGCACCGCCGCCGCCCTTGATCAGGGTGAGGTCCGGCGCAATCTCATCGGCGCCATCGACAGTCAGATCGAGCTCCGGCGTGTCGTCGAGCGTGGTCAGCGCGATGCCGAGCCGCTCTGCCTGGGCGCGTGTCGCCTCCGACGTCGGCACGGCCACGACATCGAGTCCCGCCCGCACGCGGTCGCCGAGCAAATCGATGAAGTGTTTGGCGGTCGAACCGGTGCCGAGCCCGAGCCGCATGCCCGACCGCACAAATTCCAGCGCGCGGGCGGCGGCGGCGCGCTTATGAGCTTCGACGTCCATGGCCGGTATGTAGGGCAAATCGCGCTGAGATGCGAACGCCCCCTCGCCGTTCGGTGAAAGAGGACTGAGCGGGGTGCAGCTACGCTTGCGCCGCAGTGCATCGCCAGCTAGGCAAAATCATGCTCACCATCGTCTTCGATCTGGACGGCACGCTGATCGACACCGCCCCCGATCTGATCGATACGCTCAATCACATCCTCGCGCGCCACAGCCTGCCCGAGGTTCCTTACGAAATGGCCCGGCCGCTGATCGGAGGCGGCGCGCGCGGCATGATCGAGCGCGCCCTGGTCATCGAGGGGCGCAATTGTTCGCCTGCGGAGGTCGACCGGCTGTATCGAGCCTTTGTGGCGCATTACGCCGAACACATCGCCGACCGTTCGCGTCCCTTCCCGCAGCTCGACGCGGCGCTCGACTGCCTGGCCGATCAGGGTCATCGGCTGGCGGTTTGCACCAACAAGCTCGAATGGCTGTCCAAGCGCCTCCTCGACGCGCTACAGCTCGCCGATCGCTTCGCGGCGATCTGCGGCCAGGATACGTTCGGGGTGCAGAAGCCCGATCCGCAGATATTCCGGGCGACCGTGATGCGCGCCGGCGGCGAACCTGAGCGCGCCATCATGGTCGGGGATTCGGTCACCGACATCCGCACCGCGCGCGCCGCCCAGGTGCCGGTTGTCGCCGTCGATTTCGGCTATACCGATGTTCCCATTGCGACATTACGGCCGGACCGGGTCATCAGTTCCTTCGCAGAACTGCCGGCCGCCATCAGCGGTCTCGCGCCTGTGAAGAATGTTGTGGACGATCAGGGCTTTATCGGGCACAAACACTGACTATATGGGTTGCTATAAGAAGCCTCTCATTGGCTCATATGGAGCCGAAGCATGATCGTAAAAATCATGCGCAGGGAAATCATGGAAACGCATGCCGATGGACAGCGTGGAAATGAATTACGTGCAAGGGCACGGCCTTGGTGACGCGCGCCCACCGTTAGTCGACCCGTTCGGCCGCGACATCAGCTATTTGCGCGTCTCGGTGACCGACCGATGCGACTTCCGCTGTGTGTATTGCATGGCGGAGCATATGACCTTCCTGCCCAAGGCCGATCTGCTCACGCTCGAAGAGCTTGACCGGCTGTGCTCGGCGTTCGTGGAACGCGGGGTGCGCAAGCTTCGCCTTACGGGCGGCGAGCCGCTTGTGCGGCGCGGCATCATGACGCTTTTTGGCAGCCTTTCCCGCCATCTGGCTTCAGGGCAGCTCGATGAACTGACGCTGACCACCAACGGCTCGCAACTCGCGAAATACGCCACGGAGCTGAAAGCGTGCGGGGTGCGCCGCATCAATGTGTCGCTCGATACGCTCGATCCTGACAAATTCCGCGCCATCACCCGCTGGGGCGCGCTCGACCAGGTGCTCGCCGGCATCGACGCGGCGCAAGCCGCCGGGCTAAAGATCAAGATCAATACCGTGGCACTCAAGGGTGTGAACGAGGACGAATTTCCGCAGCTGATCGACTGGGCGCACGGCCGGGGCATGGATCTGACGCTGATCGAAGTGATGCCGCTCGGCGAGATTGGGGAAGGCCGCCTCGACCAGTATCTGCCGCTCTCGATCGTGCGCGCCCGCCTGAGCGACCGCTATTCCCTCGAGGATCTCGATTACCGCACTGGCGGACCGGCGCGTTATGTGCGTGTCGCCGAGACCGGCGGCCGGCTCGGCTTCATCACGCCGCTGACCCACAATTTCTGCGAGTCCTGCAATCGCGTGCGCGTCACCTGCACCGGCACTCTCTACATGTGTCTCGGCCAGGAAGATGCGGCTGATCTGCGGAAGCCGCTGCGCGCCTCCGAAGGCAACGATCTCCTCCACGCCGACATCGAGGAAGCGATTTCGCGCAAGCCCAAGGGCCACGATTTTATTATCGATCGCCGGCACCAGCGCCCAGCGCTTGCCCGCCATATGAGCGTCACCGGCGGATGATTTATCCGTCATTGCGCGGCACGGAGTGCCGAAGCAATCCAGGTTCGGCGCGGCTCCGGGCGAGTGGGCGATCGCAGCAAAGTCAGGATTGTAGCGATCCCCGCCCGCCAACCAGCCACAAGTCCGCTTCCGCCGCGACCGAAGGCAGCGCCGTCGCAAGTGACTTCAGCCGCTAAAGCGATTGCGCGGCGCGTTCCCCGGCGGTGGTGCCGGCGATCTTTCCGAACACCGCGCCGTTCATCAGGCCGGTGCCGCCGGGATAATTGAAATAGAACAGCCCGCCGACCAGCTCGCCGGCTGCGAACAAGCCGGGAATCGGTGCGCCGTCGGTGTCGATGACGCGCGCGCTGGTATCGATCTTCAGTCCGCCAAAAGTGAAGGTGAGTCCGCAGGTCACCGCATAAGCCTCGAACGGCGGCTGGTCGATCGTATTTGCCCAGTTCGATTTCGGAACGAGAAGGCCCTTGGTGCCGCGGCCATCCTTCACATTCGGGTTAAACGGCACCTCGGTCATTATGGCCTTGTTGTAGGTCTTGATGGTCTCCAGCGCCTTCTCGGCGTTCACGTCTTCGAGTTTGTTGACCAACTCCTCCAGCGTGTCGGCGCGCACCTTGGTGACCTGTTTGATGCGGTATTCATCGCGCAGCATCGGGATGATCTTGGCGTCGAATACCTGCCAGGCGAACTGCTTGGGCTGCATCAGGATCACGCGGCCGTATTTCGCATAAGTGTAATTGCGGAAATCGGCCCCCTCATCGACGAAGCGCTCGCCGTCGGCATTGATCATGATGCCCCACGGGTAGGAATGCTTCTGAAAATTGTCGCCCACCGCCAGGTCGCCGAACTCCGGCGCGTTGCGGTCCCAGCCGACAGCGTGGCCACCCGACCAATTGCCGGTGGGCATGGCGCCAACATCAAGCGCCATCTTGATGCCGTCGCCGGTGTTGAAGCGGGTGCCTCTGATCTTGGCAAGTTCCCACAGGGGCCCAAGATAGCGCGTGCGCATCTCGGCATTGGCCTGGAAACCGCCGGCGGCGAGCACCACGCATTTGGCCTTGACCTCGACGGTCTTGCCGTCGTGCTTGAGACGCACGCCCTTGACGCCTTCGTCGTCGGCAATGAGCGAAAGAGCCCGCGCGCCATAGGCGATGGCTATGCCGTTCTTGCGCGCAATTTTGGTCAGTGCGTCGACCAGCCCTGGCCCGCCGCCCCAAGCCTCTACCGTCAGCCCGCCCCAGAACTTGAACTTGCCGTCGATCTTGTAGGCTTGCCGTCCCCAAATCGGCATGAAGCGCACGCCTTTGTCGCGCATCCACAGCATTGTCTCCTTGCTGCGCCTGACCAAAATCTCGCAAAGGTCGGGATCGGTGCGGTATTCGGTGACACGGCCCATGTCGTCGAAGAATTTCTCTTCGGGGTAGGTGCCGAAGTCGGCATTGGCGACTTCCTCATCTGTTAAGTCCGGCATCAGCGCACGCAAGTCCTCAACACTGTCGTAGACGCAGCGGAAAGCGCCGGCGGTGAAGCGGCTGTTGCCCCCGGCTTCGTGCTGCGGCGCACGCTCCAGCATCAGCACCGAGACGCCATGCTCGGCCGCCGCCAACGCGGCGCAGAACGCCGCATTGCCGGCACCGACGACGATCACATCCGCGAAAGAAGGCAGCGTTTCGCTCATGATGACTGAATGACCCTGCTCATGGGAGTTGACGGCGTCCGTAACTGAGAAAGCGCGAGAGCATGTAGGCATAAGTGTTGCAGCCGACCATGCCGCCTTTGGCATCGCTCCGCGGGCCATGGCGACATGCCGTTAGCTCTCTCACTCGCCCCATAGCACCGCGCCGAAGTCCCTACCTGAGAACGCGAGCGCGTGCTCAAACGCCGCGGGCCTGAAATGCGCCATCACCTGCCGGGAAAATTCAGCGGGTAGAAGACCAGGCTGAGCGTCTTCCATTGCTTGTACTTTTCCGCCGGGAGCATGGTGTAGGGTTGGCAGTTTTGTAGCGCGGCAATTGCATTTTGCAGCAGCGCCTGCTCTTTCGGTGATCCGATTGGCTCGAGCAATTGCGGCGGCGATGCCAAGGTACCATCGCGGTTGAGGGAGACCCGCAGCGCGACGCTGACCTTGTCGCCGACGTTGACACCGGCCGGCAGGCTTGAGCACCAACTGACCCGCTCACGGAACGCAGCGGTGAAGTCGTATGTGGCCTGGGCGGCGTCGACGGCCGGGGCGGCGAAACCGCCGCCGAGCTGCCCGCCGAGGAGCGCGAGCTGCGCGAACGTCTCGGCCGATTCCGGTTGATCCGGCGTTTCCTCGGGGCGCTGCTGGGGTGGCGCGGGCGGCGGTTCGGACGCCTGCATCTGAGCCATTTCAGGCTGAGCCGTCTCGGCGCGTGCTGTCTCAGGTTGCGCCTGCTGCGGCTGTGCCGCCGCCTGGCGGGCGTTACGCTCCGGGTTGGAACGCTGTTGCTGCTGCGGCGGCGATGGTGCGGGCGGTTTGGGTGCCACCGTAAGGGCAGCCGCGATCGCACTGTCCGATTTGGCTGAAACCTCGGATCCGGACGACCTCAAGTCCGAAGGGGTGCCCTCGAACCGCGGGGCTTCGTCCGGCGGAACGACGTCGACCACCATTGCGTCGGGGGGAATCAACTCGGGCGGCGTCGACTCGAACGTATTCGCGCCGACAAAGACCAGGCCCAGCGCCAGTGCCCCCGCATGGCCGATGACCGAAACAACCAACCCGGGGCGAATGAAGCGCTTCAATCCGATCATGGAGGGTCGTGTCAACACCGCCGCCGTCCCGACATCATACCCTGTACCCTAAAAGATTGTCTTTTTTATTGGCGGCCGGATCGCGCGCCCGCATGGTCCATCCGGGTCACTTCGAACGCGCGCCCGGACGTCCGCTATTTTCCGAGCGCTTCCTTTTTCCAAACCTCCCAAGCGCGCCCAGGGTCGCTGGGCGCCTTAGCTCTGGCATCGGCCTCTTCTGCGGAGATGTAATTGATCGGCCCGCCAAGTTCGATGGCCATTGTTTGCAGGCGGGCGTTCACCTCAGTGTAAATGGCGTACTTCACGGCCGTCTGCACGTCCGCCGCGACGACGACATCGCCGTGTCCCCTCATTAGCACGACCGGCCTAGCGCCGAGTGCCGCGGCAAGGGATTTACCAAGACAGCCGTTTCGCACCAGCATCGCGGATGCGTCGGGGCACGCCACGCCGCGGATGTCCCACACGGGCACCCCGCCATAGAGAAAGGTGGCTTGATGATACACCGGTCGCATCGGCACCTGGGTGACGCCGAAGGGAATTACTGCGGGTGAGTGGCTGTGGATCACCGCCTTCACCTCGGGACGCGCCCTATAGATTTCACCATGGATGAAGCGTTCCAGAAAACTGCTGCGACCCTTCGGGTCGATGGGATTGGAGTCGAGGTCGTATTCCATGATGTCGTCGGCGGTCACCAGGATTGGCGCCAGCGAGCGGGACATCAGGTAATGGCTCGGATCGCGCGGATCCCGGATGCTTACGTGTCCGTAGGCATCGAGCACACCCTGCGCGACCAGGATGTGGTTGGCCGCGACAAGGTCCTCAATGAGTGCCGGATCGACGGAGCCGCCCGATGCCGGTTGTGTCTGCGCAGTCGCAGATTGCCGGCTGGCAACGATCAATATGGCGAGGACGACAACCCTCAATCCGACCGGCCACTTCATTCTCTCCTCCCGGTGCCTGTTAAGTTCGCGCACTCCAGCACTCGCTCGACCGTTTACTTACAAAGTTAGATCGGTGAGGAACCATTGATCAATGGCCGTTTCCGCGGAAAAGCTGGCCTCTCCGGCAATCACCCGTGAAAGGCGGACCTCAAGGCCGGTAGCGAAGATTCCTTGCCGTAATTTAGGTGATGGATTCAGATTGAATCGATTGCCGCTCTAACATCCGGCGGCCATGAATTTTCGGAAAACCGGCGTCCACTTTTCCCAATCATCTATCAGGTCAGCAAACTTTTAACCCATCCCGGCCAATCTGTGCTGGACCTGTAAAATCGTCGAACGGCATGTGCCGGGCGTAAAGGTCACGATAGGCAGCCATCGATGAGCCGCCTCCCGCGCCGACTGAAAGCGCGCCGACGCCGCTTCGAGAAAACCCGCCAAACGGCGGTCTTGCTCGGATTTGCGGCTTTTCTCGCGCTTGGCCTCGTCGCCAGCGGAAAATATCTAATCGCAAGACAGTTCGCGGCCGCGACCTCGCCCGACACAAACGACGACGAGATCTATACCGGTTCTATTCTCTTTGTGCCTGATCAAGGCACAATCTGCCATCAACTCCTGTTCGACAACCGCACCGGACGAATGAGCGACAACGGCAACGTCGATTGCGAACATGCCGCCTATCGCGCGAACTCCCGGGAATTGGTCGTCTGAGCGATGGCAGACAATCAGCGTCGGTTTCCGCGCCCGCTAAGCCCTCTGATGAACTCCGCCAGTGCCGGCCGGCCCCGCCGCAATAAGAACATAGCAGGTCAGCGCCAGCCCGATGCAGCCATGCGTGGATTGAAACTCCCGATGCTGGTCTGCGTACCTTTCTCTGGCACATGTCCGAACGCTTCGAACGGCGGATGATGTGGAACCTTTCCAGCGGAGCTGCTGAAGGTGCCCGACGAAATCACCCTGCAGGAAGCTGCTGCGTTATGCGGCCGCGATCTTGAGACCGTAAGGAACTAGATCAAGAAACAGCCGACGCTCGCTCGCTTTGATCGCGTCGCGCGGCGCTATTTCGTGTCAAAGTCGGCGCTGGTCGCCTTATGGATCGAGCGCTGGGCTCGCGAAACTCTGCCTGCGGGCCTGCGCGAGTAAGTCGGGTTCTGACCGCCCGGCGTCCAACCTTGCGGCCCCGAATCGCGCGGTCGAGAGCGGCCCCAGTGCTGTCGAGAGTGAAGTGATGCTCACTGCGTGACAAGCAGCTCGGGTCGAAATTCGAAGTGCATGGTATCGTAGTGATACCACTTCCCGCCCCAAATGAAGCCGTGCTTCTCGAAGATCGCCACGATCTCTTCAGACATGCGGTTGCGATAAAGGAGGGGGCCGCCGTGCGGTCGCCAGTACCAATAATCCGAGAAGGCGGTATTGAGATCGATGGCGATGCCGTAGCCGTGCGCGCTCGGCTGGCCGATGTCGGCCACGGGGCGACAATTGTAAGTGCCGGCAATCGGGTATGCGGCGCGCTTGATTTTTTCCGGCAGCGCGTCGATCTCCACCGACACGGCGCGCAAATGATCATCGACGCTGTTTACCGATGTGACGCGGATTGATTGTACCCAAGTTTTCGGAAGCCAGGGAATTGAAACGAGGCGCGTCGAGACCTCTCCCTTCTGGCAGTCGCCATACATCTTCTTGAAGAACGCGGTGTTGCGGAACCGGCCCGGATCGGCATCGACGGCCGGCGGCTTTGCAAGCGGGCCGCGCGGATACGGGATACGAAACTGATCGATGATGGACGCGTGCCGCAGAAGATCGGGGAATGTCTTATTCTCAGCGCCGTCAGATACCGGCATGACCGTTCCATCGCGCCAACGCAGCGCCTTGCCGTCATGCCCGGCGAGCGCATCCGGATAAGCAGCGACCAGGGCGTCGAGCGCCGCGCCTACCTGATCATCCTGCGCGCAAACAAGTGTGGCGGCCGCGAGCATCGCGAGCCCGACGACAGAACAAATCTTCGCCACGATGCAGATTGACAGCTAGACGCGCGCCGGCCAGTGCCGCTCGTGGAACCACGTGCGGTACTCCGTCATTTTGGCGCGTTGCGTCGCCGGCGCATGCCGCTTACAGGTCGACGCCTCGTCGCTTTGGGCCGGCGCGCCCCAGCGCAATTCGACGCAGTCGTTTAAATTATAACCCATCTCGAGATCAGCCGCGCGGTCGACCACGTCCCTGAGCGTGAGCGTCCAGGCGGAGCCATCGCTGCGCGTATAGGAAAACTTGCGCGCCGCAAGCTCCGCCGCGAGCGCGCTCTGCAATTCGGCCTTCACGTCGGCGACGTTCTTGCCAAACGGCATTGCGTACCGCTGCGGCTGCCGCGCGACGCGATCCGGATAGCCGCGCACCACGTCAATCGCGATCAACAAACGAAAATCGCGGGCCGGCGTCGCGAAATCTTCCCAGGCGCCGGTGGTCGCGAAGATCGCGGGGCCGTCCGGCATGCTTGCGTCACCGTGTCCGCTGTTCTGAAACTTCCGCCCGTTCTCGACCGACCCCACGCGCGTCTTCACCTGCTCTTCGAGCGAGTTGATCGCCTCCTTCATCGCACGCAACGGATCGAGCGGCGCCGGCGACATCACGTCATCCATGCGATCGTAAAAATCTTCCACCCCGAGCCGCGACTGTTCGAGCGAAAAGTCGCCGTACTGCGGATCTTTTGCGATCTCCGCATTAGTCAGCCGCCGCAAGCTGCCGTTCGCCTCACGCACAACCGGCCGGAAGCGCTTGAATCCGGGACTGCCAAGCGCAGGCTCGTGTGCAAACAGGAAAGTGCCACGCCAAAAACGCTTGCGCGCGACCGTGCCGTCGGGCTCGCCGTCGACGGCGAGGAATACGCCGGCCGCGCCACCCGATTGCGGCACGCGCCGCACCAGTATCATGACGTGCCCATACGGATCGGCGTACACGGTTCCCGGGCGCAGCGTCTCCTGCGTCAGCGGCACGGTATAAAAATCGGTGTTGTCGTCGTTCGCAGCCGTCCGCACGGCTCCGGACTGAACGGCGTCGCCGACGACCCGCAAAAAACGTCCGAACGACGCTGCAAGTCCCGCGGGCTTTGCCGCCGCACCCTCTCCCGGCGTCATCGAGGCCTTGCTTGGCGCAGCCTCGGCCGGCTGCTGTTCCGCGGACGACGCGCTTGCGGTCTGATTGCTCGACCATGCGAAGCACTTCGGCGGGTGACCGCCGCCGCCGCGGGAGCAATTCGAGTAGCCGAACGGCAGCCCCATCTTGAATGCGAAATAGGCGCGCAAAAAGTACACGAGGTCGGCGCAGTCGGGGCGCAGCGCCATCCCCACCTTGTCCTCCCCGAGGCCTAAATAGTTGAACAGGACATTGCGCGATTGATCGCGCAGTACTTCATGCAGCGCCGGCCACGACGGCTCGGCGTCGAGCGGCGCGTCGAACAGTTTCTCGACCCACGCTGAATACAGATTTTCCGTCGCGCGGTTCCAGGTATTGCGCACAGGCCAGACGCTACCCGGCGTCGCCCGCGGCGACGGCGGCGCATCGTCGCGCACGGCGATTTCGCGCGTGACCGCGCCGCACCCCGGCGGTGCGCGGTCGCTCGTCAGCGTCGCGTGCCAAGTCCCCGCAGCCGGCGACGCGACCTCTGCGGACCAGAAATATGGTGGCCCGCCATGCCGCCCATGCGACTTCGCCGCGACGCTGCCGTCGGGCGCGATCAGCGAAAGCTCGCCCTCGATCGGCTTCTCCGCGGCAAAAATGACGCGCAACGGCGCACCCTTCCACGGGGTGATTGGCGCGGCCAAAACTGCGAGCCCGGCCGCGTCCTCGCAGCTACTGAAAAGACCTTCGGCCTGGGCATCGGCGACGGAGAAGAGGACATATGCCCCCGCGATCAGCGCTAAGGCTGTCACGGCCGCAGTAAACCGGCGTGCTAGCTGCAATTGAGTTCCTCCCGCGCACAACCAAACAATATCGCGAAAGCTTTGACTGAAACATGGCAAAATCAAAGGCAAATCCGAGGGTGGCGCCGGATTGCGCATACCGAACCGGCGGGGGCAGGCGCCTACTCCGCCAGCGATTGTAGCACCGTCGCCGCTGCCTTGAGTTCGGCGAAGCGAAACGCGCGGCGCTCGACCGCGAACTCGTCGCGGCCCCACTGCTCAATGTTCCAATCCTCGTCGACATGCGCCGCCTGCCAAGCTTCTTCAGGCGTCAGCCGCCCGCGCGCCAGCGCCAGCGCCATAAGCGCCGACCCGGTGAGCGTGGTCACGGCGTTCACGGCACCGAGGCGCCAAGGATCGTCGGGAATGGCAGCGCGCAGAGCGGCCAGCGCATGTTCCGGCTGGGAGACATGGATGACACCCTCGCCCAAGGACAAACGGGCACCGAACGCTTCGCGCGCCCACGCTAGGATCGGGTCCCAGTGGCGTGCTTGGCGTTCGGCGAGACCCTGCGGGGAAGCTGCGCGGTAGCAAACAAGATCGGAGGCGAGATATTTTTGCACCTCGGCCGCGACGGCATCAGCGTGATCGCCGACGCCATCAATGATCGCGTTGGCGAGCCGCGTCAGCGGCATTCTCGCCGGATCGATCACGTCGCGTTGCGCCTCCCACTCGGCCGCAATGGCCTCCGCCAAGGCCTGTGTCGGCGCAACAAGGAGGCGGCCCGCGGGCGTGCGCACCGGCTTGTCATCGAGCCGCACTGCGTAACCCTCGGCGGCGGCGGCAGTCGCTGCCTTCTCGTAAAAGCGCCGGCGCAGTGCCGGCCGGGCGCCGCGGCGTGCGGCCTCGACGGCGTTTTCGGGACAAGCGCTTTTGAAAAGATCGGTCATAAGACCTTAGACCTAGAACGATCACTCGAAACGGAACATAACGCGCCGCGCGGCCGACACCACTGCGCTGCCGCATCCACGGTGCGGCATAGAATTGGCAATATATTCAATGCTTTAAATTAGCCAAGGGGCGTGCAGGTCAAAAACATCGGGTGCGCTGCATCATGGGGTGCGAAAAGCGGTCTTTTGTCCCGCGCTACAAGCCATAAAACCGTACAATAACAAGCAGAAACGGTAGAAATTCGCACCCCGCTCGACTAGATTTGCGTCCGGATTCGGCGACGGATGCCAAGCCGCGGGGAGACGCCAATCCGCGCAGCTGCGTTAGTACCGCTTGAGGAAAAAGCGGGATGCTGCGTGCAAGAGGCATGGAATGAAACTTACTGACATTTCAGTCCCGGACTATTTTCATAAGGTCGTGGATTGTCAGTGGGCGTGCCCGGCCCACACGCCGGTTCCGGAATACATCCGCTTGATCGCCGCCGGTCGCTACAGCGACGCCTACATGATCAATTGGCAGTCGAACGTGTTTCCGGGCGTGCTCGGACGCACTTGCGATCGCCCGTGCGAGCCGGCCTGCCGCCGCGGCCGCGTGGAAAAAGAGCCGGTAGCCATTTGCCGGTTAAAGCGCGTCGCCGCCGACTTCAAGGATGACATCCGCTCCCGCCTACCCAAGCCGGCTGAGAAGAAAAACGGCAAGCGCATCGCGCTGGTGGGTGGCGGCCCTGCCTCGCTGACGGTGGCGCGCGACCTCGCCCCGCTCGGCTACACCTGCGTCGTGTTCGACCAAGACCCGCTCTCCGGCGGCATGATGCGCACGCAGATCCCGAAATTTCGTTTGCCGGAAAGCGTGCTCGACGAGGAATGCCGCTACATTCTCGATCTCGGCATTGAATTTGTCGGCGGCGGGCGCATCGACAGCATGAAGGCGCTGCTTGCCGAAAGCTTTGATGCGATCTTCGTCGGTTGCGGCGCGCCGCGCGGCCGCGATCTCGACATCCCCGGCCGCAAAGAAGCGGCTAAGAACATCCATATAGGCATCGGCTGGCTCTCCAGCGTTTCTTTCGGCCACATCGACCGTATTGGCAAGCGCGTCATCGTGCTCGGCGGCGGCAACACCGCCATGGATTGCTGCCGTTCCTCACGCCGGCTCGGCGGCGAGGACGTTAAAGTCGTCGTGCGTTCCGGCTTCGAGGAGATGAAGGCGTCCCCTTGGGAAAAGGAGGACGCCATGCATGAGGACATTCCGATCTTCAATTTTCTGGTGCCAAAGGAATTCACCCACGACAGCGGGCGGCTTACCGGCATCACGTTTGAGAAAGTCAAAGCCGTACGCGACACCAAGGGCCGCCGCGATCTCATTCCGACCGGCGAGCCCGATCAACACTTTCCGTGCGACGATGTGCTGGTCGCGGTCGGCCAGGAAAACGCCTTTCCGTGGATCGAGCGGGATTGCGGCATCGAATTCGACCGATGGAACCTACCCAAGGTCAACGCCGGGACCATGGCCTCCACCCACCCCAAGGTATTCTTCGGCGGCGATGCCGCGTTCGGCCCGAAGAACATCATCTGGGCGGTCGCGCACGGCCACGAGGCCGCGATCTCGATCGACAAATACTGCCGCGGCGAGGACGTCAGCATCCGGCCCGCGCCGCAGATGGCGATCACCAGCCAGAAGATGGGCATCCATGAATGGAGCTACGACAACGAGATTACGCTCGACAAGCGTTACCGCGTGCCGCATCGCGAGAAGGTAGTGGCGCTGCGCGACATCAGGGCCGAGGTCGAGCTCGGCTATGATGTCGATCTCGCTCTGAAGGAGGCCGAGCGCTGCCTCAATTGCGATGTGCAGACTGTTTTTACCGGCCAGCTCTGCATCGAATGCGACGCCTGCGTCGACATCTGCCCGATGGATTGCATCACCTTCACCGAAAACGGCGAAGAGGCCGATCTGCGCTCGCGGCTGCAGGCGCCGGCGAATAACCTTACGCAAGACCTCTACATCGGCGACAGCCTCAAGACCGGCCGCATCATGGTCAAGGATGAAGATGTGTGCCTGCACTGCGGGCTGTGTGCCGAGCGTTGTCCCACCGGCGCGTGGGACATGCAAAAGTATCTCATCGATATGACTCACGCAGAACACGCATGCCAATCCAGAGCGTAAACGACTTCGTCGTTCGGTTCGCTAACGTCAACGGCTCCGGCTCCGCCAGCGCCAACGAAATATTTGCGCGCGCGGTGATGCGCATGGGTATTCCCGTCGCCCCGCGCAACATTTTCCCGTCCAACATCCAAGGCCTGCCGACCTGGTACGAGGTGCGCATATCCGCAGCTGGTCATCTCGGCGCGCGCGGCGGGACCGACCTCATGGTCGCGATGAATCCGCAAACCTGGGACAAGGACGTGGCCGCCATCGAGCCGGGTGGCTATCTATTCTACGATTCGACCAAGCCGATGCCGAAGTCGAAATTCCGCGACGACATCACCGTCATCGGCGTGCCGCTGACTGCCATCTGCAATCGCGAATACACCGACCTGCGGCAACGCCAGTTGTTCAAGAACATCGTCTATATCGGCGCGTTGTCGGCGCTGCTCGATATGGATGTTGGCGAAATCGAGAAGTTGATCGCCGAACAATTTGAGGGCAAGGAAAGGCTGTTCGCCGCCAATAAGAACGCGCTGCATCTCGGCCGCGACTGGGCGATGATGAATCTCGACTGCCCGATCGGATTGCGCTTAAAGCGCACGAACGCGGTCGGCGACCGTATCTTCATCACCGGCAACTCGGCTGCCGCGCTTGGCGCCGTCTATGGCGGCGCCACGGTCTGCGCCTGGTATCCGATCACGCCGTCGTCCTCGCTCGCCGAAGCATTCACCAGCCATTGCCGGCGCATGCGGGTTGATGCGGCGACGAAGAAGAACAAGTTCGCCATCATCCAGGCCGAGGACGAATTGGCGTCGATCGGTATCGTCATCGGCGCCGCCTGGAACGGCGCCCGCGCTTTCACGGCGACTTCAGGACCGGGAATTTCCCTCATGCAGGAGTTTCTCGGGCTGGCCTATTTTGCCGAAATCCCGGCCGTTATCTTCGACGTGCAGCGCGCGGGTCCCTCCACCGGTATGCCGACGCGCACGCAGCAGACCGACATCCTCTCCTGCGCCTACGCCTCGCACGGCGACACCAAGCACGTGCTGCTGTTCCCCGAGGATCCGGCGGAGAGCTTCGAGTTCGCCGCCGCCGCCTTCGACCTCGCCGACCGGCTGCAAACGCCGATTTTCGTGATGCTGGATCTCGACATCGGCATGAACCATCGCCTCGCCCGTCCGCTTGCCTGGGACGATGGCCGCAAATTCGACCGCGGCAAGGTGATGACCGCGGCCGCGCTCGATGCCGGCAAGGAGTTCGGCCGCTATCTCGACGTCGACGGCGACGGTATTCCCTATCGCACCCTTCCCGGCACCCATCCGAACGAGGGCGCGTTCTTCACCCGCGGCACCTCGCGCGACCGCTATGCGCGCTACACCGAAGAGGGGCCGGCCTACGCCGACAACATGCAGCGGCTCCTGCGCAAGTTTGAAACCGCGAAGGACCTGGTGCCGCGCCCGTTGCAGGCCAACGCTGACAAGCTGACCAAATACGGCGTCATCTATTTCGGCTCGACCTCGCCGCCCATGGACGAGGCGATCGAACTCCTTGAAGCGAACGGCCATGCGCTCGACCGGTTGCGCATACGCGCTTTCCCGTTCCATTCGAGCGTGACCAGCTTCATCGGCGAGCACGATTTTATCTTCGTTGTTGAGCAGAACCGCGACGCCCAGCTGCGCTCGCTGATCGTCAACGAATGCAGCGTCGATCCGGTGCGTCTTATCCCCATACTGCACTACGACGGCACGCCGATCACCGCGCGCTTCATCGCCAGCGCCATCGCCGATCGTCTCGACGCGCTCAAGGTCACGCCGCTGCGCAAGGGCAAGGTTGTGTCATGACTTACGTTGCCAAGCCGAAATTCCACCATCCCGGGCTGCCGAAGAATGAGCTCGGCTTTACCCATCGCGACTACGAGGGCGCGGTGTCGACGCTGTGCGCGGGCTGCGGCCACGACTTCGATCTCGGCCTCAATCATCGAAGCCTGCGTCGAATTGTCGATCGCGCCGCATCGGGTAGCTAAGCTTTCCGGCATCGGCTGTTCGTCGAAGACGCCGACGTACTTCCTCGGCCATTCGCATGGTTTTAATTCCGTGCATGGCCGGATGCCGTCGGTGCTCACCGGCGCCAATCTCGCCAACCGCGACCTCATCTATCTCGGCGTTTCCGGCGACGGCGACTCCGCCTCGATCGGCTTCGGTCAGTTCGCGCACGCCATTCGCCGCGGCGTCGACATGGTCTATATCGTGGAGAACAACGGCGTCTATGGCCTGACCAAAGGGCAGTTCTCTGCCACCGCCGATCCCGGCTCGAAATCAAAACGCGGGGCCGTCAACACCGACAATGCCATCGATCTCGTCGGCATTGCTCTGCAGGTCGGCGCCACTTTTGTCGCCCGCTCGTTCTCGGGCGACAAGGCGCAATTGACGCCGCTGATCAAAGCGGCGATCGAGCACCGCGGCGCCGCCTTCATCGACGCAATTTCACCCTGTGTCGCCTTCAACAATCATGCCGGCTCGACCAAGAGCTTCGATTACGTGCGCGAGCACAATGACGCGGTCAACCGGCTCGATTTCATCACCGGCCGCGACGCCATCAAGGTTGATTACGCTCCGGGCAGCGTGGAACTGGTCGTCCAGCACGACGGCTCGACACTCGCGTTGCGCAAGCTCAACGCCGAGTACGACGTGCACGACCGGCTGGCCGCCATGAGCTTTCTGCAGCATCACGCATCCGAGGGACAGATCGTTACCGGCCTCCTCTATGTCGCACCTGAGGTGGCCGATCTGCATGGCCATCTCAATACGGTCGAGATGCCGCTTAATGCGCTGGGCGAGAAAGAGCTGTGCCCGGGCTCGGCGGTGCTGGAAAAGATCAACGCGAGCTTGCGGTGAGCAGGCACCTGACGCGCATCACGCCCAGGCTCCGCTCACGACTGACGTTTGTTACTGCAACGCCCGCGGACGGGTTTCACGTTCAGATGGCTTTTCGGTTCAAGATTGCACTTAGCGGGGCCGCCGGCGAAACCGCCTGATAATATGTGCTTCGAAAAAATTATATCATTTGAAATTGTCCAGCATCATTGATTTACGATTTTTGTCGCAACCCTCTCGGCACGACCGTCAACGACATCCCGCACGGGCATCGCCGGTGCGGTTCGGCCGAGAGAATGTGATGACCGCCCCACGCCCGCAGCCCGTCGCCCCCGTTCCCGGTTTTCGGCCACCTGTAGTCACTGCGCGCGGCGGCGAGAGCGGCGTTACCTACCGCAGCACGCAGGCGCATGTTCAATACTGGATGGGAGACGATATTGCTGTGGAGATCGGCGCCGAGCGCCTGCTCGCCGCCCATTCGGCATGGCGCGCGCTCGCCAGAGGCGGCCTGCCACGCCTGTGCGATGTGCTCGAATCCGATGCGCGCGCGGCCGACCCGGATATGCTGCTTTATCTCAAGCTTGACGATGATTATCTGGTCGTCGCGCAAGGCGGCGACCGCATGCGCCATATCGGCCGTGACCTGCGCGGCCGCACGATGTCGGGATTCACGCAAGCGGTCGGCGTGGTACTCAAGGAGCTCTATGACACCTGCTTTGCTCAGCAGACGGCGATCTACGCGCGCTTCGTGACCGATCTTGCATCCGACGACAGCATCTACTGGGAGGGGCTGTTTCTGCCACTCAAGGACGAGGACGGTGGCAGCACCCGGTTCCTGGCCAGCTATGCCACGCCGATCGACCACAAGACCGATGTGTTGCAAATGGTCCTCGACCGCTCGCCGACCGGCACAATCGTCGCGGTTCCGGTTGGGACCGGCCGCGGCGGTCGGCTCGACGGGCGGATCATTCTGATCAACGCGCGCGCCAAGAAAATTCTGAAATTCGACGAGAAGGGCAGCCGCGTGAACTACATCCGCGACCTCGCCCCCTGGCTGCGCAATATAGCCGGATGGACGCGGGTCAACGTGACGGTCGATGGACAGCAAACCCGCGTGCAATACCGCGACCGCGACAGCCGAACTTATCTGGTGACGATAGAGTCGCTCAACCGCTTCATCTTATTCGGCATCACAGAAGGCAGCGGGGATATCTCGGCGCCGCCCGGTGGAGATCCCCCTCACTCCTCTGGCGCCTCGACGATGGGATCATAGCGCGCAGCGTCGAGGCCGAGCAAATTCCATGACTGCAGCATGTGCGGCGGCAGCGCCGCGGTGACATCGATGACGCCGCCGCGCGGATGCGGCACGACGATGCGGCGCGCGAGCAGATGCAGCTTGTTCTGCATGCCGCCCGGCAGTTCCCAATTCTCGCGGGAAAAATATTTCGGGTCGCCGACGATCGGGTGGCCGATGTGCGCCATGTGCGCACGCAATTGATGAGTGCGGCCTGTTACGGGCTTGAGCGATAACCAGGCGAGTAAAGGCCCCGACGTTTCCACTACAGCGTAGTAGGTCACGGCGTGACTGGCGCCTTTCTCGCCGTGGCGCGCGATGCGCATGAACAACTCTTCTTCACGCTCCTCCTTGGCAAGAAAGGTCGAGATGCGGCCCTGCGGCACCTTGGGGACGCCGGCGACCAGCGCCCAATAGATTTTGCGCGCCGAGCGCGAGCGGAAGGTCTTCGCCAATGCCACCGCCGCGAATCGCGTCTTGGCGACCAGGAGACAGCCAGCGGTGTCCTTGTCGAGGCGATGCACCAGCCGCGGCCGCTGACCATGGGCATCACGCAAGACTTCCAACATGCCGTCGATATGGCGCGTCGTGCCGGAGCCGCCCTGCACCGCAAGCCCCATCGGCTTGTTGAGCACCAGCACGTCGGCGTCTTCGTGCAAGGTGATCGATTGCAGGAAAGCGCGAGTTTTTTCGTCAGCCGCGCTACCGGCTGCGCGCGGTTTCGCCTGCTCAAGCCGCAGCGGCGGAATGCGCACAGTTTGCCCGGCCTCCAGGCGGTTCTTCGGCTGGGTGCGCTTACCATTGACGCGCACCTCGCCTTTGCGAATGACCCGCTGGATATGGGAGAAGCTCAATCCCGGAAACCGCGCCTCGAAGAAGCGATCGACGCGCATGCCGGATTCGTCGGCTGTGACGGCGACGTTCTGGACGCTTGTTGGCATGGAAAGCGAGGCGCCGCTCTGTTTCCCATCATCCCGAGGTGGCCGCGGAGCGGCCGACGAAGGATGCACGGCTCCGGCGCCGCGGCCATTGCCCCGCGCGAAATCGGGTCTACCCGATTTCGGATTTCGAAATGCCAAGTCGGCAGCACCCGACTTGGCGGGCCGCTGCGCCCGCGCCTCAGGGTGACGGTGAGCAGAACGATGCCGCGGCCCGGCGGTCTGCTTGCCGCCGCCCGGCTGTCGCGGTCCGCGAGCACCTCTCACGTTTGGGCCCGCTCTTTGCGCAGCTTCGCCCAATATTCGAGGCGCTTGCGGATTTCGCGCTCAAAACCGCGCTCGGGCGGATCGTAGAATTGGCGGCGGCCGAGCCCTTCCGGGAAATAGTCCTGGCCGGAAAACGCTTCGGGCGCGGCGTGATCGTATTCGTAGCCCGAGCCGTAGCCTTCAGTCTTCATCAGCTTGGTCGGCGCGTTGAGGATGTGCTTGGGCGGCAGCAGCGAGCCGGCCTCTTTCGCGGTGCGCATGGCCTCGCCGAACGCCACGTAAGTCGCGTTCGATTTCGGCGCGGTTGCGACGTAAATGACCGCCTCGGCGAGCGCAAGCTCGCCTTCCGGCGAGCCGAGGAAATCGTACGCGTCCTTGGCGGCATTGGCGACGACCAGCGCCTGCGGATCGGCCATTCCAATGTCCTCGACCGCCATGCGCACAATCCTGCGCGCGAGGTAGAGCGGGTCTTCGCCAGCATCGAGCATGCGGCAGAGATAATAGAGCGCGGCGTCGGCATCGGAGCCACGCACTGATTTATGCAGCGCGCTGATAAGGTTGTAGTGTCCGTCCTGCTTCTTGTCGTAGATCGGCGCACGGCGCTGCACGACCTCCTGCAAGGCGACAACGTCGAAGGTTTCGCCCTGACGCGCAGCGCGCCAAACTTCTTCCGCCAACGTGAGCGCTGCGCGGCCGTCGCCATCGGCCATGCGGATCAAGGAGGCACGAGCGTCCTCATCAAGCGGCAGCTTTTTGTGCTCGATCGCTTCGGCACGATCGAGGAGCTTTTCGATTGCGGCGGCGTCGAGCGGCTTGAACACCAGAACGCGCGAGCGTGAAAGCAGCGGCGCGATCAGTTCGAAGGAAGGGTTTTCCGTTGTGGCGCCGACCAGAACGATGGTGCCGTCCTCCACCACCGGCAGGAAGGAATCTTGCTGGGCGCGGTTAAAGCGGTGAATCTCGTCGACGAAGAGGAGCGTCCCCTGCCCGGTTTCGCGGCGGGCCCGCGCGGCGTCGAAGACTTTCTTCAGATCGGCGACGCCGGAGAAGATCGCCGAGATTTGCTCGAAATGCAGATCGGTCGTGCGCGCCAGCAGCCGTGCCACCGTGGTCTTGCCGGTGCCCGGCGGGCCCCAGAAGATGAGCGAGCCGAGCGAGCGCGTCTCCAGCATGCGCGTCAAAATGCCGTCGGTCCCGAGCAGGTGATCCTGCCCGACAACATCGGCTAGCTGGTCGGGTCGAAGCTTATCGGCGAGCGGCCGCGGCGCGGCGCGTTCGAGGCCGGCGGCCGCGAAGAGCGTAGGTGAGTTCTTCTTCGGGCGCTGGCTCATTCATCCACTGAACGTGACCGATATCTGCTGGTCGCCGCGCTGAATGGTGATACGCCACAGCCGGCTGCCGGCGCGGGCGATGCGCTCGAGGTCGGCCGATTTTTCTATTCTCTGATTATTGACGGAAACCACGATATCGCCCTTCTGGAATCCGACCGATTGCGCCGCCGAACCGTCAGCGACACCGACAATGACGACCCCGTGGCTCGGTTCGATCCGAAGCTCGTCGGCGAGCGCCGGGGAAAGATTGGCGACCGTGGCGCCGAGGAACGGCGAGCGCGCGCTGATTTCAATTTCGTCGCGCGGCGTCTCGGGGGCGGTTTGCAGGACGATCGGGACGACAACCTCTCGTCCCTGTCGGATGAGGCCAAGCTGCGCGGTGCCGCCGAGCGGCTTGGTGGCGAAACGGTAATCGAAGGCGTTGGCATCATCGACGATCGTCCCGTCGATGCTGACAATGAGGTCACCGGTTTTAATGCCGGCGCGTGCGGCGGGACCGTCGGCCACCAAGCTCGCGACCAGCGCACCGGTCGGCCGCTTCAAACCGAGACTTTCGGCGATCTCGGGCGTCACCTCCTGCAGCTTGGCGCCGAGCCAAGGACGTTTGACCGCGGCGCTGCCACCCTTGGCTGAGGCGACCACGACCCGCACCATGTTTGCGGGGATGGCAAAGCCGATGCCCTGCGATCCGCCCGAGCGCGAATAGATCGCGGTGTTGATGCCGACCAGTCGGCCGTTGAGGTCGATCAGTGCACCGCCGGAATTGCCGGGGTTGATGGCAGCGTCGGTCTGGATGAAGAACCGATAGTCGCTAATGCCCACTTGCGTGCGTGCCACCGCCGAGACGATGCCGTGGGTCACCGTTTGCCCGATGCCGAAGGGATCGCCGATGGCTAGCACCACGTCACCGACCTGCAGCTCGTCGGAATTGCCCAATTCAAGCGCAGGAAAGCGCTCCTTTGAATCCTTCAAACGCAACACGGCCAAGTCGCTGTGCTCGTCCTTGAGTGCAATCTCGGCGTCGAACTCGCGTTTGTCGGCAAGTGCGACTTTCACTTCGCTGGCACCTTCAATCACGTGGTAATTGGTGACCACGAGGCCGGCAGGATCGATGATCACGCCGGAGCCCAGTGAACGCAGCACCTGCTCGCGCGGCAGCGCGCCAAAGAACTGGCGGAACAGCGGATCGTTCATGAACGGATTGCGGTTTTCGACGACGCGCGCCGCATAAACGTTCACCACTGCCGGCGCCACGCGCTTGACCAACGGAGCATAGGAGAACTGAAGATCGGCGGCCGACGAAGGCACGCGGCGGTCCTGCGCGCTTGCGCTCACGAGCAGTCCGGAAAGCACAAAAATGGCGGCAGCAATGATGGTGCCGGATACGCCAAGCTGCGGCATGAAGAAACCCCGAATCAATGCCGTCCCATATAGGCGCGCGAGCGGGGCTTTAGAAGGGCGCGCCCGGCCTGTTACGCGGCGGCGGGAGCCGACTCCTCGGCGCGCGCCTGAACCGGCCCGGAATCCTTGCCCTTTGCCTCGACGTCGCGATCGACAAATTCGATCACGGCAACGGGTGCAGAATTGCCGTAACGGAAGCCGGCCTTAAGCACGCGGGTGTAGCCGCCGTCGCGTTCCTTATAGCGCGGGCCGATCACCTCGAAGAGCTTCTTGACCATGGCGAGGTCGCGCATCTGCGCGATCGCCTGGCGGCGCGCATGCAGATCGCCGCGCTTGCCGAGCGTAACCAGTTTTTCCACAACCGGGCGCAGGTCTTTCGCCTTCGGCAGCGTGGTGGTGATCTGCTCGTGCTTGATCAACGAGGCGGCGAGGTTCGCCAGCATCGACCGACGATGATCCGAGCGCCGGTTGAATTTGCGGTGGGTTTTTCCGTGACGCACGAACGTCTCCTTCAGAGACAGGCATCAGCAGCCGGTCGTCAGTAATCAGAAATTCCTTCCGATTACTGACGTCTAATTGCTGTTACCCGCTCAGTAATGATCCTCGAAGCGCTTGGCCAGCTCCTCGATGTTCTCCGGCGGCCAGCCGGGAACTTCCATGCCCAGATGCAGGCCCATCTGCACCAGCACTTCCTTGATCTCGTTGAGCGACTTTCTGCCGAAATTCGGCGTCCGCAGCATCTCGGCCTCGGTCTTCTGCACCAGATCGCCGATGTAGACGATGTTGTCGTTCTTCAGACAATTGGCCGAGCGCACCGAAAGCTCGAGCTCGTCGACCTTCTTAAGGAACGCCGGATTGAAGGCGAGGTCGGGAATGGCCTCCTGCGCCGTCTCGCGCTTGGGCTCCTCGAAGTTGACAAACACATTGAGCTGGTCCTGCAGGATGCGCGCCGCGTAGGCGAGCGAATCCTCGGGGCTCACGGCGCCGTTGGTCTCGATCGACAGCGTGAGCTTGTCGTAATCGAGGATCTGCCCTTCGCGCGTGTTCTCCACCTTGTAGGAAACCTTGCGCACCGGCGAGTAGAGGCTGTCGACCGGGATCAGCCCAATCGGCGCGTCCTCAGGACGGTTGCGCTCCGCTGGGACATAGCCCTTGCCGGTGTTGACCGTGAATTCCATGCGGATTTCTGCGCCTTCGTCCAGCGTGCACAGGACGAGGTCCGGATTAAGCACAACAATGTCGCCTACGGTCTGAATGTCGCTCGCGGTGACGGTGCCCGGACCCTGCTTCTTCACCACCATGCGCTTGGGCCCGTCGCCCTGCATCTTGATGGCGATGTCCTTGATGTTGAGCACGATGTCGGTCACATCCTCGCGCACGCCGGCAATCGAGGAGAATTCATGCAGCACGCCGTCGATATGCACCGACTGGACGGCGGCACCCTGCAACGAGGACAAGAGAATGCGACGTAGCGCATTGCCGAGCGTCACGCCGAAGCCACGTTCAAGCGGCTCGGCAACCACCGTCGCCACGCGGCGCGGATCGGCGCCGGCACTAACCTGCAGTTTGCCGGGCCTAATCAGTTCTTGCCAGTTCTTCTGGATCGTCACGTTATCACCCATCGCGTTGCGCGGCGCGAACGCGTCGCGCGCCCCACTCCGCTCCGTGGGGCCAAAGCCGGTGTCATGTTCGAGCGGCGGCAAATGTTCAACTTCTTCCATCGACCGGATGTCCTTATACCCGCCGCCGCTTGCGCGGACGGCATCCGTTGTGCGGGATCGGGGTCACGTCGCGGATCGAGGTAATGGTGAACCCGGCCGCCTGTAGCGAGCGCAGCGCCGATTCGCGGCCCGAACCGGGGCCCGCGACTTCGACCTCGAGCGTGCGCATGCCGTGCTCCTGCGCCTTCTTGGCGGCGTCCTCGGCGGCAACTTGCGCCGCATAAGGCGTCGACTTGCGCGACCCCTTGAACCCCATCGTGCCGGCCGAAGACCACGCAATGGTATTGCCCTGGACGTCAGTAATGGTGATCATGGTATTGTTGAATGTCGCATTCACGTGCGCGACGCCCGAAGCGATGTTCTTGCGCTCGCGGCGCCGGACGCGCGTGGCTTCCTTACCCATTCTGAACCCTTTCGGATCGGGACCGGCCGCACCGGTGCCGACTTAATCTCTCTGTTCGAAGCGCTATTTCTTCTTGCCGGCAATCGGTTTGGCCGGACCCTTGCGGGTACGTGCATTGGTGTGGGTGCGTTGTCCGCGAACCGGCAGGCCACGCCGGTGGCGTAACCCGCGATAGCAGCCAAGATCCATCAGCCGCTTGATGTTCATGGCGACTTCGCGCCGGAGATCGCCCTCGACGATATAGTCATGGTCGATGACCTCGCGCAGTTGCAGCACTTCCTGATCGGTCAACTGCGACACCCGCCGTTCATCCGGGATCGACACTTTGTGCATGATTTCCTTGGCCTTGGCGGGGCCAATGCCGTGGATGTACTGCAACGCGACCACGACACGCTTGTTGGTTGGTATATTGACGCCAGCGATGCGGGCCAAGTCAGTTGCTCCTTGTGCGGGCCAGCCCGGGGTACCCCGGAGCCGACCGGTCGCCACCTGTCGATTCGAATGTCACCTGAGAAGGCCACAAACGTAAAAAGCCAACGCCTGCCTGCCGCCGCGGCCTGGCATCGCTGCTCAATCTCCGACCGGATGTTCTAGGCTTATTAATGGACTCCTGGCGCTTTCGTCAACCCGCCTAGCGATTTCGTGTACAACTTCCTTACCGGCGGCGCTTCCTCGTCCTCGCGGCGGACGACATCTTCGATTTAGACTTGTTTGCAGCCGCTTTACGGCTGGTTCGGGCCGGCTTACGGCGGGTCGCTGTCGCTCGCGTTTTGGACTTTTTTCCTATCTGGGCCGCCTTTAAGGATTTCCGGGCCGGCTTTTTGGCCGAACGCTGAGCAGGCTGCGGCGTTTTTGCCTCTCCGGCCAGGACCTTTTCGATCTGCACAGCGACTTCCGGAATCGGCGCCATACCGTCCACCGTGCGCAGCACACGATGGCGGCGGTAATACGCAATCAGTGGCGCGGTTTGTTCCCGGTAGGCCGTCAGCCGCCGGTGCAGCACTTCCGGGTTGTCGTCGGGCCGCAGCTGTTCGCCGCGGGCCGTCATGTCGGCGATGCGGTTTTCGATGCGCTTGATCAGGGCATTTTCGTCGACGCGCAGCTCGATGACCGCCTCGAGCTCAAGGCCGTGCTTCTTCAGCATCCGGTCGAGCGCCTCGGCCTGCGCCACTGTGCGCGGAAAGCCATCGAGGATGAAACCCTTGCGCGCGTCGGGTTGCTCGATGCGCTGCTCGACGATGGCGACCACAATCTCATCGGGACAAAGCGCCCCACGGGCCATGATGTCCTGCACCTGGCGGCCGATGGGATTGCCGGCTTTGACAGCCGCGCGCAGCATGTCGCCGGTGGAGAGCTGGACAAGTCCGTATTTGGCGACCAGGTGCTGGGCCTGCGTTCCCTTGCCCGCCCCCGGCGGACCCAGCAGGATCAATCTCATCTACGGCGCCCCCTTAGCTTCGATCGTTTGATTAAGCCCTCGTATTGGTGCGCCAGCAGGTAACCCTGCACCTGCGCGACAGTATCCATGGTCACGCTGACTACGATCAGGAGCGACGTGCCGCCGAAATAGAACGGCACCGCCGCGTACGAGATCAGCATCTCGGGAAACAGACAAACGACCGCGAGATAGGCCGCCCCGATCACCGTGATCCGCGACAGCACGTAATCGATGTATTCCGCGGTGCGCTCGCCCGGCCGGATGCCGGGGATGAAGCCGCCATGTTTCTTCAGATTTTCGGCCGTCTCCGTCGGATTGAACACGATCGCCGTATAGAAAAAGGCGAAGAAGACAATCAGGCCGACATAGAGCGCCAGAAACAACGGCCGCCCGTGCGAGAGCTGCGTGGTAATGATCGTGAGCCACCCCGGCCCCTGCCCGGCGGTGAAATTGGCCACCGTAGTCGGCAACAACAGCAGCGAAGAGGCAAAGATCGGCGGAATCACGCCCGACGTATTGAGCTTGAGCGGCAGATGCGAGGACTGACCCTCGAACATGCGGTTGCCGACCTGCCGCTTCGGATACTGGATCAGGAGACGGCGCTGCGCTCGCTCCATGAAGACAATGAAAGTGATGACGGCGACCGCCATCACCAGCACGATGAGAATAAGACCAGTTGACAGCGCGCCCTGGCGGCCGAGTTCAAGCGTGCCGGCGACGGCCGATGGGAGCTGAGCCACAATCCCCGACATGATGATGAGCGAGGTGCCATTGCCGATGCCGCGCTGCGTGATTTGCTCGCCGAGCCACATCAGGAACATGGTGCCGCCGGTGAGCGTGACCACGGTCGAGATGACGAAGAACGGGCCCGGATCGGTCACCACGTTGCTGGCGCCTTGGAGGCCAACAGAGATGCCGTAGGCCTGGAACGCGGCCAAGACCACCGTCAGGTAGCGCGTGTATTGATTGATAATCTTGCGGCCCGCCTCGCCTTCCTTCTTGAGCTGTTCGAGCGTCGGCGACACGGTCGTCATCAGCTGGATGATGATCGACGCCGAAATGTAAGGCATGATGTTCAGCGCGAAGATCGCCATGCGGTGAATGCCGCCGCCGGCGAACATGTTGAACATTCCCAAAATGCCGCCGGCCTGGGAATTGAAGATCTGGTTCCAGGCGTTTGGATCGATGCCCGGCAGGGGAATGTAGGTGCCGAGCCGATAGACCAGGAGCGCGCCGAGCGTGAACCAGATGCGCTTCTTCAGCTCTTCAGCTTTGGCCAGGGCGCCGAAGTTGAGATTGGCCGCTAGTTGTTCCGCTGCAGAGACCATCCGCCCTAAGTCCCCTCTTTCGCGTCATGGCCGGGCTTGTTCCGGCCTTCCACGTCTTCATTCACAAGTAGAAGTCGTGGATGCCCGGCACAAGGCCGGGCATGACGCCGTGTTCAGGCCGCCTGTTCGCTCGTCTCCCGCTTGGGAGCGAGGATTTCGACCGTCCCCCCAGCCTTCTCGACAGCAGCAACCGCCGATTTCGACGCGCCGAATACCGAAAGCGTCACCTTGGCCTTGATCTCGCCGGTGCCGAGGAGCCGAACGCCATCCTTAGCGCGGCGCAGGATTCCGGCCTTGACCAGCGCCGTAGCGTCGATGGTCGCAGCAGGATCGAGCCGGCCGGCCTCGATCGCCTCCTGCAGGCGTCCGAGATTGACCTCGTTGAGCTTGCGCGCGAACGCCGTATTCTTGAAGCCGCGCTTGGGCAAGCGGCGGTGCAGCGGCATCTGGCCGCCCTCGAAACCCTTGATGCGCACGCCGGAGCGGGCGGTCTGCCCCTTGCCGCCGCGGCCGCTGGTTTTGCCCTTGCCGGAGCCGATGCCGCGGCCGATGCGCTTGCGGGTTTTGCGGGCGCCGGCGCGGTCGGAAAGTTCGTCAAGCTTCATTGTGGTTTCTCCACCACGCGTAGCAAATGCGCGACCTTAGCGATCATGCCGCGCGTCTGCGGCGTATCGGCGAGCTTGGCGACGCGGCCGATCTTGTTGAGCTTCAAGCCCACAAGCGTCTCACGCTGGGTGTGATCGCGGCGCAACGGGCTGCCGGTCTGCTCGACCGTGATGGTCTTGCCCGTCTGGCCCGCGCTCTTTCCGGTATTCATCACGTGCTCCCAAAGGCTCAATCGGCCGTCTGCTCGACCTCAACGTCGCGGCGGCGCGCTTGCAGCGCCGAGACCTTGACGTTACGCCGTGCCGCCACTGCGCGCGGCGAGTCCTGATGCTTGAGCGCATCGAAGGTCGCGCGCACCACATTATACGGATTGGAGGTGCCCAGCGATTTAGCCACCACGTCCTGCATGCCGAGCGTCTCGAACACCGCGCGCATCGGACCGCCGGCAATGATGCCGGTGCCGGGCGGGGCGGCGCGCAGAAACACCTTGCCCGCGCCATGACGACCGGCCACGTCGTGATGCAGCGTGCGTCCCTCGCGCAATGGCACGCGCGTCAGTGAGCGCTTGGCCGCATCCGTCGCCTTGCGGATAGCCTCCGGCACCTCGCGCGCCTTGCCGTGGCCGAAGCCGACGCGGCCCTTCTGATCGCCGACGACGACCAACGCCGCGAAACCGAAGCGCCGGCCGCCCTTCACCACCTTGGCGACGCGGTTGATGTGGACAAGCTTATCGACGAATTCGCTGTCGCGTTCGTCGTTTCGCCGATCGCCGCGGGGTTCACGTGCCATGTTGCTCTGCCATGTTCATCGTCCTTTAGAAGTTCAATCCGCCCTCACGGGCAGCGTCGGCCAGCGCTTTGACGCGGCCGTGATAGAGATAACCGCCGCGATCGAAGATCACGTCCTTGATGCCCTTTTCCTGCGCGCGTTGCGCGATCAGCTTGCCGACCGCCTTGGCCGCATCGACGCTGGCACCGGTCTTGAGACCCTCCAGCGCCGATTTTTCCAGTGATGACGCCGCCACGAGGGTGGCGCCGGCATTGTCGTCAATCAGTTGCGCGTAGATGTGCTTCGAGGAGCGGAAAACGCACAACCGCTTGCGTTCGCCCGCCGCCCTGCGCAGATTGCCGCGCACGCGCGCCTTGCGCCGCTCGATCTTGTCATTGGCTCTGGTCATCGGGCGGCTCCGTTACTTCTTCTTGCCTTCTTTGCGGAAGATTCGCTCGCCGGCATATTTGACGCCCTTGCCCTTATACGGCTCCGGCGGCCGGTATTCGCGGATTTCGGCCGCGACCTGCCCGACCTTCTGGCGGTCGATGCCCGTGATCACGATCTCGACCGGACGTGGCGTTGCGATCGTGATGCCCTCCGGGATCGGATAGACCACGTCGTGGCTATAACCGAGCGCGAGCTGCAGGTTCTTGCCCTGCACCGCGGCACGATAGCCGACGCCGTTGATCTCAAGCCGTTGCTCGAAACCCTTGCTCACCCCGGCGATCAGATTGGCGATCAGCGTGCGCGCCGTGCCCCATTGCGCCCGCGCCCGTTTGGTGTCGTCGCGCGGATCGACTTTGATCTGTCCGCCGTCGAGTTTGACCGTGACTTCGTCGGGCAGCACCACCGAAAGCGCGCCCTTCGGGCCCTTCACCTTCACGGTTTGGCCTTCGATATTGGCGGTGATGCCCGAAGGCACCACGACCGCTTTCTTACCTACACGGGACATGGTTTTTTTCCGTTGCTCTTGCTCGCGGCCCTAGAACACCGTGCACAGGATTTCGCCGCCGACATTGGCGTCGCGAGCGGCATGGTCCGCCATGACACCCTTAGGGGTCGAGACGATGGCGACGCCGAGGCCGTTATTGATGCGCGGCAAATTCCGCACCGAGGTGTAGACGCGGCGGCCGGGCTTGGAAATCCGCTCGATCTCGCGGATCACCGGCTCGCCTTCGAAATATTTCAGCTCGATCTCGATCTCCGAGCGCCCTTCGCGCTCGACTACAGCAAAGCCGCGGATATAGCCCTCGCTCTTGAGCACTTCGCATACGCTCTCGCGCAGCCTCGAATTGGGACTCGACACCTTGCTCTTGTTGCGCATCTGCGCGTTGCGGATACGGGACAAAAGATCGCCGAGCGGATCGTTCATCGACATCGTGCGATCCTCCTTACCAGCTCGACTTCACAAGACCGGGGATCAGCCCCTTCGAGCCAAGGTCCCGTAGCGCGATGCGTGACAGTTTGTGCTTGCGGTAAAAGCCGCGCGGACGGCCGGTCATCTCGCAACGGTTGCGGATGCGGGTGGCCGATGAGTTGCGCGGCAATTCTGCAAGCTTCAGCGTCGCCGCGAAGCGATCCTCGACCGGCTTGGTCTTGTCGCGTGCGATCGCCTTGAGCCGCGCGCGCTGGCCCGAGAACTTCTTCGTCATCCGGCGGCGCCGGTTGTTTTTCTCAATCGAACTCTTCTTCGCCATCTCGTTCTCCAAACGGTCCGCGTTTGAGGCTTGCCCTCACTGCCGGAACGGAAAATTGAACGCCGTCAACAGCGCGCGCGCCTCATCATCGTTGCGCGCGGTGGTGCATACGGTGATGTCCATGCCCCAGACATCGGCAGTCTTGTCGTAGTCGATCTCCGGGAACACGATGTGCTCCTTGACGCCGAGCGTATAATTGCCGCGCCCGTCGAAGCTCTTGGGGTTTAAGCCGCGGAAATCGCGCACGCGCGGCAGCGCGATGTTGATCAACCGGTCGAGAAACTCATACATGCGCGCCTTGCGCAGCGTCACCTTGCAGCCGATGGCCTGGCCATCGCGCAGCTTGTAGGTCGCAATCGATTTCCGCGCCTTGGTGATCACCGCCTTCTGCCCGGCAATCAGCGCGAGATCGGCCGCCGCAAATTCGACCTTCTTGCGGTCGGCGACGCCCTCGCCGATGCCCATATTGATGACCACCTTGTCGAGCGCCGGAATCTGCATGCGGTTCTTGTGGCCGAATTGCTCCGCAAGCCGGCCACGAATCGTTTGCTCGAACTCGACTTTCAGACGCGCCGGTACTTTCGGCTCTGGCTCACGCGGTGCCGCCGGCTTTTCGGCCTTGCCGCTTTTGCCATCCGCCGCCGCCTTGTCGGCTTTCTCCGCTTTGGCTGCCTTCGGAGCCTTGTCGGTCCGCTCGGCCTTGTCCGCCTTTGCGGGTTTCTCGGCTTGGCCGGACGCCGGCTTCTTTTTGGCTTTCTTTTCGTCTTTGTCAGCCATCGATCTCTGCTCCCGAACGCTTGGCGACGCGCACCTTCTTGCGGTCCTCGCCCTTGCCGACGAATTTGAAACCGACACGCGTGGGCTTTTTATCCTTGGGATCGGCGAGCGCGATATTCGACAGATGGATCGGCGCCTCCTTGGAGATAATGCCACCCTCCGCCGTCGCGCTCTGCTGCTGGTGGCGCTTGACGATGTTGATGCCGCGAACGAGCGCCCGCCCGTCGTCGCGGCGGACCTCGATGACCTCGCCGCTGCGGCCTTTATCGCGCCCGGCGATTACCATCACCGTGTCGCCCTTTTTGATCTTGGCCGCCATCACAGCACCTCCGGCGCCAGTGAAATGATCTTCATATGGTTCTTCGCGCGCAATTCGCGCGGGACCGGACCGAAGATGCGGGTGCCGACCGGCTCCATCTGCGGATTGATCAACACCGCCGCGTTGCGGTCAAAGCGGATAATGGAGCCGTCGGGACGCTTGATGTCCTTGGCGACGCGAACGATCACCGCCTTCATCACGTCGCCCTTCTTCACCCGGCCGCGCGGGATCGCCTCCTTCACCGACACGACGATGACGTCGCCGATGGTGGCGTATTTGCGCTTGGAGCCGCCCAGCACCTTGATGCACATGACGCGGCGCGCGCCGGAATTGTCCGCCACGTCGAGATTGGTCTGCATCTGTATCATGGGCTACCCCACTCACTTCCATTTTTCCGGCGCGTCGCGGTTACGACGCTTTCTTCTTCTCGCCGCGCACCACCGCCCAACGCTTGAGCTTGGAAATCGGCCGGTGCTCCTCGATCCACACAATGTCCCCGACCTTGAATTCGTTGTTCTCATCGTGCGCGTAATACTTCTTCGAGCGGCGCACCGTCTTCTTAAACAAGGGATGGGTGAAGCGGCGCTCAACGCGCACCACCAGCGTCTTGTTCTGTTTGTCGCTCACCACGACGCCTTGCAGGCTGCGCTTGGGCATTTGATCCTCTTAGCTCCTCGGTGCGCGTTTCTGATGCGCGACCGTCTTGAGCCGCGCGATATCGCGCCGCACTTCGCGCACGCGCGCGGTGTTCTCCAACTGTCCGGTGGCGCGCTGGAAGCGCAAATTGAACTGCTCCTTCTTCAGCTTGAGCACCTCGTCGTCGATCTGGTCGACCGTCATCGCTTTGATATCGGCACTTTTCATCTTGACGCCTATTCGCTGATGCGCTCGACGAAACGGGTCTTGATCGGCAGCTTGGCGGCGGCCAGCGCCAGCAACTCTTTGGCGACTTCGATAGGCACGCCGTCGATCTCGAAAAGAATGCGGCCGGGTTTCACCCGCGCCACCCACAATTCGGGTGTGCCCTTGCCGGAGCCCATGCGCACTTCCAGCGGCTTCTTCGAGACCGGCACGTCCGGAAAAAGCCGGATCCATACCCGCCCCGAGCGCTTCATATGCCGGGTGAGCGCGCGGCGCGCGGCCTCGATCTGGCGCGCCGTGATCCGCTCCGGCTCGAGCGCCTTCAGCCCATACTGGCCGAACGCCAGCGTGGCCGCGCTTGAGGCAACGCCATGGATGCGGCCCTTGTGCGCTTTGCGGAATTTCGTTCGCATCGGTTGCAGCATGACGGACGCCTTTTCTCAAACCTTGCCTTCACTCACGCCGCGTCGCGACGCGGCCGACCGGCCTCGCCCTCGGCCATGCGTTTGTCCTGCGCCATCGGGTCGTGTTCCATGATCTCGCCCTTAAAAATCCAGACTTTCACGCCGCAAGTGCCGTAGGTAGTGAACGCCGTGGCGACGCCGTAATCGACGTCGGCACGCAAGGTGTGCAACGGCACACGGCCTTCGCGATACCATTCCATGCGTGCGATCTCGGCGCCGCCGAGCCGCCCCGAGCAATTGATGCGGATGCCGCCGGCGCCGAGCCGCATGGCCGACTGCACCGCGCGCTTCATGGCGCGCCGGAAAGCGACACGACGTTCGAGCTGCTGCGCAATCGATTCCGCGACCAGTTGGGCGTCAAGCTCCGGCTTGCGGATTTCGACGATGTTGATCACGACATCGCTGTCGGTGAGCGCGGCAACTTTCCGGCGCAACTTCTCGATATCGGCGCCCTTCTTGCCGATGACGACGCCCGGCCGCGCCGAATGGATGGTGACGCGGCATTTCTTGTGCGGGCGCTCGATCACGATCTTGGACACCGCGGCCTGCTTGAGTTCCTTCATCAACGCCTGGCGTATCTTCATGTCCTCATGCAGCAGCGAGCCGTAGCTCGTCTTGCCGGCATACCAGCGTGAATCCCACGTGCGGTTGATGCCAAGGCGCAGCCCGATTGGATTGACCTTCTGACCCATTGCTATGTCCTCGCCACTATCTGCCGCATCCGCCCGTTTACGCCTGCGCCTCGACTTCACGCACGACGATCGTGAGGTTCGAGAACGGTTTGAAAATCCTGCCGACGCGGCCGCGCGCGCGCGGCATGTGCCGCTTCATCACCAGCGCCTTGCCGACATGGGCCTCGACGACGATGAGGTCGTCGACGTCCAGCTCGTGATTGTTCTCGGCGTTGGCGATGGCCGACTCCAGGCACTTGCGCACATCGCGGGCGATGCGCTTGCGCGAAAATTCCAGGTCGGCAAGCGCCGTCGCAACCTTTTTGCCGCGGATAAGCTGCGCCAACAGGTTCAGCTTCTGCGGGCTCACGCGCAGCATCCGGGATACGGCCTTCGCCTCATTGTCGGAGAGCGAGCGTTCGTGCGCCTTTTTGCTCATGACAGCTTTCTCCGCCTCACGACGCGCCGCCTGCAGCGGCTGATGCTCCGCCCTCTGCCGGCGCTCCGCCTCCGCCGCCGCCTCCTGACGCACCGCCAGTGCGTTTGGCCTTGCGGTCCGAGGAGTGCCCATAGAACGAGCGCGTCGGTGCGAACTCGCCGAACTTGTGGCCGACCATTTCCTCGGTGACGATCACCGGGATGTGCTTTTGTCCGTTGTAAACCCCGAAGGTAAGCCCCACGAATTGCGGCAGGATGGTCGAGCGGCGCGACCAGGTGCGGATCATCTCGTGGCGTCCGGATGAGCGCGCGGTATCCGCCTTTTTCAGCAGATAACCGTCGACAAACGGACCCTTCCAGACCGAACGCGTCATGATTGCTCCTAACGATCCTACTTGTTCTTCTTCCGCGCGTGACGGCTCACCATGATGAACTTGGTGGTGCCCTTGTTCTTGCGGGTCTTCGCACCCCTGGTCGGCTTGCCCCACGGCGTCACCGGGTGGCGGCCGCCGCGGGTGCGTCCGCCGAGCGGGTGGTCGACCGGATTCATCGTCTCGCCGCGGACATGGCCGCGCCAACCCATCCAGCGATTGCGTCCGGCCTTGCCGATCGAGACGTTCATATTGTCGGGGTTCGACACCGCGCCGATGGTGCCAATGCAGCGGCCATGCACGAGCCGCTGTTCGCCAGAATTGAGGCGCAGGATCACGTAAGCACCGTCGCGGCCAACGATCTGCGCGTAGGTGCCGGCCGAGCGCGCGATCTGGCCGCCCTTGCCGATTTTGAGCTCGATATTGTGCACGATGGTGCCAACCGGAATGTTGGCGAGCGGCATGGCGTTGCCGGGCTTCACGTCGACATATTCGCCGGCCACCACGGTGTCGCCGGCGCCAAGCCGCTGCGGTGCCAGGATGTAGGCGAGTTCGCCGTCCTCATATTTGATGAGCGCGATGAAGCTAGTCCGGTTCGGATCGTATTCAAGCCGCTCGACCTTGGCCGGCATGTCGAACTTGCGGCGCTTGAAGTCGATCCTGCGATAGGCCTTCTTGTGGCCGCCGCCGCGGTAGCGGCTGGTAATGGAGCCGGAGTTGTTGCGCCCGCCGCTCGAAGTTTTGCCTTCCGTGAGCGCTTTCACCGGCGCGCCGGTGTGAAGTCCGGAGCGATCGACGAGCACCAGCTGACGCTGGCCAGGTGTGACCGGATTATAGGACTTGAGTGCCATCGTGCGTTCCTTACAGCCCCGTGGTCACGTCGATCTTCTGACCCTCTTCGAGGGTCACGATGGCGCGCTTGGTCGTCGATTGCAGACCGAAGCGACCCTTGAACGCCTTCCACTTGCCGCGCCGGCGCAGCGTGTTGACGCTTTTGACTTTCACGTCGAACAGCTTCTCGACAGCTTCCTTGATCTGCGGCTTGGTCGCGGCGAGAGCGACCTTGAAGATGACCTTGGAGTGTTCGGAAGCGTTGGTCGCCTTCTCGGTGATGACCGGCGAGAGGATCACATCGTAATGGCGCGGATCGTTGGTGCTCATTTGAATCGCGCCTCCAACGCATCGACGGCGGCGCGGGTCAGCACCAGCTTTTGCCGCCGCAGGATGTCGTAGACGTTGATGCCGGCGATCGGCAGCACGTCGATATTGGGGATGTTGCGCGCGGCGGTGCGTACATTGGCAGCGACTTCAGCGCCGTCGATGATCAGCGCATTGGAAAGGCCGAGCTTCTCGAACTGGCCACGCAGCGCTTTAGTCTTGGCTTCCTTCAGGTCGAACGCTTCGATGACGACGATGCCGTCGTCCTTGGCCTTGGCCGAAAGCGCGTGTTTGAGCGCCAGCGCACGGACCTTCTTCGGCAGGCCGATTTCATGGCTGCGCGGGTGCGGACCGAAAGAACGGCCGCCGCCGCGAAATAAATTGACGCGCGCCGAGCCGTGCCGAGCCGAGCCGGTGCCCTTCTGCCGGTACATCTTTTTGCCGGTGCGATGGATATCGGCACGATTTTTGACCGCGTGCGTGCCGCTCTGCCGTTTGGCGAGCTGCCACACGACGCACCGATGAATGAGGTCGGTGCGCGGTTCGAGGCCGAAAATGGCGTCGGAGACCGTGACCGAACCGGATTTCTTGCCGTCAAGGGTGGTGACTTTCAGTTCCATGTCACGCGCCCTCTTGCGCTTCGGAGGCCGGCGATTCGGCGCTCGCCGCGACAGACGCGGCCTCGGAGAGTTTGAACTTGCCAGGCTTCGGCACGCCGTCCGGCAACTTCTTCTTCACCGCGTCACGCACGGTGATCCAGCCGCCTTTGACGCCCGGCACCGCGCCTTCCACCAAAATGAGCCCGCGCGCCACATCGGTCTGCATCACCTTGAGATTGAGCGTGGTCACCCGTTCAACGCCCATGTGGCCAGGCATCTTCTTGTTCTTGAAGGTTTTTCCCGGATCCTGCCGACCGCCGGTGGAGCCGATCGAACGATGCGAGATCGACACACCGTGAGACGCCCGCAGACCGGCGAAATTCCAGCGCTTCATGCCGCCGGCAAAACCCTTGCCGGTCGATGTGCCGGTAACATCCACATACTGTCCAACGACAAAGTGATCCGCCGTGATCTCGGCGCCGACCGGAATAAGCGCGTCGTCGTCGACGCGAAATTCAGCGAGCTTGCGTTTGGGCTCCACCTTGGCGACGGCGAAGTTGCCGCGGTCGGCTTTCGTCGAACGCTGCACCTTGCGCACGCCGGCTCCGAGCTGCAGCGCCACATAGCCGTTCTTCTCTTTGGTGCGATGGCCTACGACCTGGCAGTTGGCGAGCCGCAGCACCGTTACGGGCACATGCTCGCCGGTCTCGGTGAACAGCCGCGTCATTCCGACCTTTTGTGCGAGCACCCCGGAACGCATCTCAAACCCCCTTCGCGCCTTAAAGCTTGATCTCGACGTCGACACCGGCGGCAAGATCGAGCTTCATAAGCGCATCGACGGTCTGCGGCGTCGGATCGACGATGTCGAGCAGCCGCTTGTGCGTGCGCATCTCGAACTGCTCGCGGCTCTTCTTGTCGATATGCGGCGAACGGTTCACGGTAAATTTTTCGATCTTGGTCGGCAGCGGAATTGGCCCGCGCACCTGCGCCCCGGTGCGTTTCGCCGTATTGACGATCTCGCGTGTCGACGCATCGAGGATGCGGTGGTCGAACGCTTTGAGCCGGATGCGTATGTTTTGGCCGTTCATTTTCTCGTCTCTTTGCTTCGTCATGGCCGGGCTTGTCCCGGCCATCCGCATCTTTGATACGCCTTTAAGTCGTTACGCCCGGCCATTCCGGTGCCAAGACGGTGCTTCGCACCTTATGGCCGGGCACAACGACGGAGTTACCTCACTCAACGATGCTGGCGACCACGCCGGCACCGACCGTACGGCCGCCCTCGCGGATGGCGAAGCGCAGCTTCTCCTCCATGGCGATGGGCACGATCAGCGTGACTTCCATGGCGATGTTGTCGCCCGGCATCACCATTTCGGTGCCTTCCGGCAGCGTCACCACACCGGTCACGTCCGTGGTGCGGAAGTAAAATTGCGGCCGGTAGTTGGTGAAGAACGGAGTATGCCGTCCGCCCTCTTCCTTGGTGAGGATGTAAGCCTCGGCCTTGAACTTGGTGTGCGGCTTCACCGAGCCCGGCTTGCACAACACCTGACCGCGCTCGACTTCTTCCCGCTTGGTGCCGCGCAGCAGACAGCCAACGTTGTCGCCGGCCTCACCCTGATCGAGCAGCTTACGGAACATCTCGACGCCAGTGACCACGGTCTTCTGCGTCGGGCGAATACCGACGATTTCGACTTCTTCGCCGACCTTGATGACGCCGCGCTCGATGCGGCCGGTGCAGACGGTACCACGGCCGGAGATCGAGAACACGTCTTCCACCGGCATCAGGAACGGCTGATCCTTCGGGCGTTCCGGCTGCGGGATGTACTCGTCGACCGCCTTCATCAACTCGAAAATCGCTTCCTTGCCGAGTTTGGGATCCTTGTCTTCGAGCGCCATCAGCGCCGAGCCCTTGATCACCGGGATTTTGTCGCCGGGGAAATTGTACTTGGACAGAAGCTCACGCACCTCGAGCTCGACGAGTTCGAGCAGCTCCGGGTCGTCCACCATGTCCACCTTGTTGAGGAAGACGACGAGCGCCGGCACGCCGACCTGACGGGCGAGCAGGATGTGCTCGCGGGTCTGCGGCATCGGGCCGTCGGCGGCGCTCACCACCAGAATGGCGCCATCCATCTGCGCCGCACCGGTGATCATGTTCTTCACGTAGTCGGCATGCCCCGGGCAATCGACGTGGGCGTAGTGGCGCTTGTCGGTCTCGTATTCGACGTGCGCCGTGGCGATGGTGATGCCGCGCGCCTTCTCTTCCGGCGCCTTGTCGATCTGATCATAGGCCGTGTAGGTCGCCTGGCCCTTTTCGGCCAAAACCTTGGTGATCGCGGCCGTCAACGACGTCTTGCCGTGATCGACATGGCCGATCGTGCCGATGTTGCAATGCGGTTTGGTGCGTTGGAATTTTTCCTTGGCCATGGGACTCTCCGTTCCGGCTTTCTCTGTACCCTCGTGAAAGTGTTATCAGGCGAACTTCGCCTGAACCTCGTCGGCGATGCCTTTCGGCACCTCCGCGTAGTGATCAAATTGCATAGTGAACGTCGCGCGCCCCTGACTCATGGAGCGCAGATTGTTGACGTACGAGAACATGTTGGCGAGCGGCACCATCGCCGTGATGACGTTGGCGTTGCCGCGCATGTCCTGGCCCTGAATTTGGCCGCGCCGCGAATTGAGGTCGCCGATGACGGAGCCGGTATAGTCTTCCGGCGTCACCACCTCGACCTTCATGACCGGCTCGAGCAGCACCGGGCCGCCCTTCTGCAGTGCCTCGCGCATGGCGCCGCGCGCGCAAATCTCGAATGCCATCGACGAAGAATTCGACATCGTGCGAATCGCCGTCGACGAGCCTGACTTTGACGTCGACCACCGGGAAATCCGGCGAGTACGCCGGACCCCAGCACGCCTTCGAGGCCCTTCTCGACCGCCGGGATGAACTCCTTCGGCACCGCGCCGCCGACCACTTCGTTCTCGAACTCAAAGCCCGTGCTGGGCGCGCCTGGCTCAGCGATGATTTTGATCTTCGCGTATTGGCCGTGGCCGCCGGTTTGCTTCTTGTGCGTATAGTCGACCGTGGCCGGCCGCGTGATCTTCTCGCGATAGGCGACTTGCGGCGCGCCGATATTGGCGTCGACCTTATAGGTGCGCTTGAGGATGTCGACCTTGATGTCGAGGTGCAGCTCACCCATGCCCTTGATGATGGTTTGGCCGGATTCCTGATCAGTGCTGACGCGGAATGACGGGTCCTCGGCCACCAGCTTGGCGAGTGCCACGCCGAGCTTCTCCTGGTCGGCCTTCGACTTCGGCTCGATCGCGATCTCGATGACCGGATCCGGGAATTCCATCTTCTCCAGGATTACCGACTTCTGCGGATCGCACAGCGTATCGCCGGTGCGGACTTCCTTCAGTCCCGCCAGCGCCACGATGTCACCGGCAAAGGCCTCCTTGATGTCCTCGCGGTTGTTGGCATGCATCAAAAGCATGCGCCCAACGCGCTCTTTGCGCTCCTTGGTCGAGTTCAGCACGCCAGTGCCGCTCTCGAGCGTGCCCGAGTAGATGCGGCAGAAGGTGATAGTGCCGACGAACGGGTCGTCCATGATCTTGAACGCGAGCAACGCCATCGGCTCCGTGTCGGACGGAAGGCGCACGACCTCGTTGCCTTTGGGATCGATACCTTTGATCGGCGGCACGTCGAGCGGCGACGGCAGATAGTCGACAACCGCATCGAGCAGTGGCTGCACGCCCTTGTTCTTGAAGGCGGAGCCGCACAGGACCGGGAAGAAGGTGCTGGCGATTGTGGCCTTGCGGATGAGCCGCTTGAGCGTGGCGACGTCAGGTTCTTTGCCTTCAAGGTACGCGGTCATGGCATCGTCGTCGAGCTCGACCGCCGCCTCGACGAGCTTCTCGCGATATTCTTTGGCCTGGTCGAGGAGCTCGGCCGGGATTTCGATGTCGTGATATTTGGCGCCGAGCGTCTCTTCGTCCCAAACAACGCCGACCATGCGCACCAGATCGATGATGCCCTTGAACTGGTTCTCAGCACCGATCGGAAGCTGGATGGCGACCGGCTTGGCGCCAAGCCGATCGACGATGTCCTTGAGGCACTGGAAGTAATCCGCGCCGATCTTGTCCATCTTGTTGCAGAACACGATGCGCGGCACGTGATAGCGATCGCCCTGGCGCCAGACCGTCTCGGTCTGCGGCTCCACGCCCTGATTGGAATCAAGCACGCAGACGGCGCCGTCGAGGACGCGCAGCGAACGCTCGACCTCGATGGTGAAGTCGACGTGACCGGGCGTGTCGATGATGTTCAGGCGCTTGCCGTTCCAGATCGCGGTGGTCGCGGCCGAGGTAATGGTGATGCCGCGCTCCTGCTCCTGCTCCATCCAGTCCATGGTCGCGGCGCCTTCATGCACCTCGCCAATTTTGTGGCTCTTGCCGGTGTAATAGAGGACGCGCTCGGTCGTCGTCGTCTTGCCGGCATCGATGTGCGCCATGATGCCGAAATTGCGGTAGTCCTCGATCGGATGAGTGCGGGGCATGGGGAAATTCCTTCGCTGTCGCCGGCTTCACCAGCGATAGTGCGAGAATGCACGGTTGGCTTCCGCCATCCGGTGCGTGTCCTCGCGCTTCTTGACGGCGTTCCCCCTGTTATTCGACGCATCGAGCAATTCCGCGGAGAGCCGCTCGGTCATCGTTTTCTCATTGCGCTCGCGCGCCGCGGAGATGATCCAGCGGATGCCGAGCGCCTGGCGCCGCGAGGTGCGCACCTCGACCGGCACCTGATAGGTAGCACCGCCGACGCGGCGCGAGCGCACTTCGATCGACGGCATGACATTATCGAGCGCCTGCTCGAACACGCCGATCGGATTCTGCCGGGTCTTACCCTCGATCATGTCGAGCGCGCCATAAACGATGTTCTCGGCGACCGACTTCTTGCCGGCATGCATGACCGAGTTCATGAATTTCGTGACCACGACATTCCCGAATTTCGGGTCCGGCAGGATCTCGCGCTTGTCGGCGCTGTGGCGGCGGGACATCGTCTAGGCTCCAATTACTTCGGCCGTTTCGCGCCGTATTTCGACCGGCGCTGCTTGCGGTTCTTCACGCCCTGGGTATCGAGCACGCCGCGCAGGATGTGGTAGCGCACGCCCGGCAGATCCTTGACGCGGCCGCCGCGGATCATCACCACCGAATGCTCCTGCAAATTGTGGCCCTCGCCGGGGATGTAGCCAATGACCTCGAAGCCGTTGGTTAATCGAACCTTGGCGACCTTGCGCAGCGCCGAATTCGGCTTCTTCGGCGTTGTCGTATAGACGCGCGTGCACACGCCGCGCTTCTGCGGCGACTGCTGCAGGGCCGGCACTTTCTTCTTCGCGTGCTGCGTGACCCGCGGCTTGCGAATGAGTTGATTGACCGTCGGCATCGTTCGTCCAAACTCTCTAATTTTGGGCTTTCGCCCTCTGCCACAGGTTCGGGCTTTCGCCCTGTGCCCACGCGAAACCGTTCGCGCAAACGAAAGCGCGCCATCCGCTTCCTTGCGCGGAAGGGCGCCCGAAATTCGCAGAGGACCACGATGCACTTGCCCGCGGTCGTGCGCGTTAGCCGATCTGACTTTCCGTAGTCAGAGGCAGCGTTTGAGCTTGCTTGTGTCGAGGCGTCACGCCGAATCCAACGAGCCACGGAAAGCGAACGACTTTCAATAGCTTAGTTTGGGACCCGGACAGCCGTTCCGACCGGCGAAGCTCACCGCCTGCCGAAAAGTGCGCGGTATGTATCGGCGCTACCGTGCGAAGTCAAGCACATATGGGCATAAAAGCGCGATGGCGCAAGGACATCTACCCTGTCAGTCGGGCGCAATCATCACCCCGGCTCCATGCCCCTGGCGCGGATGATGCGAACGGCCGCTGGCGAGGCGAGAAACGCGACGAACGCCCGCGCCGCTGCGTTATCCGCCGCGCCGGGAGCGAATCCCGCGCTATAAAGGACGAAGTTTTCCAGTTCGCGCGGCAAGGGGCCGACAAGATCGGCTCCAGCGACCGGCGTAATTTCAATGATCTGCTGCATGCCGATCTCGGCCTCGCCGTTGGCGACCACTTCGCCCACCGGGCGGCCTATCGCAAATACCGTCTTGTCCTCCATTTCCGCAGCAAGACCAAGGCGCTCCAACAGCTCCGCCACATACTCGCCGCTCGGACCCTTGCTGTAGGAGATCGATTTCGCCAGCCGCAAGGCGGTCTTGAACGCGTCGACGGTAGCGATGTCTGGTTTGGGCTCGCCAGTGCGCACCATGAGACCGACGATCGAACGTACGGCATCGAACGGCGCGCCTGTGATCTTGCCGGCTTCGGCAAGTTGATTGATGGCCCACCGCGGCAATAGCGTGACCTCGAAGGCGGCGCCCTCCTCGATCTCTTTTTTCAGGACGCGGGTCTGCGCAAAGCGGATTGCTACTTTGACTCCGCTCTCGTGCTCGAACAGCGGCACCGCTTCGACCATGAACCGGCGCATGGCGCCGCCGCTCAGTACCGTGATTTCAGTAGCACAAACTGCGGACGTGGTGCCCATACCTACTCACACGCGCAATTGCCGACGAGTACTTGATCCTTGCGGGTCCGCTCTATCAGACAAGGCCATCTGTCGCCGGAAAAACATCCGTCTCCCTCAAGTATTTCGCTCGGCGAAAATAGCATGCCATTCGCCGAATTTCGCAAATGGATTGAGTATCGCGCGCTTTGAGCCGCTGGTATTCTCGGTGGACGGAAAGAACTCAAATTCGGAACACCGGGAGGAAGTGATGGCTACGTGGCAACCTGATCCGAGCTTCTATCCGTCCCCGCGCGAGGCGGCGAAGGCGCCGCCCGAGACCCTAGCTTATGTGGCTGCGTTCGACCCCGAGCGGAAAGCGCCGGACGGCATCGCCGTCGTCGACGTCGATCTACGTCGCCTGCTGGGGCACCGGCGACCTGCAGCAATACGACGTGTCCGATCCGTTCAATCCTAAGCTCACCGGCAAGGTGCCCGTCGGCGGCATCGTGGCCCGCGCAACCCATCCCGGTGCCAAGAACGGCAAACTCAGCGGCGGCCCGCAAATGGTCGAGGTCAGCCGCGATGGACGGCGCGTCTATTTTACCAATTCGCTCTACGGGGCCATCGACCCGCAATTCTACCCGGAGGGAATTGATGGCCGGATGGTCAAGCTCGACGCTAATCCGACCGGCGGCATCGCCTTCGATCCGAAATTCTTCGTCGACTGGCCGAAGGGTCACCGCCCGCATCAGGTGCGCCTGCAAAACGGCGATTGCTCGTCGGATTCGTTCTGCTATCCGTGAGGGCCGGCGCACGGGCCGCGCGTCGCCAAGGCGTCGCGGCGTCGCGCCCGGGCGTCAATGAGCATTCCCAGCGAGCTGTGGCTGTGGCTCGCCGTTGCCGGGCTCGGCCTGTTTCACGGCATCAATCCGGCCATGGGTTGGCTGTTCGCCGTGGCGCTCGGCCTCAATCGTCACAGCGAGCGCGCGGTCTGGCTCGCACTCATTCCGATTGCGCTCGGCCATGCCGTGGCGGTCGCGGTCGTTCTCTTTGCCGTGCTGGCTCTCGGTCTGATCATCGAGCCTGGCCTGCTCCGCCGCCTTGCCGGCGTGATCCTTCTCGCCTGGGCCGCATGGCATGTCCTGTATGGGCGCCGCCATCCCGTGCGCGTCGGCATGCAGACCGGCCTCGGCGGCTTGTTTCTGTGGTCTTTCCTGATGGCGAACGCGCATGGCGCCGCGCTGATGCTGGTCCCAGTCGTGCTGCCGCTCTGCCTCGCCGCATCGCCGGCACACGAGTTGACAGCCAGCGGCTCAACGCCGATCGCGCTCGCCGCGCTCGCCCTCCACACCGGCGCGATGCTCCTGGCGATCGGGACCGTCTCCATCGTTGTGTACAAATGGGTCGGCGTCGCCTTCCTGCGGCGCGGCTGGATCAATCTCGACCTCGTTTGGACGATCGCGCTCGTCGTGTGCGGGATTATTTTGCTCGCAATCTGACTTTGCGCTGACCCGCCGGCGCTCGATGTAAAAGGGCCGCCCATTGGGCGGCCCTTTTGATCTTCCGTTGCGGCCCCAGCCGCCGCGCAACTACTCGGCCGCAGGCAGCGCCGCCGGCTCTGCGGCGGCTGCAGCCGCAGCCTTCGCCGCCGCCTCCTTCTCGCGCTCGGCGAGAATGAGCTGATCGCGCTTGATGGCGACCTCGCGCAGCCGGTTCATCATGGCGCCGGTGCCCGCCGGTATCAGCCGACCAACGATGACGTTTTCCTTGAGCCCATCGAGCGTGTCGGCCTTGCCGCTGACAGCAGCTTCGGTGAGCACGCGCGTGGTCTCCTGGAACGAGGCCGCTGAGATGAACGAGCGCGTCTGCAGCGAAGCCTTGGTGATGCCAAGCAACACCGGATGTCCGGATGCCGGTTTCTTGCCTTCGGCCGCGGCCCGAGCGTTGACCTCGTCCATCTCGACCTTGTCGACCTGCTCGCCCTGGATGAGGTCGGTCTCGCCGGATTCGTCGATCTCGACCTTCTGCAGCATCTGCCGAACGATCACTTCGATGTGCTTGTCGTTGATCGCCACGCCCTGGAGCCGATAGACCTCCTGGATCTCATTGACCAGGTAGCCGGCAAGCTCCTCGACCCCTTTGATCGCCAGGATGTCGTGCGGCGCCGGGTTGCCTTCGACGATGAAGTCGCCCTTCTCGATCACGTCGCCGTCCTGCAAGTGGATGTGCTTGCCCTTGGCAACGAGATACTCCCTCGGCTCCTCACCCTTATCGGTCGGCTCGATAGTGATGCGCCGCTTGTTCTTGTAGTCGCGGCCGAAGCGCACCGTTCCGGAAATCTCGGCGATGACTGCCAATTCCTTGGGCCGTCGGGCCTCGAACAATTCGGCGACACGCGGCAGACCGCCGGTGATGTCGCGAGTCTTGGCGCTTTCAGTCGGGATACGGGCGATCACGTCCGCAGCCCGCACTTTCGCGCCTGGATCGACCGAAATGACAGCGTCGACCGCCAGCAACGAGCGGGCGTCGCCGCCGCGGCTGAGCTTGAGGATCTTGCCGTCCTTGCCCTTAACCACCAGCGCTGGACGCAGGTCCTGCTGGCCGCGAGCGGAACCCGAGCGCCAGTCGATCACCACACGCTTGGCAATGCCGGTCGACTTGTCGAGCGTCTCGGTCAGCGACTGACCCTCCACGAGATCTTCATAGCCGATGGTGCCTTCGACCTCGGTGAGGATCGGGCGGGTGTACGGATCCCATTCCGCGATCCGCTGGCCGCGCTTGATATGCTGGCCATCCTCGATCTTGAGCCGTGCGCCATATTGGATACGGTGCACGGCGCGCTCGGTGCCGTCCGGATCGGTTACGGCGACAATCAGATTACGGCCCATCGCGATCAGATCGCCGTCCGAGTTGCGGGCGACGTTCAAGTTCTTGATCTTGACGGTGCCCTCGAAATTCGACTCGACGAACGACTGCTCCGAGATCTGCGCCGCGCCACCGATATGGAACGTGCGCATGGTGAGCTGGGTGCCCGGCTCGCCGATCGATTGCGCCGCGATGACGCCCACCGCTTCGCCCATATTAACCGGCGTGCCGCGGGCGAGATCGCGCCCGTAGCACTTGCCGCAAACACCGGGCTGCGTATTGCAGGTGAGCACGGAGCGGATCTTCACCTCCTGAACGCCGGCATTGACGAGACGCTCGACGTGCGTCTCCTCGAGCAGCGTGCCGTTCTCAACCAGCAGCTCGTTGCTCGTCGGATCGCGCACGACCTCGGCCGTGGTGCGACCGAGGATACGCGTTGCGAGCGACGCAACGACGGTGCCGGCGTCGATGATCGCGCGCACCTTGATGCCTCGCGTGGTGCCGCAATCCTCTTCGGTGATGATGCAGTCCTGCGCCACATCGACCAGACGCCGGGTCAGATAGCCGGAATTCGCCGTCTTCAGCGCGGTATCAGCGAGACCCTTGCGCGCGCCGTGCGTCGAGTTGAAGTACTCGAGAACGGAGAGGCCCTCCTTGAAGTTGGAGATGATCGGGCTCTCGATGATCTCGCCCGACGGCTTGGCCATCAGGCCGCGCATGCCGGCAAGCTGACGCATCTGCGCCGGCGAACCGCGCGCGCCGGAGTGCGCCATCATGTAGATCGAGTTGACCTGGGCCTCTGCACCTTTCTCCGCCGGCCTGGTGGCGGAGATTTCGCGCATCATCTCGTCGGCGATCTTCTCGGTGCACTTCGACCAGGCGTCGACGACCTTATTGTACTTCTCGCCCTGAGTTATCAGGCCATCGTTGTACTGCTGCTCGAATTCCTTGACCTGCTCGCGGGTATCTTCAACGATCTTTTTCTTCGAGTGCGGCACCACCATGTCGTCCTTGCCGAACGAGATGCCGGCCTTGAAGGCGTGGTGGAAGCCAAGCGCCATGACGCGGTCGCAGAAGATCACGGTCTCCTTCTGTCCGCAGTGGCGATAGACGGTGTCGATCATGCTGGAGATTTCGCGCTTCGTCATGAGCTTGTTGACGAGGTCGAACGAAATCTTCCGCTGCTTCGGCAGCACCTCACCGAGAAGGGCGCGGCCCGGCGTGGTTTCGTACCACTTGCGGACCGGTTTGCCGTCGTCGTCGACGCCTTCCCAGCGATATTTGATCTTCGTGTGCAGCCCGACCGCCTTTTCCTGCAGCGCGTGCTCGACTTCGCTCATGTTGCGATAGAAGCCCTGCACGACGTTCTTCTTCTTGCGGTCGCGCTCGATCTCCTTCTCGCTGTGAAGCTCGAGCTTCCACTGCCCGGGGCCGCCATCGGTCATGATCGACAGGTAATAGAGGCCGAGCACGATATCCTGCGACGGCACGATGATCGGCGAGCCGTTGGCCGGATGCAGAATGTTGTTGGTCGACATCATCAAGACGCGAGCTTCAAGTTGCGCCTCGAGCGACAGTGGCACGTGAACCGCCATCTGGTCGCCGTCGAAGTCGGCGTTGAAGGCCGCACAGACCAGCGGATGCAGCTGGATCGCCTTGCCTTCGATCAGCACCGGCTCGAACGCCTGGATGCCGAGGCGATGCAGCGTCGGCGCGCGGTTGAGCAGCACCGGATGCTCGCGGATCACCTCGTCGAGGATGTCCCAAACCTCCGGCTTCTCCTTCTCAACCAGTTTCTTGGCCTGCTTCACCGTCGTCGACAGGCCCTTGGCGTCGAGCCGCGAATAGATGAACGGCTTGAACAGCTCGAGCGCCATCTTCTTCGGCAGCCCGCACTGATGCAGCTTGAGCTCGGGGCCGACCACGATGACCGAGCGACCCGAATAATCGACGCGCTTGCCAAGGAGGTTCTGCCGGAAGCGGCCCTGCTTGCCCTTGAGCATGTCGGCGAGTGACTTCAACGGCCGCTTATTGGCGCCGGTGATGACACGGCCGCGGCGGCCATTGTCGAACAGCGCGTCGACCGCCTCCTGCAGCATCCGCTTCTCATTGCGGATGATAATGTCGGGCGCGCGCAGCTCGATCAGCCGCTTCAGACGGTTGTTGCGGTTGATAACGCGGCGATAGAGGTCGTTGAGGTCGGATGTGGCGAAACGGCCGCCGTCGAGCGGAACAAGCGGACGCAAATCCGGCGGGATCACCGGCACGTGCGTCAGGATCATCCACTCCGGCTTGTTGTGCGACTGGGTGAACGCCTCAATCAGCTTGAGCCGCTTGGCGAGCTTTTTCGGCTTCAGTTCCGACGTTGATTCCGCAATCTCCTGACGCAGGTCCGCAGCCATCTTCTCCAGATCGAGAGCCTTGAGCATTTCGCGGATCGCTTCCGCGCCGATCATAGCAGTGAAGCTGTCGGCGCCGAACTCGTCCTGCGCCTTGATGTATTCCTCTTCGCTCAGCAGCTGACGATCCTTGAGCGGCGTCAGTCCCGGCTCGAGCACGACGTAGTATTCGAAATAGAGGATGCGCTCGAGGTCCTTCAGCGTCATGTCGAGCAAAAGCCCGATGCGCGACGGCAGCGACTTCAAGAACCAGATGTGCGCGACCGGCGCCGCCAGCTCGATATGGCCCATGCGCTCGCGCCGCACGCGCGACAAGGTCACCTCGACCGAGCACTTCTCGCAGATGATGCCCTTGTATTTCATCCGCTTGTACTTGCCGCACAAGCACTCATAGTCCTTGATCGGCCCGAAGATGCGCGCGCAGAACAGCCCGTCGCGCTCCGGCTTGAAGGTCCGGTAGTTGATGGTCTCCGGCTTTTTGATTTCGCCGTAGGACCAGGACAGAATCTTCTCCGGGCTCGCGATCGAGATCCGGATCTGGTCAAAGACCTGAGCCGGCGCCTGCGGGCTGAAAAAATTCATGATCTCTTGGTTCATCGTATGCTCCGATTGCCGACCGTGTCGGCCGCTCTCTCAAATATCGGGATGCGCGGGCAGGTCCCGCGCATGACGCGTCGTCTTATTCGGCCGCCTCGGCGACGCCGCTGCCATCGCCGCCGCGCTGTTGCTTGGAATTGTGCAGGTCGACGTTCAAGCCGAGCGACCGCATCTCCTTGACCAGCACGTTGAACGATTCCGGAATGCCGGCCTCGAACGTGTCGTCGCCGCGCACGATCGCCTCGTACACCTTGGTGCGGCCGGCAACGTCGTCCGACTTCACCGTCAGCATTTCCTGCAGCGTGTAGGCGGCGCCGTAGGCTTCGAGCGCCCACACCTCCATTTCGCCGAAGCGCTGGCCGCCGAACTGCGCCTTGCCGCCCAGCGGCTGCTGAGTGACGAGGCTGTAGGGGCCGATCGAGCGGGCGTGGATCTTGTCGTCCACGAGGTGATGCAGCTTCAGCATGTAGATGTGGCCGACCGTCACTTTGCGGTCGAACGTATCGCCGGTGCGCCCGTCGTAGAGCGTCACCTGCCCGGAGTGATCGAGGCCGGCGAGATCGAGCATGTGCTCGATATCCGCCTCCTTGGCGCCGTCGAACACCGGCGTCGCGATCGGTACGCCGTGACGCAAGTTGGTGCCGAGCTCGATCAATCCCTTCTCGTCCAGGGACTTGATGGTCTCTTCGTCGCCATAGACCTTCTTCAACAGCTCCTTGAGCGGCTTGGAATCGCGCTTGCTGTTGTAGAGATCGACAGCGTGGCCGATCTTCAACCCGAGGCCGGCGCAGGCCCAGCCGAGATGGGTCTCGAGAATCTGACCGACATTCATGCGGCTCGGCACGCCGAGCGGGTTGAGCACGATGTCGACCGCAGTGCCGTCGGCGAGGAAAGGCATGTCCTCGAGCGGCACGATCTTCGACACCACGCCCTTGTTGCCGTGGCGGCCGGCCATCTTGTCGCCGGGCTGGATCTTGCGCTTCACGGCGACGAAGACCTTCACCATCTTCATAACGCCGGGCGGCAACTCGTCGCCACGCTGCAGCTTTTCGACTTTGTCAAGAAAGCGCTGTTCCAGCCGCTTCTTCGATTCGTCGTACTGCTTACGGATGGCTTCGATCTCCGCCATCACCTTGTCGTTCGGCGAGGCGAACATCCACCACTGCGAGCGCGGATATTCGTCGAGCACCGCGCGGGTGATCTTGGTGTCCTTCTTGAAGCCCTTCGGCCCAGCGATGCCTTGGCGGCCCTCAAGCAACTCGGCCAACCGGCCATAGACGTTGCGGTCGAGGATCGCCTGCTCGTCGTCGCGGTCCTTGGCCAACCGCTCGATCTCTTCCCGCTCGATGGCGAGCGCGCGCTCGTCCTTCTCGACGCCGTGCCTGTTGAACACGCGCACTTCGACGACGGTGCCCTGGACGCCCGGCGGAACCCGCAATGAGGTGTCGCGCACGTCGGACGCCTTCTCGCCGAAGATAGCGCGCAGGAGCTTTTCCTCCGGCGTCATCGGGCTTTCGCCCTTCGGCGTGATCTTGCCGACCAGAATGTCGCCGGCGCGCACTTCTGCACCAATATAGACGATCCCGGCTTCGTCGAGATTCTTCAACGTCTCTTCCGAGACGTTAGGAATATCGCGGGTGATCTCTTCAGGACCGAGCTTGGTGTCACGCGCCATCACCTCGAATTCTTCGATATGGATCGAGGTAAAGACGTCGTCCTTGACGATGCGCTCGGAAAGAAGGATCGAGTCTTCGAAGTTGTAGCCATTCCACGGCATGAACGCGACAAGGACATTTCGTCCAAGCGCGAGCTCACCGAGATCGGTCGAGGGGCCGTCAGCAATGATGTCGCCCTTCTTGACCTGATCGCCCACCTTCACCAGTGGCCGCTGGTTGATGCAGGTGTTCTGGTTGGAGCGCTGGAACTTCATCAGCCGATAGATGTCGACGCCGGGCTTGGTCGGATCCGGCTCGTCGGTAGCGCGAATGACGATGCGGGTGGCGTCGACCTGGTCGACCACGCCGGTGCGGCGAGCGGCAATGGCCGCGCCCGAGTCGCGCGCGACCACGCCTTCCATGCCGGTCCCCACGAATGGCGCCTCGGCATGCACGAGCGGCACCGCCTGGCGCTGCATGTTGGAGCCCATGAGCGCCCGGTTGGCGTCATCGTTCTCGAGGAACGGAATGAGCGCCGCGGCCACCGAAACCAGCTGCTTCGGCGACACGTCCATGAAGTCCACCTTGTCAGGCGGAATAAGCTGCACGTCGCCGGCATGACGCACGACGACGAGATCGTCGGTGAAGCGGCCCTTTGCGTCGATGGCGGAATTAGCCTGGGCGACGGTATAGCGCCCCTCCTCCATCGCCGAGAGATAGATGACCTCGTCGCTGACGCGGCCGTCCTTCACCTTGCGATAGGGCGTTTCGACGAAACCGTACTTGTTCACTCGCGCAAACGTCGCGAGCGAATTGATCAGGCCGATATTCGGGCCTTCCGGGGTCTCGATCGGACAGATGCGCCCGTAATGCGTCGGGTGCACGTCGCGCACCTCAAAGCCGGCGCGCTCGCGCGTGAGCCCACCAGGCCCAAGCGCCGAAAGCCGCCGCTTATGCGTAATTTCCGACAGCGGGTTGGTCTGGTCCATGAACTGCGACAGCTGCGAAGAACCAAAGAATTCGCGCACCGCAGCGGCCGCCGGCTTGGCGTTGATCAGGTCCTGCGGCATCACCGTGTCGATGTCGACCGACGACATGCGCTCCTTGATGGCGCGCTCCATGCGCAGAAGCCCGATGCGATACTGGTTCTCCATCAGCTCGCCAACCGAGCGCACCCGGCGGTTGCCGAGATGGTCGATGTCGTCGATCTCGCCCTTGCCGTCGCGCAGGTCGACAAGCGTACGAATGACCGCAAGAATGTCCTCCTTGCGGAGCGTGCGCTGGGTATCTTCGGCAGTGAGATCGAGCCGCATGTTCATCTTCACGCGGCCGACCGCGGAGAGGTCGTAGCGCTCCGAATCAAAGAACAGCGAATTGAACATCGCCTGCGCGGTGTCGAGCGTTGGCGGCTCGCCCGGGCGCATGACGCGGTAGATGTCGAACAGCGCGTCCTGGCGCGTCATGTTCTTGTCGACGGTGAGCGTATTGCGGATGTACGCACCGACATTGACGTGATCGATGTTGAGAAGCGGCAGCTCCTTGTAGCCTTGCTCGTTGAGCGTCTTGAGGGTCTTTTCGGTAATCTCCTCGCCGGCTTCGGCGTAGATTTCGCCGGTCTTGGGATTGACGAGGTCCTCGGCGATGTAATGGCCGATCAATTCCTCATCGGTCAGCCGCAGCGCCTTGAGCCCCTTCTCGGCAAGCTGGCGCGCCTGGCGGACGGTGAGCTTCTTGCCGGCTTCAAGCACCACCTTGCCGGTATCCGCATCGACCAGATCGTTGATCGCCTTGTAGCCGCGCAGCCGGTTGGCATCGAACGGCACGCGCCAGCCTTCCTTGGCGCGCTTGTAAGGCACCTGCTTGTAGAAGGTGTTGAGAATCTCCTCGCCGCTCATGCCGAGCGCATAAAGGAGCGACGTCACCGGAATTTTGCGCCGCCGGTCGATACGCGCGTAAACGATGTCCTTGGCGTCGAACTCAATGTCCAGCCAGGAACCACGATAGGGAATGATGCGGGCAGCAAACAGGAGCTTGCCCGAAGAATGCGTCTTGCCCTTGTCGTGGTCAAAGAACACGCCGGGCGAGCGGTGCATCTGCGAGACGATGACCCGCTCGGTACCGTTGACGATGAAGGTGCCGTTGTTGGTCATGAGCGGAATATCGCCCATGTAGACATCCTGCTCCTTGATGTCCTTGACCGATTTGGCGCCGGTTTCTTCGTCGATATCGAACACAATCAGCCGCAGCGTGACCTTGAGCGGCGCGGCATAGGTCATGCCGCGCTGACGGCACTCGTCGACGTCGTATTTCGGTCCTTCGAATTCGTACTTCACGAATTCGAGCATCGAGGTGTTGGAGAAGTCGGAAATCGGGAATACCGATTTGAACACCGCCTGCAGGCCCTCGTTCGGCCGGCCGCCTTGCGGCTCCACCACCAGCAGGAATTGGTCGTAAGACGCCTTCTGAACCTCAATGAGGTTCGGCATCTCTGCGACTTCTTCGATTTTTCCGAAAAACTTGCGAACGCGCTTCCGACCGATAAACGTCTGCGCCATCATGTCCTCTCGCTCAATCGATCCATCGGGCTTGAACCCAAAGGTCTGACCACGGATTCAAGCCGCACCCCGAACCCTGACGGGCCCGTGGTATCGAGGCGATCAAGACGACTCTCCAGAGGGCCGCCATCCATCGCGACCGTCGGGACAGGCGTCGAACCACCTTATTTTCGGCGATTCGGCCAAGAACCCCGAATCAACACAATACGCTTACCGCTGGCGGGATTCTTCGGGATTCCGGGACTAGACGGCCGCAATCACCGATTTCCACCGTTTCCGGCCCGTCCCCCAAGGTCCAAGCGCGCCACGGGGTGTGGCTTAAGTAAGCATTACTTACTTAAGCTCAACCTTCGCGCCTGCTTTTTCCAGCTGCGCCTTGATCTTGCCAGCCTCATCCTTATTGACGCCTTCCTTCACCGGCTTGGGAGCGCCTTCGACCAAGTCCTTGGCTTCCTTGAGTCCGAGGCCGGTGATGGCGCGCACCTCTTTGATCACCTCGATCTTCTTGTCGCCGGCCGCCGCGAGCACGACCGTGAACTCGGTCTTCTCTTCGGCAGCAGGGGCGGCAGCGGCCGCGGGACCCGCAGCGACTGCCACCGCAGCGGCGGCGGAAACGCCCCATTTTTCCTCAAGCAATTTGGCAAGTTCGGACGCCTCCAGCACGGTAAGGCTGGAAAGGTCGTCCACGATTTTCTGCAGATCAGCCATGTCTTTGTCCTTCGGTTCTAACCTTGGAGTTGAGGCGGCTTCAGGCAGCCGCACTCTCCCCGCTCTTTGCGGCATAGGCCTGCACGACGCGCGCGACCTTGGCGGCAGGGGCGTTCACCACCTGCGCGATCTTGGTCGCCGGCGCCACGATCAGGCCGACGATCTTCGCCCGGAGTTCATCCAGTGAGGGTAAGGCGGCAAGCGCCTTGACCCCATTCGGGTCGAGCGTGGTCTTGCCCATCGCTCCGCCAAGGATCACGAACTGCTCGTGTGTCTTGGCGAAATCGACGGCAACCTTCGGCGCCGCGATCGGATCGCCGGAAAAGGCGATCAGGGTCGGCCCTTTGAGCAAAGGCCCGATCGAAGCGACGTCGCTGCCTTCAAGAGCAATTTTGGCGAGCCGGTTTTTCGCGACCTTCACGCTCGCACCAGCGTGCTTCATCTGCCGACGCAGAGTTTGCATCTGGGCGACCGTCAGGCCAGAATAATGAGCGACGACGACGACCTTGGTGGCCTTAAAAACCTCGCCAAGGGCCGTGACCATCTCGCTCTTTGCCGTGCGATCCAAGAGAGCTCTCTCCGGTTGGCGGTCGTCCTTGCGGAGGCCGCCGGGTTGATGCCAGGCACCCTGCCCCCCGAAGCAGCTTGCGCTGTTCCAGGCCGTCGAGGTCAGAACCGAAGGGCAATCTCATTGCCCTTAGTCTTCACCCGTCTGTGCAGGCTTTACCGATTAAGCCGTTTCCGGCGCCTGCAGTCTCGGACAGGAGCGCTTCACAAAATCCGCCAACCTTTTCCCTCTCTTAGGGAAATCCGCACAGGATCGACACTAAGAGAGTTCCGGTCAGTGGTTTTCGAGAAGCGCATAAAAGCGCGCCGACAAACCGGGCCGGCACGCCCTCATCACCCATTTAGCTGCCTTCAGCGGATTTGCCAAGTGTTTTGTGCTTGCGGGTTTGCTTTCACCCGACGCTTTGCCGCCGCTCCTTGGCCACGTACCATCCGCGCAAAATCGGGGCTGAATGACCATGCCGCAGAATGCCGATCGCATTCTGACTACTCATGTCGGCAGCCTGATCCGGCCGCCGAAACTCATCGAATTCTGGCGCGCCATCGAAGACGGCAAGTCTTATGACGAACCGGCCTTCGAGGCCTGCCTTACCGAATCGGTGGCCGAAGTCGTCCGGCAGCAGGCCGAAATCGGCATCGACATCGTCAGCGACGGCGAGTTCAGCAAGGGCGCCAACTGGGCCTTCTATGTCCACAAGCGGCTCACCGGCATCGGGGTACGGCCGGCGACGCCCGAGGAAGCCAGAGACCCCATGGCGTCGATGGGCGGAGGCCGCGACCACGAGGCCTTCGCGGAATTCTATGCCGAGTATGACGCCGCTTCCGGTCTTGCCAAACGTTTAGGCAACCGCGTCATCGTCAACGGGCCGATCAAATATTCAAACAGCCAAGTCTCGCGCGACATTCAGAACTTGCAGGCTGGCATTGCCAAGGTGAAGGACCGCCACACGTCTCTGGCCGGTTTTCTGCCCGTCGTCGCACCGGCAAGCGCGCTGCCCGGCGCGAAGATTGAATATTACAAGGACGAAGAGGCATATCTGACCGCGCTCGCCGACGCGTTGCACGAGGAATACAAGGCGGTCGTCGATGCCGGGCTCTTTGTCCAGATCGACGATGCGTTCCTGCCCTATATGCATGAGCGGATGGTGCCGCCGATGACCAACGCGGAATACCGCCGTTGGGCGCAAATGCGCGTCGATGCCCTCAATCACGCGCTCCGCGGCATCCCGGAAGAGCGCTCGCGCTATCACATTTGTTGGGGCAGCTGGAACGGCCCGCATGTCTTCGACGTGCCCCTCAAGGACATCATCGATCTCCTCCTCCAGGTGCGCGCCGGCCACTACTCGTTCGAAGCCGCAAATCCGCGGCACGAGCACGAGTGGCGGGTGTGGGAAACGGTGAAACTTGCGCCTGGAAAAATCCTGATCCCCGGGGTGATCAGTCACGCCACCAACCTCGTCGAGCATCCCGAGCTGGTCGCCGAGCGGATCGTGCGGCTGGCAAAAATCGTCGGGCGCGAAAATGTCATGGGCGGTACCGATTGCGGCTTCGCGCAAAGTCCGTTCGCCCGGCGCGTTCATCCGACGATCATGTGGGCGAAGCTGAAATCGCTGGTCGAGGGCGCGCGCATCGCCACCCAGGTTTTGTGGGGCAAGCGCGCAGCGGCGTGATTGCTCGTCATTCCGGATTGCCGCCAACGGGTCCGGCCCGAAGCAGGCCCGTGACAAGCTCCGCGGCAAATCAGGAATCCATGACCACCGACCGTGAATATGGATTCCGGGCTCGCGGGCGAAAGCCCGCGAGCCCGGAGATGACAAGTCCGCGATGGCCTTAATGCTGCTGCGAAGCAGCCGGGAACAGGCTCGCCAGTTCGACTTTTACGCCCGGCCCCATGGTCGATGAAATCGCCACGCGGTTGATGAAGTGCCCTTTGGCACCGGCTGGCCGCGATTTCTGCACGGCATCGGCGAAGGCGCGGATGTTTTCGATCAGCTTGTCTTCGCTAAACGATGCCTTGCCGACACCGGCTTGCACCACACCCGCCTTCTCGGCGCGAAACTCCACCGAACCGCCCTTGGCGCCCTTGACAGCACTGGTGACGTCCATGGTCACAGTGCCGACCTTTGGGTTCGGCATCAGCCCGCGCGGGCCGAGCACTTTACCGAGACGGCCGACCAGCGGCATTAGATCGGGCGTGGCAACGACGCGGTCGAAATCGATAGTGCCGCCCTGCACCTTCTCGACCAGATCCTCGGCGCCCACCACGTCGGCACCGGCAGCCTTGGCCTCGTCGGCCTTGACGCCACGCGCGAACACGGCAACGCGAACCGAGCGGCCGGAGCCGTTCGGCAGATTGACAACACCGCGTACCGTCTGGTCGGCGTGGCGTGGGTCGACGCCGAGATTTATCGCCACCTCGATAGTCTCATCGAATTTCGCCTTGGCGCGCTCCTTGACCATCTTCACCGCTTCAGTCAGCGGATAAAGTTTTTCGCGATCAATGCCTTCGCGCGCTATCTTCGTACGTTTTCCGAGCGAGCTCATGATTTCACCTCCAGCCCCATGGAGCGGGCGGACCCCTCGACCATGCGCATGGCCGCCTCGATGGTGTCGCAGTTCAAATCCTTCATCTTCTGCTCGGCGATCTCGCGCACCTGCGCCTTCGTCACCGACCCGGCCACGTCGCGGCCGGGCGCCTTCGAGCCGCTCTCGATCTTGGCCGCCTTCTTGAGGAAGTGCGACATCGGCGGCGTGCGCAACTCGAAGGAAAACGAGCGGTCGGCGTAGACCGTAATCGTTACGGGGATGGGCGTGCCCTTCTCGAGCTTCTGGGTCTGCGCATTGAACGCCTTGCAGAACTCCATGATGTTAAGGCCGCGCTGGCCGAGCGCGGGACCGATCGGCGGCGACGGATTGGCCGCCCCGGCCGGCACCTGCAGCTTCACATAGCCGGTGATTTTCTTTGCCATTCTCTACTCCTGTAAGTGGTGCGGCTATTGACGGCTGGCAGCCGCCTCACCTCCCACGTGGTCACTCGTCATGCCCGGGCTTGACCCGGGCATCCATGCTGCCTCGTTGCCCGCATGGATTGCCAGATCAAGTCCGGCAATGACGCCTCATAATTTCTCTACCTGTCCGAACTCCAGCTCGACCGGCGTGGCCCGACCGAAGATGGAGACCGCCACCTTAAGCCGCGAACGCCCCTCGTCCACCTCCTCGACAGTGCCGTTGAACGAGGCGAACGGGCCATCCGAGACCCGCACTTGCTCGCCGACTTCGAAGGAAACCGAAGGCTTCGGCCGCTCGATACCTTCCTGCACCTGATGGATGATGCGTTCCGCCTCGGCATCGGAAAGCGGCATCGGCTTGTTGTCGGAGCCGAGAAAACCGGTCACCTTGGGCGTATTCTTGATCAGGTGATAGGCCTCGTCGGTCAGCTCCATTTTGACCAGCACGTAGCCGGGGAAGAACTTTCGCTCGGCGTCCACCTTCCGGCCGCGCCGCACCTCGACGACCTTCTCCTTCGGGACCAGGATTTCCTCGAACAGGTGCGAAAGCCCGCGCTGCTTGGCCTGCTCCCGGATCGAATCCGCGACCTTATTCTCAAAGTTCGAATAGGCGTGGACCGCGTACCACCGGTTGGTCATGTGATGAATTCCGGGATCATGAATGTTTTGCGATTGAGAATGGGAGCCGCTCACGAGTTGATACCAAGCAGAAAGCTGACACCGAGCCGCATGATCTGATCCGCCAGCAGGAAGAAAATCGAGGCGACGAATACCATCACGAACACCATCATGGTGGTGACGGTTGTCTCCTTGCGCGTCGGCCAGGTGACCTTTTGCGCCTCGGCCCGCACTTCCTGCAGGAACTTGAAGGGACTGATTTTCGCCATGGCTCGTTTAAATAGTCATTCTCCGCCCATGTTTCAGGAGGAGACCGATATGGCGCATCCTTTGGGGGAGATGTTCGTCGCGGAAATCCGTCACCGGGCCGCTGACGATGACGAGCTTCCTACTGCCGACCGCTCACACCGTCAAGCCAGGAAACGCCAACGGTGGCTGCATGGCCTGGCAGGAGTGGAGGGACTCGAACCCCCAACCCCCGGTTTTGGAGACCGGTGCTCTAGCCATTGAGCTACACTCCTAGGCGGTCGTTCACATGACTCTTGGCGCTCGGCAAAGCAAGATATCATTGGAGAGTTTCATGAACCAGGGCGGCCGACTTGATGTTTGGACCGATTTGAAGCTGACCCGCCGCACTGTCCTGTCCGGTACTGCCTGCGCCATTCTCGTGGCGCCGGCCCGGGCAACTGACGCCGCGGCGCTCGCCTTCGTGACCGGCATCTACGATGCTTATAAGGGTAAGGATGCCCATGGGATCCTGATCGATAACGATCGCGCCGTCCGGCGCTATTTCGAGCCGTCTCTCGCCACGTTGATCAGGACGGACCAAAAAGACGCGGCACGCCGCAACGAACCGCCGGCACTCGATGGCGACCCTTTTGTCGACGCCCAGGATTGGGAGATTGCCGCTTTCGACATTGCGGTGAACGATACCGCGCCAGCAAAGGCCAGCGCGACCGTCAAATTCATCAATGCGGGAGAGCCAAAAACGATCGTGCTCGACCTTGTCAAGATTAAGAACGACTGGCGAATTGCCGATATCACCTGGCAGCGAGACGGCAAAACGGCGACGTTACGCGCACTTTTCGCCCACTGAGTAACGGCGGAGGGTTGGAGCGGGTGAAGGGAATCGAACCCTCGTCATAAGCTTGGAAGGCTTCTGCTCTACCATTGAGCTACACCCGCGCCCGGCGCGACGCACCGAACCGCAGAATACAACATTTGCCCGACCGGCCAATATCGCATGGCGTTTTGCGACGTCGGCGGTTGAGATACCGGAGCCTGCACGCCTCGGAACGCGTGTCGTTCCGGCACGTTTGTAACCGGGCATTCGTTCCTGTAACCTGAAGGTTCAAACCCGCGGAATTCCCTCGCAACGAGGCCGTCCCGAATTCCTGCGTTAAATTGGGAGGAGAATCCACCATGCAAGGCACGATGAGCGTTGCCCGCCCATGGCTGTTCGGATGCGCGGTTTTGCGATCGCGCTTTCCCCGCTGGGCGCCACCGCACAAAACTCCGAGCCGATCAAGATCGGCGTCATCGGCGAAGAATCCTCGGTCGCCGGCGCCTCGCTGACCAAGGCCGCGGCCATGGCCGCCGACGACATCAACGCCAAGGGCGGGATCAACGGCCGGAAGGTAGAGGTCATCACCTATGACGATCACTCCTCCGCCGCCGACGCGGTGCGCGCCTTCCAAAGGGCGGTGAGCCAGGACAAGGTCGTCGCCGTCATCGGCAGTTACATCAGCGAGGTCGTGCTGGCGATCGAGCCGTGGTCGGCGCGCTTGCACATGCCGTTCATCACCCCCGGCGCCGCCAGCAATCTGATTTCCAAGGCAGTCCACGACGACTACGACCACTTCAAATACACCTTTCACGGCTGGCTTACCTCCGCATTCATCGCGCAGGCGATTTGCGATTACACCAAGGACGAGCTGGTCGGTCCCTTCCATATGAATACCGCCGTGGTCATGAGCGAGGATGCCGCCTGGACCAAGCCGCTCGATGAAGCCTATCTGGAATGCCTGCCGAAGGTCGGATTGAAGGTGCTCGACCACATTCGCTTCAATCCCGACACGAGCGATTTCACCCCGATCTTCCACCAGATCGAAGACGCGCATCCCGACGTGATCATCACCGGCATCAGCCATGTCGGCGTGCAGCCGACGGTGCAATGGCACGACCAGCAAGTGCCGATCCCGATGGTCGGGCAGAGCTCGCAGGCTACGACCAGCACGTTCTGGAAGGACACCAATGGCGCGGCGGAAGGGGTCATAACCGACACGGCGGCGGCCCCCGGCGTGGCGCTAACGCCGTCCACGGTGCCATTCGCAACGGCTTATGAAAAGAAATTCGGCGTGACGCCAGCCTACGATGGATACTCGGCCTATGACATGGTCTACGTCATCGCCGAAGCCATTGAACGTGCCGGCGGCTCGACCGACCCGGACAAAATGGTGACTGCACTCGAAGCCACCGATCACGTCGGGACTATCGGCCGCATTCAGTTCTATGGCCGCGACCACCAATACACGCACGCGCTGAAATATGGGCCGGGGCTGGTCACGACCGTCGCCATCCAATGGCAAAACGGTAAGCAGATGTGCGTCTGGCCGCACGACAAGGCCAATACCAAGATCAACTTCCCCTCCTTCGTCAAACAGCACGCCTCCGCCAATTAAGAGAGGCCGCGTTGGGCCGATTTCAAATCGTGAGGTCGGCCTCAAACTTCCCGCCGGCCGGCGCGCGGTCGAGCTAGATCATGCGAGCAGTCCAGATCCTCGTCGACGGATTTGCGATTAGCTCGTTGTACGGCCTGGCGGCGGTCGGCTTCACCCTGATCTTCGGCGTATCCGGCGTGCTCAATCTCGCCCATGGCGGGATCATGGTCGTGGCGGCCCTGGTCGGCTGGCTCGCCGCCGGCGAGCTCGGGCTCGGCACCTATGCTGGTACGCTTATCGGCGTGGCGGCCGGATTGGCGACCGCCTACGCCACCTATCTCGTGGTTGTGCGCCCAATTCAGCTGTCCCGCGCCATCCGACCGGAGGAAACCGAAATCTTTGTGCTTACCGGCACGCTGCTCTGGGGCATCATGATCCAGGTCGGCATGGCGTACCTGTTCACCGACAATCCGGTGACCATGCGCCCGCTGATTTCGGGAGTGGTGAGTATTTTCGGCGTTCGCACCCCGGCCAATGAAATCATGATCGCCGCGATCGCCTGGGCCGCTATCGGAATGCTCTGGCTCCTGGTCAATCGAACCAGGATCGGCAAGGCGCTGCTTGGCGCTTCGATGAATCCCCGCGGGGTCACGCTATTGGGTTACGAGCTCACGGAGCTCCATCTGGTCGCCTGGACCATTTATGGCGTGCTTGCCGGCATCGCCGGGGTATTGCTCGCGTCATTTCTCGGCGTGAGCACCACCAACGCCGGCCAACTGACCGCGAGCGCTTTCTCGATTGTTGTTCTCGGCGGGCTCGGCAGCGTCTCGGGATCGCTGATCGCGGCCTACGTCGTCGGCTATCTGGAAACCGCGACTGCTTATCTGATCGCACCGACCTTGCGGCCGATACCCTCGCTCATTCTGCTGGTGCTCGTCGTCTATGTGCGCCCACAAGGGCTCTTGGGCCGGCGATAGGAGCGCGAATTGGCTTTTCTCCGCTCGCGCCTGTTCTGGATTGCCGCGGCCACGGTTTTCGTCGCCGCGCTGCTGCCGTTCTGGATCTCGGTCTATCTGCTGAGCGTCCTAACGGCAGCCTACTATTTTGGCGTTTTCGCCATGGCTTGGGATTTGCTGTTCGGTTTTGCCGGCGAAGTCAATTTCGGTCCGACGTTTCTGATCGGGCTCGGCGCCTACACGGCGGCCATTCTCAACAGCACATTCGGCCTGCCGATCCCGCTCTGCATCATGGCTGCCGCTCTCGCGGCAATGGCCGGCGGCATTCTGCTCGCCGTTCCCGCCTTGCGCCTGCGCGGCCCCTATTTCGGTCTGGTCACGCTGGTAGCGGTTTTGTTGCTGCAGAATTTCGTCGTCATCTTCGCCAGCGTGACCGGCGGCGAAATCGGCATGACAGTGCCGGACGTGCTGTCGATCGACGCCAACGTCAATTACTGGTATGCGCTCGTCTTCCTGGTAGTCTGCGGCATTCTCTTGTTCGGGCTGTCGCGCTCAGCGGTCGGTCTCATCCTGCAGGCGAGCGGCCAGGATGCCGTCGAGGCAGCCGCGCTCGGCTTCAACGTGACCAAGCACAAGATCGCGGCATTCTGCGTGAGCGCGTTATTTTCCGGCACTGCCGGCGCGATGCTAATCTTTTACATGGGCACGGCCTCGGTTGACACTGTGATCGACATCGCGATCGGCGTGCAGATCATCATCGCTGCCGTGCTCGGCGGCCGCCGCACCATACTCGGCGCGGTATTGGGCGCGGTGTTTCTGATCGTCGCCAATGAGTTCCTGCGGCCGCTCGGCCAGCTCAATACGTTCGTCGTCGCCGCCATCGCGCTTACCGTCATCCTGTTCTTCCCTGATGGGCTCCTCGGCTACGCATTGCACCGTGGAGAACGGGAATGAGCGGCCCGGCGCGGTTGCGGGTCAGCGCACTTGGCAAACGCTTCGGCGGCGTCATCGCCGTCAAAAATATGAGTTTCGATCTCAACGCCGGAGAGATCGTCGGCCTCATCGGGCCGAACGGGTCGGGCAAGTCCACGGTGATGTCGCTGATCATGGGCATCGCCCGCCCCAATTCCGGGACGATTGCGCTCGACGGCGTGCCGATCACCGGATGGCCGCCGCACCGCATCGCGCGGTCGGGCGTGAGCATCGTCTTTCAGCATTCGCGCCCGCTGCAGCGGCAAACCGTCCTGGAAAACGTCAAGCTCGCCATGTTGCCGGATTCCCTGCTGCGGCTGGCGACGGAAGCGTCGGTCAGCGAACGGGCGCGCGACATTGCCGAGCGCGTTGGGCTTGGCGACGTCTTGCACCGACATCCGTGGACGCTGCCATTCGCCGATCTGCGCCGCATGGAACTGGCCAAGGCGGTCGCGCGCGATCCCAAGGTGGTGCTGATCGACGAGCCGTTTGCCGGGCTCACGTCGACGGAGATCAAGGTGTTCTCCGATCTTATCCGGACGCTGCGTGACGAAGGCCGCGCGGTGCTGCTGGTCGACCACAGCGTCAAAAGCGTCGCCGCGCTCGCCGACCGGGTGATCGCCATGTATCTGGGCGAGCGCATTGCCGAAGGCAGCGCCGACGAAGTGATGCAGAATGAAACGGTGCGGCGGGTCTACATCGGCGGAAAGATCGAGGCGGTCGAACGCCGCACCGCCGGAACCGGCGATGCCGCTACCTTGCTGCAGGCCGACGCGATCGAAGTCTTCTATGGCAAGGCCAAGGCGCTCGACGGCGTCGACATCCGTGTGCAGCAAGATGAGTTCGTGTCGATCGTCGGACTCAACGGCGCCGGCAAGACAACGCTCTTTAATGCGATCTCGGGGATTGTGCCCTATCGGGGATCGATCCGTTTTGCCGACCGCGATTTGCGTCAGCTCACGGCGGCTAAAATTGCCCGCGCCGGCGTGGTGCACTGTCCGGAAACGCGCGAGCTGTTCGGCCACATGAGCGTGCGCGAGAACCTCGATCTCGGCGGCGGACATTTGCGCAAGGGCGAGCGAGAGCGGCAACTCGCTTGGGTATTTGATCTGTTCCCGATACTTGAAGAACGGCAGATGCAAGCCGCCCGGACGCTGTCTGGCGGCGAGCAGCAAATGCTGGCGCTCGGACGCGCCCTTATGATGCAGCCAAAGCTTCTCATTCTCGATGAACCGACACTTGGGCTTGCCCCCGTGATCCTCGGATTGCTCTCGAAGGCGATCGAGCGGCTGCGAAAAGAGCGCTCGCTGACGCTACTGCTGGCCGAACAGAACGTCACGTTCGCCCTGCCCCATTCGGACCGCGTTTATGTGCTCGATCACGGCCGCATCACCTGGCACGGCGACCCGGCGCGCTTCGCCGAGGAAATGGGTACCGGGTATCTCTGAGCGCCGCGAAACGAACCACACTTACGTCAGCAGCCGACGGACGGCAGCAATCCATCCCGAAAGCTTTCGCTCCCGCACGGCGGCATCCATATGCGGGGTAAAGCGACGGTCCAACCGCCAGAGACTTTCAAAGCGATCCGGCTCCGGAAAGAAGCCAGCATGCAAGCCAGCGAGGTAAGCCGCTCCGAGCGCCGTCGTCTCCTTGATTTGCGGCCGATCGACGGTGCCGTCGATCAAGTCGGCGAGACGCTGCATGGTCCAGTCGGAGACCGCCATTCCACCATCGACGCGCAGAATCTTGGATGAGTGTTCGGCCTCCGGCCAATCCGCCTTCATGGCGGTAAGAAGATCGACGGTCTGAAAGCAGACGCTTTCGAGTGCGGCTTGCGCCAACTCCCGCGGCCCCGTCGCCCGCGTCAGGCCAAACAGCGCGCCGCGTACATCCGGTCGCCAATAGGGTGCGCCCAAGCCGACGAAAGCCGGAACCAAACATACGTCTTGCGCCGGGTCAGCCGCCGCCGCGAGTACGCTTGTCTCCTCGGCGCTTTGCACAATCCGCAAACCATCGCGCAGCCACTGCACGGCCGCGCCGGCGACGAAGATCGAGCCCTCAAGCGCATAGCAGCGCGCGCCGTCGAGCTGATAGGCGATGGTCGTCAGCAGTCTATTCTTGGAGGCGACGGACGTGCCGCCGGTATTCAGCAAGGCGAAGCAGCCGGTCCCATAGGTCGACTTGACCATCCCCGGCTTGAAGCAAGCCTGCCCGATCAGCGCCGCCTGCTGGTCGCCGGCCATTCCGTAAATCGGGATTGCGGCCCCGAACAGCTTCGGGTCGGTCAAGCCGAAGGCGGCGGAGCAATCAAGGACCTGCGGCAGTACGGATTTAGGCACGCCGAGCAGCCCCAGCAGCTCGTCGTCCCAACGCCCGCGGTGAATGTCGAACAAAAGCGTGCGCGAGGCATTCGTGGCGTCGGTAGCGTGGACCTTGCCGCCGGTGAGCCGCCACAGCAAATACGAGTCGACAGTTCCAAACGCGAGATCACCGCGGCTGGCGAGGTCGCCGGCATCCGCGACATGACCTAGCAGCCAGGCGAGCTTGGTGCCGGAAAAATATGGATCGAGCAAAAGCCCGGTCTTCGCCGCAAACAGCGGCTCGTGACCGCTGTCCTTAAGTCGCGCGCACAGCTCCGCGGTTCGCCGGTCCTGCCAGACGATGGCGCGGTGAACCGGGCGTCCGTTGCTCCGGTCCCAAAGAAGCGTGGTCTCGCGCTGATTGGCGATGCCTATGGCGACGATGTCTTCGGCGCTGGCGCCCGCGTCGCGCAGAGCTTGCCGGCAGGTAGCGAGCGTCGTTGTCCACAAATCCTCGGGCTCGTGCTCCACCTCGCCGTCGGCCGGAAAATGCTGAGGAAACTCACGTTGGGCGAATGTTGCGATCGACGTGTCGGCCCGGAACAAAATGGCCCGTGTCGACGTCGTGCCCTGATCGATCGCTAGGACAAATGATGCCACCCGCTCCCCCTGTGACGGTTGTCCGCAACATTTTGCAGACCGCGGCAGGAAACAGTTAATGCCGAAAACGGCGGCCGCTTGCGGCGGTCAACCTTCGCGGATCGGAGTAACAATTTCCTAGCAATTTAAGCATACGAGCGCACTATCGGAGCGAGTGTGCCATGGTCACGGCAGTTCTGCGAAAATTAGCCGCCCGCGCTCCGCCGCCCTGGCCGTTCAGACGCATCGTCGGCAGCGAGAGCGGCGCCGCCGCCATCGAATTCAGTCTGGTCGCTGCGCCCTTTCTGGCGCTGCTCGTCGGTCTGTTTCAGACCGGGGTGGTGTTCCTGGCTGGCCGGGAGCTTGACGCGGGGGTCCTGGCAGCGAGCCGCATGATCATGACCGGCCAGGCACAGACTTCAAACATGACCGAGGCGCAATTCGCCAACTGGCTGTGCGAGAACACATACGCACTTTTCAACTGCAGCAATTTCATGATCAACGTGCAAAACTCTCCCTCATTTTCTTCTGCCAGCACGGCCGACCCGATTGCGGGCCTCAATTCACAGGGCCAACCGATCAATTCAAGCGGCAACGTCATCAATTGGAGCTACTCGCCGGGCGGACCGGGCGATGTCGTGGTCGTCCAGGTGATGTACGAATGGCCGGTCGTGCTAGGCCCGCTCGGCTTCAACCTTTCGAAATCTGTCGAATGGCAATCGGCTGTTGATGTCGACCGCGGTATTCAAGAACGAGCCCTATGCAACGGGGGCCGGGAGCGGGTCCTGAAGATGACCTTGGCTGGGGCCATCCGCGGAGTTCGCTTACATCTGCGCCGCTTGGTGTGCGATCGCGAGGCCGTTTCGGCGGTCGAATTCGCGATCATCCTGCCGTTCATGCTCCTCGCCTACATCGGCAGCGCCGAACTAGGCGATGGCCTGGCAATCGATTTCAAGGTGACGGAGACGGCGCGCACCATCACCGATCTCGCCTCGCAATATGTCAGCATCGATGGCCCGACCATGAGCGGCATTCTCAGTGCCTCATCCGAAATCATAGCGCCCTACCCGGCTGCAAATATGGTCGTCACCGTCTCGGAAGTAACAACCAATGGGCAGGGCCAAGGGACGATCACCTGGAGCGCCTCACTCAATGGCACCCCGCGCACGGTCGGCGCCTCGGTCACGCTGCCAACTCAATTGCAAGCGTCCAACGTCTCGCTGATTTGGGGCGAAGTGTCCTACCCATACACGCCGCAAATGGGCTACGTGATCACCGGTACGGTCAACCTTTACCAGAGCACGTACTTTCTACCCTCGCCTGTCCAATTCGGTGACGTGTAACGGCTGCTAAAGCGAGAGCCGCGCCTGGTGACAAAGTCCATGCAGGCCCACAATTACGCCGCACCCGTTGCGCCCTGCGCCGAGGCTTGTTTCGGCGATCGAAGTAACAATTTCCTAGCAATTTCAGCATAGAAGCACGCCATTGGAACAATTCCACCATGCTCTAAACGATCGAACCGACTGGGCGCCCAATTTGCGCGGATTTGGGGCCTGATCTCCGATTTCCGTTCGGATAAACGGGCAAACACGGCGATCATTTTTGCGCTCGCATCGCTTCCCGCTGATCAGCGCCGTCGGCTGCGTTGTCGATTATTCCTACGCCTCGATGGTCAAGACCAAACTGCAGGCAGCCGCCGACGCGGCCGTCTTGGCGACTGTCTCCAACAATTCGCCGATCGTGGCGACTGCCAAATCCATGAGCGGCAACGGAACCGTTTCCGGCGGACCGACTTACATCCAGAATTTCTTCAGCGCCGACACCACCGCCTTTTCAGGCGTGAGCGCCACCGGCAGCACCACCAAGAGCGGAATGACAGTTACTGCAACATTGAACTATTCCTACAGTGTACCGACGACGTTTATGAAGGTTCTCGGCTATCCGTCCATAGCGCTCTCGGGCTCGTCCACGGCGAGCGTTACGGTGGCGACCTACATCAGCTTTTATCTGATGCTCGACGTCTCCGGCTCCATGAGCTTCCCCTCCACCACTGCGGAGCAGGTGAGGCTGATGTCGGTCAATCCCGACAACCTGCATCCGACATCTAGCCCGCCCAACAATGGTTATCCGCAGGGCTGCCAGTTCGCCTGCCATTGGGCCACGCAGAACACTACGTGCCAGAACCACTCGAACCCCCAAACCAGTATACCCGGCCCGTGGCAAGGCTCTTGGCCCCCGGCCCCACAGCAGTACCCCAACTCGACCTTCCCGATTACCAGTCAATGGCCAAGCGGCTATCCCGGCGGCTATTGCATGGGATTTTTGATAAGCCGTCTCGGAACGACGCCGGCGTACCCGACCAACTGCGTCCCCGCGAATGAACACGCCGCCTGCCCTGACACCAATGACAGCAGCACGCCCGCAGCCCCTTCAGGCACTATCCCGGGCACTTCCCACCCCGGCTCCGCCTATCCGCCGGGCTGCGGCCAGTATGTCAATTGGACCAACCCCCAAGTCACCTCGTGCCCCAATCCCGGCACGACGTCGTGCATCCAATTGCGCGCTGACGCGGTCGGCTACGCGGTGACAGCATTGCTGCAGCAAGCTCAACTCACCGAGACCTATACCGGGATCAGCAATCAATTCAGCGTGGGATTGTATCCGTTCATCGTCAATCTGTGCACGGCGGCAGCCGGCAGCAGCAATTCCTGCTCGGTCGGGCAGACGACTAGTCTGACTGGCTCGACCATCACCAACTTTGCGCAAGAGCTGGCCAGTCTTCTCGATAATGGCGGCGTTGGCTCGGCGAACTCAACGCTCGGATCCGGTGGCACGCATTTCGAGAATGCGCTGAACAGCATGAATAGCTTCATCACCTCGGTTGGCACCGGCGGCAGTGCGTCCAACACCCTGCCGTACGTCTTCATCGTCACCGATGGCTCGCAGGATTACCAAACGCAATCGGGCGGATCGTGGGGTTCGGAGAACTGGACCGAGAACGCCAGCGTGCCTCATCCAAATTCCGCAACGGTGATCCCGCCCAACAGCGAGCAAACCACCGATTATTGTGGGACCATGAAAAGCCGCGGTATTACGGTGGCGGTCCTCTATATTCCTTATGAGACGATTCAGGATCCGAACTCCGCCTTCGCCAGTGACGAGGACGGTTATGCCAACAGTAACATTCAAAATATTCCCGGTGCACTCCAGGCCTGCGCCTCGCCCAATTTTTACTTCACCGCCACTACGCCGCAGGACATCCAGAACGCGCTCGTTCAGATGTTCCAGCAGTCCTTAATCTCGGCCCACGTATCGCACTAGCAGGCCGTTGAAGAAGTCAGTCACGATCGCATACGAAGCCTAAATCGTCGCCGTTGTGGATGTAGAAGTGTCCGACGAGGCGGCCCTGCAGTGCCAAGGACAACCCATCCACGACCGGAGGCCGGGTCGTTCTCATCATTTCCCTGCCACGAGAACTCCGCGCAGGCCGAGCCGTCGCGGGTGCCGTAGCGAACATCGAGGAAGCCCTTCAGTGCGCCGAAGGCGATTTCGCCGTCCGCCGCGCCTTTGAATGTGAGACGCGCCGTCTCGACAAGATCAAGGAAGTCTTTGTCCCAAACGTCCATCTCGACGATACGCCAGCGACCGGCAAAAGCCTTGGCGAAGGCGGGAAGCTTTGCCATCAACCCTTTTCCGCGATGAGCTTCGGCAATCGAACGAGATTGTAGGCAGCGGCAGCGAACGTGAAGGCCCACCCGACGCGGCCGCGACCGCGGAACTTCGTCTTCTCCTGCCTGGCCACCGTCTTGATGCAGCCGAACGCCTCTTCGATGCGCTTGCGGACGCGCTGACTGACGGCATAGCCGCCGTGCCGCGTCGTGCGTGCGTCGATCGCCGAACTTCGGCCGCTGGTGTTCTGCGCCACATGCGGCGTCACCGTCATCGAGCGCAGCTCATTGACGACGTCTTCCGCGTCGTAGGCCTTGTCGGCACCGAGCGTGATCGCGCGCGGCCGGTCGGCGCGCGGTTCAATCATGGCGAGCGCCGCTACCCGCTCGGCATGGCCGTCAGCCGGCGTCAGACACGTATCAACCAGAAGGCCATGGCGGTTCTCCATCAAGCCATGGCCGATGAAGCAGAGCTTGGCTTCCTTGCCCGGTCCCTTGCGGTAGAGCCGTGCATCGGGATCCGTCGTCGAGACATGCGTCTCGTTCGACCGCTTCTTGCCATGGAAATCGGCTTCGGTATTGCGCCCGCCACTGGTCGGCGGCTCGTCCGATCCGTCTCGTGGCTTAAAGCTCTTCAACGAAGCCCACGCTTCGATCAGCGTCCCGTCGACCGTGAAGTGGTCAGTGGATAGCAGCTTCTTCACTCGCGGCTGATCCAGAACCGCCAGGAACCTTGCGGCGATATCCCCTTCGAGCAGCCGGTCGCGGTTCTTTGAGAAAACCGAATGATTCCACACTGCAGCATCGACCCCGATTCCGACGAACCAGCGGAATAGGAGATCATACTCCAGCCGTTCCATCAGCTGCCGTTCCGACCGGATTGAATAGAACGCCTGCAACAGCATCGCTCGGAGCAGCTTCTCCGGCGGTATCGACGGCCGCCCAATCGGCGCATAAAGCGTAGAGAATTCCTGCTCCAGCGCGACCAGCGCCTCGTTCACAAGCCCTCTGATCGCTCTTAGCGGATGACCCGACCGAACCCGCTTCTCAAGGTCGACGTAGCTGAAAAGCTCGCCAGTCCGCTTATCCCCACCCCGCATCACCTAACCTCCGAATCGTTTCGGAGAAAGTGAATCACTCAACCAGCCAAACCGCGACCTACTTCTTCAACAGCCTGCTAGGAACCTCTCGTCCTGCGGTCCGACAAATCGGACCGCAGACCGCAAGGCTCACATTGGGCTTAAGATGATAACGACCCTGCACAAGACTCAGCAGCTGCTCGGCGTGCCGTTGTACTGCACGCAGGTGCTGACGCGCGGCGTGGTGTAGAGGCTGTCCGACAGCGTGATCGGCCCGGTGAGAAAAGCGCCAAACATCGGCGAAAACGCGTAGCTCACCTGGGCGAAGATCGCGTAGCACGGATACTGGCCGTTGCAAGTATTGGCGGCGAAATTTGTTGGCAGGCCGGTAAAGGGAGCACGTGGCGTCAGAGCGGTGCCGTTGACCGCATAGCTCCAGCTGACCACCGCTGCCGTTGCCGAGGTCGCCTGGATCTGCGAGATGACGACCGTTGTCCCCGAACTCGCGTAGGGCGCAAGAATGGCACTGGTCGCGCCGGTTATCTGAGTCATGATCGTGGTCGAAATCGGAGGGTAATTGGGGTTAGTGCCATCGCCGTATTGATTGGTGATGGCGGCTAGCGAGTAGGTCGCCGCGCGCACTTTCGCATACACGGCAATGGCGTTGCCGGCATCGAACGAGCCGAGAAACATCAACAGCAGTACCGGCATGATCATCGCGAACTCGAGCGCGGCGACCGCACGATTCGAGTCGATAAAACGCCAGACGTTGCCGGGCAGCGTCGTCATCATAAGTAGGGCTCAACCCGAAATGCGCTGACACCCATCAGTTCGATTTGATTGTTGGGCAGATTGGAAAGGTTGAATCCCAACAGCCCGGTGATCACCGGCCACGCATAAACAAGCTGGACCACCACGATGTCGTTCGGCTGTGCGCCAGCGCTATTGTAAGTGTAATTGGGCTGGGTATATTCCGTGGCGCCGTTATACATGGCCGGCGCACTCGTATTCGCGGCGGCAAAGGACGAGTAGTCCTGCACAACGATAAACATGTTGCTGCAGTTGAAGAGCGCCGACGGGCAGACGTTGCTGACGACGGTGCTGGCGGTCCATCCGTTGCTCTGCGCCTGTCCCGTCATGAAATAGCGGCCGGCCTCGACCGCGGCGTTCTGGATCGCCATCTGCGCAAAAAGGACGAGGCAAACCTGGAACACGGCGACGAGGGTCGCGATAAACGCCGGGCCGATAATCGCGAATTCGACGGCCGTCGCCCCGCTCTCGGCGCGGCAAAAGCAGCCAACGGGCCCCGCGCGGCGCCGCAAGCAGTCTGCCAACCATGCAGCCACGCCGGGTTTATCCGCATGTATCGGCGGTTCCGACGGCCGAGCGATGATTGCGTCGTTTCGCAAAGCTTAACGTCCGCACGGCAAATGCCGCGATTTCACGCTGCTTACCAATGGATGAAACGCCTTGATTTTTCGTTGCCTCGAAAGCAGAGCGCGGGGTCTGACATTATTAACGGCCCGTTGAAGGAGGCGGAGAAACACTCCGGACCAGCGGCCTATTGTTCGAGAACGAGCTTCCCGTCGCTATATTCGAAGCGCCGTAACCGCGACAGGAAGGACAGCCCGAGCAGATTATCGCTCAGGGTCTCGTCGGGCATGACGAGAGCGGGCACATCGCGCACGACGAGATCGCCGACCTCGACCATGTCCAGGCGCGTCGGCGCGGCATGCACGGTGCCGTTCGCGGTCCTGACCTCGGCGATAAATTCGCGCTGCGCCGGGTGAATGCCGAGCTGCGCGGCATCGCTTGCAGTCAATGCGATCACCGACGCGCCGGTATCGATCATGAAGCTAAGCGGGCGACCATCGACCCGCGCATCAACCTCAAAATGACCGCGGGCGTCGCGCGGCACGACAATCGATCGCGAATTCGCCGGCGCAGCTGCCGCGGCTGACGTCAGCGGCCGCACCGCCAGCGCGGCGGGTGCCGGCGTCGTGCTCATGTGCTCCGCATAGCGTGGCACCAGAATGCCGGCGCAGAGCGACGAGGGCCGCGAAGACAAGGACGGAACGCATCAGGTCAGCCGATCCGGTTTTCCATATCTGAGCACGCGACCGCGAACGGCTTGCTAAGGCGTACCGGTCACAAGCTGTTTTTGGTCGCGATGGTCAGTCGCCGGTTAAGGACTCCAGTGACATTTGAATGATTGCGCCGAGCTGAATAGCCGAAGCGGCAGAGCCTGAAACTCTCGCATCGATCTGTTTGGCTCACTGCGTCAGCCGCGCCGTCGTGACCGACCGCTGGAACAACGCCTGCATCGCGCTCGTAATGTCGCCATCGGTGGTCACGGTAAAAAACAGCCCCGGCGACGCGCAGCTCTCCAGGTTAGGGCCGATTTCGCTTTGAAATGGCGCAACCCAATTATTGTACCAGCTGTTGCTGCCAACACCCGATGCCGGAAGCGGCAGATATTCGGTGTACAGGACGGCGATGAGAATGCCCTTGTTCTTCACCGTCGTGCACCAGGTCGTGTTGAATGGTTGCTGGCAGCGATTGCCGTCAAGCTGCTGCGAGCAAGTCGTAGAGACTTCGTCATCGACGCCGTCGGAAACGATGAAGAGCACCTCTTGCGGCGTGCTGCTAGCGCCGCCCGTTCCGGGAGCCGGCATGACGGAGCTGATCTGCGCCATGGCAGTCTCGAAATTGGTATCGGTATCGTTGTTATCGTTAGTTTTTGTCAGGTAATTGTTGGAGTACACCTCCAGCACGTTGATGTTCGATGCCGCCGCCTGCGCGTTGGCGAGATCCGAGGTCAGGAGCTGGATGGTATTGAGACCGGAACCATTGAACGTGTAGATCGCGACCTGATAGCAGCCGGTACCGGTCGGACAATTCGGGTTGTTCGACGCCTGCGTTGCCTCTGCCGTAGTCATCAGTGATTGCGTAGCGCTTGCCATGTTTTCGATCCGCGTCACCACGCCCAGTTGGTTAGCCAGCGTATAGTTATCAATGCCGCCGGGATTCCCCAGATTATCGGCGGCGGGATCAGATTCGTGACAAGCAAACGCGCATCCGCCGGCGTTGCCGCCATTAGCTTGGCGCATTCTTAGTGGCGGCAATCATCGCGTTGATCCCGGCCGTCGTAGCCGGCAGATCCATTGAGGGCGAATTGTCGAGCATCAAATAAAAATTGATATTTGGCGCCGCGGAGGAGGCCGCCTGCGACGACCCGGAAATGGGCCAACCTGCCTCACCCAAAACATTGGCGAACGAATTGGCCGACGAGGCCGTGTAGCTGACGGTGACCGTACGGGTCAGCGCGCTCTCGGTAACGACTACGTTTGGCGTAAGAGAGTTCAACCCCCCGACAGCGGCGGCTTCGGCGTTGAACATGTTTTGCGCCGCGGTCGTTACAGCTTGGTTCGATTGCGCCATCATTGGCGGCGTGACTGCGGCAAGCGCCGCCGCATCGGCCGCCGCATTGAGGTAAGTCCGCTTTTGGATGGCGCTGGAAAAATCGATCCCCATCCCGATCAAAAAGGTCAGGGGAACGAGCGAAAGGCCAAAGATGATGGCAACGTTGCCCGCCTGCTCGAGGCGAAATCTTGCTATCGCCTTTTGCACGGCGGCGTGTCCGGGCACCACTGCCCTCAACCAGTCACGGAAATTGCCGATTGCGGTCCGCATAATGGGTGTGTCCTCCAGAGGGTCTGGACGCGCCCATATGAGATTCAACTGCTAAAGATGGCGTGAAACTACGTAGCGGAGAGTTGTTACCACGACGCAACAATTTTTACGATCAGCTGTAAAGACGAATTCAACCATTCAGCAACGGCTTCGGCACCGTGCCCAGTGTCGTGCCGCTTTCTGATTTGAAGTTGCAAGGCCAGTTCGCGGCTGAATTCTTTAGTACATCTTATTAGCAGCGCCGGCACCCATCACGGGTGGCAGCGCAGCAATCCGTGCCAGTCGCAGTATCCGAACCCGATACGGCAGCAACCGAAGGATTGGCGCGAACAATAATAAAATTGATAGTCAAATCCACAATGATCGGAGCAATACGGACGGCCGCTGAAGGAATCGTAGGCGCAATGGTTGCGGAAACGTGGCGGCAGCGACTGTGGGCCCTGCCAATCCACCTGGATGAGCGGTGCCGCTCCGGCCGTGTTGACGGGCTGCTCCGCGCGACACGCGGCAGCCCAGGCAATGCAGGTCAGGAGAATGAGCGGGAAGGTCTTCAGCGACATGACGGCAAAAATGGCAGATCGATAGAAGCGACGCAATGTGAACTTTAACAGTGCGGGCGCGGAAAAGTTATCGCTGGCTTCCCCCGCCGGCATTCGACAGCAACACCGGCGAACCGCTGGAAGGATCAGGTATCGGTGCCGCGGCCGCCGGCGCACTCGGCTCGACCCCGGCCGGCGGCCACGTCCTCGTCGACGACGCGCGTTTGATCGGCAAGCGTATGCCGAAACGCGAACCGTCGCCTTCCTTGCTTTTCACCTCAATGCCGCCGCCGTGCAGATCAACCGCCAGCTTGACCAGGTAAAGCCCAACGCCCGTTCCCACGATCCCGGATACGTTGCTGCCGCGGTGATAGCGCTCGAACAGCCGATCGAGGTCGCCGGCGGGAATGCCGATGCCGCGATCGGCAATAGCGACGACCACCTCCTCGGCACCGATCTCGGCATCGACCTGGATTGTGCTGCCAGCGGGCGAGTACTTGATGGCGTTGGACAAAAGATTGCTGAAAACCTGAAACAGCAGCTTGGCGTCGCCGACCATCGGCATCGGCGTTGTCGCGAACCGCTCGGCGATCTGCGCACCCGGCACCATCTCCCGGTGCAACTGGCACACCTCATGCAGCAACGCCGCCATGTCCATTTCGACCGGATGGAAATAAAGCTCGGCGCCGCCGTCGATCACACGGGCGGAGTTGAGAAGATTATCGATCAGGTGGGTCAGCCGCAGCACGGCGGCGCGGACCTTGCCGGCACGCTCGTCGATTTCGGCCGGCGCAATCGAACCCTTCATCTTGATCAGGCGCCGGGCGTGCCCGTCGATGATGGTCAAGGGCGTGCGGAACTCGTGCGAAGCCATGGACACGAAATTCCGCTGCAGCAGCGCGAGACGTTGCTCTTGCGCCAGTTGCTCCTCGAGCAGCGCCGCCTGCCGGGCAAGGGTGCGCTGGCTGCTCATCAGCTCGATTGCATTGTTGCGAAAGACGACGGCGGCTTGCGCCATCTCGCCGATCTCGTCGCGCCTTTCAGTTTCGGGGATATCGATATCGGTATTGTTGGCGGCTAACCGGCGCATCCGGTCCGCCAGATGCAGGAGCGGCTCCGAAATCGAGCGGCTGATATGGACAAGCGCGGCGACGACCATCACGCCGGCAATCACCATGCCGAGGAGGATGAGCCAAAAAGCCTGCCGATAGGCAACGCCGAGACGATCGCTAGCGGCCTGCGCGTTGGCGACCGCCTGGTCGGTAAGTTGACCGAGAGTATCGCTCGCCGCGTTGTAGGCAGCGCGCGAAGTTCCGGCATAGAGCGCGAGCGCCTCCGGCTTGCGGTTTGATCGTGACAGCACCAGGATCTGGTTGACGATCTTGCGATAATCGTTCCAGTACCCCTTGAACCGACCGTACAGAGCATCCTCGGCCGCGACATGGCGAATCCGCTCGAAGCCGCGCTCGGCGTCGGCTATCGATCGGTCGAGCTCCGCGATTTGTTTTTCCGTCGCCGCGATTTCGATGGGATCCGACGATAACAGATTGCTGCCTTCGATGGCGCGGAAGTCGGAGGTGAAGTTGTTGAGGTCGCCGAGGACGCGGGTATTGGGCAGCCACACTTCGGCAACGTCGGCGGACACTCGATTGAAATTACTCAGGCGCCAGATGCTGAAAAAGCCGAGGACGACGATCAGCAAAAACAGGACCAGGAACACCGCGGTAAGGTGAAACCGGATCGATTGTGGCTGCCGCATAAGGGTCAACCATCGGTGAGTGAACACTTCGGACCGCAATGGTAGCCTTTTCAACCTATAGCATTTAAATAGTCGCCTATATAGCGGAACCGGCGCCCAGGGAACGTACGCTGCCGCCAATGATGCGCCCGGTTTCGCGTTGCCGAGATGATTTTCGTCCCTATTTATGGGCCAATTATCTTAGACCAAACGCAGATACGGATCATTGGGTGGGTAATTGCTGCGGCAACTTGCCTTGCAGACGCCCTGCAAGCGCAGCCCGGTCTACCTGTTCGCGCTGCTCCGCGAGTTTCGCCCGACAATCGTCGTAGTTGAGCGTCCCGGGCTGATAACCATAAGCCCTGCACCGAGCATCATCCTTGGCCTCGAGCTCGGCTTTCGCTTGGGCCTCGGATTCAGCTGAAGCGCAGCCAGCGAGAAGAAGACCTATCAAGATCACCGCAGAACGCCACACCGAACACCTCACCGCTTATTTAAAGCTAATTCTACCATGCCTAGCCGCTGGTTTTGCAAGTAGACTGTCGCCATCCAAGCTATCATTCAGACTATCGGTAGCCACATGCCTGAAGCCCAAAAGAAGATTCTTTGCATCGAGGACGACGCCGAAACCGCGGCGCTGATCGCCGAAGAACTGGTTGATCGCGGCTACGCGGTCACCGTCGCACATGACGGCCGCGAGGGGCTAGCCGCCATCCTCAAGACCATGCCGGACTTGGTGCTGTCGGACATCAGTATGCCGATGATGTCGGGATTCGAGGTCCTGGAACGTCTGATCGCGCTGGCGCCGCGGTTCGCGAAGATGCCTTTCGTATTTCTCACCGCGCTGACCGATCGGGACAACGAACTCAAAGGCCGGCAATTGGGCGCCGACGACTATGTGACCAAGCCGATCGATTTCGATGTACTGGCGACCATTATCACGGCGCGGTTGGCCGGCATCGCGCGCACCGGGCTGTGGCCCAAGCTTCCCGATCTCAACGATCGCGAGGTGGAGGTCTTGACCTGGGTTGCCCGCGGCAAGACTTCGGTGGAAATCGCACAGATTATCGGCCTGACCAAGCGGACCGTCGATTTCCACATCGACAATGCCCGCGCCAAGCTCGGCGCCTCGACCCGGACCGAGGCCGTCATCAAAGCGAGCACGGGACGCCTGATCGAACCTTAAGGCGGGTCTGATATTTCCCTAATCCTATTTTTGCAACCCGGGTTTTGCTTCTTCGGACCGAATGTGAATAGCGTGACCCACCGCTTATTAACGGTCTCAGCGCCTTTGAAAGAATTGACTAATTTGGCTTCGTTCTGTTGAGCTCGAGCGGTCTTCTTGATTCCTCGATAGGACGGCGAGGAACACCGGGTCGGTGTTGTCAACGACAATATCGCCTGGCCTGGCTCGCTGCCGAATTAATTTTTCGTCGAAAAGAACGGCTGGATCCTGCCTTAAAATCCGTGCGTGATGTTTTTCCAGCGCAGAGCCTTACGCGGCGCACCACAAATCCTTGCGGCCTGCCGTGCCGCAACAGCAGCAAGCCGGTCAGAAGCGGCCGCTCAGTTGAGGACGCCAATAGTGCGGGCTCGACCGCTCGATATGAGAATGCTCAGGGGGCAGAAACATGTTCTGACTTTTCCGGTAGGTCACTGAAAAACAAGAACAAAATGATTTTCGTTTTGCAAAATACACAACCCTTACATGTATTCGATAAGAGCTCACTCGCAAGTGGCCCTCAATTGTATTGTTCTTGGTTGAACGTCCACTCGCTCGCTGCCGTTTTGGGCAAGCATTTGCTTTATGGCCTTTGTTTGGATTAGACGTTTGATCGCTCGGTCAATCACCGCGTCGAGGCGCTCCTCCAGCGCTAGTTCTTGTTCAAAGAGATCCGCCGAGAACACGTAGGGTTTGAGCTTCACGATTTTTTTCCACTGCTCCGCCGCTTTCCGGTACTCAGGCGGCGGTTCAGGTGCCTCAACCGTATAGGGTAGCGCCATTGCTGAATGGATTTCATTTATGACAGCTTGCGCCCATTCTTTGGCGGATGTGAAATTCGAACGCGGCACTTTTTCTCTCAAATGCTTGATTTTATCAGGGCGAAGAAGGCGGCTTCCCCACTCCTCAAACGCCGTCTCTGGTTGGTGCGACATGACAGCGGCAAAGTTGAGCAGGCCCAGGTATTCATCAAAGGAGCGATGCTCGGGATCCAGCAGATTTGTGGTCAATTGAGCCTCGAGGAAGTTATGTGCTCGACGCTTGCGCCACATGGCATTTGCAATAGTTGAGACAGCCTCTTCCTCGGTTGCACCCTTGGGCATCCATTCGTCGACCAAGGCAGAATACAATTCGTCAAATTCTTGTGGATCTTCCCCTTCAATAATCGTAGCGGCGGCAAATACCCCGTGTTTTTTGTGCGTTGGGCTGTTTCCATTTTCGGTTCCGCATGATTGCACCTGCCTAGCACCCACACTTTTCCGACGAAAACGCAGGGGCGTTTGAAAGCGGATTCGTCGCGCCATTTTTCGCCTCGTCCTATGTTGGGGTCGCGCTTAGTCCACGGGGCTGGCGAGGACCGCCGCATCTGTTTCACAGGATGCAGGCCATTTTCCCAGCCATCGGGAAGCTACGTCACGTCGACTAAGGGCCGTAGAACGAACGGCGAAGCCCACTGTCCACCAAAGGCATCGGCATCGGGGACTCGCCCCGCCCAGGAGGAGAAAATCGCCGAAGACTAAGGGCGAGGCACCTGGCTTCGCCGCCTGACACCCTCATAAGCGGGGTCGGTCAGGCCTTGTGATCGTTAACGCGTGAATGCGTCAATATCAGACGCCTCCTTCATGTACGATGGAAAAGAATAATTTCAATCCCCCCGCAATCAGTTCGGCTTCCGGCTAATGCGGGTTCTCGTGAGAGACCTTCACCCAGTTCGATCTCCGTCACTTTGTTTTAAGTCGCAGCGCAAGCAACGCGGCCAATTTTCGCCGACCGCTTTTCGATCGTCTCGCGTGTCTCAGTGTGGTTGAGGCGCCTAGTCATCTGGAATCGAAGTTCGCCACATTATAGCAGGGACTTTGTCGCGGATGCAGGTTGAGAGGCCGGCACCGAGCGCATGAACGGGCGTAGCGCGCATGAACGGGGCGTATTTGGAGAGGTCGCCGTTTTGCCAGGCGGTTCAAATGGACCAAATCTGCCGACCAAATCTCCGCCTTCAGTGACGCTTCGACCACAGAGCACACCAGACATTATGCAGCGAACTTTGGATTCACGTGACTAGGCCGTGTTGACAGTTTTGATCCTGGGTCTTGCTGCCGCGATACATAGCATCGAGAGATAGGCTCGGGCAGTTTTCTCATAGCGGGTTGCGATGCGACGGAACCGCTTGAGATGATTGACGCACCGTTCAATCAGGTTGGGCCGCTTGTATGCTTCGCGATCATATTCGATCGGAGTTTCGCGGTTGCGAATATCGTCGCAGTCATAGCCCTTGTCGCCCAGGAGCCTGTCGGGATTGATAGAGCTGGTCCCGGTTGTCTGAACAGATTTTCCGCATCGATAAGTGGAGCCTCTGCCGGGGTCAGGCTGCCAAGCGGAGCGGCAGCGGCGTGAAGTAGGCGTGATCGGGTGTGATGCCGTCAAGGCTCGAGTGTGGACGTCGGCCATTATAAAAGTCCAGGCAGCGGCCAATCGAAGCGCGGGCTTCGCTGACGCCTTCGTAGGCCCGCAGATACACCTCCTCGTATTTGACGCCGCGCCAAAGCCGCTCGACGAACACGTTGTCCCGCCAAGCGCCCCTGCCGTCCATGCTAAGTGGCGATCCCATTTTTGATCAGCACACCAGTGAATGCCGCACTGGTGAACTGGCTGCCCTGATCCGTGTTGAAGATCTCGGGCTTGCCATAGCGGGCGAGAGCGTCCTCAAGCGCCTCGACGCAGAATGCCGCCTCCATTGTGATCGATACACGCCACGACAGCACGCGACGGCTGAACCAATCGAGCACAACAACCAGATAGAAGCCACGCGTCGTCAGAAACCTCCTTCATCGCACGTCGCACGATTGGCATAAAAGCTTTGATCGAGACGTCATCGTTTCTTCTCTGGCGGCTTGGGAGCTTGGCGGCTTGCTTTCGCCCTTGCCCCCGGTTTTGACGTGTCGCTGGCTTCTGGTGAGCGCGCTGCAACGGTACCGGCAAGACGGACGCCAGGCTGATCTCCATTTGTGAACTCTATACCGGCCCCCTCCAGTGCGTCCTGCAGTCGGTCCATCGTCGATTGCTTCGCATCCGCCCCGTTCTCGATGCGTGTGACCGTATTGGCGGTGACGCCGGCTTTTTTTGCGAGTTCCCGCACGCCCCACCCAACTGCAGCGCGAGCCATGCGAAGTTAAATCGCCTTCATTGGTACACCGTCCAAATTAAAGTTGACATTGTGGCGTTAATGTCGCAACGTCTATGTACACTGTACCAATCGCGCGGGACGCCTGCAGGCCCTCAATCGGAACGTTACGCTAAGCAATGGAGGACGCAATGTCAGATGATGCAGCGGATGTTTTTCCTACTTGCCGCCGCTACTTCATAGGCGGCTCGGACGCCCGGATCATCATGGGTGACGATGAAGCCGCCCTGCAGCGCCTTTGGCGGGAAAAGCGTGGTGAGGTCGAGCCAGAGGACCTGTCCGGCAACCTCATTGTCCAGCTCGGCCTTGCCACCGAGAAGCTTAACCGGCGTTGGTACGAAGCCAATACTGGGCGGTCGTCACCGACGTCCAACAGCAGGTCCGCCATCCGACCTTTCGCTGGATGGCAGCGACCCTCGACGGTCGAGTGGCGCAAGGTGGCGAGTGTTCGAGAGCCAAGTTCATGCTCCCATGGTCGTTCTCGGAGGAAGCGGCCGCGGAGAAATCACATGCCACAGCTGCAGCACAACATGTGGGTCGTGGCGGCAAGGAGCGGCGGTGCTCTCGATCATCACCGGTGGCGGCAAATGGGTGGAGATCAAGACCCATGCCGACCCGCTCTACCAGCACCTCATCGTCACTGCCGAGCGGAAATTCTGGCGCTGCGTCGAGAGTGGCGAGCCCCCTGCCCTGTTCGGGGTCGAACCACCCAAGCCGCGCATCGAGGCGGTGCGCATTGTCGATATGAGTTCCTCGAATGCCTGGGCGGAGTTCGCCGCGACGTTTTCTCGGACGCGATCGGCGCATCTCGAGCACGAACAGGCCAAAGCCGAGCTCAAGAACCTGATGCCTGAGGATGCCCAGCAGGCGATCGGCCACGGCATCCGAGCCAAGCGCTCGAAATCCGGCGCCATCAGTTTCGACCTCCTGGCCGCGGATGGCAGTCATGCAGCGGTCTAGTGGATCGATCGCCGCCCTGGCCGCGGCCCTCGCCAAGGCCCAAATCGAACTCGTCAATCCGGAAAAATCGCTGGTCGCGACTATCCGCGCGGATGGTCCCGGTGCGGCGGAGCGTACGTTTCACTATGCGTCGCTATCGAGCGGGCTCGACATCGTGCGCAAAGTCCTCGGCCAGCACGAAATCGCCACCATGCAGACGACCTCCACTGACCAGAGTGCGGGCATCATCAATCTGACGACGATGCTCGCGCACGCGTCCGGAGAATGGATCGCCTCGGATTGGCCGGTCTGCGCCGTCAGCGAGACTGCAAATCCGCAGCGGATGGGAGCGGCGCTGACCTATGCTCGGCGTTATGCCCTTTTTACACTGGTGGGCATTGCCGGCGAGGATGACCTTGATGCTCCTGACCTCGCGGCGCCGACGAACCGAACGGTCGGACCCTGAGAAGCCAAAGGCCAGCACCAATAGTCGGCTGAACGGTCGCGTAGCAGAATGGCGCCCCTGCTCACCGAGCCAGCAGTTCGGCGGCGATGCAAAGGTCCATTTGCATTCTACCCAAGGCAATCCTCGGCCCCGAAGCCTCGGCCGAACAGCGCGACCGACTTGTTGCCGAACTCAACGCCCTTCGCTCCAATGACGAGGCGGCACTGTGGGCGCACCGGTGCCTCCCTGAGAAAAATAGGCTAACCGCGGCCGACGCCCAAGGTGTGGAGGAAGCCTTCCAAACGAAACTGGCGACCTTGGCAACTAATACCGCGGAGGTGCCCGAGAGAGCGCAGTCGGAGCCGGCGACCCCGCACACTCAGGATCCAGGAACGCGAACAAACCGGGCACGATCTAAGGGGATCGACAAGGGCGGACTGACATGGCCGGAACCACGCCGCGTTCGTGATCGGGATCATGTCAAATCCGTCTCCAAGCACCCCTGTTTGATTTGCGGCCGGCTACCCTCGGACGCTCACCACCTCCAATTCGCTCAGAGCCGGGCACTAGGCAGCAAAGTGAGCGACGAGTTTACCGTCCCGTTATGCAGAGGCCACCATCGCGAGGTCCACCGATTTGGCGACGAAGCGGCATGGTGGAGAAACGCTGGGATTAATCCGACCGTGTCAGCACGCACCTTGTGGCTCGAGACGCATCCGTTGGCGACTTCGCAATCCAACATAGGCATCAAGCGCCAGCGTGAGACTGGCAGGCCCGACACATGACCGCAAGCGACCTGTCTGCCCCTCGTCCGCTTTGCCCCCCGATAGCGCCCAAACAGTTGACATCGGACGAGGTCGCAAAAGGGCCAAAGGGAGACATCACGTGTTAGTTTCAAATGCGTAGAAATCGCCGATTGACGCACCCAAAAAAGACAACTCGTCCTGTAACCGCCGGTCGCGCATAGGCCAGCGCTTGCCCGGCGTTGTCGCGCACGATGAAGCATTCCGGAGTTTCTTCGAAAAATCAGGACGGTGGGAAGCGGCGCACAGGCACGGCACCTCACACTGCGAATTAGCTCGCCTTTAGCTGTCCGGTTTCGTGATTTAACGATTTAACCAGGCCGAAGCCATTCGCGCCCTCCTTACGCCAGACGCCCACAAGGAGCTGGGCCTTCGCCCGAGCTCGTTTGGCGCCGAGTTCGCAAATCTTGACGCTAGCCAGCACTTCCTCGCCCGCCGTAGTGGTGCGCACAATCTGGACAATGAATCTCATTTATCAGAAGCCCCGCTGGGCGCTTTCGCGCTGGGCGAACTGAGGACGCGCAAACGGGTCCGGGCAAAGATTCTGAGGGTCTTGGGCGCTTTGCAATGGCGCCTCAATCGAGATGGATGATGCTCCTCTCTCATGACGATGGCAAGACGAGAAGGGCGCCGATCAAATAGCGGAGGCCGGCGGTAAGTTGGAAGGCCACGAATTTTCCCGACGCAATGCCTCCTCCATCCAAACCCGGGCCATACCCAAATAAAGCCGTCGCTCGTTCTCAGTCTCGGCTGCTCGCGCCCGCTGAAGGCATTCGTCCGCCATTACACGATATTCGTCCGCAGTTCGCATGACCCGCGCGAAACAGCTCTTCCGCCAGCTTTCCACCCTTAGCGACTGGAACCCCAAGCGCGCGGGCGAGCGCGGCGCTTGGGGCCAAGGCAAGCGCGCTGAGCCAGAGAGAGGAAACGCGCTACCCGGTCGTAACCGGAGCATACGCCGGCCGGCGATTCCATCACGTTCGGGGATTAACGTTACGGTGGAAAGCGGGCACAATTGCCGCTAACCTTGAGCGTTCAAAGATCGCGGGGATTTTGGGGTGATCCTAACTCTGCTTCTGACCCTACGCTTATTGGTTTTGTATGTGGATACGGAGTCCGCGAATTGATTTCGCGGCGCCGCCACACCGCCTTGCGAGAAAAATACTACAAACCGCATTTTTTTCCGGAAGAGCGACCGGAGTGGCTCTGTAATCAAAGAAAAAGCCCGGTGCGCTGGGGGCGCCCACCGAGCTAAGTCGGCTAAGATGCGGCAAAGCCCTGGGAGCCGTGGAAATGGCAGATGCCATTACCATCAATGACCAAGAACTAGCGATCCTCTGTGATCTAATGGCTGGATGGGGCGCGAAATGGAGCGGAAATCTGAACGCAGCTAAAAGCGGCGTTCTTGATCAGCTGATTACAAAGGGATTCGTTGAGCCGGCTGACCAACATTCGCCTTTTAGATACCAAAATACGCGCAAAGCCGAGCTGCTTCTGGCGGGGCTGGGCGTTGGAGTAAGCGGCGGCTAAAATTGCTGCGGTCTCTGACGCACCGCGATTTCATTTGTGGTTTGGACAACTCCTCATATTCGATGGTCACCGAGAACGCATCTGGAGCGACGACGTGCTTAAACGCGCCGTTTTCGCTTGGCGGGAGAGGGACTACAGCAGCGCGAAAAGGCAAGCGGCATGCGGGTCGCGTTAAGCGTGGCCATAGGACCCCAGCCGCCAAGGAATCATTACACCACACTACCAAAGCCAAGCTCACCGCCGGCAAGCCGCGTTGCCATTCGTGGTAACTTGGCGCGAAAACGCATCACTGGCCCTCGGCTTTGCGGAATGCGTTTCGGATGACTACGATTTATGGCCTACGCCCCTGGAGATCGAGACATGAATAAGCACCTTCTCAGCCGGCGGCAGTTTAATGTGCTTTGCACTGCAGTCGGTTTGTCGTTCCCTTTTGCTGGCACGATGGAGGTGCTTTCAGGGGCGTCGGCCCTTGCTGCTGACGCTCCACCGCGCTCGGTGAAGTTACAGAACGGCGCCCTTGTCCCGGCTGTCGGTCAGGGCACCTGGCATCTCGGACAGGGCAGACATCCGGCAGCACTTGAAGAAGAGGCGCTGCGCACGGGCATTTCGCTCGGCATGACGTTGATCGACACGTCAGGAAATTACGGAAACGGCCGCTCGGAGGAACTGATAAGCCATGGGATTGCCGGTCAGCGTGAGCGCGTATTCCTAGTTTCCAAAGTGGAGGCCAACGAAGTGCCTGGAGACGGCATGGCGCGTGCATGTGAGGCTAGCCTCCGTCGTCTCGGCACTGACTATCTCGATCTCTATTTACTGCACTGGCCAGTCCCCGAATCCCAATTCTCCGCAGTCATAGCGGGATTCGAAAAGCTACGCGCGGCGAGGAAAATCCGAGCGTGGGGCGTGTCCAACTTCAGCACTAGCCAGATGGAAGCTCTCTTTCGTGTCCCGGACGGCGATCGCTGCGCGACCGATCAGGTCCCTTACAGTCTAAACAACCGCGGCATTGAGCGTGATCTTCTCCCATGGTGCAAGCAGCACAATATGCCGGTGATGGCGTACTCTCCGCTCGGCGGTGACAATAATCTGGTGATACGCGACCGCACACTGGCGCAGATTGGCGCCGCACACGGTTCCTCGGCTGCCGCCGTTGCGCTGGCCTGGGTCATCCGGAACGGCGACGTTATCGCAATTCCGGAATCCGGCGTCCCGGCGCACGTCAAGGAAAATGCTATGGCGCTTTCACTGACGCTAACGCCGGAAGCGTTGCGGACACTGAATGCGGCGTATCCGGAACCTTCCGGCGCAAACTAGCCTGCCAAGGGCCATCGGGTTGCTGCTTTGCACGACCGCGTCGGACTTCGTCGCGCTCCGACGGTTACCATTCGTGATAACTCGGCATGTAATGGTTTTACGGTGATGGCTTCGAGCGCGCGAACTCATCGTGATGGTGACCCCCACGGACGAACTACAGGCTCTGCTGATTACCGTGGCGGACGGCGGCGGCCGCTAAACGCACTTTAGTGGTTCCGAGCTTTGGCCCTGCCGCAGCAGCCCCGGCAGCTTGGCGACGTTGGCCGCGATGCGCCGCGCCTCGTCCTTGGTGAGAAGCTTGGCGACGCTTGGTGGCGGGGCCTGCCGGTGGTTTGATCCCGATCAATGCCGCGCTGGTCGCCTTGCTGGCTAACTCTTCAGCATGGAATGGCAGCCGGTATCCACCGCACCATTTGACCGCGATCTAGAACTTGCCGTGATCGACGGCAGCGGCGTCCATGCTCTCGTATTTCCTTGCCGGCGCATTCTCGCTAGTTGGATCAAGGCGGAGACCAAACAGGTTATTGACGTGGGTCCGACACACTGGCGCGAATGGAAGCCTACGCACGCAGCGCCTTAGGCTCGACTTTCAGCGCCGCCAATTTTGTTTCTTCTTCGGCCAGCAGGCGAAGCAACGTTTGCCGCTTCGTGTCGTCTTGCTCTGTCGTCAACAGTTTGCGGAAGTGTTCGATGTTGAGACGAGCGATTGCGTTGTCCAAGATCGCCTCCACTTCGGGCAGAGTGCGCGGAAAGCCAGTAGCATTCAAGTGACAGTTTTGTGCCTAAATTTGCCCAGCAATTCCGGCAGCTTGGCGACGTTGGCGGCCATGCGCCGGGCCTTATCCCTGGTGAGTAGCTTGGCGGCGGCTCGGCGGCCGGGCTCGTCCTCGTAACAGTAGCCGAGCGCCTGGCCGCCGGCGTCCTTCACGATGAAGCACTCCGGATGCTCATCGATGGACCAGGGAAGCGGCGTGGTGAGGGCATGTTTTCGCACTTCGCGCTGCGCTCGTAGTGTCATCAGCACGACAGTTTGTGCGGAACCCACAGGAAATAAAAAACCATAACTGCGGCGATAAACACGAGCACGAATAGGACTTCCACGCCGCGCCGCCATGGCTCGGTGTCCTTTTTGACTAGCTCTTTCCGAACTGCCTTCAGGTGATCTTGGAGCTTGAAAAGAAAAACAATGCCGAAGGTCGTGATGAGCACGATGAAAACCGTCGCTATTGCCTTCTCAACATCCGACAATGTGGTTGATCGCGCTATCACGAAAATTGCTTGCGGGCTGGCAAGTGTGCGCTCGCGCACATGCCTGGTGGCCGCGTGTAGGGGCGTAAACATCCTCTCCGCATTGCCCTGGCGATGCGACGACCTAAGGCGCCGCTTCTCGCGGCGCTTTTTTTCGCGCTGGCAACGTCGCCGCGCAATCCCGGCGGGCTTGGCTCCCACTGGTGCGGCGTAATTGGCTTACGGCTCAGTTCATCCGCCGGAGCCGGCTCTAACCCCTCAAGCGGAACACGTCGTGTTGGACGAAGCGCCGCGATGGCTGGACGTATTTCCGGCTCCGCCCGGATCGAGCCGATAGCCGACACCCGATTCGCTGATGATCAATAAAGGGTGGGTGGGATCGACTTCGATCTTCTGCCGCAACTTGCGCACAAGAATACGAAGATACTGAATATTGCCAGCGCGACCGCCCCAAATGTCTCGTATCAATTGCTGATGTGTCACCACGAGCCCGACATGCGTGGCGAGGCCGTGAAGGAGAGCGTATTCCTTGCGAGTCAATTGCACGCGCTTGCCATTCAGCGTCACCGCCCTCGACACCAGATCGATCGAGAGCGGGCCGGCTCGCACTACCGGCTCCCTGTTGGTGCTGCGCAGATGCCGGCGCAGCGCCGCCTCGCTCCGCGCCAGCAACTCGGACATGCCGAACGGCTTGACCACGTAATCGTCGGCGCCTTGGCGCAGCAAGCGAACCTTCTCCTGCTCGTCGGACTGAATAGAGAGAACGATGACCGGAACGTTGGACCAGGAGCGAATGCGCTCAAGCACCTCGGAGCCTTCGAGATCGGGCAAGTTGAGGTCGAGAATGATCAGGTCCGGCGTGTTCATGGTCGCGGCCCGCAGACCGACCGCCGCGTTCTCCGCCTCGAGTACCGAAAATCCGTTGAGCTCGTAACCGGCGCGAAGAAAGCGCCTGATCTGGGCCTCGTCGTCAATAACGAGCACCTTAGTCATTGAGAGCGTCCGCAAGCTCCCGTGTGTCTACGGAAACCGTAGGCAACCGCAGCGACAGCGTGCTGCCGAGGTTCGGCCCCGGACTTTCGGCATGCAGCGTTCCGCCATTGGCGGCGATAAAGGTGCTGGCTATCCATAGCCCCAGACCCGATCCGGACGCTCCGATGGGATGACGCCGGCCGCGGAACGATCGCTTGCCCAAGTCGCCTTTCTCGTCGGCGGTCAACCCGCTTCCCTGGTCCCGCACCGACAATATCACGCAATCGCCTTCGCAACGGCTGCTGATTTTGATTTCACTGCCGATCGGAGAATATTTTGCGGCGTTTTCCAAAAGCTGTCCGAGCGCCTGTTCGACGAGGATGGAATCCACCTCGACCAGGGGCAGATCGCGAGCGAGATCGACGGTGATCCAATGCGAGGCCAGCCGGCGCTCCTTTTGCTTGAGCGCTGCGTTGACGATATCTGTCGGGTCGGTCCACATCAGTTGGGGAACGACACCCTTGGCGCTGATGCGCGTGGCATTGAGCAAATCGCAAATCTCGGTGTCGAGCTGTCCGGCTTGGTCGTGAATTGCCTCGATAAGAGCGCTTGACTGGCGATCGTTCTGAATCGCCGGCATTTGGTTGAGGACGCTGCAACTTCCCAGGATCGACGCCAGCGGACTGCGCAGTTCGTGCGACACCCCGCCGACAAGCGCGTCGCGGAGAACTTCGGTTCGATAATTGATCGTCGCTTGCTCGATAGCCTCCTTCACCTTGAGGTGCTTGAACGTCACCATTGCCTCTGCCAGCAAGGTGTCGACGCGCTGCGCAATTGCCGCCGAGCGCTCACCCGGGCTGTCGCCCAGTTCGACCGCGATAGCTCCGTAGCCGAGGATTTCCGGCGCAATGACCCGCACCAGCCAGGCGCGACGGCTATGCGATTCCACGACAATCGACCCCTGCGGAGCGGCGGCGGCGATGAGCTTCGCAGCCTCCCGCCGCACTTCTTGCGGGACGGCCGCGTCGTCGCGTGGGCCATGTTCGTCGGGCGCCGTTGCAATGAGAACAGCGCGATGGCGCAGCGCGTTTGAAAGGTAGTCCTGCACGGCAAAGATCAGATCGCGGCTGTTGAGGCAGGTGGCGAGGCCTTGCGAGAAGGCATGCAGCTCGCGGATCTCTTTCTCGCGGCGGCTGAGATTGACCGCCTCGTTCTTGAGGCGTGCGGCGAGGTTGCTGGTGACGAGCGCGATCAACAGGAACAGGATGAGATCGATCACGTTCTGCGGGTCGCGGATCCAGAAGGTGTAGAGCGGCGGATAGAAGAAAAAATCCGCTGCTGCCACGCCGGCAACCGCCGCGACGATTCCTGGTCCGATGCCCCACTGCGTCGCCGCTACGACCACGGGCAGCAGGTAAATCAGCGTGACCAGATTGAACGGGACAAAGTAATTAATGACGACGAGGCTGATCGTCGCCAGCCACACGAGAGTAAGCGTCGCCACGATCGGAATGGCATTCGCCGAAGCGAGGTTCGGCCACTGGACGCGCGGTGGAGCGGCCCGCTCGTTAAAGTCGCTCTTCACCAGACCCGCAGTCAGATCCCGCAGTCCGCGACGTTCTTGAAGGGTTGACACGGCCATTGCCTTTCCGAAAGCGCTTAGTTCGGAGCCCCTGAACGCACCCGGCTGGCATTTATCACAGCACACCTTCTCTTTATGTACATAGGAAGTCGAGATGACTCCCGACCCGAAAACATATGAAAATCATATAGTGCACTGGATTTATTGCGCTTTTTGCACATATTTTTACCGGAAGCGCGCCGGTCGTGCTCACGATATATACACGCTTTCGCTGTCTTGCCGCAAAGAAAAGGGGCCTTGCGACACACGCTTCGCAAGGCCCCAGCAGTGCGCGGCTTAGAAGTGGATGATGATGTCGCTCGCCGCGATCACTGCCCAATCCCGGCTCGGCACGATGCCGGCCACGGAGTTGCCGTTGAACGCCAGATTGTTGATCGAGCGATAGTACCCGATTTCCGGCCGTATCTCGATCTGCGGCGAGAACCAGTGCTGCCAGCTTCCCGCGAGATCCATATAGGCGGTCGGTATGCCGGTCCGCTGCCCATCCGGGTCGTTGAAGTATTCAGTGCGGAGCGAGAAGTTGTTCAGCTTGTTCGGCGAGTAGTTGATGTAGACTAGAAAGGTCTGCTCATCCGGGTTGCAGGTCAGCCGGGTGCCGGCCGTCTGAATGGCCGCGCCGCTGGACCACTGCGCCAGGGCCGCCGCAAACCGCCGCGTTCGCCGCGGCAAACGGCATGTATTGCGGGCTGAACGGTGTGCCGCCGTTGGCCAGGAGCGCCGCGGACTGCGGATTGTTGAGGTTCGGCACGCCGTTCTCGTGAATGTTCCAGGTCTCGACCGAGATGTGCCAGTAGTCGTTGAGCTTGTGATAGTAGGTGAAGCCCATCCATTGCAGGTTGTTGTAGCCCCATTGGCCGCCGTTCCAGGCGTCCATGACGAAGTTAAAATCGTCCCTGCCGTCATCGCTGGTCCATTTAATTCCCGTGGTGATCGACGGCACCGCGCCGGGATCAACCAGCATATTCTGGCCGGGATAGAGTGGATCGACGCCGGGACCAAAGCCGGCGGCATTGTTTCCTTGCAGTACGTAATTGTTTGGCCGCGTGGCGCCGTAATGCCAGAAGCCGGCTTCGGTGCCGATGCTCGATACCCAATTGCAGGATCCAGTTCTTGTTCATGGCCAGCGTAAACTTCGATGCCCTCATTGGTATAGTTATCCCAAGTATAGGTCAGCGAGTGGACGTAGCTGTAATTGTTGGGCGCCAGCTGCGCCTCGATATCCGGAATCGAGATGAAGCGGCCAATGCGGACGTTCATGCCGTTGATCACCGGAAAATAGAAGTCCGTATACATCATCGGAAAGTCGTAGCCGTTGACGTAGTTGTGGCCGATAAGCTGATAGGTGCCGATGCCGTACGAGAAGGTGTAGCGATAGTCGACGCCATAGAGGCCGGAGAGCCGGAAGCCCCAATCGAAGTGATCGTTCTGCACTTCGTCCGGGACCCGCTCGATGTAGAGCACGGCTTGGTCGAGCTGCACGGTATTCGGCGTATAATCGTACGAGATCGGCAAATTGCCCGCAGGCTTGACGGTATTGGTGCTGAGATTGCCGGCGGGCGCGACCCAGCCGTAAATCTGGATGTGGGCGTCGCTCATCAACTTGCCGAGCGCTGTATTGCCAATCGCGACCATCAACGGCGAGTCGATCGGCGTTCGGTATGCTCGCGCCGATATTCTGCGTGCCGCCGTAAGGCCACGCCATGAACGGCATCGGCGGCGAGGGATAAGGAAGGTTATTCGCGCCAATGTCGTAAGGACTCGTTTCGGGACGCTGGCTGAGCGGAGCATGCGGATCGGCCGGCGGTACAGCCTTGCCCCATTCAAGCTGGTAGTAGCGGAAGAAGCGCGTAACGGGGTTGTCGCCGAGATATAAGTCGAGACAGGCGTAATTCACGTAGGGGTCGCAGTAGCCGGTCGCGGCCGCAGCCTTGAGCGCCATCGCGGTCGATGCCTTGCTTGGCGCACAATTGTAATCGACGTACGGATCGCAAGCCGGGCCTTCGACCCATGCGCTGGGCAACCCATTGGTCCAGGCGCCGAACGCATCCGCCGCCATCGAACGCGTTGTTGACGCCGTCGCGGCGAGCAAAAGAACGCCGACGACCAGAAGCAATCTTTTCATGACCCCACCCCGTTTCTCATCGCGATTTGCAAAGCAAGCGCCGTACCGCATGCGACGTCTCTAGTATCCGACGGCGAGCGGAAGTCCGCCGAAATGGAACAAATAGTTCACACCGAGGCGCCAGACATTGACGCCGTTATTCGACGTTATGTGCGTCGTCGACGTGCTCGCTCCGGGCGCGAACACGGTGCTGGTGTAGTTCGTGGCCACGTTGTCAAACTCGAGGTGAAGGTATTCCATCCGGACAGTCCAACTTGGAAGGAACGCCCACTCGATGCCGGCTCCCGCGGTCCAGCCTGACGGCGTATTCGAGAAGGAGGCCGTACCGCCCGTGAACGGCAGTGACGCAGCTCCGCAGCCAGTGCCCAAGCAGTTCAAAGTGGAGTTGCCTGACACATTGGCCCACGCCCATCCGCCAGTCCCGTAAAGCATCACCGGACCCCACGGCAGCGCATAGCCGAGGCGACCGCGCACGGTGCCGAAATCGTTCAAAGTGGTGTTGTTGGTTGCGCATCCCGCCGGCATGCCAGCGAAAGCCCCACTCGTGAATGTCGAGCAACCACTCGCCCCGCCTTTAAGCATTGCTCCAGTCGCCGTCCGCTTCGATGCCGACGACCACGCGGACCGGGAATTCGTAATTGAAGCCGATTTGTCCGCCGGCCAAGAGCCCACCGTCAGCGCCCGAACCGGCGTTGCCGCCGAACGCCGTCGAACCCAGCGCAGTGGCAGTCGTGCCATTGAAGCTTTGAGTGGAGGACGACGCCACCAAGATTGCCGCCGATGTAAAAGCCCGTCCAACTGAAGACCGGAACAGGCGGTGGCGCCTTTACGTACGGTGGCTCCAGGTCGGCCGCGCTTGCCGGTCGGATACCTGCTATCGCAACAATTCCAAACAACGCGATTAATGGCGCTCTCATGGGAGTCTCTCTCCGGGGGCCCCGTTTCGTCATCGCAATCGGTAAAGCAAACACCGTACCGGATGCGATCACGGCTCAGACCTAACCCTGCGATTAGTCGCAGCGGAACTCGAAGAGTCGATATGGGTGACGGGGATTTTTAATATATAAAAAATAGCCGAAAAGGCAGATTTACGCTTGATACGCCTAAATATTAATCATTTGAATTCAAACGAGATTAATTACGTTGCGAGCACGGGGACATCGCGACCGATCGACACAGCGCGTCCAAAAACAGCGAGAAACCCCATCCGGACAGTCGTTTCCTCCAGTGAAAGCATCGCTTTCAAAACGCGCAAGCAGGGATTTTTGTCACAGTTAAGCCACAGTAGCCAAAAAGACGACCGCGATCCGCCGAAAACGTGTCTCCGAATAACCGAGCCATCGCCGCCGCACAGCGGCATCCGCTTGTCTCAAAAAAGTTAATCAGGGTCTCAGCCCAAATTTTCGCACGGTGAGAAATGCGCCAAACTCGCTCCGCGCAGCTCTGACGATATATTTTTTGTATATCCAAAAGCGCAGCAAGTAATCTCAAATATGTACGGAGAGCGCGGCTAATGTATATGGCGAGCGCGGCTAGATTGAATACAATGAATACTGGTCGCGCGGGCTGCAACGCGGACATTGAAAATGTCTCTGAGTGACGAGACTACGGCAGAAGCCAAAAAGGACAACGCAGCGTCGGCCAATTCGGGCGTCGGTGCAAAATCCAGTTTCCGCTTTGTGCCGCACGAGCTTTCGACCAAATGCCGCAAGCTGGTCGAGAGCTATCACGCCATCTATGGCTATGCCGGCCTACCCGATATGCTGTGGCTTTCGGATGCGCGCGACATTATCGAAACTCGCAGCGATCTGATGCAGATGTTCAAGAGAGCGTCGAAATCAAGAGGCGCGAGACGCGCCAATGATTCCTTCGTCGCCATCGCGACAGTCGTCGTGTCGCTGGAAGTATTGGCGCGCGATTTCGCCGGTTGGGGCAAAAGATTTCCGTCAGCAAAACAGGCCGCCGAGAAATCGCTCGGCGACGATCCGGCGCGGCAACAGCGCGCTTGGTTGATGGATTTGTATTTGTATCCGCCGCTCGGGATGCGGCGCGAGTTTGCCAACGCACTTGCACCGTCTGTTACAGACACGCGAGCGTCAGCGGCGGATTAGCGCCGCGCGCCGCTTACCGGTGCCAGTTGTCAATCTAAAGCGCGCACGCCTGCGAAAGCTATCTGATAACGGCTCACCAGATAGCGACGACGCAGATCAGCACAAACGGCACCGCGACGAGTCCGAGATAGAGCCAGATCCGATGCGCGTCAGTGTCCTTGGGAGCAGCGAAGAGTTGGGCGCCGATCCAAGCGCAAACTCCAAATCCTAAAGCCAATCGGATCAAATCGCCCGGCGAGTCGTATGCCGTCCAGATCGTCTCGTTCTGCGGCATGCTCACGTGTATCGTAACGACGAGAATTAACGCGATAAACGCGATCCGCAGTACCGCCGCGAGCATGCGCGTTCCAAAAGCCGTCGCGTGTGCTTCAGGGAGAGTTCGTTCCCTCCCCCATTCCATTGGCATCCACGACATGGGTTCCTCCTATGAGGCCCCGTTCTTCCAGGGTCTGTTTTCAATATAGGCCTTTTCGAGCCAGAAATATAGATTGTATATAAATATTGGGTGCAGCGCATATAAAACGTGGATATGTTAGCGGCGCGTCCCATAAAAATGATGTCAGTTCAGGCATTTGCACACCTTTTTGCCTGAAGCGTAGGCAGCAATTTTGGCTGCTCAATTCGAGGCCCCGAGTAATTTTGGGTGAAAAAATCGCCCGGAAATGACGAGTTAGGCCGAGATCGCCGAGATCAATGCGTCGGCCGAATCGTCGTCCCATTGATCCCGGCGATCGTCTTCGCCGGCCCGCCGATGCCACCGGATACGCCAACACCGCGATGAGCTACGTTGGCGCCGTTGATTGTTCCGCGGTCCAAGACCAAGGGTTTGATGACCGGACCTGCATGAACTATCGGGCGTTCGATCGTTCCTTCGACCTTGCCCAATCGGTCCGTTGCGCTTCCAACAACGCCCATCGATGCACTCGGGCCATGCGCGACGATCGAGAAATCGTGGTGCGTGCTAATGCGGCCCTCTACGTCTCCGACGTGAGCGACCGGTACACCGATCGCATTGCGCATGGTGTTTCGAAATTGGCTCGGTGTTGGCGCGCGCGGTGCCAGCAAATTCCGCGGCGCGATCTTGACGACTTTCGCATTCCCGATTTTGGGGCGGCCGTTAGCGAGCCGCCGAGGCAACACGCTATTGCGGGTATCAATTCCATCCAAGTTCACGCCATTGGACGCCGGCGAATTTGACTGCGCGGGGGCTCCTGATGGCGCCCCCTCGCCTGTCGGGGTTTTGCCGTCGTCGCCATTGGCTCGCGAGCGCGGACTGACTAGACCGGCTTCGACGCGTTTCCCGCTGCATCTTCGCCGGGAAGCGACGGCGAATTGCTTCGCTCTGCGGTCGCGTCGTGCGCGCGGACCTCTTCAGCGAAACACGCGCCAATCGTCGAGGCACCGAATAGCCCGATCGCCAGTAGCAAGAAGCCGATCTCCGATCGACGTTTCATCGCGATGGATCCTCACTCGGCCGGTTGCGGCGCCTCTGGTCGCCTCACGGTCGTCGTACGATCCGCCCGGCCGAGGAACATGGTCTGGATCGCCGGTACGACTACGAGCAGAATGATCGGACCGATAAACATGCCGCCGACGACCACCGTAGCAAGCGGGCGCTGCACTTGGCTGCCAATACCGGTCGAGACCGCCGCCGGCAACAAGCCGATGCAGGCGGACAAGGCCGTCATCAGCATCGGCCGCATTCGCTGTGAGGCGGCATGGAACATGGCGTCCATGTTGCCCAGGCCGTTCGCCCTGGTTTCATTGTAATAGGTCATGATCAGGATGCCGTTCATCACCGACACACCGAACAGCGAAATGAACCCCACGGCTGCCGAGATGCTAAAATTCAGTCCAGAAAAATAAAGCGCGATGACGCCGCCGCCGGCGGCAAACGGAATGCCCATGAGCACCATCATGCTGTCGCGCAGCGAATTGAACAAACCGTAGAGCAGCACGACAATCAGCAGCAGGCTGATCGGCACGATCACCGCCAGCCGCTTTTGCGCATTCTGCAGATCTTCGAACTCGCCGGCCCATACGATGCGATAACCAGCCGGTAGTTTCACATTTTCTTCAATACGCTGCTGTGCCTCGGCGACCGCACCGGCGAGATCGCGGTCGCGCACGCTGAACTTGACCGGAATGTAGCGCTCTCCCGACTCGTGATAAATGTAGGAAGCGCCGGTATCGAGCGTGATGTCGGCGAGTTCGTTCAACGGCACGTAGGCGTTGACGCCGCTTGGCGTCTGATAGCCGACTTTGACATTGCGGGCCGCTTCGAGGCTCGAGCGATATTCGGCCGGCAGCCGGACGACGACGCTGAATTGACGATCGCCCTCAAGGAGCGTCGTTGCCTGCGTGCCGCCGAGGGCTGCCTGTATGATGGTGTTGACGTCACCGGTATTGAGCCCGTAGCGGGCGGCCTTTTCGCGGTTCACCTTGATATTGAGGTTCGGCTGACCGAGCACATGGAAAATGCCGAGGTCGGCGATGCCTTTCACCTGCTGCATTTGCTGCATCACCTCGGTCGGCAAGCCGCTCAATCGTCGGCAGGTCGCGGCCGATGATTTTCACCGAGTTGGCGCCTTTGACGCCTGATAGCGCCTCCTCGATGTTGTCCTGAATATACTGGGAAAAGTTGAATTCGACGCCCGGCAGCTCGTCATTGAACTCCTTCTGCAACTGCGCAATGAGCATGTCTCTTTGGTGTAGCCGGCCGGCCACTCGTCGAAGGGCTTCAGCGGCACGAACAGCTCGACATTGGAGAAGGCGGATGCGTCGCTGCCGTCGTCAGGCCGGCCGTGCTGGGACACGGCGGTGATGACTTCGGGATGACGGAGCAGAATCTCGCGCATCTTTGCCGCCGCGGGTTCGCCGGCCACCAGTCCGATGGTCGGCGGCATTGACGCCCGAATCCACAGATTGCCTTCTTCAAGCGCGGGCAGAAACTCGCTGCCAAGCTGCGTCATCAAAGCGCCGACGATGCGCGAGAAAAATCAGCGCTGCGGCCAGCATGGTCTTGCGGTGATCGAGCGACCAATGCAGCACCGGTATGTACATCCAGCGCAGCGCGCGCACGACGATGGTCTCAGTTTCCTCGACATGCTCGGGCAGGAGGAACGAGGCCAGCACCGGCGTGATGGTAAAGGTCGACAGCAGCGCGCCAAGCAGCGCCAACCCATAGGTTCGCGCCATGGGACTGAAAATCTGACCTTCGACACCCTGCATCGTGAACAAGGGCACGAATGCGGCGACCGTGATCACGGCGGAGAAGAAGATCGCCATGTCGACCTGCAGCGCGCTCGCCAGGATCAGCCGCAGCCGATCCGTCCAGACCGGAGAGTGACTAGACCCGGCGGTTCTTGTCGGGTCCGCACCAAAACGCCCTTCCGCAAGTTGGTGCAGCAGGCCCTGCCGCTCGCTCGGGCTCTGAAAATTCCTGAAAATATTCTCGATCAGGATCACCGCCGAGTTGACGATGATGCCGAAATCGACGGCGCCGACCGACAGCAGGTTGGCGTCCTGCCCCATCAGCACCATGATGATGACGGCGAAAAACAGCGCGAACGGGATGTTGACGCCGACGATAATGGCGCTGCGCAAATTGCCGAGGAACACCCACTGAATGACAAACACCAGCAGGCAACCGAAAATAAGGTTGTGCAGGACGGTATGCGTAGTGACCGACACCAGCGTCGAACGGTCGTAGTAGGGAATGAGCTTGACCCCGGGCGGCAGAGTGCCGTCGCTGTTCATCTGGTCGATTTTGGCCTTGATGCGGGGAATGACGTCGTTGGTGTGATAGACTCGGCCCATGACCACGATGGCCAACGCCACGTCGCTGTCGTGGTCTTTGCCGGCAATGCCGAGCCGCGGCACGAAGCCGACGGAAACCTTGGCGACGTCCTTCACCTGCACCGGGACGCCGTTCACCTGTGTGAGCACAACGTTCTCGATGTCGTTGACCCGCCAGCCTTGCGTCAAATCGGCGTCGCCGCCGGAATCCATCAGGCCGATGCCGCGGATGTTGACTGACTGCTGGCCGACGGTGATCTCGCGGCCGCCGACATTGATGTTGGCGTTACCGAGCGCGCCGATGACTTGCGGTATGGTGACGTTGTAGGCGTCGAGCTTGTGCAGATCGACGTCGACGTCATATTGCTTGGTCGCGCCGCCCCAGGAATTCACCGCGACGACACCTGGTACGGTGAACAGCCGCCGCGTCACGATCCAATCTTGCACCGTGCGCAGGTTGGTAAGCCCGAAATGCGGAGGTCCGACGATCTGATAGCGAAGCACCTCGCCGACCAGGCTCGACTGCTGAATGACCGGTGACTGGCCGCCGGGCAAACTGACGTTTTGCTGCAACATCAGTTGCGCCTGCGTAAAGGCGAAGTAATAATCGACGCCGTAATTGAAGGTGACGCGAACGAAGGACAAACCGTAAAACGACGTTGAACGGATGTTGTTCACCCCGGGCGTGATGTAGAGCCCGACCTCCATCGGGACGGTGTAATAGCGTTCCATCTCTTCGGCCGAGAGACCGGCCGCTTGCGCAGTGATTTCAAGAATGACGGGCGCGGGATTGGGATACGCCTCGATGTTCAGCCTGGCAAAGGCGACCAGCCCAGCCGCGATGAACACCAAAAGGCCGAGCAGAACGATCGCCCGTCGGGTCAGTCCGAATGCAACAATGCCTTTCAGCATAGCTCGCCTCTACGCAAATGTGCCGGCCGGAGCAGCGCCGTCACTGGCTACCCGCAATCGCCAGCATATTGCTGAGGAAGATCGCGCCATCGGTCGCTGCCAGTTCGCCGACCTGCAGGCCCTCAAGGATCTGGCGATAACCGTCGCGCCGATCGCCGATCTTGACCGTACGCTTGGTGAACCGGCGGCGATCGGCGGTGACCCATACGGTCATCGTGCCGTCGCCTTCGCGCACCACCCCGTCGAGCGGGACGGCCGGGGAACGCACCGGCGCGGCGACGCTGATCACGAAATTCGCGAACATGCCCGAGCGTAATTCGTGCTGCGGGTCGTTGATCTCGGAGCGTACCAGGACGCGGCGGGTATTGGGATCGACGCTTGCGCCGATCGTGGTGATCTTGCCGTCGAAGACGCGGCCGGGAAAGGCGCTGATCTTGACCTGCACGCGCTGGCCGACGCGAAACGCCGGGCTGTCGCTCTCGACGACATTCGCCAGCATCCACATGGTGTTGATGTCGGCCACGACGTAAGGCGGAGGCGGATTGCCCGGCTGCACAAAGAGTCCGGGCGCCGCCGTGCGCGCCGTGATCCGACCGTTGATCGGGCTCGGCACGACCAGCGTCGGGTCTGCTTTGCGGTTAGCGACGATGCCATCGATTTCGGTATCGCTCTTGCCGAAGATGCGCACCGCATCGCGCGCCGCGCGCAAATTGCCCTCAGCGGTCTGCTGGTCGGAGACTCCCTGTTCCAGAGCTGCTTGCGAAACAGCCAGTGTCTTGTACAGCTCTTGCAGCCGCGCCAGATTGCGCGTCGTCAGTTCCAACACGCCCGCAGCAGCGATCAATGTCGACTCGGCCTGCAGCAGGTCGGGGCTGTCGATGGTGAATAGCGTCTGCCCCTTTTTTACGTCATCCCCGACTGCGGCGTAGAGGGCAATGATCTTGCCCTGATAGGGAGTAAAGACCTGCGTCTCCATATCCTCGTTGAAGTCGATACTGCCGACCGCTTCCTTCTCCACCGGAAACTCGCGCTCTTGGACCGGCTCGACCTTGACCGAAGCGAGCTGGGAATCTGACAGATCGATGCTATTGGGATCGCGCGCGGGCGCGCGAGATGCATCGCCTTGATCGGCATGGGCGCTCGTGGTGGCGCCGAGCTCGGGCTTGTCGCTCTCGAGCCAACGCCAACCGCTGTAACCAACGATCGCGACGGCGACGAGCACAATAGTGGCCGCCGCTCTCGCCCGATTGCTCGTTATCCGGGGAGCCATGGATGAATCACACTCAGCATGATCAGATTCGGCGTGAAATGGCCATTATAAAGCGCAGCCGTCTACTGTTATTAATCACAGAGCTCGGATTAATCACATCATGCGGTGCGAACTCCTCACAGTTTATCGCGGGAATATCATTTCGTTACTTCTAGTGGATGATGGCTCATCGAATTGCGTGGGCGATGCCATCTGCTCCGGAGCGGGGCCGCATGGCACATGCCGCCAGGAAGATCCTGTGCATCGAAGATGATCGCCAGGTTGTCGGCCTGATCGCCGAAGAGCTGGTGGAGCGCGGGTTCGAGGTCAGCGCGGCGTATAGCGGGCAAGAAGGCTTGATGGCCATCATGCGGGCTACGCCGGACTTGGTGTTGTGCGATATCGGCATGCCGGGCATGACCGGCTTTGAAGTGCTGGAGCGGCTCAATGAGATTGCCCCCCGCCTCGGACACATACCGTTCGTATTTCTGACCGCACTCGCCGATCGCGAGAATGAACTCAGAGGGCGGCGTCTCGGCGCCGACGACTATGTCACCAAACCGATCGATTTTGATCGGCTTTTCTTCATCATTAGTGCACGCCTTGCCGGCGTCGCCCGTACCAAATTGTTGCCTAAAATTGTGAAACTGAATGATCGCGAGCTCGAAGTTCTGACCTGGGTGTCGCGTGGCAAGACGTCCTTTGAAATTGCCCTCAAGCTGCGGCTAACCAAGCGCACAGTTGATTTTCACATCGATAATGCCCGGATCAAATTACACGCGGCAACGCGAACCGAGGCCGCAATCAAAGCCGTGTCCGGCGGTCTGATCGAACCATGACCATGGTGCAATTTCATTTTGTCGGGATGCTTTGACCGGAAACTGTTACACTCACGGCGACCCCCCGCGAGCTGTTTCGAACGTCACAGAAGTTTAGCATGATGCAGGAATGGACCGGGATTTAAGACTGCGCCTTCGCGCTACGGGGCTTTTTGTCGCCGGCGTCGCCGCGGTTTGCATGATCATGACCGCGCCCGCATTGGCCGTCGACCAGGTCCACGATGAAATCCAAGTCTACAACGCCGAGATCGCCGAGGTTGGGCAATGGACCTATGAGCAGCACCTGAATTATGCAGCGATCGGACAGACGCAGCCGGAGTTTCCGGGCGGATTCACCTCCAATCACAGCCTGCAGGGTACGCCGGAGTTTGCCTACGGCATAACCGATTGGTGGGAAGGCGGCTTCTATCTGCCCTTCGCGGTAACCGGCACTGGCGAATTCCTTTCCGACGGGGCCAAGATCCGCAGCCTGTTCGTGATCCCGGATGCCGCCAAGCGCAGCTTCTTCTACGGCGTCAATTTCGAGCTTGGCTATGAGCTGCCGCAGTTCTCGCAGACGCAGTGGAATCTGGAAATACGGCCGATAATCGGGATCCGTAATTCGGAGTGGGAGTTGATCGCCAATCCGATCGTGGACGTTGGCTTCGGCGATGCTGGCGAAGCGGATTTCGCTCCGGCCCTGCGGCTTGCCCGCAACCTTGGAGAGGACCGCTTCATCGGCCTCGAATATTACAGCGACTTGGGCAAGATCGGCGATTTCCTGCCGCTGCGGGCGCAGAGCCAGCAACTGTATGCCGTTACGGATTTCAAAGTGAGTAAGGTCGATGTCGAACTCGGCGTCGGCTACGGCTTCACACCCGGATCGGACGGCTTAGTGATCAAGGCGATCGTCGGCTACGCATTCCCAGTGCCTGGCAAGAGCGACGATAGCGGCAACTCGGCGAACGCTCCGTTGGCCATGGGGACATCGGCGCGGCCGTCGCAGAACCCTTTGATCACGAAATAAAACGTCAATGCTTGCAATCCTATCGAGCGCTCGGGACGGGTGGTAGCGAAGCAGTGTGGGCCGGGGATCGAATGATTAAATGCGTTGTAACGACAGCATTGTTGGCTACCCTGCTATTGTTCACAGCACCGGCGCACGCCGAAGAAAAGGAACCCGCCGCAATCGTTGAAATCGGAAGCGCTGGCGAATGGGGCCTTCAAGGCACTTCCAGTTTTGGTCCTTCGGCGGCCATAGAATTTACCCCTATCGAGCATTGGCTTGAAATCGAGGCGGGCGTCTCGACGCTGTTCGGTAATGGGCAGACAGAGTGGGATACTGATCTTCTGTTCAAGAAGCCCTTCACTCTCTCCGATAAAGTAGAGTTTATGGTCGGTGTTGGACCGGAATTGATGTTCGCGAGAGACGCAACGAAAATTGCCGGTGAGGCCGCGCTCGATTTCATGTTCTGGCCGACGCCGGAGCGAAAGCTCGGTTGGTTTCTGGAACCGAGTTACAGCTACTCTTTCAGCCCAAGGCATGAACAATCGCTGGGCGCTGCCGTGGGCCTGCTTATTCCCATTCGATAGCCATCTGGCAGCTTTGCCATAATCAAAGGAGCCCACTACCCGGCGGGTCGTTCGCTATGTTTAGGTTGCCAAACGCAGGAGGATTTTCATGCGACGTGTCGGAGCGACTTCGATTTTGGTTCTGATCTGCGCCACGCCGGCGCTGGCGACCGAATTGCCGTCGCGCAAGCCCGGTTTGTGGGAGGTCAAGATGACAATCGAAAACCGCAACGCTCCGGCCCAGGTGATCCGGCAATGCATCGACGCCACCACCGACCAGATGATGCAGTCGAGCGCGGGCCCCTATTCCGCGGCGGCATGCCCCAAACGCGAGGTGCAAACATCCGCGAATTCGACCACGATCGACTCTACTTGCACGGTCGGTGGCAAGCCCGCGACCGCGCATGCGGTGATTAGCGGCAGCTTTGACAGCGCCTATACGATGACGGTGACATCGCAAAGCGAGGATATTCCGGGCGGCAAGATGATCATGACGATGGACGCCAAATGGCTCGGACCCTGCACTGGGGACCAGAAGCCCGGCGACATGATCCTGAGCAATGGTAGGAAGATGAACATCCTTGAAATGCAGAAGCACACGCACTCGCCGGTCATTCCGTCGCCACCACGGTAGGGGGAATTCTTGGCCTGCGCGGAAGGCTGTGATCAAGCTGCTCGCCGCCTGATCACCCTCTGATAACCGGCTTCAAAACGAATTTGGTCACGGGTGCTTGGGGTGAAACATGTTTCCGCTCAGGACGCCCGAGTTTATGTTTATTGGCGCCGGGCCGCCGAGCGCAACCATGCCAATTTCCCGTCGCTTCAAGCCACTTGCACCGATACCCTGGCCGCTCGCTCTGACGATCGAAAGGGCCGTCGTGACGGAAATACGATCTTTATTCTGCGTCGCGGCGGGACTTAATTTGTTAACCGGCGTATTGCCAATGACGGGTTTCGTATCGAGGTCGTGAATGACCATGCCCGTGGCGTTCGTATGTTCGGCGGCCTTATCATGGTCCGCCTTGCCCGGATCCGCCTTGTTGGGCTCCACCAGCGCGCCAACGGCATTGCGACGCAAGCCTCCGTCGGGCGCGACAAGATTGACCGCCCCGACCGCATTGCGGTGCAAGCCGCCATCAGGTCCGACAGGAGTTTCTTGTTGATGATAGTGGACATTTTGCTCTTTGAGGCTGGAGCCCGGCGCTTTCTCCGGCGCAGCACCGGTTGAGGTGCCGGTTTTTGTCGATTTGTTGACATCGCGGCCGTAGCCGTGCCCGTGCGCGACGGCACCGGGGGCGTGGCGGTGGTGGACGTAATGTCCGGCAAATGCCGTGTCTGCTGACAAAGCGCCGAACGCCAGTACGGCAAGCAGTTGATGACTGATTTTCATGCGCGCCTTCTCCTCATGAACGGCGTCATCATTCAGCCGGTACAAGGTGTTCGTCCGGGCCGCCACGGTTCGCCGCTTCGGGGCCGCCCTCGCGGCCGAGGAACAGCATCCGGACGGCCGGCACCACCACGAGCAACATGACCGGTCCGATCAGCATGCCGCCCACCACGACGGTTGCGAGCGGTCGTTGCACTTGGCTGCCGATGGCGGTCGACAAGGCAGCGGGGAGCAGGCCGATACAAGCCGACATCGCGGTCATGAGCATCGGCCGCATCCGCTGCTCGGCGGCATGGGCCATGGCCTCGGTGGCTTCCATGCCTTCGCGTCTGACCTGATTGTAATAGGTAATCATCAGGATGCCGTCCATTACCGACACGCCGAAGAGCGAGATAAAGCCGATGGCGGCCGAAATGCTGAAGTCCAATCCGGTAACAAAGAGGGCCATTATCCCGCCGGCGACGGCGAATGGAATCCCTGCCAAGGCCAGCAGACTGTCGCGCAGCGACCCGAACAGGCCGTAGAGCAGCACCAGGATTATGCCAAGGCTGATCGGGACGACGATTGCGAGCCGCTTCTGAGCGAGCTCGAGTTCTTCGAATTCACCGGCCCAGATCATGCGGTATCCGGGCGGTAGCGGGATTTTCTCCGCGATCCGCTGCTTTGCTTCAGCGACCGTGCTGCCGAGGTCGCGGCCACGCGTGGTGAACTTGATTGGAATGTAGCGCTGGCTCTCCTCGTGGTAGATGTATGCGGCCCCGTTATCGAGCGTGATCGTGGCGAGTTCGCGCAACGGAATGTAGGAATTGGTGCCGGCGGCGTTAGTGTAGCCGACCTTGACGTCGCCGACCGATTCGAGGGTCTTGCGGTATTCACCGGCGAGACGAACCGTGATGTTGAACTGGCGGTCACCCTCGAGCAGGGTGGTCGCCACCGTGCCGCCGAGCGCCGCCTGAATGACGGTGTTGACGTCCCCGGTATTGAGGCCGTAGCGGGCCGTCTTTTCACGATCCACTTTGACGTTCAGGTTAGGCTGCCCGAGGACGTGAAAAATTCCGACGTCGGTCATGCCGCGGACCTTCATCATCTCGGTCTGAGCCTGATCGGAGAGCTTCTCCAGAACGGCCAGATCGGGACCGATGATCTTGAGCGAATTGACGCCTTTGACACCCGAAAGCCCCTCTTCGAGGTTGTCCTCGATATATTGCGAGAAGTTAAAGGTCGCCCCGGGCACCTCGTCGGTGAACTCCTGAATCAGGGTGTCGATCAATTTGTCCTTCGTTAAACCCTTGGGCCATGTATCAAACGGAGTGAGCGTGGCGAATATCTCGACATTGAAGAACGGGGACGCATCGGTGCCGTTGTCCGGACGGCCGTGCTGCGACACCACCGTGATGATTTCCGGGTGGCGGTGCAGTATCTCGCGAAATTTTCTCGTCGCCGGAGTGCCGGACTCCAACCCGGTCGACGGCGGCAAGGTGATGCGGATCCACATATTTCCTTCTTCCAGATGCGGCAGGAACTCGCTGCCGAGCTGCGTCCCCAACAATCCGATGAGGGCGAGAAAACCCAGGCCGATCGCCAGCATCGACTTGCGATGAGCCAGCGACCAATGCAGCACCGGCGTATAGGCGGCGCGCAGCGCCCGCACGAAGATCGTTTCGGCTTCGCTGACATGTTCGGGAAGGAGCAAGGACGACAGCGCCGGCGTGACCGTAAAGGTTGCCAACAATGCGCCTCCGAGGGCATAGCCATAGGTTCGCGCCATCGGACCGAAGATCTGGCCTTCGACGCCCTGCATGGTGAAGAGTGGGACGAACGCGGCAACCGTAATGAGCGTTGAGAAGAATATCGCGTTGTCCACCTGCAGCGCGCTGACCAGGATGAGCCGAAGGCGGTCGGTCCAGGCATTGTGGGACCCAGGCCTTGGCTGGGTCGGATCCTGTCCCCACGCTTGCTCCGCAAGCTGCCGCAGCGCGGCTTGCCTGGCCTCGGCCCGCGATTGGAAATTGCGGAAAATGTTCTCAACCAGGATTACCGCCGAATCGACGATGATGCCGAAATCGACCGCTCCGACCGACAGAAGGTTCGCTTCCTCTCCCGTCACCACCAGCATGATGACGGCGAAGAACAATGCGAACGGAATATTCACGCCGACGATGATGGCGCTGCGCAGATTGCCGAGGAAAATCCATTGGATGAAAAAGACCAGAAGACACCCGAATACCAGGTTGTGCAGCACTGTGTGGGTCGTGACTTTGACGAGCGCGCCGCGGTCATAATACGGAACGACCTTCACCCCGGGCGGCAATGACCCGTCATTGTTCATTTTCTCGACTTCGCGCTCGACTAGTGGCAGCACGTCGTTGGTGTGCATCGTGCGGTTCATCACCACGATGGACATCACCACGTCGTCTTGATCATCGAGACCCGCGATGCCGAGCCGCGGTACGTAGCCGATTGAGACCTTGGCGACGTCCTTCACCAACACCGGAACGCCGTTGACCTGATTGAGAACGATGTTCTCGACGTCCTCGGTGTGGTAGCCCTTGGTCAAATCTTCGGCGCCACCGTCGTCGACCAGGCCGATGCCGCGGATATTGACCGATTGCTGGCCGAGCAGGATCTCGCGCCCGCCCACATTGACGTTAGCGTTGCCGATCGCCATGAGGATCTGGGGTAGCGTGATACTGTAGGCGTCAAGCTTGTTAAGATCGACGTCGACGTTCATTTGCTTGGTGGTGCCGCCCCAGGAGTTCACCTGGACGACGCCCGGCACGGTAAACAAGCGACGCAGGACTATCCAGTCCTGCACGGTCCGCAGATTCGTCAAACCGTAATGCGGCGGACCGGCGACTTGGTAGCGAAAGATCTCGCAGTTCACGCTCGACATATTGATGCTGGGAACCTGATTTCCCGGCAGCGCGACGTTCTGCGTCAGACTGATTTGGGTCTGGGTTAGGGCGAAATAAAAATCGACGCCGTATTTGAAGGTGACGCGGACAAAGGACAGGCCATAGAATGAGGTCGAGCGGATGTTGTCCACGCCCGGCGTGGGGTAAAGACCGATCTCCATTGGGACGGTGTAGTAGCGCTCCATCTCCTCGGCAGAGAGTCCGCCCGCTTGTGCGGTGATTTCCAGAATTGTCGGCGCCGGATCGGGATAGGCCTCAATGTTAAGTTTCGTAAATGCAATCATGCCGGCGCAGAAAAACACCAGCAGTCCCAGCAGGATGATGGGGCGGCGGCTCAAGCCGAACGTCAGAATTCCCTTCAGCACAGCCAGTCCCTTTCTTTAGTTCTGCACCGCCCTGCGCTCCAGGTCTTCGCTCACTTGCTATGCGCCCGGTTGGTCGCGAGGCGAGCGAATGGAGTAGCGCTCAGCTGCGCCCCTGGCCGATGAGCACCATGTTGCTCAGGAACACCGCGCCGTCGGTCGCCACCAATTCGCCCGCCTGCAGGCCCTCGACAATCTGTCGGTAGCCATCGCTCTGCATACCGATCTTGACGACGCGCTGAGTGAACCTGCGTCGATCATTGGTGACCCATACCGTGTTCGTGCCGTCGCCTTCGCGGACCACGCCATCGAGCGGGACGGCGAGCGAATGTACGGGGTCGCCGGTACGGATCACGTAGGTCGCGAACATGCCGGACCGCAATTGGTGATCGGGATCATCAATCGCTGAACGGACGAGCATCCGATGCGTATTCGGATCGACCATTGCATCGATCGACCAAATTCGACCATTGAAGACTTTGCCCGGAAAGGCCAACAGCGAGACTTTGACCTCTTGGCCGACATGAAGGACGGAGACGTCGGTCTCCGCGATATTCGCCAGCATCCACATGGTGTTGATGTCGGCCACTGAATAAGGCGCCGGCGGACTGCCGGGCTGGACAAAAAGGCCGGGTTGGCCATTTCGCGCCGTGACGCGGCCCGTAATCGAACTCGGCACGACCAGGGTCGGGTCCGCCATTCGCTCGGCGACAATGTGATCGATCGCGGCGTCGGACTTGCCGAAGATGCGCACGGAATCGCGCGCCGCGCGCAAAGCACCTTCGGCGGCCATCTGGTCAGAAATTGCCTGTTCTACAACTGCCTGCGATACCGCGAGAGTCTTATAGAGCTCTTGCACACGCGCCAGACTGCGGGTGGTCAGGTCCATTACCCCTACCGCAGCGATCAACGTCAACTCTGCCTGCAGCAGGTCTGGGCTATCGATAGTGAACAGGGTCTGACCCTTTGTCACCTCGTCGCCGACCTTGGCGTACAATGCGATGATTTTCCCCTGATAAGGGGTGAAGATTTGGACAGTCATGTCCTCGTTGAAGTCGATGCTGCCGACGGCAGATGTTTGGACTGGAAACTCATGGTCGCCAGCCGGTTCGACCTTGACCGCGGCCAATTGCTTGTCGTTGAGCGTCACGCTTGTTGCATAAGTCGGCTCAACAATTCTTAAATTGCTTTCCTGGGCTTTCGCATCGGTGCTCGCCGCATCGAGACCCGATTCCAACCAGCCACCGATGTGTCCGACCAGATAAGCCGCGCCCACGAGGATCAATACTGCGGCTGCGACAGCTGCGCTTATCGTCAATGGGGTTTTGCGGATTTCCATGGGTGCACCTGCGTTATGGCTTTTTGAGCGAGACCGGCATGCGCCCTATGAGCGAGATCACGGGGCGAAATCGGCACGCGCACTAATGGGCGAAACGGGGGCCTATGCCCTCAGAGTCGCGACGCATGTGACCACAAAGCTTGTCCGCAGTGCACTGTGAGAAGTTTCGATTTCTACTGTGAAAGATCACAGTGCGCGCCGGCACTGAATAATGGACAGTGTGGCAAGACGATCACAGCCAAGAGGAAACGATTAGTAAATAATGGAACTCAGCAGGGATGTCGCGGGGGCGTCTCTTCATAAACATAAACCTTCAATCGCCACAGCGCGTCAGTTGCCTATGTTCGATCCATCCGTCAGGTCGCTTCATGTGGGTGTCACTGCTCTCGCGGCAGCGATGCTGCTGACGAGTTGCGCGGTCGGTCCCGACTTCCTCCATCCCGCTGCGCCCGACGTGGGGCGGTACACCAAAGAGCCGCTAGCGCCGAGTACCTCCTCCACGGACGCGCCGACCGGACGGTCGCAACGCTTCGTGCAGGGTCGCGACATTTCACAAGAGTGGTGGCAGCTGTTCAAATCGCGAGCGCTGAATTCCCTGATCGCGCGAGTCGCTGAAGAATAATCCTTCGTTGCAATCGGCGATGTCGACCCTGCGCGCCACCAAAGAGGCCGTTTATGCCCAGCAGGGCAAGTTCTTTCCGGTCGTACAGGCAAACTTCAATCCGACGCGTCAGCTGACCGCTGGTCCGATCTCCCCGGTGCTGAGTTCGGCACTCAACCCCTTCGATCTCTACACCGCGCAAGTGCAGGTGACGTACAGCTTCGACGTCTGGGGGCTCAATCGGCGCACCGTCGAATCGCTGCAGGCGCTCGCCGACAATCAGCGCTTCCAGGTTGAGGCAGCCTACCTGTCGCTGTCGTCGAACGTGGCGGTCGCGGCGATCACAGAGGCCTCGCTGCGTGGCCAGATCGACGCCACCAACGAGCTCATCAAGATCAACACCAAAATGCTCGGTATCCTGCGGCGCCAGCTGGAAACTGGCTTCGCCGACCGCCTCGCGGTAGCCGCGCAGGAAGCCGCCCTGGCGCAGGTCTTGGCGACGCTGCCGCCGCTGCGCAAGGCGCTGCAACAGAACCGCGATTTGCTGGCGGCCCTGGCCGGCGTCTATTCGAGCCAGGAGCCGCCCGAGACGTTTAAGCTCGCGGACCTGGACTTGCCGGCTGATCTGCCGGTGAGCCTGCCGTCACAACTAATTGAGCAGCGCCCGGACGTGCGCGCCGCGCAGGAGCAACTGCACGAGGCAAGTGCGCAAATCGGCGTCGCCACGGCAAACATGCTGCCGAATTTCGATATCAGCGGCAATGCCGGTTACATGAATACGGCAATGGCCGGCTTGCTCTCGCCAACCAACGCCTTCTGGTTCGTCGCCGGCAATGCCACGCAGACGGTGTTCGATGCGGGCACGCTGCTGCACCAGCTGCGCGGCGCCCAGGCCACCTATGACGCGGCAGCATGGAGCTACCGAGCCACGGTGGTCGGCGCCGTGCAGAACGTGGCCGACTCGCTGCGCGCAATCCAGAATGACGCGGATGCGGTGAAAGCGGCGCGCGATTTCCAGCGCGCCGCCAAGGTCAGCCTCGATCTCGCGCTACAACAGCTGCATTTCGGCCTTGCCGATGAGCTGTTCCTGCTCAATGCGCAGCAGACCTATTTGCAGTCGACCATTCAGTTGGTGCAGGCGCGCGCCGCCCGCCTGTCCGATACGGCGGCACTTTTCCAGGCACTCGGCGGCGGCTGGTGGAATCGGGCGCAGCCGCCGGTGGAGGAAATCCTCAACGTAGGGACCGGCGAAACAGCTGCGTTTGTCGAGAAGCACGACAAACTCTGGGGTGTGCTGCCATTGTTAACGGGATCGCCCGTCACAGGATCGCCGGAAGCGGGGATAACGAAATGAAGAACCTGATCCTGGCCGGGATAGCGCTCCTCACCGTGGCGAGCAGCGCGCTCGCGGCCGACATGGGTCCGGTGACAACTCCCGACTTCTTCGACGCGCCACCCGCCTACGCCGTGAGCAAAGTCTATGACTGGACCGGTTTCTATATTGGCCTTAACGGCGGCGGCGCCTTTGGCAGCACCAAATGGTCTTCCGCTCCGGACACTGTCAGCGGCACGTCCAATATTTCAGGCGGCTTGATCGGCGGCACTGCCGGCTACAATCTGCAGACCCCCGGCCTGCCCTACGTTCTCGGCGTGGAAGGCGATGTCGATTGGGCGAATATTTCCGGCACCCTGTCGCCGGCGTCCTGCGCGCCAAATTGCGACGTCAAGGTTTCCTGGCTCGGCACCGCGCGGCTACGGTTCGGATGGTCCTTCGACGCTCTCATGCCCTATGTGACCGGCGGACTAGCATTCGGCGGCTTAACCGCCAACATCGCCGGCACGCCATTCGGCGCGCAAAGCGCAAACAATCTGGGATGGACCGCAGGCGCCGGTATCGAGTTCGCCATTACCCCTGCGTTGCGTGCCAAGGTGGAATATCTGTTTGTCAATCTCGCGACCTTCAACTGCTTTACTGCTTGCGGCGGCGGTCCGATTGCGTTTAACGCCAATAACGCCAGCGTTTTCCGCGTCGGATTGAATTACCGACTCTGGATGAACTAATTCATGCAGCACGCCTGGAGCCGACTTGAGTGCGACGAGGGATGACAACGGTGACCGCAAACCCTCGGGCCAAGACCTTCGGCGTCGAGGTCGATTTATCACATCATCGTTTCGCGGAACAATTCTCAACGGTTATTCAATTCCGGGATATTCCGATGAAAATAAGCAGATTTCGGAATTTTGGCGACCCTCGTCGTTCTGTACACCGCATGGGCCGCGCCCGCCGCAAATGCGCAGGCAAAGCTTGTTGAAGGCAACGTGGAGGCTGGCCGCTCCATGGCGTTGCTGGCATGCACCGGTTGTCACGTTGTCGCCCCGGACCAACCTTTCAAGCCGATCCGCACCGGGTTGCCCCGTCCTCCCGATTTCAAGGAGATTGCGAACCGGTCCAACACAACGACCGCTTCGCTGCAGCACCACCTGGAAACATTACCTGCAGTCCCGGAGAACTCGCACATGCCGGATCTCCTGTTGTCGAGCCAAGAGGTGCGGGACGTCGTCGCATTCATTATCAGTCTACGCGATAAACCGGCAGCGCCTGCGCAATAACGGCCAATCGCTGTGGTTTTGCTGTAACGCTGAGAACTACGAAACGTGCCAATTGCAAAGCCGGCCCGCGCGACGAAAGACGGCGTTCCGAGATTGACGAGCGTGAGAGCTGCAAGAATGCAATTAGGCCTCGGAAGTACAGCGACCCGGCCTAATCGCTCGCGCCTCCGCCGCCCTTCCGCCAATGTGTATTATGCAGCTGATGTCGTGGTGTGCTTCTCACGCCATTTCGGGCCGGGCCCACGCATGTAGTGTCGCTCCGGGCGATAAGTATCGAAGATCGCCGTTCTCAGGCTCCGCCAGTATTCCAGAGGGAAGCCCAACGCCCGCGACAGGCCGGTGAAGCCGACGGCCGCTGTGAGGGGACGACTTGCGCCGAAGACAGTCATGGCGATCGATCCAAAGCAGTTGAGCCACCGAAATGTGCTCCCAACCGCATATGAATTCGAGATGAAGGGACGCGCTTTGTTGTAAACGCGATATATACGACTGGCACTATGCCCGACCAGCACGCAGCGATATCGCGCTCATCCCGCCACGGCGCGACGGCCTTGGTGGCCGTGATCGCAAACTTCGCCGACCATGTATTCTGAATATTCGTCGCACAGACGCCCCAGGACGCGGGCGACTTCGACTTGGCTTTGACTGCTCAATTCTACCAGTGGCAAGCGGACCTCGGGCGACATAAGACCGAGCAGGCTCAGCGCGTATTTCAGCGGAGCGGGATTGCTTTCGCGAAACAACGCCGCGGTCAATTGCGCGATCGGGCGCGCCAGCCGCTGTGCTCTCGCCACGTGCCCCTGCTTCCAAGCCAGATACATGTTACGGCACAAGCCCGGCGCGACGTTTGACGTGACCGAGATGCACCCGTCACCGCCTTGCGCGAAGTAGGCCAAGCCGAGTGCGTCATCTCCGGTAAGCAGTCTGAAATCCGGTCCGACGAGCGCCCGCAAGCGCGGCGGCCGGGTGACATCTCCGGTCGCGTCTTTGAGGCCGATGATTTGCGGCATCTCGGCTAGCCCGGCAACGGTCTCGTCGGCCAGGCTGCACACCGTTCGCGACGGAACGTCGTAGAGGATGACCGGCAAACCGGTGGATTGGGCGATCTCGCGGAAATGGGCGTAAAGGCCGGCCTGCGTCGGCTTGTTGTAGTAGGGCACGACGGACAGAACCGCATCTGCCCTCGCAGTTTCTGCGTCTTTGGTCAACTCGACAGCATGCGCGGTCGCATTCGCGCCGGCACCGGCGATGACAGGCACGCGACCGTGCGCGACCGCAACGGCAATGCGAATAAGGTCGCGATGCTCGGCGGGGCTCAACGTTGGCGCTTCGCCCGTCGTCCCGCAAACAACGAGCGCGGTCGCCCCGTGTGCAATCTGCAGATCGCACAGCCGCTCGAATGCGGGACAGTCGATATTTCCTTCGTCGTCGAACGGCGTCGGCAACGCGGAAGCGTATCCCGATAATCTGGAAACGTGCCGGCCAATGGCGGACATGATGTTTCTCACGTCGTAAGAGGGACCGGATTGGGAGTGAGTGTACTGAAAGCTGACCGATGCCACGCAGAATGGACGTTTCGGTCAGGCGATCCGGCGTTGGCGCCGAGAATCGACGCCCAATTCGCGTTGTGGCAGCGCGCCGGAATTGCGGCTCATTTCGAGCTCGAGAACCCCGGAAACCATGACCACGCCCTGCGGTCGGTCCCCATTCTCAGAACGCACGAATCGAAGTGCTGCGTCGCGATCAACAAAGAGGCCCCCGCGAATCCCCTTTTGGTCTTTGACCACCCAGTTGCCCCGGCAGTCCTGGCCGATCATGAAGACCGGCGGTCGCAACCACGAGGGAGGTTCAGCTTGTTCTGCTTGTATCATCGCCATTCTCCTATTTTGTATTTTTTCGGCCTGATCGCGATTGGCGGCGGATAGTCCGGTATGATCCCGGCTGTGAAGCGCCGTATCGCGTCGAGCCACGCGGCAAGCGGGTTGCCTTGATTTTCAACGTCAAGCTCGAAACGCTCGGCGAGAAACATGGTCGCGCATCCGACCGGCGCGCAGTTCTTCTCGGCGAAGCGCAGCGCCGACCTCTTGAACAGGAACAGTCCGCCAGTCCGCCCCTCGGCCTCGCGCGCTACCCAAAACCCACTTTTATTGCGTCCGATAAAGAATAGCGGGATCGATCCGCTGTAGACGCCGGACTCGGGCCAACGCGGAAATTTGGTTATCGTGCTAATTGCGCCGGGTACGGGGTCCCGTCGATCATGACCTGCTTGATTGCCTCTTACGACGAGGCAAATGCCGCGCAGAAACGGGCGGCCGGGGGCGAGGTGTGTAGTCGGTCTCATCATCGTGGCCGCGCCTGGGCGACGCGACGGCCAGCAAGGGTTTCCGCGGCCGGAACCGCGCAGTTCTTGTGCATCAGCCGGCGGCAGCGTGCGACTTCGTGTTTGGAGCGACGCAGCGTGATTTCGGGCACCACGCGCCTGGTTCGATCGACAAAATACTCATCGATCGCCCGCGCAAGCCTTTGCCAGAAGCCCCCCGGCTCCGCTGCGCCGCTGGCAGCGCCGGGAGGTTCATCGACGGGAATGACGCTCATCGCGCTCTCTCCCATTATTCGTTTTGCTGATGCCAAATGTGCTCTTGATCGCATATGAATTCGAGACGGAGCGGAGTTCGTCGTCATAAAGCCGGCATAGTGGTGTTAACGAACCCGGAAGCGCCGATCGCTCAGGCGAAATTGTCGCAGCAGAGCGCTTGATCCAGTTTCGGCAGAACCTGCGGGACAGTGGACGGTGTTCCGGACGCAATGCTGCTCCTGCGGCGCACCTCAACAAATGCTCTTACAGCGGCCAACACCAAGACCTCGTGACTGGCCTCAACCGGGTCGTCGAAGGTTAACGGCAAATTCGGCCGTTGCGATAGCGAGCAAAGCCACTTGCCATCTTCATAGAGCAGACGTCGAACCTTCCAGGCCGGGATCTCAAGCTCGATCAGAGCGAACACCGCATCGGACCAGGCGCCGGCCTCGATCAAGCGGTCCATCCGGCCGGCGGCCGATTGCGGCAGCACCGAAAGCCGCGTGCCTGCGCGCTCAATAACTCTACGCAAGAGTTCGGGCGTAGGTTTCGCTGCCCAGTGCAACTCGTCGTCCAATTGGCCGAGTTCAATTGCCTGTGCCGCACCAGACATCACGATGCGATCTCACCGAATGAGCAGCCACGCGAGCCGCATGCGGCTAAGATGGAGCGATTAGCTGTAAAGAAGCCAGAGGGGTCGATACAGCAAGATATGTAGAAGGCATAAAGATTTGGCGCCGCGTTCATAAAGATGCTGAAAAGCTGCGTTGGGTGGCGTTTGCGCCAAATCAATCCCGGCGCGGTTTCATAGGCTAACGTGGTTTTGTGCCACGCAGCGCACGATCGCGGGGCCGACCTGCAGCGCAATTTCTGAACTGCGTGGCCGAAAAGGACAGTCGATGTTCCAAGTCGCCTACCTGTTCGTGCTCGCGCTGGCGGCGTTGCCCTTGGCCGTCACCCTGTTGCAAGGGCGCGGTGGAAATCACATCGCATTTGTCCACCGCCTCTATCGCGACGCCGCCTACATCGTGGCAGCCATTCTCGGAATCATCTGCCTAGAAGCGGCCTTGAGTATCTCGCTGGAGGACTTGTGGTTTGCAGAGCTTGGCCAACGCTACCGCTTTTGGCTGTCGATCGAGTATCGTGTCGAAATTTTCCTGGCGATACTGCTCTTAGTCGGCCTCTTTGTTGGCGCCAATCTGCGGCTCCTTTGTCGCCCGCTGCCGATTGTACCGCGCAGCGCGCCATGGATTATCGGTTTGCAATCGCGGCCCTGATCGGATTTCTAGCGACGCCGCTCTGGATTCCGCTCCTGCGCTTTGTCGGCGCAACGGCGGCCGGCGTGTCCGACCCGGTTTTCAGCAAGGACCTCTCTTTCTACCTGCTGGCCTTGCCGCTTTACGATGACATTATCGAAATCGTTATCGCCATCCTATGCCTCACCATCGCGCTATGGTTGGCTATTGGACTGACAACTCGCGGCGGAGCGAGTTCGTTATTCCGTCGTCCAGGCGACAGCGGAGTTATTCGCACCAGCCGGGGCGTTGTTGTTCTGCTGCCGGGCAACCTGACGGCCGATGCACGCTGGTTTCGCCAAGGCATGGTTTTGGGGGCGCTGCTATGCCTGGCATTGGCGGTCAGCCAGTTTCTGGCCCGTTATCACCTTGTCGCCGACGGCCATTCGAAGGTCGTTGCCGGCGCATCCTATGCCGATGTCAACTTCTGGATACCGGGATACGACATCGTCGTTGTCTGCTGGTTAGCGGCCGCTCTCGTCCTGATGCTCGCAGCCTTGCTGCCGCAATTTCGCACCTGGCTGTTGATGCGAAGGGTGCACTGGCTCACGCCATTCACGGGTCTAGCGATCCTCGCTCTTGCAGCGTTCGTGGTTCCCGCCGCGATCGAGGATGTCTATGTGGGGCCCAACCAGATCACCTTGGAGCTGCCGTATCTGGTCAGGAGCATCTCCGGCACCCGTACGGCGTATAACCTCGAGGGACCGTCGGTCGAGGAGCGCGAATTCGCGGTATCGAGGAAACCGCTCACCGCCGCCGACCTGGAAAACGACGCCGCCACGCTGCAGGACGCGCGCATCTGGGATTGGCGCGCACTCGAACCGCAGCTCCAGCAGATCCAAGGCTTGCGGCCCTACTACACGTTCTCCGGTGTCGACATCGATCGCTATGCGGTCGACGGCGCCGAGCGGCAAGTCATGATCACGGCGCGCGAACTCGATGTCGCGCGGCTTCCCACGCCCGCCAGGGTCTGGGTTAATCTCGCGCTCAAATACACCCACGGCTACGGCGTCGTCGCCGTCCCGGTGAATGAAATTGACTCAAGGGGCAATCCGGTTCTTTGGGCGCACGACATTCCGATCGTTGCCAAGAAAGACCTCTCGGTGGTTCACGGCGAGATTTATTTCGGCAAGCTCACCTGGGACCGCGTTTATGTGCGCACCACCGAGAAGGAATTCGATTTTCCGCAAGGCCAGGCCAACGCCGAGACGATCTACCAGGGCAAAGGAGGAATTCCCCTCTCCAACGCTTGGCGCAAGCTTGTCGTTGCGCGGGAGTTCGACGGACTGCGGCTTTTCATTTCCGGATATTTCACGCCCGAGAGCCGGGTGATGCTGCGGCGGAACGTCGTCGAGCGGGTGCAGACGCTCGCGCCGTTTCTGAGCTTCGATCGCGATCCTTATATTGTCGCGGATTCAGACCATTATTCTTACATTCTCGATGCCTATACGATGTCGCAAAATTATCCATACAGCGAAGCTTATGAGGGTTCGCTGCCGGCTTTCCATGGAGCGAACTACCTCCGCAATTCCGTCAAGGCGGTGATCGACGCTTATAACGGCTCGGTGACGTTCTACGTTTTCGACCAGCGCGATCCCATTCTCAGAGCCTACCGAAAAATCCTGCCGCAAATGTTCAAGAATGCCGCCGATATGCCGGAGAATCTGCGCCGGCATATCCGCTATCCGGAGGATATCTTCACGGTGCAGGCCGAGATGTACGGCACCTACCACATGACCAATCCGACCACATTCTACAATCGCGAGGATCGCTGGGAGATTCCGCACGAGCTTTATCGGAACGCCGAAATCGAAATGCTGCCCTATTATGTGACCACGCAGCTTCCGGAATCGGATAAGACGGAGTTCCTGCTTATGTTGCCGTTGTCGGTCGCTGGCAAGAACCAAATGGCGGGGTGGCTCGCTGGCCTCTGCGACGGCGAGAACTATGGGAAGATGGTGGCGTTCCGTTTCCCAAAAGGCACTTTCGTCGACGGTCCGGCGCAGGTGGAATCGCGCATCAGTTCGGACAGTCGATTCTCGGGCGATCTCACCCTCTGGGATCAGCACGGCTCGCGGGTCATTCGCGGCAATCTTATCGTGCTGCCGCTCGTCGATAACCAGCTCATCATGATCAAGCCGGTCTACATCGAGGCGGAGCAGACCAAGATTCCGGCCATCGCCCGCGTCGTGTTAGGGCAGCTCCTGCCCGATGACCGCAAGATCGAATGGGCGAGCACACTGCCCGGTGCCGAACGGCTCCTCGTCGGTGCCACCGCTGCCGAACCCGCCACGCCTAAAACCGAAGCAGGCAGTGCTACGCTTGAACAGGCGCGCGCCGTGTTCCGCGAGATGCAAAAGGAATACGCCGCAGGCAACTTCGCGCGCTACGGCGAGCTTCTGCAACAGCTCGGGAAGCTTCTGCTTCCGCAATAAGACCTTCTGAGATACGGACCGGCGCCTGGAACAGCGCTATCGCGCTGTGACCGGGGCCCCTATAATCTCTCTATAGTATCATGCTGCGTTCCCTCTCGATTTCTTATGTGCCGGGCAGCAAATAATCGCGTCTCGCCGGGTAAAGCTCTATTGCCGTCTTGATGACGGTCAAATCGGCTTGCTGCCGGCGGTGTTACAAACCCATGACAAAGCAGAGAGAATCGATGACGTTCACCGCGCTCATGTTTGTTGTTCTGATCGTCAGCTATGCGCTGATGTTCGGCCTTGTGCAGTTCACCGAAAATATTATCGCCACGCCGGCAATCACGTCGGCCGGCGACGGCGCCGTAGCCAGCGGCAGTGATATCGAGCCGCCACCGAGCTGAAGCCGCTTGGAAGGCAATGGGGATCACCATGGTGTCGGTCTATATTCTTGCTTTGCTCGTGGTTCTGCTGGTGATCTACCTGTTTTACGCGGTCATCAACCCGCAAAAATTTTAAGCACGCCGCTGAGCTTCACTCCCACGGAGAGCACAAATGACTGGCTCGGCTTGGCTGCAGATCGCTCTCACTCTGATCGCAATTTTTCTGCTTAGCATTCCCACCGGACGCTATATGGCCCGAATTGTCATGGGCCGGAAGACAAAGGTCGATTGGTTCTTCGATCCAATCGATAACGCGCTGTATTGGCTCATCGGCCGCAAAGTGACACGCCAGGCAATGACCTGGAAGACGTACACCCTCCATATGCTAGCGACCAATCTAGTCATGGCGCTGATCATCTTCGCCGTCTATTCGTTCCAGGATTATTTGCCGCTCAATCAATTACGCTTCCCGGGCATGGAGGCCTTTCAGGCGTTCAACACGGCGATCAGTTTCATCACCAACACCAATTGGCAGAGCTTTGCCGGCGAGACCACGCTGTCGAATTTCAGCCAGATGGGCGGCATCACCTTCCCGATGTTCACTTCGGCAACGACCGGCTTCGTCGTCGCGATGGCGTGGATCCGCGCGTTCACCGTCACTAACGGCGGCGCCGACCTCGGCAACTTCTACCGGGACTTCATCCGCTTCATCACGCGCGTGCTGCTGCCGATCTGTGTCGTGATGGCTTTGGTGATGATCAGCCAAGGCGCGGTGCAGACACTCGATGCCAGCCTCGTCGCCCATACTTTGCAGGGAAGCGATCAGACCATCGTCGTCGGCCCCGTCGCCTCGCAAGGGACGATCGAGCTAGCCGGCACCAATGGCGGCGGCTTTTACAACGTCAACGCCGCGCATCCTTTCCAGAATCCGACACCGATCACCAACATTATTCTCATCGTGCTCATGGCGCTGTTGCCCGCCGCGATCGTCGTGACCTTCGGCGAAATGATCGGCAGCCGTCGGCAGGCCTGGGTGCTCTACGGCGTCATGGGTGTGCTGGTCGTGCTGTTTCTGCTTCTCTGCATCATACCCGAGCAGGGCGGCACGCCGACACTGACGCAGGCCGGCATTGAGACCCGAGCGACCGCCGATCAACCCGGCGGCAATATGGAGGGCAAGGAAGTCCGCTTCGGCATCGCCGCGAGCAGTCTGTTTGCTGATATTACCACCAGCTTCACCACTGGCGCGGTGGACTCCGCCCATGACAGCTACACGCCGCTGCCCGGCATTTCGATGCTCGGTCAAATGATGTTGCAATGCGTTTTCGGCGGCAAAGGCGTCGGATTTTTGAACGCGTTGATCTACGGCCTGATCGCGGTGTTCGTGGCCGGATTGATGGTCGGCCGCACACCCGAGTTTCTGGGCAAAAAGATCGAAACGCAGGAGATCATTCTCGTCTCGCTGGCGCTTCTCATTCATCCGCTGGTCATTCTTTCCACGACCGGATGGTCGATGGTGGCGCCCTATGCGCTTTCGTCGCTCGGCAACGACGGCATTCACGGCTACTCCGAGGTCCTGTACGCCTTCACCTCGGGAGCAGCCGACAATGGTTCGGCCTTTGCCGGGCTCAACTCCAATACGCCCTGGTTCAATCTCGCGCTGGCTGGCGTTATTTTTATCGGGCGCTATCCGCCGATCATATTTCTGATGGGCGTGGCGGGCTCAATCGCGCGCAAGCCGACAACACCGCCGACGACGAGTACGCTTCGCACCGACACGGCGATGTTCGGCGTGTTCTGGCTGGCCACCATCCTGATTGTCGGTGCCCTGACCTTCTTCCCGGCCCTGGTGCTCGGACCCATCGCCGAATTCTTCGCCATGAAGGCTGGGCTAACTTTCTGAGTGGCTGGCACAAGCGATCCCGCTGAAAAAAACGATGGCACCCAGAACACCAAACCATAAGGCGAGCCGTGAGCCGCTTGGCGCGGCCTTTCGTGGTGTACAACTGCGCGGCGGCTATACTGCCGACCTGTTTCTCCAGGCCTTGAAGGAACTCTCTGGTCAAGTTCGATCCGCGCGTGCAGATCCGCAATCCGGTCATGTTCGTCGTTTGGCTCGGAGCGCTGCTGACGCTGGCTTTAACGATCCAGCCGGATTTGTTCGGTCCATCGAGCGCTTCGCGGCTTTATAACGGCATCGTCACCGTGGTGCTCGCGCTGACCGTATGGTTTGCCAATTATGCGGAGGCTCTTGCCGAAGGGCGCGGCAAGGCGAAAGCGACGGCGTTGCGACAAACCCGGTCCGACCTGGTCGGCGTGCGGGTGGGCGAAGGAGGCCAAACCGAGCGCGTTGCGGCGACCGAGCTGCGGCGGGGCGATCTGATCCGCATCGAGAAGAACGACATTGTGCCGGCGGATGGCGAAGTGGTCGAGGGTATGGCCTACGTCAACGAAGCCGCGATCACCGGTGAATCAGCGCCGGTCTTGAAGGAGCCGGGCACCGACATGTTCTCCTCGGTCACCGCCGGCACCACCATCATTTCGGATTGGCTGATGGTCCGCGTCTCCGCCGATCCGGGCAATTCGTTTCTCGACCGCATCATCCACCTGGTCGAAGGCGCCAGGCGGCAAAAGACACCGAACGAGATCGCGCTGACTGTCCTGCTTTCGGTTTTGACCCTGATCTTCGTCATCGTCGTGGCGGCGATGGCCCCGGTCGCCAGTTATCTGCACGCGCTGATCAACGTCGCCGATCTCGTTGCTCTCTTGGTCGCACTCATTCCGACAACCATCGGCGCGCTGCTTTCCGCCATCGGCATTGCCGCCATGGACCGCACCATGCGGTTTAATGTGCTGGCCATGTCGGGCAAAGCCGTCGAAACCGCGGGCGACGTGCAAACACTCCTGCTCGACAAGACCGGGACAATTACCACCGGCGATCGCGAGGCGAGTGATTTCATCCCGACATCGGGTCATCAACCAAGCGAACTTCTGCAGGCCGCCCTGCTCGCATCCCACTTCGATACGACGCCGGAAGGGCGATCCGTTGTCGCTACCAGTGCCGCGCGCGGCGCGCGGCTAAAATCCGGCTTGGATAAGGCCAAAGGCTCGGAATTTTCCGCGGTGACGCGCATGAGCGGAACTGACCTGCCCGATGGCCAGGTTATCCGCAAAGGCGCGGTAAGCGCGGTGGTCCGGCACGTCGCCGACCGTTTCGGTACTGTGCCACCGCCCGATCTGCAGACGATTGCCGACGGCGTATCGAAAAAGGGAGCCACCCCGCTCGCCGTCAGTGTCAATGGCGACATTGTCGGCATTATTGCGCTTTCCGACAAGCTCAAGCCCGGCATCCGCGAGCGCATCCTCGAGCTGCGCAAAATGGCCGTCCGCACTGTCATGGTGACCGGCGATAACCCGGTGACCGCCCGCACGATCGCGGCCGAGGCCGGCGTCGATGACTTCGTCGCCGAAGTCACCCCGGAAGCAAAGCTGCAGCTGGTCCGCCGCGAACAAGGCCAGGGGCGCTTGGTGGCGATGACCGGAGACGGCACCAATGATGCGCCGGCATTGGCGCAGGCCGATGTGGGCCTCGCCATGAATTCGGGGACCATGGCGGCCAAGGAAGCGGCAAACCTGGTGGATCTCGATTCCGATCCGACCAAGCTCACCGACCTCGTGGCGATCGGCAGACAAATGCTGATCACGCGCGGCGCGCTCACTACCTTCTCCATCGCCAACGATGTGGCAAAATATTTCGCCATCATCCCGGCGATGTTCATCCTGGCCCTGCCGGGGCTCCAGGCGCTCAACGTCATGAACTTGGCGACACCGCGCAGCGCGGTTCTCTCGGCACTGATCTTCAATGCCTTGATCATTCCGCTGCTCATTCCGCTGGCCTTGCGCGGCGTGCGTTTCCGCGTCCAGAGCGCCGAGAGTTTGTTTCACCGCAATCTGTGGATTTACGGCGTCGGCGGGCTGATCGCGCCGTTCGTCGGCATCAAGCTCATTGATCTTTTGATCGCACGGCTAGTTTGAGAGGAATTTGACATGCTCGACTATGTCAGTGGCGCCGTGCGCATGTCACTCGTGACCTTTGCGCTTTGCGGCTTCGCCTATCCGCTGGCCGTCACCGGCGTTGGTCAATTGCTGATGCCCTATCGCGCCAACGGCAGTGTCGTCGAAGCTGCCGACGGCCATATCATCGGCTCGCGGCTGATCGGCCAGCATTGGAGCGATCCGAAATGGTTCCATGGCCGGCCGTCGGCGACGGTTGCTCCCGATCCCAAGGATCCGGCGAAGAACGTCGACGCGCCGTACAATGCCGCGAGTACGACAGCGTCAAACCTCGGCCCGACCAGTAAAGCTTTGCAGGAGCGCTTGACCGCTGACCGCAGAGGGCTTGAAGAGGCACAACCGGAACTCGCCGGCAAGCTCTTGGCCGCTGATATGCTGACGACTTCGGCCTCCGGCCTCGACCCCGACATAACGCCTGCCAATGCTTCACTTCAAATAGCCCGCGTAGCAATGGCCCGCGGCGCCCCGCCCGCGCAAATCGCGGCGCTCGTCGAACAACATATAACGCCCCGCAGCCTAGGGATCTTTGGCGAACCGCGGGTCAACGTTCTGGAGCTGAACCTGGCGTTAGAGAAAGCCTTTCCAAAGAAATAAACGCGCTACGCCCTTCATCGCCTCCCAGCTGATCCTCCACGCGGTCGGAATTATTGGGCTCTACGCGCCGCCGCAGCCGCAATCTTTTTGCCCAGCGGCTTCACTTACCGGCTGGCGCTTGCGCTCGACCCAATTGTCGAAAAAATTCTAAGACTGGCTTACCAGTTCTGCCATCGGCATTGCCAACCACGATCGCTTTCAATCACTTGCCTTTGGAGTTTAACCTGGTCTCTCAGCTGGGTTATGTAAATCTCATAAAAACGAGCGGTGCGCTTTACGTGTATCTCGCCCGCAACGATCGGCGAAAAACAAAATCATTTATGCCCAAAGCAATAGCAACTGCTCAAAACTAGCCCTTTAATCTCGCCCATTTTAAGTGCTGCCTGCTCATGCATTTGGCAGACCAAAAGAAGGGGGCGAGTCGTCGTCGTGTCGAAACTCTCTGTGTCTGTCGTCATTGTCGCTGCCGGCCTGGTATCTTCTTCGGCAATTGCCGCCGATATGGCAGTCAAGGCCCCGGTCGCAGGCGTGTCCTGCGACCCCTACACCAACTACAACTGCCTTGACGCCTATCTCGGCGACGATTTCCTGACTCGTCTGTACCGCTACTACGAGCTTGAATGGGGGCATGATGCGGCGCCGACCGATCCGAAGGCCCCGCCCTCTCGCCGCTCCGACGCCGACTGGCCGGTAACGCCACAATCGACGCCGCCGATGCCTTTCACCGAATGGCCCTACGGCGGTGCGCCCTCGCTAGGTGTGACCAGACCAAATTCGGTCGACAGTCCGCTAATGGTCGCACTCGGCAACACACAGCTCGGCGCGGCGATGAACGCCGCTCATGTCCAGATGTATGGCTGGATTAATCCAGGCGGCAATCTCAGCACCAATACGGTCAAGCCGGGCGGCAATTTCCCGGTCTCGTACGACTACACGCCCAATACCGTGCAGCTCGACCAGGCCGTTCTCTATATCGAACGCCTGCCCGACACCGTGCAGAACGATCATTTCGATTGGGGGTTTCGCGTCTCCGGCATCTACGGCGTCGATTATCGCTACACAACGGCGTACGGCATGTTCAGCTATCAGCTTCTCAACCACAACTTCGTCAATGGCTACGACTTTCCGATGCTGTATACCGACCTCTACTTTCCGGTGATACAGGGTCTGAACGTTCGCATCGGCCGCTTTATCTCCATTCCCGACATCGAGGCGCAGCTCGCGCCGAACAACTATACATACGCACATTCGTTGACGTACGTTTTCGATAACTACACAAATACCGGCATCCAGACGACTTTCGCGGTCACCAAAAATTGGATATTACAACTGGGGCTGGTCGCCGGCACCGATACGATGCCGTGGAACATCGGTGCGAGGATTACCAACCTCGACCCCAATCCAATCTATCCCGGCACCACCATGCTCAAGGATCCTGGCGCGCAACCGTCGGCGACGGTTGGCGTACGCTGGACGAGCGACGACGGCAAGAACGACATCAATGTCGTCGCCGACGCCATCAACAACGGCGTTTGGGGTTATAACAATCTGCAATGGCTCGGCGGTACCTATTACCACAAGTTCAATGATCAGTGGCACATCGCGTTCGAGACCTGGAATATTCACGAAAGCAACGTGCCCAACGTCAACAATCCGCTGGCCGCTGCGGCGATCGCCAACGGCGGCACGCCTTTCAGCCCACAGTTCACCCCGTTCAACGCCCCGAACGCGGCGCAGTGCAGCAGCACCACTGTGCTGACCTGCACCGCCGACGAACAGTCGTTTCTTCTGTACGTCAACTACTCACCAAACAAGTTGAACAACTTTACCCTGCGCACCGAATTTTTCGACGACATGGAGGGACAGCGCACCGGCGTTAAAACTCGTTATGCCGATGCAGCGTTGGGCTGGCAGCATTGGCTCTCGCCCCAGATCGAGCTTCGACCCGAGGTTGGCTACTACCGCTCGCTCAACGCCAATGCATTCAACGGTGACGCTAACGCCGGAATAGCTCCGTCCAGGAACTGGGCAGTCATCGCGGCCAGTGACGTCATCATCCACTTCTGAGTGTCATTCACAATTGACACGAGCGCAGGCGCCCTCGCCTGCGCTTGCATGTGTGATCGAAAAACTTGCACCGTTGGCGCCATTCGACATTAGCGCGTGACCGCCGTCACGGCTTGTTGAAGCCAAAACTGACGCTGCTCTGCTATGGTTGTTGACCGAGGGAGTCGCGAAATGAAGACACTAATTTTGGCGGCTACAGGGATTTCCATATTTGCCGCTTGCGCGCTAGCGCAAGAACGCATTGCCCGAGATGACCAGCAGAACGTCAGCGCCATCATTGCCGCGAGCGGTAAGCAGAAGGCCGACGCCGTTAAGCTCGCCATGGGCCCGACCAGCGCGCCGCACAAGCCGGGTGGCACCGGCGGATCGGGCGAGGGGCAAATGAGCCCCAATCCGACCACGCACAAAAAGAGTAAGCACCACAGGCATTCTTAATAAAGCGAGTTTTGCGCGGTACGTCTTGGCGCGCAGATGCAACGGCACACCGCGCCGTTGACTTGAGCCGCTCCTATCCGCGCCACCACGAAACGGATGCGGGTCTGACATGCCTTGTTCTTCATTCTCTGCTACCGTCCTCGGCATCCTCTGGAACCGTCGCTGCAGCGCCAAGTCCTAGCTTTTTATATAATCTCTATACTGGGGCCGGCCTCCCCCTCTCGAATTCCTATGCGAAGAGTGACACCTAATCGCCCCGCGGGGCGGCGAATTTTGCGCGGTCTTGACGCAAGTCAAGACTTTGCGCCGCCTGCAGGCACTTATGTAAATCGAATGCAGCATCCATTGCTCGGAGCATTCCCATGATGGACGTCGTTATGCTGGCGATCGGGTTCGCCTTTTTCGCGCTCTCGGTCGCTTACGTGTACGCCTGCGACCTGCTCTGAGGGAACCGCCATGATCTTCGATTATTCGCTCGCCGCCCTCGTCACCGCGGGGCTGCTGATCTACCTGACCTACGCGCTGCTCAAGCCCGAGCGGTTCTGAAGGAAACAACGACCATGACCGTCATCGGCTGGGTCCAGATTCTGCTTTTTTGCGCGATCATCGTTGCGCTCACGCCGCCGCTCGGCGCCTATATGACCCGCGTCTTCAGCGGCGAGCGCACCTTTCTCTCGCCGATCCTGCGGCCGGTCGAAGCCGCGATCTACAAAATTGCCGGGGTTGACGAGCGCCACGAGCAGCACGCGGTCACCTATACGATTGCCATGCTGCTGTTCCACGTCGGCGGCTTTCTTATTCTCTATGTGCTGATGCGCGCACAGGCCGGGCTGCCGTTCAATCCCGCGGAGCAGTCGGCGGTGGCACCGGATCTTTCCTTCAACACCGCCGTAAGCTTCATCACCAACACCAACTGGCAGAACTATGGCGGCGAAAGCACGATGTCGTATCTCGTGCAGATGCTGGGGCTGACGCATCAAAACTATTTGTCGGCGGCAACCGGCATCGTTTTGGCCATCGCTCTCATCCGCGGCTTCGCGCGGCATTCGGTGCGCACGGTCGGCAATTTCTGGGTCGATATTACGCGCGTTACGCTCTACGTCCTGATCCCGATCTGCGTGCCCTTCGCATTGTTCCTGATCTGGCAAGGGATGCCGCAGACGCTCGGCCCTTATGTGGATGCAACGACGCTGGAAGGCGCCAAGCAGACCATTGCGGTCGGCCCCGTCGCTTCGCAGATCGCCATCAAGATGCTCGGCACCAATGGCGGCGGCTTTTTCAATGCCAATGCGGCGCATCCGTTCGAGAACCCGACCGCGCTGTCGAATTTCCTGCAGATGATCTCGATCTTCGCCCTTGGCGCCGCGCTCACAAACGTCTTCGGCCGAATGGTCGGCAATCAAAGGCAGGGCTGGGCCATCCTCGCCGTTATGGGTGTCCTCTTCGTCGCCGGCGTCATCGCTTGCTATGCGGCTGAGGCGCACGGCAACGACGCGCTCAATGCGCTTGGCCTCACCGGCGGCAACATGGAGGGCAAGGAAGTCCGCTTCGGCATTGTCGCCTCGGCCCTGTTCGCGGTTGTCACGACCGCGGCCTCCTGCGGCGCGGTCAACGCCATGCACGATTCCTTCACTGCGCTCGGCGGCATGATCCCGCTCATCAACATCCAGCTCGGCGAGATCATTGTCGGCGGCGTCGGCTCCGGCATGTACGGCATGCTGCTGTTCGCCATTCTTTCGGTCTTCGTCGCCGGCCTGATGGTCGGCCGCACGCCCGAATATGTCGGCAAGAAGATCGAGGCGAAGGAAGTCAAGATGGCGATGCTCGCCATCCTGATCCTGCCGCTGATGTATCTCGGCTGGACCGCGGTCGCGATGCTGGTGCCGTCGGCGGTCGCCGCGATGAACAATCCCGGCCCGCACGGCTTCACTGAAGTGCTCTATGCCTACGTCTCGCAGGACGGCAACAATGGCTCCGCTTTCGCCGGGCTCAGCGCCAACACGCCGTTCTACAACCTCTCCGGCGCGATCGCGATGCTTGTCGGCCGGTTCTGGATGATCATCCCGACCATGGCGATCGCCAGCTCGCTTGCGGCCAAGAAGTTGGTGCCGGCTTCAGCGGGCACGTTCCCGACCACGGGCGGATTGTTCGTCGGCCTGGTGGTCGGCGTCATCGTCATCGTCGGCGGGCTGACCTTCTTCCCAGCGCTGGCGCTCGGCCCCATCGTCGAGCAGTTGTCGATCAACGCCGGCACTCTCTTCTCAGCGAATTAGGTTCGGAGCAACCGCGATGGAAACCTCACATCTGCGCAAGAGCATGCCGGTCTCGGCGCTGTTCGATCCCAAGATCGTCGTGCCGGCCATCGGCTCTGCTTTCGTCAAGCTCAATCCGCGAACCCTGATGAAGAATCCGGTGATGTTCGTGCTGGAAATCGTCACCGCGTTGACGACGATCATTCTGATCCGCGATGTCGCGACCGGCGGCGAGCATATCGGCTTCGAGTTCCAGATCATTCTCTGGCTGTGGTTCACCGTTCTGTTCGCCAATTTCGCAGAAGCCGTCGCAGAGGGTCGTGGCAAAGCGCAAGCCGACACATTGCGCCGCCAGCGCACGGAGACGCAGGCGAAGCTGATCACCGGCTCGGGCGATCAGCAGAACTATCGGCTGGTGCCGAGCACCGCGCTCAAAGTCGGCGATCTGGTGCTGGTCGAGGCCGGCGACTTGATCCCCTCGGATGGCGAGGTCGTCCACGGCATGGCCTCGGTCAACGAGGCGGCCATCACCGGTGAATTCGCACCCGTGATTCGCGAGTCCGGCGGCGACCGCTCCGCAGTCACCGGCGGCACGCAGGTTTTGTCCGACTGGATCCGCGTGCGCATCACGGCCGCGCCCGGCTCGACCTTCCTCGACCGCATGATCCGGCTAGTGGAAGGTGCCGAACGGCAAAAAACGCCAAATGAAATTGCGCTCAACATCCTGCTGATCGGCCTGACCATCATTTTCGTGTTCGCGACCGCGACCATTCCCGAGCTACGTCGCTTATGCCGGCAGCACGATCTCGGTGGTGATCCTTGTTGCTCTATTCGTCACGTTGATTCCGACTACTATCGGTGCGCTCCTCTCCGCCATTGGCATTGCCGGCATGGATCGCCTTGTGCGCTTCAATGTGCTTGCCATGTCGGGCCGGGCGGTCGAGGCCGCGGGCGACGTCGATACGCTCCTGCTCGACAAGACCGGCACGATTACGCTCGGCAACCGTCAGGCAACGGAATTCAAGCCGATCCGCGGCGTGACGGAACAGGAGTTGGCAGATGCGGCACAGCTTGCATCGCTCGCCGACGAGACGCCCGAAGGCCGCTCCATCGTCGTCCTCGCCAAGGAAAAATATGGCATCCGCGGCCGCGAACTCGCCGAGCTGGGCGCCAATTTCATTCCGTTCAGCGCCCAGACGCGCATGAGCGGCGTCGAAGTGGGGACTTCGTGGGTGCGCAAGGGTGCCGTGGACGCGATCCTGAACTATCTCAACACCTCGGCAACTTCACCCGGTCCCGGCAGCACTGTGCAAGTCCTGCGGCCGAGTGTCAGCGCCGAAACCGTGCGCGAAATCAATGCGATTGCCGACGCGATCGCGAAATCGGGCGGCACCCCGCTGGCGGTGGCCAAGGACAATCGACTGCTTGGCGTCATTCAGCTTAAGGACATCGTCAAAGGCGGCATCCGCGAGCGCTTCGCGGAACTGCGCCGCATGGGCATCCGCACGATCATGATCACCGGCGATAATCCGATGACTGCCGCCGCCATTGCGGCGGAAGCCGGCGTCGACGACTTCCTCGCCCAGGCAACGCCCGAGGACAAACTGCGGCTCATCCGCGACGAGCAGGCCAAAGGCAAGCTCGTCGCCATGTGCGGTGACGGCACCAATGACGCGCCGGCGCTCGCGCAGGCCGATGTCGGCGTCGCCATGAACACCGGTACGCAGGCTGCGCGCGAAGCCGGCAACATGGTCGACCTTGATTTCGAACCCGACCAAGCTCATCGAGATCGTCGAGATCGGCAAACAGCTGCTGATGACCCGCGGGGCACTTACCACCTTCTCGATTGCGAACGACGTGGCGAAATATTTCGCCATCATCCCGGCGATGTTCGTCGCCTTCTATCCGCAGCTGCAGACGCTGAACATCATGAAGCTGGAGACGCCGCAGAGCGCGATCCTCTCGGCGATCATCTTCAACGCGCTGATCATCATCGCGCTCATTCCGCTGTCGCTGAAGGGGGTGCGTTATCGTCCGATCGGCGCCGCGCAGCTTCTTCGCCGAAATCTTTGGATCTACGGCGTCGGCGGCGTGATCATTCCATTCATCGGCATCAAGGCCATCGACCTCGTCGTCGTCGCCTTGCATCTCGCCTAAGGAGAAGTCGTCATGTTGCGCGAAATCCGTCCGGCGATTGTGGTTCTTGTCGCCCTGACGCTCATCACCGGCCTGGTCTATCCGCTGGCGATGACCGGGATCGCCCAGGTCATTTTCCCCTATCAGGCGCAGGGCAGCCTGATTGAACGCGACGGCAAGGTCGTCGGCTCTGTGCTCATCGGTCAAGAATTCACCGCCGATAAGTACTTCCACGGCCGGCCGTCGGCGACAACGGCGCCCGATCCCAAAGATGCGACCAAAACCATTGCCGCCCCCTACAACGCGGCCAATTCCGGCGGGTCGAATCTTGGACCTTCCAACAAGGCGCTGATCGACCGCGTGCAGGCTGACCTGGACAAGCTCAAGCAAGAAAACCCCTCGGCCCCGGTCCCGATCGATCTGGTCACGACGTCGGCCAGCGGGCTCGACCCGGATATCTCGCCGGAGGCGGCTATCTTTCAGGTGCCCCGTGTTGCTAAAGCCCGCAACTTGTCGGAAGATCGCGTGCGTCAGCTCGTGGCCGGCCATGTCGAGGAGCGCTTCCTCGGCCTTCTGGGCGAGCCGCGCGTGAACGTCCTGAAGCTCAATCTTGCGCTCGACCAATTGTCCGCCGGATAGGCTTTAGGCCCGCACGTCAAGAGATCTGATCACTGATGGCGGATCAGCGGCGCGATTTAGAACATCGGCCCTCGCCGGAAGCTCTGCTCGAAGCGGCGCGCCGCGAAGAGAGCCGCGTTGGCAAGCTCAGGATATTCGTCGGCGCGGCGCCGGGCGTAGGCAAGACCTACGAGATGCTGCAGCAGGCCCGCGCCCGCAAGAAGGACGGCTACGACGTCGTGGTCGGCATTGTCGAGACCCACGGCCGCCGGGAAACTGAAGCGTTGCTCGAAGGCCTGGAAGTCGTGCCCCGCCGGCGCCTCGAATATAAGGGCCAGTGGCTTGAGGAAATGGACCTCGATGCGATAATCCTCCGCCGGCCGCAGATCGTCCTGGTCGACGAGCTTGCCCACACCAATGTCGAAGGCAGCCGTCATCCGAAGCGGTATCTCGACGTCGAAGAGCTGATGGGTCACGGTATCGACGTCTACACGACGGTCAACATCCAGCACATCGAGAGCCTCAATGACGTGGTCGCGCAGATAACGCATGTGCGCGTGCGCGAAACAGTTCCGGATACTGTGTTCGACCGAGCCGATGCCGTCGAACTGGTTGACCTAACGCCGGACGACCTGATCCAGCGGCTCAAGGAAGGCAAAGTCTACGTCCCCAGGCAGGCCGAGCGGGCGCTCGAGCATTTCTTCTCGCCGGCCAACCTGACCGCGCTGCGCGAGCTGGCGCTGCGCCGCACCGCCGAGCGGGTGGATGAGGAACTGCTCACCGAAATGCAGGCGCACGCGATTCAGGGCCCCTGGCCGGCGGGCGAGCGCATCCTGGTATGCATCAGCGAGGATCCGCGCTGCGCCGGCCTCGTTCGCTATTCCAAGCGCCTCGCCGATCGTCTGCACGGCCCCTGGACCGCACTCTACGTCGAAGGCCGGCGCGCGGTGCAGTTATCCGAGGAAGAGCGTGACCGCATTGCCGACACGCTGCGGCTCGCCGAGACGCTCGGCGGCGAAGCGGTCACACTGCCGGCCAGCGATCGGGGCATCGCCGACGACGTGATCCGTTACGCCCAAGCCAACAACGTGACGCAGATCGTGATCGGCAAATCGGCGCGCACCCGCTGGTTCGAGATATTGCACGGGTCAGTGGTTCACGACCTCGTCCGCCGGTCCGGCAACATCAGCGTCCATGTCATCGCCGGCGACACCATTGCCGGCGAGCCGATTCCGAAAAAGTCGGTGCGCGCGGCGGAGATCGACGAAACGTTCAACCCCCGCCCCTATGTAGCGGCGCTGGTCGCGGTGGCGCTGGCGCTCGGATTCGGCGCGCTGATCAAATCGTGGGTTGGCGTTGGCAACGTCGATCTTGTTTTCCTCACCGCCATCGTCGCCGTTGCGGTTCGCTTCGGCTTGTGGCCATCGCTGTTTGCAAGCCTCGTCTCTGCGATCGCCTATAATTTCTTCTTTCTGCCGCCGATTTATACGCTGACGATTACTGACCCTGCCAACGTCGTCGCCTTCGGCTTTTTCACCCTTGTAGCGGTTATCGTTTCCAGTGTCGCGGCGCGCGGGCGCACGCTGGCGATGGCGGCGATGGACCGCGCCCGCACGACCGAGTCGCTCTATGCGTTCAGCCGCAAGCTCGCCGGCGCCGGAACGCTCGACGATGTGCTGTGGGCGACCGCCTATCAGACCGCGCTGATGCTGAAAGTGCATGTCGTGCTGCTCTTGCCCGAGGGCGGCACCATCGCGGTGAAGGCCGGCTACCCGCCGGAGGACATCCTCGACGAAGCCGACATTGCCGCAGCGCGCTGGGCTTGGGAGAATGATCGCTCCGCCGGGCGCGGCTCAGACACGCTGCCCGGCGCGAAGCGTTTGTTCCTGCCGATGCATACCGGACGCGGCGCGATCGGCGTGATGGGGATCGACAGCGACAAGCCGGGCCCGCTGCTCACGCCCGATCAGCGGCGGCTCCTCGACGCGCTGCGGGATCAGGGAGCGCTCGCCATCGAGCGCGTGCGCCTGGTCGAGGAGATGGACCGTGTCGAGCGCGCCGCGGAAACCGAGCGGTTGCGTTCAGCTCTCTTGACCTCGATCTCCCATGATTTGAAGACGCCGCTTGCCGCTGTGCTTGGGGCGGCGGGAGCGCTGCGCGACCTCAGCGAAAAGCTCAACGATGCCGAGAAGGCCGATCTCCTGGCCACGATCATCGACGAATCCGAGCGGCTCAACCGCTTCATCGCCAATCTGCTCGACATGACCAAGCTCGAGTCCGGCGCCATCACGCCCAATGTCGCGTTGCACGATCTTGGCGAAATCGTCGGCAGCGCGCTGCGGCGCGCCGGTCGCATTCTGTCCCACCACAAAGTCGAGCTCGAACTGGCGCCGGATTTGCCCATGCTTGAACTTGATGCCGTGCTGTTCGAGCAGGTGCTCTTTAACCTCCTCGACAATGCCGCGAAATACGCCCCGGCGGAAACGACGATCCGCATTCAGGGCTGGCGCAGCGGCGATTCCGTCTGCTTGTGCGTCCTCGACGAAGGAAGCGGCATTCCGTTGGTCGATCTCGATCACATCTTCGACAAGTTCTACCGGGCGCAGAAGACGGATCAAGTTCGCGCCGGCACCGGCTTGGGGCTGGCGATCTCGCGCGGGTTTGTCGAAGCGATGCACGGCACAATCGTCGCCGCAAACCGCATCGATCGCAGCGGCGCCGCGTTCACGATCAGCTTGCCGATCCCGCGCGAACGGCAACAACTGGATACCGCCGCATGAGTGCCGCTCCGCTCCGCGTGCTGGTGGTCGACGACGAGCCACCCATTCGCAAGCTCTTGCGCATGGGCCTCACCGCCCAAGGCTATCAAATCCTCGAGGCTCCGAACGGCAAGGCCGCGCTCGAGCTCCTCACCCAAGCACCGGATTTGATCATTCTCGACCTCGGCCTGCCGGACGCACATGGACACGATCTGCTGAGGACGATCCGGGCGCGCAACGAGAGCGTTCCGATTGTCGTCTTGTCCAGCCGCGGCGACGAGGCCGGCAAAGTGCAGGCGCTCGACCTCGGCGCCGACGATTATGTGACCAAGCCGTTCGGGATGGACGAACTGCTCGCCAGGATGCGGGCGGCGCTCCGTCATCAGTTGCAGACCCATGGTGAGCGGCCGATCTTTCGCGTCGGCGACCTCTCGGTCGATCTCGTCCGCCGCATTGTCAAGGTCGGCGAAAGGGAGGTGAAGCTCTCGCCGAAGGAGTATGACCTCCTACGCGTACTCGTTCAGCATGCCGGGAAAGTGCTAACGCACAAATTCCTGCTCGGGGAGCTGTGGGACGATTTGACCGATGCCCAGTATCTCCGAGTGTATGTCCGTCAGCTTCGGCAAAAAATCGAAGCCGATCCCGAACGGCCGCAATTCGTTCTCACCGAAACCGGCATCGGCTATCGGATGCGCGCGCCCGATTGAGCGCCCGGGTTGGGCGCGGCTGATCTCATTCCGACGATATTCATGTGATATTGTTCGCTATGAAAATTTCGGATTTTCTTGCTTCGACCGACGTGGCGACCGATGCGGTCGCCGCTGACAAGCCGACGCTCCTCGAGGAGATGGCGCGCAAAGCCGGAACGGTCGCCCGCGTGCCGGCGGATCGTATCCTCTCCGAACTGCTTAAGCGCGAGGAGCTCGGATCGACGGGAATGGGCGGCGGCGTGGCGATACCGCATGCCCGATTTCAACGAGATCAACAAGCCGCTACGGAATGCTGGTGCGTCTGAAAAAGCCCATCGACTTCGATGCCGTCGATGGCAAGCCGGTCGATACCGTGTTTCTGCTGCTGCTGCCGGATGCGCCGGCGGCGAGCGGCTTGGCGCGCTCGCCTGCATCGCGCGCAAGCTCAGGGACCCGGCGATCATGGCCGCGTTGCGGCTTGCACGCGACAGCGCGGAAATATACCGCACGCTGACCGCCGACTAACGTGCTCGGCGTTCCAACGCAGCAGACGTCGCCATTGCCGGCCCCACCGCCGCGCACATAGTATGCGCAAGATGGAACAGGCGAAGGAAACGTCGAATGGCCGATGAACTTGTCTTCTACACCAACCCGCGATCGCGCGGACGCATCGTGCGCTGGATGCTCGAGGAGATCGGCCAACCTTATCGCACCGAAGTGCTCGACTACGCCACCACCATGAAGGCGCCGGCCTATCTCGCCATCAATCCGATGGGCAAAGTGCCGGCGCTGCGTCATGGCGATACAGTGGTCACCGAGGCAGCCGCCATTTGCGCCTATCTTGCCGATGCTTTTCCGCAGGCCGGACTGGCGCCGCCGCCGGGCGATCGCCTGCGCGGGCCCTATTACCGCTGGATGTTCTTCGGTGCCGGACCGGTCGAAGCGGCAGTGACCAACAAGGCCTTCGGTTTCGTGGTGCCGCCGGAACGCGAGGGCACGCGTCGGCTACGGCAACTTCGAGCGCGTCATGAAAGTGCTTGGAAGACGCGGTGTCGACGCGGCGATTATCTGGTCGGCGATCATTTCACCGCCGCCGATGTCTATGTCGGCTCGCAGATCGGCTTTGGGCTGATGTTCAAGACTATCGAACCGCGCCCGGCCTTCCAGCAATACTGGCAACGAATTAGCGCTCGTCCGGCCTATGCGCGCGCGCGGCAACTCGACGACGCGCTGATGCCGCCGCAGAAAGCGGCGGGGTAGTCGCACCGTGGCTCATGTGAACCGCATCAGCGGCTCGCCGACGCGAATGTGGGCACCTTCCCGGACATGATCGCATAGCGAGAAGCCTTCGGGCGCAAAGACGATGATGGTCGAGCCGTGCTCGAACCAACCCATTTCGTCGCCTTTGCGGAATTGCGCGTCACAAGCCATGACGTTGGGCCCGCGGTGTTCGAGATTCAGGACGTCATCGAGACAGTGAAGGCGAATGCTCGCCACCAGAATGGCGGCGACCGCGACCAAGGTCACCGGATGGCCGCCCATCGTCAGCTTCGTCCGCACCACTGCGCGTTCATTCTTGCAGAACAGCCGCTCGATGCGCTTGAGCGCGATTGGATTGACGTTCCACGTATCGCCGGAGACATAAATCACCTGCTCGACGCGACAGTCGTGCGGCGCGTGAAAGCGGTGGTACATGCTCGAGGTAAGCCGCAAGGTGACATAGCGCCCATTGCGGTGAGCTTCGGCAAGATCGCGATCGCACAACAGGTCGTCGAGCGAATAGGGAAAACCCTTGGCCTGATAAAGCTTCGTGCCCGCGATTGCACCACAGGCGCCGATGATCGCATCGCATGGGCTGACGAGCATGTCCGCCCGTCGGTCAATTGGGCGCGCGCCATCCTTGAGCTCGCGGATAAAGCAGTCGTGCATGCTGCGAAACTGCGTGGCCTTGGCCTCACGCAGGTCGAGATCCGAAAACAGACGCCATAGGCCGATCGAAAGGTCGCGAATGAGCGGTTGCTCGATGCGGCTGAACCAGCCTATGAATTGCGTGGCGAGCCGGCGCGGGATGCGGTTGGTCAGGAGGAAATTGATGTCCTCCTGCGCGACCACACGCAGCAGCCGAGAGCGGGCCGTCATGGGACTGTCAACTGCGGCGGGTAAACCGCGATTCGATGTGGGCTACCACGACACTGGCGCTCTATGGGGTCGGCGGCGCGGCGCTCGCGACCTCGCTGGTGAAACTGCGGCGGCGGCTGGACCTGTCGCAGGCCAAGCACAAGTCGCTCGCCGGCCATGCGCGGATCGCGCGGCGCCTCGCGGCCTTTTTGCCCTTTTACGACTATGATGAGGAGCGCTTCTTTTGCTCCGACGATGCGCCGGCAGAAATAGCGGCCCGCCGCCGCGCCGGCTTCGAGCGGCTCTCCGCGTTGTACCAGACGCGCTTTGCCAAGAGCATCCGGCGCACGGCCGAAGCCGCTGACAGCATCTCCGATCTGCAATTCACCGACTCCTACCGGGTGCCATTCCAATATAGCCGCTATGTGCGAGCATTCCTGCCCGCCGCCGCCTTCATGCAATCGAGCGCGGGCGTGACCGTCACCGATCTCGACGGCAACCGCTTCTACGATGTCAGCGGCTCCTACGGCGTCAACGTGTTCGGCTACGACTTCTACAAGGGCGCGATCGAGCGCGGCGCGACGCGCGTGCGCGAGCTTGGGCCGGTGCTGGGCCCCTATCATCCCGTGATCATCGAGAACGTGGAGCTTCTGAAGGAGATTTCCGGCCTCGACGAGGTCTCCTTTCATATGTCTGGCACCGAAGCGGTCATGCAGGCAGTTCGGCTCGCGCGCTACCACACGCGGCGGTCGCACCTGGTGCGGTTTTCCGGCGCTTATCATGGCTGGTGGGGCGATGTGCAACCGGGCATCGGCAATCCGGTGCCGGCGCACGAGACCTACACGCTCACGGATATGTCCGAGGATACGCTGCGCGTTCTGCGCACGCGGCGTAATATCGCGTGCGTGTTGGTCAACCCCTTGCAGGCGCTGCATCCGAACGCGTCGGGGCCGAGTGATTCTGCGCTTGTCGACAGCGCGCGCAGCGCCCATTTCGACAGGGACGCCTATACCGATTGGCTCCGGCGGCTGCGGGCGGTGTGCAGCGAGCGAAATATTGTTCTGATCTTCGACGAAGTGTTTGTCGGCTTCCGCCTCGCCAAAGGCGGAGCGCAGGAGTATTTCGGCGTGCGCGCCGACCTCGTCACCTACGGCAAGACGCTCGGCGGCGGACTGCCGATCGGCGTCGTCTGTGGACGACGCGATTTGATGAAGCGCTTTCGCGAGGACCGCCCCGCCGACATCTGCTTTGCCCGCGGCACCTTCAATTCGCACCCTTACGTCATGGCCGCGATGAACGAATTCCTGCGTCACTTGCAGACGCCGACAGGGCTCGCGCTCTATCAGGACCTCGATCGGACCTGGAATGCACGCGCAGCGCGGCTCAATGAGCGTCTGCGCGCCGAAGCGCTCCCCGTCGAGGTTGCCAACCTGTCCTCGATCTGGACCGTCTGTTATACGCAGCCGTCGCGTTACAATTGGATGCTGCAGTACTACCTGCGCGCCGAAGGGCTGGCGTTGAGCTGGATCGGAACCGGGCGCCTGATCTTCAGCCTGGATTACACCGCTGACGATTTCGAGGCGGTCGCGGACCGTTTTGTCGCCGCGGCCAGAGCGATGCAGCAGGACGGCTGGTGGTGGAGCGATCCGGCGCTCACCAACAAATCGATCAAGCGGACGATCCTCAAAGAGATGATCGCCAGCCGCTTGTTTCCTGCGCGTAAGCATTGATGGCTTAGACGCACGTCCATCGAGGCGCGCCTCTGCCGCGCGCCTCAACACAGAAGCAATCACAGCCTCACGTGAGGTGAGGCGCCTCTTCAGGCTCCTCTTCGTCCCACTCGGCATGAAGATGAAGGCCGGGATCGATCAGCTCGCCGCGCAAAAGAGCCAGCGGCGCCTTGTGGTAGAGCTTAATATCGTGGAAGGGATCGGTGAGGATCTTGGTCGCCCACACCAATCCGGTCTGCACGTCCTGGAGGAAGAACAGGTGCACGGTTCGAAACAGCACCCCGCCGATGCCGATGGCGAGCCAAATTTCGGCGACGTGGCGGACAAACTCGGTCTTGCTCGCATGCGGCGTGAAAATGCCGAAGAACGTCGGATCGAAGTATAGCGGCAGCGGCGACAACGCCCAGATCGTCAACAGCACGACCTTGCGGCGCAGATTGTAGCCGACCTTGATCTCCTCCTTGTATTCGTGACTGGCGTCGTTGACCTCGTCGTAGCCCTTGGGCTCGAAGAAAAAATGCCCGGACTGCCGCGTGGTCATCGCCACAAGCCAGCCGGCGAGCGCCGAGATCGCCGGGTCCTTGAAGATCATCACATAGGAAAACAGAAAGCTGACGGCACTGACGAGGTGAAGCGACTGATTGATGCGGCTGTGGTGATAGTAGCGATGATCGTCCCAGCGTTGGGTTCGCAGGGCCTCAAGAAAATTCACCATCTGTCTTCCCCTCGTGAGGTCATCCGGTCTGGATATGGCGATTCGGTGAACGCCTTGTGACAGGCAAGAGAAACATCGGCGAAGCGATCACCGGCAGCTTGGCCCGATACTCAGCGCGCGACGCGTGCGGCTGGATAGGCCTCTTCCGACCGGGCCGGGCGCACCGCCCCCGCCTCGCCGTCCTTGGCAAAGCGGATGAGCGAGAAATGCCCGAGAGGCGGCATAGCACGGCGCTCGACGAGACGCACCCCATGCGTTCGCTCCGCCCAGCGGGCGTAGCGCTCGAAAGAAAATTCGGTGCGCCAACCGAGCTTACGCGCCGCCGGCGCGAACCAATGCTCGAGCGCCCGCCGCAAACCTGCTTCGGCGCCGACGCGGCTGACCAGGATGATCTCACCGCCAGGTTTCAGAACGCGGGCGAACTCGTCGAGCGTCGCCTCGGGATTCGGCACAGTGGTGACCACATACTGCGCAACCACCGCGTCGAAGGAGTTGTCGGGGAATGACAGATGCTCTGCATCCATCACCCAAAGTCCTTCGACATTGCTCAGTCCCAGCTCGGTGACGCGCTCCTGCGCCTTGCGCAACATCGGCTCGGAAATGTCGACGCCGCACAGCCGGCACTCCCGCGAATAGTGTGGAAGCGAGATGCCGGTCCCGACCCCGACCTCAAGAATGCGGCCGCCGACCCGTTCGGCCGCCTCGATTGCCGCTTCGCGGCCGCGTTCGAAGACTGCTCCAAACACCAGATCATAGACCGGCGCCCACCGCGCATAGGCCTTGGTGACTGTTTGTTTGTCGAGTTCAGCGTGCGAAAGATTGGTCATGTCTGATCCTTTGGTTGCAGCCAAGCACTATGCACATCCGCTCGGCCGGAGCTCAGCCGGGAGCGGTTTCGGTCATCGTCATCGCTGTTTCAAATTCGCGACTGCCGCCGCCTGCGACCTTGCGGACGTGGCCAAGGAATTGGCGCGCGCTGTTTTCCCAGGAGTAGTCGAGGGCGAATTGGCGGCAGGCATCGCGAGGAAGCTTAAGGGCCTCGATACAGGCGCGACCGAGGTCTTCGTGCAAAACGCCGATCGGGTTATTGCCGATGACGTCTTTCGGGCCGGTGACGGGAAAGGCGGCGACGGGAACCCCGCTCGCAAGCGCCTCGAGCTGCACGATGCCGAAAGTATCCGTGCGGCTTGGAAAAACGAAAACATCCGCAGCCGCCAAGTGTGCGGCGAGGATTCCATTCTCCAAAGGGCCGAGGAATTTTGCATCGGGAAAGCTTTGTTTAAGCTTGGCCTCCTGCGGCCCGGCGCCAATGATGACCTTGGTGCCGGGCAGATCAAGCGAAAGGAAAGCTTCCAGGTTCTTTTCGACGGCGATCCGGCCGACCGTCATGAAGATCGGGCGCGGAAAGCCGGGATCGATGGCGCGGTCAGGGTTGAACAGATCGACGTCGACCCCGCGGGTCCACATGCCCAGATTGGCAAATCCGCGCTGACTAAGCTCGGTCTTCAGCGAGGGTGTGGCCACCATGGTAACCGTCGCCGCGGAGTGAAACCACCGCAAGACGGCATAGATCCACCCTTCGGGAATCGGCGATCGGGCCGAAATGTATTCCGGGAAACGCGTCGTGTAGCTGGTGGTGAACGGCCGCCCGTTGCGGCGACAATAGGAGCGCACGGCGAAGCCGATCGGTCCTTCGGTGGCGATATGGATGGCGTCAGGTCTCGCTGCGTCGATGCGCTCGGCGATTCCCCGCCGGCTCGGCAGCGCTAAACGCAAACCTGGATAGGTCGGCACCTGAAAGGTTGGGAAACCTTCCGGCGAAAGGAAATCGATCGTCGCGCCGAGCTTGTGCACGGCGCGCGCCAGCGAGCCCAATGTGCGCACCACGCCGTTGACCTGCGGGCGCCAGGCGTCGGTAGCGACAAGAATTCTCATCCGGTGCGCGGCCGAGACCGCCCCCTCGTGTTGTCGAATCGCATGCGACAACAATTGCCATTTCATGTCTCAATCGTGTGACGGTCTGCTGGCGCGCCCCGGCGCGCTACAGCCCTGCTTCAATGCGCGTCCGCGCCTTAGGAGCTTGCGCATGCGCTGCGAGGGTTTGATAGCGGATAAGGAAGGCGACCCACCGCGGTCGCCTCGCTATGAGCCTGCCGTGGCAACGGCAGGTTTCTTTTTGTCGCCTTATCTAAAGCGTACCTCAACGTTGTAAGTGAGAGATGACATCGCTATGACTTCCGCGCCGCACGCGCTAATACCATCACGGGCTCGTAACATTATTGTTACAGTCAAATGAGAATTTGCGGCCGCGAATCGCGTGAAGGCGTTGATGTCGGGAGTTCATCGCCGCACGCTGAAACTAACCGTGAAGAGCACCATCGCCCAGACGATCACCTCCAGGCTCGGCCGCAGCACGATCAGCGCAGCGATCAGCCTGTCGATCCTGGCCGTAGCTCTGTTTACGCTTTATGCGCTGCTGCGCGACGTTGACGTCGCCAAAGTCGTTACCGCACTGAAGGCCCAGTCGATCGAAAAAATCGCGATCGCGAGTACCTTCGTTGTCGCCGGCTACGTCACGCTGACCTTCTACGATCTGTTCGCGCTGCGCACGATCGGCCGGCACAAAGTGCCCTACTCCGTTGCCGCGCTGGCGAGCTTCACCAGCTCCACGATCGGCCACAGCCTTGGCGCCGCCGTACTGACCGGCGGCCTCATCAGGCTGCGCATCTACTCGGGTTGGGGCCTAACAGTAGTCGACATTGCCAAGATCGCCTTCGTTACGGGAATGACTTTTTGGCTCGGCAACGCATTCCTCCTCGGAGGCGCGACGGCGTACGCGCCGGAAGCGGCAACCGCGGTCGATCATCTGCCGTCATGGATCAACCGCTCCCTAGGGCTCCTCGGACTATTCAGCATAGCCTGCTATCTGATTTGGCTCACGCCGCGGCCACGAGCCGTTGGCCGTTCCGGCTGGCGCATCGTATTGCCCAACCTGCGCTTCACCCTCCTGCAGATCGGCATCGGAGCGCTGGACCTGACCCTAATAACGCTCGCGATGTATCTGCTGTTGCCGTCGGCTCCGATCGTCGGCTTTGCAACGGTGCTGGTGATCTTCCTGACCGCGGCACTCCTTGGAACGGTCAGCCATGCGCCTGGAGGGCTGGGCGTCATCGAGGCCACCATGCTCATCGGGCTTGCCCAATTTCAGCGCGAGGAGCTCTTGGCGGCGCTGCTGACGTTCCGCGCGCTCTACTTCGTTCTGCCGCTCTTCTTGGCCTCGCTTTCGCTCGGTCTGCGGGAACTCCGGATGCTCGCGCGACCGGCATCCGCTCACCGCGATCACAGTGAGTAAAGTCGCCCCAAACCTTGTAAGGCGGATACCCCCACGTTAAGGTTTTGCCGCGCAAATTGGGGCTGGTTGTGACGCGTGGAGTTATCGTTTCCGGGACACGAAAACGCTCGCAATCCCCGCCGGCTCGACGGGCGCAGCATGCTGTAGCGGCAACGATCCTGGTTTCAATCGCAATCGTCTCCACGGCGCCTCGCGAAGTCGCCGCGGAGACGATGGAATTGGCGTTGGCCCGCGCCTATCAGGGCAATCCGCAACTCAATGCGCAACGGGCCATCGTGCGCCAGAACGACGAAGGCGTATCGCAAGCGCTCTCAGGGTATCGGCCTACCCTTTCCGCGACCGCCTCGGTGGCTAAACAGTACACCAACACAACGGGGGTCATTCCGCCTATTCCGCCAGCCTTGCCGAACGGCATCTCGTACTCGATCAAAGGTTATACCGACCCGTGGTCGGTCGGCCTCAGTGGGCAACAAACGCTTTTCAACGGCCAACAAACCGCCAATAGAGTTCGCCAAGCTGAGAGTCAGGTTTCCGCCGCGCGCGAGACGCTGCGGATGATGGAAGAGTCCGTGCTGTTGTCAGCTGCGACGGTCTATATGGATATGTCGCGCGACACCGCGAACCTCGAAGTCCAGCAGAACAATATTCGCGTTTTGCAGCGGACGCTCAAGGATACTCAGAACCGTTTCTCAGCCGGCCAAGTGACGACGACCGACGTCGCCCAGGCCGAGGCGCAATTAGCGGCAGGCCAGGCTAATTTGTATGCCGCGCAATCGACGCTGATGACGACCAAGGCGAACTATAAGCGCATCATCGGCGTCGAGCCTGCCAACCTCGCTCCGGCCGCTCCCGTCGACCGGCTCGCGCCAACAACGCTCAATGCGGCAGTCGCGGTTGGCACCGTGGAGAACCCGTCGGTCACGGCCGCCTTGTACGGCGTTGACGTGGCGCAATTGCAAGTGAAAATCGCCGAAGGCGCACTATGGCCGACGCTGGCGCTGCAAGGCAGCGTCCAGCAGCAAAATTATCCCAATATTCTGACGCCCAACCTGTTCCTCGGCACGGTGATGCTCAACCTGACGGTGCCGATCTATCAAGGCGGCGCGGAATATTCGGCCATTCGCCTGGACAAGGAGAATGTCGGGCAGCAGCGGCTGAACGTGGATCAGGTTCGCGACCAGGCGCAGGCCAACGTCGTTCAGGCCTGGGGCCAGCTGCAAGCGGCGAAGGCGCAGGTCGAAGCCGCGGTGCGTCAGAACGAAGCTTCCGAACGGGCGCTCGAAGGCGTGCGCAACGAGGCCCAGGCCGGACAACGCACGACGCTCGACGTGCTCAACGCGGAGCAGGCTCTAGTGAATGCGCGCGTCGCCATGATCGTCGCGCAGCACGACCGCGTCGTCGCCTCCTACAGTCTATTAGCGGCGGTCGGCCGGCTCTCGGCCGCCGAGCTCCGATTGCCGGTCTCGCTCTACGATCCGATGGTGCATTATCAGCAGGTCCGCGACGCCTGGTCCGGCTTGCGCACGCCTGGCGGCCGGTAAGGCATTAAGCCGCGTCGATCCGCAATTTACTCCTCAAGCACATAAGTGCCCGGCGCGTCGCCAAGCGGCACACCCATGGCCGGCGGTGTCGTCGGTTGCCCCGAGCGGTCATTGAGCCAGGCGACCCATTCTGGCCACCACGATCCCTCCTTGCGCGACGCCTCGATACAAAATCTGTCGGGATCGAGGTAGTAATCGTTTGGGCGCTTGGTGTTGATGCGAAAGCTGCGCCCATGGTGGCCGGGCTCGGAAACGATGCCGGCGTTATGACCGCCGCTAGTGAGCAGATAAGTTACTTCGGTGTCGAACTGCAGGTTGACCTTGTAGGTTGATCGCCAAGGGGCAATGTGGTCGCGCTCCGTACCAACGGCAAACACCGGCGTGCGAATATCCGAGAGCGCGATCGGCTTGCCGCCAACCATGAAACGGCCTTCCGCCAGATCGTTATCGAGAAACAGGCTGCGCAAATATTCGGAGTGCATGCGATAGGGCATGCGCGTTGCGTCGGCATTCCATGCCATCAGGTCCGTCATTGGCTGGCGGCCGCCGAGCATGTACTCGTGGATGAGACGCGACCAGATCAGATCGTTCGAACGCAACATTTGGAAGGCGCCGGCCATTTGCCGGCTGTCGAGGAAGCCCTGCTCCCACATCATATCTTCGAGGAAGGCGATCTGGCTTTCGTCGATCATCAGCATGAGCTCTCCCGCCTCGGTGAAGTCGGTCTGCGCGGCAAGGAGCGTCTCTGTCGCCAGCCGCTCGTCGCCATCGCGGGCCATCGCCGCCGCCGCGATCGACAGCAGCGTGCCGCCAAGGCAATAGCCGACCGCATGCACCTTTTCATTCGGCACGATGCTATTGACGGTGTCCAGCGCGCTCATCATGCCGAGCGTTCGATAGTCTTCTATTGTCAGATCCCGATCGTGCGGACCGGGATTTTTCCAGGAGATCATGAACACCGTGAAGCCCTGGCCGGTGAGATATTTGACGAGGGAGTTCTGCGGCGACAGATCGAGGATGTAGTATTTCATAATCCAGGCGGGAACGATGAGGATCGGTTCCGGCCGCACGGTCGCCGTCGCCGGGGCGTATTGGATCAATTCGATGAGGCGGTTGCGATAGACGATCTTGCCGGGGGTTACCGCGACATCGCGGCCAACGACGAAATTCTCCGCACCGATCGGCGGCTTGCCGCTGAAGGCGCGTTCGGCGTCCTCAATCAAATTTTGCCAGCCTTTTAAGAGATTAAGGCCGCCGGTGCCGATGGTGTGTAAGAGGATTTCCGGATTGGTCAGCGGAAAATTCGAAGGCGCAACCGTGTCGAGGATCTGCCGTGACGCATACTCGACCATCTCCTCGTGCCTTTTCGAAACGCCGCGCACGCCGCTCGTGGCATTATGCCACCATTGCTGTTGCAGCAGAAAACCCTGGTAGATGAGGTTAAACGGCCACTTCTGCCAACCTTCATCGGTAAACCGCTGATCCTGCGGTAATGGTTCGATGCAGCATTCGGTGTTGCCACCTTCGATCCCATACCGCGCCACATAGTTTCCGAACCGAGCCGCCTTGCGCAGCGCCTTGCTGATGAGCTGGAGGCGTTTGCCGGGCGCGTAGGTCAGATGCGTTGCCCAATCCAAATAGGCCTCAGCAAGTGCTGCGGGCGAAATCCCCGCCGTGAACCGCGCAGTGGCCGCGTGCAGCGCGCGATCGGTGATGTCAGCGAGCGCCGTCACGCTATAGGAATCGCGGTCCTCCGGCTGGCTTGTCCGAACCCCGACCGCCGGACGTTGGTCGACACGCATCGGCAAGCCAGGCGGCGTCGGCACCAGCGCCGTACTTGCAACGGCTGACGATGTTTCTATTGCAGTTTCTATTGCAGTTTCTATTGCAGTTTCTATTGCAGTTTCTATTGCAGTTTCTATTGCAGGAGCGATCGTTGGTAATTCGTCTCGCGTGGCGACCATGGCGTTCATCCTAGTTCCGCGGACGGAATATAGTTAGATCTTCCTCCCTTTGCCGTACCGCACCATGATCCATGTCAAAGTTCTTATCCGGGATGTCCGGATAGGAACTCCGGCGGGGTTAACAGCGTTTACGATTGCTATGAAACGCGTGCTTCATGAGCTTTCCGAGCGTGAAAAAAGCCAGGAATGGGAGCGGCTCACGATTCCAGCCGGCGAATTCATCGCCTTGTTTACCGCCGCACTACTGACGCTCGGCCTGCTTTTCGGACCTCCAACTCTCGCCGGCGCGGCGAGAAATGGCGTGCTCGCCACCGTCGCAACCTTTTCGGGCGCCGTCGGCCAGATCGAAATGATGGGAAGTCGCATGGAGGCCAAGGCGTCGGAACAGGCTGCCGCGCCGGCAAAGGCTAAGTAGAACGCTACGTAGGGCAAGCACGTCTAGATTACTATCCCTGCCGTCGCTGCGCTCGTTGCAGTGTTGTCATTTGAGCTTCACACTTATCGCTGCGCGGAGACTTCCGAAGCCCGCAGAAGCTCGAACTGCTCCCCACCATTCCTAGCCCGTTCATCGCCAATCGTCTGGGGGGATTGAGCTAGATCAAGCGCGTAGGGGCCAGCTAACCTATAGAAGCAATTCAACGCTTTTGTTTTGCAGTTCAGTTTCGGCCAGAACCGATCAAAGCCGCCGCACCCGACAGGTCCTAGAATATGGCTCACACCCAGCCGGCCGATGCGGAGCGATTACCGCCTTACCTTCAAAGCCTGGAGACGTCGGGTACCACGGAAAAAATCGACCGCTTCCTGGCAACGCAGAAGCTGAACTCACCCTGCGTGGTCATCGATCTCGATGTCGTGCGTGAAAAATATTTCACACTGCGGGCGCACTTTCCGGATGCGAAGATCTTTTATGCGGTAAAAGCGAACCCGGCGACCGACGTCCTTGCGGCGCTGGCGTCGCTTGGCGCCAACTTCGACCTCGCAAGCGACGGGGAAATCGACCGCTGCCGCGCCGTCGGTATTGCCTCGGACCGTTTCTCGTTCGGCAACACCATCAAGCGCGAGACCGAGATCGGCCGCGCCTACCGAAGCGGCGTCAGTCTTTTTGCCTTCGACAGTCTCGCAGAGGTCGAGAAAATCGCCCGCGCCGCACCTAGCGCGCAGGTATTCTGCCGCTTGCTGGTGGGCAGCAAAGGCGCCGAATGGCCGCTGACCCGAAAGTTCGGCTGCGATGCGGAGATGGCCCTCGATCTTCTCACGCACGCTCAATCGCTCGGCTTGCGTCCGCAGGGCGTGTCGTTCCACGTCGGCTCGCAACAGACCGACCCGTCGCAATGGCAAGCGGCCATCGCCGCTGCCGCCGGAATCTTTCACGCTTGCGCACGGCGCGGCCTCGATCTCGCTTTTCTAAATGTCGGCGGCGGGCTGCCTTCGCAATATCGCACGTCCATACCGCCGCTCGCCGCCTATGCTGACGCCATCGAAGCGGCATTGCGCGAGCATTTCGCCGCCGCGCAGCCGGAAATTTTCATCGAGCCCGGACGCTATCTGGTCGGCGACGCTGGCGTGCTGCGCGCGGAGGTGCTGCTCATCGCCAAAAAGTCGCGGCGAGCCGAAAAGCGCTGGGTCTATCTCGATGCCGGCCGCTACAATGGCCTGGCCGAAACCCAGGGCGAGCGCATCCACTATCGCGTTCGCACGCCGCACGATGCTACACGGCGCGGGCCGGTGGTGCTGGCCGGCCCCACTTGCGACAGCACCGACATCATTTATGAGCATGCCGGCTACGAACTGCCTCTCGATCTCGCGATCGGCGATAAGATCGATTTTCTCTCGGCCGGCGCCTATACGGCAAGCTACGCCTCGGTGGAGTTCAATGGTTTCGCTCCGATCCGAACCTATTGCATCTAAAGTGATCTGGCGGGGATGCGGCGGGATTGACCCATGACCGATCGACGATTGTCTTTGTTCGCCCTGCAGGCGACTGCCGAACTCGGCGCCGCGGTCGCGGCCGCGCTGAAGCAGCCTTTGGCCGCGCATGAGGAACGCGAATTTGAAGATGGAGAGCACAAGGCGCGCCCGCTCGAGGCGGTCCGCGGCGCCGATGTTTTTGTATTGCAAAGCCTGCACGCGGGACCGCAACAGAGCGCCAATGACAAGCTTTGCCGGCTTCTATTCTTCATCGGCGCGCTGAAGGACAGCGGCGCCGCGCGAGTGACTGCCGTCGTTCCATATCTCTGCTACGCGCGCAAGGACCGGCGCACCAAACCCAACGATCCGGTAACCACTCGCTATGTGGCGAGCCTTTTCGAGGCCGTCGGGACCGATGCCATCGCCACTCTCGACGTGCACAACCCGGCCGCCTTCGAGAACGCCTTTCGCTGCCCGACGGTGGCGCTGACCGCCGCGCCGTTGTTCGTCGACTACGTCAAGGCTCTGGTGGATGGGGCGCTCTGCGTCGTTTCTCCCGACCCGGGCGGCACCAAACGCGCGGACGTGTTTCACGAAGCGCTGGAGGCCGCGCTTGGACGCCGCGTCGGCAAGGCCTTCGTCGAAAAGCGCCGCAGCGCCGGTGTGGTATCGGGCGAGCTCTTTGTCGGCGAGGCGGAGGGAGCCACCGCGCTCGTCATCGACGATCTCATCAGCACCGGCGGCACGCTGGTGCGCGCCGCGCGCGCCGCGCGCAAAGCCGGTGCCAAGCGCGTTGTGGCGCTGGTGACGCACGGCTTGTTCATGCCCGGCGCTGAAGCAGCCCTTATGGATCCGGCCATCGATCGGATCGTCGTCACCGACGCGGTACCCGCGTTCCGGCTTGCCGCCGCAGCCGCGCGCGCGAAGGTGGATACGATTGCAGTGGCGCCGCTCTTGGCTGAAGCCATCCGCCGGCTTCACGCCGGCGAGACGCTCACCGATCTCCTCGTTTTCTGAGGTGCCGCTCCAGCCGCACCGCATCCGCGGCGGCAAGCCGCAGATAAGTACGTGCGAGCGGCGCCCATTTCTCCGGCGTACGTGGATCAGGCTCCAGCAGGTGCGCGATGGCGAGACGCGCCCGCAGCGTCGCCCGATGGCAGCGATAAAAGATAAAAAGCTCCTCAGAGTCGCCGTCGTGCAAGGCGTGCATGATGTGGCGCCGCAGATATTCGCCGGCCCAGGCGGCCCCGAGCCGCTCGCATTCAACACAAAGGAATGCGATTTCGTCGAACGGATCGACCATCCTCAGGCGCGCATTGAATTCCAGACAGTCGATAATGCGCACCGGATCGCCGAGGAAAATATGCTCTGGGCGCAAGTCGCCATGCCCATCGACAATTCGCCGCGTTCGTACGCGCTCGGCCAGAAGTTTCACCCGCTCGGTCAGGAACCGGCGCTGCATCGCGTCGATGTGGCGCACGCATCCGGCTGGAAGCTGAAAGCGCGGGTCGAGCAGCACACGGCGATTATAAGCGAGGCTACGCCATAACTCCGCGGCGTGCATGGCGGGCGTGATGAACACAGGACTGACGCGGCGATAGAACTGCACCAAGACCGCGGCCAATCGGTCGAGCTGCCAGCGATGCAGGCGCCGGTCGGCGATCACGCGGTCCAACATCTGTTTTTCGTCCAGGCGATTCATCACTACGAGCCAATCGACCACTTCGCCGCCGTCGCCGATGGCGAGGCCTTGGCTCGATCGCACCAGCGGAACAACGTCGCGATAAGTATCGAGGGCAAGACGGCGATTGAGCCTGAGCTCGGCCCGGCAAGCCGCCTCGCGGCGGGCCAGCGTCGAGAAATCGAGGTAGGGGAAATGCACCGGTTTCTTGAGCTTGTAGACCCGATCGCCGGCAAGAAACACTTCCGACATATGGGTCTCGTGACGGGCGACCTCGGGCACCGGCGGGCGATAAACGTCGCCCCGGATCAAGAATTCGATCTTGTCGGCGAGCGAAGGTTCCGATGGCGCAAAAGGCTGCAGCGCCGGGTCGGAGGAGTGGTTCTCGACCAACATAAATTAATGATAAAGCCCAGTCAGGCCGGGCTGCAATTGACACGGATCAACCTGCTTTCTCGGAAAAGAAATTTTATCAAAGCCTTTGCAGCTTGATCTCGGCTCCATTGAGCTCGTCGAGCACACTCTCATGCATGGTATCCATGAGGGCGCCGATGCTGGTGGCCTTGGCAGCGCACTGCTCGCGGATCTTGACCCAAATATCCGCACATGCCGCGCCGAAGCTCGCGTTATCGTCGATCTCATAAACGCCTTGGTGCAAGCGCCTGCCGGCTTTCGTGACCTCTAGTCTCACTTTCATGAGTAGTTCCCCCAAGCGTTTTCTGAAAAAGCCGCTGCAAACGTCGTCGATTTTCCGATAATGAAACCGCAAAATCAAAGGGACCCAGAGCTTCTCCACGCATTTACAACGACATCTGCGGGTTCGGCGCTCTGGCTGTCCTTGATCCGCGTCAAATTATCGGGGGTAATGTGAAGTAGCGAGTAGCGCGGGATGCTGATGGCTGAACCTAAGACCCACGATGAATCCATGCCGGCGGCCAAGATAGAGATCAGCCTCAGCCGATTAGGTCAGTTATTCAATTCGCTCGATCCCTCCCCCTTTCACGAGCGTGATCTCGACCAGGACGCCGAAGAGTACATCATCGGTTCGGCCGAAGAGATTGCGCGCCAGCGCCCGCTGTGCCTTGTGATCCACCTGCCAGCCGATCAATTGCCCGAAAAAGGCCACGCCGATCTCGGCGAGGCGATACACAACTATTTCGCCTATCGCGAAGCGAACGAACAGCGGCGGCTGCGTATGCTGTTCCGCGACGGCCGGATCGCGCTGGTGACCGGTCTCGTGTTTTTGTTTTGCTGCGTGCTGATGCGAGAGCTTGCATTTTCCTTCGGCAACAGCGCGGCGTCCGACATTGTCGGAGAAGGCATGCTGATCATCGGCTGGGTGGCGATGTGGCGCCCGTTGGAGATTTTTCTCTACGAATGGGTGCCGGTGCGCCGACGGTGTCACATCCTGGCAAAGCTCTCGAGCATGCCGGTGATCGTACAGCCGAAATGATCCGAATCCCGCAACCCCGTGCGGTGTGAATTCGGTCGGCTTGCTGGACGCCTCTCACCCGTTAACTAACAAAGACGGTCTACGGAACTCTACGAATAGGCAATTTTCGGCGTCTTGATATGTTAACGAAACGTTAAGCCCGCGAATACGGAGAAGCATTCGCGGCAGCGTGTAGACCGGAGTACTTGTCATGCGCGTGTGGATTGCTCTCGCTATACTGTTGATTACCAGTCCGAGTTACGCCCAAACTATGGGAAGCAACTCCGGCGCGATGGCCATGATCAACATGCCGGATCCGCCAAGCTCGACAACGAGCACGCTCCTTGCAGCGCCCACTGTGGTCGCTCCCGGCCTCGCCGCGGCCGGCATCGAAACCTGTCTCGGTTCGGCCTCCGGCGGGTTGTCGGTTCTGGGTGGCGGCGCGACGTTCGGCAGCACTATGGTGGACGAAGGCTGCACCATCCGCCTGCTCGCGCGGCAGCTGTATGCCTTTGGCCTGCAGAAAGCTGCGCTGGCGCTGATGTGTCAGGACCCGCACGTGATTGCGGCGATGTACGCGGCGGGTTCACCATGCCCACGCTCCGTCGCTGAAATCAGCTCAACCCTCCCAGGCCTCCGGCATTCCGCACCGGCAAGTGCGGGAAAACGGCATCGACTGATCCGACTTCAAGCCCGATCGAGACGAACTACGCGCGGGCTTCGCGACGGGCCAATTCAGATCCGTAACATCATGGAAGGAACATCCTATGAAAGCTCTCTGTTGCATCGTCGCCACCGCCGGGTTGCTGATTTCGGCCCCCGCCATGGCGCAATCAAATGGCAGTGGAAGTGGCACCTCCAACATCTGGTCGAGCGCCCAGGGAAGCTCCGACTCTTACGGAGGAGCGCACGGGTTCGCGACAAGTTCATCTGGCTCGATGGGCAATGCTTTGGGTCGCGGCCCGATCGGCACTATCGGCTCGGGCGGCGCGGGTCTGACGTCGGCGATCACGACCTCAAATGCTGGAGTAGTTTCTCCCGGCAGCGGCTATGCGCAGGTGCAAACTTCCGGCTATGCGGGGGGCTCCGCGTCGGGCTTCGGCGGGCGTGGCCGCTGAACGCATCGAAACGGATAGGCCTCGGCGCGCGACCCCCGAGGCCTGCGCCCGCGCCCTTGTATCCGATGAAGCGCCAGCCTAGCCTCTGCGCGATTGCCAAACAGGAGCGAGCCCGGTGCGCTTCGCAATCGCGCTTATTGTGGTCTTTACCGCCGCGGTCATTAACGCCGCGAGCGCAAGCGCGCAGGTGTCCGATGACATCGTCAGGATCGGCGTGCTCAATGATCAATCCGGCCTCTACGCTGACTTGGGCGGCCCGGCTCGGTCGTCGCCGCACGCATGGCGATCGAGGATGCCGGCGGCACCGTGCTCGGCAAGCCAGTCGACCTGGTGTTCGCCGATCACCAGAACAAGGCCGACATTGGCGCTGCGATTGCGCGCCAGTGGTTCGATGCCGACAAAGTCGACATGGCCATTGGTTTCGACAATTCGTCGGTTGCGCTCGCCGTCGAGCAACTCGCGGCCGAGCACAATCGGATCGCCATCGCCGGTGCCGTCGGCAGCACGGCCTTCACCGGGAAAGCGTGCACGCCGACCGAAGTTTCCTGGATCTATGACAGTTACGCGCTGACCACGAGCCTGGCTCGATCGGTCGTCGCGGAGGGCCGCGATACCTGGTTCTTCCTGACGGTCGACTATGCTTTCGGCCACTCGCTTGAGGCCGACGCGACCAGCGCGGTGCTCGCCGCCGGCGGCAAGGTGCTCGGCAGCGTCCGCCATCCGCTCAATACCTCCGATTTCAGTTCCTACCTGCTGCAAGCGCAAGCGTCTGGCGCGAAGGTTGTGGCGCTCGCCAATGGCGGCGGCGACATGATTACCGCCATCAAACAAGCAGGCGAGTTCGGGCTCACGCGCGGCGGTCAGAGTATGGTCTCACTGCTGGTATTCATTTCCGATGTACACAGCATGGGACTGAAGACCGCGCAGGGACTGAAATTCGCGACCGCGTTCTACTGGGATCGCGACGAGGAGAGCCGGTCTTGGTCGAAGCGCTTCTTTGCGCGGCATGGCGCGATGCCGACGCAGGCGCAAGCTAGCGTTTATTCGGCGATCCGCCATTATCTGAAGGCCATCGCCGCCGCCGGCACCGACGAAGCCAAGGCGGTCATGGCCAAGATGCGGGAACTTCCGGTCAACGATTTCTACGCTAAGAACGGCCGCATCCGCAAAGACGGTCGCCTGGTTCACGACATGTATTTCGCTGAAGTGAAGAAGCCCGCGGAATTGCGGGAGCCTTGGGACTATTACACCATTCTCGGCACGATCCCCGGCACGAGCGCGTTCCGCTCATTGGAAGAAGGCGGCTGCCCTCTGGTGCGGTAATCGTTTCGGCCGCGGCTTTACAGAATGCCGAGTGAAATTACCCGACGGGATTTTCTCAACGGTGTCGCCATTGGCGCGGGCGCCGGCGCCGCCGGCGGCTTATTGCCCGAATTCGTTGCGGCTGGCCCTTGCTGGCGGGCCGGCGCCGCAGGATGCGCCCGGATACGATCCGCCGACTCTCACCGGGCTTGCGGGGAAATCATCCTGGCAGTTTCGAAGCCGCCCATAGGCTACGCGACGGCGATTTTTGGTCGCAGGCGGGCAAGATCACCGACACCAACGAGACCTACGATCTTGTGGTCGTCGGCGGCGGCATCAGCGGGCTGGCGGCTGCGTATTTCTACCGCGCCCAGCAAAAAGGCGCGCGCATCCTCATTCTCGACAACCACGATGATTTCGGCGGCCATGCCAAGCGCAATGAGTTTGCGCTTGGCGGCCGCCTGGCGCTGATCAATGGCGGCACCTTGGGGATCGACAGTCCGCGGCCGTACAGTGCCGTGGCGGATGGTCTTCTGAAAGCGCTTGGCATCGACCCCGTTGCGCTGACCAAGAAATGCGCGGACCGCAATTTCTATCCATCACTCGGCCTGGGCCGTGGCCTGTTCTTCGACAGAGAGACTTTCGGTGCCGACAAGCTTGTGGTCGCCGATGGCAAGCTCTCGTGGCGCCAATTGCTGGCGCAAACACCGCTGTCGCCAGGAGCGCAGCGCGATATTGCCAGAATCGAGGAAGCGGATACCGACTACCTTCCCGGCCTGTCCTCTGCCGAAAAGAAATCGCGATTGGCGAAGATGAGCTATCGCGATTTCCTGCTGAATGTCGTCAAAGCCGATCCGGGTGTCATCGCCTTCTACCAGGCACGGACGCACGGCGAATGGGGCGTCGGCATCGATGCCGTTTCGGCGCTCGATGTCTGGGCCTTCGGCTTTCCGGGCTTTGCGGGCCTTCATCTCGCGCCCGGCTCGGCGCCGCACATGGGATATACCGCGGCGGGCTACGCCGATGGCGGCTCCTACACGTTCCATTTCCCCGATGGCAATGCCTCCATCGCCCGGCTGTTGGTGCGCGCGCTCATTCCAGAAAGCGTGCCTGGTGACAGCGCCGAGGATGTGGTGACTGCGCGGGTCGACTACGCGCGGCTCGATCGTCCGGAGTCGCCGGTGCGCATCCGGCTCAGCAGCATCGTTGTCCGCGCCCGCAATATCGGCGATCCGCCTGCGCGCGGTCGAGATCGCTTATCTTCGCGACGGCGAGACATATTCGGTGCGCGCGCGATCATGTGTGCTCGCCTGCTATAATATGATGATCCCGTACCTCTGCCCGGAAATGCCGGACACGCAGAAACAAGCACTGCGATATGCCGTCAAAATCCCGCTCGTCTATTCGAGCGTGGCATTGAGGAATTGGAACTCATTTAAGAAGCTGGGCATCTCGCGGGTCTATGCGCCCGGATTGTATCATTCGTCGCTGTTTCTGAATCCAATTGTCGATATCGGGGCTTATCGCAGTCCCCGCTCGCCAGATGAGCCCATTCTGGTGCAAATGGTGCGAACGCCGGTCGCGCCTGGCTTGCCGGAGCGCGATCAGCATCGGGCCGGACACTTCGACATTCTCAACACCAGCTTTGCGACGTTCGAGGAGAAGATCCGCGATCAGCTCGCGCGGATCCTGAGCCCCGGGGGCTTCGATGCGGACAGAGACATTGCCGCCATTACGGTCAACCGCTGGCCGCACGGATACGCCTACGAGTACAATCCGCTGTTTGATCCGGACTGGCCGAAAGACGGTGCGCCGCACGAGATCGGCCGCGCGCGGTTCGGGCGAATTACGATCGCCAACTCTGATGCCGGTGCGGCGGCCTACACCGATTGCGCGATCGATCAGGCCTATCGTGCCGTGCAGGAGCTTTTGCGCGGCTAAGGCGACTTTCGATGGCTCGACGATCTCACGGCTGGGTCGGTCGCGCCCACGGCCGGCGGTTAAGGTCTGCCGCCTTGAAGGCCGCGATACGGTCGCGATGGCTCTCCGTCAGGTCGATGTCATCCCAGCCATTCAGCAACTGATCCCGGCTTACCGGATCGATGCTGAATTTAAAGCTCCGATTGCCGCGCGTGATCGTCTGTTGCTCGAGGTCGACGGTTACAGGGGCTCCCGGGTCGGCGGCGATCGCGGCACCGAGATCGGCCACGTCCGCTTCGGGAAGGATTGCGGCGAGAAGGCCGTTCTTGACGGAGTTCTGCGCAAAGATATCGCCGAAGGAAGGGGCGATCACGCAGCGGATGCCGGCCTCGTAGAGCGCATAGACTGCCGCCTCGCGCGACGAGCCGCCGCCGAAATTGCGGCCGGCGATCAGAAATCTCGGCGTCGCGCCAGACCGGCTTGTTAAGCGGAAAGTCGGGCCTTTCGTTGCCGGCGGCGTCACGCCGCAAGTCCTGAAAGAGGACGCGACCGAGTTCCGCCGACCGCGGCAATTTCAGATAGCGCGCGGGCAAGATCTGATCGGTATTCACGTTAGGCAAGAGCAACGGGCAGGCCTTGGAAGCGAGGCGAACAAATTTTTCCATCGGCTTGATCCCTCTACACTTTCCGGCCCGCGAGCAGCGGCCGTACATCGGCGAGGTGTCCGCTGACCGCTGCGGCGGCGACCATCGCCGGCGACATCAGGTGCGTGCGCGCGCCGGGGCCCTGCCGGCCGCGGAAGTTGCGATTGGTGGTTGAGGCGCAGCGCTCCCCGGGCGGCACGATGTCGCCATTGACTCCGACGCACATCGAGCAGCCGGAATCCGCCCATTCGAGCCCCGCTTCGCGGAAGATGCGATCGAGCCCTTCCTGTTCGGCCTGCCGCTTCACCGTCGACGAGCCGGGCGAAACAAGCCCGGGCACTTTGCCGACGCGCCCGGCAAGCACGGCGGCCGCGGCGCGTAAATCTTCGATACGGGCGTTGGTGCAGGAGCCGATAAAGACGCGATCAATGGCGACGTCAGTCAGCTTCGTGCCCGGTGCAATATCCATGTAGTCGAGCGCATCGCGCAAATATTTGGCGCGCACAGGATCGCGCTCGTTTGCCGGATTGGGCGCGCTGCCATCGATCGGCAACGCGTCGTCGGGCGTCGTGCCCCAGGTGACAATCGGCGCGATGGCGCTGGCGTCGAGCGCTACCTCGCGATCAAAGACGACATCCGGATCGGAAACGAGCGCCGCCCAGGCGTCAACCGCTTGATCAAATGCCACCCCCTTGGGCGCGTAAGGCCGGCCTTTCAGATAAGCGAATGTAGTCGCGTCGGGCGCGACGATCCCGCAGCGGCCTCCGGCCTCGATCGACATATTGCACAGCGTCATGCGCCCCTCCATCGACAGCGCGGTAATGGCGCTGCCGGCGTATTCGATCGCATGGCCTTGTGCGCCGTCGGCGCCGATCTGGGCGATGATCGCGAGCACGATGTCCTTGGCGGCAATTCCGGTCGCGGCCTTGCCGCTGACAGTAATGCGCATGCGCTTCGGCCTCCTCTGCCACAACGTCTGCGTCATCAGCACGTGTGCCACCTCGGAAGCGCCGATGCCGAACGCATAAGCGCCGAAGGCGCCGTGGGTCGAGGTGTGGCTGTCGCCGCAGACGATCAGCAGTCCGGGCAGCGTCAGGCCTTGCTCAGGACCGACGACGTGCACAATGCCCTGACGCGGATCGCCAAGGCCGAATAATGAAATGTGGTTCGCAGATGCGTCGGCCTCGAACTTGGTCACCATGGCCGCAATGGAGGGATCCACGACGGAGCGAGCGCGCCGGGTCGGCACGTAGTGGTCGGCAATGCCAAAAGTAAGTCCAGGCTCTGCTATCGAGCGTCGACGCTCCCGCAGCTGCGTGAAGGAGAGAAATGAGCCTTCATGCACATAGTGGCGGTCGACCCATAGCAGCGCAGCTCCGTCCTCGCGGCGCGAGATCTCGTGGGCGGACCACAGCTTATCGATGAGGGTTTGCGGTTCGCTCATGCTAATCGGCGGCCTTCCCGGCAGTGGGCTTGTGGAGCGTATAGCAAATATTGTACGCTAAAGAATACCAAGTAAAGCACCCCGGGCAGTACGCAATTGGGAGATGAGCTTGCGCGATTGGCTCGGCGAGGCGAAGGCGAAGCAAGTCTACCTCATTCTCCGTGACCGCATCCTCAGCGGCGTTTTTGGCTTCGACGCCAAGCTGCCCACCGAGAACGAGCTTGCGGACTATTATGGCGTGTCGCGGGTGACCGTGCGGCGCGCGCTCGGCGAGCTTCAGCGCGAGCGTCTGATCGAACGCCGCCGCAGCGTCGGGACCCGCGTGATTTATCGGCCCACCCCGGCGCCGATGACTGCCGATATTGCCGGCGTGCTGGCCAATCTCGCCGATATGGGGCGCCGCACAGCGGTCAAGCTTCTCTCTTTCGATTACGTCCCGGCGGCGGGCCCGGTCGCGCAGGCGCTTGGCGTGGGGCCGGATCAGATGCTGCAACGCTCGGTTCGCGTGCGCGCCGTCGACCACGTGCCATTCTCCTATCTGACGACGCACGTTCCGGAAAGCGTTGCGGTGACTTTCAGCAAACAGGAATTGGCGGCACGACCGCTCCTTGAGCTTCTTGAACGCGCAGGCGTGAAGGTGGAGCGCGCCCGCCAGCGCATCAGTGCCGGGCTGGCGACGCCCGACGTCGCGGAGGCATTGGAGGTGCGCGCCGGATCGCCGCTCATTGAGCTGGTTCGTGTCGTCTCCGATCAATCCGGCCGTGCTGTCGAGCACCTGCATGCCCTCTATCGGCCGGACCGCTATGCCTTCGAGATGGACTTGGTGCGCTCGGGCGCGACCGAAGCTGAGACTTGGTCTCCGGTCGTCCGCAAGCGCGCAAGCAACCGCGATGACGTCCGGCGCGAAGATTTGCGCAGGCAAAAGAAGGCGGCAAAGCAGATGCCGCAAGCGTCAAGGGAGAGAGAGGACAGTCATGTCAAAACATAATATGCGCATCGATCGCCGCCGATTCCTCGCCACCTCGGCGATTGGCGCCGCCGCGGCTGCATCAGGAAGTCTTGCGCTGCCGTCGGTTCTGCAAGCGCAAGCTGCCGGCGTCAAGCTCGGCCTCCTTCACCCCGTTACCGGGGCGCTGTCCTATTCCGGTCAGCAGGGCCGCATCGGCGCCACCATGGCAGTCGAGGAGATCAACGCCGCCGGCGGCATCAAGGCGCTCAACGGCGCCAAGATCGATCCGATCCTCGGCGACGCACAATCGACCCCCGATGGCGGCACCGCCGAAGTGGAGAAAATGAATGCCGCCGAGGTGTCCTGCATTGTCGGCGGTTATGCCTCCTCGATCTGTCTTGCGGTCAGCCAGGCAGCCGCGCGCTATGACCTGCCTTACGTGGTCGATGTCGGCGTTGCCGACTCGATTGTGACCCGGGGCCTCAAGAACACTTTCCGGTTTGGCCCCGGCTTCGGCGTCATCGCCAAGACCGCGCTCGATAATTTGACGGCGATCAACGACGCGGCCGGCAAGCCGGCAAAGACGGTGATCATCGTGCACGAGGATTTACTGTTTGGCTCAGGCCTCGCCAAGCTTTTGAACGCCCAGCTGCCTCCCAAAGGTTTCGAGATCCTTGAGACCATCCCGCATCCCACCCCGACGCGCGATTTCAACAACGTCGTGCTCAAGATCAAGGCGCAAAATCCGGACCTCGTCATTCCCGCCAACTACTATAATGAATATGTTCTGCTCGCCCGCACCATGCTGGAACAGCACGTACGGCCGAAAGGCATCTACTCTGTGCTCGGCGGCGCCGCGTCTTCCTACAAATTCGTCAAGGAATTTCCCGACGCCGCCAAATACATCATGGACTGCAATCACTGGTTCAATCCGAAGAGCGCCAAGGCTCTGGAGCTAAAGAAAAAGGTCGAGGCCAACGGCCAGTTTTTCACCTACGAGCTGTACATGAACTATACCGCCGTGCTGCTCGTCGCCGACGCGCTCGAACATGCGGCGTCCACCGATCGGGCCAAGCTCACGACCGCACTGGCGAATTCGACCTTCTCCGGTCACATCATGCCCTACGGCCCGACCAAGTTCGTCAACGGCCAGAACCAAGGCGCCGCGCCGGTCAACACCCAAGTGCTCGACAACGACATTAAAGTCATCCTGCCGCCCGAGTTCGCCAATGCGAAGGCGGTGTTTCCGATGCCCGCGTAGGGGCAATGGGACTGTCTCGTCATTGCGAGCCAACGGGTCCGGCCCGAAATGGCCGGCCCGATGACAAGCTCCGCGAAGCAATCCGGGCTCCCGAAACGAGCATTGGATTGCTTCGTCGCTTCGCTTCTCCCAATGACGCAGTTGTTGATTAATTTCCGTGCTCTCGCCCCTCATCCTGATCACCGCAGTCCTTAATGGGCTCCTGACCGGCGCGGTGTACGCGCTGGTCGCGCTCGGGCTGACGCTGATCTACGGCGTACTGCACATTATCAATTTCGCCCATGGCGCGCTTTTGAGCGCCGCACTATTCGCAGCATTCCTGGCCTACCAAAAATTCGGGCTCGATCCTTATCTTGCGGCGTTTGTGCTCGCACCTCTCTTCTTCGCGCTTGGCTATGTACTGCAACGCTTCGTCATCGGTCCCGCATCGCATGGTGACGATCGCAACATGCTGTTGGTCACGCTCGGATTGGCCGTGTTCATCGAGAACGCGCTGCTCTACACGTTCCATGCCGACACCCGCACCATCGAACTTCCTTATGGATTTCAGGAGTATCGATCTCGGCTTCACGTTTCTCGCCCTGCCGCGCGTGATTTCCTTCGCCGCGGTGTTCGTCGTTGCGCTGATGCTGTGGCTGCTCATGGCTCTGACCGACACCGGCAAGGCGATCCGCGCCGTCGCCAAGGAGAAGCTCGGGGCGCAGCTCGCTGGCATCGACGTGGCGCACATCTACGCCATGACCTTCGGCCTCGGCACCGCCTGCGTCGCCGTCGCCGCCTGTCTGTTGATTCCGACCTATTACGTCAATCCGAGCGCGGGAAATTCCTTCGTTCTTATCGCCTTCACGATTGTCGTGCTTGGCGGCATGGGATCGGTACCGGGCGCGCTGATCGGCGGTCTCCTGATTGGCGTCGTCGAAAGCCTCGGCGGCTTCTTTTTCGGCGAGTTGCTCGGCCAGGTCGGCATTTTCCTGATCTTCATCGCAGTGCTGCTGGTTCGCCCCCGCGGTCTGTTCGGAGCCAGCGCGTGAAGGGATTTTTGCCCATCGCCATTGTGACGGCGGCGCTCGCAGCGGTGCCGCTTTTTGTCCACTCGAACGTCGTGCTCAATTTCCTCGTCGTGACGCTGATGATCGCGCTCGCCGGCCAGGGCTGGAACATCCTCGGCGGCTATGGCGGCCAATACTCCTTCGGCCACGCCGCCTTCTTCGGCACCGGCGCCTATGTGACCGCGATCCTGCAGGTCCGCTATGGCGTCAATGCGTGGATCGGCTTTGCCGCCGGCATCGCGGCCGGCGCCGCGGTCGGCGCCATCATTGGCGGGCTCGCCTTCCGCGCCGGATTGCGCAGCTCCTATTTCGCCCTGGTAACGCTCGCCTTCGCCGAAGTGTTACGCATTCTCGCCAGCGTCGCGCCGATCACCGGCGCCGGCGTCGGCGTTCTGATCAAGCTCGATCTGCAGCGCCCAATCGTTCCAATTCCGCAGCCGCGCCGCCTTCTATTTTGTCATTCTCGCGCTCGTGGCCGTCTCGCTGGTCATCACGCAACTTCTCGAGCGCTCGCGCTTCGGAGCTTGGCTGATCGCTGTGCGCGAGAACGAAGACGCTGCCATGGCGCTCGGCGTCAATGCGACCGCAGTCAAACTCGGCGCCATGGTGCTCTCGGCCGCCATAACCGGCAACAGCCGGCTGCTTCTACGCGCAATATTTTCTCTTCATCGACGCCGGCATCGGCTATGGCACCTGGATTTCCATCGAGGCGCTGTTGACGCCGATCATCGGCGGCGTCGGCACGGTGTTCGGGGCGCTCGTCGGCGCGCTGGCGGTGAAATCTCTTGGCGAAGGCGCCAAGCTGGTGACCGGCGACGTTCCCGGTCTCGATCTGATGATTTACGGCGCCATGCTCGTGCTCGTCATCGCCTTCGCGCCGCGGGGCGTTATCGGCGCCCTCGCCGACGCGCGCGCACGCTTGGTTCGCCGCTTCATGCTGTCCCGAAAATCCATAGCGGGAGCGGCCGGTGGCTGAGCCGCTCCTTTCCGTCGAGCGCGTGTCCCGCCGTTTTGGCGGGCTGCTAGCGGTCAACGCCGCATCGCTATCGGCGCCGGCCGCGCGCATCACCGCTTTGATCGGCCCCAACGGCGCCGGCAAAACCACGCTCTTTGCGGTTATCTCCGGGTTTCTCAAGCCCAGCGCCGGCCGCATTCGCTATGACGGCGACGACGTTACCGGAGAGCCGCCGTATCGGCTCGCCCGGCGCGGCATCGCGCGGACCTTCCAGATCGTGCAACCGTTCGCTGGCCTGTCGGTACGCGACAACGTTTTGGTCGGCGCTCATTTACGGCATCGCGCGCGGGTCGCCGCGATCGCAGTTGCCGAAGGCGTGGCACGGGAAGTCGGCCTCGGCGATATGCTCGATCGGCCGGCCAATACGCTGACGGTCGCCGGCAGAAAGCGCCTCGAGCTTGCGCGTGCGCTCGCCACCGGGCCGAAGCTGCTCTTGCTCGACGAAGTACTCGCCGGTCTCAATCCCTCCGAAATCAACGACATGGTGCCGGTCATCCGCGCGTTGTGCACCCGCGGCATCGCCGTCGTGATGATCGAGCACGTGATGCAGGCGGTGATGAGCCTTGCCGAGCACGTCTTCGTGCTTGCCGAAGGTCGCATCATTGGCGAAGGCAGCCCGGCCCAGGTGGCAGCGGACCCAGCGGTCATCGAGGCGTATCTCGGCCACGGGGCGGCCGCCAAAGTCGGGATCGCCGATGCCCGCTGAGCCGCTTCTCGAGATCCGCGATCTCTATGCCGGCTATGGCGACACCGATGTCTTGCGCGGCGTCGACCTTCACGTCAAAGCGGGCGAGATCGTTGCTATCCTTGGCTCAAATGGCGTCGGCAAGTCGACGCTCAATCGCACCATATCAGGCGTCATACCTGCGCGCGCCGGCGCGATCCGTTTTGATGGCGCTGATATCAGACGCGAGACGCCGGCGACGATCGTAAAACGTGGGTTAATTCACGTCCCCGAGGGCCGCCGGATTTTCCCAAACCTGTCGGTCAGCGAGAACCTCGACCTTGGCAGCTACCGCCGTGCCGCCGAGCGCCGCAGTGAAAATCGCGGCCGCGTGTTCGCGATCTTCCCGCGCCTGTTCGAGCGGCGCGCGCAGCGGGCCGGCACGTTGTCGGGCGGCGAGCAGCAGATGCTCGCCATCGGCCGCGGGCTGATGGCCGAGCCCAAATTGCTCATTCTCGATGAGCCCTCGCTCGGGCTTTCGCCACTTCTGGTCGAGGAGCTGTTCGCGCTGATCGCGCGCATCCATGCCGACGGCGTCGCGGTGATGCTGGTCGAGCAGAACGTGGTGCAGAGCCTCGAGATTGCCAACCGCGCCTATATTCTTGCCGAGGGCCACTGCGTCATGTCCGGACCGTCTGCGGACATCGGCGCCGATCCAAAACTTAAACGCGCTTATCTAGGACTGTGAAATCATGACTGAAAATGCCTTAGGCGAACGCCTGGCACGCCGGCCGATCGTGATGGCGGCCGGAGTGTACGACCCCCTCACCGCGCTGATTGCCGAACGCGCCGGCTTCGAGGCGCTGTATGTGTCCGGCGCCGGGATCGCGTATACGCGTCTAGGGCGGCCTGACATCGGTCTCGTCAGCATGACCGAGATCGTGCAGACAGTCGCGCTGATCCGCGACCGCGTCGGCGCCCATCTCATCGTCGACGCCGACACCGGCTACGGCAATGCGCTCAATGTCCAGCGCACCGTGCGGCTCCTAGAGCGCGCCGGTGCCAACGCGATTCAGATCGAGGATCAGGATTTTCCCAAACGCTGCGGTCATCTCGACAACAAGGCGCTGATCTCGGCGGCAGAGATGACGGGCAAGATCAAAGCCGCAGTCGATGCGCGCGCTTCACGGAATACCCTGATTATCGCCCGTACCGACGCTATCGCCGTCGAGGGCTTTGATCGGGCCGTGGCGCGCGCGGCGCTTTTTCATGAAGCCGGCGCTGATGTGCTGTTCGTCGAAGCGCCGCAGCAACGCGACCAACTCAGCCGCATCGGTGCGCGGTTCGGTAAATCAGTGCCCTTGCTCGCCAATATGGTGGAGGGCGGCAAGACACCAATCCTGCCGGCGAGCGAGCTTGAGACGCTTGGCTTCGCCGTCGTGATCTTCGCCGCCGGCGTAGTCCGCGCGCAAGCCAAGACCGCCGAAGACTTCTATGTCTCGCTGAAGACGCATGGCAGCGCGGAGCCGTTCCGTGCGCGCATGTTCGATTTCGACGGGCTCAACCGCCTGCTTGGCACGCCCGAAATGCTGGCGCGCGGCCGGCATTATGAGGAGCAAGTAACACAACACGAATCGCAGAAAGGGCCGCGATAGCCCGGCCGCACCTCGGGACAGCGATGACGCGGCCCGTCCGGAAACGGCGAAAGTGAGAAACCGCAATGAAGATGTTTGATCTCGTCATCAAGAACGCACGCGTGGTGCGTCCAAACAATACCGGCGTCGACTGCCTCGACATCGGCATCAAGGACGGCAAGGTGGCGCGGCTGGCGCCGGAAATCCGCACCGAGGACGCGAACGAGCCGTTCGATGCCGGCAAACTCTTGGCTTTTCCCGGCTGTGTCGACGCGCACATGCATGTCGGTATCTACCGGCCGCTCGCCGACGATGCGGTCAGCGAAAGCAAGGCGGCCGCGATGGGCGGCGTGACCTCGAGCCTGAATTACATCCGCACCGGCGCGTATTATCTCAACCGCGGTGGCCCCTACCGCGAAGTCATGCCCGAAGTCCTAAAACTCTCGGAGGGGCGTTTTTGGGTTGACTACGGTTATCACGTGGCGCCTATCGAAAGCCGGCACCTCGGCGAGATGGAATATCTTGCCCTCGAACACGGCGTGCCGTCATTCAAGATTTTTATGTTCTACGGCGGCTACGGACTGCACGGCAAATCAGCCTCGCAGAACGAGTTTCTCATGCTGGGCCCGGAGGATCGTTACGACATCGCGCATTTCGAATTCGTCATGCGATCGGCACGCTCCGTCATGGACCGCCATCCTGAACTCGCCGACTACATCAGCGTAAGCCTGCATTGCGAGCTTGCAGACATCCTCAACGCTTACACGACGCTGGTCGAGCGCGAGGGCAAGCTGAGCGGGCTGCGCGCCTACAGCGCAGCCCGCCCGCCGCATTCGGAAGGGCTTGCCGTGTGGATCGCCTCCTACCTCGCCAACGAGACCAACTGCATGAACATCAATCTCCTGCATTTGAGTTCCCGCAAGGCCGTCGACGCGGCGTGGACGATGCAGCAGGTCTTTCCCCACATTCATTTCCGCCGCGAAGTGACCGTCGGACACCTCCTGCTCGACACCGACTGCGAATGCGCTGTGCATGCCAAGGTCAATCCGCCGATCCGTCCGCGCGAAGATGTGGAGGCGCTATGGCAGGCCGTGCTCGACCGCAAGATCGACTGGATCGTCAGCGATCACGCCTGCTGCTCGGCCGAGCAGAAATGGGCCAAGGACGACCCAGACAACATCTGGCTCGCCAAGTCGGGTTTCGGCGGAACCGAATATTTGCTCTCCGGCGTGCTGAGCGAGGGGGGAAGGCGCGGCCTTTCTTACAATCGCATGGCCGAATTGCTGAGCTGGAATCCAGCGCGGCGGTTCGGGTTGCTCAATAAGGGCGATATTGCTCCCGGCTTTGATGCCGACATCGTGTTGGTCGACCCGCACGAGACCTTCACGGTGCGCTCAAGCGAATCAGAGTCCGAGCAGGGCTACTCGCCCTTTGAGGGTCAGGAACTCACCGGCCGCGTCAAAAGCACGTTCCTGCGCGGCGCCCTTGCCTACCACGAAGGAAACGTCGTCGGACCCGCGCGCGGGCGATACCTTCATCGGCCTGTGAAATAAAGCACGCGACCGACTCGCCCTGTGATTGCTCTTTGCCGGATTCTCATTATCTCGCAGAGTGCCTGCAGGCTGACGGAGTTGTTCCGATGCGCAAAACCTACGGTGCGGAGTATCCGCATACGCTCGGTGCGCTGATGGCGTGGTCGGGGCGCGACCCGACGCGACCGGCCGCGACCGACGCCGCCGGCACTTTGGACTGGCGCACTTTCCACAATCGTGTGCTGCGCGTAGCCGCGGGGCTACGCAACGGCGGCGTCGGCCCGGGCGCCCGGATAGCGCTGTGGCTGCCGAATGGAACCGACCACCTGGCTGCGATCTTTGCCTGCGCTCGGTTAGGCGCGCTTGCGATCCACATCAACACGCGCTTTCGCGCCGCGGAAGTCGGCAACCTTCTGCGTCGTTCCCGCGCTGTCGCTCTGGTGACGGAATGGAAGTTCCCGCCTGTCGACTTCCCGGCGATTTTCGCCGCCCTGCCCGCGGAAGATCGCGCCGCTTTGCGCCGCGTCTTTGCACTGCCGCTTTCTGTCGGCGTGACCGAACTTGCCGGCCTGCCGGTGTCGCCGCTCGACGGTGTAGCGGCCGACGCTGGGCCGGACCAGTCGACCGGGGAGATGCCCTGCCTGACGTTCACCACCTCGGGCACCACCAGCGGGCCGAAGCTCGTCCTGCATGATCAGCAAACGATCGCCGGGCACGCTGCCGACGTTGCCCGCTACATCGGGCTGGATGCGCCGGATGCAGCGCTGCTCGGGGCGGTGCCGTTCTGCGGCACATTCGGCAATGCGCGCGGCGATGGCCGCGGTCGCCGGCGGCGCGCACATCGTGTGCCTTGCGCAGTTCGACGGCGAGGCGGCGGCGAAGCTGATCCGCCAGCATCGGATCAGCCACGTGATCGGCGGCGACGATATGTTCGGCCGGATCGCGGCTGCGTCCGGCGGGCAAAGATTCGATTCGGTGCGCTTCGCCGGTTTCGCCGCCTTCCATTCGACCGCCGCCGCATCGATTGCCGCCGCGGAGGCGGCCGGCATGCGGCCGCGCGGTCTTTACGGCAGTTCAGAAGTGCAGGCGCTCTTTTCGGTCTCGGATGGCGAGAACCGCCTGCTCGCCGGCGGTGTGCCGGTCAATGGTCAGGCGCGGCCTATGGTGCGCGATCCGGAGACCGGCGACGGCGCTGCCGCCCGGCTCCTCCGGAGAACTGTGGATCGATGCGCCGTCCCGCTTCATCGAATATCTGGACAATCCGACCGCGACCGAACGGGCGATCGACGCCGATGGCATGTTCCGGACCGGCGATCTCGGCCGGCTGACCGGCACAGGCTTTGTCTACGAGGCGCGGATTGGCGACGCCATGCGTCTCGGCGGATTCCTGGTCAGCCCTGAGGAGATCGAAGCTGTCATTCAAGCGGAGCCAGGCGTTGCCGGCGTCCAAGTAGTAGCTGCGTCGCGGGAAGCGGCTGATCCGGTACCCGTAGCCTTCGTTCAGCCAAGCGACGGTGCGGTTTTGCAAGAGGCAATCTTGCGGGCCCGTTGTTTTGAACAATTGGCGCGGTTCAAGGTCCCGGAGCGGATTGTCGTGGTTGATCGATTTCCGGTCGTTGACAGCCCCAATGGCCCCAAAGTTCAAAGGGTGCGTCTGCGCGAGATGGCTGAGACGCTGTTGCGGGAGCAGCAACCAAACCAGACAAGCGATATTGCTGCCGAGCTGCGCTAAAGTGCGATGACGTAAAGCGCTATTGCGCCTTCTTTACCAGCGGGCATTTCGATTCCGATAGCGGCAGGAATGCCTGCTCTGCCGGGATCGTAGCGACCAGATTGTAATAATCCCACGCCCCTTTTGATTCGGTGGGCTTCTTGACCTCATACAAATACATGTCATGGACCATGCGGCCATCGTCGCGGATTTTTCCGTTTTTGACGAAGAAGTCATTGATCGGCGTTGCCCGCATCTTCTCCATGACGGCTTGGGTCTCATCCGTGCCGGCGGCCTGCACGGCTTTGAGATAATGCGTGGTCGCCGAATAGATTCCGGCCTGGGTCATGTTCGGCATCCGGTTCATGCGCTTGAAGTAGCGCTGCGCAAAGGCGCGCGATTCCGCATCTCGATCCCAGTAGAAAGCTGTTGTGAGCAGCATCCCTTGCGCCGCCTGAAGGCCAAGGGTGTTCACATCGTTGATGAACACGAGCAGCCCAGCCATCTTCTGACCGCCGCGTACGATGCCGAACTCGGCCGCCTGCTTGATGGAATTGGTGGTGTCGGCGCCGGCATTGGCGAGCCCGACCACCTTGGCTTTCGAGGACTGTGCCTGCAGCAGCGCCGAAGAAAAATCCGATGTGTTGATCGGAACCCGGGTATCGCCGAGCACTTGGCCGCCGTTCGCTTTGACAAAAGCCGCCGTGACCTGTTCGAGGTCGTGGCCGAAAGCGTAATCGGCCGTGATGAAAAACCAGGTGTCGTAGCCGGCCTTGACCATGGCGGCGCCGGTGCCGTGGGCGAGCGCGTAATTGTCGTACGTGTAGTGCACCGAGACCGGCGTACAGGCTTCGTTGGTGATGCGCGCTGCACCCGGCCCGTTGAGGACGACGATCTTGTTTTTGGTCTTGGCGACTTCAACCGCGGCAAGCGCGGTCGCCGAGGCGGCGACGTCCATGAGCGCATCGACATGTTGAGTGTCGAACCATTCCCGCGCCGTAGCTGCGGCAATATCCGGCTTGTTCTGGTGATCAGCGGAAACCACTTCGATGGGCTTACCAAGCACCGTTCCGCCGAAATCCTCCACTGCCATCTTCGCGGCCGTCACCGCGCCGATGCCGGTGATGTCCGCGTAGATGCTCGACATGTCCTCGATCATGCCGATTTTCACCACGCCATCGGACACCTTTTCCTGAGCCTGCGCGGTGAGGACGCACCCGACCAGCATCGCCGTGCCGGTCGCGACGGCGGTCAATCTCCTCATCGTTACCTCCCAGCGCCGGTTCTCGGCGGAACAAAATTTCTTGTTGCTTGCCAGCGGAGCGTCCGGCCAACCGCTGCCCGTGGCCGCCAAACTCAAACCATTTGCCCGATCACCGATTAGCCCACAACTTTGGCGTTGAATTCTAGCGGATGGCCACGAATGAGTACAGCCGAGCAGAGAGAGGTGCGTGCCATTCGCCACGTGCTATCCGTGTCTCACCTGCGGGCTTTCCTGGAATCCGGCGGATCGCTACCGTGCGGCGCGGTTCCGAGGAGCTCATTCGGAATATCGCGCGCACGCATGATAGGGCAGTCCAAACGACGGCCCTGATCCGGAGGTTTCCTGTATGGTCACGCCAATCGCACCGCTGCGGGTCGGTTTAATCGGCAGCGGTTTCATTGCCAACTTCCACCTCCAGGCGCTGCTCTCCGTGCGGCACGTCACGGTTTCTGGAGTCTATAGCCCCACGGCTGCCAATCGCGAGGCGATCGCGGCGAAGGCCAATGCACTTGAGCTTGGCCCCTGTCGGCCATTCCCTTCGCTCGAGGCGATGCTGATTTCCGGCGATGTCGATGCGGTGTGGATCGGGGTGCCGAATTTCGCGCGGCTCGACACCATGCGGGAGATCCATCGCCTGGTGAAATCCGGATGGGCCAAGCTCGTCGGCGTCGCGTGCGAAAAGCCGTTGGGACGTACGCTGGCTGAGGCGCGCGAGATGCTGCGCTTGGCGGAAGACGCCAAGCTGATGCACGGCTATCTGGAAAATCAGGTGTTTTCGAGTGCGGTGCAGCGCGGCAAGGATATCGTGTGGCGGCGCGCTGTGCCGATCTGCGGCCGGCCCTATTTGGCGCGCGCGGCGGAGGAGCATAGCGGGCCGCATATGCCCTGGTTCTGGCAAGGCCGCCGGCAAGGCGGCGGCGTGCTCTCCGACATGACATGTCACAGCGTCGAAGTGGGGCGGTATTTGCTGACCAAGCCCGACGCGCCGCGGACCGACCTCAAGCTCGTCAGCGCCAGCGCTACGGTCGGCAATTTAAAATGGACGCGGCCCGAATATGTGGCGAAGCTCAAGCGCATGATGGGCGCCGAGATCGATTACGCGACACGGCCCGCCGAGGATTTCGCCCGCGGCGCGCTCACCTTCCGCGATGCGGAAGGGCACGAAGTCATGGTCGAGGCCACCAATTCATGGGCCTATGTCGGCGCCGGCCTCCGTATCCTGATCGAACTCCTTGGCCCAGAATATTCCATGGAATTCTCGTCCCTCAACACCGGGCTCAAGGTGTTCCTGTCGCGCGAGGTGACCGGCGGCCAGGGCGAGGATTTGGTCGAGAAGCAGAACGCCGAGCAGGGCCTGATGCCGGTCGTCGAGAATGAAGCGGATATCTACGGCTACATCGGCGAGGACCGGCACATGGTCGAGGCCTTTCGTCACCGGCGGCAGCCAATTGAAACATTTCACGACGGCGTGGCCGTTGCCGAGATGCTGATGGCGCTCTATCGTTCGGCGGAAATCGGCCAGGTGGTGACCCTGCCGAATGTCGACCTGGAAACTTACGTTCCGCCGGTCGCGCGGCCGTAGCGCTTCGTCTCGCCTCAGGACGCCTTGGGTGCAAAACGCATCTCGGCCGCGCTACCGGCGCGGCCGAGAACTCTTCACGTTCGCGCCGTTGTCGTTAGTCGTAACTCTTCTTGCACGGCGGATTGTCGCGTCCCGGCGGAACGAACTTGTCGAAGACGGCCTTGGAGAAGCCGAGCCGCTCCTGCACATTGGGGATGACCTTGACCACCTTGCTGATCAGGTCGCCATTGTCGGCTTTGACGACTTCGGTGACGAAGTTCGTGCCGATCGCCTGACGGTTCTCGTCGAGGGTGATCTTTCCATTCGGGGCGTCGAGCACGATCTTGTTCAAAGCCTCGCGGAACTTCTTGTTGTTGTTGCTGAGATCGCCGTTGACCTCGTCGAGCGCCTTAAACATGGAGTCGGCCGAGTTGTAGTAGTTGATGGCGAGCAGCGACGGACTGGCAAAGGCATTTTTGAAGTAGCCAGTTTTCGCATGCTGCTGGTAGGCCTTTACGAAGGCTTGCCATTTCGGGCTCGGGTCATTGTCGGCCATGCCGCTGGCAGCAATGGTGCCGATCAAAGCGTCCTTGGCCTTGCCCTTCGACGACAACACGGTTTGGTCGACCATGATCGAGCCGCCGATGAGGTGGGCGTTACCGCCGGCCTGCTGGTACTGATTGAGGAAGTTCACAGCGTCGGCGCCGCCGAGACCGAGATAGATGGCATCAACATCTTCCGACAGAAGCTGAGGAATGTAGGAGGCGAAGTCCTTGGTCCCTAGCGGCACCCAAAGCCGCTTGGTGATCTGTCCGCCGGCCTTACAATATTCAACCGTCAGCCCCATCACCTGCGTATAGACGAACGCGTAGTCCTCGCCGATTGTTGCGATCTTCTTGTAGTGCTTGACGTTATAAGCGTAATCGCCCAGTCCCGCCTGCCATTGTGCCCCATCCAGGTTGGTGCGGTACAAAGTCGGCGACGGCGAGACACCGGCTGATGGATCTCCATAAGTCGTCTCGAGCGCGCCAGAGGCCGCGTTCATGACCGTGATCTGCGGCTGGGTCTTCGAATAATCGCGGATCGCGATGCCTTCCGCGCCCGAAAGCGGGGAGATCAGCATATCGACCTTGTCCTGTTCGACCAGCTTCTTAGCGGCGCGCAGCGCCGAATCCGGGCTGGCGTCCGTGGAACCGACGATGGTTTCGACTTCCTTGCCGGCGACTTTGCCGCCGTGAGCTTCAACCGCCAGATCGTAGCCGCGCATACCGTCCTCGCCGAGAACAGTGTACGTGCCTTCGAGTGTCGCGGTGACGCCGACTTTGAGTTTGTCGGCGGCGTTCGCCGACCCAGTTGCAACGACAGCGGCAAAACCGGCCGCAGTTGCCAATAGTAAGCCCTTGCGCATGAGGTTCCCTCCTGTGTCCGGACGCCATGAAACGGCGCCGTTGCCGGTCGAATGCGCTTAACGCGTCATTTTCGGGGGTATGACCGTCGCCCCTGCCACGACCGATGTTGAATCGTATCAGTCGCCGGCCTGACGCGGCAAGCCGCGTCCGCCCAAAGCCGCGCGTCTGGCCGTGTCTGATAGTCTGATTCTTCGATTCCGATCGGCCGCCGCCAGCCGTATGCGGCCCGGGCGCGCCGCGGCGCAGGACCCACTTGTAAACGATGCCCGCCCGTCGTTTAATCGCAAACAAGCTAATCGAAACAATAATGTGCGCCTGGGGAGGAGCGTATGAGCACGGCGTTGGCCGTCTGTCACGGAGCGTTTGGCCGCGTAACCGTGTACCGGCTCGATAAACCAATGCGCACCCATGCCCACCGCGAAGGGCATTTGACGTTCCTGCTCAGCGGTCCCCCGGCCATCGTCGCCATTTCGGGCGTTCCGCATCTGGTCAACCAGACGGCCGGGGTGGCGATCAATCCTTGGCAGCCGCATTCTTTTCAGCCGTGCTCCGGCGGCGAACCCGCAGTATTTCTGGTCGCTTATATCTGCGATCGCTGGCTCGACCGGGATCAAGAGGGCCGCGGCAGCCTCCGATTTGGCGCGAACGGGATCCGGGTCGGAACGACTATTCGGTCGATTGCCGTCAGCCTTGCCCACACGCTGGTCACGAACGCCAGCTATCGCATCGTAAATCGTTATTTGAATCAGCTGTTTGATGCGAGCTTCAATGAATCCTGGGCGTCCGGCGACCGGCGAAGCCTCACCGCGCCACCGCGGGCGCCAATCGACTTCCGCGTCCGCAAGTCACTGCGCCTTTTGGACGACGGTCTCGGCGAGGGCATCGAACTCGACAATGTGGCGCGCGACGCCGGCCTTTCGCGTCCGCATTTCTACAAGCTCTTTCGCGAGAACACCGGCGTGACCCCTGCACTTTACGCCAATACGATGCGGATCGAGCGGGCGCTTGATCGGTTAACGGCGTCGCAAAGCTCGATTACGGATATCGGTTTCGAGCTGGGCTTTTCCTCGCAAAGCCACTTTACCCATTTCTTTGCCGCCCATGTCGGGATTGCGCCCACGCTTTATCGGACCATCGCGCGCGTGGTGAGCGAATAGTCCGCCAATTCCGGCTGCCTCCGCGGGTAGGGCGGAAAAATCAGACTAACAAACATGCCCCGGCAGCCTGGCTCGGCTAGCTTTCGGCAATGTCGGAGGCGGCCAGGTGAGCACGGCTTTTGGCGATGATGGGAGGATTGATGGCGCGGCGCGCGGCGACGCGCTCGGCCGCTGGGTCGGGCGTCATCCGGTAGCCGCACTCGTTATCGCCGTCGTCGCCATCTTTGCGCTCTGGCTGGTGCTGGCGCCCTGGCCGGCAGGCTTCGAGGAGGTGTTTGGAAAGAAGCGGCTTTTCGTCAATGCGCTTTTCAACGGCATCACCCTCGGCGGACTTTATTTTCTCGTCGCCACCGGTTTCACCCTGATTTTCGGCCTAATGCGCAATGTGAACCTTGCACACGGCTCGCTGTATTTGTTTGGCGGCTATATGGGCTACGAGGCGACGCAGTGGACCGGCTCGTGGCTTTTCAGTTTCGTCGTGGCGTTTGCTTTTTGTGCCGTCATTGGCGTCGCCATGCAGTATCTCATCTTCCGCCGCATGGAGGGTGAGGATCTGCGGCAGACCTTGGTTACGCTGGGGCTTTCGATCATCTTCTCCGACCTCATGGTCTGGGTCTGGGGCGGGAACGCCATTCAGATCGATACGCCGGACAGTCTGTTGGGGCCGTTGCCAACGCCCATTGTCGTGGCCGTCAGATCAAGCGGTCAGGCCCTGTTTCTTCAATATCCGCGCGTGCGGCTCGTTATTTTCGCCGCCGCGGTCGTCATTGGGATTGGCATGTGGCTCGCTCTCCACCGCACGCGGATCGGGATCATGATCCGCGCCGGGGTTGATGATCGCGACATGCTCTCGGTCCTCGGCTATCGGGTGCAGCTGTTGTTCGTCTTGGTCTTCGCATTCGGCGCTGGCCTGGCGGGAATGGCCGGCATCGTCGGCGGCACTTTTCAATCGATCTCACTCGGTGAGGATTTACATTTTCTGTTGGCCTCGCTGCAAGTTGTGATCGTCGGCGGCATGGGTTCGATACCGGGCGCAGCGCTCGGTGCGATCATTATCGGCTGCGCGGAACAATTTGGCCAAACTTACTTCCAGAACTACGCGACGATGTTGACCTTCGTGATCATGGTCATCGTGCTGGCCATTCGTCCGCAGGGACTCCTGGGGAGACGCTGAAAATGGCGCTGGCGGAGACCACGCAATCCGGCCCGATCGACATTGACGCCGTGCGGCGCGGCGCGCTGTCGCAGTGGGCGTCCCGCAACGCAGCGATCCTCATTCTCGGCCTTGTGCTCGTGCTTATGCCCACGGTTGCCAGCGACTTTATCCTCGTTCAGGTGTTCGGCTGGGCCATGATCCTCGGCATGATTGCGCTGTCGCTGATGTTCCTCGCCGGCTATGGCGGCATGGTCAGTCTCGCACAAATGACGGTCGCCGGCGTTTCCGGTTACATGGTTGCCGTCTTCGGTGCCAGCTCGCTCCCCAACATTAGTTTATTCTGGCCCTGGTGGGTGGCAGCCCCAATGGCAATCGCGATTGCGGTCGCGTTCGGCACGTTCACGGGCGCGCTCTCCGCGCGCACTGAAGGCATCTATACGATCATGATCACGCTGGCGATCGCCGCCGCGTTCTTTTACCTCACCCTGCAAAACTGGCCGATCTTCAACGGTTTCAACGGCTTCACCACGATTCCGGCGCCGCATTTCCTCGGCGTCAACTGGAAGGCCCCGCTGCCGCTGTACTACCTGATCTTGTTCTTCGCCGCGCTCAGCTATGTGGTCGTCGTTTACATCTCCCGAGCGCCATTCGGCCTCGCGTTGCAAGGTGTGCGCGACAATCCGCGGCGCATGGAGGCCATCGGCTATAATGTCACTGCTCACCGCATTGCCGCCTATGCATTCGCGGCGCTGATCGCCGCTGTCGGCGGAATTCTCCTGGTATGGCAGAACAATCAGATCTCGCCATTCTCGGTCGACGTTAATGTGGTGATCTACCTCCTTGTCATCGCAGTCGTCGGCGGTCTCGGTCACCCGATCGGCCCTTTCATCGGCGCCATCATCTACGTGATCCTGCGGACGTTTGCCCTCGACGCGCTGGTCGCGGTCGGACTGGACGGACGCCGCTTCCAGACGCTCATCGGGCTGGGCTTTCTCATCATTGTTTTGTTTTCGCCTGACGGCGTCATCGGCCTATGGCGCCGGTGGGCGGCGCGTGCACGCGGCGGGAGGAACGGCGCGTGAGCTCGATCGCCGAAAGACTGGCCGCCGCCGGCACCGGCAACGCGATTGAACTGCGCGGCGTGAGCCGCACATTCGGCGCGCTGGCGGCTTTGACCGACATCACGCTCAGCGTGCGGCCGGGCGAGCGGCGCGCCGTACTCGGATCGAACGGCGCCGGCAAAACGACGCTGCTCAATTGCGTGACCGGCGATTTTCCGCCGACGTCTGGCACGGTGCGTTTTTTCGGCGAAGACGTGACCACGCTGCCGCCGCACGAGCGCATCCGCCGCGGGCTCCGGCGCACCTACCAGATTTCTTTGCTGTTCTCGCATCTCACGGTGCGGGAAAACGTTTATCTTGCCTGCCGCGGCGTTTCCCGCGGCCGCTTCTCCTTTATTCGTACGCAGCGCACGCGACGGGATCATGCAATCGGTGAGCGATCTCATCTCGCTCGTGCATCTCGAATCGGTAGCCGATCGCCTCGTCGGCGAATTGGCGCATGGCCAGCAGCGCCAGCTCGAAATTGCGCTCGCGCTCGCCGGTGCGCCGCGGTTCATCCTGTTCGACGAACCGGCGGCGGGCCTGTCGCCGACCGAGCGGCGCGATCTGGTCGCGATCCTGACCGCCCTTCCCGCTCACATCGGTTACATCATCATCGAGCACGACATGGACGTCGCGCTGCGCGTCGTCGAGAGCGTCACGATGATGCACAACGGGCGCATCTTCAAGGAAGGCGCGCCGGCCGAGATCGAGGCGGACGCGGAGGTACAGGAATTGTATTTGGGAAGGAGCGGCCATGCCTGAGCGCCGCGCCCCCGATCTTCTGGAAATCAGAGGACTCAACGTCTTCTACGGGCGCAGTCACGCGCTTCAAGGCGTGGATTTACGGCTCGAGCACGGCATTCTGTCGCTGGTCGGACGCAATGGAATGGGCAAGACGACTCTGTGCAAGGCGATCGTCGGCCTCATTCCGGTGGCGAGCGGCTCGATCCGATTCATGGGCGAGGAACTTGTCGGGCGCTCCCCGGCCGAGATCGCGCGCTTGGGGCTCGGCTACGTCCCGCAAGGCCGGCGTTTGTGGCCCTCGCTCACCGTTGACGAGCACCTGCGGCTCGCCGCCGGCAACAGTCGCTCGCAATGGACCATCCCGCGCGTCTACGAAGCGTTCCCGCGGCTCGCAGAGCGGCGCAGCAATCGCGGCAATCAGCTCTCCGGCGGCGAGCAGCAGATGCTGGCGATCGCCCGCGCTTTCCTGCTCAACCCGCGTTTGTTGATCATGGATGAGCCGACCGAAGGGCTGGCGCCGGTCATTGTCGAACGGGTCGAAGAGATTCTGGTCAATCTCGGCGAGCAGGGCGACATTGGCGTCCTCGTTGTCGAGCAGAATATCGGGGTTGCTACAGCGGTCGCGGAGAAAGTCGCGATCATGATCAATGGTCGCGTCAACCGGATCATGGAAGCGGCTCGGCTCGAAGCCGACCGCGAACTGCAGCAGCGCCTGCTTAGGCGTTGGACAGCATGGCGAGGCAGAGCCGGCAGACGAGGTCGCGGAAGCGCCGAGTGCGGAAGCCGGCGCGGAAAGCGGCGGACAGCGCACGGTGAAAGCGCGCGGCCCGATCCGCGTTTATCTTTCCAACCCAACGCCGCCTACCCGCTGGTCGCAGCCGGCGCCTGCCGCCCAAATCGAAACCGCCGCGCGTACGCGCACCGTCGCGCCGGAACCTGCCGCCTCGGCCGCGGCACCGGCGGTCGAATTGCGGCCGATGCACCGCGGCGGCGCCGCGCCGGTGATTGTCGCGGGAACGCTCGACACCAAAGGCGACGAACTGCGCTTTATTCGCGACCAAATTGCCGCCGCCGGAGTGCGTGTGATCCTGGTCGACCTTTCGACCTCCGGTGGGCCGTCGCCGGCCGAGGTGCCGCCGCACCATGTCGCCGCTTACTTTCGCGGTGGTCCAAACGCCGTCTTTACCGGTGATCGCGGCGCCGCGATCACCGCGATGGCGGAAGCGTTCGAGGCGTGGATCCGCCGTCAGGGCCCGGTCGGCGGGCTGATTTCGGCGGGCGGATCGGGCGGCAGTTCGCTGGTCGCTCCGGCGATGCGGTCGCTGCCGATCGGGGTGCCGAAGGTCCTGATCTCGTCGGTCGCCTCGGGCAACGTCGCCCCTTATGTGGGGCCATCAGACATTATGATGATCTACTCCGTGACCGACGTTGCCGGCCTCAATTCGGTCACGCGCCAAGTCCTTGGCAATGGCGCCGCAGCCATTGTCGGCATGGTGAAGGCGCGGACTGCGGGCGCCGAGCGGGCGCCGGCGCGGCGCAGCGAGGCCAAGCCGGCGATCGGCCTTACCATGTTCGGAGTGACCACGCCTTGTGTCGACGCGGTCGTCGACGCGCTGGAGGCGGACTTTGAGTGTCTGGTCTTCCACGCCACGGGCGTCGGCGGTCAATCGATGGAAAAGCTTGTCGATTTCGGCGATCTCACGGGCGTGATCGACATTACGACGACCGAGGTCTGCGATCTGCTGTTCGGCGGCGTGTTGCCGGCCACCGAGGACCGGTTCGGAGCGATGGCGCGCACGCGCGTTCCTTACATCGGGTCCTGCGGGGCGCTCGACATGGTGAACTTCGGCCCGATGTCGAGCGTGCCGGAGCGCTATCGCGGTCGCACGCTTCACGTTCACAATCCGACCGTGACGCTGATGCGCACGACCCCCGAGGAGAACGCGCGGGCCGGACGCTGGATCGGCGAGCGGCTCAATCTCATGAATGGTCCGGTGCGCTTCTTTTTGCCGGAGGGCGGCGTATCGGCGCTGGATGCCCCCGGCCGGCCGTTTTCAGACCCGACCGCGGACGAAGAATTGTTCCGCGCTCTTGAATCAACCGTCCGGCAGACCGCGACGCGCCGCATCATCCGCGTACCCGCGCATATCAACGATCCGCGTTTTTCAGCCGAGCTCGTCGCCGAATTCCGTCGTCTGTTTGGCGGTCGCCTCAGCCGCCGCCGGGCAAAGGGATAGCACCATGCCGCGCGTGCTGCGTTCCGACATTCTGGCGCGGTTCCACGCAATGAAACGGCGGGGCGAACCGATCATCGGCGCCGGCGCCGGGACCGGCCTCTCGGCGAAAGGCGAGGAGAAGGGCGGCGCCGATCTGATCGTGATCTACAATTCGGGGCGATACCGCATGGCCGGCCGCGGCTCGCTTGCCGGCATGATGCCGTTTGGCGACGCCAACGGTGTCGTGCTCGAAATGGCGCGCGAGGTGCTGCCGGTCGTCGGCAACACCCCGGTCCTCGCCGGTGTGTGCGGCACCGATCCGTTCCGGCAAATGGATGTATTCTTGGACGAGATCGTACGGCTCGGCTTCAGCGGTGTGCAGAATTTTCCGACCGTTGGGCTGATCGACGGTCGTTTCCGGGCCGGGCTCGAGGAGACCGGCATGGGCTACGCCCGCGAAGTCGAAATGATCGCCAAGGCGCATACGCGCGATCTGTTGACCACGCCTTACGTTTTCGACCCGTCGGAGGCCGCCGCCATGGCGCGTGCCGGCGCTGACGTCCTGGTTTGCCATTTCGGCCTGACCGTCGGCGGCTCGATCGGCGCCGCGACCTCGCTCCGGCTCGAGGACTGTCCGGCGCTGACCGACGCAATGGCCGAGGCGGCGCTGGTGGTCAATCGCGATGCCTTGATCCTTGTTCACGGCGGACCGATCGCCGAACCGGCCGATGCCCAGTATGTCCTTACGCGCGCTCGCCACTGCCACGGTTTCTATGGCGCCTCGTCGATGGAGCGTCTGCCGGTCGAGCGCGCGCTTTACGAGCAGGTGACAAAGTTCAAAGCGATTAAGAAGGCTTAGAGCAGAGTGAAGATAGGCCCGCGTCGGATCAACGATCGGCGGGCGGGGAGGAAGTAAGATGTCGGTCGCCATTCTCGGCAGTTTGATCATCTGGCTGATTGTCGCGGTCATCGTCATCGCGATCGTCGTCTATTTCGTCAATTGGCTGTACCACCGCTCATCGAAGGAGGTCTCCTTCGTGCGAACCGGCCTGTTCGGCGAAAAAGTCGTCATCAACGCCGGCGCTTTCGTGCTTCCGTTCATTCACGAGATAACGCCGGTCAACATGAACGTCTTGCGCATGCAGGTGGTGCGCAATCGCGACGACGCGCTGATCACCAAGGACCGCATGCGCGTCGACATCGAATCCGAGTTTTATGTCCGGGTGCCGCCGACCCGCGAGGCGGTGACTATCGCTGCGGCGACTCTCGGCCGCCGCACCATGAACGTCGCCGAGCTCGATACGCTGCTGTCCGGCAAGTTCGTTTCCGCACTGCGCTCGGTCGCCTCCGAAATGACGATGATCGAGATGCACGAGCGGCGCGGCGAATATGTCGCCCGGGTCAAGGAATCCGCGTTGGAGAGCCTGAAGCAGAACGGGCTTGAGCTCGAATTGGTGGCGATCACCGATCTCGACCAGACCGACCTCGAGTTTTTCAATCCCTCGAACCGCTTCGACGCCGAAGGTCTGACCAAGCTCATCGAAGACATCGAAGCGCGGCGCAAGCTGCGCAACGACATCGAACAGGATTTGATGATCCTCATTCGCAGCCGCAATCTCGAGGCCGAGAAGCAGGCTCTCGAAATCGATCGCGAGAGCGAGACCGCTCGCCTCAATCAGGAGCGCGACATCGAGGTGAGGCGCGCCGTGCAGCGTGCCGAGCTCGCCCGGGAACGGTCGCTGCGTGACACCGAAGCGGAGCAGGCGCAGATCGCCGCGCGCGAAGAAGTCGAGAAGACCCGCATCGCCCACGAACGCGCGATCGCCGAGGCGCGGATCGCGTCCGAGCGCGAGATCCGCGAACGCGAGATCGACCGCGGCCGCCAGGTCGACGAGGCGGAGATCGCCGCCCGCGAGCGGGTCGAGCGCGCGCGCATCGCCCAGGAGCGCGTCGTTACCGAAGCGCGTATCGCGCGCGAGGAAGACGACCAGCGGCGCGAAATCGAGCGCCAGCGTAACGTCGAGCACGCCGAAATCGCGGCCCGCGAAGAGACCGAAAAGGCGCGCATTGCGCAGGAGCTGGCCGTGGCCAGCGCGCGCATCGCTAAAGACGAGGAGAATCGGCGCCTCGAGATCGAGCGTCAGCGTAACCTGGAACAGGCCGAGATCGCCGCACGCGAGACCACCGAGCGCGCGCGCATTGCGCAGGAGCGCATCGTCACCGACGAGCGTATCGCACTCGAGGAGGAAATCCGCCGCCGTGAAATTACCCGCAACCGCGCGGTCGAAGAGGAAGAGATCGCTGCGGCGAAAGCCACCGAATCCGCGCGCATCGCCCGCGAAAAGGCGCTCGCCGAGGATCGGATCGCGTCCGAGCTCGCGACCAGGAAGCTGGAGATCGAGCGGACGCAGTCGCTGGAACAACGCGACATCGAGGCTCGGGAAGTAACGGCTGCAGCGCGCATCCAGCAGGAGGAGCGCGTTCGGGCGCTCGATATCGCCCGTACCCGCGCGATCGAGGAAGCGGAAATCGGGGCGCGCGAGGCGGTCGAGGCCGCCCGCATCGCCCAGGAAAAGAAAATTGCCGTCGACCGGATCGAATCCGAGGAAGAGACGCGCAGCCGCGAGATCGGGCGCATTAAGGCCATCGAAGCAGCCGAAATCGCCGCGCGGCAAGCGACCGAAACCGCCCGCATCGCGCTCGACAAAAAAATCGCTGCCGATCGCATCGCCGCGGATCAAGACACCCGCAGCCGCGAAATCGCTCGCAACGAAGCCGTCGAGTCCGCCGATATCACGTCGCGTCAGCTCGTCGAGTCGGTTCGTATTCTGCAGGACCGCAAGGTCACCGCGGAAAGGATATCGCGCGACGAGGAGGTACGGTCACTGGAGATCGCCCGCAACCGCACCGTCGACACCGCCGAGATTGCGGCACGCGAGGCCGTCGAGCAGGCCCGCATCGCCCAGGATAAGCGGATCGCCGCCGAGCGCATTGCCGCCGAGCAGGAGACTAAATCGCGCGACATCTCCCGCGAAGAGGCGATCGAAGACGCCGAGATCAAGCGCCGCGAGGCGATCGAGACCGCGCGCATCGCCACCGAGCTGGCGCTGGAACGCAAGCGCATCAACTCGTCGCAAACGCGCGACATCCTCGACGTCGAACGCCGCAAGGTCGTGGAGATCGCCGATCAGAATCGCTCGATCGAAGTCGCCGGCGTGCTCGCCGAGCGCGCCGACGCCGATCGTCGGGTGAAGGAAGCCAATATCGTCGCTACCCAGCAGGTGGAGCGTACCGACGTCGCGCGCGAACAGGTACTCGAACTTGCCCGGCTCGAACGCCGTCGGGCCGTTGAGCAGTTCGAAGTCGCCCGCGTGCAGGCGTTGCAGGAAGCCGAGATCGCCGCCCGCGAGGAAGTCGAGCGGGCGCGCATTGCTTCGGAGCGGGGCCTCGATGAGGCGCGGATCATCCGCGAGCGTGAGCTGCGTCAGCTTGAAATTGGCCGTGAGACTGCGGTCGAAACCGCCCGCATGGAGAGTGCCATCGAAATCCACCACAAGTCGCTCGAGCAATCGGCGGCGCAGGCGGAAGCCGAGGCGGCCCGCGCTCAGGCGGTCGAGGCCGAGGAACGCGTCAAGACGGTGCGCGAGAGCGAGGCAGCGCGCCGCCGGCGCGCGGTCGAAGTTCTCATCGCCGAGAAGGAGGCCGAGGAAGTGCGGATCGCGGCCGCCGCCGAACAGGTGCGCGCCGCGGTCGAAGCCGAATCGCAGCGGGCCCTCAACGAGGCCGAGAACGTCCTGTCCGACGCCGCCCGTGCATCGCTGTTCCGCCGCAGGTTGCTTGAGCGTATCGAGGGGATCGTGCGCGAGAGTGTCAAGCCGATGGAGAAGATCGAGGGCATCCGGATTCTCCAGGTTGACGGCCTCAACGGTGGCGGCGGCGGTAATGGCGGACGCAGCGCCACCGACGAGGTCATCGATTCGGCGCTGCGGTACCGCGTACAGGCGCCGCTCATCGATCAAATCCTCGCCGAAATCGGCGTCGAGGGCGGCAGCCTCTCGCGCATGCCCGGCCTCATCCGCGAGGCGCGCGACATGCAGGGCATCCGCAAGGAGGCGACGCCCAAAAAACCGCCTGAAGGGGGCGGCAGTGGATCGTCCGGGCAAAGCTAAAAGCGACGCGAGCAAACAAAAGAAACCAGGGAGGGAGCCACATGGCCCGCGTCTATGTCTCAAGCGTCATCAACGGCCGCTCCGATCGCGTCTGGGCGCGGGTGCGCGATTTCAACGGCCTGCCCTCCTGGCATCCGGGAATCGCAGAGAGCCGGATCGAGAACGGTGAACCGGCCGATAAGGTCGGTTGCGTCCGCGATTTCCGGCTGCGCAACGGCGATCGGATTCGGGAAAAGCTTCTTGGCCTGTCGGACTTCGATCTGTTTTGTACCTATTCGATCCTTGAATCCCCGATGGGCGTCGAAAACTATGTGGCGACGCTGCGACTCACCCCGATCACCGACGGCGAGCGCACCTTCGCCGAGTGGACGGCGGAATTCGACTGCGCACCGGAGCGCGAGGCCGAGCTTGTCGCCTCGATCGGCGGCGGTGTCTTCCAGGGCGGCTTTGACGCCTTAAAGCGTCAGTTCGGAGGCTGAGCCGTGATTCGCATCGTCCGCTCGACGATCATCGACGCACCGACCGACCGCGTGTGGGCCCTGCTGCGCGATTTCAATGGCCACGATCGCTGGCACCCTGCAGTCGGCAAGAGCACGATCGAGCGCGGCCAAAGTGCCGACAAGATCGGCTGCGTGCGCCACTTTTTCCTGCGCGACGGCGCCGAGCTGCGCGAGCGGCTGCTGACGCTATCGGATCTCGAACAAAGCTTCAGCTATTGTTTGTTGGAGACGCCGGTTCCGTTGTTCAACTATGTAGCCCATGTACGGCTGGCGCCGGTCACCGACGGCGATCGCACGTTTTGGGACTGGCGTTGCTCGTTCACGACGCGCAAAGGCGAGGAAGCGGCGATGACACGCATGGTCGGCGAGGACATCTATGACGCCGGCTTTGCCGCAATTCGCTCCCTGACCGAATCATCGCGACTGGAAGGGCGCGCATGAGCATCAACGTCAAAAGCTTCGCCCGCTTGGCTGACGCTGCCGGCGCGCTGTCGAGTGAACGCGGCGCACGCTTTCTGGGCGGCGGCACGCTGGTCATGCGGGCGGTGAATGAAGCCGATCCGGCGATCGAGACGATCGTCCGTTCGACGGATCCGGACTTGCTGCATATCGCCGTTTCGTCGGGCCGCGTCGAGCTTGGCGCCGGCGTGACCATGGCCGCCATTCTCGCCGAGCGAGAGCTTGCCTTTTTGCATCCGGTGGCGCGCGCGGTCGGCGGGCCGGCGATACGTGAGGCGGCGACCGTCGGCGGCAATCTGTTCGCGCCGTCACCATACGGCGACTTCGCAGCGGCGCTGCTCGCGCTCGATGCGACCGTAATGCTCGCCGGCGGCTTTAGTCAGCGCGAGGTGCCGATCGAGGAATTTCTCGGCCGTCGCGACCGCGGCTCCTCACTCGTGTCCGCCGTCGCATTCAAGCCGCCGGCGGCCGAGGCATTCCGCTTCGTCAAGGTGACCCGGGTCCACCCCAAGGGCATCTCGGTTCTATCCATTGCGGCGCAATTGCCGTTTGCGAGCGGTCGCGTAACCGGCGCACGGATCGCGTATGGCGCGATGGGCCCGGCGCCAGTGCGGGCCAAGGCGGCAGAGCGAGCCCTTGAAGGCCGCGCTCTCGACGCGGCCGGCATCGCTCCGGCGCTCACCGTGGCCGCCGAGGGCACCGCGCCCGTTGACGATGCGATCGCCAGCGCCTGGTGGCGGCGCGAAATCCTTCCCGTCCATTTGCGCCGGCTGCTGCTCGGCGCCGGCCAAGCGTGAGCTGCCCATGAAGACACCGATCCAGTTTCGTCTCAACGGCGAGGATGTTGCCGCCTTCGTCGAGAGCGGCGCCAACCTGCTCGACGTGCTGCGCGAGTTAGTCGGCGATCTATCGGTGAAAGGCGGCTGCTGGCAAGGCACCTGCGGCACTTGCACCGTGCTGATCGATGGCGTACCGCGCGTTTCTTGCGTAACGCTGGCGGAGACCTGCGCCGGCCGCTCGATCGAAACCGTCGCCGGTCTGCGGCGCGGCGCCGACCTGCATCCGCTGCAAAACGCTTTCATGGAGCGTTTCGCCGCCCAGTGCGGTTATTGCACGCCGGGCATGCTGATGGCGGCCAAGGCGCTTCTCGACCGCAACTCCTCTCCGAGCCGGGAGGATGTCGTCGACGCCCTTTGCGGCAACATCTGCCGTTGCACCGGCTATGAACCGATCATCCAGGCGGTGCTCGATGCCGCCCGCAGCGACAACCGTCGCCGCGCCTGAAGGACAACGTCATGCTCGAATTCCGCAAGGACATCTTCGCCGACGAACGCGACGATAACCTGAAAGAAGTCGGCCAGCCGACCCAACGGCAGGACATGCTCGGCCACGTCACCGGGACGTCGCCCTATTATGACGATCATCGGTTCGGCAACCTGCTGCATCTGAAAATCCTGCGCAGCCCGCACGCGCATGCGCGCATTCGCTCGATCGACGACTCGGCGGCCGCGCGCGCCCCCGGCGTCAAGCGGATCATTCGCGCAGCCGACGTGCCGGTCAATCTCAACACGCTCCTTAGCCTCATCCAATTCGGCAAGGACGACGAGCCGTCGCTCGCCAGCGACGTGGTGCGCTACAAGGGCGAGCCGATCCTCGGCATCGTCGCCACCAGCGAGCGCGCGGCGCTGGAAGCGATGGCTCTGGTCCGCATTTCCTACGATCAGTTGCCCGCGGTCTTTGACGTCGAGGAAGCGCTCAAGCCGGGCGCGCCGTCGGTCAACGCGACCTATCCGAAAAACACGTTCGAATATTACGGCAAATACGATCACCAGAAGCTACGGTTCGGCGACGTCGAGGCGGCGTTCAAGCAAGCCGACATGGTGCTCGAAGACCGCTACCAGATGTCGCCGATCGAGCACGCGCCGACCGAGACCAATGGCTCGATCGCCGTGCCCGACACCAACGGCCGCTTCATCGTCTACACCTCCACCCAGGCGCTGTTCTTCTCGCTCGACACCTCCGCCAAGATCAACGCCATGCAATCCAACCAACTGCATTTCATCGGCGGCACGGTCGGCGGCGGATTTGGCGGCAAGGTCGACACCCTCACCGAGCCGCTTTCCATTTTGGCGGCGCGCCTGACCGGCGCACCGGTGCGCTACCGTTTCGGCCGCCACGAGGAGATGCAGTTCGGCTCGCCGCGCGGCGCCGAGCGCATTTACGTCAAAGACGGCGTGATGAAAGACGGCCGGATCATCGCCCGCAGCGTGCGCGCCTATTTCGACTCCGGCGCCTATACGCGGCTATCGAGCTACGCGGTGGTAAAATGCGTGGCCCATATTCCCGGGCCCTACACGATCCCCAACGTCCACGCCGACGTCTATTGCGTCTTTACCAATCGCACGCCGGCCACCGCCATGCGCGGCTTTGGCGTCACCGCGCTCGACTTTGCGCTCGAGTGCCAAATGGACAAGGACGCCACGGCGATCGGCATGGACCCGCTCGAATTCCGCATTCTCAACGCTTATCGCGATGGCGACATGAAAGCGCATCGCCGCGAGGCAAAGAACTGTGCGCTCATCGAATGCGCGCAGGTGACCGCGGAGAAAGCTAATTGGCCGCTGCGCGAAGAATTCCGGCGCATGTCGTCGCGACAGGGCGGAGGCGCAGCGCGCACCGGCGGCGCGGATCGCACGCGCGCGCCGGCCATCGCACCGTCAGTCGCCGCTCCAGTCGCGCCCGCTCGCGCCGTGCCGCAGCGCGTCGCCTATGAACGGTCCGCACCGGCAGTACCGGAGCGGACCGCGCCGCCGGCGCCGCCTCCGCGCAGCGCACCACCGCCTCCCCCAGCACCGCCGGCCGGATCGACCCACGGCGCACCGCGCTTCTCTTCTGTCTTCGGCACACGGAGGCGCTGATAATGGCCAAGCATCGCGGGCGTGGCGTCGCCACTATCAATTATCCGATCGGCATGAATCTCGGCGGCGATCCGAGCCAAGCGCTGGTTCATTCCAATCCGAGCGGAAAATTCACCGTCGCGCTCTCCTCGATCGATCTCGGGCAGGGCATGAAATCGGTGACGCGCCAAATCTGCGCGGAAACCCTCGGCGTCCCGGTCGAAGACGTCTACGTCGACACCGCCGATTCCGATACCGGTCCGCACTGCATGGGCTCGTTCGCGTCGCGCGGTACCCACCGCGTCGGCAACGCCGTCATGACGGCGGCGCGCGAGGCGCGCGGGGTCATGATGGAGGCGGCCGCCGAGGAGCTTGAAGTCGATCCTGGCGACCTCGAGACCGACGGCAAAGGCTCGATCAGCGTCAAAGGCGCGCCGCACCGATCGATCTCGGTCCGCGACGTCGCCATCGCCGCCCAGTTCCGCCAGGGCAAGACGATTTCCGGGCGCGGTATTTTCCTGGTGCCGCTGTCGGACGTCGATCCAGAAACCGGCGAGATGTCGCCGGCGACATGCTACGCGCACGCCTGTCTGATCGCCGAAGTCGAAGTCGACGATGAAACTGGCGACGTCGCGGTGCTGAAGATGACGAGCGCCTATGAGATCGGGCGCGCGATCAATCCCAAGCTCGTCGAGCAGCAACTCGTCGGCGGCTCTTGGATGGGCATGAGCCACGCGCTTTATGAAACGCCGGAGCCTTATTATCCGAATCCGCGCGAGGGCCCGCGCGACTTCAACGAGTATTTGATGCCCGGTCCCGGCGATATCTGCCCGCACGATATCGTCGTGCTCGAACGCCCTGCGCCCGATGGCCCCTTCGGGGCCAAGGGCCCGGGCGAGATGTGCGCCAATCCGGTTTTGCCTGCGGTCGCCAACGCGATCTTCGCGGCTGTCGGTGTGCGGATCAATGATCTGCCGATCACACCGGAGAAAGTCTTGCGCGCGCTCAAAGCGCGCGGCGGTGCGGCGCCTCATGGACGTGCGCGGTAAGACGTCATGGCGGTGCGTCAAAAGATCGTCGGCATCGGCAGCCCGGGCGAGCTCGAGGAGGCCCTGCGCGCCGCCTACTACCTGGCCGACGAAGAGCTCTCGACCGCCGCCTATCTCGCGCTCGCGCTCGGCAAGCCGCTCTTGCTGGAAGGCGCACCGGGCGTCGGCAAGACCGAAGCCGCCAAAGCAATCGCCGGCGTACTCGGCCGCACGCTGCTGCGCCTGCAATGCTATGAGGGCATCGACGCCACCGCGGCGCTCTACGAATGGAATTTTCCCCGGCAGATGCTGGCGATGCGCCAGGCGAGCGCCTATGGCGACAATATCGATATTTATCGCGACGAATTTCTGATCGAGCGGCCGATGCTCGCCTGCCTGCGTCGGCCGCAGGAAACGATGCTGCTGATCGACGAAATCGATCGCTCGGACCAGGAGTTTGAGGCTTTCCTCCTGGAATTTCTGTCCGACTTCCAGATTTCGATCCCGGAGCGCGGCGCCATTCGCGCTTACGAGCGGCCCGTCGTGATCCTGACGTCCAACCGCACGCGCGAATTGCACGAGGCGCTCCGCCGCCGCTGCGTCTATCACTGGATCGAGTATCCAACCCCCGAGCGCGAAATGCGCATCGTCATGATGCGGGCGTCCGGCGTCAGCGAGCGGGCGGCGCGCGCGGTCGTCGCCGCGGTCGGACGCTTGCGACGCGAGCCGCTGGCCAAGCTTCCCGGGATAGCGGAAACAGTCGAATGGGCAGAGGCGGCGACGCTGCTCAACGAGCAGGGCGCACGGTGGCCGGAAGCCTTTCGCCGTTCGCTTGGTGTCGTACTCAAAGACGAAGACGACCTCGTTCACATCGCGCCGCGGATCGACGCCATTCTCGCGGAGGCGCAGGCGTGACCGGTGCGATCGACCCGATTACTCACTTCGTCGGCTTCGCGGGGCTGCTGCGGCGCGCCGGCTTTGCCATCGCGCCGGAGCAGACAATGGCCTGGCTCGCATCGATCGAGCTTTTAGGGCCTACCGGGATCGAAGACATCCGGCGCGCCGCCCGCGCAACGCTCGCGCCGCCGCCGGAGCGGTTCGCCGACTTCGACGCGTTGTTCGACGCCCACTTTCTCGGTGCGATCGTGCCGGGGCTGGAGGCGGAACCGAGCGACGAAGAGCCGATGCGCGCCGCCGAAGACAATGCAATCGGGCCCGAACCGATTTTCGGCGACGAGACCCGCGAATCCGGCGCCCAGGCGACCACCGCGGAGCGGCTATCGGCGCGGCGCTTGGCTCCCGGAGGCGAAGGCGAAACGCTGCGGCGCTTCGCCCGCGCGCTTCCAGCCAGCGTGCCGCGGCGGCGCGGCTACCGCTGGCGCCCGGCGCGCGGCGGGCCCGGCGCCGACGCGCGGCGCATGTTCCGCGACGCCATGCGCCATGCCGGCGAGTTCATTCGGCTCCGCCAGCGCCGGCGCCGCCTGCGGCAGCGGCGCATTGTCGTTCTCATCGACGTTTCCGGCTCGATGAAGGAGCGCACTCAGGTGCACCTCGCCTTCGCTCATGCACTGGTTCGCGCCGCCGATTCAGTCGAGATTTTTACGATGGGCACGCGGCTCACCCGCATCACCCGCCCGCTCCGCCTCAAGAATCGCGAACAGGCGCTCGCCACCGCGTCGCTCCTTGTCGCCGACTGGGATGGCGGCACGCGAATTGGTGACGCGCTCAACGCCTTTCTTGCGGTTCCGCGCTTTGCCGCCCTTGCGCGCGGGGCGGTCCTCCTCGTGCTCTCGGATGGCCTCGAGCGCGGCGACCCAAGCGCGATGGCCGACGCGGTGGCGCGCCTATCCCGCATCGCTTGGCGCATCATCTGGTTGACCCCACTCGCTGCCGATCCCGGCTTCGAGGCGCGCACCGCGGGCCTTGTTGCGGCGCGGCCCTACCTCGACAGACTCGGCGATGGCGGATCGATCGACAGCATCTGCGCCAATGTTCTCGATCTCGCCAATGAGAGGGCGGCATGACGGCAATCATCGACGCGCATCACCACATCTGGCGGCGGGCCGACCTGCCCTGGCTCGACGGGCCGATGCAGCCGCGCATCTTTGGGCCTTACGACGCGATCCGGCGCGACTATCCGATCAGCGAGTACCTCTCGGACCTTAAGGGTAGCGGCGTCGTCCAATCGGTCTACGTGCAAGCAAATTGGGCCAAGGACCGCTTCGAAGACGAAGTCGCTTATGTGCAGCACGCTGCCGACGAGACCGGCTTCCCGCAAGGCATCGTCGGCTACGCCGACTTTCTCACCGCAGATGTGCGGCCGCAGCTTGATCGCTTGACCAAATACAAGGGTATGCGTGGTTTGCGCATGCAGCTGCAGTGGCACGAGAATCCGCAGTATCGCTTCGCCGCCGGGCCTGATCTCGCGCGCGATCCGATTCTGCAGAAGAACGTGGCGCGGCTTGCCGATTATAACTGGACCTTCGATCTCCAGGTGTTCACCGGACAGATGGCGGCCGCCGCAGAACTCGCCGCCAGCGCTCCCAAAGTAACGTTCATCCTTCAGCACGCCGGCATGCTCGAAGACCTCTCGGCGGAGGGATGGTCGCGGTGGCGGGCGGGGATGGGCCGCCTCGCCGCTTGCCCGAACATGGTCTGCAAACTGTCGGGCCTCGGCACGTTCGTTCACAAGAACGATCCAGACCACATCGCCGCCATCGTGCGCGAAACGATCGATATCTTTGGTCCGACACGTTGCCTGTTCGGCTCGAATTTTCCGGTCGAGAAATTGTGGACCAATTACTCCGACCTGATCGCCGCGTATCGCAACGCGCTCGAACCGCTCGGAGAAACGGTCGCCTGCGCGGCGTTAAAAGAAACGGCAGAAAAAGTTTATCGGCTCAATTAGCTCAAAGCAGTGTGTGACTTCGAGCGGGGAGGAAAGTATGGCGCTTGAAATCAAAATTCTCGACTACGGCGATATCGAGCTCGAATTCGAGCTTTTTGGTGCTCGGACGCGATTGCGGCCGCACCCGCCGGGTGCCGACGCTCGGCTTTCTCATTCTTGGCGGCACCTGGCCCATACTGGTCGATACCGGCTATCGCTCCAACCAGATCATGGAGACTTCTCGGCATGCGCGGCATGCAATCCCACGAGAACATGATCGAGAACCAATTGAAGAAGCACGGCCTCAAACTCGGCGACGTGCGCTACGTCCTGCACACGCATTTGCACATCGACCACGCCGGCAAGGACGACCTCTTTCCCATGAACACGGCGGTCGTCATTAATCGGCGCGAGCTGGAATATTCGGTTTCCGGCCTGATGCATCCGCAATATCCGGCGGTCGACATCAAGCATCTGATCGATCGGCTGCACACCAAGGGCGCATTGCGCTTTCTCGATCTGGAAATCTCCGGCCCGACCGAGCTGATGCCGGGGCTGATCTGCGAGGCCGCCGGCGGCCACACCGAAGGCTCGATGAATGTCATTGTGAAGACGGCCGAGGGGGTCGCGACCATCTGCGGCGACGTGCTCTACGACATCAACGACCAGCTGGTCGAACCATTCCGCGAAATCAGCGACATGGAGCCGCGCGTCACCGGCAACCACGGCACCACCAAGCGCCAGGAGAAAGCGGCGATCAAGAAGGTCGTCGCCAGCTCGCGCTTCGTGCTGCCGGTGCACGATCGTCCGGCGATCATCGAAGCCGGGCAGGTCATCGGCCGTCTGCAAGACCAGGTTCCGGGCGCGGTGATCCAGTCTTTGCCGCGGCGCAATTGGTTCGCGGCTTGACGGACGGAGCGTATCATGAGTTATACCGCCCTGCGCAGCGAATTTGTCGATTTGATCGATCTCGATGCGCCCGTCGACCGGCTGGCGAGCGGGTTTACGTTCACCGAGGGCCCGATCTGGCATCCGCGCGATCAGTATCTGTTGTTCTCCGACATGCCGGCGGACGTGCGTCGGCGCTACGACGAGCGCGGCGGCGTGCGCGAGGTGATGAAGCCGTCCAACAAGTGCAACGGCATGACCTATGACGCGAACCTCGGGCTGGTGATCTGCGAGCACGCCACCTCGAGCCTGGTGCGCGAATTCAACGGCCGGCGCGAGATCCTCGCCTCGCACTTCGAGGGCAAGGAGCTCAACAGCCCCAACGACGTCTGCGTGCGCTCGGACGGCTCGATCTATTTTTCCGATCCCTGGTACGGCCGCATGCCGGTCTACGGCGTCGAGCGGCCGCGGCAACTCGGATTTCAGGGCGTCTACCGCGTGCCGCCGGGCGGCGGCCAACCGCAGCTGCTGGTCGATCGCAATCTGTTCGAGCAGCCGAACGGGCTCTGCTTTTCACCGGACGAGCGGCAGCTCTATGTCAACGACACCGTGCGCGCGCTGATCCGCGTTTTCGATGTCAATGCCGACGGCTCGCTCGGTCCCGATCGCATCTTCGCCTCCGGGCATCCGCTCCGAACTGGAGCCCGGCGTCCCCGACGGCATGAAATGCGACAGCGCCGGCAACATCTGGGTGACGGCGCCGGGCGGTGTTTGGGTCTATAACCGTTCCGGCGCGCTGGTCGGCAAGGTCAAAGTGCCGGAGCTGGTCGCCAATCTGCATTGGGGCAAGGCGGATTGGCACACGCTGTTCATGTGCGCCACGCACTCGCTCTATGCGGTGCGCACCAAAGTGGGCCCGCGCGTCGAGCCGTTCATGCGCGCGAGCACAACCGGCGCGGCCTCATCTTCGCCGCCGGCTGGCCCCGAGCGCGCGAGCGCGCATGGCGGCCTCTCCCTTGATCCCAGCCGCTGCGCTCTCATCATCCAGGACATGCAGAACGACGTGATGATGGAAGGCGGCGCGTTTGCTTCCTCGGGCTCACCGCAACACGCTCGCGAGCAGAACGTCGTCGAGAATATTCGCCGCCTTGCCGAGGCGTGCCGCGCGCGCGGCGTGATGGTCATCCATGTCTGGTTCGTTGTCGAGCCGGGCGCACCCGGCTTCACGCTCAACGCACCGCTGTTCGAAGGGCTCGTCGACGCCAAGGCGATGGTGCGCGGAACCTGGGGCGCGGCGCCGGTCGACGGCCTGGAGCCACAGCCCGGCGACATCGTGGTCGAAAAAATCCGCATGAGCGCGTTCGAGGGCAGCAAGCTCGAAACCGTACTGCGGTCGGGCGGCCGCGATACCATCATCGACACCGGCGCGTGGACCAACATGTCGATCGAGCACACCGCCCGCACCGGCGCCGACAAGGGCTATTTCGTCGTCGTGCCCGAGGATTGCTGCTCGACGATGAATGCCGACTGGCACCGGGCATCGATCCAGTACGCCATGCAGAACGTCGCCGCGGTGACCAAGGCGAGCGAAGTGATCGCCGCGTTGGGTTAGGACGGCAGCTCGAGGCCTTCCTGCTTAAAGGCCCGTTGCACCGCGGGACGTGCGGCCAGCCGCCGCGCGTGCTCCGTCCAATGCGGAAACTCGCGCGGCATGTCGAAGCCGAGAACCGGCCCGCGTCCCCAAGTCCAGTAAACAACAAGCAGCGGATCGGCGACGCTGTAGCGCTCGCCAACAGCCCAAGGCCCCTCACCGAGCTTCTGATCGACCGCGCGCCAGAGTTCGCGGCAGGTATTTTTCCCCGTCGCGGCGACATCATCGACCGCGCGCTGGATCGGAGGCATAGCGCCCAGCGCGCCGGACATGGCCGAAGGCCACCTGAATGGTCGAGGACAGCCAATTGAGCCATTCGGCGCAGCGCGCTTCTTCTCTCGGATCCCACGGCCAAAGTCCTGTGGCCGGGTGACGCGCCGCGATGTAGCGCAGAATGGCCGGAGCTTCGGTCAGCACCCAGTCGCCGTCGGTGAGCGCCGGCACGCGCGCCTTCGGATTGATGCGCAGGTATTCCGCGCTGTTCTGCTGATTGGCGGCAAGATCGACGCGCGACAGCTCGAACCGCGCGCCGACCTCTTCGAGCACGATGTGAGGGGCAAGCGAACACGCGCCCGGCGCATAATAAAGCTTCATCACGCTCCTATCACTCTTCATAATCACTGTTGCCCCAGGACCGATCAATAAGTCGCCCGCCCGCCGGACAGATCGAAGGCGGCGCCGGTGGTGAATGAGTTCTCCGCGCTCGCGAGCCAGCAGATCATCGAGGCCGCTTCTTCCAGCTCGAGCATGCGGCCGCGCGGAATCTTCGAGACGATCATGGCGAGAAAATCGGGCGCCTGGCTCAACGCCAGCGTGGTCTTGGCGACGGCCGGCGTCACGCAATTGACGCCGATATTGTAGCCGGCAAGCTCCTTGCCGAGCGATTTCGTCAGCGCGATCACGGCGGCCTTCATCGAGCTATAGGCCGGCGCTTTCGGATTGCCCTCCTTGCCGGCCACCGAGCTGAGATTGACGATGCGGCCGTAATTCGCCGCGATCATGTGCGGCACGACCGCGCGGCAGCAGTAGAACGTGCCGAACAGCCCGACGCTCACCACATCGCGGAACGCCTCGGGCGGATACTCCCAGGTCGGCGCGTTCGGACCGACAATCGCGGCATTGTTGATGAGGATGTCGATCTTGCCGAAATGTTCGATCGTGGCCTTTGTGGCGGCTTCGACCGCGGCAAGATCAGCGATATCGACGGCAAGTCCCTGGACATTGTCGGGCTTACCCATGCCCGCCACCGTCTTATCGAGCAGGGCACGGTCCCGATCCCAGATGGCGACGCGCCCGCCCGAGGCGAGGATGCGGTTGGCGACCGCAAGGCCAATGCCCTGGGCCGCCGCCGGTCACAACCGCAATCCGTTCATTCAAGTCATAGACATTCATGACGCCCCCGGCAGGTATTCACGCAAATGGGTAGCGGGCGACAGCCACCCTAGCAAGCATTTAGGGATCGCCTGAGCGGCCCGGTACCGGCTTTGGCACTTCAGCATTATCGCTGCGAAAGACGGTGTTCTCCGCGGATAAGGCGCTGGCGGAGGGAGTGTCTGCGCAAATATAGAAATTGTGATGGAGTATCAATCTATCACGAAACCGCTTTGCTTCATCCCTACAAATTTACCCACGAAGACTCGCCGGATTGCAGCGATCAATGGCGAACGT